>JAVKKH010000001.1:0-171159 GCA_031296405.1 Candidatus Tepidifontimicrobium thermophilum
CCCCCGAGAGGGGTTCGTTGAGCAGCAAGTAGTACTTGGCCTTGGCGAGGCCTACCAGCAGGGGCCACAGGAGCACCGCGTGGTCGCCTGCGGGCACTCCCAGCCGCACGTGGCCGTCCAGCAGGCGCGCGGACCGCCCCACCACGGACACGTCCGCCAGGAGGGCCACCGCCAGCCCGGCGCCTACGGCCACTCCCTCCACGCACGAGACCACAGGCTTCCCGCAGTTCAGGAGGTTGTAGACCAGATCGCGTGCCTCCTTCCACACCCGCAGCCGCACCCACTCGTCCCGGATGATGTCCTCGATGAGTTGGAGGTCCCCGCCCGAAGAGAAGGTGCCGCCCGCCCCGCGGACCAGGACCACCCGGACGTCCTCGTCCGTGTCGAGGTCCCGCCACACCTGTGCCAGTTCTGCGTGGGCCTGCGCGGTGACGGAGTTCAGGGTGGGCGGGTTGTGGAGGATCACCTCCACGATCCCGTCTTCAAGCTCGCCGATCTGGAGGGCGCGGTAGCGCGACCGCCAGGCTTGCGCCGCCATGGGGACCTCCTGGGTAGTTTTTGCGGGCGGATGCCCTCCCCATGGTACGCGAGGCGGGACCGCCCGCGGGAGGCCGGAGACTTGGACGTTACGCTTTCCGGAGACCGGGCCCTACTGGCGGCGGGTGGCTTCCAGGTAGTTCAGCCGCAGGTCCGCCACGTGCATCAGCAGCTCGGTGAGCCGGTCCCCCTGGAGGTGGTTCTGCAGCAGGTCCGTGAGGGCCCCTGCCGCGTCGATGACTAGGCGCGCCTGCTCCAGGTCCACCTGGGTTTTGCCCGGAATGAGGCCGAGGTACACGCGCGCCTGGTGCGCGAGCAGCATGACGCACCAGCTGAGGACGTCCGCAGCCGACGCGGACTCCAGAGCTGCCACCGGGTTGGACTCGTCCGGGTCCACGGCCGCCTCCTCATCTGTTATACCCGAACCCGCTCCCCATCAGACCTTCAGGGCCCCTCCGCAGCCGCAGGCTGCGGCCGGGTGAGCCACTGAAGGACCCACACGACACCCACCGCGGCTGCGGCCAGGAGGTCCAGGGCCAGGGAGGGGTAGATGAGCAGAAGCCCCGCCGCCACCAGGATCGCACGCTCGGCCCACGTGGCCTCCCGGACCAGCCAGCCGTTGATCCCCGCGGCCAGGGCGGTCAGACCCACCGCCGCCGTCAGGGTGGTCTTCAACACCACGTCCACCGGGGCGTGGAGCAACAGGCCCATGCCGTCGGGATGGACCGTGAACATGAAGGGGACGACGAACGCCGGCAGGGTGTACTTCCACGCCATCATCATGGTGCGGAAGGCGTTGCCGCCTGTGAGGGCTGAAGCCGCCAGGGGGCTCAGGCCCACGGGCGGGGAGACCTCCGACAGGATGGCGTAGTAGAAGATGAACATATGCGCGGCCAGCTCGTGGACGCCGAGCTGGATGAGGGCTGGTGCGATGACCGCGGCGGCGATGATGTAGGTGGCGGTGATGGGGAGCGCCAGTCCGAGGATCCACAGGGCGACCCCCGAGTACGCCAGGGTGAGGAGGAGGTTGCGGCCCGCGAGGTCCACGATGATCCCGGACAGCTTGAGCCCCAAGCCCGTCAGGGTGATGACTCCCACCACGATGCCGGCCACCGCGCAGGTCACCGCCACCGTCAGCACCTGCTTCGTCCCGTTGGCCAGGGCCGCTACCAGCGGGGTGACGCTTACCTCCCACGGTCCCAGGCGCCAGTGAAGGAGCTCGGTAGGACGCAGGGGTTCGCCCGCGTACGGTTCCGCCCACGCCCTGCGTGCCTGGAGCCCGAGGAGCGCGCCCAGCAGGACGCACGCGGCAGCTCCCCCGGACAGGGGAACCCCCAACAGGTCCCGCAGTGCGGGAGCGACCGGAAGGGCCAGCAGGGCGCCCAACAGGGCCGGGAGGATCGGGGGAGATGATCCGCCGCCGGAAGCCCTCCGGACGCTGGCCAGCGCCGTCTCCGGGCGGAGGAAGCTGGTCACGCAGGCGACCACGGTGGACCAGAACACCGCGGAGATGGCCGTGAAGCCGCGCACCATGAACAGGGGGATCATGACCAGGGACGCCAGCAGGTACCAGTACCGTCCCACCAGCCGCCAGGGGTTCGCAGCCTGGATCTCCACCTGGCGCAGCCGGAACCGACGGGCGTCCAGCTCGATCATGAGGAAGATGGAGAAGTAGTACAGGAGCGTGGGAATGATGGCCAGTACCAGTACCTGAAGGTAGGAGATCTTCAGGATCTCCGCGATGATGAAGGCCGCGGCTCCCAGAATGGGCGGGGAGATCACGGCGCCGATCCCGCCGGCGGAGAGCAGCCCGCCGGCGGACTCCGGGTCATAGCCGGACCGCCGCAGCAGCGGGTAGGTGATGGCTCCCACGGTGACGGTGGTGGCTACCCCGCTCCCCGAGGGGCCACCCAGGAGGAACGAGGCCACCGTGACCGCCTGCCCTGCGCCCGTCCGACGGCGGCCCACGAGGGCGAAGGCCAGGTCCACGAAGTACTTACCTGCGCCCGACTGCTCGAGGAAGGAGCCGTAGATGGTGAACAGGATGATGAAGCTGGCCGACACGTCCAGGGGGACGCCGAAGATCCCCTCCAGCCCCACGTACAGGTGCCCGATGATCCGGTCCAGGTCGTAACCGCGGTGGGTCCACGGTTCCGGGAGGAGGTGGCCCAGGAACGCGTAGCCCACGAAGGCCACGGCGAGGAGCACGAGCGGCCAGCCGGTCGTGCGTCGGGTGGCCTCCAGCACCGCTGCGATGGTCAGGATTCCGAACACGAGGTCGTAGGTGTTGGGCACGACCTGGCGGTACACGAAACGCTCGAAGTCCCAGAAGACCCAACCCAACCCGAGGACCGACGCCAACACGAGCAGCAGGTCTACCGCGTGCACGCGTCGGATGGCCGCCTTCCACCCGGGGTAGAGGAGGAAGGTTAGGGTTAGGACCAGCAGCAGGTGGCGCGTGAGGTGGATCTGGCGAATGTACGGCGCCTGGGCGGCCCACAGGTGGTACAGGGAGCCTACTACCGCCAGGGCGGTGACGAACCAGCCGACCGGTCCGGTGAGCTTGCGTGTGGCACCCTCGAAGCGCTCGATGAGTTCCTCGACGGCAACCGATTGCGCCGGCTCCTTCATGGCTTGACCCTCTCCCGAATCTGCTTCCACACGGCGGACAAGGCCAGCCACCCTGCCGGCACACGCACCCCCCGGAGCCTCACGCGGTGCCCCTCCCGGCCCTCTCCGTACAGGGGCAGCGAGGTGCGCCCGACCACCAGCGTGCGCTGACCGGTGGCGGTGGCCCGTACCACCAGCTCACCGAGCCGCTGGTGCACAGGAGAGAGGCGGTATCGGCCGGCCGCCTGGGTGACGCGCTGCGGCAGCCCGTAGTATTCCAGGGCGGCTTCCTGCTCCGCTTCCACCGAGTCCAGGAGGATCTCTGTGCCCACCACGGTGAACTGCTCCCACACCAAGCCGCCGTACACCGAGTGCCGGTACCGGAGCTGGAAGGGCCCGGCCGGGTAGACGGCTACCAGCCGGTCCCGGTCCAAGTCTACGACCTCGAGGGCCCGCACCGGCCACAGGGCTGCGGCCAGCGCGCCACCCAGGGGCAGAAACAAAGCCCGCGCCGGCACCCACCTCATGCGGTTAGACCACCGGGCGGCGGGCCTTGAACTGCAGCCTGCAGGCTCAGAACCCCGGAACCCCCCGCTCCCGGTAGTACCGCGCCGCGCCGGGGTGGAAGGGGATGGGAGTCCGGCCGGTAATCCGCAACAGCGTGATGTTCTTGGCCTCTGCGTGGACCGTCTCCAGCTCCGCCTTGCGCTCGAAGATCAGCCGCGTGATTCGGTAGGCCAGGTCCTCCGGGAAGTCCTGGTGCACCACCAGCAGGTTGGCGACCCCGATGGTGGGTACCGGTTGGTCCATGCCCGGATAGACCACCCGGGAGATCACCGCGCGGAAGTACAGGGGCCCGAACTCCTTCCGCAGGGGCTCCACCAGGTCATCCATGGGAACGATCTTCGCGCGGATTCCGGGGGTGCTGGCCAGGTCCAAGACTGCGGGGGTGGGCAGGCCGCCGCTCCAGAAGAACGCGTCAATCTTCCGGTCCTTCAGGGCATCCGCGGACGGAGCGACCCCCAGCCGCTCCTTCCGGATGTCCCGGTCCGGGTCGATCCCGGCGGCCCGGAGGATCCGCAGGGCGGTGACCTCGGTACCGCTGCCGGGAGAGCCCACGGACACCCGCTTGCCCCGCAGGTCCGCCACCCGGTTGATCCCGGTCCCCTCCAGTGTGACCAGGTGGTTGTAGTTGTCGTACACGGGCACCAGGACCCGGATGGGGATGGGCGAGCCGCGGAAGTCGGCCAGCCCCTTCCACGCGTCGTAGGCGGTGTCGTTCAGGGTGAAGGCGATGTCCGCGCGTTTGGCGCCGATCAGACGCATGTTGTCCACGGAGGCGGAGGTCACCTCCGCGGTGGCCTGCACGCCAGGGATGTGCTGCGAGATCAGCCGGGCCAGCCCGCCGCCCAGGACGAAGTACACGCCGCCGGTTCCCCCCGTGGCGATGGAGATCCGCGTGACGGTGGGCGCGGCCGACAGGCCGGCGGCGAGGACCAGCACCAGGAGCAGCGTCGACCACACACACCGAGCGACCCGCATGGCTGTTCCCCCCTCGCTCCGTCTCTCGTCTTAGCGCGACGTAGATGTTCGGCGCACCTCCCCGCGGCTCCTCTAGCCGGCCCCGTCCGTGCAAACTAGAGCTTCCCTGGCGGGTCCCGGGGCGACTGCGGTACGATGCCTGGGAGGTTGTGGCAGCGGAGGAGCGGGTGAGGCCGTACCGGGAGTGGGAGGAGACCTTCGAGGTCTTCGGGATGCCTTACCGGTTCTGCTTCCGGGGTCCCGTGGAGGAGCCCGCACGGTGGGAGGTGGCCATTGTGGACCGCCAGGGGGTCCCCGTGGTGCCGAGACGGGTGAGGGGCAGGACGGAGGACGAGGCCCGGTGGCGGGCAGAGGAAGCCGTGCACACGTGGGCTGCGGTGCGGCGGCTCCACGAGGCCGCCTCCCGGGCGGCGGCCCGGACCGCGCCGGGGGCCGAGGTGGTCCTGAACGAGCGGGCGGAGGAACTAGAAGTGGAGCTCACCGGGCCGTGGAGGCTGCGGGTGCCGTTCCTCGCCTCCCGGGATGAGGTCACGGACCCGGACCGTACCGAGGAGGAGTGGGAGGTGCGGCTCGCGGCTCACTTCCTCCACCACGGTGTGCGCATGCCGGGCTGAAGAGCCCCTCACCTGAGGGTGGCCACCGGCCACCCGACGGCCTGAGCTTCCGGGTCCCGGCGGCCCGGTGCGGGGCGTCGGCGCAAGGCTCCCGCTGGCGCTCGCCCGCCCTGGACCCCGCGGGTGCCGCTCTGCGCCTGGCGGGGGGGGTACGGACGCTGGCGTCTGATCTCTGGGCTTGATGTCGGGTCGAACCGGTAGCGCCGGATGACCGCGGACACCGCTGGCCTCACGTGGATTCTGTCCGGTTCTCGCAGGGCTCCCTCGCATTGCTCGTCCGGACGGAAGACCGTGAGGAGCGCGCGCCAGGGTTGGGCTGGAATTGTTGGACCTCCCACAAAGGGCTGCTCCCGCGCGCGCACTGGCCAGCCCAAGTGCTTGAAACAGTGACTGCGGTCCGAACTCCGCGTTCACACCTACGGTGTCACCAGTGCGTGCAACTCCTTGTAAGAGCGCTTTGGCACAACGCCTTTGGGAAGATTCGGGGCGACGTTTCTCGCGAAGAACTGATCCGCTTCTGCCTTTGAGTTCCAGACTTCCATAACGGTCCAGTCGTCATCTTCGTACGCGCAATGTAAGACGAACCCGGGAGAGCTCCGAACGAGGTCGTGCAGGAGGGTCGAGACTTGGTCGTAGCCCTGTGCGGTTTGCCCCTTGACTCTAGTGATCACGAGGATTGCCATCGCTGTCCTCCTTGGTGGGGGATGGTGTCGCGCGGTCAGAAAGCTTCATGGTGGCCGCATAGCGTTTTGCCGGTGACCCTGGGACCGGTTGGTCTGGTACGGGTCCACATGCTCGGGCTCTCGTTCCGCACTGGGCGGGCTCACGCACTCGAGAACGAGCCGGGCACCGGCAGACGCACTTGCGGTTTCGACGAACCGGACGCGTTGCCCGGTCCGGGGTTTACGATCTCCTGTCCGATCTGTGCCACGTTCGACCCCCGTCCCACTTTGGGAATGCCTACAACGCCAGCACCATAAGCCCCGCGGCCGCAAGCCCGATCCCCACCGCACGGCCGAACCGATCGCCGAGGGGTAGCAGTTTTTCCGCGGAGACGAGGAGGGTCAGGGCGGCCATGGCGGCGAGGTTCATGAGGCCGAGCGGGAGGAGGAGCGCGAACAGAAGCCAGCAGCAGCCGAGGCAGTACAGGCCGTGCTGGAGTCCCATCCGAAAGGATCCACCGACGCCGTCCCGCCAGGAACCCAGGAGGAACCCAAGCGGCGTACGGCAGCTCGATAGGCAGGCGTGTTTCCAGGGCGAGAGCTGGTAAAGTCCCGCCACGACCAGCAGTACCCCGGTGACCGTTCGCCCCGCCAGCATCAGTCCTGCGGGCTCGAGGAGGGTCCTGGCCGCCAGGGCCAGGACGCCGAAGGCGGTCCAGACGGCCAGATATCCCGCTACGAACGCCAGGGTGGACGCCGTGAGCGATCCGGGCTGCCGCCTGCCCGCCTGGAGGCGGCGGAAGGTGAGGACCATGGGTGCGGCAGAGGGGAACATCATGGCGGCCATCATGGTCGCCCAGGTGGCCATGAAGGACACGGGTCCCATCGGCATTTCGCGGCTGGTGTCCGCCTGCCAGATGCTGACCGCCCAGGCGGCTCCAGCCAGCCCGAGCAGGAGGGCCAGGGGCGTATGGTAGCCCTGCGGGGAGGGTTGCGCGGAGCCCGTCCTCACGGACCCGTCCACCGGAAGGTGGCGTAATCCGCGTTCTTGCCCGTGTGATCCCACTGGAGGCCGTGGTCGGTGTAGCGGCTCACGACGCCGTAGGCCTGGACGACCTCCGGGAATAGCGGATGGGCGTTCCGCTTGACGACCTCCCGGTCGGGATCGAATCCGCCAGGCACCGCTTCCACCGCGGCGTCCAGTACGTCGCCGACGCGGGCGCTGCGCCTCTTGCCGGCGCCCCTGTACTCGATGGGCACGACCTTGGCGCCCAAGTTCGTACCCACGAGGGGGCCTAGGGCAGCGGGAGGGCCGCCGGCACTGCCCGAAAAGACCGCGCCCAGGGCTTGCTGCTGTTCCGCGGAGGCCCGAGCGTCGATGTAGGCGGCCACCGTCCAGTTGCCCTCGGCCATGGGGCCGGGCGTGTGGACGGCCAGCACGGCGTTGAGACCGGCCAGGTCTACCCCGCCGTAGCGGCCGTGGTTCACGTGGAAGACGAGGTATACGTTGCAGTAGCCCTGGTCCGGCCGAGCCTGCATAGGACCCTGGGACGAGACCTCGCAGGGGCAGACGACGTCACAGGAACAGTTCTCGAAGTACTCGCCGGAGATCTCCCAGCGGGGTGCTGCTTGACTCACGGCTCACCTCCTTGTTGGATGAAACTGGCGGCCGCGGAGGCCCTAGGCTTCCTGGGGCTCCCACAGCCGTGCCAGGGCGTAGCTGTCCAAGAACTCCTCGAAGCGGGTGACCCGGCCGTTGTGGACCGTGAAGAGGTTCACCCACTCCAGTTGGCCGTGGCGCCCCGTGGACCTGACCCGGCCAGCCTGGCGGCCGAGGACCACCACTTGGTCGCCGGAAGCGATGAACTGGTCCGGACTGAACAGGGTCACCTCGACTTCTTGATCGAGACGCTGGAGCCAGTCGGCGACCGAGGCCCTGCCCCGGTACCGGCCGCCGAGGGTGGGGTTCTGCGGGTAGTGGAGGACGAATTCCACGTCGTCCGCGAGGAGCTCGAGGAGAGCGGGGATGTCCCCTCGCGCGAAGGCCGCGTACCCTTCTTTGACCAGGGCGATGTTCTTTTCGGACATGTCCGACATGGCGATACCTCCTCCTTCCCAGGATCGGGTTGTTACGGGCGACTTTCGGGAAGCAGCTTGGGGTGGCTCTCCAGGACGAGCCAGCGGCCGCCTTCCTTTCTCAGAACCTCGACCACGTAGCCCTTCAGCGGAGCAGCGTCGGGCCGGAGGATCTCGAACCCGCCCTGCCAGACCGCCAGGCCGGGGGAAAGCATACGCACGGTGGCCTGCTCCACCCGGACGGTGGCCCCGGGCATCCGGTGGAAGAGCTGGCGGAAGCCGTCGGTGATCGCCTGGCGGCCGTGTTGCACGTCGCCAAAGCCGTCCACCCGGACGGCGTCGTCGGTGAAGAAGGCCGCCAGGGACCCGGAGTCTGCCTGGTTCCAGGCTCTCACGAAAGCCCCGACCTGCTCCAGGATCGTCCGTTCGTCTGCGGTCAGCATCCGGGCCTCCTCAAGACCGGGATTGGGACTCACAACGGGGGCGATGTTCTGGTTCATCCGGAAGAAGTTCGTCGGGTCGAACTTCTTCTTGAGCTCGACTAGGCGGTGGTACGTGGGCCCGTAAGCGGAGGCGACCCGGTCTGCTTCGTCCTGGGTCAGGAAGTTGACGTACGCGCCGCCGCTGGCGAAGGGCTTGGACCTTTCGAAGAAGGCGCGGGCCCAGGTGACGCAACGTTGATCGTCGGCCGGCGACTCCCAGCGGGCGTGCACGTTCAGCACGTAGTTGGCATCGCGGCTGGAGTAGGCCATGGCCCCAGGGGCGACCCGGCCGGCCTGACCGCCGAGGGTGCCGACGAAGATCTCGCAGTGCGGGGAGGGGAGCTTCCCCGCGTACTCCACGATGGCGTCCATCACGCCTTCGCTGAGGCGCGCAAAATTGTGAGATTTCCAGTAGTTGCGGGCACCAGGGGTGAGCAGGGGGTCGAAGGCCTGCTGCCAGGCGGTGTACGGCTGCACCCCGACGTGCTCGCCGAGGAGCGCCCCGAAGCCGCGTAGGGGCGCGATAAGTTTCGCGCCCGCCGCAGGGTCACCCGCGTAGCAGAGGGCCAGGGCCACGATCTCCTGCCCGTGAACCTGGGGCGGCAGGAAGGGCAGCGGCGGTGCCTTCCGGGTGACCATCCAGACGTTGAGTTCGTCCGGCATGGTCTCGGTGAACCGCGCGAACTGGGTGAGGACGGAATGTGCCTGCTGGAAGGGGAAGACCAGGAGCCCGGAAAGGACTTCGGGCCCCACAGGATGCAGCTGGAACTCGAAGCGGGTCACGATCCCGAAGTTCCCGCCTCCGCCCCGCAGCGCCCAGAACAGATCGGGATTCTGCGTCTCGCTGGCCCGGGTGGACGTGCCGTCCGCCAGCACCACGTCCGCGGACAGGAGGTTGTCCACGGTCATCCCGTACTTCCGGCTCAGCCAGCCGAAGCCGCCTCCGAGGGTGAGGCCGGCCACGCCCGTGGTGGAGTTGATCCCGAGCGGGGTGGCAAGCCCGTAGGCCTGGGCGGCGGAGTCGAAGTCCCCGAGGGTGCAGCCGGGCTCCACGGTCGCCCGGCGGGCGTCGGGGTCCACGTGGATGCCCTTCATGAGCGAGAGGTCGATCACCAGCCCGCCGTCACAGACCGCGTTGCCCGCGATGTTGTGGCCCCCACCGCGGATGGAGACGAGCAGATTGTGCTGGCGCGCGAACTTGACGGCCTGGACGACATCTTCAGGCGACGTGCAGCGGGCGATGAGCGCGGGCCTGCGGTCGATCATGGCGTTCCAGATCCGGCGCGCCTCGTCGTAGCCCGCCTCCCCCGGGAGGAGGACTTCCCCCCGGAGCTGGCTTTTCCACGTGTCGATTTCCCCTTTCTGAATGTTCACAGGGACCTCCCGCTCTACCCGGTCTTCACTTCACGTGCAGGGCCCGGATCTCGTCCGGGGTGAACCGCTGGATGCCCACGACCCGCGTGCGGGAACGCATGCCTGGGGGGACCTGCCGGCTGGCGTCTGAGGCGTTCGGGGCCTCCACCACCGCCCACCCCATATGGACGCCGGTCCGGCAGCCCCACTCCAGCTTCTGGAGAAGGCCGGGACTCTGCTCCAGGACAGTGTCCAGGTCCGCGAGGCACTGCTCCGGGGTGTGGGTGGTCTCGATCAGATAGTGACCCATGCTGTCGCTCCTCCTCTCTGGGTGTCCCGAGCAGGGTAGCCCTCGACGCCCGCCCACGCAGTCAACGGGGCCACCCAAAACAGGTGAACCGGGTCACCGGCACGGCGGGTGTTGAGTGACGGGCGGGGTCCGGAGTGGTACGCTTGCGGCAGCTGGGTGGTGCATCTGGTGGGGGGGGTGGGTGGTGGCCGAACAGGCGGGGTCTGCTCAAAGTTCTGGTACAGGGGTCCCCCAGGGCCGAGATCCTGGTCCTCTCCCCGGGTTCCCCATCCGTCCGGCGGGTGGGACGGGCGTGGTCGGGGTGGACGCGGTACTGTCCGGTATCCCCCTGTTTGCTGGGTGTCCGGCGGAGGCGCTTGTGGCGCTGGCATCAGGGGCGCAGCGGCGGCGCTATCGTCGGGGGGAAGCGCTCTTCCGGGAGGGGGATCCGGCTACGGGAGTTTTCGTGCTGGAAAGGGGCTGGGTGAGGGTACGCTGCACGTCTGTGGATGGGCGGGAGCGGACCCTCGCCCTGCTGGGCCCTGGGGAGCTGTTGGGGGAAGTAGCGGCGCTGGAGGGCGGGGTACGCTCCGCGGACGCGGTGGTGCAGGAGGACTGCGTGCTGGTCTTCCTTCCACGGGAGGGCTGGGTTGACTGGCTGCGGCGTCGGCCCGAAGTGGCCCTGCGACTGGTCCAGCTCCTGGGCCAGCGGCTGCGGGCCGCAGACCTGCAGATTCGCGACAGCGCCTTTCTGGGTGTGGGAGGACGTCTCGCGCGGGTGCTGCTGCAGCTGGGCGCCCAACGGGGGGAATCACGCGCTGACGGAGGGGTCCTGTGTCCGCGCCTGCGCCAGGTGGAGCTTGCCCAGATGGTCGGTGCGACGCGGGAGAGCGTGAACAAGTGGCTGCGGCGGCTCGAACGGGCGGGTGCGGTCCGTCGGTCGGGAGACCGGATCACCGTGTTGGACCCGGAGCGGCTCCGGCGGGAGATCGGCTGAAGGCAGAGCTAGGCCGGGCGGAACGCGTCCTCCACGGCCCGGCGGAACGCCCGAGGGTCCACCGCGGGGTAGCGGTACAGCTCGGGCACAACCCGCTCGAAGTACTCCAGCGCACGGGCGGGCTGGACGAGTCCGCTGCGCACCATGTGGCGGACATCTTGCAGGTCCTGAGCGTGGCTGCGCTCGAGCTTCGCCAAGGCCTGGGCGTAGGGGTCGAAGTGATAGTACGAAATCCTCCCCTCCCGGGCGATGAACAGACTGCGGTCCTCCCAACCGGGCGGGACCGGGATGAAGTCCAGGGGGGAGGCGAGCTCGACGTTGATCCGGAGTTCCTCCTTCAGTCGGGGGATCGCCCGCAGCACCTCGTCGGCCTCGGGGACCAGCTTCAGGTCCACGTCGATGGTGCTCCGGCGCCACCCTAGGAGGACCGCGGTGGCCCCGCCCGTGAAGTAGCAACGCACCTCCGAGGACGCTTCCCGCCCCAAAGCCCGCATGAACCAGCGGATTCGGTCCGCGTCGGCTAGCTGGCGCATTCCGCCGCCCGCTCGAAGCTGACCAGCCGACGGATGAGGGCATTATAGCGGGAGTGGGCGGAGTCCGGGTCCTGCCGGGCCAGCAGCTCGTACAGCCGGTGCTCCGGCTCGGGGATTGCGCGGGGGACCCGAAGGCCCAGACGACGCAGCCGCGGCGCGCCGATGGACACCAGGAGGGCGGGTATGGACTCCACGCCTCGCTCCAGGTCGCGGAGCCCTTCCTCGATGAGTTCCTGCGCAGGATAGTCCGTCCGTTCCACGGCTCCATTGTACGGCCGGGCCCATGGCCGGCAGTCGCGGTGGTGGCTCAGCGGGGTCAGAGGGGGCTGGCCTGGCTACGCGGTTTTGGGGCCGAGGCGCTTTTCGAAGTACCGCACGTAGCCGAGTACGTTCATCCGGTAGTTGGCGGCTAGCTCCTGGCGGTCGGCCGCGCCGCGGCCACAGCGGGCCTCCACCTCGGGCTGCAGGTATCCCCGCAGGCGCTCCACCAGCCGGTCCACGTCCTCCCCGGCCCTCCACCCTTCCAGGAGCAGCTGCTCCACCTCCCGAAGCCGACGCCTCAGCTCGCGGAGGACCGCGGGAGGGTCGTCCCGCACTCCGAAGTGCGTCAGGCACAGGCGCCGCAGGTCGAGGCTCTGTAGCCGGTCCAGGGTGCGGTCCCACGCGTCCAGGTCCAGGTCCGGTGGCGGGGTCGGAGGACGGACCACGGGACATCCCGGGAGCGAGATCCCCGCCGCGTCACCCGAAAAGGCCAACTGAGCCTCCTCGTCCACGTAGACGTGGTGGTGGCTGGCGTGGCCGGGGGTGTCCAGGGCCCGCAGCACCCGCCCGCCGATCCGGAAGGTCTGGCCGTCTTCCACCACGGTAATGCGTTCCGCGGGAACCGGAGCCACTTCGCCCCAGAGGGTCTCCATCGACGAGCCGTAGATGCGCTGCGCGCTGCGCAAAAGGCGGGTGGGATCTGCGAGGTGCGGAGCCCCGATCGGGTGCACGAACACCCGGAGGCGGGGGTTGCGCCGGCAGAGGACGCCCGCGGCCCCCGCGTGGTCCAGGTGAATGTGCGTGACCGCCACCGCCTCCAGGTCTTCCAGGCGCAGGCCGTGCTCCGCGAGGCCGGCCTCCAGGGAGTCCAGACACGTGCTGGGTCCGGTCTCCACGAGGGCGGGCCGCTCCCCCAGCAGGAGGTAGCTCCCCAGGACCTCGGCTTGGCCGAAGTGCAGGTCGACGAGGACGGTACGGTCATCCACCCGTCGCGTACGCTTCACGTGCTTGCCTCCGCGGGTCGGTATACCACCGGAGGTCCTTCCTCGCGGACGAGGCGTCCCTCCCGGTACAGCCACTCCAGGTGGGCCGCCGCCTCGCCCACCGCCAGCGGCAAGGGGATTTCCGGCGGGCCCACGCCGTCACCGGATCCCTCGAAGAAGAGCCTCTGCGCTAGCTGGAACGCGGTCACCCCTTCCGGGGGCACCAGGTCGTAGGCGGCGTCCAGCCGCATCCGGTGGTGTTCCAGAAGTTGGTCCACGCGGGCGGCCCAGTCCGTGATCGGGTCGCCGTGGCCGGGCAAGGCGACCCGCACCGGCAGGTCCCGGACCTTCCGGAGGGAGTCCAGGTAGTCCGCGAGGGGATTGGGCCGCGCTCCTGGGTACAGGGAAATGTTGGGCGAGACCTCCGGCAGCACGTGGTCCCCGCAGAACAGCCTGCCGCGGGGATCCAGGAGCACCATGTGTCCGTCACTGTGCCCCGGGGTCCACAGGACGTGTGCGGAAAACCCGTCCAACTCCAGCAGCTGCCCGTCCCCCAAGGTCCTCACCGGCCCGAACGGCGCCACGAGTTCTCGAAGGGCCGCGACCTGCCGGCCTGCCTCCTCAACCCACTTCTCAGGGACCCCGTGCGCCCGGAGCATCTGGGTGATGGCGCGGACGCGCCCAGCGTGGTCGTTTACCCACACGCGGCGCGCGAGGGGTTCCTCCACGTCCAGCAGGTACAGGGGGACCCCCGTCCGTCCCTGGAGGACTCCGGCCAGACCGATGTGGTCCGGGTGCGCGTGGGTGAGGACGACCGCCCGTAGCCCGGAGAGCGAGACCCCCGCTGCTTCCAGGGCCTCCTGAAGGGCCGCGAAGCAGTCTGGAGTCCGTAGCCCCGCGTCCACGAGGACCACACCGTCATCGGTGCGCACCAGGTAGGCGTTCACGCTGCCCAGCGGGAAAGGAATGGGCATGCGGACGCAGAACACGTCCGGTTCCACACGGACGACGGGCAAGCGTCCCTCCTGGGTGGCCGCAAGCTAGGCCCGCGGTGGAGTGTAGCCGGACCTGTTCGGCGGGGGCAAGCCGGCCGGAGGGGAGGCGGGCGACCGTGCGGAATCCAAGTCCTGTGCGCGTGACCGTGGACGGATCGGTGGCAGACCGGGTCTGCCTGGGGGTAGTGGAAGCGGAGGGGGTGTACGTGCGGGCCGAAGCTCCCGAGGTGTGGGAGGAGCTGGAGCGGCTGGCCGGGAGGTTCCGGGAGCAGTACGCGGGCCGCGCGCCGTCCCAGATCGAAGGGCTACAGGCGGCCCGGGAGCTGTACCGGCGTACGGGGGAGGATCCCACCAAAACCCGGCCGTCGTCGGAGGCTCTGCTGCGCCGCGCTCTACGTGGCCAGCCGTTGCCCCGGGTCAACAGCCTCGTGGACGTGTGCAACCTGTGCTCCCTGGACTTCATGCTGCCCATCGGACTGTACGACCTGGATCGGGTCCGGGGCGAGGTCGAGGTGCGCCTGGGCCGGCCCGGGGAGGTCTACGAGTCGTTGGGCAAGGGCGTGTGGCGTGCAGAGGGGAGGCTGGTGGTTTGCGACGGGGAGGGCCCCATCGGAAGCCCCACCAACGACTCGGTGCGCACGGCCATCACCCTCCACACCCGCAGGGCACTGGCGCTCGTGTTCGCGCCGGCCTCCTACCCGGCCGCCCGGATGCGCCATCACGTGGAGGCCTTTGCCGCACGGCTGCGGACGTTCGGCGTCGCCGGGTCCGTCCGGTGGGAAGTGGTGGGGGGCCGCCCGGAGGCTGTGGAAGGACGGGGACCGCGACTTGCGGAGCGGTAGAGGGCCGCGAGCAGACCGTCACCGTAAGAGCTCCACCCTGTCCACCAGCCGGTCGCACTCCCGCTGGCCCTCACGCCACCGGTCCAGGGGTTTTGCGCAGACCACGTGCACCAGCCGGTCGGTTTCCACCACCAGCACGCCCACCGCAGCCCACTGGCCCACCAGGGCGCTGCCGGTGCCCTCAAACCGGTACCGTGGAGGATTGGAGCCTTCCTCGCGCTGGAACTTGGCGACGCCGTGGAAGGGCAGGAGGGAAAAGGCCTCCTGACGGAGGGCGTCCTCGTGCCCGGGTGGCCGGCCCGGGACCACCCGCACGCTGAGGAACTCCGTGTAGCGGAGGGCGTCAGGCCCAGGTCCCTCGCGGCGGGGGACCACCTGCAGCCAACGGCCGTCCCCGGACCGCAGCACGTCCCAGCCCTGTGGGTGTTCTACGGCGACCTTAAGGAGCGGATCCTCGTAGCGGACCGGGGGCGCCGGGCCCCGGGTGCAGCCCACCAGCAGGCTCACGGCCAAAGCAGCTACCGCCCGCGTCCAGACCGCGACGGTGCTCCGGAAGGTGGCCGGCGCGCTGCTGGGCGGTGTCGGTCGGCCGGCCCTGCTCCTCATGGACGCGCTCCCTAACGGGTGAGGTAGTAGGGGACGTCCGCCAGGACCTTGTACCGGCGTAGCCTCCGCTGCCGGAACAGGAGGGCGAACTTCAGCATCAGGGCGGTCTGGTTGTGCAGGAGGTGGTGCCACCACTTGCGCGGCACGAACTCCGGCAGGACCACCGTCAGAGCGGTGTCGGGGCCGGCTTCCCGCTGGACCTGGTCCAGGTACAGGAGGATGGGACCCACCACGGACCGGTAGGGGGAGGGCAGGACCACCAGAGGAACGTCGGGCACCCAGCGCTCCCACTTCCGTTCGATCTCCTCCCGCGCCCCAGGCTCGATCTCCACGTAGACCGCCGTGACGTCGTCACTGACGGCCTTCGCGTACCGGAGGGCTTCCAGGACTCCACGGTGGACGTTGTTCACCGGGACGATGACCTTGTGGGCCCGGAAGGGACGGGGCAGTTTGGCCCGTTCCAGGGACAGCTGGTGCTTCAGGTCCTCGTAGTGGCGGTGGATGGCCCGCATGAGCACCACGAAGGAGCCGATGACGAAGACCGTGATCCACGCCCCGTCGAGGAACTTGATCACCGCCACCTCGACCCCCACGGCCGCGGTACACAGCGCCCCGAACCCGTTGATGCCGAGCTTCAGCCGCCACTGGCCGCTGCGTTCAGTCCACCAGTGCCGCACCATGCCTGCCTGGGACAGGGTGAAGGCCACGAAGACGCCCACCATGTACAGGGGAATGAGGTTGTGCACGGTCGCTCGGAAGATCACGATGAGGAGGGAGGCGGTGGCGCCGAGGAGCAGGATCCCGTTCGCGAACACCAGGCGGTCTCCGAGGTTGGCCAGCTGTCGCGGCAGGTAGCGGTCGCGGGCGAGGATGGAGGCGAGGCGGGGGAAATCCGCGAAGGCGGTGTTGGCGGCGAGGACGAGGATGAGCATGGTCGCCGCCTGTACCGCGTAGTAGGGCCAGCTGCCTTCGAACACTGCCCGGGCGATCTGGGACACGACCGTCTCCTCCTCCCGCGGGAGGATGCCCATCTCCCGGGCCAGGACGCCCGTTCCGAAGAAGAAACTGCCCAGCAGGGCGACCATCAGAAGCAGCACACGGCTCGCGTTGCGCGGCTCCGGCGGGTAGAAGGCCTGCACCCCGTTGCTCACCGCCTCGATCCCGGTGAGGGCGGCGGTGCCGGAGGCAAAGGCCCGCAGCAGGAGGAGCAGGGTGAGGGGCTGAACCTGGGCCGGCGGCTCGGCGGGGGTGAGGTCCGGCAGCGTACCGTTCAGCCAGCGCCAGACGCCGAACGTGATCACGGCGCCGAAGGCGAGGATGAAGGAGTAGGTGGGGATGGCGAAAATCGTTCCCGACTCGCGCACCCCCCGCAGGTTTGCCACGGTGATCAGCGCGATGAAGCCCAGGGCGAGCTCTACCCGGTGGGGGTAGAGCTCGGGCAGGGCCGAGGTGATCGCCGCTACCCCGGCGGAGATGCTCACTGCCACGGTGAGGATGTAGTCCACGAGGAGGGCTGCCGCGGCCACCAAGCCGGGTAGCAGACCCAGGTTCTCGTGGGCGACGATGTACGCACCTCCCCCCGAGGGGTACGCGTGGATCGTCTGGTAGTAGGAGATGGCGACGATGGCCATCAGGGCGACGATGGCCAAGGAGACCGGGACGGTGAGCGCGACGGCCCCAACCCCTGCCAGAACAAGGACGCGAAGGATCTCTTCCGTAGCGTAGGCGCTGCTCGACAGGGCGTCCGCCCCGAAGACCGCCAGACCCTTGACCTTGGTAAGCCTCTCGTGGCGCAGGCGTTGCGTTTCGAGGGGGCTGCCCACGAGGGCCCGCCAGAGGGTGGCCGGAAGCGCTCTGGCCCTTAGCACAATAGGCTATATACTCCCGGGCTCCCAGGCGCGCAAGCCGGGACTCCGACCTGGTCACCGCGGGGGGATGCCCAGCAGGTCCCGCACGGACTGGCGGCGCAGGTACCGGGTGTCCATGGCGCGCAGGGCGGTGTGCTCCAGGAAGGCGAGGCGGGCTCGGGGGTCGCGGCAAAACACCACTTCCCCCTGCGCGGCGGCCAGGGCGACGCCGATGGGGGCGTCGTTCAAGGCCGTGACGTCCACTGGCAGGCCGGTCGCCCTCTCCAGGTTCGCGGCTAGACCCAGGGCCACGGCCAGGCCATCCTGCACGTCCTCGGCCAGATAGACGGCCACGTCCACGTCTTCAAAGGCGAGTCCCTGCGTGACAGAGCCGAACAGGTACGCGAACAGCACCGGGGGAGTCTCGGCCATCACCCGGGCGAGGGCAGCGACGAGGCCCTCTCTCTCCTCGCGGCTCAAGGGGGGGTGGTGGGACACCTCAGCTCTCCAGCTCCTGCGCCACGGCCTTCCCCACCTGCTCCAGGAACGCCTCAAGATCCCCCAGGTGCGTGCGGAGGATGGCATGGACCCGGGAGTCGTCCACCCTGCCATAAGCGTGCACCAGGAGGTTCCGCAGGCGGGCCATGCTGGACAGGCGCGCAGCGAGGTCCGGCGGGATCACGGCAAGCTGGCCCAGGAGTTCGAAGCATCCGGGGTAGCTGTCCGGAGCCCGCCCGTGGCGGGCGCACAGGTGGGTGCAGATCGCAGCCGCGGCCTCCACCACCACGATGAGCCCGTACCGGGCGGCGCGGGTCTTTTCCGGGTCTCCGGTGAAGGCAGCCTCGGGGATTGCCGCGTAGGCCCGCAGGCGGTCAAGCTCGCTGCGGATGTCCGCAGCCCGCATGCGGATCAGCTCCAGGTTCAGGGGCAGGGGGCGCAAGCTCAGGGGGCCTCCCGGAGTTCCACCACGCGGGCGGACGTCACCCGCAGGAGGTCCTGCGGCGAGATGGCGACCAGGGTGTTGGGATCTCCGGCACCTGCGTAAACCAGATCCGCGACCAGCAGCGCGTCGTCCATGAACACGACCACGGGGGTGGCGTGCCCCACGGGCGGCACCGCACCTGCAGGGAAACCCGTCAGCCGGGCCACCGTTTCGGGGTCCGCGGCCCGGACCCGGTCGGCCCCGCAGGCGCGGGCGAGCTTGTCGGTGCTGACCCGGTAGGCTCCGGACACCAGGGCCAGGACGGGCTGCCCGTCCGCCAGGAACAGCACCGACTTCACGATGCGGTCCGGGGTGGTCCCCAGCGCCCGGGCGGCTTCGAAGGCGGTGCGGGTGCTCTGGGAGAACCGGTGCAGGCGGAACGAGGCGTTCTTCCGCCGGAGCTCCGCTGCTACGCGGGACACGCGGTCCGCGGCAAGGCCCAGCACCTCCCGGCACGCCTCCACGTCCTGCTCCATCTGGGCCCGCAGGGCCTCCGCGGAGTCGAACGCCAGCACGGGACGCAGCCAGCGCACCACCTCCACCTCGACCGTCTCGGGGGTGACGTCCAGCACGTGGTCCAGGACGTGCACCTCCAGAGAGGGCTCCTCCTCGCCGAAGGAGGGGACCGGACCGTAGTGCAGGGCGCCCGGATAGGTGCGGTTCCCGATGCGCACCCAGCACGCGTAGATACCGTGGGGGAGCGACAGCCCCTCCGGTACCCTCAGGTTGACTGTGGGGAAACCCAGATGCTTGCCCCGGCCCTTGCCAGGGACCCTCTGTGCCTGGAACCGCAAGCCTAGGGTCTCCACGACAGTGCCCACCGGACGAACGCCCGCAGCGCTTCCACGCCGAAGCCCACCAGGGCCAGCACCACCCCGGCCAGCCCGGTCCCCACCAGCAGGAATACCCCGTCCCGGTTCATCAGGCCGATGCCTACCGCCAGCATGGAAAGCCCGGGGAGCGTGTTCAAAAAGGGGAGGGGCAGGAACAGCACGACCCCCATGAGCAGGACCACCACCGAGGAAGCCCGGAGTAAAGCCTCGTCACTGAGCGGGGTCCAGCGCGGCCGGGAGAACCGCTCCACCCGCTGCAGGACGGATACCCCGCGGGTGCGCAGCCGCTCCGCGGCCCTGCCGGACAGCCGGTACTCCGATAGCCGGCGCGGCAGCCACGGCCGGCGGCGGCCCGCCGCCATCTGGAGGGCGCCCACCACGTACAGGAGGCCCACCCCCGCTGCGGACCCCGGGGGGAGGACGGGGATCAGGGTGACCAGGCTCAGGAGGATGATCAGGAGCCCGAAGCCCCGCTCTTCCATGCGCTCCGCCAGCTGCCCCACCGTCACGGGGCCGGAGGAAGCCTCCGAAAGCGCTTCCTCCAGGATGCGGGAGAGGGGGAGCTCGCCAGGCGGAACGTGTGCGGACGACGTGGTGCCACCTACCCGCGTGTCCATCTCCGACTAGTGTAGCCCACCGGAGCTCACTGGAAGCGCCGCAGGGACAGGAACCCCACGGGCAGCCGGCTGGCACCTTCCGTGGCGAGGTCCGCGGCCACCTCCCCCACCACGCTGGTGAACTTGAACCCGTGGCCCGAGCAGGCGGAGCAGATCACCACGTTTCCGAACTCGGGGTGTCGGTCCAGCACAAAGTGCTCGTCCTGGGTGTTCGTGTAGAGGCAGGTGGCCGCGTCCTCCAGCTCGCCGTCGGCCTCCGGGAGCCGCAGCCTCAGCTGGGCCCGCAGCCACCCGGCCTCCTCGGGTCGCACCGGCGGTACACGGTCGGGGTGGACGGTCTGGCCGCCGTGGTGGCGCGCCGCCTTAAACCCGCGTCCGCCCACCGCGGGGATCCCGTAGAAGAACCCCTCCGGGGTCTCCCACACGAAAACCGGGAACCGGTCCGGAGTGAACCACTCCGGCCGCCGGGGCCTGAACCAGAACACCACCTGGCGCTCCACGGAGAGCTCGAGCGGGCAGCGGACCACCTCCGGCATCCACGGTCCCGCCGCCAGCACGAGGCTGCCGGCTTCCTCCGTACCCCCGTCGGTACGGACCCACACCCGCGCGCCGTCGCTGTGCCAGTCCAAGACCCGGGTGTGAAAGCGCAGCTCCGCGCCGTGGGAGACCGCCAGCTCTTGGTGGGCCCGCACGCAGGCTTCGGGAAAGAGGACGCCCGCCCGCGGCTCGTACAGCGCCTGCTCGTCCTCGGCGAGCCGGAAGGCGGGGAACCTGGCGCGGACGTCGGCGGCGCTCAACAGCTCGTGGGGCAGGCCGTACTCCCGGGCGCTGCGCAGGGCTCCGGACACCAGGGCGCCGGTGGCCGGGCCCACCATGAGACCGCCGCAGATGCGGAGGAGTTCCGTGCCGGTGCGCTGCTGGAGGTCCTGCCACAGCTCGTACGCCCGCAGCAGCAGGGGCACGTAGTGGGGGTGCTCGAAGTACGCCTGTCGCGTGATGCGGGTGCGGCCGTGGCTGGAACCCCGGTCGTGCCCGGGCCCGAACTGCTCAAGGCCCAGCACCCGCAGGCGGCGGCGAGCCAGGTGGTAGGCGGCTGAGCTGCCGGCTCCGCCTAGCCCGACGACGACGGCGTCGTACGCCAACCCCTCCGCCTCCTCACGGCGGCCGCAGTCTTCGGGCGGCCCACTTCCCCGACCCGGCTGGACCACGGTACACGCCCGAACTGCGTCCGTCCTCCACAGTTCCTTCGAACGTAAGGACGGCAACTCCTCCACGCAACACGCCCCACCGCACCCGCGAGCCCTCCACCACGCCGTCCACCCGCGCGTCGGAAAACCATGTCCCGCTCACCTGGATGCGGCCCGAGATCCGGTTCCCGCGCTGGGTCACGTGGACCCGGAAGGTGCCGCGGCTCGTGCCGTCCGCGGAGTCCCACTCGCCCTCCCACGTACCAGCCACGTCGGGCGGCCGGGCGCAGGCAGCCAGCACGAGGGTTGCGAGGAGGCAGCCGGCCCTCAGACTCACTCGCCGTGCGGGACCCAGATGTTCTTGACTTGCGTGGCCTGGCGCAGGAACGGGTGGCCCTCTGCCCAACGTGGGTCGAGCCAGTCACGGGGTCCGGTGCAGGTCCACGTGCGCTTGAGGTTGCCTGCGGACTCCCGCTCCACCGCGGCCGCACCCTCCGGCGTACCGAAGTACCACACTGCGTCCACGTCGTCGTGCTGGGCCAGGACCGCCGCCAGGGCTTCCCGGTCTCCGGTGACGATGTTGATCACCCCACCGGGCACGTCGGAAGTGTCCAGGACCTGGTAGAAGTCGGTCGCCGCCAGCGGGTGTCGGGGAGAGGGGATCGCCACCACGGTGTTGCCCAGGGCCACTGCAGGCGCCACCAGGGAAACGAAGCCGAGGAGGGGGAACTCGTCCGGACAGGCGACCCCGACCACGCCCACGGGCTCGTGCACGGCGAAGGCCAGCAGGCGGGCGTCCGCGGTGGCGTGCACCGCACCGTCGAATTTGTCCGCCCAGGCGGCGTAGGTGAACAGCCGTTCCACCCCCGCCTGCACCTCCCGCTCCGCGAGCTCCGGCTCGCCGGTCATGGCCGCGATGCGCCGGGCGAACTCCTCGGCACGGGCGTGTAGGTTCTCCGCCACGTAGTACAGGACCTGGGCACGGGCGTGGGCCGAGGCCGCGCTCCAGGCCGCCAGGGCAGTGCGGGCGGCCTCTACGGCGTTGCGGACGTCCTTGCGGTCACCCTCCCCCACCTCGCCCACCAGCCGACCGTCGGGGCCGAACACGTACCGCACGTACGGGGCATCGGGGCGTACCTGGCGGCCGCCTACGTACAGCTTCGGAGTGCGGTCGATGGCCGCAGGGGCGGCGGCGTGGCCCGAGGGCCCCCCAGCGGCCTCCGGGGTCGCCCAGCCCGCGCCGGGCCAGACGAAGACCCGCGGGGGTTCCGCGGGCTGGAGGTACTCCCACATCCCTTCCCGGCCACCCTCGCGGCCGAAGCCGCTCTCCCGGTAGCCGCCGAAGCCGCTGGCGGCGTCGAACAGGTTGGTGGAGTTCACCCACACGGTACCCGCCTGGAGCCGCCGGGCCACGTCCAGGGCCAGGTTCAGGTTCTCCGTCCACACGCTCGCCGCGAGGCCGTAGCGGGTGTTGTTGGCCAGAGCGACGGCCTCTGCGGGACTCCGGAAGGTCATGCTGACCAACACCGGGCCGAAGATCTCCACCTGAGCGAGGGTACTGGCCGGGGAGACGTCGGTGAACAGGGTGGGTGGGAAGAACAGGCCGTCCTGTGGCACGGCCCAGGAAGGCTGCCACATGCGGGCTCCCTCCCGTAGGCCGACCTCGCAGAGGTGCCGGATGCGCTCCAGCTGCACGGGGGCCACGATGGCGCCCATGTCCACGGCCTTATCCAGCGGGTCTCCCACCCGGAGCTTCTCCATGCGGGACCGCAGCTTGGCGAGGAACCGGTCGGCGATGCTTTCCTGCAGCAGCAGCCGGGAGCCCGCACAGCACACCTGGCCCTGGTTGAACCAGATGCTATCCACCACGCCCTCCACCGCCGCGTCCAGGTCTGCGTCCTCGAACACCACGAAGGGAGACTTCCCCCCCAGCTCCAGGGAAAGCCGCTTGCCGGTCCCCGCGGTGAGCTGGCGGATCCGCCGCCCCACCTCCGTGGATCCGGTGAAGGCGATCTTGTCCACCTCCGGGTGCTGGACGATCAGTTCCCCGGTGCGGCCGTCGCCGGTGACCACGTTCACCACGCCTGGAGGGAGTCCCACCTCCAGGAGGATCTCGCACAGGGCCAGGGCGGTGAGCGGGGTGTGCTCTGCGGGCTTGAGGACCACGGTGGACCCTGCGGCCAGGGCGGGCGCCAGCTTCCATGCGACCATCAGAAGGGGGAAGTTCCACGGGATGATCTGCCCGACCACGCCCACAGGTTCGTGGCCGGGAAACTCTCGGCTCCGCAGCTGGGCCCACCCCGCGTGGTGGTAGAAGTGCCGCGCTACCAGGGGGACGTCGACGTCGCGGCTTTCACGGATGGGCTTGCCGTTGTCCAGGGTCTCCAGCACGGCCAACAGGCGCGCGTGCTTCTGCACCTGGCGAGCGACGGCGTACAGGTAGCGGGCCCGCACGTGGTCAGCAGTCCGGCTCCACCCGGGCAGGGCCTCCCGTGCGGCCCGCACCGCCCGCTCCACGTCCTCCGGCCCGGCCTGTGGTACGTGCGCCAGCAGCTCCCCCGTGGCGGGGTTTCGGGTCTCGAACCACTCCCGGCTCGTGGGCTCCACCCACTGGTTCCCGATGAACAGGCGGAAACGCCGTCCGCGGGCGTCCAGCCAGCGCAGGACGGGCTTCGGGTCCTCCGGCGCCGGGCCGTACGCCAGGGTCTCGAGAGCCTCGCGGACCTGGGAGCTCACGGCATGGGGTGGTGGTGGGCCGCGGAGTAGCGGCCCGTGAGGTGGTAGCTCAGTTGCCGCTCGATATCCGTCAGCAGGCCGCTCGCGCCCAGCCGGAAGGTCTCCGGGCGGGCCCACTCCTCGCCGAGTTCCTCCCGCATCAGCACCAGCCACTCCAGCGCCTGCCGGGAGGTGCGGATGCCTCCCGCAGGCTTGAAGCCCACCCGGAAGCCCGTGCGCTCGTGGTAGTCCCGGACCTGGCGGACCATGACCAGACCCACCGGCAGGGTGGCGTTCTGGGCCTCCTTGCCCGTGCTGGTCTTGACGAAGTCCGCGCCCGCCATCATGCACACCAGCGCCGCCTGGGCCACGTGGCGGAGGGTCGGCAGCTCCCCGGTCCCCAGGATGGTCTTGAGCTGCGCCCCGCCCGCAGCCTCACGGAGCGCCCGTACCTCGTCGTAGAGCGCCAGCCAGTCGCCACGGATCGCGTGGGCGCGGGAGATCACCACGTCCACTTCGTCCGCGCCCGCCGCCACCGCCTCCTCCACCTCCGCCAGGCGGGTGCGCAGGGGCGTCTGAGCCGCAGGGAACCCCGCGGCTACGGACGCCACCCGTACCCCTGAGCCGGCCAGCGCCTCGCGCGCCACGGGGACCAGCTTGGGGTACACACAGACCGCGGCCACGCGTACCTGCTCCGGGTCCAGTCCGTAGCCCTCCACGACATCCGGCCGCACGGGCTGTCGGGCCTTGGCGGCCAAGCGCCGCACGTTACCTGGGGTGTCGTCGCCGCTCAGGGTGGTGAGGTCCAGACAGCGCACGGCCCGCAGCAGCCAGCCCGCCTGCCACGGACCCTTGACGCTGCGGCGCGCCGGCAGCGACTGGGCGCGCCGCTCGGCCGCAGGGCGGTTCACGCGCACCGAGCCCACCCAGGCCAGGTCCAGGGCGGTGCCCGGATTGCGCAGGGCAGGGTGTGCCGTGCGCACCGTCGCTGCCATGTCCGTGCCGATCATACACCCGAAACTTTCGCACGGGCGTTCGCACACCTCTCCGGTCGTGGCACGCGGGTTGCTGCTGGCCCTCCGTCGGAGGATTCCGCAGGTGGGAATACTAAGCAGGTAGGTGCGGGACGATGGGCGAGAACGGGATGGAGCGCCGCATGTTCGTGCAGGGACGGATTCCCTCCCAGTGGCTGGTGGACCAGATGCCCGAGGCCATCTGGGCCACCGACGGAGCCCTGCGGTTCGTGGCCGTCGGGGGGGCCGCAGCAGGATCCCTCGGGCTGGAACCGGATCGGGTCCTGGGCACCAGCGTGTACGACTACTTTCAGACCACGGACCCCGCATACCCGGCGCTGGCCGCGCACCTGCACGCCCTGCAGGGAAACGTGGAGAGCTACCGGTTCGAGCGCGGGGGCCGTGTGTTCACGGTGACCGTGGGTCCGGTCCGGCACGCCATCGGCCGGGTCGTGGGGGTGGTGGCGTGCGCCGTGGACGTCACCGAGCTGGTGGCCGCGGCGGAACAGGCCGCCTCCCGCTATACCCTGGAGGCCATTCCCGCCTGCGTGCTGCGGTTGGACGATCAGCTGCGAGTCACCTTCGCGAACGCCTCGGCCCGCCGGCTGCTGGACCTCGAGGAGCGGGAGCCGAAGGTCCTGGGCGAGCTGCCGGCAGTAGCGCCCCTCGAGGAGCTGGCCCGGAGGGCCTGGCACCTGGGTGAAGCCGCCGCGCTGGAAGTCCCCCTGAGGGAAGAGGGGCAGGCGGTGTACCGCTGGCAGGCCGCTCCGGAGGTCGACGCGCACGGGGGCCGCCGCGGCGTGGTCCTGGTGGGGTGGGAGGTCACCGACACGGTGCGGCGGCTGCAGGCCGCGCAGCGGGAAGGCGCACGGTGGGAGGCGTGGGCGCAGGCGGCGGCGGAGGTGGTGAACGCCGCGGACGTGACGTCGCTGGGGGAGCGGCTGTTGCACCAGTCACAGAAGCTTTCAGGAGCCCGACACGGCGGGGTCGCCCTGTGGGAGTCCGAGACGGGGCACATCCTGGTCCGGCGGGTCGAGGGCGCGGTGTCCGAGCCTGCGTGGGAGCGCGTCCTCGAGCAGGCTTCGGTGGGCGAGGCGGTCTGGCTGGACACTGCTACGGACGAGGCCCGGCTGCTGGGAATCACCGCCACGCGTTTCCGCAAAGCGCTGGTGGTACCGGTACACGTTACCGGCGTGAACGGGGTCCTGTTCCTGGCGTGGGAGTGGGAGGACCCGGAACCAGCGGAGGATGCGTGTCCCGTGGTGCGGCTGAGCCGCCTGGCAGGGGCGGTGGGCTCGGTGCGGGTGCGCCTGCAGCGGACGGAGGAGGCCGCGGAGGCGCTGGGGCGCGAGCGGCAGGTGGCTGCTGGAGTGGCGGAGGCGCCGGACCTACCGGAGGCGGCGGACCGCTGGCTACGGGGCTTGGTGGAGGTTCTGGGTGCCAGCGGTGCTGCGGTGTACGTGGCGGAGGGGGACCTGTGGGCTAGGGTGGCCCAGGCCGGTGAACGGCACCCCGCGGCCACCTTCGGCCTCCACGAGGGCGCCGCGGCCGAAGCGGTACGGACCGGCCAGACCCAGAGGGTGTCCGCGACCCGTGGCGACCCGGCCTTCGTGGGCTACGGCGCGGAGGGCGTGGTGGTGCCGCTACCGACCCCGAAGCCCTGCGTGCTGGCGGTGGAAAGCGCTGCGGATCACGGGTTTGCGCCCGCGGACGTGGAATTGCTGGACCGGGTGTCGGGCCAGCTGGCGGCCGTCGTGCGCTGGCACGAGCAGGCTGCGGCGTGGTCGGCGCAGGCGGAGCGGTACCGGAAAGTGCTGGACTCGACGCCCGCGGGGACCGTCCTCGTGGACGGCAGCCGGGTCGTTCGGTACGCCAACGCCGCTGCAGCCGCTCTGCTAGGACGCGTGCCCGACGACGTGGTCGGACGGCCCGTGCTGGAGCTGGTGCACCCGGAGGACCGCGGGGAGGCCGCCGCGGTCTTGAGCCGGGTGTATGCGGAAGCGGGGGCGGTGGTCCCGTTCACCGTGCGGCTCCTGCGTCGGGACGCCAGCGCGTTTTGGGCCGAGGCCGTGGCGTCCAACCGCCTGGACGAGCCGGGCGTGGCTGGGCTGCTGCTGTCCCTGAGGGATGTGAGCGCCCAACGCGAGGCCGAGCAGGCCCTGGCCCGCCGCGCCGCGGACCTGGAGGTCCTGAGCCAGTTCGGGGCGGCCCTTCAGGGTGTGCAGACCGCGGGGGAAGCCGCCACCCGGGCAGCAGAGCACGGCATCCGGCTGCTGGGCGCCGACCACGCCTCCGTGGCCGTCCTGGACCCGGACGGCGACTCCTACACGGTGACGGCGGCGCGTGGGGTCCTGGCAGAGCTGGAGGGCATGAGCTTCCCCCTGGTAGGCGTGCACGGCCATGTCATAGGCACCGGAGAGGTGTTCCGGTCCGACCAACTCCCCGAGGATCCCTTTTTCAGTCAGGCCGCAGACCTGGGCCCCGTTCTCGTGGTGCCGTTACGCACGTCCGGGCGAGTGCTCGGCTCTCTGGCGGTGGCCCGGCGGGCCGGATCGCCTTCCGGCGGGTTTGACGAGCACGACACGGACCGGCTGGCGGGGCTGGCGCAGCTGGCCTCCGACGTCCTCGACCGTGTGAAGGTGGTGGACGCCTTGGAGCGTGCCTACACGGAAGTGGTGCTTTCCCTGGCACGGGCCATGGACGCCCACGACGGGGTCGGGCCCGGCCACGGGACGGTGGTGGCCCACTGGGCGGAAGCGCTGGCCCGGCGCATGGGCTGCAGCCCTGCGGAGGCGAGGGAGGTACGGTGGGCGGCACTGCTGCACAACGTGGGGAAGGTGGCGATCCCGGAGGAGATCCTCCGGAAGGCCGGTCCCCTGTCTTCTGACGAGCTCGCCCTCCTGCAGCGGTACCCCGTCATCGGGGAGCAGATCCTGGAGGCGGTGCCGCGCTTCCGCGGGGTGGCGAAACTGGTGCGCCACCACCGGGAACGCTGGGACGGCACCGGCTACCCTGACGGACTGAAGGGTGAGGAGATCCCCCTCGGCGCCCGCATCCTCGCGGTGGTGGACGCGTACAACGCCATGACCGATCACCGGCGGTACAAGGTAGCGCGCAGCCACGCGGACGCGGTGGCCGAGCTACAGCGCAACACTGGGACCCAGTTCGACCCGGCGGTGGTACGGGCGTTCCTGGAACTGCTCGAGGAGTCGCGGTCCATATAACGAGCCCGACAACCGAGGTGACCCGTGGCAAAGGCCCGTGCCGGGGACGAAGGGCGATGGGGGTCGCTGCCGGCGGAAGGCTACCTCGCCGTGCTGCACCGGGCCGTCGTCGCCCTCACGCAGCCCGCTCCGCTGCGCGAGGTCCTCCAGCGAATCCTGGAGCAGGCGTGCGCGCTGGCGGAGGCGCCTCAGGGTGCGGTGGCCCTGTACGACGCCGAAGGAGGCCTGCTGGAGGTGGAGGCGGTCACCGACCCGCTGCGGCCCTGGGGGGGCGCGCGGGTGCCGCCAGGGGTCGGGCTGCTGGGACGCGCGTGGCAGCTGGGCGAGCCCGTGGTGGTGGAGGACTACGACGCCTGGGAAGGGCGGCTTTCGAGCTTCCCGCGGGGCGTCACGGGGTCCGCAGCGGCAGTGCCCCTGCGCTACGGCGACCGCGTGCTGGGGGTCCTGGCGGTGGCTCACCCGAGTCCCCACCGCCGCGTGCACACGGGGCAGCTGCGGCTGTTGCAGTACTTCGCGGAGCTGGCCGCGGTGGCCGTGGAGGCTGCGCGACAGCGGGAGGTCGCCCAGCGGCGGACGCGAGAACTGGAGCTGCTGCACCGCCTGCACCTCGCCCTTGACGCGCAGCGCAGCGAGCCGGCGCTGCTGGAAGCCGCCGTGAACGCGGTCCACCAGACGCTGGCGTACGAGCGCGTGGCCGTGTTCCTGCTGGAAGGCGACGATCTGGTCCTGCGGGCCCACAGTGTACCTCCGGAGCAACGCCCCGTACTCCGGATGCCGCTCGCCGCGGGGGTGAACGGACGGGCCGCCCGCACGGGCAAGGTGCAGCTGGTACCGGACGTGACCCAGGACCCGGACTTCCTGGGCTCGGTGCCGGGCGTGCAGTCCGTCGTGGCGGTGCCGCTGCGGGACCGGGACCGGTTGCTGGGGACGCTGAGCGTGGAGACCCTGGCCCCGCGGGTCCTCTCACGGGAGGACGTCCGCTTCCTCGAGGAGGTGGGTCACGTCCTCAGCCACGCCCTGGTGGAGGTACGGCTGCAGGAGGCCGTGCGGCGCAACGAGCGGTGGTTCCGGGCCCTGGTGGAGCGCAGCGGGGAGGCGGTGGTGGTGTTGGACCGGCACGGCCACGTGCGGTACGTGACCCCTTCGGTGACCGCCGTGCTGGGCCATCCACCGGAAAAGATCGTAGGCAGGCCAGCGGCAGCCTTCGTCCACCCCGCGGACCGGGACTGGCTGCGGGCTGGCCCCACCCGGGCTTTGCTGGAGGACTCCGCCGAGCTGAAGGCTGTGGTGCGGGCCCGGCACCGGGACGGAAGCTGGCGGTGGGTGGAGCTGGTGGCCCGGAACCTCATCCGCGACGCCGACGTGGGAGGGGTCGTGGTGAACTTCCGGGACGTGACGGAACGGTGGGAGGCCGAGCAGATCGCCCGCATCCGTGCCCGTCAGCACGCGGCCCTGGCCGCTTTAGGCCAGCTCGCCTTGCAGGAGGACTTGGACAGCCTGCTCCAGAGTGCCACCGAGCTCGTGGCGCAGGCCCTGAGCGTGGAGCTGTGCAAGGTGCTGCAGGTCCTGCCGGAGGGCGACACCGCGCTGCTGCGGGCCGGAGCAGGCTGGAGGGACGGACTAGTGGGGACGGCCACGGTCCCTCTGGGGCAGGACTCGCAGGCGGGGTACACGCTGCTGCGGGACGGCCCCGTGGTGGTCGACGACCTGACGTGCGAGAGGCGGTTTTCCGGCCCCGCCCTGCTCGTGGAGCACGGGGTCCGCAGCGGCATGAGCGTGGTGGTGCCGGGGCGAAACTCCCCCTGGGGGGTTCTGGGCGCCCACACCCGGCAGAAGCGGCGCTTCAGCGAGGACGACGTGCACTTCCTGCAGGCGGTGGCCGCCCTGCTGGGGGCCGCGATTCGCCGGGACGAAGACGAGCTGAGCCTCCGGCGCCGGGCGGCGGAGCTAGAGGCGGTGGCCGAGTTGGGCCTGCGGCTGCGAGAGACGAGTTCGCCGGAGGAAGTTCAGGCGGTGCTGCTGGACTACGCGGCGGCCGTGACCAGCTCCGTGCACGGGGCGTTGTTGCTCGCAGATCCCTCAGGAGCCGGGTGGACAGTCGCCCGGACCACGGGCGCGTACGCGCCCCTGGAAGGCAGGCGGTTACCTGGGCCGGGAGCCCTTGAGGCCGGGCCGAGCGTGGGGCACCGAGCAGAGGTGGAGCTGGTGGCGGCCGGCACGCAGGTCGGAAGGTTGGTGGTAGCCCGCCGGCCGGAAGAACCTCCGTACGACGACGCGAGTACACAGGTGCTGCGGGCCGTGGCAGAGCTCGGAGCTTCTGCCCTCTCGCGGGCCGCGGCGTTCGCGGAACTAGAGCAGGCGTACATCGACGCGGTGCTGGCCTTGGCGAGGGCGGTGGACGCCCGGGACACGTACACCGCGGACCACAGCGAGCGCATGGCGCGATGGGCGGAGGCGGTAGCCGAGCGCCTGGGCTGTCCCCCGCCGGAAGTCCGTGAGGTACGGTGGGCCGCGCTGCTGCACGACATCGGGAAGCTGGGGGTACCCGACGCGGTCCTGCGCAAGCCCGGGCCCTTGACCCCGGACGAGTGGGAGGTGATCCGGCGGCACCCGGTCCTGGGGGAGGAGATCCTCCGGCCGGTGCGTCGGCTGGCGGGGGTGGCGAGACTCGTCCGGCACCACCAGGAACGGTGGGACGGGACGGGGTATCCCGACGGCCTGCGGGGCGAGCAGATCCCCCTGGGCGCGAGGATCCTGGCCGTGGTGGACGCGTACACCGCCATGACGGACCAGCGTCCGTACCGGGCCGCCAGGTCCCACGAAGAGGCGGTGGCGGAGCTCCGGAGGTGCGCGGGGACGCAGTTTGACCCCGCGGTGGTGGACGCGTTCCTGAACGTGATCGGAAAGGCGCAAGGGCCCGGGGGGAGGAGCTGAGTCCTGATCCCGCCGCTAACCCTGTCGCGGCCGCCGTACCACCCAGAAGACCGTCCACGCAACCGCCGCCAGGGCGGCCAGCACCAGCCGGTTGACGTCCCACACGGGCAGGACGCGGGTGCGGTCGTCGCGGATCTCCACCACCGCCACCGGCCGAGCCACCAAGGCGGCGCCAGCACCTCCACCCTCGTCGTGCTCCTGCTCTTCTTCCTCGCGTTCCTCCTGCTCGTGCCGCTGCCGCCGGCCTCCCCCGAACCCGAAGCCGTAAGTCACCTTGGCCACCGGGACGAAGGTCCGGCCGTGGGCGTGCACGGGCTGGCCGAACACCGCCCGGACTCCCAGCTGCTCCACCAGCTGCTTCAGCGTTTGCGCCAAGCCATCCAGCATGAAGCCCTCCTGAGCCGTTTGGGCTCAGTGTACGCCGCGGCCCGCCGGGGTGCTCAGGCCGCCCGACGGGCCTCCCACCACTTCAGCGCGAGCTCGATCCACCAGCGGTTCTGCTCGTAGGCGCGGCGGTGGTAGGTGCGGTCCCGGGCCAGCTGGTCCCGCACCTGTTCCAGCACGTCCCGGTGGAGGCTGAGCAGGGAACGGAGCCGTTCCCGCTCCGCCCGGCTTCTCTCGTGCTCGCGCAGCACCGCCAGCCGGTGGTCGTCAGGAGCCCTGGGGGCGGTTGGTGCCGCGGTGCGACTTTCCGTCAGGGCCTTGCGGTGCTCCGGTTGCCAGCGCACTTCGAATCCCTCCGGGCCAACCGTAAGGGGTGGTGGATCCCTCATGGGATCGGTCGGGCCCGGGATCGGCTCCGGCCCGCGCGGGAGGGCGGCGGGGGCGGAAAATCAGGTGGCCACCTGATGACACGAGCCCCAGCGCCGCTGTAGCATCCGCCGCGAGCTGTGACTGCCGGAAAGGAGGAGGTACGGTGTACAGACGTGGGGCAGGAGTCGGGCTGATCCTGGTGGGACTGGTCCTCAGTTGGTCGCTGGCAGGTCCTGAGAGGCTGTCCCCGGGCACGCACCCGCACGGGGCCCAGGGGATGTTCATGGATCTCCTCATGGGCGGACCGCGGGCGGCAGAGGCGGCTGCCCAGGTGGCGCGGGCCCTCGCGGAGGAGCCGCCGCGGGAACTGCAGGCGCAGGTTTCCACGAAGGACGGTCGGACGGTCCGGGAGTACACCCTGGTGATCCAGGAGAAGGTGTTCGACTTCGGCGGGGGGAACCGGTGGAGGGCGTGGACCTACAACGGGACCGTGCCGGGCCCGACCCTGCGCGTGCGGAAGGGCGAAATCCTGCGGGTCCGGGTGGTCAACCGACACAACCGCACGCACAGCTTCCACGCGCACCTTTCCCGTTACCCCATCGAGATGGACGGATCGCAGGCCAACGTCATCACGGGCCGGGCACCCCGGGCCATGATCCCGCCCGGGGGTGAGTACGTGTACGAGTTCCTGGCGGAGGAGGCGGGGGCTACTTACTACCACTGCCACAGCGCGGACCGCGAGTTCGCCATCAACCAGCACATCCTGCAGGGCCTGTACGGCGCGATCGTGGTAGAGGACCCCGCGATGAAGCCCGTGCGGGAGGGCGTGGTGTTCATGGCGGAGACAGGGTCCCTGCGGTCCGGCCCCAACCCGCCCTTCTACATCATGAACGGCAAGGGGATCCCGGGCGGGGAGCTGGCCCTGGAGGAGATCTTCAAGAAGCAGGGCCTCCAGGGTGTCGTGGCGCAGCTAGGCAAGACCGTTCCGTACTTCCGGCTGCGGGCTGGAGAGGCCATCAAGCTGCACGTGTACAACATCGGCAATTTGGACCACACCTTCCACGCGCACGAGGTTCCGCACGTGTCCCTGGCGGTCCTGCAGGGCCGCCCGTGGCCCGGCAACGTGGTCCCGCTGCTGAGCGGGACGCTGGACACGCTGCTGCTCGAGTTCCGCCACCCCGGTCTGTGGTTGTTCCACTGTCATGTGGTGAACCACGCGGACGCGGGGATGATCGGGGTGTTCGTGGTGGAGCCCTGACATGGACGCGACGGACCGTCTGCTGATTCGCTCGGCGTGGTGGTTGAGCCTGGCCGCCTTTCTGGGGGTGGCCGGCACCGTGCTGTTGCTCCTGCGGGCCCCGGGAGGCGAGGGGGCACGGCGGGAGGCGGTGCAGCCCGCGGTCCAGCGGGTAGAAGTCCGCATGAAGGAGTTTAAGTTCGAGCCCGCGCGGGTGGAGGTGCAGGCGGGCCGGGTGGAGCTGGTCCTGCGCAACGACGGGGTGATCCCGCACGACTTCGCCATCCCTGCACTGGGGGTCAAGACGGAGTACATCGCGGTCAAGAAGGAGAAAGTGGTGGTCCTGGAGGTCAAGCCCGGGACGTACCCGTTCGAGTGCACTGTGGGAGGCCACAAGCAGGCGGGGATGCACGGTACCCTAGTGGTGCGGTGAGACCTCCGCAGGCGTGGACGGTCCCCGAGCCGGAGGCGCGGGCGACCAGGGTCAGGCCCGGGACTCGCCGCGGGAGGAGGTATGCGCAGGCTGCGGGCCAAAGACGTGATGACCGCCCCGGCGGTGACGGTACGCCCGGACACGCCGGTGGTGGAGGCCGCGCGGATCATGGCGCGGCGGCGGATCAGCGGGCTGCCCGTGGTGGACGAGGAGGGCCGGCTGGTGGGCATCGTCACCGAGGCGGACCTGCTCCTGAAGGAGGCCGGGCCCGGGGGGTTACCGCTGCTGGCCTTCCACGCGGACAGCCCCCCTCCGGAGGTCCTACCCCTGCTGCGGCGCTACGAGGGGCGGCTGGTGGCGGACGTGATGACGCAGGAGGTGGTCACCGCCCAGGAGGACACGCCCCTGCACCAGGTGGCGGCCCTCATGGCCCGGAAGAACGTGAACCGGGTGCCCATCGTCCGCGGCCGCCAGGTGGTGGGTATCGTGAGCCGCAACGACGTGCTCAAGGCGTTCCTCCTGGACGACGCCGAACTCGCGCAGCAGGTGGAGGAAACCCTGAGGGAGCTGGGGGTGCCGGCGGGCGCGGTGCACGTGGAGGTCCGGGACGGGGTCGTCCACCTGCGGGGTCAGGTGGGCTCGCCGGCGGAGGCGCGGCTGGTGGTTCTCAGCGTCCGGGGCCTGGACGGTGTCGTCGGCGTGGACGCCACGGAGCTCCGGCCGGAGCCTCAGGTCCAACCGTGAGCGACCGGTCCACGTTCCTCACGTGGGAGGCGGAGGTGGTGCTGCGGGACGGCACCGCGGTGCGCGTGCGCACCGCCCGCCCGCAGGACGAAGACGCCCTGGTGGCCTTCTACCGGGGGCTTTCGGAACAGTCCCTGGTGTACCGGTTCTTCACCCGCATCTCGAACGCGGCGCTCGTGGACCAAGTCCGCCGTCTGCTGTACAACCCCCGGGCCGTCCACCTGGTGGCCACCTTCGGGGACCCACCGCGGGTCGTGGCCCACGGGCTGTACGCGGCCGCAGACTCGGACCGTGCAGAGGTGGCGTTCGCGGTGGCGGACGAGTTTCAGGGCCGCGGGGTGGGGACGCTGTTGCTCGGGCAGCTCGCGGAGGTAGCCGCGCGCCAGGGCATCCGCCTCTTTGAGGCCTCCGTGCTCCCTACCAACCACCGGATGCTGGAGGTGTTCCGGGAGTCTGGATTTCCGGTGGAGGTGCACGCGGAGCCCGGGGAGCTGCGGGTCACCTTTCCGACCGAGCTCACAGAGGACGCGCTGCGGCGGTTTGAGCGACGCGAGCAGCTGGCCGCGCAGGCGGCCCTGCGCCCGTTCTTCCACCCTCGGGGCGTGGCTGTGGTGGGCGCGTCCCGGCGGCGCGGGACCATCGGGGGGGAGATCTTCCACAACCTGCTGCAGTACGGCTTCGAAGGCCCGGTCTACCCCGTGAACCCGCACGCGGAGGTCGTGCAGAGTGTCGTCAGCTACCCCACGGTGGAGGCGATCCCGGGCCCCGTGGACCTAGCCGTGGTGGTGGTCCCGGCAGAACAGGTGGTGGAGGTGGCCTGGCAGTGCGCCCGCAAGGGCGTGCGCGCCCTGGTGGTAATCTCCGCGGGGTTCGCGGAGGCAGGGGAAGAGGGTCGGGCACGGCAGGAAGAGCTGTTACGGGTTTGCCGGGCCACCGGGATGCGGCTCATCGGTCCCAACTGCATGGGGATCGTGAACACCGACCCCGGGGTGCGGCTGAACGCCACCTTCGCGCCGGTGCTGCCGCCCCCGGGCCGCGTGGGGTTCCTGTCCCAGAGCGGCGCTTTGGGCCTCGCGGTGATGGAGTACGCGAACCAGCTGGGCCTGGGACTGTCCACCTTCGTGTCGGTGGGCAACAAGGCGGACGTGTCGGGGAATGACCTGCTGAACTACTGGGACGACGACCCGAATACGGACGTGATCCTGCTGTACCTGGAGTCCTTCGGCAACCCGCGGAAGTTCTCCCGCATCGCCCGTCGGGTGAGCCGGCGCAAGCCCATCGTGGCCGTGAAGAGCGGTCGGACGGGGTCCGGCCTGCGGGCCACCGCTTCCCACACGGGCGCGCTGGTGGCGGCCTCCGACGCCACCGTGGACGCCCTGTTCCGCCAGGCGGGGGTGATCCGCACAGACAGCCTTGAGGAGATGTTCGACGTGGCGGTGCTCCTGGCCAACCAGCCGGTACCCGCGGGGCCACGCGTGGCCATCGTGACCAACGCGGGAGGTCCGGGGATCCTGTGCGCGGACGCCTGCGAGGCCGAGGGGCTCGTGGTACCCGTTCTGAGTCCGGCCACGCAGGAGAAACTGCGGACGTTCCTGCCCGCGCACGCGGCGGTGTCCAACCCCGTGGACCTCGTGGCCTCCGCCCCCGCGGAGCACTACCGGGAGGCGGTGGCCGCGGTGGGCGCAGACCCGAACGTGGATGCAGTGGTGGTGATCTTCGTCCCGCCTCTCGTCACGCAGGCGGAAGACGTGGCCCAGGCCATCGTGGAGGGCGTGGCCCGCTGGACGGATCACAAGCCGGTCCTCACGGTGTTCATGTCCGCCCGCGGGGTGCCGGAGCTGCTCCGGCGCAGCCACCTGCGCATCCCCTCGTACGCCTTCCCCGAGTCCGCGGCGCGGGCTCTGGCCCACGCGGTGCGGTACGGCCAGTGGCGCAGGCGGCCTGCGGAGCCGGCCGCAAGGCCCGTGGACGCGCGCCGGGACGAGGCCCTGGCCCTGGTGGCCACCGCGGTGGAACGGGGCGCCGGCTGGCTCGCGCCGGCCGAGGTGGAGGCGCTGCTGCGGTGCTACGGCGTCCTGTTGGTGGCGCAACGGTTCGCGCTCACTCCCGAGGAGGCGGGCGAGCTGGCCGAACGCTTCGGAGGTCCGGTGGCCCTGAAGGTGGTGGCACCCGGGGTGGTTCACAAGACCGAGGTGGGCGGGGTTCTTCTGGATCTGCGGGGCCGCCAGGAGGTGGAACGGGCAGCGCGGGAGATGCTGGCTCGGGTGAGCTCTGCAGGCTACCGGGTCGAGGGGTTCGTGGTACAGGAGATGGCTCCGCCGGGCCTGGAGATGATCGTGGGCGTTGCGTCCGACCGGCACTTCGGTCCGGTGGTGGCCTGCGGTGCGGGCGGCGTGCTGGTGGAGCTGCTGCGGGACGTGTCCCTGCGCTTGGCCCCCCTGACCCGGACAGACGCGTCGGAGATGGTCCGGGAGCTGCGGACGTTCCCCCTCCTGCAGGGTTACCGGGGCAGCCCGCCGTGCGATGTGGAAGCCCTCGAAGACCTGCTGGTCCGCGTGGGCGCTCTTGCGGACGACATCCCCCAGGTGGTGGAGCTGGACCTCAACCCCGTGCGGGTGTACCGGCAGGGCCTGCGGGTCCTGGACGCCCGCGTCCGGGTGGAACCCGTCCGCCCGCCCACGTGGATCGCGCGCCGCTAGACCTTCTGCGGGCGTGCCACGGTTGCCGGAGATGCCTCACCGGCGCACGAACCCCTCTGCGGCAGCGCGGACCCGCACGGCCACCAGGGAGGCCAGGGCTGCCTTGACCAGGTCCGGGACGACAAAGGGCAGGACGCCTACCTGCACGGCTGCCCGAAGCCCGGGCGCGACCCCTGAGATGCTGAGCCAGAGGGCCCCGAGCGCGTAGACGGGAACCACGGCCAGCACGGCGCCCGCTACCAGCCGTCCGCCACCGGCTGGCCGGCTCCCCATCGGTCCCGCCGCCCAGCCCGCCAGTGCCGCAGCCACGGGGAAGGCCCAGAGGTAGCCCGCGGTGGGGCCGACCAGCACCGAGAGCCCGCCCCGGAGCTGTGCGAACACCGGCAGGCCGGCTGCGCCCAGCAGCAGGTACAGAAGCTGGGAGACGAACCCGAGGCGGGCTCCCAGGCTGGCGCCGGCCAGCACCACCGCGAAAACCTGCAGGGTGAACGGCACGCTGGAGACCCACGGCAGCGTCACGCTGAGCTGCGCGCACACCGCGGTGAGGGCGGCCAGCGCCGCGCAAAGCGCCAGGTCGCGGGCAGTCAACCCATGCCTCTGCGGGGAGGCTCGACGGGATCAGGTCCGGTGCCGGACCGTCAACACGGGCACCGGACTGGTCCGCACCACGTGCTCGGCCACGCTCCCGAACAGGATGCGGTCCACCCCCGTGCGGCCGTGGGTCCCCATCACCACTAGGTCCGCGCCCACGTCCGCGGCCGCTTCCACGATGCGCTGCCGTGACAGCCCTGCACCCAGGCCGGTGCGCACCAGGGTCTCGCACGGCGGCAGCCGCTGCGCCCGGGTCTGAAGCTCCGCCCGGGCCCGTTCCTCCAGCTGGCGGGCGATGGCCTCTCCCACCGGCTCGAACCCACCGCCCCACGGGACCTCCACCAGAGCCTCGTAGGTGACCTCCACCACGTGGAGGAGGACCAGGCGGGCGTCGAACGTGCGGGCCAAAAGGTCCGCCCACGGGAGTGCCGCGTCCGCGGCAGGGGAGAAGTCCGTGGGGGCCAGGATGCAGCGGACGCGCACAGGGCGGTCGTCCTGGCGGACGGTCAGCACCGGTACCGGGCTGTGGACGACGACGTGCTGGGCCACGCTTCCGTGCAGGAGCCTGGGCAGCCCCGTCCGGCCGTGAGTACCCACGCACACCAAGTCGGCCCCCTGGGTCTGGGCCGCCCGGACGATCCCCTCCCGCGCGGGGGCCTCCTCCACCACGGTCCGGGCAGACGGGAACCGGCCCTGCAGCTCCTTCATGGACTGCTCCGCGGCCCGGCGGGCGTCCTCCACCAACCGCGCGGCCAGGTCCACCGCTACCCCCGTGGGGCCCACTAGAAGGGCCGGGTCTAGGGACAGGGCGTGGAACAGGATCAGTTCGGCTCCGAACCGGCTGGCGAAGAACTCCGCCCACCGCAAGGCTCCTTCAGAGGCGGGCGAGAAGTCGGTGGCCGCCAGGATCCTCCGGACTGCGACCTCCAAGGCTAGACCCCTTTCCGAGACCGCGGGCTTGCCGGCCTCGGCTCCAGTCTACGGAACGCGATGGTGCCAGGCTATCCCCCATGCGCAGAGCGCAGAAAGGACCTGGCCACCAGGGCCGACGTGCGGGTCGGGTGGAGGCCGGAGGCTTGCCTCAGCCGGTGGAGCATTTACGTCCTGCGGCGGCCGGATGGCCGTCGAGACATCGTCCCGCTACCGTGGAGGCGGAGGTGATGACCGTGGCCAAGCAGGAGCGGGAGTTCTTCCAGGACCCACCGTTCGTGCAGGAGCTGTTCAACAGCACGCGGTTCGCGTGGCTTTGGGTGGTCCTCCGGGTCTGGTTGGGCTACAAGTGGGTGGACGCGGCGCTCCACAAGGTGGGAAACCCGGACTGGGTACAGACCGGAGCCGCCGTGCGCGCCTTCTGGGAGCGCGCCATCCAGGTGCCGCCGCCGCCCGCCCGGCCGCCCGTGGCCTTCGACTGGTACCGTGACTTCCTGAGCTGGCTGCTGAGCATCGGCGCGGAGGGCTTCTTCGGGAAGCTCATCGCGTACGGCGAGCTGGTCGTGGGGATCCTGCTCATCGTGGGTGCGTTCGTGGGGATCTCGGCGTTCTTCGGGGCCTTCATGAACTGGAACTTCATGATGGCGGGTACGGCCAGCACGAACCCCATGATGTTCCTGGTGTCCTTCCTGCTGATCCTGGCGTGGAAGGTAGCCGGGTACTACGGGCTGGACCGGTGGCTGCTGCCGGCCCTCGGCACGCCGTGGAGGCCAGGCCGGGTGTTCCGGCAGGTGCCGCAGGCGGCCTGACCCCCAGGCGAGGACCGCCGGGGGGGGCGGGCTAAGCCGGCCCCCCCGGCGGCTTTTTTCATACACCTGTGACAAAATCGGGTCCGGGCCCGATGCCTCAAGGGCTACCGGCGGCTAGGTTGGACGCAACGGATCGAAACCGTCCCCGGGAGGTGAGGTCGGTGAGGAAGTGGGTCGTCGCGGGATTGGCCGCAGCTGCGGTGGCCTTGGCGGGTGTTACGGCGCTGGCGGGCGCGGCCGCCCAGAAGGTCACCCTGGTCGCCAAGGAGTTCAGCTACACTCCGAACAAGATCACGGTGAAGGCCGGTCAGCCCGTGCAGCTGGTGCTGGACAACAAGGGCGTCATCGAACACGACTTCGTCGTGGACCGGTTCAAGGTCAAGATGGGGCTGGTCCAGCCGGGCAAGACGGGTACCGTGGCCTTCACCCCCAACGCCAAGGGGACCTTCCCCTTCTACTGCAGCGTCCCGGGCCACAAGGAAGCCGGGATGACCGGTACCCTGGTGGTCCAGTAGGCTGCTGGCCGCCCCGCCTGCCTACCCGGCCGCGGCGTGGTGGACGCGGGCAGTGCGGTCCCGCAGGGGGCAGAAGGCCAGCCACAAGTGCTGGGTCCGGGCCCACTCCGCCCACCGGTCGTCCCCCAGCTGCGCCCGCAGCGCCGCGGACTCAATCCTCCGGTCCTGCGGGCTGACCGAGGCGAGGTTCACGAGCAGCTGGCAGGGAAACTCGGGGCAGACGCCACAGTGAGCCACCCCGCGTTCCCGGGCGCAGGCGTACACGGGGCACAGGTTCACCAGCTCCTCTTCGAGCTCCCCCTGGGTAGTACACGTGGCCTGCAGGACTTCGTACCAGGCGCTGCCCGCCCAGTACAGCCCGCACACCGCCGCGTAGTCGTACGGCTCTCGCTTGCCGGTTCTCATGGCCGCCACCTCCAGCTTGACCATGCCCCCGCGCGGGGGGCGGCCACCATCGGGCGGCCACCGGATGGGCTTTGGGAGGGTGGCGCGGGGCGGTCGGGAGGAGCGATCGGTGGCCGGACCGATAGGCGGTCCCCGCGGGAAGGCGTACAGTGGCGGCGGAAGCCGGGGCGGTGAGGGGGTACGGAGCGGATGCGGGTAGCCATCGTGGAGAAGTCCACGGCCGTCCGGGAAGCCATCGCGGCGCTGCTGCGGGGCCGCGCGAACCTGGTGGAGGCTACGTCCTTCGCGGAGTTGCTGGCGCTGCCGGATCCTGTGGACATTGTGGTGGCGGATTTCGCCGCGTGCGCGGAGGCCTGCCGCCGGGATCTCGAGGCGCTGCGCCACAAGTGGCCTGCCCTGCGCTTGGTCGTGGCCACGCCCGGGGACGAGGGAGAGTACGGTCAGGCTGCCGCGGCTTTCCACGCGGACGACTGGATCCCGAAGCCCCGCCTGGGTCTGCTGCTCCCGGGGGTGCTGGATCGTCTGGGCAGGTCCCCGGCTACGGCTCGATGAGTCCCTTCCGGATCGCGTAGCGCACCAGTTCGGTGCGGTCGTGCAGGTTCAGCTTCTCCATGATGTGGGCGCGGTGCGTCTGCACTGTCTTCACGCTGATGTACAGGCGCCGGGCGATCTCCTGGTTGGTGAGGCCCTCCGCGATCAGGGTGAGGACTTCGCGCTCGCGCTCCGTCAGGCCGTCCAGGGACGTGTCCTGCTCCTGCCGGCTGGCCCGTTCCAGGTAGTCCCGGACCACCAGCTTGGCCACCGACGGGTAGAGGAACGCCTCGCCCCGGTGGGCCGCCCGCACCGCGGCCACGAGGTCCTCCGCCGCGGCCCGCTTGAGCACGTAGCCGGCCCCGCCCGCCTTCAGCATCTGGAACACGTAGTTCTCCTCCTCGTGCATGGTCAGCCCCAGCACCTGGACGGAGGGCATCTCTTCCCGGATCCGTCGGGTGGCCTCGATGCCGTTGATGTCGGGCATGCTGATGTCCATGAGCACCACGTCGGGTTTCATCCGCCGGGCCAGCTCCACGGCTTCCCGGCCTGTGCTGGCCTCCCCGACTACCTCGAAGTCCTCCTGGCTGGAGAGGATCATGCGGATCCCCTCCCGCACGATCCCGTGGTCGTCCGCGATGAGGATCCGGATCTTCGGGCCTGCCATAACCGCCCCCTGTCCCTCGGGCAACCCGCCTACCCCTAGTGTACCGGAGGGACCGACCGGAGGCGGAGAATCCGGCCCCTGCCCGATGGATGGCGGAAGTCGGGGGGTCTACGATCTCCTCGAGGAGGTCGACGATGGAGTTCGTTCCCCTGGAGTTGCGGTGGCACGGCCGGGGCGGCTACGGAGCAAAGACCGCAGCGCTCCTGCTGGCCGAGGCTGTGATCGAATTCGGGGGGTTCGCGCAGGCCTCCCCGGAGTTCGGGCCGGAGCGGCGAGGGGCGCCGGTCCAGGCGTACACGCGTGTCTCACCCCAGCCTGTCCGCCGCAGGGGACCGGTGGACAGGCCGGACGTGCTGGTGCTTCTGGACGCCCGGCTCGTCTCCAGCCCCGGGGTCCTGCAGGGCGTGACGGCCCGCACCCGGGTGGTGGTGAACGGCGCCGGACCGGTCGCGGTGCCCGGGGTTGCCCCGCAGGGGATCCTGGTCCTGGACGCGTCGGGGATCGCCCGCCGGACCGTAGGCCGGGACATCCCCAACGTACCGCTGCTGGCGGCGGTGGCCGTGGCGTTCGTGGGGCTGCCGCCGGGGCCCTTCCTGCGGTGGTTGGAGGAGCGCTTGGCACGGGAGCTACCGAAGGAGGTAGCCCTTCGGAACGTGGAGGCGGCCCGCCTGGCTGTGGAGGAGGTCCAACCGTGGCTACGGACTGGCAGGCTCTCGACCGTGGGCCGGTGATCCCCGGCGCAAGCAGCGTGGCGTACCGCACGGGCGACTGGCGGCAGGAGCGGCCGGTCTTGGACCTGCAGCGCTGCGTGCACTGCATGCTGTGCTGGCTGTACTGCCCGGACTCGGCGATCCGGGTGGCAGCCGGGCGGGTGGTGGGAGTGGACTACGACCACTGCAAGGGCTGCGGGGTCTGCGCCGCAGTGTGCCCGCCCCGGGCCAGCGCCATCCGCATGGTCCCGGAGGGTGCGGCATGAGCCGTCGCAGGGTGGGACTCACGGGCAACGAGGCGGTCGCGCTGGCGTGGAAGCAGATCCGGCCCCACGTGGTGGCGGCCTACCCCATCACCCCCGCCACCCAGATCGTGGAGCGGTTCAGCGAGTACGTGGCCCAGGGCGAGGTGGACACGGAGTTCGTAGCCGCGGAGAGCGAGCACTCCGCCCTGTCCGCGTGCGTAGGGGCGGCCGCCGCGGGCGCCCGCGTGCTGACCGCCACCGCCTCGCAGGGACTCGCCCTGATGCACGAGGTCCTGTACATCGCCAGCGGCCTTCGCCTGCCCATCGTCATGAACGTGGCCAACCGGGCACTGTCGGCCCCCATCAACATCCACGGGGACCACTCGGACACCATGGGGTCCCGGGACGCGGGATGGGTCCAGATCTACGCCCGCAGCGTCCAGGACGCCTACGACCGCACCCTGCTGGCGGTGTGGGTGGCGGAGCGGGCCCGGCTGCCGGTGATGGTGTGTCTGGACGGGTTCACCCTTACTCACAGCCTGGAACCCCTGGAGGTCTACCCGGACGAGGCGGTCCAGACGTTCCTGGGCGAGGCCCCCACGGACGGCTACACCCTGCTGGGCGGTGAGCCGATCACCGTGGGGCCCCTCGCCCTGCCGGACTCCTACATGGAGTTCCGTCGGGCCCTGGCCGCGGCCATGGAGCGGGTGCCCCAGGTGCTCGAAGAGGGCGTGCGGGCCTTCCGGGCGCACTTCGGGCAGGACCTGCCGTCTCTCGTGGACGCGCGGGGCACCGAGGACGCCGAGGTGGCCCTGGTCGTCCTCGGGAGCTACGCGGACGCCGTGGAGCAGGCGGCCTTGCGGGCTCGGGTGCGGGGGCAGCGGGCGGGCTTTGTACGGGTGGTGACCTTCCGTCCGTTTCCGACCACGCCCCTGCGGGAAGCGCTGGGCGGGGTGCGGGAAGTCGTGGTGCTGGAGCGGGCAGACACCCTGAGCGGCCTCGGAGGGCCCCTGGGCGTGGAAGTCCGGGCTGCCCTTTACGATCTTGAGGTCCGGCCACGCTTCACGGACGTCATCTTCGGCCTGGGCGGACGGGAGCTGCGCGACGAGGAGCTGGACAACTTGCTGCGCGCGGGCCCTCCCGGCGGCGTGGTGTACCTGGGGGTGGAGGGAAGCCGTGTCCTTGAACTTGCGTGAGCTGTCTCAACGGGCGCAGGGCCTGGCCCCGGGCCACCGGGCGTGCGCGGGCTGCGGGTTCCCCGTAGTGGTGCGGCTGTTGTTCGCGGTGGCCCGCCGGCCGCTCGTGGTGGTGAACGCCACGGGGTGCATGGAGGTGGTGACCACCCTCTACCCGTACTCCGCTTGGCCAGTGCCGTACCTGCACAACGCCTTCGAGAACGCCGCGGCCACCGCTTCGGGGGTGGAGGCGGCGGTCCGGGCGCTGCAGCGGCGCGGCAGGCTTTCCTCCCCACCCAAAGTGGTGGCGATCGGGGGAGACGGGGGCACCTACGACATCGGTCTGCAGAGCCTCTCGGGAGCGCTGGAGCGCGGGCACGAGTTCCTCTACATCTGCTACAACAACGAAGCCTACATGAACACGGGCATCCAGCGCTCGAGCGCCACCCCGCAGGGCGCCCGGACCACCACGAGCCCGGTGGGCCGGGTGCTGCGGGGGAAAGTGCAGCCCCGCAAGGACCTTACGGAGATCGTGGCGGCCCACGGGATCCCGTACGTGGCGCAGGCCAGCATCAGCCACTGGGCGGACCTGGGGCGCAAGCTCCAGAAGGCCCTGGAAGTCTCCGGCCCCAGCTTCGTGAACGTGCTCACGCCCTGCCAGCCCGGCTGGGACTACCCGCCGGAGCAGCTGGTGGAGGTGGCGCGCCGGGCCGTAGAGAGCCGCTACTGGCCCCTGTACGAGGTGGAAGGGGGGCGGTACCGCGTCACCTACGTGCCGCGCGAGCCCGTGCCGGTGCGGGCGTTCCTGGAGATGCAGGGCCGTTTCCGGCACCTACTGGGTGACGAGGAGGCGGTAGAAGCCCTCCAGCGTTGGGTGGACGCGAACTGGGAGCGGTTGCGGGCAAGGGAAGCGAAAGACCACTAGGCGCCGCCCACGACAGACACCCTCGCCACAAGGGGCGCCAGAGAGAGAAAACGCGCTGAGGTTCGACAGCGCCCCGGATTGGCTTGCGGTCTCTGGCCCGCGGCCCGGAGGACAGCAAGGTCCCCCTTCGCGGGGCCGTCCGGTCTGCGACCGAGGGACTCCTCTCCCAACCGGATGACCGGGCAGGAGCGCAGACCCGTCTTCCTCAGCACCGTGCAGGACCGCTGAATCGAGCCTCGGACGGATTCTGGCCGCCCGCCGGAGTTGCGTAACCTGCGCGGTGGAAGCGACGGATCGCAGGAGAGGTGACCCGTGGAAGGTGGAGAGCGCGCCCTTGCCACGCAGACGAGAGAATCCCGATCCGGACGGCGGCGGTTCCTGAAGACCCTGGGCGCGGGAGCCGCGACCCTGCTGGCTCTGGAGGTGCTGGAGAGCACCGCACGACCCGCAGAGGCCGCGCCCGCGGCACCACCTGCAGCGCTCCCGGCCGAGCGCCCTCAGGAGGACGTGCTCCTGCGTATGCAGCGAGATCTCCAGAGAGCCTTGCGCAAACCCGCCCACCTGCGGCGGTGGGCGATGGTCATCGACCTGCGCAAGTGCGTGGGGTGTAGCGCGTGCACCATTGCGTGCGTCGCCGAGAACAAGTTGCCGCCCGGGGTCGTGTACCGGCCCGTGGTGGACGAGGAGATCGGGACGTACCCCCACGTAACCCGGCGATTCCTCCCGCGCCCCTGCATGCAGTGCGACAACCCGCCGTGCGTCCCCGTCTGTCCTGTGAACGCCACCTACAAACGGGCCGACGGGATCGTGGCCATCAACTACGACCAGTGCATCGGGTGCCGCTACTGCATCGTGGCCTGCCCGTACAACGCCCGCACCTTCGACGCGGGGGAGCACTACACGGACGGCACGCCGGGACGTAGCCCCGTGGAGGAGGTGCCCAACTTCGAGTACGGGAAGCCCTGGAAGCGGGAGGGGGACGCCTCCCCCGTGGGGAACGCGCGGAAGTGCCACTTCTGCCTGCACCGGCTGGAAGCCGGGATGCTGCCGGAGTGCGTCACGAGCTGCATCGGCCGTGCCACGTACTTCGGCGACGCGGAGGACCCCGAGGCCTTGGTGAGCGAGCTCATGCACCGGCCCAACGCGGTCCGGCTGAAAGAGGAGCTCGGGACCAAGCCCCGCGTGTACTACCTGCTGTGAGGTGGGGCATGCGCAGACTCTTGTACGTGGTGTGGTTGGTGGCGTTCGGGCTGGGGCTGTGGGGCGTGGGGGAGCGCCTCGTGCTCGGGCACCGGTTGGCGGCGTACGGGTCCTACGTCGTGTGGGGTCTGTGGGTGTCCGTGTACATCTACCTGATCGGGCTTTCCGCGGGAGCGTTCCTCCTGTCGAGCCTGGTGTACGTGTTCCGGGTGGAGCGGCTGGAGCGGATCGGGAAGCTGGCTCTGTTCACGGCGGTGGTGACCCTGCTCACCGCGTTGCTGTCCATCTGGTTCGACCTGGGACACATGGAGCGTTTCTACCGCGTGTACACGAGCCCGAACTTCCGCTCCATGATGGCGTGGATGATCTGGTTGTACACAGGGTACTTCCTGGTGCTGCTGGGGGAGGCGTACCTCGCCTTTCGTCCCGACCTGGTCCGGTGGAGCCAGGAGGCCGGACGGAGCCGCCTGCAGCGGACGGTGGCGCGCTGGCTGACGTTGGGTCGTACCACCCTGGAGGGGGACGTCCTGGAGCGCGAGCGGAAGGTGCTCCAGGTCCTCGCCACGGTAGGTGTGCCGCTCGCGGTGGCGTTCCACGGAGGCGTAGGGGCGCTGTTCGCCACCGTGAGCGCGAAGATGTACTGGCACCAGTCCATCGTGCCCATCCTGTTCCTCACCGGGGCCCTGGTGAGCGGGGGAGGGTTGTTGACGGCGGTCGTGGCGTTCGCGTGGCCGCAGCGGGACGGAGAGTACCGGGAGCTGGTGAGCCTGTTGGGCCGCGTCCTGCTCCTGCTGGTGGCGGTGGACGTGCTGCTGGAGTGGGCGGAGTTCTCCATCCCGCTGTGGTACGGCACGAGCCCTGAGGGTCACCTGCTGCAGGTCGTCCTGTTCGGGCCGTACTGGTGGGTCTTCTGGGTCCTGCACCTGGGGCTGGGAACGCTAGTTCCGGTGGTCCTCCTGGTCCTGCGGCCGCGGGACCCGGCGGCCGTGGGGTGGGCCGGGCTGCTGGTAGCGGCCACCTTCCTCAGCGTGCGGCTGAATGTCGTCATCCCTGCGCAGATCGAGCCCGCGCTGCGGGGGTTGGAACGGGCGTTCACCGGGCCGCGGCTGGTGTTCTCGTACGTCCCGAGCGTGCACGAGTGGCTGGTGACCCTCTTCGTCCTGGCCACCACCGCGGCCCTCCTGTGGTTGGGAGCGCGGCTTCTGCCCCTCATGGACACGGAGGTGGCGCGATGACGGAGCGCAACGGAGAGAACGGTAGGATAACGCGGCGCCAGCTGCTGAAGGCGGGGGCGCTGGTGGGCGGAGGGGCCCTGCTGGGCCAAGCGGGCAGACTGCTGGCCTCGGCTCAGGAGGTGGCGCAGAGTCCGGCCGTCCAGTACCCGCTGGCTCAGGCGGAGAACCAGCTGTACTCCTCCTGCCTCATGTGCAACACCGGCTGCGGCATCAAGGTGAAGGTGCTGGACGGGGTGGCGGCCAAGATCGACGGAAACCCCTACAACCCCTTCAACCTGGTGCCGCACGTGTCGTACAAGACCGCGCCGCACCAGGTAGCCGGAGTGGATGCGCCCCTGTGCCCGAAGGGACAGGCCGGGCTGCTGAGCGTGTATGACCCCTACCGCCTGCGGGTGGTCCTGAAGCGGGCGGGCCCCCGGGGCTCGAACAAATGGCGCACCATCCCCTTCGACCAGGCGGTGCGGGAGATCGTGGACGGCGGCAAGCTGTTCGCGGACATCGGCGAGGACCGCCACGTGCCCGGGCTGCGCGAGCTGTGGGCCCTGCGGGACCCCAAGGTGGCCAAGGAGATGGACGCGTTCGTGCGGCGCATCCGGGCGGAGAAGGACCCGGCGAAGAAGCAGGCCCTGGTGAGGGAGTTCCAGCAGACTTTCCGCGACCACCTGCACACGCTGATCGACCCCGACCATCCAGACCTTGGGCCCAAGAACAACCAGTTCCTGTACTTCTGGGGCCGCCAGAAGGCGGGAAGGACGGAGTTTGCGCGCCGGTTCGTACAGGAGAGCTTCGGGTCGGTCAACTTCCACGGCCACACCACCGTCTGCCAGGGGTCCCTGTACTTCGCCTGCAAGGCCATGAGCGAGCAGTACGAGTTCGACGAGAAAGACGGCAAGATGAAGTGGACGAAGGGCCGCAAGTTCTACTGGCAGGCGGACACCGAGCACAGTGAGTTCGTGGTCTTCGTGGGCGCTTCTCCCTTCGAGGGGAACTACGGACCCACCAACCGGGTGCCGCGCCTGACGGAGGGGCTGGCGACCGGACGGCTGAAGTTCGCGGTTGTGGACCCGCGGCTGTCCAAGACGGCGGCGAAGGCGTGGAAGTGGATTCCCGCAAGACCGGGAACCGAGGGCGCGCTGGCCCTGGCCGTGATCCGGTGGATCCTGGACCACCAGCGGTACGACGCCCGGTACCTGCGCAACGCCAACAAGGCCGCGGCGGAGGAGGACGGGGAGCCCACGTGGTGCAACGCCACCTGGCTGGTGAAGCTGGAGAAGGGTAGGCCGGAAGGGTTCCTGCGGGCCTCGGACCTCGGGCTGCCGGTCCAGAAGCGCAGCCAGGAGGTCAAGGGCAAGCGGGTGGAGTACGAGTTCGACCCGTTCGTGGTGCTGCGGGATGGCAGGCCGGTCCCCTTCGACCCGTACGACGAGCAGAACCCCGTGGAGGGAGACCTTCTGGTGGACACGACCCTGAACGGGATCCGGGTGAAGAGTGGGCTGCAGCTGCTGGGGGAGGAGGCACGTCGGCACAGCCTGCAGGAGTGGGCGGAGATCTGCGGGGTGCGGGCGGAGGACATCGAAGAACTGGCCCGGGAGTTCACCAGCCACGGCAAGCGGGCGGCGGCAGACATCCACCGCGGGGTGAGCCAGCACACCAACGGGTTCTACAACGTGTGGGCGTGGATGACCCTGAACGTGCTGATCGGCAACCTGGACTGGAAGGGGGGCATGGCCTCCGCGAAGGTGTACGACCCGAGCGGCGAGAAGGAGGGGCAGCCCTTCAACCTGAAGGAGCTGCACCCGAAGCGCACCACGCCCTTCGGGGTGAGCATCATCCGGCACGAGACGAAGTACGAGGAGTCCACGTTGTTCCGGGGCTATCCTGCGAAGCGGCCCTGGTACCCCCTGTCCAGCGACGTCTACCAGGAGATCGTTCCGTCCATCGGGGACGCCTACCCCTACCCCATCAAGATCGCGTTCCTGTACATGGGGTCGCCGGCCTACTCCCTGCCCGCAGGGCACACCACCATCGAGGTCCTGAAGGACCCGAACAAACTGCCGCTCTTCGTGGCCGTGGACATCACGGTGGGCGAGACGTCCATGTACGCGGACTACATCCTGCCGGACCTGTCGTACCTGGAGCGGTGGGAGTTTCAGGGCAGCCACCCGAACATGACGGTGAAGGTGCAGCCCGTGCGGCAGCCGGTGATCCCGCCCGTGCCGGAGACCGTGCGGGTGTTCGGGGAGGAGATGCCGATTTCCCTGGAGGCGTTCCTGCTGGCGTGCGCGGAGCGGCTGGGGCTGCCCGGTTTCGGGAAGGACGGTTTCGGGCCGGGGCAGGACCTCCGGCGGCCGGAGGACTTCTACCTGAAGATGGTGGCCAACGTGGCGGCGGGTGACAGACCCGGGGACGCGGTCCCGGACGCCTCCGACGAGGAGGTGCGCCTGTTCCTGCAGGCCCGCCGACACCTGCCGAAGAGTGTGTTCGATCCCGAGAAGTGGAAGCGGGCAGTGGGCGAAGCCTGGTGGCGGAAGGTCGTTTACGTGCTGAACCGGGGCGGCCGGTTCCAGGAGTACCAGAAGGCCTTCAAAGGGGAGCAGCTGGCGAACCAGTACGGCACCCTGGTCAGCATTTACTCGGAGAAGGTGGCGAAGACCAAGAACAGCATGACCGGCAAACCCTTCCCTGGGCTGCCGGCCTACATCCCCGCGCCGCGGGACGCCCTCGACCGGCCGGTGGAGGACGAGAAGGCAGGCTACGACCTGCACCTGATCACTTACCGGGAGGTGAGCCACACGAAGTCCCGGACCGGAACCAACTACTGGCTGCTGGCCCTGCTGCCCGAGAACTTCGTGCTGGTGCACCGGCAGGACGCGGAGCGCCTGGGCCTGAAAGACGGGGACTTGGTGCGGGTGACCTCCGCGAGCAACCCGGACGGCATGTGGCCGGTGCTGGACGGCCACAGCAAGCCTATGGTGGGCCGCGTCCGGGTTACGGAAGGGATCCGGCCGGGTGTGGTGGCGTTCTCCCTGGGCCACGGTCACTGGGCGTACGGGTCCGTGGACCTGGTGATCGACGGGAAGGTGCTGAAGGGCGACGCGCGGCGGGGCCGGGGGATCCACGCAAACGCCGCCATGCGGGTGGACCCCGTGTTGAAGAACGTGTGCCTGAGCGACCCCGCAGGGGCCAGCGCGGTGTTCTACGACACGCGGGTGAAGCTGGTGCGGGAAGCTTCCTGAGGCACGGCCGGCGCACGAGGGTGTCCTGCAAAGGATGACGGACGGAACCGGTCCGTCAAGTCGTTTATCCCTCGGGTCAAGAACGGATTGAGAATCGGTTCCGTCCCCGACCCCGTCCGGTCCGGCGGCTCGTAGCATGTCCTCTCAGAGACGGGACCGCGGGGTGCACGATGAAGCTTACGCGACGGACGTTTCTGCGGACCTCTGTCGCCGCAAGCGGCAGCCTTCTGGCCGGGCGGCTGCTGTTCGGTGATCTGGAGACGCTCCGGGCAGCTCCGCGTGGCGTCCCCGGGGCCGTGGAGGAGTGGGTCCCGACCGCATGCTGGATCGGCAAACAGGACTGCGGGATGCTGGCGCGGCGCATCGACGGTCGCGTGGTGAAGCTGGTCGGCCACCCCGGCCACCCCCGCAACCGAGGGACGCTCTGCCCCAAGGGCGCAGCTCAGATCATGGCCCTCTACGACCCCAACCGGGTGAAGACGCCCCTGATCCGCACCAACGAGAAGGGAGTCCCCGGCCGGTGGCGGCAGGCCACCTGGGAGGAAGCCCTCACCTTGGTGGCGCAAAAAATGCGGGAGGTTCGGGCCAAGGAGCCGAGCCTTCTTGTGTGGCAGAAGGGACGCAGCAAGGCCAAGGCCTTCTACGACGAGGCGTTCGTCAAGGCCACGGGTGCGACCAGGCTGCACCACGGGGCGTTCTGCTCGGACGCGGGGTACAGGGCAGGGGAGTACACCGTCGGGATCAGCGGCGTCCTGCATCCGGACTTCCGGCACTGCCGCTACCTGCTGGCCTGGGGCTACAACCTCACCAACGCGGGGGGTAACCAGCTCTGCTGGATCACCTGGCCGCAGCAGCTCATCCAGGCAAGGGAGCGCGGGATGAAGGTAGTGGCCGTCGACCCGCGGCTGCGGGGAACGGCCCACTTCGCGGACGAGTGGCTGCCCATCCGGCCGGGCACGGACCTAGCGCTGGCGTTGGCCCTGTGCCACGAACTCATCGCCCTGGGAGCAGTAGACCGTGAGTACCTGGCCCGGTACACCAACGCGCCCTTTTTGGTCCAGGAGGACGGCTTTTTCCTCCGTCGCGAAGGCAAGGAGCAGGTGTGGGACCTCCGGGCGGGTGGGCCGAGGCCTCATGACGCGGGGGACGCTTCGCCAGCCCTCGAAGGCACCTTCGTGGCGGACGGGAAGCGTGTCAAGCCGGCCTTTCAGGTTCTGAAGGAGCACCTGGCCCGCTACACCCCCGAGTGGGCTTCCGAGGTGTGCGGGGTGCCCACGGAGCAGATCCGGCGCGTGGCCCGGGAGCTGGCGGAGAACGCCCGCATCGGGAGCACGGTGGTGGTGGATGGAGTCCGGATCCCATACCGGCCCGTGGCCATCATGGCCTACCACGTGAGCCAGCAGGAGCTGGGATTCCAAGCGGTCCGGGCCATGCTGCTGGTGGTGATGTTGCTGGGCGCGGTGGGAGCGGTTGGAGGTCAGCGGCTGGACGTCGGGCCGTGGAAGGTGCACGAGAACTTCGAGAAGCTGGAACACGTTGAGATCAAGGACCCTCCGTACAACGTGTGGCTGAAGGACTCCAAGTTCTTCCCCATCAACAGCAACAACTCCTCCATCGTCGCAAAGGTCATGCAGGATCCGCAAAAGTACGGGGTCAAGCAAATCCCCGAGATGGTCATCGTGCACATGTCCAACCCCCTGGTGGCGTTTGCGTCCACTCCGGACCTGGAGGAGGCCTACCGGAAGTTCAAGTTCGTGGTGGTGATCGATCCGTGGCTGTCACGGACCGCGGACCTATTTGCGGACGTGGTCCTGCCTGCCAGTACCCTGGAGAAGTACGAGGGCCCGCTGGCGGCCACGGACCAGTACGTGGACGCGGTGGCCCTGCGGGTGCCCGTAATGGAACCCCTGTTCCAGAGCCGGGGGGAGATCGAGATCTACCTGGACCTGTGCGAGAAGGCCGGGGTGCTCTACGGGAAGGACGGCTACCTGGACCACCTGAACGAGGCCCTCAAGCTGAAGGAACCCTACCGGCTCCCGGTGGACCGGAAGCCCACGGTACGGGAGATCTTCGACCGCTGGGCCAAGTCGGAGGGGATTGCCGAAGGGGTGGCCTACTTCGAGAAGCACGGGGTGAAGATCAAGGGTGCGGTACCTGCCACCAAGTTCTACGGGTACGCCACGGACCCGCCCTTCGGCGGGGTACGGCACCGGCTGTACGGGGAGGCGCTGCTCCGCTACCGGCTGGAGATGCGCGAGCGGGGAGTGCCGGAGATCTACTGGCGGGACTACACCCCGCTTCCTACCTGGCGGAAGCCCACCATGGAGGGCTCGCCACCGGAGTACGACCTGTACCTGGTGAGCTTCAAGCGGATCGAGCACAAGCAGTCGCGCTCCTCGCAGGTGCCGCTGCTGGCGGAGCTCGCCCGGCAGGCTTACGTGGAGATCAACCCCCGCACGGCGCGGGCGAAAGGGATCCGGGACGGGGAGCAGGTGTGGGTGGAGTCCCACAACGCGGTCACCGGGGAGACCCGTCGGGTGCGGGCGGTGGCACGCTACCGGGAAAGCATCCGCCCCGACACCGTCGCCATGCCCCACCACTTCGGGGGCGTCGCCCGACACCCGTGGGCCGACGGACAGGGGCCGTCCCCCAACTCCCTGTTCTTCACAGGAGAGGGCTACGTGGCCAACACCGCGGACCAGTCCTTCCACGTGAAGGTACGGGTTTACAAGTAGGAGGTCGGGATGCCGCGCTACGCCATGGTGGTCGACCTGGACCGGTGCATGGGGTGCCGCGCTTGCATGGAGGCCTGCAAGGTAGAGAACAACACCCCCACCGCGGCCTTCTGGATGTACGTGTTCCGGTTCGAGGAGGGCGAGTATCCCAACACGTACATCTGGTTCATGCCGCGGCCCTGCATGCACTGCGACAACCCGCCGTGCGCCAAGGTGTGCCCGGTGGGCGCGCGGTACAAGCGGGAGGACGGGTTGGTGGCCACGGACTGGGACCGGTGCATCGGCTGCCGCTACTGCGAGGTGGCCTGCCCGTACGGAGTGAACTACTTCAACTGGAAGGAGCCGGTGCGGAACTACTACCTGGACTGGGGTGAGCGCGACGTGCGGCGGGTGACGAACGGGCAGACCCCGCCCTACCGGAATCCCGACCTGGATCGGCCGTACGGGGAGGAGAAGCGCCGGGTGGCGGGTGGGGGGCGGCTCAAGGGGGTGGTGGAGAAGTGCACCTTCTGCGTGCAGCGGGTGGAGGAGGGGCTGCAGCCCGCGTGCGTCGCAAACTGCCCCGCGTTCGCGCTGCACTTCGGGGACCTGGAGGACCCGCAGAGCAGTGTCTCCCAGGTGCTGGGCCGGAAGCACTCCTGGCGCCTGCTGGAGGAGCTGGGGACCGAGCCCCGGGTGTACTACGTGGGCGCCCACCCGGCGCACCCCGAGAGCCGGCAGATCGAGGAAGTAAAAGCGAGGGTGTAGCCATGAGCGTACAGGTCCAGCGACTGCCTTACGGAGTGGGCCGGTTCCAGGTGGGCTTCTGGCTGTTCATCCTGGTCCTTCTGAGCGTGGTGGGCTGGGGAATCTACGCGTACTCCCGCCAGCTCGTGGAGGGGCTGGTGGTGACAGGCCTACGGGACATCGGGACCATGGGCGGGGCCGCCTGGGGCCTGTACATCGCCTTCGATGTGTACTTCGTGGGCGTGAGCTTCGCGGGCATCACCATGGCGGCCCTGATCCGGCTGCTGCGCCTGGAGGAGCTCAGGCCGGTGTCGCGCATGGCCGAGCTGCTGACCATCGTGGCTTTGGTCCTGGCGGCCTTCAGCGTCCTGCCGGACCTGGGCCAGCCCGTGCGGGGCATCGTGAACCTGTTGCGGTACGCGCGGCCGCAGTCCCCCTTCTTCGGCACGTTCACCCTGGTGATCTCCGGCTACCTGTTCGCCAGTCTGGTCTACTTTTACCTGGACGGGCGCCGAGACGCCGCCCTGCTGGCGCGGATCCCGAGCCCCCTGCAGGGCTTCTACCGCCTGTGGGCTGCAGGCTACCGGGATACCCCGGCGGAGCGCGAGCGGCACCACCGCGCCGCCTTCTGGCTCGCCATCGCCATCGTGCCTTTGCTGGTGACCGCCCACTCCACCTTGGGGTTCGTGTTCGGGATCCAGTCGGGCCGGCCTGGCTGGTTCAGCACGCTGCAGGCCCCTGCTTTCGTGGTGATGGCTGGCGTGTCGGGGATCGGGCTGCTGCTGGTGATCGCCGCGGTGTTTCGGCACGTGCTAGGCGAGCGGGAACGGCTGCACGAGGCGATCTTCCGGTGGCTGGGGGGTCTGCTGGCGCTCCTGGTGCTCGTTTATCTCTACTTCACGGTGGCCGAGCTACTGACCACCACGTACACGGGTCACGAGACGGAGGTCCGGCTGACGCTGGCGCTGCTCACCGGACCGTACGCCTGGCTCTTCTGGGTCAGCATGGGGGCACTGGTGCTAGGCCTGGTGGCGCTGCTCCTGCCCTACGTACCCTCTGTGGTGCCCGTGCGCGTGCCCTCCTTCCGGCCGGCCTTCACGCGTGCAGCCGGTCTGGCGGCGGCGGGCGCGGGACTGCTGCTGATGATCCACCGCCACGGCCCCCGCCTGGCTCCCGCAGCCGGAGCCGGGCCCGAACCCGAATGGGTGGGGTGGGTGCTGGCAGGTCTGGCGGTGGTGTTCGTCCTGTCGTGGTTTCCTCTGTTTGCCCGGAGCGTGGTGGCCGCGGGCGTGGCGGGAGGTTTGCTGGTGAACGTGGCCGCGGTGGGCAAGCGGCTGCTCATCGTGGTGCCCTCGCAGACGCACGGGACGCTGCTGCCGTATGGCCCCGGGTCGTACACGCCCACCTGGGTGGAGTACAGCGTCGTGGCCGGCCTGTTCGCGCTCGGCACGCTGCTGTACACCCTGTTCGTGAAGGTGTTCCCCATCATGGAGGTTGCGGAGGAACAATGATGCGGGCGGCGTGGACGCTGCTGTTGGTGGTGGCGGGTTTTGCCCTGCAGGCGGTGAGTTACTTCTTCCTAGCGGCGCCCCTGGGGGTGCCCACCGGCCCCGTGTACAGCAACCCGCGGGTACCCTTCGCCCCGGCCGTGTTCATCCTCGGGGTGATGCTGGTGTTCCTGGCCGCGGTGGTCTACGAGTTGCTGCCGGAGTCCGGCGGGCGGACGCATCGGGGAACGGGATGAAAGCCCTGGCGCAGCTGCGACAGGCCATCTACCGGCTACTGGCCGCGCTGTTCCTGTACCCTACGGAGGCTCGGCGCCGCGCCCTGGTGGAGGTCCCGCGGGTCCTCGAGCCGGAGCGGGTCCTGGCAGCTTTCCCCTTCTTCCTGCCGTGGGAGCGCCTGCTGCGCGCCCTCGCCGACCTGCCGGCTAGCACGGTCCTCCAGGAGGAATACGTGCGTCTGTTCACCCCGGGCTTTGACGGCTGCCGCTGTGCTCCCTACGAGTCCGCTTACCACTGCGGGCAGGGTGGGTCCGCGAGTTGGCTGTGTGCGGAGCTGGAACGGGAGTACGCCTTCGTGGGTCTGGCCCTGTCGAACGACCCGCACGAGCCTGCGGACCACCTGGCGGTGGAGCTCGAGTACATGGCCTTTCTGTGCGGGCGGGAGGCGGAGGCGTGGGAACGCGGGACCGCAGAAGCCCGGGAGCTCCTCGGACGGGAGCGGAACTTCCTGAACCGACACCTGGTCCGGTGGGTTCCGGAGTTCGCTCGGTCCCTGCAGGACCAGGAAGCCGCGGCGGTCTACCGGGCCGGTGCGGCGGCCTGCGAGGCGTTCGTGCTGCAGGACTTGGACCTGGTGTGCCTTTTCAGCCGGATCCAGGAGGCGCGTCGGTGACGGCGCAGCCAGCTGCAGTCTTGATATGCGCGGACGTGGCGCGGGCAAGCCGGGTGAACCTGACCGCGGTGGAGGCGTGGCTCCAGAGGACAGACCCCCACGCGGTCGTGCGGGTCGCCGCTGGCCTGTGCGAGGGGAGAGGGGACCTCGAGTCCGTCCTGGCGCGGGACGGCGCCGGGCGGGCGGTTCTGGGGCTCTGCGGGGACGGGTACGACGAACGCGAGCTGCAGTCCCAGTTGCGGCAGGCGGGGATCGATCCGCTGAGCGCGAGTGCGGTACGGCTAGGGCGCTGGTGCGCGGGCCTGCCGCCGGAGGCCGCCACGGAAAAAGCGAAGGTGATGCTCGCGGCGGCGGTGGCCGCGGCCCGGGCGTCCGGGGGCAGCACCGTCGCCAACGCGAAGCCGTACTTCCCCGCCCGGGGAAGCCGCCGGTCCTTCCTGCGGTTCCCTGTGCCGGCCTACCGCGTGGTCCCCTCGGTGGACGGGAGTCGTTGTGCTGCGTCCGCCGGCTGCTCCCTGTGCGTGGAAGCGTGCCCGTTCGGGGCGCTGTCGGTAGCGGACGGGCGGATCGAGCTGGACAAGGACGGCTGCGAGGGTTGCGGGCGGTGCGTCAGCGCCTGTCCCCGGGAGGCCTTCCACTTCCCGGGGTACAACCCGAAGGAAGTGGAAGCCCGGGTGCGGGTTCTGCTGGACCCGGAGGTCAGCGCCATCCAGCCGAGGGGCATCCTGTTCGTGTGCGCCTGCGCGTCCCCACTGCCATTCCTGGAGGCCGGCTGGATGCCCGTGGAGCTTCCGTGCGCCGCTATGCTGCCCGCGCACTGGCTGCTGGCGCCCCTGCTGCTGGGTGCGGTAGCTGTTGGGGTTGTGCCGTGCGAGAGACAGGGCAGCACGGGCTGCGGGCCCGCCGTCCTCCAGAAGGTGGACTTCTGCCAGGCGTTGCTCCGGCGGGCGGGGAGGCCCGCGGAGCTGGTGCGCAGCCATCCGCCCGCAGAGCAACCGCCGGGGATGGAACTCCCCGAGCCCCTCCCGCGGGCGAACGGGGAGGTCAGGTTCCAGCTGCGCCCCGAGGCTGTGGCGGCGGTGCTGTTGCGCTTTGTAGGTCATGGGGGTACCTCCGCGTGGGAGCACCCCGGCTGCCCGCTGGGCCTGGTGGAGATCAACCCAGCTACGTGCACGGGCTGCGGGATGTGCGCGACCGCGTGTCCCTCGGAGGCTCTGCAGTACGGAGAGGCAGACGGCGAGGCGTGGGTGCGCTTTGACCCGGCGCGGTGCACCGCCTGCGGGCTGTGCGTGTCCAGGTGTCCGGAGCAGGCGCGGGGGGCCATTCACGTGAGCCGGCGCCTGGACCCCGAGTCCCTGCGGGCAGGGAGCGGGCAGCTCCTTCGGACACCCCTGAGGCGGTGTGTGGCCTGCGGCGCACCCGTGGCGCCCGCGCTCATGCTGAATCGGGTACTGGAGTTGCTAGGGGAGGACGGCATCCAGCTGCAGCGGGTCCTCACCCAGTACTGCCCGTCCTGCAGGCCGCTGTGGGGGGCCCGGGAGGAGGCTCGGCGTGGGTAGGAGGCCGGAAAGGAAGGCGCGAAGGCGTGGGATCTGGGCCCTGGCGGTCGTCGCCGCTGTGGCGGGGCTCGCGGTGGCGTGGGTGGCGTGGCAGGGCAGCCGGTCCACGGCCCCGGCGGGTGCGCGGCTGACCGTGTACCAGAACCCGCGCTGCGGCTGCTGCGGTGCGTACGTGAGCTACCTCCGTGGGGCGGGCTACGCGGTCGGGGTGGTGAAGACAGAGGAGATGGAGGGGGTCAAGCGGCGGTACCGGGTGCCGCAGCAGCTCTGGAGCTGTCACACGGCAGTGGCGGGCCGGTACTTCGTGGAGGGGCACGTGCCGGTGGAGGCGGTGCAGGAACTGCTGCGGCGGGCCCCGGACTGGCTGGGGCTCGCGCTTCCCGGCATGCCCAGTGGTTCTCCGGGCATGTCAGGCCCTCGGGAAGGACCTCTGGTGGTTCAGGCCGTCACGCGGGAAGGTCTGTGGCGCGAGTTCGGCAGGTTCTGAGCCGAGGATATAACCTGCCAGCACGATCCCATGACCGCCGAACCCGCTGATCTGCACCTCCCCGGGACGGCATCACATCCTCGGAGGTTGCGGCTTGCCGAGCAACTGCCTTAGGAGACGCTCGATCTCCGCCCTCGGGTGGTGGTGTTGCCCTCCTGGGGTGGGCACCCTTCGGGCAAAAGCCCTCTGGGAGGCGCATTTTATAGCGATGTTGGTTTAAGCCGCTTGCACCAACGGCCCCCGGACGCCTGGGGGGACTACCGGCGCTTCACCGGTGTGCGGAAGCGGAGGTGGAAAGGCTGCAGGCCGGCGGCGGCCAGGTGCTCGGCCAGGACCAGGGGCGGTACCTGGGTGGCGCAGACGTCCGCGCGTTTCACGACCCCGTCCAGGCGGACGGAGAGGACGAGCCCCCACCGGTCGGGCTGCAGGGAGCGGAGGGCCTGCACCAGCTTGGCCAGGTCCTCCAGACCGCCCGGTAGGGCCACGGACAGCCGGACACCGTCCAGGTCGCCGCCCCGTAGGTACACCAGGGCGTCGAAGAGGTCACTCTCGGTGACGATTCCGACCAGCTGGTCCCGTTCGACCACCAGCAGGCAGCCGATCTTGTGTCTACGGAGCAGGGACGCGGCCTCCTCCACCGGGGCGTCCGGGGTGGTGGTGTGGAGGTCGCGCACCATGACGTCCGAAACCCGCAGCTGCTCCGGCAGCTCCACCCGCCGCGCGGCGCCGTCCCCGGCGGCTGGGGGAAGGGCGGCCCGCATGAGGTCGGTCCAGGTCACCAGCCCGACCAGTCTGGTCCCGCGTAGGACCGGCAGGTGGCGGATCCGCAAGGCCTTCATGCGCTCCAGCGCCTCCTGCAGGGACGCGGTGGGCGCGATCGTGGTCGGGTTGGCGGTCATCACGTCGCGTACCAGCATGGCGCTCCTACGGGTGTCGGCAGACTGGCCGGAAGCAACCCCCGGCGGTCCCCGCCCACCCCGCACAACCCGCAGTATGACCGCGCGGACCAACGGTCGGCATCGGTCCGCGCACCGATTTTCCGGATCGGGCGCGGACCCTAGCGCGGCAGGGTCGGGGTCAGACGCCCCGGTGGCGCAGGAACTGCGCCGCGAGGCTGAGAACCCACCGGTACTGCTGGGCCGCCCGGCGGTGTGCGGTCCGTGCGGACACCAGCTCCCTGCGGAGGGACTCCAGGATCCGGCGGTACTCCCGGGCCTCCTCCGGGTGTTCGCGCCGTGTCCTGGTCAAGCCTCCCCGGTCCTGCGTGAGCAGGCGCTGTGCAGCGAGCAGCTCCAGGCCCCACACTCCCCGTGCGGCTTCGTGCTCCGGCTTCAGATGCACAGCCACCACCCCCGCGCGGCAACGTAGCCCCGCGGGCGGGAGGGAAGCGATCAGGCCCGGGCGGGAAGGGAACGGGCAGACCCGATGACGGAGGTCCTACGGGGTGTAGCGACGGGTTAATCCGCTCCTGCGGGAAGCCGGGCCAGCACGGTGGTGCCGACCCCGGGCACGGAGAGGACCTGGACCGTGCCGCCCACCAGTTCCGCCCGCTCCCGCATGCCCGCCAGGCCGAGGGTCCGCCGGTCGGTCTCCTGCGGGTCGAAACCTACCCCGTCGTCCCGCACCATCACGAGGAGGGTTTCGGACCGACGGTCCAGGCGGACGTCCACGCGGCTGGCCCGGGCGTGTCGGAGGACGTTGGTCAGGGCCTCCTGGACGATCCGGAACGCTACCGTCTCCACGTCCGCCGGCAAGCGGGAGTCCAGCCCGGCGGTGTCCACGTGCACGTCCAGGCCGGCCGGCCGGACGTAGGCGTCCGCGTACCAGCGTACCGCCGGGCCCAACCCCAGATCGTCGAGGATGGACGGCCTGAGTTCGTGGACCAGCTTCCGCAGTTCGTCCAGCCCCTGCTGCGCGAGGTCGTGCAGGCGGCGCAGCTGCGGGGCCAGGGGGTTCCCCTCGGACTCCGCCTGGCCGGCCAGCTGGGCCAGTTGGATGATCAGGGCCGTCATCATCTGGCCCGCGTGGTCGTGCAGGTCTCGGGCGATCCGGCGGCGCTCCTCTTCCTGAGCCACCAGCAGGCGCTGGAGCAGCTGGCGGCGGACGTGCTCCTGTTCCCGCACTTGTTCGAACAGGCGCGCCCGCTGGATGGTCACTGCCAGCTCGTGCCCCACCGCCTCCAGCATGTCCAGCTCTTCGTCGCTGAAGGTGCGCCCCGGCGGCAGCATCAGGTTCAGGATGCCCACCGTCTCGTCCTGCGCCACCAGGGGGACCGAGGCATGACGGTGTCGTTCTGCCAGCTGCGGCAGGGCCTGCTCCAGGCGGGCGCACTGGATGACGTTGACAGGCTCCCGCAGGGTCCCTTCGCGGAGCATGCTGATGCAACGGCAGTCCCCGGCCATCCTGCGCTTGCCTGCGGCGGCAAGGGGGGCCGGGAGGTTGGCGTCAGCGGCTAAGTGGAACTCGCCGGGGTTGGGGCCGTGGAGGAAGATCCACCCCGCCTCCACGTCCATCAGCTCGCAGATCCGGCGGAGAGCCCCGTCGAGGGCCTCCCGGAGGGTGTACGAGCGGTTCAGGACCTCCGAGATGCTCCGGAAGATGGCCGTCTGTCGGGCCAGCTGCAAGGGGACCTCCCCTCGCTTGGCGTGGGCATGGGCCCTCTTTATCGTACCGGAAAGGGCCAAAAAGCCCCGCCCGCCGCGGACCCTGCGGGCCGGACGGCTTTCGTCCTATCGGGGTACGTTCCTCCAGGGGTCTCCCGGCCAGGTTTCCATCCGCGCCTGCCGGTCGTCGAACCGGTAGGTGAGCTGGCTTTCCACGCGGACCACGCCGTCGATGGTAGCAACCCAGCGCTCCGCCAGCTCCTTGTCGGACCGGCGCTCCACCTCACCCTCCAGGGTGACCACCCCGTCCTGGACCTGGATGCGGAGACCCGAGGGGTCGATCCACAGCTCCTCCAGGAGCGCGCGGCGTACCGCTTCCTTAATTTCGTCGTCGGCGCGCACCAGGGCCCGCAGGACGTCCGCCCGGCTGACGATCCCCACCACCTGGTCCCCCCGCACCACGGGGACCCGGTTGACCTGCCGGCGCGCCATCAGAGCCGCCACTTCCCGTAGGGGCGTCTCTTCGGTCACAGTAACGACCGGGGAGCTCATCACGTCCCGGGCCACCAGCCCCTCGGCCTTCCGCTCGGCCTCCGCCAGCTGGCCCCTGCGGAACAAGCGTAGCAGCCCGGGTTCCTCCACCTCAGGTCGCTCCTTGTAAAGGAGGTCCGCCTCCGTGACGATCCCTACCAGCTTCCCCTCCGGGGAGACCACAGGCACTCCGCTGATGTGGTGGGTCAGGAGGAGCTGAGCGATCTCTTTCACCGGAGTGTCAGGAGCCACGGTGATGACCGGTGTGGTCATCACGTCGCGTGCCAGCAGCCGGACTCGCGTGGGCGCGGTTGCCATGCTCCACCTCCCCGTGCGATCACCAAGGTCTTAGCCGTGAGGTTCTCTACGGCTCCGGCGGGGACCTGCCGGAGGCGTAGACAGGCTAGACCGCCTCCGCGCGGGCCGCCCGGGCGGCCCGCGGGGGGACCACCACCACCGGCACGGGCGACCGACGCAGCACGCCCTCCGCCACGCTGCCCAGCAGCACCCGCTGCAGCCCGGTCCGGCCGTGGGTCCCCATCACGATGAGGTCAGCGCCGAAGCGCTCCGCGGCGTCCACGACAGCCTGTGCTACGGGCCCGTCGGGCACCACCTCCACCCGGAACCGGTGGGGAAGCTCCTCCAGCTGCGCCAGGCGGCTGCGGATCTGCATCCGCAGGTTCTCCAGGACCTGGTCCAGGTACAGACTCGGAGCCTCCCGCTGCAGCTCCTCGAACCCCGCCACGTCGTAGACGTGGAAGAAGATGAGCTCAGCGCCGTAGGACCGCGCCAGCTCCGCTGCCGTAGCGCACGTGGCTTCGGTCGTCTCACCCAGGTCCACCGCCACGAGGATCCGCTCGACCTTGGACATGGCTGGCCTCCTCGTCGCTTTTCGTTCCAGCCCCAGGGTAGCCCGGGCGGAGGCACGCTGGCCATCCGGGCCGCGTCCGATGGTCCTGCCCCGTGTTCCTCCGACCTGCGCCGGACCCGGCGGGGCTGAAAAATCCGGCGTCCGCCGGATGGCTGCGGAGTGGGGCCCGCCCTAGCGTGTAAACGGACCCGACGGGTCCGTCGCGTGGGCGGCCCGCCGGGTTTTGCTGTTGCCGGCTGCGGAGGGACGTCATGCGGTTCACCCGGGAAGCAGAGTACGCCCTGCGGGCGCTAGCCTACCTCGCCTCCGTACCGTCCGGGCAGGTCCGGCCCGCCAACCAGGTAGCCGACGCGTGCGGGCTTCCGGGCCCGTTCCTCAGCAAGACGTTGCGCAAGCTGGCCCGCAGCGGCCTGCTGCGCTCCGCCCGGGGCCGCAGCCGCGGTTACGGGCTGGCCCGCAGCCCGGGGGAGATCAGCGTTCGGGAGATCCTGGAGGCGGTGGAGGGTGCCGACGCCTTCCGCCGGTGCGTGTTCTGGGACGCGGGCTGCTCCGAGGACCACCCGTGCGTCCTGCACCCCGCCTGGGCAGGGGTCCGGGCTAGCCTCCTCGCCAACCTGGAGCGCATGACCCTCGAGGATGTCAGGGCCGCGTGGTGGGCCAGAGACCCCCCCGTGGGGTGGGGCGAGCTCGCTGGTCGGAAAATCCAGAGGACGAAGGGAGGTGGACCATGAGGTGGAGTCGGCTTGCGTCGCTGGTGGTAGTGATGCTGGCGCTGGTGCTGGCAGGAGCTTTGGCGGGGCAGGCGCAGCGCAGCACTACGCTGCCCCAGGACGTCCAGAGCCTCATCGAGGCGAAGGGGCTCACGCCGGACCAGGTCCGGGCAGCCATCCAGACGTACGTGCCGCCCGGCAAGTACGACGAGTACCTGATGTTCTCGTCCGGAGGCCAGGGCGGCCAGGTGCTGGTGTTCGGCGTCCCGTCCATGCGCCTGCTCCGGGTGATCGGGGTGTTCGCGCCTGAGCCCTGGCAGGGCTACGGCGTGGGCTCCGAGGAGACGGAGACCATCCTGAACTGGCGGACCAAGGACCCGCGCCTGGCTTGGGGGGACACCCACCACCCGGCCCTCAGCGAGACCAACGGGGAGTACGACGGCAAGTGGCTGTTCATCAACGACAAGGCGGGAAGCCGCATCGCGGTCATCGACCTTCGGGACTTCGCCACGAAGCAGATCGTGCAGAACCCCAACGCGGTCAGCAACCACGGCGCCGTGGTGAGCCCCAACACGGAGTACGTGCTGGAGGTGACCCAGTACGCGGGTCCCTTCCCCTTCCGGTACGTGCCCCTGACGCAGGAGAACTACAACCGGCACTTCCGGGGCCTGGCGACCTTCTGGAAGTTTGACCGGGGCAAGGGGCGCATCGACGTGAGCAAATCCTTCCAGATCGAGCTGCCGCCCTACTGGCAGGACCTGGCGGACTTCGGAAAGCTGGAGAGCTACGGCTGGGCCTTCTGGAACTCCTTCAACAGCGAGCGGGCCATCGGGGGCACCCTGGAGAAGAAGCCGCCCGTGGAGGTCGGCGCCAGTGCCCGGGACATGGACTACCTCCACATCGTGAACTGGAAGCGGGCCGAGGAGCTCGTGGCCCAGGGGAAGTACACCGTGATCAACGGGATGAAGGTGATCCGCCTGAAGGACGCCGTGGAGGCGGGGATTCTGTACCTGGCGCCGGAGCCCAAGAGCCCCCACGGCCTGGACGTGGCCCCGCGGGGCGACTACATCGTGGTGGGCGGGAAGCTGGACCCGAACGCCACCGTGTACAGCTTCCGCAAGATCCAGGAGGCCATCCGCAGCAAGGCCTTCAGCGGCCGGGACGACTACGGGATCCCCATCCTGAAGTTCGACGCGGTGGTGGCCGCCCAGGTGAAGCTCGGACTCGGGCCGCTGCACACCATGTTCGACGACAAGGGCAACGCGTACACGAGCCTGTTCCTGGACAGCGCAGTGGCCAAGTGGACTCTGGGACCGCCGTACAACCCGCCGGAGCGCGCGTGGAAGCTGGTGCAGAAGCTGCCGGTGCAGTACAACATCGGACACCTGACCGCGGTGGAAGGCGACACCACGAAGCCCGGCGGGAAGTACCTGGTCGCCCTGAACAAGTGGTCCGTGGACCAGTACCGGAACGTGGGTCCCCTGCTGCCGCAGAACTTCCAGCTCGTGGACATCAGCGGCGAGGAGATGAAGCTGCTGAGCAACACGCCCGTCGGGATCGGGGAACCGCACCTGGCGCAGATCGTCCGAATGGACCGGGTGAAGAGCTGGGAGGTCTACCCGGCCGGCACCAACCCGCTCACGATGCGGCCGGACCCCAACGCGGTGAAGGCCGGGCAGCAGCGGATCGTACGGGAGGGGCGGACGGTGCGCGTGTACATGACCGCCATGCGGAGCCACTACGTCCCGGACCGCGTCCGGGTGAAGCGGGGCGACACGGTGATCTTCCACATCACCAACATCGAGCGAACCAAGGACGCGATCCACGGGTTCGCCATCGACCGGCACAACGTGAACCTGAGCCTGGAGCCTGGGAAGACGGAGACGGTGGTGCTCCGGGCGGAGCGGCCGGGCGTGTACCCGTTCTACTGCACGGAGTTCTGCTCGGCGCTGCACCTGGAGATGATGGGCTACCTGGAGATCGAACCGTAGGGAAGGCGGGGGGGCGGGCACCGCCCGCCTCCCCGCCGAGTTTTGAGGAGGTGCGGAAGTGCGCAGTCCCAAGGTGCGGGCAGGCAGAGGGGCGGTGGGGATGCCGCTGCTGGCGGCGGTGTTGCTGGCAGCCTCGCTGGTCCTGCCCTACTGGCAGCTGACCCTGTACGCACCCCAGTACCCGGGCGGCCTGAGGGTGTTCGTGCACCTCACCCACGTGGCAGGGGATGCCCAGGAGGTAACGACCCTGAACCACTACATCGGGATGAAGCCCCTGGAGGAGGCCGCGCCCGTGGAGCGCGCGGTGGCCGTCCCCGTGGTGTTGGTGTTCGGGGCGCTGGCGGTCCTGTCCGGTACCCTGCGGGGCCCCTGGCGGTGGCTGCTGCGTCTGCCCCTGGTCCTGTTCCCCCTGGGGTTCTTCGCGGACCTGGCTGCGTGGCTCTGGTACTACGGCCACTCCATGGACCCCGCGGCACCCATCCGGCTGGAACCCTTCATGCCCGCCATCCTGGGCCGTGGGGTGATCGCGCAGTTCCGGACAGTTGCGAGCTTCCACGTAGGGTTCTACCTGGCCCTGGCGGCGAGCCTGGTGGCCCTGTACGACCTGTGGCGGAACCGGGTCCAGCAGGAAAGGGTGCGCGTACGGATCGGCGGGCCGGCGGAGGTGGCCGCCCGGTGAGCTGGGCACTGACCGCGGCCGCCGTGCTGGTGACGGCCCTGTCTGCGGCCGGGTCTGGCATCGCGGCCAGCCTGCAGGCGCTGGTGGACGCCGCGCCTGCCGGTTCGGAGGTGGTAGTGCGTGGGGTGGTGCGGGGGCCGGTGGTGATCCGCAAGCCGTTGCGGCTGGTGGGCGAAGCCGGAGCTGTGGTGGACGGCGGCGGGCAGGGGACCGTAGTCCGGGTGGAAGCCCCCTACGTTTACGTGGCGCGGCTGGCCCTCCGCAACAGCGGCTCGGAGCTCAATACCGAGGACGCGGGCGTGTTTGTGGGGGCTCCCGGGGTCGTGCTGGAGGACCTGGTCCTGGAGGACGTGCTGTTCGGCCTGAACCTGAAGCAGGCGCACCGCGCCGTGGTCCGGCGGGTGCGCATGTCTGGCAAGCCCCTGCCCCTCAACCGACGTGGGGACGGCGTACGCCTTTGGTACAGCCAGCGGGTTACCCTCACCGACGTGCAGGTGGAAGGGATGCGGGACGTGCTCCTGTGGTTCACTGAGGACTCCGTCCTGCACCGGTTGCGGGTCCGGGGTTCCCGGTACGGGGTGCACTACATGTACGCGCACCGCACGCCGCTGCTGGACAGTACCCTGGAGGGGAACGCGGTGGGGGCGTATATCATGTACAGCACGGGCGTGCGGGTGGAGGGAAACCGCTTCCTCCACAACCGCGACGTCCCCGGGGTAGGGCTGGCCTTCAAGGAGTCCGACGCGGTGGTCGTGCGCCGCAACGCGGTGGTGGGCAACCACGTGGGGCTGTACCTGGACGCCACGCCCATGGGTGGTGACGGGCGGGGCCGGTTTGAAGACAACGTGGTGGCGGGAAACGGTGTGGGCGCGGTCCTGCTCAGCAACGTGACCGGCAACACCTTCACCGGAAACGTGTTTGAGGCCAACGGGGAGACGGTGCGCACCGAGGGGGGCGCCAACGCCCGTAACCGGTGGTGGGAGTCCGGCCGGGGCAACTGGTGGGACGGTTACGCGGGACTGGACCTGAACGGGGACGGGGTGGGCGACTATCCCTACCGGCTCCGCCGGTGGTTCGAGTCGGTCGCGGACACAGTGCCGACCTCCCGCGTGCTCCACGGCAGCGCCGCGGTGGCCGCCCTGGAGCGGGCAGCGCAGGCGGTCCCCCTGTTCCCGCCCCACGTGGTGGTGGAGGACCAGTACCCACTCGTCCGGGCCCCCGTCCCGGCTGAGTTCCTCCACACGGAGCGGTCCGGGGCGTTCGCGGCAGCCTCTGCCGCGGTGGCCGCCGTGGGCGTGACGGGGATCTGGCTCGCGGCACGGCGGAGGGCGTGGGAGGTGCGGCTGTGATCGCCTGGCGCAGTGTCACCGTGCGGTACCGGGACCGCGTGGTGGTGGACCAGGTGTCCCTGGAGGTGCCGTCCGGGCAGCGGGTGGCCCTGGTCGGCCCCAACGGGGCGGGCAAGACCACGCTGTTGCGGACCCTGGTGGGCTTGGTGCCGTATGAGGGCACCGTGGAGGTGGACGGCTTAGACGCTCGCCTCGAGCCTGTGGAGGCCCGGCGCCGCATCGGCTACGTCCCGCAGCTGATGAGCTTCCCCCAGCACCTGACCGCGGCGGAGGTGGTAGCGCTGGCACAGGAACTACGGGGAGCAGTGCCCGACCCTGCGCCGCTTCTGCGGGAGGCAGGCCTGACAGAACACGCCCGCAAACCCGTGCGGGAACTGTCCGGCGGTATGCTCCGTCGCCTCGGGGTCGCGGTGGCACAGGTGGCCGACCCTCCGGTCCTGGTACTGGACGAGCCCACCAGCTACCTGGACCGCGAAGGCGAGGCCAGGCTGGTCCAGTGGCTGCAGGCCGCCGCGGGGAAGAAGACGGTGGTGGTCGCCAGCCACCAGCTCCGCGGCCTGGACCGGCTGGTAGACCGCGTGGTGGTACTGGACCAGGGGCGCGTGGTACGCGACCTGCCGGCGGAGCAGTTGCGTGCGCTGCACTGGCTTGAGGTGGTGGTGCCGCTGCCGGCGCCTGGGGAGCTGCCGGAGGAGGTGCGGGTGGTGGCGCGGCGCAATGGCGCGGTGCACCTTCGGGTGCCGGACCACCGGCTGCGGGAGGTCCTCGACGCCCTGGAGGGCCGGCCGGTGCAGGTGCACGAGCCGCCGGTAGAGGACCTGCTCCGGGAGGTGCTGGGGTGAGGACGTGGGCCGTCCTGGCTCGGTGGGACGCGCGGGCCGCTCTGCGGGACCGCTGGCTGTGGGCGCTTGCGGCCGCCTTCGGGACCCTGACCCTGGCCGCAGCAGCTCTGGCGCTTTCCGGCCTGCGGGTGGTGGGGCTTTCGTCCTTTGACCGTGCGGCAGCCGCCCTCGTGCACCTCTCCATGTTGTTCGTGCCGCTGATGGGTCTGGTGCTGGGCAGCCTGTGGATCGCCGGGGATCGTGAGAGCGGCGCTCTGGACTTCTTACTGGCGCAGCCCGCGGACCGCTCGGCACTGTACGTGGGCCGCTACGTGGGCCTGGCCGGAGCTGCGGTGAGCGCCACGTGGATCGGCTACGGCGCTGCAGGCCTGGTGCTGGCGTGGGGCGCGGGCACCGACCGGCTAGACAGCTTCCTGTGGCTGGTGGTCTTGTCCACGCTGCTGGCGCTAGCCTCCGTGTCGGTAGGCCTGGCCATCTCTGCCGCTTCCCCCAACCGAGGACGGGCTCTGGGAGCGGCGTTGCTGGCGTGGCTGGCCCTCGCCGTGCTCACAGACCTGGGGGTCCTGGCCAGCGTGGTGGCCCTGCGGCTCCCGCCCGTCGTCCTCCTGGCCCTGGCGTCGGCAAACCCGGTCTCCGCGTTCCGCATAGCGGGGTTGCTGGTGGTCACCCGGTCTCCTGAGCTCCTCGGCCCGGTGGGGTTGGTGGCCACAGACCGCTTGGGGCCCGTGGGAGCCGCGCTGACCCTGTGCGGCGTCCTCCTCTTGTGGGCGGCAGGTGGCCTCGCGGTCGGGCTCCTGAGGTTCCGGAGGACGGCCGGGCCTTGAGGTGGTTCTGGCTGGCCGCGGTCCTGCTCCTGGCTGCCTGCGGGCAGCGGGCGTCTGCGAAGGTGGAGGGAGACGGGTGGGTCGCGACTCTTGAGTGGACCCCTCAACCCCTGAAAGCTCTCCGGCCCGCGCAGCTCGTCCTGCGCGTCCACGACCGGTCAGGCCGGCCCTTGATCCTGGGGGGGCTAGAGGCGCGGGCGGACATGCCCGAGATGTCCCACGAGCCGGACCCTGTACGTTTTCGGAGGAGCTCAGAGGGGACCTACGAGGCGAGCCACAATTTCTCCATGGACGGCTTGTGGAGGATCCGGGTGACGGGCCGGTGGGACGGCGGGACTCTGGAGGCGACGTTCCACGTTACCGTAGGCGGTCCGTAACCCGCGTGCCGGTTCGGGGGTGCGGCCACGCGAGAGGAGCCGACCGAGGGAGAAGATCAGGCCTTCCAGCGGGCGCGGGCCTGGTTCGGCGGTGATACCCTGCGCGCCGAGGTGTTCCTGCGGAGGTACGCCCTACGGGACCTGCAGGGCCGGCTGCAGGAGTTCACGCCGGAGCAGATGTGGGACCGCGTGGCGGGCTTCGTGGCCCGCGCGGAGGAAGGCCGGCCCACCTGGCGGGCCCGCTTCCGTGAGCTGCTGGAGGGGTTCCGGTTCGTCCCGGGAGGTCGGATCCTGTTCGGGGCAGGCAACCCCAGGCGTGTGACCCTGTTCAACTGCTACTACGTTCCCATCCGGGAAGACTCCATCGCAGGGATCACCCGCTGGATGGTGGAGGCGGCGCGGACGTACGCCTCCGGCGGCGGTGTGGGTACGAACGTTGACGTGCTGCGGCCCCGGGGAGCATCCACGGCCAGTGCCGGCCTGGTGGCCAGCGGCCCGGTGAGCTTCATGGAGGTGTTCAGCGCGCTGACCGGGGTGATGGGCTCTGTGGAGGGGCGGCGGGGCGCCCTCATGATGACCCTGCGGGTGGACCACCCGGACGTCCTGGAGTTCGTGAGCGCGAAGTCCGACCCCCAACGGACTCGAATCCAGCACGCCAACGTGTCCCTGCGGGTTCCGGATGAGTTCTTTGCGGTCCTGGACGTGGACGGGGACCTGCGGCTGTGGTTCCGGACGCCCCGGGAGGTCGTGGAGCGCCGGGTGCCGGCCCGGCGCGTGTGGGAGGCTCTGGTGGAGGCGGCGTGGGCCAGCGCGGAACCCGGGCTTTTGTTCTGGGACACGGTGGTGCGGGAGTCCACCGCCCAGTACGGGGGCCTCGAGGTCGAGGGCGTGAACGTCTGCGGGGAAGTCCCCATGGAGCCCTACGGAGCCTGCAACCTGGGCAGCGTGAACCTGGGGGCGTTCGTCAAGGACCCCTTCGGCCCCCGCGCCCGGATGGACTGGTCCGCCCTGGAGGAGGCAGTACAGCTCGCGGTGCGGTTCCTGGACGACGTGGTGACGGTGGGGGCTCCTCGACATCCCCTGCGGGCGCAGCGCGAGGCGTCCGAACGGAGCCGCCGCGTGGGCCTGGGGGTGATGGGTCTGGCAGACGCCCTGGCCATGCTGGGGGTCGCCTACGGGTCGGAGGAGTCGGTGCGCTGGGTGGAGGAGTGCTTCCGGCGGTTGCGGGACAGCGCGTACGCGGCCAGCGTGGAGCTGGCGAAAGAGAAAGGGACGTTTCCGGTCTTCGACGCCGTGAAGCACGAGCGCAGCCCCTTCATACAACGTTTGCCCGCCGAGCTGCGCCGCGCCATCCGACGGTGGGGACTGCGTAACGCCGCGCTGCTGGCCGTGGCCCCCACGGGCTCGATCTCCCTGCTGGCGGGCGCTTCCAGCGGCATCGAACCCATCTTCGGGCTGCGGTACACGCGCCTAGTTGGGGGCCAGCGCCTTCCCGCGCAGCACCCCCTGGTCGCCCTGTACCGTCACCACACGGGCAGGGGAGACCCCGACTGGCCGACTGCCCACAGGATCGACCCTCTCCGCCGGGTGCGGCTGCAGGCCGCGGCGCAGCGCTACGTGGACCAGAGCATCTCGTCCACGGTGAACCTCCCGGCCTCCGCGGGGCCGGAGGTGGTGGAGACCGTCTACCGTTCCGCGTGGGAGATGGGGTGCAAGGGAATCACCGTGTTCCGGGAAGGTAGCCGGGCCGCGGTCCTGGAGACGCCGGGGACCTCGCCCGTGGCGGTGTGCACGCTGTGCGAGCCGGGGTTGCCGCCGGACGGAACGTCAACGCCGTGAGGTTTCGAGGCAACGGGACGTCCGCCCCACGTGGATGCCGTTGGTGACCCCGCGGACCCCGGGCACCTGCTCCACCGCCTGCTCTGCTCGCTCTCTGTCCTCCACGCTGGTCACGCAGCCGCACAGCGTGACCCAGCCCCGCTCCACGCTGGTCCGCACCTGCCGGTGCTCCCGCACCGCCCGCTGCAGGGCGCGCCGCACCGCCCGGCACAGCTCCACGTCCGACTCGGGCGCCGTTCCGGAGCCCGGCAGCTGGACATGATTCACCACGTCCAGCACCCCGGGCACCCGGTGTGCAGCCTCCTGAGCCGCGTGCTTGGCGACCGCGCTGTGCACAGTGCCGGTCAGGATGGCGATGCCGTCCCGGACCTCCACCTCCACAGACCGCGGGTCCACCCTCCCGTCCGTGGACAGCTGGCGGACCACCCTGCGGTGGCGCCGGTGGTCAGCTACCCGTCCTTCGGGCATGGCACCTTCCCGCGAGCGGTGAGTTGCGTGGCGCTGCCAGCATACACCCGGCCGGCCAAGCAGTCCAGACTGACCGCGGTCAGCGGATCCAGGAGAACGGGTCGCCGGTACTGGCCGGGCGGCGGTCGTCGAACCGGTACACGAGCTGGCTGCGTACCCCCACCACGCCGTCGATGCCGGCGACCCAGCGTTCCACCAGCTCCTTGTCGGACCAGCGGTCCACCGAGCCCTCGAGGTACACCACCCCGCCCTCCACCCGGACCTGCACGGTGGCAGGGTCGATCCACAGCTCACGGAGGAGCGCCTCACGCACCGCCCGCTCCAGCTCCGAGTCCTCCCGGGCCAGCGCCTTGATCACGTCCGCCCGGCTGACGATGCCGACCACCTGCCCGCCGCGGACCACGGGCAGCCGGTTCACCCGGTGTCGGGCCATAAGCCGCGCGGCCTCCCGGAGGGGCGTGTCCTCCTCCGCGGTGATGACCGGCCAGGTCATCAGGTCCCTGGCCACGACACCTTCCCTCTTCCGCAACCCCTGGGGGTCAGGCCGGAACCACCAGCCGCCCTTTTCCTCGGGCAGCTCCTTGTACAGGAGGTCCGCTTCCGTCAGGATGCCCACCAGCTCCCCGGACCCCGAAACCACAGGCACGCCGCTGATCCGGTGGCGGAGCAGCACTTCCGCGACCTCTTTTACGGGAGTGTCTTCCTTCACAGTCACCACGGGGCTGGTCATCACGTCCCGGACCCGCAACCGACCCACGGCTCGCTCCTGCACACCAACCATGGCTTTCCTCCTTCCTCCCACCGTCAGGCTACGTGAGAGGAGCTCCGCCCACCATCGGGCCGCGGCCGGAAATCAGGATCGGGCCGCGGCTGGATGGGTCGGGGCAGTGACCCGAAGTATGCTGGTCTCGGACGGACCCGAGGGGTCCACGGAGGGGAGGGAGGACGGTGGAAGCGCGGGACATCATGAGCAAGGACGTGATCGTGCTGACGCCGGACATGGACGTGCAGGAAGCCGCCGACCTTCTGGTGCGCTACCGGATCCACGGGGCACCCGTGGTGGACGCCAACGGGATGCTGGTGGGGATGGTGAGCCTGGTGGACCTGGTGGGGAAGGCAGGCGGCACGGTGCGCGAGATCATGACGCCTGACCCCGTGGTGGCGATGGAGGACACACCGGTGGAGGAGCTGGCGCAGCTGATGCTGGACGAGATGGTGCGGCGGGTGCCCATCGTGCGGGGCGGCCAGGTGGTGGGGATCGTGAGCGCGAGCGACGTCGTGCGGGTGTACCTGGACGAGGTGCGGGGCCGGCGGACGGCCGGGTAGGATAGGGCGACCGCGGACGGGCGGCTTATAGGACGATGTCCTGCGTGGCGTACCACCGCCGGAGCACGAAGATCTGCGCTGCGTGGTAGGAGGTGTGGGTGCTCAAGTCCACCAGGGCTTCCCTCCAGGTCACGGAGTTTTCGGGCGCGGGGGCGTCCAGGACGCCGGGGTCGGCGTTGCGGATCGCTTCGGCACACTCCAGGTGCGCCTGTTCCACCTCGCGACGGATCTTTTCCCAGGCCTCCGGGGTGGGTGGCACCTCCGGCCAGTCCTGGCCAGGGTGGGGGAAGCGGTCGGGCTGCAGGTGGTGGGCGGTCCACCGGCACCAGTAGGCAGCGTGGGACGCCAGCTCCGCGATGGTCCGCTGGCTGGTGACGGGCCTCCAGTGCGCCTCAAGAGGGCTGACCCCCTCCAGGGCCTGTGCCAGGCCTCGTCCTGCCCAGTTGCCTTCGCGATAGGTGCGGACCAGTCGGTCCGCCAGCCACGCCAGCTCCGTCCGTGCGTCCACGGTGTGACACCTCCCGCGCGTAGGTTCTGCACCCTTACCCGTGGTCCTGCGCTGCCGGCAGACCTGACCCCTTGCATTCTTCCGGTGCGGCGCCCGGAAACGGCTGGTCTTGGAGGGGATCCGCCGCGTACGGGACCGAGCGGCTCTGTCCGCCTCCGGTCCTGCCGTGCTCGGCAGCTGGGGCCGTGGAGGCTCCGAGGACGGTCTGTCTCGCGGACGCGGCAGCGTTCGCTTCAGCCGAGACGGGCCGGCCGGAGTGGCGACGCGGAACCGCTAGACCAGACCCAGCTCCCGGAGCACCTCCAGCACGGGCGGGAGGGGGTCCCGCCACAGCTCCTCCACCCGTAGCCAGAGTCCTTCGATCACCTCGGACCGGTACACCCCGTCCGGGCCTGGCCGGCGGCGGTCATACCGACCGTCCGGGCCCAGCGCGAAAAAGTCCGCCCGCTGCCAGTCCGGGTCCAGGATCCAGTACTCCCGCACCCCGCCCGCCTCGTACTCCGCCAGCTTCTCGCCCCGGTCGCGCAGCCGGGTCTCGGGGGAGACCACCTCCACCACCAGGTCCGCGGGGCCGTCGAGGTAGCGGTCGCGGAGCCGCCCCAGATTTTCTGAGGCCACGAACAGGAGGTCCGGCTCCCTGCCGGGCAAGTCTGGCCCCGTCTTCATCTGGAACGGCGCGCTTAACACGAGCCCCAGGCGGTGGGCCTCGACGTAAGCACGCAGGATCGCCGTAAGGAAGTCCGCGAGGTCCTGGTGCCTCCTCGACGCAGGGCTCAGCAGCACCACCTCCCCGTCCACCCACTCCGCCCTCGTGTCCTCGTCACACCACGCGAGGAACTCCTCGTACGTGAGTGCCCGGGGCGGCAGCTCGAGCTTGCCCATAGCCCATCCCTCCCTACCCATGCTAACCCATGTGGCTCAGCCTACGAGATTGCGGCAGTGGGCGGTTCAAGCTTCGGGACCCGACCGCGCGGTGCGGACGGTGTTGCGCAGAAATAGCAGGACCGCCGCGGTGTTCAGCACCACAGCCCAGCGCCGCCCTGGTCCCCATGCCGCGAGGCCGGCGGCAACCCGCAGAAGCAGCGAGAAGTGCAGGAGCAGGAGGTGGCCGTAGAAACGGGGTGAGAACCGGATCTCGCCGCCCAGGACCGAGGGCCAGATGATGGGCGCGTGGGCGAACACCATGCTGAACACGAACCCGAGGAACAGTGCGTGTATCTCCGCGTCGTAGCGCAGACCTGCGGGGACTCCGGGGCTCGAAAGCCACAGGAGCCCCGCCACGAGCAGCCAGGCGTATGCCGAGAGCAACGCCACGGCCGCGAACCGCGGAAGACCCGGGGTGCGCACAGTACGCCGGGCCACGTCGAACCGCGCAAGCCACAGGGCCCAGGCTACAAACGCCGCGCCCGAAAGGCGCAGCCCGAGGACGGGCTGCGCCAGGGAGACGAGCGACGCCGCGCCGTGCAGCAATGCGATCCCTGCAAAGGCGTGCCAGCCCCAGCGGGGTAGCCGCGTCAACCGGCTGAGCTCCAGCCGCTCGCCCACGATGGTGAGCACCAGAAACCCGGCCCAGCAGGTCACCCACGCAGCTACGGGGAGTCCCGCACCCCAGGCGAGGGTACCGAGGAGCCACGCGGCGCCGCCTGCCGCCATGACCGTGGTGAAGGGAGCAGGCTGGAGCCGGAGGACGTACAGGTACGCGCAGCTGAGTGCCGCGCCCGAGAGGGCGAACAGCAGGACCGCTAGCTGGCGCGGAAGTCCCGCGAGTAGCGCCACGGCTCCCACTCCCGAGAGGGCCGGAGCCAGGAACGTCCACGTACGCCGGAGTGCTGCGGCACGCTCCAGCGCGATGAGGGTTCCGAGGAACCCGCTGATCATGAGGGCCGCATGGTCCGCCAGCCCTGCTCCGGCCAGTTCCGGGAGCGGCCAGCCGGCCCGCCGGAGCCCCACCCACATGCCCACCAGGAGCGACAGGCCCCCGGGCACGAGCAGCGGGAGCCGCGCTGTACGCCGGCTTTCCGCGTGTACCGCGCCGGTACCCGTCGCCGCGCGCACGGGCCCTCCTACGTCCCGACGGGTTTGCCAATCCGCACCCGCCACACCTCCGGTCCTTGCTCCAGGTACTGCCACGTGAACTGCCCCGGCAGCTCGGCGGCGAACTGGTAGTAGAGGGGCTTGGGGTCGTGGTCGTTCACGAGTTCGAAGGCCTCACCAGGACCCAGCGCGTGGAATGTCTGGAAGATGAGGGGGTGGCGCTGTGGCGGAGGCAGCCGGCGCACGTCCACCACCCTCGAGCGGGTCTGGTCCGCCGGGGCAGCCGGCTGCTCGTGCATGGCATCCAGCAAAGCGTCCTGTTGCGCCTCCGAGAGGTGTGCCTCCACCAGGGGCAGGTACACCCGTTCCTCCTTCTCCAGGTGGGCGTCGAACAACGCCAGAAGACCCAACGTCTCCCGGCGCAGGTGGTCGGGCCAGGCGAACTCACCGCGCCGGGAGTCCGCCACCGCTGCCTCGATGCGCCGCACGTGGTCCTCGATATAGGTGTGGTCGAGCCGCATGGTGGCGGTGGGATCCTCGTGTAACCGTAGCAGGGGGGCCACCGCGGGGTACAGGTGTTGCTCCTCCGCACGGGCGTGGGGGAGCAGCTCTTCCCGAAGGAACCGGACCAGGCCCTCGAGGTCGGCCCGCTGGGGGTCGCGCCCGACTTCGGAAGCCAGCCGGTCCAGGCGCTCCTTTAGCTGGCGGTGGTGCGCTCGGAATGCCTCTCCAAGTCTCGACATCTCCCTCACCTCCGAACGGGTTCGAGCTGCGGGGCCAGCGTCCGGCCTAGCTGCCGGAACCGGCGCGAGACCTCAAGCTCCGGGTGCGCCCACACCACGGGCTCCCCCCGGTCCGCGCACTCCCGCAGCAGGGGGTCCAGGGGGATCTCCGAGAGCAGGGGAATCCCCAGTTTGTCCGCCGCCTGGCGACCCCCGCCGTGCCCAAAGGGGTAGAGCCGCTCCCCCGCTGGGTCGGGGCGGTACCAGGAGAAGTTCTCCACGACCCCCGCCACCCTCAGCCGGACTTTCCCCGCCATCCGGGCCGCCCGGAGCGCCACCTCCACCGCGGCGGGCTGCGGGGTGGTGACCACCACCCACTCTGCGTAGGGGAGCTCCTGCGCTACGGTCAACGCCACGTCCCCGGTACCCGGCGGGAGGTCCAGGAGGAGGACGTCCAGGTCCTCCCACGCCACCTCGTGCAGGAAGGTCCGCAGGGCCTTGTGCAGCATGGGACCGCGCCAGATCACGGCCTCCTCTGCATCCGCCAGCATCCCCATGGTCACCACCTGGACCCCGTTGCGGCGGGCCGGCACGATGCGGCCCTGCCGGACTTCCGGCCGCTCTCGAACCCCCAGCATGCGGGCGATGCTGAACCCGTAGACGTCCGCGTCCAGGACGCCCACCCGCAGGCCGTCCAGGGCCAGGGCGGCTGCGAGGTTGGTGGTGATCGACGACTTCCCCACGCCGCCCTTGCCGCTCGCGACGCCGAACACCCGGGTGGCCAGGCGGGGCCTGCGGTCCGCAGCCGTTGGGGTTGGGGCGCGGGTGGCCGGCGGTGCGACCCGGACCACCTCCACAGTCCGCACGCCGCCAAGCTCCAGAACGGCCCGGCGGACCTCCCGTTCCAGGATCTCCTGGGTGGAGGAGTCGAGGTGCTGGATCCGGAGGGCGATCCCGACCACGTCCCCGGAGGCGGTGACGTTCTGCACGAGGCCGAAGGACACGATGTCCCGGCTGTAGCCGGGGTAGCGCACCCTCCGCAGCGCCTCCCACACGCGGTCGCGGAGCTGCATCTACCCCTCCCAGCCCAGCTGGCGCTTGGCTTCCGCGGACATCATGTCCGGGTGCCAGGGCGGGTCCCACACGAGCCGCACGTCCACCTCCCTGACCCAGGGGACGTCCCGGCGCACGGAGAAGTGGATGGCGTCCAGCACGTAGCTGTGCAGGGGACAGGCGGGCGTGGTCATGGTGACCGCCACGCGCACCATCTCGTCCTCTACGGTCACGTCGTACACGAGCCCCAGGTCCACGATGTTGATCCCGAGCTCGGGGTCCACGACCTCACGCAGAGCCCCCCACACCTGGCGGTCCATCGTGCCGGTCGCTTCGATGGGTTCTCCGGCGGCTTGCGGCACAGACTCCTGACGCGGGTCAGACATGGCTCCCCATCCCCAGCAGCCCCCGGCGCTGCAGGTAGTCGCGGCCCAGGCCTTCCAGGGCCGAGGCGGGCAGCTCCTCCTCGGCCATCGGGAAGACCGCCTCCTCTTCTGCGAAGAAGTGCTGTTTGGCCAGCCCGGCTACGTTGAGGAGCTGCTCGCGGGCGCGTTGGAGGTCGCCCGTGCGGCCGATTTCGTCCAGGGCGCCGTCGATGTCGTCGTGCATGGTCCGCATCCCCCGCACCGCGGACTCCGCGCGCGGGGTGGTTCGCTCCAGCGGGTCGAACAGGAGGTCATCCTCCACCTGTGCGTGGGAGCGGATCGCCTCCGACAGCAGGTCACGGTACGCTCGGACCTCCTCCAGCCCGGCGTGCGGGGCCAGCTCCTCCACGCGGTCCAGCAGCGCGTACAGGACGCCGTGCTCGCCCAGCAGGTAGGTCACGATGGACATGGGCCTGCCTCCGTGAGTTCGCGCAGGAACGTCTCCAGAGGGACGCGGTACACTCGCGCGACTTCCTCCAACGTCTCGAAGGGTGCCAGGGCGCAGCCGGGACAGGCCATCCGTCTGCGCAGGAACACCCACACGGCTCCGGGCCGCTCCCGGAGGACTTCGGAAACCTTGCGCGCCGGGTCCACGGGGACCATTGCGGCCCCATTTCAACCCGGCCCGCGGTGGGTTGTCTTTGCGCGGGGTCAACCGACGGAGGCCCGCTTTGAAGGTGGCTCCGCCGCAGCCGGGAAGCTGTGCCGGACCACCGCGACTTTCTCCGCAGCGTCCTGGAAGAAGTAGCCGGAGCCGCCTTCCCCCACGATGCGCACCAGGCGCGAACCGTCCAGCACCCGGATCCCGGCCAGCACGTGCACCCCGCGGTCGAAGAAGGGCACGGGCCACAGGGCGGTGGTGGGGCCGGCCAGGACCAGCCTTCGGGCCCGCCTGCTGGCTTCCAGCAGGTCGTCCACGCCTCCCTCCACCAGGGTGGAGCCCGTGAGCAGCACCACTGTGGCGGCGCTCAAGACCTCCCGCGCGTGTTCGGGAGACCTCCACAGGGGCCTTTCGTCCTCCCGGAGGGCCTCCGGGTGGCGGTCCACCACCCACAGCTCCGCCACCCGCCCCTTAAGGGCGCGCACGAACGGCGCGAACGCCCCCACCATGGCCACCCGGTCCTCTGGATGGACGTCCGCCGCTTCCAGGGCGTCCGCTCCCGGCACCATCGTGCCCCCGGGAACTCCGAATCGCTCCACCGCCAGGGAGGACAGGGCGTTCAGGGCCGCCACCCCCACGGCCCGGCGGAGGGGCACGGGAGAGGTGGCGTACTCCGCCAGCTCCCACGCGCCGCATCCCGCCATCCGGCCCGCGGGCGGCGCGCACGCCGCCGACCGGGGGCAGCACACCGCGTCTACCAGGCCTCGCGGGGTGAAGGCCACGCCCACGTGGCCGGTGGACAGCTGCACCGCGGTGTAGAACACGCCGACCCGGACATCCCGTGCCGTCAGGCCGGCGTCCGGAAGGCGCCGCCGTAGCTCCTCCGTCCAGGCCCGTATCAACGTGGTCACGGTGACCCCTCCTTTCGACCTCCCAGCTTCTGTGTAGCACCCCTGGCGCGCGACCGCGAGTTGCCCGCGGCGCCTGCAGCCGGGATGATAGGGGCGTGGGTGTCGGCCTGCTGCAGCGGTGCGTGCTGTTCGAAGGCCTTCCCCGGGAGGCCCTGGAGGAGGCGCAGGGAGAGGGCCGACGCGTGGTCCGGGTGCGGGGCGAGTGTTTCTTCCAGCAGGGGGAGCCCGCGCGGCACGCCTACGTTCTTCTGTCCGGGCGGGTCAAGCTGCAGGCGGTGCACCCGGACGGCCGGGTGGTCATCCACCGCACCGCGGGCCCCGGTGAGGTGTTCGGCGGGCTCGCGCTGCTGGGGGAGCAGACCTACCCGGTGTCCGCGGAGGCGTGGGAGGTGTGCGAGGCGCTGGCGTGGACGGGCGAGCAGCTGCGCCAGATGGCGCTGCAGCACCCGCAACTGGCCCTGAACCTGCTGCGGATGGCGGCTGAGCGCGTGCGGGACCTGCAGGCGCGGGTGGAGGAGCTGGTGGCCGACCGGGTCGAGCGGCGGATCGCGCGGGCGGTACTCCGCCTGGTCCGGCAGGCGGGCCGGCGGACGGCGGAGGGCGTGCTCATCGACCTGCCGCTGTCGCGGGAGGACCTGGCGAACCTCACGGGCACCACCCTGTTCACCGTGAGCCGGGTGTTGAGCCGGTGGGAGGAGCGGGGGATCGTGGCCGCGGGCCGGCAGCGCCTGGTGGTGCGGGTGCCCCACGCCTTCGCGGAGATCGCGGAGGACCTCGAGCAGCCCCCGAACCCCTCGGCGCGGCCGGGGTGATCCGTCCGAAGGAAGCCTTTTGGCCGAGATCAAAGACGTCCGGACCCCACGCGGTAAGGTGAGGGTGCGGTGTACCACCTGAGCGTGTTCCTGCACGTCCTGAGCGCCGTGGTGTGGGTCGGGGGGATGCTGTTCCTGGCTTTGGTGGCCGTCCCCGTCCTGCGGGGACTTCCGGACCGTCCCCGCGCCGACCTGGTGGCCCGGATGGGAGAGCGCTTCCGGCCTGTGGCGTGGACCTGCATCGTCGTGTTGCTGGTGACCGGAATCCTGAACCTCGCCTACCGGGGCGTGAGCTGGGAGAGCGTGGCGACGGGGAGGCTATGGCAGAGCCCGTTCGGCCACGTGCTGGCGTGGAAGCTCGTCCTGGTGGCGGCCATGGTCGTGCTCAGTGCGTGGCACGACTTCCTCCTGGGCCCGGTCAGCGCGGAGTTGGCCCGGCGCGCCAACCCGGGCGACGAAAAACTCCACGCGGCCCTGCGGCGGCGGGCCGCGTGGGTGGGTCGGGTGAACGCGGTGCTGGCCCTGGGCGTGTTGGCCTCCGCGGTGATGTTGGTCCGCGGCCTTCCACGGTGAGCCCTGACGAGTACAGCTGTGCTTGCCGTCCGCGTGGGACGGGACGCGTAAGAACTCATGTCTTCGGGTCCACGACGGACGGGCTCGGTGATGGCTGCGGGGTGCGAACGAGTACCGCCACGATCCACGAGAAGGCGATCCCCGCAGCGTAGACCGCGCATCCCACGGCGAACAGGACAGCGGCCACCCGGGCGGGCGCTGCGCCGCCGGCGAGGACAGCGGCCGGCAGGAGGCTGCCCCCGGAGGCTGTGAGGGCAAACGCGGTGACCCCCCACCGCGGGAAGTACGGCGCAGCAAGCCGCGGGACGTCGTAGGCGGACAGCCCTTGGGCGTACCGGTAGTACCACATGAGGAACGGTGTGACCTTGTACAGCTGGCCCATGATGGCCAGGGTGACCCAGCCGCACAGCACCAACACGGCCGCCGCCGCGGCCAGGCGCCTCCCCTCCACAGGGAGCAGCCCTGCAGCCCACAGCAGCCCTGAGGCGCCGGCGAGGACCGTCTGCGCCGCGATGGCCCACCAGTGCCAGTTGGTGAGGTCGGGAGAGGTCTGCCGGGCTCCCCGCAGGAACCGGTACAGGTCCCCGGCGTAAGCGAGGGCGGCTGCGCTCAGGAACAGCGTGGCCAGGCGAGCAAGCGCCGGGTCCCCGCGGACCGCCGCCAGCACGAACGACCCCACGGAGGCGTTGACGAGCCCCAGCAGCGGCACCACGCGCTTTTCGGGCAGGGTGCGGACCCCGGTGAACCGGGGCAGCAGGTAGTAGGACACCGCCACCACCAGCTGGACGAACCAGCCCACCAGCCCGGCCGCCGCGTGCACGCCGAGGCCGAGGTACGTGTACAGGGCCGGCCAGAAGCGCAAGTTCCAGTTGAGCGCCATCAGCCCGCCCCACAGGACGGTGAAGAACAGGAAGCCCAAGCTCAGCAGCACCCCCGTGGCGGGCGGGGGCCACCGCCGGCGGCGTGGAACCAGGCGCAGCAGCGCGGCCAGGAACACTATCACGGACAGGAGGACTACCAGGCCCCCGGCTGCAGCCCACCCGGGCCGGCCGGCCAGCAGGCCGAGGACCACCGCCAGGACCCCGGCCGCGGTGAGGCCGAACTGTACCACGGCGGCCGCGCCGGGTTTGGAGGAGACCCCGAGGACCGCGGGGAGCATCTGATGCAGGGCACCCATGGCCACCAGGGTACCCCAGCCGAGGGTGAGCAGGTGGTTGGCGGCCAGTACGGAGTAACTTCGCCACTCACCTGCCGCGAGCGCGGCGGATACCCACAGGACCATCAGCCCCGCGGCCGGCAGGAGCGCGCAGGCGGCGGCGGGGAACAGCGCGGCAGGGGTCATCCCCGGCAGGCCGGCCAGGGCTCGGAGACGCAGGTGCGGGCCCGTGTCCATCATCGTCTTGCGTGCCCGCGCTATCGTATCACGGGGGGCGACCGGGCTTGGTACGTCTGTTGCTCCAGGCCCGTCAGAAACGCCCGGGGGGAAACGTTGCTGTGGGGGAACGGGGCCGAAACGTTTGGGCCGCAGGGCCTCTGCTGACGCTGGCGGCGGCGGGGGCCGTAGAGCTCGTGGACCGGTTCTTGGTCCACATTCCCACTCCGGGAGTTGTCGTTCTGTTAGCGGCCGCTTACGCCGCCTACCTGGGAGGGTTCCGGGCTGGGCTCGCCAGCTCGCTGGTGGCGGTCCTGTACTCCGCGTGGACCCTGTCCGAGCCTGGAGCCGTGTTCCACTACGCGCCCGAAAGCGCGGTTCGGCTGGCGGTCCTCCTGGCTGCCACCCCCGGTACGGCGCTGCTGGTAGGGGTCCTTCGGGACCGGCTGGTGCGGGAGACCCTCCGGGCCGCGGAGCTGCACGCTGAGCACCGACGCCGCAGTCTGGAGGAAGCGTTCGGCGTGCTGTTCCGGCACAACCCGCTGCCCATGTGGGTGTACGACGTGGAAACTTTGCACTTCCTCGCGGTGAACCGGGCGGCGGTAGCCCATTACGGGTACAGCGAGGAGGAGTTCCTCCGCATGCGGATCACCGAGATCCGCCCGGAGGAGGACGTGCCCAGGTTGCTGGAGGACATCCGGCGTCCCCGCCCGGAGTTCCAGCAGTCCGGGGTATGGCGGCACCGGACCAAAGACGGCCGCGTGCTCCACGTGGAGGTGAGCTCCCACCGGCTGGAGTTCGCGGGCCGCCCGGCAGTGCTGGTGGTGGCCCAGGACGTCACGGACCGCGTGCGGACGGAACAGGCCCTCCAGGAATCGGAGGAGATGTTCCGCAACCTGGTGGAACACTCGCCCCTGGGGGTCTTCGTCCTGCAAGACGGGCGCGCGGTGTACGTGAACCAGGCCGCCGCCGCCATCTTCGGCGACACCGTGGACCAGGCACTGGCCCTGCCGGCGGTGCGGGAGCGGGTGCACCCGGACGACTGGCCCACGGTGGAGCGTGAGCTCGGACGGGTCCTGGCCGGAGACGCGCCGCACGTTAGCTTCGCTGCCCGGGGGCTGCGGCGGGACGGCACCATGGTCCACGTGGAGGTCCACGGAGTCCGGACCACCTTCCGTGGCCGGCCGGCGGTTCTGGGGACCCTGACCGACGTCACCGCGCGGCGGCGGGCCGAGGAAGCGCTGCGGGAGTCGGAGGAGAAGTTCCGGAGCCTCGTGGAGCAGTCCCTGGTAGGCGTGTACCTGATCCAGGACGGCGTGTTCCGCTACGTCAACCCGGCCCTAGCGACGATCTTCGGCTACACCCGACAGGAGCTGCTGGAGGGGATGGGTCCCAGGGACGTAACCCACCCAGAGGACTGGCCCCTGGTCCAGGAGAACCTGCGGCGTCGGCTGGAGGGCGAGGTGGAAGCGGTGCAGTACGGGTTCCGGGGTGTCCGAAAGGACGGCCGCGTAATCCACGTGGAGGTCCACGGCCGGCGCACCGTCTACGAGGGCCGGCCCGCGGTCATCGGAACCCTGGTGGACGTGACGGAGCGAAAGCAGGCGGAGGAGGCCCTGCGCGCCCTCACGCAGGAGCTGGAGGAGCGGGTGCAGGAGCGCACCGCCCAGCTGGAGGCAGCCAACCGAGAGCTGGAAGCGTTCAGCTACTCCGTGGCCCACGACCTGCGGGCTCCCCTCCGCAGCATCGACGGGTTCAGCCAGGCCCTCTTGGAGGACTACGGGGAGCAGCTGGACGAGACCGGACAAGACTACCTGCGGCGGGTGCGGGCCGCGAGCCAGCGGATGGGGGAGCTGATCGATGACCTGCTCAGGCTCTCGCGGGTGGCCCGGTCTCCCATGCAGCTGCAGGAGGTGGATCTCAGTGCCCTGGTGGCCCGCATCGGGGCGGAGCTGCGGCAGCGTGCGGCAGGGCGCGCGGTGGAGCTGCGGGTGCAGGCGGGCGTGGTCGCCCGGGCCGACCCTAAGCTCCTGGCGGTCGCCCTGGAGAACCTCCTGGACAACGCGTGGAAGTTCACTGCCCCTCGGCCGCAGGCGCTGGTGGAGTTCGGCGTGGTCCAGACCGAGGGCGGGCTCGCCTGTTTCGTGCGGGACAACGGCGTGGGGTTCGACCTGCGGTACGCGGACAAGCTGTTCGCCCCCTTCCAGCGGTTGCACAAACCGTCGGAGTTCCCGGGAACCGGGATCGGGCTCGCCACGGTACAGCGCGTGGTGGCCCGTCATGGGGGGAAGGTGTGGGCGCAGGCGCAGGTGGACGGGGGTGCTACCTTCTACTTCACCCTACCGGGGTTGGAGGTGCGCGGTGCAGCCGAGACGGATCCTGCTGGTGGAGGACAACCCGGATGATGTGGCCCTGACCCTGCGGGCCCTCCGCGCCCACCGGGTAGCCAACGAGGTGGTGGTGGTGGAGGACGGCGTAGAAGCTCTGGAGTACCTGTTCGGCGAGGGCCGGTATGCAGGCCGGGACGTGCGCGACCTGCCCGCGGTGGTGCTCCTGGACCTGAAGCTCCCCCGGGTGGACGGGCTGGAGGTGCTGCGCCGCATCCGGGCGGACGACCGCACGCGGCTGGTCCCCGTGGTGATCCTCACCTCGTCTGAGGAAGAGCAGGACCTGCTGGCGGGCTACTCCCTGGGTGCGAACAGCTACGTGCGCAAGCCGGTGGACTTTCAGCAGTTCGTGGAGGCGGTGCGGCAGCTAGGGCTGTACTGGCTGCTGCTGAACGAAGCGCCCCCGCCGCCCCGGTGACGCCATGGCGCAGGAGCTTCCCCCCTCGGTGCTGCGTGCCCTGCTGGTGGAGGACCGCGACGATGACGCAGTGCTCCTGGTGCGGCTGCTCCAACGGGAGGGGTACGCGGTCCAGTGGGGGCGCGTGGACAGCGCCCAGGGCCTCGAGGCGGCGCTGGTGGAGGGTGTGTGGGACGTGGTGCTGTGCGACTTCCGCATGCCGGGATTCGACGCGCACCAGGCCCTGGGGATCGTCCGGGCCCGCGACCCCGACCTGCCGTTCATCGTGGTGTCGGGCACGGTGGGGGAAGAGATCGCCGTGGACATGATGCGGGCCGGCGCCAACGACTACGTGATGAAGGACAACCTCACCCGCTTGCCCGCGGCGGTGGCTCGGGAGCTGCGCGAGGCCGAGGACCGGCGGGCGCGGCGCTTCGCGGAAGCGCAGCTCCGGAGGCTGTCCCAGGCGGTGGAGCAGGGCCCCGCCATCGTGGTGGTGACCAACGCGCAGGGGCGGGTGGAGTACGTGAACCGCCGGTTCGTGGAGCTGACCGGGTTCACCCCGGAGGAGGTGGTGGGCACGTCCGCACACCTCCTGGCGGAGCCCCCGGACCCGCAGGCCCGGGCGGAGCTGGAGCAGGCACTGGGCTCAGGGCGCTGGTGGCGGGGGGAAGCCCTGGTGCGGCGGAAGGACGGCAGCCGTTTCTGGGCGGTGTTCACCGTCTCCGCGGTGCGGGACCCCCGGGGCAACGTGGTCCACTACGTAGTGGTGGCCGAAGACGTGACGCCCCTGAAGGAAGCCGAGCAGCGCGAGCGGGAACTGCGCCACCGGCTGGAGCGTCAGGTGGAACGCCTTCAGGCCCTGCGGGCGATCGACGTGGCCATCACGAGCAGCCTGGACCTGCAACTGACCCTCAACGTGTTGCTGGACCAGGTGACCACCCAGCTCCGCGTGGACGCGGCCTCCATTCTCCTCCGGGAGCCCGGGACCTACACCCTGCGGCCTGCGGCAGTCCGGAATCTGAAGACGGTGGGGCAGGAGCGGGTCCGGCTGGGCGAGGGCGCTGCGGGCGAGGCGGCGGTGCGGGGCGACCCTGTGCGCGTGCCGGACTTGGCGGAAGCACCGGGGCAACGGGAGCGGTGGCTGGCGGCCGAAGGGTTCCGGGCGTACTGCGCGCTACCCCTGGTGGTCAAGGGCGAGGCGGTAGGCCTCCTGGAGGTGCTGTCCCGTTCTGAGCTGCCGGAAGACCCCGACTGGTGGGGCTTTCTGGAGGCGGTGGCGGGGCAGGCGGCGGTGGCCGCGGACAACGCGCGACTGGTTGAGGAGCTGCGGCGTGCCAACCTCAACCTGCAGCTGGCCTACGACGCCACCCTGGAGGGCTGGTCCCGGGCTCTGGACCTGCGGGACCGCGAGACCGAGGGGCACACCCAGCGGGTTGCGGACCTGACGGTGCGGCTGGCGCGGGCCATGGGGGTCCCGGAGAGCGCCATCGTGCACGTCCGGCGGGGCGCGCTGCTTCACGACGTCGGAAAACTCGGGATTCCGGACGCCATCCTCCTCAAGCCGGGCCCGCTCACCGAGGAAGAGTGGGACATCATGCGCAGGCACCCTGAGTACGCGTACCGCTGGCTGTCCAGCATCGAGTTCCTGCGCCCCGCTCTGGACATCCCGTACTGCCACCACGAGCGGTGGGACGGCAAGGGCTACCCGCGGGGGCTGCGGGGTGAGGAGATTCCTCTCGCGGCCCGCATCTTCGCGGTGGTAGACGTGTTCGACGCCCTGACTTCCGACCGGCCGTACCGCAAGGCCTGGAGCCGGGAGGAGGCGCTGCGTTACATCCGCGAGCAGGCCGGCTCCCAGTTTGACCCCCGGGTGGTCGAGGTTTTCCTGCGCGAGGTGGGCGAGCCCTGAAGCAGATCGGGTGCGCGCCCGACCTGCCGAACCCGCGGAATCGGGTGTGCGCCCGATGCCCCCAGCCGGCCCGGCCGTGCTGACTTAAGGTCAACCGCACGGCGAGCGGGTGCTGGCGATGCGTGTGGGCGTCCTCGCGGCGTGGTGGCTTGTCCTGACAGGACTGCTGGTGTGGGCCGCTTCCCGGTTTCAGGGGTTCCCCCTGGCCGCGGCCCGGGAGGCCGCGGTGGCCGACCACGCGTTCCGCTTCCTGATGCTCATGGCGAGCCCCGTGTTCACCCTGGTGATGGCGGCGTTGCTGTACAGCGTGCTCAGCCGGCGGGGACAGGGAGACCCTCCCGAACCGCCCCCCTACGTCCCGGAGCACCCCGCGGTCCCGCGGGTGTGGTTCGCCCTCACCGCCGCCCTCGCCGCTTACGTGATCTACAACCCGGGACTGGTGGGCCTCGCGGAGATGCGGGAAGTCCCCCTCAGCCAGTTACTGGGCAGCAGTCCCGGCGGCCGCGTGCGGCTGGCGAGCCTGGGCGGTGCGGAGGGGGATCTCGTGGTGCGGGTGCGGGCGAGCCGCTGGCTGTGGCAGTTCGAGTACCCCGAGCAGGGGATCGCCGCGCGGGAGCTCGTGCTGCCCGTTGGGCGTCGCGTCCGGTTCGAGGTCACCGCCACGGACATCGTGCACAGCTTCTGGGTCCCTGCCTTCCGGACGAAGATCGACGCGGTTCCCAACCTCACCACGTACCTGCACGTGACCCCGACCCGCACGGGGTCGTTCGAGGAGAGTGTGGACCTGCGGGTGCAGTGCGCGGAGCTGTGCGGCGTGGGCCACGCCCTCATGGCCTCCCCGGTTCGGGTGCTGGAGCCCGAGAAGTTCGACGCCTGGGTAGCGCAGCAGGCACGGAGGTGAGCGGGTGCGGGTTACAGGCCCGGTCCTGAAAGGCCTTCTGTACGGAGCCGTGGGCTACGTCCTGGGCGGGCCGGTGCTGGCCGCGGTGGTGCGCGCCGCGGGCGGTTCCTTCCCCTTCGACCTGGAGCTGGCCGCGGGATCGGTCCTGGGGACGGTGGGCTGGCTGGCCGGCGTGGGCATGTGGGACGTGTGGGCCCGGGGCTGGTTCGGGCTGCCCCTGCGGTCCTGGCCCGAGGACGACGGGGTGGCCCGGTACTTCCGGTTCACCACCGACCACAAGGTCATCGGGATCCAGTATCTGGTGACGTTCCTGGGGCTGCTGTTTCTTGGTGGGGCCCTGGCCATGCTGATGCGGTGGGAGCTCATGCGGCCGGGGATGCAGCTGCTCACCCTCAACGGGTTCAACCAGGTGATGAGCCTGCACGGCATCATCATGATCGCGGTGGCGGTAGCCATCCTCCTCGGCGGGCTGGGGAACTACTGTGTGCCGCTGATGATCGGCGCCCACGACATGGCCTTCCCCCGGGTCAACGCCCTGAGCTACTGGCTCACGCCTCCCGTGGCGGTGATGCTGCTGGCAAGCCTCCTGGTGGGAGGCTGGGACTCCGGGTGGACCGCTTACCCGCCCCTCAGCACGGTGAACGCCCCCGGACAGGTCCTCATGATCGTGGCGGTGGTGATCTTCGGCTTGTCCAGCATCCTGGGCGGGATCAACTTCCTGGTGACCATCGCCCGCATGCGGGCGCCCGGGATGACGTGGGGCCGGTTGCCGATCTTCGTGTGGTCGGTGTTCGCGGCGTCCCTGCTGAGTTTCGTCGTGACCCAGTACCTGGCCGCGAGCCTGCTGATGGTCCTGCTGGACCGGGTGGCGGGGATGAGCTACTTCCACTTCGCCCGCGGTGGGACCCCCGTCGTCTACCAGCAGCTGTTCTGGTTCTACTCGCACCCCGCGGTGTACATCATGATCGTGCCCGCCTTCGGGGCCGCCCTGGAGGTGATCACCCACTTCGCCCGGACGCCCCTGTACGCCTACCGGTGGGTGGTGGGGGCGTTCCTGGGCATCGTGGGGCTCAGCACCATCGTGTGGGCGCACCACAACTTCACCAGTGGGATGCCCGACTGGATGCACGCGCCCATGCTGGCCACCACGGAGGCCATCTCGGTTCCCACGGGGCTGGTGTTCCTGTCGGCGCTGGGGACCCTGCTGCGGGGGAGGCTATGGCTGCGCACGCCCATGCTGTTCGCGCTGGCGTGGGTGTGGAACTTCCTCATCGGGGGGATCACGGGGATCTTCAACGCGGACGTGGCCACGGACCTGCACCTGCACGACACGTACTTCGTGGTGGCCCACTTTCACTACACCATCATGGGCGGGGAGATCTTCGCGCTGCTGGCGGCCGTGTACTACTGGTACCCGAAGATCACGGGCCGCATGTACGACGAACGCCTCGGGAGGCTGCACTTCTGGTGGAGTTTCCTGGCGTTCAACGCCACGTTCTTGCCCATGTTCTGGGCGGGGCTGCACGGGATGAACCGCCGGATCGCGGACTACCCGGCGGCCCTGGGTAGTGTGAACCTGTGGACGAGCCTCGCGGCTTTCCTGCTGGGCGCGAGTTTTCTGGTGTTCCTGTACAACTTCGTGGTGAGCTGGGTGCGAGGCCCGAGGGCGGAGGCCAATCCGTGGCAGGCCTCCACCCTGGAGTGGCAGGTACCGAGCCCGCCGCCGGTGGAGAACTTCCCGGCCCCACCCGCGGTGGTGGGAGCCCCCTACGTGTACGGGATGCCAGGAGTCCGTCACGCGGTCCTCGGGGCAGCGGGAGGGAGCGAACGGTGAGGCCGGACCGTTTGCCGGAGAAGTTGAGCGTGGGCGGCCGGGTGTTCGGCGCCCTGGGGGTGCTGACTGCAGTGGAGTGGTTCGCCGCACGCTGGCCCGGGGCGCTGTTGTGGCTGACCCTCATCGCCCTGGGCAAGACCGCCCTGATCGCGGAGTACTTCATGCACTACTCCCAGCTGGTCCGGCCGGAGGAGTGAGATGCACCCCGCGGAGGCTGCAGGACGCCTGAGCGCTCACGAGCTGCAGAACGCCCGCCTGGGGCTGTGGCTGTTCATCGTGTCGGAGGCGGCGCTGTTCAGCGCCTTCATAGCGGCCCGGTACCTGAACCTGGGGACTTCCCGCCCTGAGGAGCTCAACCAGCTCCTAGGTCTGGGGATCACCGGGGTGCTGCTGCTCAGCAGTCTGACCGCCTACCGCGCCGAGACGTGCATCGCCCACGGAGACCGCCCGGGCTTTCTGCGGAATGTCCTATGGACGGTCCTGCTGGCGGGCGTGTTCCTGGTGGGCGTGGTGGTGGAGTGGGGGGAGGGTTTCCACTACTTCCCGCCCTCCACCCGGTACGGCACGAGCTTCTTCTCCCTGACGGGGCTGCACGGGCTGCACGTGCTGAGCGGAGCGGTGCTGCTGCTGGGCATCTACCTCCACGGCCGGCGCGGCCGGTACGGGCCAGGCGAGTACTGGCCCGTGGAAGGCGTGGTGAAGTACTGGCACTTCGTGGACGTGGCTTGGGTGTTCATCTACCCGACCCTTTACCTGGTGGGGTGACGCCATGACCCTGACGGTGGAACTGAGCCACGTGGTGGACGCCCTGAGCCGGGAGGCGGGTTGCCCTCTGGTGGTGGCAGGGCCGGACGGTACGGTGCTGGCGTCGGCGGTGCGCTACCCTGTGCCGTGCTTTTCTGCGCCCGAGTTCACGGGGATCTGTCCTGGGGCCCGGGCGTTCGCCGAGCATCCGGCTGCAGGGGCTGTAGTGCGGCAGTGCCCCAAGAACGGCCAGGCCCACGTGGTGGTGAGCGTGGACAGACAGCCGCGGGCGGTGGTGCTGGCGGAGCTGTGGCTGGCCGCTGCCCGGGGGGCCCGGGCTCGGGCGCGCCGCGCGGCGCGGGTGCTGGCGGGGATCGTGCGGGAAGCGCTCCCGCAGCGTGCGCCAGACCCGGAGGTAGCGGCTGAGGAAGTGCCGTCCGAGCTGTTACGCCGGGCCCTGGCGGACGGGCGGCTCAGCCCCGGGGGGCTGCGGAGACTACGGGCCCGGTACCGGCTTTCGTGGCGGGAGCTGGAAGTCCTCGTCCTGTACTACCTCACCGCGCACGGACCTGACGGGCGGGCCCGGGCTTCCGTGGGAGAGGCCCTGGGGCTGACCGAGGGCACCGTCCGGGAGTACGTCCGGCGCCTGCGCCGCAAGCTGCGCCTGCGCTTCCGCAGGTCCCCCGAGATCTGGGCCTGGGCTCAGGCGGAGGGACTCGTGGGGGAGAACGGGCGGTGAACCGTCCCGTGGCGACCTCCCCTGCCGGGCTGGGGCAGCGGCGGCGGTACGTGTTCGACCGGGCGCCGCTCTTGATCTACTGGGAGCTCACCCGGGCGTGCGACCTGGCCTGCCAGCACTGCCGCGCGGAAGCCGTACGCGACCGTCACCCTCTGGAGCTGTCCACGGAGGAGGGACGCCGCATGCTGCGAGGGGCCACCGCGTTCGGCGATCCCCTCCCACACTGGGTGCTCACCGGGGGCGACCCCTTCAAACGGCCGGACCTACCGCTGCTGGTAGAAGAAGCCCGTGGCCTGGGATTTGGCGTGTCCCTGGCGCCGAGCGCCACACCCCTGGTGACTCGTGAGGCCGTCCGAAGCCTGGCGCGGGCCGGTGTGCAGGCCATCTCCCTGAGCCTGGACGGTGCTACGGCGGAGCGCCACGACGGCCTCCGCGGGATTCCCGGTTGCTTCGACTTGACCCTGCGCTTGGCCCGGTACGTGCGGGAGGAGGGGGTCGCCCTGCAGGTCAACACCCTCGTCACCGCCGCGACCGTGGACGACCTGCCTGCCCTGTACCAGTTGGTGCGCCGCCTGGACGTGATCCGGTGGAGCCTGTTTTTCCTGATCCGCGTGGGACGCGGGCGGATGCTGGAGGAGGTCAGTCCGGAGGTGGCCGAGCGCCTGTGCCACTGGCTGTTCGACCTGAGCCGGGAGTCTTGCTTCGCGATCAAGACCACGGAGGCCCCCCACTACCGCCGCGTGGCGCTGCTGCGGATGCTCCGGGAGGGCATGACCCTCCCGGAGATTGCCAGGACGTCCGTGGGGCGCGGGTTTGGGGTAAGGGACGGGAACGGTATCGTGTTCGTGTCGCACGTGGGCGAGGTCTACCCGTCCGGTTTCCTGCCCCTGCGGGCCGGCAGCGTCCGGGAACGCAGCCTGGTGGAGGTGTACCGTTCCTCGGAGGTGATGGTACGGCTGCGGGACACCGACCGGCTGAGGGGAAAGTGCGGACGCTGCCCGTTCCGGGAAATCTGCGGGGGCTCGCGGGCCCGCGCGTACGCCCACACGGGTGACCCCATGGGCAGCGACCCCCTGTGCCCCTACGAGCCCCTGGAGACCGTGGCTGCGCCTGGTGGGCCGTGAGGGACTCGAACCCCCGACGCCCGGGTTAAAAGCCCGGCGCTCTGCCCGCTGAGCTAACGGCCCCGGAGGCGATTGTAACACCCCGGGCGGGCGTGGCGGCGCTCGGTACAATAGGCGCAGCCCGCCAGCTGTCCGGGAGGCACCTTTGAGCGGGGAAGGGTACGCGCTTCTGGCCGCCTTCGCGTTCGCCCTCAGTACGGTGTTCACGAGGCAGTTCGCCGTGGGGTCCAGAGGGCGGCCGCCTGTGCGGCCGGAGGTGGGCGTGTTGGTGAGCCTCAGCACGGATCTCGTCCTGTTTGGGAGCCTGGCCACGGCCGAGCTGCGGCGGGGCGCGGGCGCGCAACTCACCTGGCAGTCGGCGCTCCTGTTCATGGTAGGCGCGGTGGTGGCCAGCATGCTGGGCCGTAACCTCGCCTACGTGAGCGTGCAGCAGGCCGGTGCGGGGCGCTCCACCGCCATCCGGCTGTGCAACACCCTGTTCGCAGCCGCGGTGGGGTGGGTTTGGTTGCACGACCTGCCGCGCCCGTGGCAGGTGGTGGGGGCGCTTTTGATCACCACGGGACTCTGGCTGGTGGTCACCGAGCGGGAGGGTTGGGTGGAGGGGGCGAGCTGGATGGGCGTCGCCACCGCGGTGGGCGCCGCGGCCGCGTTCGCGCTGGGCGACACCGCCCGGCGGGCCGCACTACACGTCACTCCCTCGCCACCCCTGGGAGCGTTCGTGGGCGTCTGTGCGGCGCTGCCGGCCCAGCTGCTGTACCTGAGGCCGTGGCGCTGGCCGCGGGAGTTCCTGCGACACGTGTGGCGGCCGGACGTGCTGGGAAGCGGTTTCTTCAACACCGTGGCGTTGCTGCTCCTGTTCTTCGCCTTCCAGCGCACGCCCGTGGCGAACGCGGCGGCCCTGTACAACCTGCAGGTGCTGCTGGTGATCGTGCTGGGACGGTGGATGCTCCGGGGTGAGGACCCAGGAGGGGGGCGGCTGGTGCTGGGCAGCGTCCTGGCGGTGGTGGGGGCGGGGCTCGTGCTGTGGGGCTAGACTTGCTGCCGGCCCGTTGCGGGTCCGCCTATGCTAGGGGTGAATCGCAAACATCGTCCGGAGGTGGAGTCGGATGGCAGAGGTGACCATCACCCCGCGCGACAACGGTCCGTACCTGGTGCGAGGGCCAGTGCGCTTGGTGGACGCGGACGGCCGCGAGTGGCCGTCGGACCGCGAGGTGGTCGCGCTGTGCCGGTGCGGCGGCAGCTCCAACAAGCCTTTCTGCGACGGCACGCACGCCCGGATCGGTTTCCAGTCGCAGTGCCGGGCCCCGTGAGCCTGCGGGCGGCGCGCCTGTAGGAGGTGGCGGTTGCCGGAGCTGTACCTGCGCGGGTGGAGGTTTCACTACGCGGAGTGGGGGACCGGATTGCCCGTGGTGCTCGTCCACGGATTCCCCCTGTCCTCGGAGATCTGGGCCGAGGTCGCCGTGCGCCTGGGGGACATCTCCCGAGTAGTGGCGCCCGACCTGCGCGGCCACGGGGACTCCGAGGCCCCGCCGGGCCCGTACTCCATGGACGACCTCGCGGAAGACGTGGTGGGCCTGGCAGACGCGCTCGGGTTTGAGCGGTTTGTCCTGGGCGGCCACTCCATGGGCGGGTACGTGGCGTTCCGGGTGGCGGCCCGCTGGCCGGAGCGCCTTTCGGGCCTCGTGTTGGTGGCCACCCGCGCCGAGGCGGACACCGAGGATGGCCGGGCCCGGCGCCGGAAGGCCATCGAGAGGATTCAGGTCGAGGGAGCCTCGGCATTCCTCGCGGACTTCCTGCCGAACCTGGTGAGCGACCAGACGCGGCGGAGTCGTCCAGAAGTGATGGCGCGGTTGTGGGAGGCCGCCCACCGGGTGCCCGACCGCGCCCTCGTGGCCTGCCTTCAGGGCATGATGGACCGGCCCGACAGCCGGCAGCTGCTGAAGCAGCTGTCGGTGCCGGCACTCGTGGTGGCGGGCGAGCAGGACGCCGTGGTGCCCGTGGAGTCCGCCAGGGCCATGGCGGAGGCCTTACCGAGGGCGCGGCTGGTGGTGGTGGCGGGGGCTGGGCACGTGCCCAGCGTGGAGGCGCCCGAGGCCACGGCGTCTGCCCTGCGGGAGTTCCTGTCCGCGTTGAGGGCCTGACGCTTACAGCAAGGCCAGCTGCCGGGGAGCGGGAGGCGGCTGCAGCACCGTGCCCGCCCTGAAGCGGGCTCGGTTCCTGGATTGCGCCACCCGCAGGGCGATCTGGCGGCGGTAGCTGGAGGGCGCGTAGCGCCGGGGGTAAAGGTCCCGGTACGTGGGCAGGAGCTGAGGGTAGCGGGCCTCCAGGAACCTCCAGAAGGCGTCGCGGGTGACCTCCCCGAGGTGCAGGACGTTGTGGGCCACGAAGTGAGCCCCGCTGTCTGCGGCCGCGCGGATCACGGCGTCCAGGTTCTCGGCGCTGTCGGTGAGCCCTGGCAGCACAGGCGCCAACAGCACGCCCGTACGCACCCCCGCCTCTGAGAGCTGTTGCACGGTCCGCAGTCGGTGCCGCGGCAGGGCCACGTTGGGCTCGATCTGCCGGGCCAGCTCCGGGTCGAGGGTCACCAGGCTGATGCAGACAGTTAGTCCCGCCCTGCGGGCCAGGTCCTGCAGGATGTCCAGATCGCGCAGGACCAGGGGTGAACGGGTCACCAGGCTGGCGGGGGTCCGGAACTCAACGAGGACCTCCAGAATGCCACGGGTGATCCGGTAACGGGCCTCTGCGGGCTGGTAGGGGTCGGTGGCGGTGCCCACGGCGACCAGTTCACGCTTCCACGATGGCCGCGCGAGCTCCGACCGGAGTACCTGCGGGGCGTTCACCTTGACGAAGATCCTGGTGGACCAGCCCCTCACCCCGTCCTCGTCCAGGAACCAGTGGGTGCGGCGGGCGTAGCAGAACGGACATCCGTGGACGCAGCCGCGGTACGGGTTGACGGACCAGGCGAAACCCATCCCGCACACGCGGTTGAGCACGCTCTTCACGTGGACCTCTACCAGCTCCGGCGGCATGGCCCCGCGGCCAAGATAGGGTACATCTGTTCGCATGTCAACGGTCGGGCTCCGCCTCCTCGGTTCCAGTGAGGAGAGTAAGGGTGGCACCGAACCGGCGGACCATCTCCGCGGCGTCCCGCCCCGCCTCCGCCATGGCCGGGCTCCGGAGTGCCTCCCGTAGGTGCTCTTCTGTGGCAAAGGTGGCCTCAAAGATCTGGTAATAGGGCACCTCCCCGCCCAAGGGCGACCCGGTAATGCGGGTCACCGAGTAGGACTGGAGGTTCGGCCAGCGCTTCACGATCCCGAGGTGGGTGTTCCGGTAGTGCGCGTCGAACCCGGGAACGTCTTGCGGTTTCCCCCACAGGGCGACGAGCTTTGCGGCCATACGGACCCCCCGCTGCGGTTTGACACCATCCTGGCCCTACCTCGGCGACCGGTCAACTGCCCCTTAGAATGTGGGGAGGGGTGAGCACATGGCACTGGTCCTGAGCTTCCGGTGCGGCCGCTGCGGCAAGGAGTACGCGGTGTACTATCCGAAGGCCGTGGTCTACCCTTTGTACGGCCAGGGGACGCGGGAGCAGGGCGCCCGGGAGGACGAGCGTGAGGCCCAAAGCGGCGCCCTGCGGGCCCTGCAGGAACGGGCGGAGCAGCAGGGGAAGACGTGGGTGAACGCGGGGGAACAGCAGCAGGTGGTGTGCACGTGCGGAAAGACTCTGAACCTCGACCTCGCCCAACACCCCAGGGTCCCGCAGAGCCGGCCGGCAGCCACGCGCCAGGTGGGGCTCATCCCGTTCGGCCCCGTGCACAGGAAGCCCTCGTGACCGCTCCCACCCGCGCGGGCCCGTCTCCGTGCGGGAGACGCCGCCTGCGCCGTAGAAGACCATTCCCGAAGGAGGATCGCCATGGCCGTGAACCGACTCGACCTCCGGGTCGCCCCCGAACGCTTGCGTTGGGTGTGCGACCCGGGTCAGCTGGAGTTTGAGACCGTCGCGGAGCTCCCGCCGGAGCGGTCCCTGGTGGGGCAGGAGCGGGCCGTTCGGGCCCTGGACTTGGGTCTGTCCGTCCAGCAGCCCATGTTCCACGTGTTCGTGGTGGGCCCCGTGGGCACGGGCCGGACCACCTACACCCAGACCAAGGTCCGGGAGCTGGCCCGCACCCAGCCCACGCCTCCGGACTGGTGCTACGTGTACAACTTCAAGGACCCCAACCAGCCCCTGGCCCTGAGCTTCCCGCCCGGGGAGGGACGTCGGTTCGCGGCGGCCATGCAGTCCCTGGTAGAGGATCTGCGGAACGCGATCCGCCAGGTGCTGGCCAGCGAGCACTTCGAAACGGTCAAGCGGCAGACGCTGGAGCGCCTGGAGGGGGAGGCAAACCGGGTCTGGCAGGAACTGGAAGCGTTCGCCCGGCAGAAGGGCTTCCTCATCCAGCGGACCCCTCTGGGCATCACCACGATCCCCATGAGTCCCTCCGGGCAGCCCATGACCCAGGAGGAGTTCGACCGGCTGCCGGGGCTCATCAAGGACCGTCTGGCCCAAGCCAACCGGGAGCTGCAGGAAGAGGTGGCGGAGGCGGTGCGCAAGGTCCGCGGGATCGAACGCCAGGCGCGCGAGGCGGTGGCCCAGCTGGAACGGGAGGCGGTCCTGGCGGCCATCCGGGACCCCATCCAGCGTCTGCGGGACCGGTACCGGGACCTCCCGGCGGTGGTGGCATACCTGGACGCCCTCCAGGAGGACGTGCTGGAGCACAAGGACGCTTTCCGGGAGGAGGAGGGGCAGCCGCAGCTGCCCCCACCCCTTGCGGCCCTGCGGCGCAGCGTCCTGGAGCGCTACGAGGTGAACCTCCTGGTGGACAACAGCGACCTGCAGGGTGCCCCCGTGGTGTTCGAGACGAACCCCTCGTACTACAACCTGTTCGGCAAGGTGGAGTACCGGGGCGAGCTCGGCACCATGGTCACCGACTTCCGGATGATCCGCCCGGGAGCGGTCCACCGGGCCAACGGGGGCTTTTTGATCCTGAACGCGAGGGACGTGCTCCTGCAGCTGGCGTCCTACGACGCCCTGAAGCGGGCCCTGCGGAGCGGGGAGGTCCGGATCGAGAACCTGTCAGAACAGTACGGCCTGATCCCAACCGCCACCCTGCGGCCCCAGCCCATCCCCCTGCGGCTGAAGGTGGTCCTCATCGGCCCGCCGGACCTGTACTACCTCCTGTACCGGTACGACGAGGACTTCCGGAAGATCTTCCGGGTCAAGGCGGACTTCGACTCCGTGATGCCGCGCACCGAGGAGAACATGCGGCGGGTGGCGGCCGCCCTCGGCGCCATGTCTCGGGACGACGGCATCTGCCCCTGCGACCGGGGGGCGGTGGCCAAGATCCTCGAGTACAGCGCGCGGCTCGCGGAGTCCCAGGACAAGCTGTCCACACGGTTCGGGGAGATCAAACAGGTCCTGGTGGAGGCTTCCGCCTGGGCGGAGCGGGACGGCCAGCGGGTGGTCACCGCACGCCACGTCCAGAAGGCCATGGAGGAGCGCATCTACCGCAGCAACCTCATCGAGGAGAAGATCCAGGAGCTCATCCAGCGGGGTCAGCTGTACGTGGACGTGGACGGGGCCGTGGTCGGCCAGATCAACGGGCTGTCGGTGTGGCACCTGGGGGACTACGCCTTCGCGCGCCCCACCCGCATCACGGCCCGGGCCTTCGTGGGCACCCGGGGGGTAGTGAACATCGAGCGGGAGATCAACCTGTCGGGCCCCATCCACAGCAAGGGAGTGCTCATCCTCACCGGTTACCTCGGCGGGCAGTACGCCGCGCAGCGGCCTCTGAGTCTGTCCGCGAGCCTGACCTTCGAGCAGACGTACGAGGAGGTCGAGGGAGACTCGGCTTCCGCGGCGGAGCTGTACGCGCTGCTGAGTGTCCTGGCGGACGTCCCCCTGCAGCAGGGGATCGCCGTCACCGGCTCCGTGAACCAGCGGGGCGAGATCCAGCCCATCGGGGGGGTGAACGAGAAGATCGAGGGGTTCTACGCGGTGTGCAAGGCGAAGGGGCTGACGGGAAGTCAGGGGGTGATCATCCCGCACAGCAACCTGCAGAACCTCATGCTGCGGGAGGAAGTGGTGGAAGCGGTGCGGGAGGGTCGCTTCCACGTGTGGGCGGTACGGACCCTGGACGAGGGCCTGGAGATCCTCACGGGCATGCCTGCGGGGCAGGCGCGCCCCGACGGGTCGTTCCCCGAGGGTACCCTGCACGCCCGGGTGGCCGCACGGCTGGAGGAGTTCGCGGAGCGGCTGCGGCGGATGCGGGGCCAGCGGGCCGAGCCCGAGCGGGAGGGCGAGGAGGATCGCAACCGGGAAGGAGCCTCAGGGGGTAGCGCCACGCCCTAGCCGGAACTTCACCAACCTTTTACAGCCGCCCCGCAACCTCGAGGGCGTGGCGTTCCTCAGCGTGGCGCTGTGGCTGGGGTTGCTGGCGTGGCCGGCAGCCGGCGCCGCTCCGGGCTGTGCGCCCACGCCCGGGGACGCCCTGGGCCCCTTCTACCGCCCCGGGGCACCTGTCCGCGCGTCCGTGGGGCGCGGCTACGTCCTCAGCGGGCGCGTCCTGGGCGCTCCTGTCTGCGGGCCAGTCCCGGGCGCCCGGCTGGAATTCTGGTTGGCCGGGCCGGACGGCCGGTACGGGGACGACTACCGGGCCACCGTGCTGACGGACGCGTCGGGCGCGTACCGGTTCGAGAGCCACTTCCCGCCCGCGTACGCGGGCCGTCCCCCCCACATCCACGTGCGCGCCTCGGCGCCCGGCTACCGCGTGCTGGTGACCCAGCACTACCCCCGCCCCGGAGCCACGGGGGCGCGCTTCGACCTGGTGCTGGAACCCGAAACCTGAGTCGAGGAGGTGCGGATGAGGCAGGCCGTCCTGGCGTTTCTCGTCGTGGTGGGTTCGCTGTGCCTGCTGGCGCAGGCCGGTGCTGCACCGGAGCCGGGTCTGGAGCGTTACGTGGTGGCCCCCTCGGAGTCCGAAGCCCGTTACCGGGTGGGGGAGACGTTCCTGGGCGACAACCGGTTCAACGTAGCAGTCGGCCGCACACGCCAGGTGGAAGGGGAGATTTTGGTGAACCGGCGCAACCCGAGCTCGAGCCGCGTGGGCCCCATCACCGTGGACCTGAGTGCCCTAGAGTCGGACAGCACGCGCCGGGACAACGCCATCCGGCAGAGGTGGCTGGAGTCGGCGCGCTTTCCCAAGGCTCGGTTCGTGTCCACGGAAATCCGCGGGGCGCCGGCTGCCTACCGGGACGGGCAGGTTGTGGAGCTGCAGCTGGTCGGCGACCTCACGGTCCGCGACGTGACGCGCCGGGTGACGTGGCAGGCCACCGTGCGCCTTGCGGGCAACGAGCTGCGGGCCCAGGCGGCCACCACGGTCCGCATGACCGACTTCGGATTTGACCCACCGAGCATCCTGGGCTTCGTGCGGGCGGAGAACGAGGCCAAGTTGGAGCTGGACCTGGTGGCCAGGCGGGCCAACCTCTAGGAGGGTCTACGGGGGGAACGACGGAAGGGGAGGAGGGTGGAGTTCCTCTGGCCTGCAGCGCTGTGGGGTTTGGCTGCTCTGGCCGGGCTAGCCGCGGCATTCTGGCGGCAGTCCCGTCGGCGCGCACGCCAGGCGTGGAGCCACCCGTGGGCCGCGGGCGTGGCGTGGCCTCCGCCACGGAGGAACCTGGCTGCCTTCCTGTACGTAGGTGCGCTCGGCGCGGTGGGGCTGGCCGTCGCGCGTCCGACCCTACCCCTGCGGGTGCCCGTTCGGGAGGCCGTGGTGGTGTTGAGTATCGACGTGAGCGGGAGCATGCGGTCCCAGGACATGCTCCCCAACCGGCTGGAGGCCGCGAGGGAGGCCGCGAGGGTGTTCATCCGCGGACTGTCCCGGGACACCGCGGTGGGCCTGGTGGCGTTCGCGGGGACCGCGGAGCTGCTGCAGCCTCCCACCCGGGACCACCGCCGCGTGCTGCGTGCCCTGGACGACCTGACCTTCCGGCCGCGCACCGCCATCGGGGAGGGGCTGTTGGAAGCGGTGTCGGCCTTGCCGGGCCGCGTCCGCCCGCAGCTAGGATCGGACCCCGTCGTGCCCCGTCCGTTGCCGCGCGGGGTGGTGGTCCTGCTGTCGGACGGCCGCAGCAACACTGGGATCGACCCGGTAGAGGCCGCAGACCTGGCCCGGCGGCTGAATGTGGTGGTGTACACGGTGGGGATCGGAAGCCCCACACCCCGTGACAATCTCTGGACTCTCGGCGGCCCGCTGGACGAGGAAACGCTTAAGGAGATCGCCCGCAGGACGGGCGGGGAGTACTTCCACGCCGCGTCCGGTGCGTCCCTGGCGCGGGTGTACCGGCAGCTGGCCCGCCGCGTCAGCTGGGAGACCCGGCGCGAGGAGGTCTCTGGGCTGCTGGCTCTCGCGGCTGCGGGAGCACTGGCCGCGGCCTGGTACGCGGGGGCCCGAGCTTACCGGGTCCCGTGAGGGTCCCACACGAGGAGGCGGAGATGGATGGTTCGCACCTGACCGACCTCGGTCGGTACATCCTGGAAGAGTGGGCAGAGGACTACCGCGGGGGCCGACTGGACCGCCGGGAGTTTTTCCGGAGGGTCGTGACCCTGGCGGGGTCGCAGGCCGCCGCCATGGCCTTGCTGGCATCGGTAGGGGAACGGGCCGCCGCGGCCGAGGTGGAGGGCGTACTGGCGCAAGCTCCGCCCCCGCAGCAGACCGGCGGGGTCACCGTTCCGCCGGAGGATCCCGCCATCGAGGTGGCGGTCGTCAGGTTCCCCGCCGACTCCACCGAAGTCGCCGGTTACCTGGCCAGGCCCCGCGGCCGTCCGCAGGCGCCAGGCCTGGTGGTGGTGCACGAGAACCGCGGACTGGTGGAGCACGTCAAGGACGTGGCCCGGCGGCTGGCGAAGGTCGGGTACGTGGCGGTCGCCCCGGACCTCGCTTCCCACGAGGGCGGGACCGACCGCTTCGCCGACCCGGCCCAGGTGACCGCCCTCCTCGGCCGCACCCCGGTGGAGCGCTTGGTGGGCATGCTGGTGGCGGCGGTGGAGTACCTGCGCGGCCGTCCGTTCGTGCGGGCGGACCGCCTGGGCGCCATCGGGTGGTGCTTTGGCGGGGGGATGGTGTGGAGGCTGGTCACCCGGAGTGAGCACCTGCGCGCGGCGGTGCCCTTCTACGGACCCAACCCTCCGCTGGAGGATGTGCCGCGCATCCGGGCCGCCGTGCTGGGCATCTACGGGGAGCGGGACGAGCGGATCAACCAGGGGATCCCCGCGCTGCGGGAAGCGCTGCAGCGGGCGAGGGTGGCGCACGAGATCGTGGTGTACCCCGCTGCAGACCACGCGTTCTTCAACGACACGGGGGCCCGCTACAACCCGGAGGCTGCCCGCCAGGCGTGGGAACGTGCGCTGGACTGGTTCCGGCGGTATCTTGACTCGTAGGCGAGGGTTCGAAAGTGGCGAAGAACGGTCGGACCCTTGAGGACAAAGCCGGGCCAGCGGTGCCGTAGCGTGCGACGTCTCTTCGGAAGCCTGTTGGCAATCGGGCTGGTGGCCTTCCTGGCCTGGCGGGTGACCGCGGCGCTGCAGGCGCGCCGGTCACCCGCAGGTCCTCCCCCTCAGAGGGTCGCGCTGGTTCAGGTGGAGCCCGCCCCGCGGGGGAAGTTGGTGCGGGAGGCCGTGTACACCGGCGAGGTGCAGGCGGCGGCCACCGTGGACGTATTCGCCAGGATCGGGGGCGTGGTGGAACAGGTGCGCGTGGCTGAGGGCGACGCGGTGTCCGCGGGCCAAGTCCTGATACGGCTGGACCCGCGGGAGCTGCGCTACCAGCTGGAGCAGGCCCTGGCGGCCAGGGAGACGCAGAGGGTGCAGGTGCGTCAGGCCGAGGCGCAGGTGCGCACGCTGCGCACTCAGGTGGAGCAGGCTCGGGCGGGCGTGGAGGTGCAGCGTGCGAGGCTCGCGCAGCTCCTGGCGGGGCCGGCTGCGGAGCAGGTGCGTCAAGCGGAGGAGCAGGTCCGGCAGGCTCGGGCGGCCCTGGAGTACAGCCAGGCTCAGCTGAGGCGGACGGAGGAGCTGTTCCGGCAGGGGTTCGTGGCCGAACAGGCGGTGGACGCGGCCCGTACCGAGGTGACGGTGCAGGAGGCGCGCCTGCGCGCCGCGGAAGCGCAGCTGGCCCTGCTGCGCCGCGGCCCGTCCCGGGAGGAGGTGGAGGTCCTGCACACCCAGGTCCGCCAGGCCGAAGTGGCGCTCCGGCAAGCAGAGTCCCAGGCCGCGCAGGCGCAGGTGGCCCTGGAGCATGCGCGCAGGGTGCTCGCGCAGTCGGAGGTGGCAGTCCGGCAGGCCCAAGCTCTCCTCGCGGAGAGCGTGGTTCGTAGCCCCGTACAGGGGGTGGTAGCGCAGCGGTCCGTGGACCCGGGCGACACGGTCACCCCGTCCGCGCGTCTCCTGCAGCTGGTGAGGGTGGAGCCTGCGGTGGTGGTGGTGACTGTGCCGGAGCGGGAGCTGCTGGCCCTGCGGCCGGGGACCTTCGTGGAGGTGACCGCGGACGCTCTGGGAGACCGCCGCTTCGCGGGACGGGTGGTCCGGGTTGGGCCCGTGCTGTCCCCCGATACACGCACTGCTGAAGTGCGCGTGGAGGTGTCCAACCCGCGGGGCGACCTGAAGCCAGGAATGACGGCGCGGGTGCGGGTGGTGCTGGGCCGCCGGGAGGGCGTGGTAACAGTGCCGGTGCAGGCCGTGGTCCGGCAGGGAGAGCGGACCGTGGTGTTCGTGGTGGAGGACGGGGTCGCGCGGGCCCGAGAGGTCACGCTCGGCCTGTCCGACGGAGTGCGGGTGGAGCTGCGCGGCGGGGTGCGGGCGGGCGAGAGCGTGGTGGTGGCAGGTCAGGAGACGCTGCGGGACGGCGTCCCGGTGAGGACCCCCCCCAAGGAGGTGCGCTCGGCTCCCTCGCAGACCCGGAGGCGGCCGTGAGCCCGTACCGCTTGAGCCTGGCAAGACCCATCGGGACGTGCATCGTGTTCTCCGCGGTAGTTCTCGTGGGCCTGGCCAGCCTGGCGGGCCTGCCCATCGACCTGCTTCCGGACATCACCCTGCCCCGTCTGACGGTGGTGACGGACTACCCCGGTGCGGGGCCCGAGGAGGTGGAGAACCTCGTCTCCCGGGTGGTCGAGGAGGCGGTGAGCACCGTGCCCGGCGTTCGGGACGTGGTGTCCGTCTCCAGCCTGGGTACCTCCCGGGTCACCGCCACTTTCACCTTCGGGCGCGACCTGGACGCGGCCGCCGCCGACTTGCGGTCCGCGGTGGAGCGCGTGCGCCGCAGGCTCCCGGAGGACGCCACGCAACCCGTGGTATTCAAGTTCGACCCCTCGCAGATGCCCATCCTCCAGATCGGGCTCGTGGCTGCGCCCGGCTCTCGAGTAGACCTGGCCCGGCTGGTGCGGCTGGCGGAAGAGCAGGTGCTGTTCCGGATCGAGCGGGTGCCCGGGGTGGCGGTGGTGGAGTTGCGCGGCGGGACGCGCGAGGAGATCCGGGTGGAGGCAGACCGGTCCCGGCTGCAGGCCCTGCGGCTGTCGGACCGGGACTTGGTCCGTGCGCTGGCGAGCTCCAACCTTTCGGCGCCCGTGGGGCTCGTCACGGAGGGACCCCGCAGCCTCACCGTCCGGCTGGTGAGCCGCTTCGACAACCTGGACCAGATCCGGTCCACCGTGGTGGCGGTCCGTGGGGGCCGGGCCGTGCGGGTTCAGGACGTGGCCACGGTGCGCCGGACGGTGGCGGACCCCACGGGCCTCGTGCGGGTGAACGGACAGCCCGGGATCCTGCTCCAGGTTCAGCGGCAGCCGGGGGTGAACACCGTGGCGGTGTCGGACGGCGTCCGCCGAGAGGTGGAGCGTCTGGACGCGCAGCTGGCGGACGTGCGGTTTTTGGTGGTGGGCGACAGCGCGCAGTTCATCCGCAGCGCCATCCGCTCGGTCCAGCAGTCCCTGCTGGCGGGCGCGGTTCTCGCGGTGGCGGTGCTGTGGCTGTTCCTGAAGGACGTCCGCAGCGTCCTGGTGGTGGCGGTCACCATCCCCATCTCCCTGCTGGCCGCCTTCGCCCTCATGTACTTCGCGGGTTACACGTTGAACCTCATGACCCTGGGCGCCCTGGCGCTGGGGGTAGGCATGCTGGTGGACACCGCCATCGTGGTCCTGGAGAACGTGTTCCGCCACCGGGAGCGCGGGGCTGCCGGCAAGGAGGCCGCCCTGCTCGGCGTCCGGCAGGTGGCGGGAGCCGTCACCGCGTCCACCCTCACCACCGTGGTGGTGTTCTTGCCGGTGATCTTCCTCCGCAGCGGTGCCGTGGTCACCCAGATGTTCGTGCAGTTCAGCTTCGTAGTCGTCTTCGCGCTGCTGTGCGCCCTGGCGGTGTCCTTGACGCTGACTCCTGTGCTGGCGTCCTGGCTTCCCGCTTTGCGCTCTTCGGAGTCCACACGGTGGATGGAGCCCGTGGTCGCAGGGTACCGGTCCCTGCTGCAGGCGGCCCTGCGCCGGCGGTGGGCCGTGTTCGGGTTGGCGGGCGCCGCGGCGTTGATGACGGTAGGCCTGGTCCCCCTGGTGGGGTCCGAGCTGATCCCCCAGACCGACGAGGGGGAGGTGTTCGTGAACGTGCGCCTCCCCGCGGCGACGTCCCTCGAGGTGGCGGACCGGGTCCTGCAGGGCCTGGAGGCGACGGCCCGGCGGGTGGCCCCCGAGGTCCGGGACGTCACCATCCTCAGCGGTACCGCCTCCTTCGGGAGCTGGAGCGGGATCCTCCGGGTGCGGCTGGCGCCGCGCTCCGAGCGCCGCCGCTCCACGGAGGAGGTGGCCGCGGTCCTGCGCCGGTCTTTGGTGGTCCCCGGGGGTCGGGTGGTGGTCCGGCCGAGCGCAGGGGCGCTGAATATCCTGCGGTTCGGGACCGGCCAGGATCCCATCTCCGTGGAGGTGCGCGGGTTCGACCTGCGACAGGGGATGCAGGTAGCCGAGCAGGTGCGGACCCTGCTGGAGACCGTACCGGGGGTGACGGACGCCACCATCCAACGGGAGGAGCAGGCCCCGGAGCTGGCGGTCCGAGTGGACCCGGAGAGCGCGGCCCGGTTCGGGCTCACCCCCGCCCGGGTGGCGGAGGCGCTGCAGGCGGCGGTGGCCGGTGAGGCCGCGACCCTGGTCCGTGAGGGCGGTACCGAGGTCCAGGTGGTGGTGCGGCTGCCTGAGGCGCACCGGAGGCTGGCCCAGGACGTGCTGGAGGTGCCCATCATCACGCCGGACGGCCGCGCCGTGCTGCTCAAGCAGGTGGCCACCCTGGTCCGCGACCTGGGCCCCGCACAGATCTACCGCCGTGGCCGAGAGCGGGTCATCACCGTCACCGCGGGCCTGACCGGCCGGGACTTCGGCAGCGTGGCGGAGGAGGTCCGGCAGCGCCTTGCGCGCATGACGCTCCCGCCGGGGTTCGCGGTGGCCCTCAGCGACGAGTACGAGGAGCAGCAGCGGGCCAACCGGCAGCTGGCCGCGGGGTTCGGGCTCGCGGTCCTGCTGGTGTACGCGGTGATGGCGGTGCAGTTCGAGCGCCTGCTGGAACCCCTTCTGATCATGATCTCCGTCCCCTTCGCCCTTACTGGCTCGTTCCTCCTGTTGTTCCTCACGGGGACCACGCTGAACGTCCAGTCCTTCATCGGGCTCATCGTGCTCGCCGGCGTGGTGGTGAACAACGCCATCGTCCTGCTGGACTTCATCCTGCAGTTGCACCGGGACGAGGGCCGGCCGCTGTACGAGGCGGTGGAGGAGGCCGCCCGGACCCGGCTGCGGCCGGTCCTCATGACGACCCTCACCACGGTGCTGGCGCTGGTGCCCACCGCTCTGGGCGTGGGCGAGGGCGCGGAGCTGCAGGCCCCCCTGGCGCGGAGCGTGATCGGGGGGATGGTGTTCTCCACCCTGGTGACCCTGGTCCTGATTCCCACCCTGTACGTGGCCGTGGAGGAGGTGCGCCAACGGCGGCGAGCCCCACAGCCGGTGACCCGGCCCGCGGTGGTAGCCGGTGCCTCCCAGGAGGCCGGGGGCACGCCGCCGGCCTGACCGCGCAACCTTCCTCGGCCCGCAGGAGTCTGAATCCCTGGAGGCGTTATGCGCGCACGGGCCCTGACTCTGTTGCTGTTGGTGTCCACCGCGGCGCCCGCGAGGGCCCAGATCCCGCAACCCCTTTCCCTGGCAGAAGCGGTCCGCACCGCGCTGGAACGTAGCCCTCAAGTCCGCGCGGCCCGCAGCACGGTCCAGGCCGCGGAGGCCCAGGTGTGGGCGGCAAGGGCAGCGCTGGCCCCCACGGCGAACCTGCAGGCCGCTTCCGCCCTTTCGGGTACGGTCACGAGCTACCAGGTGGGCGCGGGGGTCACCTACCTGCTGTACGACGGTGGGGCGCGACAAGCGCAGGTCCGGCAGCTGGAGGCCCAGGCCCGCGCAGCCCGGGAGCAGCTGGCGGCGGTGGCCAACCAGGTGGCGCTTGCTGCGGTGCAGACCTTCATGAGCACTGTGCTGAGCCAGCAGGTGATCGCCCTGCGGCAGCAGGCGGTGGAGCAGGCGAGGCTGCAGGTGGAGGGAGCCCGGGCCCGAGTGCGGGCGGGGACCGCGCCCCAGGCGGACGTGATCAGCGCAGAGGCACAGCTGGCCGCCGCGGAGGTTCAGCTCCTGCAGGCGGAGGCGGACTTCGCCGCCAGCCAGGAGGCCCTGCGGGTACTGCTGGGCCTGCCTCCGGCCGCGGCCCTCACCCTGGCGGTCCCGGGCCCGCCGCCTCCCTTCGAGCTGTCGGAGGAGGAGGTGGTGCGGCGGGCGCTACAGCGTCCCGAGGTGCGCCGCGCGGAAGCGGACGTGGCCGCCGCGGAGGCTGCGTTGGTAGTGGCGATGTTGCAGGGAGGGCTCACGGTAACCCTGGACGGCCGCTACGTGATCCTGGGAAGCGGAACCAGCCCCTCAGGCACGTGGTCCGTCGGTGCTTCGGTGTCGGTGCCGGTGGCAGACGGAGGGCAGCGGCAGGCAAGGGTGGAGGCGGCCCGGGCGGGCCTGGAGGCCGCACGGTCGAACCTGGAGCAGGTTCGTTTAGAGGCCCGGCGGGACGCGGTGCAGGCGCTCCTCGCGTATCGATCCGCGGCAGCTCGGGAGCAGGCGGCGCGCCGGGCCGCAGAGGCGGCCCAGGAGGCCCTGCGGGTGGCTCAGGGCCGTTACCAGGCAGGTGTGGGGAGCATCCTCGAGGTGGCCACAGCGCAGGCCCAGTTCGCCAGCGTGCAGGAGAGCCTCCTGCAGGCCCAGGCAGCCCGATGGACCTCGCTGGCGGCCCTGCGCAGGGCCGTGGGCCTTCCGGTCCTGGCGGAGGTGGTGCAGTGAGGCGCTGGTGGCCAGTGGGGCTGGCGGCCCTGGTCGTGGTGGCGGCCGGTTACGGGTACTGGCGCGCGAGGACCGGTCGGGCTGAGGCGCCCCGGTGGCGCACCGCGGTGGTGCAGCGGGGCGAGCTGCGCGTGGCCGTGACGGCATCCGGAACCGTACAGCCAGCGTCCCAGGTGGAGGTGAAGTCGAGGGCCACCGGAGTCGTGCGGGCGGTGTACGCGCGGGAGGGGGACGCGGTGCGGGCGGGGCAGGTCCTGGTGCTCATCGAGGACCCTGACGCGCAGAGCGCGGTGAGGGACGCGGAGGCACAGCTCGCGGCGGCACAGGCGCGGCTTGCTCAGGCACAGGCCCAGCGGGCGTCGTTGCGCGCCCAGGCGGGGGCGGAGGTCCGCCAAGCTCAGGCGGCGCTGGCCGCGGCGCGGGCGCGCCTGGACAAGTTGCGGCAAGGGGCCAGGCCCGAGGAGGTGGCCCAAGCAGAGCAGGCGGTGAGGGCCGCGGAAGCTGAGCTGACCCTGCGGCGGCAGGACCTGACGCGGGCCACCCAGCTGTACGGGCAGGGGTTCGTGCCACGTCAGCAGGTCGACCAGGCCCAGGCCAGTCTGGCGGCTGCGGAGGCGGCCTACCGGAGCGCCCTGGAGCGTCTGGAACAGTTGCAGGCCGGCCCCACCGCCGCCGAACTGCAGGAGGCACAGGCCGCGGTGCGCCAAGCGGAGGCGCAGGTGCAGCAGGCGCGGGCCCGGTTGCTGGAGGACTGGGTGCGGCAGCAGGAGGTGGCCGCAGCACAGGCGGCAGTGGACCAGGCGCGGGTGAGGCTGCGGAACGCCCGGGATCGGCTGGCGGAGAGCCGGATCCGCGCGCCCGTCTCCGGGATCGTGGCGCGCCGGTCGGTGGAGGTGGGACAGTCGGTGATCGGCACCGCGCAGGGCGGCACGCCGGTGATGAGCCTCGCGGTCACCGAGCCCCTGTACGCCAGGGTGCTAGTGGACGAGGTGGACATCGCCCGCATCCGCGTCGGCACGCCCGCGGTGGTCCGTGCGGACGCGCTTCCGGAGGCAGCGTTCCCGGGTCAGGTGGAGGCGGTGGCGGCCAGCGCGCAGGTGAACAACAACGTGGTGCAGTACGAGGTGAGCGTCCGGGTCGAGGATCCGCGGCGGCTCCTCAAACTGGGGATGACGGTCGAAGCAGAGTTCCAGCTGCTGAGGCGGTCCGGCGTCCTGCTGGTGCCGCGGGAGGCGGTCCGCGGGGAGCGGTCCAGGCTGGTGCTGGTGGTGCAAGGGGGCCGCCTGCTGCCCCGGCCGGTGACGGTGGGCGACACCGACGGGCGGATGGTGGAGATCCGGGCCGGACTGCGGGAAGGGGAGGTGGTCTACCTCGGCGAGGAGCGGGGGGCAGCACCCGCTGGCCAGCCCAGGAACCCCTTCCTCCCCCAGTTCCCCAGACGGCCGCCCTCGCCCGGAAGGCCGTGATGTTGATCGAACTCCGCGACGTCTGGAAGGTGTACCGCATGGACGGGGTCGAAGTGCAGGCCCTGCGGGGCGTGGACCTGCGCGTGGAGGCGGGCGAGTTCGTGGCCATCATGGGCCCCTCGGGTTCCGGGAAGTCAACGTGCATGAACGTGTTGGGGCTGCTGGACCGCCCCACGTCGGGGGAGTACCGGTTCGAAGGCCGCGACACTACCGCTCTGAGCGAGGTGGAAGCAGCGCGGCTGCGGAACCGGCGCATCGGGTTCGTGTTCCAGTCCTTCAACCTCCTGCCGCGGGCCACCGCCCTGGAGAACGTGGAGCTCCCCCTGGTGTACGCGGGAGTCCGGGACCGGCAGCGAGCCCTGGCCGCCCTACGGTCTGTGGGGCTCGAGCACCGGGCCCGACACCTGCCGTCGCAGCTGTCGGGAGGAGAACAGCAACGGGTCGCCATCGCCCGGGCCCTGGTGATGCAGCCCGCGGTGGTGCTGGCGGACGAGCCCACGGGCAACCTGGACAGCCGGGCGAGCGCAGAGGTGATGCAGCTGTTCCAGCGTTTGAACCGGGAAGGCGTCACGGTGATCCTCGTCACCCACGAGGCGGAAGTGGCCGCGTTTGCGCGCCGCATCGTGCAGTTCCGCGACGGCCGCATCGTGGCGGACCGGCCGAACCCGCCCCGGGTCCCGGAGGGAAGTCTGCGATGACCCTGCAGGCCAGCGTGCGGGTGGCGTTGCGGGCTCTCGCCGCGAACCCCTTGCGTTCTTTGCTCACCACGCTGGGGGTCATCATCGGCGTAGCGGCAGTCGTTACCACGGTGAGTATCGGGGCCGGGGCGCGCCAGAGCGTGGAGGCCCAGCTTACCGCACTGGGGACGAACCTGCTCACCGTCCTGCCAGGTCGGGTGGAGGCGCCAGGGCGCGTGGGCTTCGGGCTGGGCAGCGCGCAGACCCTCACGTGGGGGGACGCCCTGGCCGTCCAGCGCTCGATCCCCGGGGTGGAGGCGGTGGCCGCGGAGTTCAGCCGGAGCGCGCGGGTGGTGGCTGGCCCCTACAACGACACCACCAACGTGAGCGGCGTGACCCCCTCCTTCCCCGAGGTCCGGAACTGGCACCCCGTGGAGGGCAGCTTTTTCACCGACCAGGACCTGCGGAGCCGGGCCCGGGTGGCGGTGATCGGCCAGACGGTCCGGGAGACACTGTTCCCCGGCGGGGAGAGCCCCGTGGGCCAGACGATCCGGATCAATCGGGCGCTGTTCACCGTGGTGGGCGTGATGGAGCGGAAGGGATCCACGGGGTTCGGGGACCGGGACGACGTGGTGTTCGTACCCCTCTCCACCGCCCAGAGGCGCCTGTTCGGGGTGGACTACGTGCGGGCGGTGTACGTGAAGGTCCGCGAGGCGGGGCGCATGGGGGAGGTGGCGGCTCAGGTCGAGGGTTTGTTGCGGGAGCGGCACCGCATCCCGGAGGACGCGGAGCCCGACTTCGTGGTGCGCAACCAGGCGGACGTGGTTCAGGCGTTCACCGGGGTCACCCGGACCATCACGTTGCTCCTGGCCGCCATCGCCGCCGTGTCCCTGGTGGTGGGAGGGATCGGGATCATGAACATCATGCTGGTCTCGGTGACCGAACGTACGCGGGAAATCGGGATCCGCAAGGCGGTGGGGGCCACGCGGCGGGACGTCCTTATGCAGTTCCTCGTGGAAGCCGTGCTGCTGAGCGCAGGCGGAGGACTGGTGGGAGTGGGGCTCGGGGTGGCCGCGGCTCGCACCGTGTCCGCGGTGGCGGGCTGGGCCACGGTGGTCACGGCGCAGGCCGTCCTGCTGGCGTTCGGGTTTGCCGCGGCGGTGGGCGTGTTTTTCGGCCTGTACCCCGCCCACCGGGCCGCCTCCCTGGACCCCATCGTGGCCCTTCGGTACGAGTGAGGAGCGGCGGTGCGGGGGTGGGTACCTGTCGTTGTGTTGGTGGCGCTCCTTTTGGGGTGCGCTCGGGGAGGGACCGAGCCTCGCGGCGACCCCGCGGTACGCGTGGCTCTGGCTGTCCTGGTGCTACAACGGAGCCCCGCGCCCCTGAGCCGCCAGCAGGCGCAGAGGGCTTTGGGGATCCTGCAGGCCTTACGGGAGCTCAAGCCGGAGGAGCGCGAGGCGGCCCGCAGCCTTGCGTCGCAGTTCGACGCCTTGCTGACCGCCTCCCAGCGGGAGGTGCTGCGGTCCGCGCGGGAGCGCCTGCGGGAAAGGGTGGGTGGAGGGCCACGGCCGAGCCCGGATCCGCAGAGGCTAGCGGAGCTGCGCCGCAGGCTGCTGGACCGGGCGATCCAGGTTTTGAGAGCCTCCGGCCGCTCCTGATCTGCTGCCCGGGCGTACGGGGCGGGCTTGCCTTCACGGCCCGCACCGGCGCACGCGGGCTTTCGGAACTCCGGCCGCTTGGATCCCGTATCTCCACCGAGACGGGGCGAGGGAGGGGAGCACACGGTGAGAGGCGTAGCGGCGGCGGCCCTGGTCCTGGCGGTAGCTGCAGCGGGCCTGGCAGGCCCGGTGGCCAGGGTGGAGCGGCAGGGCGTGGAGCTGGTGCTTTCGGTGGACAAGGACGCCTACGCGCGGGGGGAGCCGGTCCAGATGGAGCTGGTGGTGCACAACCCCGGCCCGGGGGCGGTGACGTTCCAGTTCAGCGACAGCCAGCGGTACGACTTCGTGGTCCAGGACGACCGTGGAGCGGTGGTGTGGTACTGGTCCCGCGACAAGATGTTCGCACAGGTTCTCGGGAGCCTCACCCTGATGCCGGGGGAGGAGCGGCGCTTCCGGGAGCGGTGGGACCAGCGGGACCTTGAGGGCAGGGCAGTCCCCGCGGGCCGCTACTGGATCGTGGGGCTGTTTCCGCCTCAGCGGCCGATCCTGCCCGAGCTGGTCGGCGTCCGTGGCCCCCGGGTCGGGGTGGACATTGGGCTGCCGTCGCGTAGCGCCGTCTCGGCGTATCACAAGGTGTTCCGCCCCGGCCGGGTCCGCGTGCGGTTCTTCCCGTGGGCGGCGGAACGGGAGGTCCGGCGGCTGCTCCGGGCTTTGGACCTGCGGGTGGAGCGGACGGGCCCGTCTGGATTCTGGGTGGTGCGCACGCGGGAGGCCGACGAGACGTGGGAGGTCGCCCAGGCTCTGAACCGGTCGCCCCTGGTGGAGTGGGCGGTCCCCGACTACGTGCTCGTGCCGCGGCGGTAGAGTTCTCACGGTGCTGGTGTCTATACTGGGGTGGGCACGCCCCGGTCGTCTAGCCAGGCCTAGGACTCCGGTCTTTCAAGCCGGCAACACGGGTTCGAATCCCGTCCGGGGCACCACGGCACTCCGAGCTCAGGCAACGAGCCAGCTCGGCCCCCGCGAGGATCACCAGGGCAGCGAGGTACACCCACAGGAGGAACACGATGACGCCCGCAAGCGACCCGTAGACCGCCTGGTAGCGGGGGAAGGCTTCCACGGCCCGGAATACCAGTGCCCGCGCGGTCTCGAACAGGACGGTGGCGAAGAGACTTCCGGCCACCAGGGCGCGCCAGGGGAAGGGCTGGGCCGGCAGCAGCCGGTACGCTAGGAGAAAGGTAAAAGCCGCGAGCGCGCCCGGGCCGAAGCGTCCGAAGAAGTCCAGGCCCGGGAGGAATCGCAGGATCTCAGCGCCCAGCCAGGGCGCGAGCCTCAGGAGGATCGCCCGGGCGACCGCCAGGGACATGGACGCACCCAGCAGCCCCGCAAGGACCAGAGTGGCGAACATGTCCACAAGCCTCCTGCGCCACAAGGGCCGTGGGGTCTGTACCTCCAGGACACGGTTTAGAGCGTGGCGCAGCGCTCCCGTCGCCGCGCTCCCGGACCACAGGAAGAGCGCCATCGCGGCGGCGCCCACCGGCCCCCGGGTCTTCACCGCTTCGTACACGGATCGCTCCACAGCTGCGGCCGCCTGCGGGGGAAGGTAGGTCCTCAGAACGCGGCTCAGTTCCGCCTGCAGCTGCGTTTGGTCCAGGAGAGCGGCTCCCAGGGCGGTGGCCATCAGCAGGAGGGGGAACACGGATAGCAGGGCGTAGTAGGCCACCGTGGCCGCCAGGGAGGGCCCGTCGTGGGCGCGGAATCCGGACATCACGCAGCGGCCCACCGCCCAGGCTCCCCGTAGCGTTACCGCAGGGCGGGGGACACAAGGGGCTGGCACAGGGACCCTCCCAGCTGTGAGGTCCTGCCGTGAGTGTACCCGACCGCGCCTCCTGTAGGTCAGGAGGCCGGCGCGTTGGGTGCCCGGCTCCCGGAGCGGCTGGCCCGCGTGTTGCTTGTGGCCGTCGGCTTTCCCTTCCTATAATAGGCCGTGCGGGCGGTTAGCTCAGCGGGAGAGCGCTTGCTTCACACGCAAGAGGCCGGAGGTTCGAACCCTCCACCGCCCACCAACCTGCCGCCGGCGTCTCGTTGCCCGCTCCGGCCTGTGGGGTGTGCGGGCGACAGCTCGCCACGGAAGGCCTTCGGGGGGATGCCTTGGATCCGCGGGTTGAACGTCTCGCCCAGGTGCTGGTCCGCTACTCGCTCCGGGTCCGGCCGGGCTGGTTGGTCCGCATCAGCGCCCCGGCGGTGGCGCAGCCCCTCATCCTCGCCGCGTACCGTGAGGTCCTGCGGGTGGGGGCACACCCGCTGCTGCGGGTCACCGTGGACGGGGTCGAGGAGGCCTTCTACCGGGAGGCGAGCGAGGAGCAGCTGCGGTACGTGTCCGAGCTGCAGCGGCAAGAAGTGGAGCAGATCGACGCGTCTCTGGGCGTCTGGGCGGACACCAACACCCGCAGTCTCACCAACGTGCCGCCGGAACGCCGCCGGATCCGGGCGGAGGCTACGCGGCCTCTAAGCCAGCGGTTCCTCGAGCGAGCGGCGCAGGGGACACTGCGCTGGGTCGGCACCCAGTACCCCACCCAAGCCGCGGCCCAGGAGGCGGAGATGTCCCTGGAGGAGTACGAGGAGTTCGTGTACGGGGCAGGTTTCCTAGACCGGCCGGACCCGGTGGCGGAGTGGGAGAGCGTACGCAAGCGGCAGCAGCGGATCGCGGAGTTCCTGTCCACCAAGCGCACCCTCCGGGTGGTGGCGGAGGACACGGACTTGGTCGTCGGGGTCGCAGGGCGGCGGTGGATCAACGCCGCGGGCGAGCACAACTTCCCTGACGGGGAGGTATTCACCGGTCCCGAGGAGGACCGCACCACCGGGCACGTGCGCTTCACCTTCCCCGCCCTGTACGGGGGCCGAGAGGTCACCGGCGTGCGGCTGGTGTTCGAGGGAGGGCGGGTCGTCCACGCGGAGGCCGACAAGGGCCGGGAGTTCCTTCAGGAGATGCTGAACACCGACCCTGGGGCCCGCGTCCTGGGGGAGTTCGCCTTCGGGCTCAACCCTCACATCCAGCGGTTCACCCGGAACACCCTGTTTGACGAGAAGATCGGCGGGACGGTGCATATGGCGCTGGGTTCTTCCTACCCCGAGACCGGCGGCCGGAACCAGTCCGGCATCCACTGGGACCTGATTTGCGACCTGCGCCAGGGCGGGGAAGTGTACGCGGACGGAGAACTGATCCTCCGGGACGGCCGCCTCCTGCTCGACACGTGAGCCGCTGCGGTGTCCGGCGGCAGCCGGGGCTCAGGGCCAGGGCCAGTCCGCTTCCACCTCCGTGAGCAGGGCGTCGAAGAGCTGGCGCTGCTCCTCGGCGACCTCGTCGGCCCGCTCCGCGTACGCGGGGTGCTCCTGCGCCTTCAGGTACACATTGGCCAGCACGTTCTGCTGCAGGGCCCGCAGCAGGTCGAGGACCTCTGCTCGCGGAAATGGACCGAACTCCCCCGCCCGCAGCCGATCCACCAGCTCCCGGACCGGGCGCAGCTCGACCACGCACACCTGCTCGTAGGCGTCCCAGAGGCGGTCGCTCACGGCCTTGCCGCCCGCCGTACCCGGTGCACCTTCACGAAGTTCGTCCGGCCGCGGGCGATGATGGGTGCGGAGCCGGTCACCACCAGCACGTCTCCGGGCTCCACCAACCCCCTGCGGAGGAGCTCCTCCTCCGCGTGGGTCAGCATGGCGTCCGTATCCTCCCGGAATTCGATCACCACAGGGTGAACCCCCCACCACAGGCAGAGCCCGCGCGCGACGGCCTCGTCCTCCGTGAGGGCCACGATGGGTTCTGCAGGCCGGTTTTTCGAGACGAGCTGGGCGGTCCTGCCGCTGCGGGTGATCACCACGATAGCCTTGGCCCGAAGGTCGTGGCTCAGGCGGCACGCAGCGGCCGCCACGGCTTCCGCGATCCCCAGGCGGCGGTCGTGCTGGCGGGGCGCCTGGTAGAGCTGAGGGCTGGCGGCTTCCACCTCCACCGCGATCCGATCCATCATGCGGACGGCCTCCAGCGGATAGCGGCCGGCGGCGGTCTCCGCCGACAGCATCACCGCGTCGGTGCCGTCCAAGATGGCGTTGGCCACGTCGGACGCCTCGGCACGGGTGGGCCGCGGGTGGTCCACCATGGACTCCAGCATCTGGGTGGCGGTGATCACGGGGATCCCGAGCTCGTTCGCCCGGCGGATGATGTGCTTCTGCAGGGTGGGCACGCGCTCCGGTGCCAGCTCCACGCCCAGGTCTCCGCGGGCCACCATGACCCCGTCGCTGGCCTGCATGATCTCCTCCAGGTGGTCCACGGCTTCGGCCTTCTCCAGCTTGGCCACCAGGGGAACCGTGCGGCCTAGCCGCTCCATGAGCTCCCGAGCCTGGACCACGTCCTCCGCCCGCCGGACGAAGGACAGAGCCACGAAGTCCACGCCGGCCTCCAGTCCGAACCGCAGGTCCTCCACGTCCTTGTCCGTGAGGGCCGGCGCCCGCAGGGTGACGCCCGGGAGGTTGATCCCCTTGTGCTCCTCCAGCAACCCGCCCCGCACCACCCGCGCCCGGACCTCCTGTGGGCCCACCGAGGTCACCGCCAGCTCGAGTTCGCCGTCCGCCAGCAGGATGCGGTCCCCGGCGCGGACCTCCCGTACCAGCTCCGGGTAGGTGACCGACAGACGCTGGGCGGTCCCTCCTTCCGTGTGGGCCCCAATCACCACCTCACTTCCCTCTTCGAGGACTACGGGCCGGTGGTCGCGGAGCTCTCCCACCCGGATCTTCGGCCCCTGGAGATCCTGGAGGATGGCCACCGGCCGGCCCAGCTCCGCGCTGAAGCGGCGGACGAGCTGGATCCAGCGCCGGTGTTCCTCCCGGGTCCCGTGGGAGAAGTTGAATCGCATCACGTCCACACCCGCCTCCACGAGGGCGCGCAGGCGGTCGGGTTCCCCCGTGGCGGGACCGATGGTGGCGACGATCTTGGTGCGCCGGTGCCGAGGCAGGGTGCACTTCGAGGCCATCTCCAGACTCCCTCCCGTGTCTCCACAGCATACCACGTGGCTCCCGCTGCCTTTCCAAGATAGGAAGATAGGAAGTCGGTGCGGGACCCTGGAAATACCCGCGGGGAGGCAGCGGTGGGCGAGCCCAACGTGCCGGGGCCGGGAGAGCGACTCCGCCTAGGAGGCTACGTGCGGCTGCTGGTGGCCGTGACGGTGGTGGCGCTGGTCGGCCTGTCGTGGTTGGGCGCGTACCGGGGTTGGGGATGGGCTGCCTGGCCGGACCTGGCGGCCCTGGCCCTGATCACCTTGCTCGCGGCCTTCGGGCTGGACGATGAGCCCGTGGACGCGGTAGAGATCGGGGTGGCAGCGGGCTTCGTGGTAGTGGGCCCCTTCCTGTCCGTGGGGATGGCAGCGGTGCTGTCCCCCCTGCTGGATCTCCTTCGCCGCGTGCACACGCTGCGGGCGGGCTACCGTTTTGGGCGCCGGGTCCTCCCGGCAGTCGTTGCGGCGGCAGCCTACTCGTACGCGGTACCCGTCCAGCGGTGGGTCGACCTGGGGCGGAACGCCACCGGTTACCTCCTGGTGGGGATCGTGTGGAGCATAGCCGCCCTGGCCATCCGGGCCCGTTACTTCGCCACGCTGTCGGGGGTGCCCATGATGCGCAGCCTGCGGCTCCACGCCCGGCCGGGGCTGGGCCCCCTGGTGGTGTCCGTACCCCTCGGGGTCGCGGTCGCCTCGCTGTTCCAGGCGGATCCTGCGGCAGTCGTGGTCCTCCTGCTACCGGCCCTGGTGGCCCGCAGACTCACCACCGGAGGGCGGGCCAGCGCGGAGACGGACCCCTTGACCGGCTTCGATCTCCCCCACCGCCTGTGGGAGCGGCTGCACCAGGAGATGCTGCGGGCCCGGCGCCAAAGACAACCCCTCGCGGTGTTAGTCTTGGTGCTGGAGAACTTGGAGGAGCTCCGGCGTGTCCTGGGAACTCCTGGGACGGGAGCCGTGGTGCAGGAAGTAGCCCGTGCGGTGCAGCGGGAGCTGCGCCGGTCCGACTACGTGGCCCACCTCACCGAGGAGCGCCTCGTTTGCCTGCTACCGGGTGCCACGGTAGAGCAGGCGGAGCGGGTGGCTGCCCGGATCCGCAGCGAGGTGGTCATGCGGACACCGGCGCGGGTGTCCTTCGGCGTGTCCGCGTACAGCGGCGGTGCCGAGGAGCCCAGTGCGGTGCTCGGCGCCGCGGACGTGGCCGCGGAGCGGGCGCGGCGGGCCGGAGACCGGGTGGTCCGGGGTTGATGGTATAATCGCCGCGGGCCGCCGGCGTAGCTCAGTCGGCAGAGCGGCTGATTCGTAATCAGCAGGTCAGGGGTTCGAATCCCCTCGCCGGCTCCAGCGGGAACTCCTCGTGAGGTCTGACCGGACGGACTTGGTGGACCGCTCCACCGGTCCTGCGACTCCCACAAGTGAGGTAGGATCCGCTGCACACGCGCCCGAGCCCGTGGGCCTCAGGGATCGGGAGCTGCAAGGGGTGCGCGCGACCCGCGGTCGCTAAAGCGAACCTATGTACGGGTCCTTGGGCGTTTTCCAGTTCCGCAAGGAACCGAGACCCGCGGGCTGCAGCTCCCGTCCCGCAGGATTCAAGCGGCAGGTCAACCTTGACAGCCTCCGGGGGTGTCCGTATGATGCCCGTGGGCCGCGGCCGGACGCGCGACCCGGCGCGTCCCCTCGCGTTTGTTTTCCCGCCTTCCCACCGGCGCAGGTGGTGCGCCGATCGCGGCACCAGGAAGGACAGAGCCGCGTCGCCGGCGAACCCGTGCGCGGACGAGGAGGGAACCGAACCCTTTGAGGTGAGCGGGTGCCGCTGGACTGGGCGTACGTGGCGGTCTTCGCGCTCGTGGGAGCGGGGATGGCGGCCCTCCCCCTGGGGCTGGTGTGGTTGCTGGCGCCGCGCAGCCAGTACCCCCAGAAGCGCATTGCCTACGAATCCGGGATCATCCCCTTTGGCGAGGCCTGGAGCCAGTTCCACGTCCGGTACTACCTGTTCGGGTTGGCCTTCCTCCTGTTCGACATCGAGGTCATCTACATCTACCCGTGGGCCGTGGTCCTCCGCGAGCTGGGCGGCTTCGCCTTCGTGGAGATGCTGATCTTCCTGGGCGTGTTGGGAGTCGGCTTGGCCTACGCGTGGAAGAAGGGTGCGCTGGAGTGGGCCTAGGAGGGTTTCTCGGCTCGGTCTGGCAGGTGGAGCTTGTCCGCATGGTGGTCCTGGCCGCCGTGGTGTTCACCTTCCTGGCGGTCGGGGGCCCGCTGTTTTTGGTGCTCGCGGAGCGGAAGATCAGCGCCTGGATCCAGGCCCGCGTGGGGCCCAAGCACGTGGGCCCTCACGGCCTGCTCCAGACGGTGGCAGACACCCTGAAGCTGCTCTACAAGGAGAACATCGTCCCGCACCGGGCGGACGTGGTGCTGTTCTCCGTAGCCCCCGTCCTGGTGGCGGTGGCGGCCCTTCTGGACTGGGTGGTGATCCCCTTCGCGCCCGGCTGGGTGGTGCGGGATCTGAACGTGGGGATCCTGTACTTCGCCGCGGTGAGCAGCCTGACGGTCATCGGTATCGTGACGGGGGGCTGGGCGTCCAACAACAAGTACTCGCTGCTGGGCGGTCTGCGGTCCGCGGCCCAGATGGTATCCTACGAGCTGCCCCTGGCTTTCTCCCTGCTCCTGGTGGCCACCGTCACGGGGACCCTGTCTACGGTGCGCATCGTGGAGGCTCAGCCGTATCCCGCGTACTTGTACCCGTCTGTGGGGGTGGCCGCGGTCGTGTTCCTGGTGGCGGCCACCGCGGAGACCAACCGGATCCCCTTTGACCTCCCGGAGGCAGAGGCGGAGCTGGTGGCGGGGTACTTCTCGGAGTACACGCCCATGCGCTTCGCCCTGTTCCAGCTGGGGGAGTACGGGTCGCTGCTGGCCAGCTCGGCGTTGTTCACCACGCTGTTCCTAGGTGGGTGGAAGGGCCCCTTTTCGCTGCCCTGGTTGGGTCCCGTGGGGAACGGTCTGGTGTGGTTCCTCCTGAAAACGTACGCGGTCGTTTTCTTCCTCATGTGGGTGCGGTGGACGTACCCACGGTTCCGGATCGACCAGTTGCTGGGGCTTTCCTGGAAGGTGCTGCTCCCCGTGAGCATGGTGAACCTTCTCGTGGCGGGCGGGCTGGTGGTGATCGTGCGGTGAACGCGGAGGCCCTGGCCTTCTATGCGCTGGCCGCCATGGTCCTCGTGGGCGGGGCGCTGGTGGTGTACTCTCGCAACCTAGTCCACGCCGCGGTGTCCCTGGTCCCCACCCTCCTCGGGGTGGCTGGGTTGTACGTGCTCCTGCACGCGGAGTTCGTCACCGCGATCCAGATCCTCATCTACGTGGGGGCGATCACCGTTCTCATCCTGTTCGTCATCCTGCTCACGGAGGGGGCCACGGGCCTCCGGGTGCGGCAGCGTAACGAACAGGTTCCCCTGGCCCTGGGAGTGTGCGGGGCGCTGGTGGTGCTCCTGTGGGTGGTTCTCCTGCGGGTGCCGTGGGGTCCAGCAGCCGGACCGCTGCCCCCCTACAACCCCGGAGCCGTGGGCCGCAGCTTCCTCATGCCCTACGTGTTGGCCTTCGAGGTAACCTCCCTGGTGATCCTGGCTTCGCTGGTGGGGGCCATCGTCATCGCCCGGAGGGAGGAATGATCGGACTACCCCACTACCTCGTCCTGTCCAGTCTGCTGTTCGGCATGGGACTCTACGGAGTCCTTACGAGGAGGAACGCGGTGGCCATCCTGATGGGTATCGAGCTCATGTTGAACGCAGCCAACGTGAACTTCGTGGCCTTCACCAAGTTCGTGGATCCTACCTTCGTCCGCGGCCACGTGGCGGCCCTCGTGATCATCACTCTGGCGGCGTGTGAGGCGGCGGTCGGGCTCGCCCTGATCATCAACGCGTACCGCCACCTGGAGACGGTGAACGTGGACCAGGTGGATTTGCTGAAGGGCTAGGAGGACGCGGTGGCCCGCCTGGCCTGGTTGATCCCCTTGTTCCCGCTGGCCGGGTACGGGATCCTGATCTTCCGGGGCCGGGCCCTGGGAGACCGCGCCCCCTACGTGGCCATCGGGGCGATGGCCCTGTCGGCCGTGCTGGGCTGGGGGACGTTCCTGGAGCAGGTCCTGGGCGCGCCTCCCTTCGTGTGGCGGGCCGCGTGGGCGGTGGGCGGGGAGCGGGTGATCACCGTGGGCTACACCGTGGACCCGCTGTCCAGCATCACCGTGGCCATGATCACCCTGGTGGGCGGGCTGATCTTCGTCTATTCCGTCGGCTACATGCACGGGGACCCCTACTACGCCCGCTTCTTCGCCTTCCTTTCGTTGTTCTGTGCGGGCATGCTCACCATGGTCTTGGCCAACAGCTTCCTCCTGATGCTCATCGGGTGGGAAGTCATCGGCTTGTGCTCCTACCTCCTGATCGGCTTCTACTTCCGCCGGCGTTCCGCCAACCTGGCTCAGATGAAGGCGTTCCTCACCACCCGGGTGGGGGACACCCTCATGCTGGTGGGCATCATGGCCCTGTTCTGGCAGTTCGGCACCCTGGACTACCAGACGGTGTTCGAGGCCGTCCGAGAGGGAGCGGAGAAGGCGTCCGCGGTGGTCCGTCTGGGTCCGTGGGAGGTCCCCCTGGTCACCCTCACCGCGCTGCTGATCTTCGGCGGGCCCATCGGGAAGAGTGGCCAGTTCCCCCTGCACGTGTGGCTTCCGGACGCCATGGAAGGCCCAACCCCCGTTTCCGCCCTGATCCACGCAGCCACCATGGTGGCCGCGGGCGTCTACCTCGTGGGACGTGCCTATCCCCTGTTCTTCTTCACCCCGCACCACGAGGCTCTGGCGTGGGTGGCGTGGGTGGGAACCGTGACGGCCCTCATGGCTGGGCTGATCGCCCTCGCGCAGGACGACATCAAGCGCATCCTGGCGTACTCCACCATCAGCCAGCTAGGTTTCATGATGGCCGGCCTGGGCGTCCTGGGTTACACCGCGGGGCTGTTCCACCTCCTGACCCACGCCTTCTTCAAGGCCCTGCTGTTCCTGGCGGCGGGCAGCGTGATCCACGCGGTTCACACCAACAACATCAAGGAGATGGGCGGCCTCTGGCGAGCCATGCCCGTCACCTTCTGGACGTTCCTGGCGGGGTTCCTGGCGCTGGCGGGGGTGTTCCCCTTCGCGGGCTTCTGGAGCAAGGACGAGATCCTGCTGGAGGCGTACCACCACAACCCCGGGATCTACGCCCTCCTCACCGCGGCTGCGTTCCTCACGGCCCTTTACATGTCCCGACTGGTCGCATACGCCTTTTTCGGCCGCTACCGAGGGCCGGAGCAACCGGAACCGGATCCGTGGTTGCCGGAGGACTACGCGCGGGCTGGAGTCCGCGGCCCTCACCACGGGCACGGTGCGCACCACGGACCCCACGAGAGCCCTCCTGTGATGACCGTCCCTCTGGTGGTGTTGGCGTTCTTCGCGCTCGTGGCGGGGTTCGTAGGGATTCCGGGCACAGGCCCAGAGGGGGGCTCCTGGATCCACCACTTCCTCAAGTTCGAGGGCTTCGAGGAGGCGGGCATCCGCGCGCCCAGTTTCTCGTGGCCTCTGGCGCTGCGCTCCCTGGCGGTGGCGTTCGCGGGGGTGGGGGTGGCATGGGTGGTCTACGGGGCCAGGTGGGTTCGTAGCGACCAGGTGCGCGAGTGGGTCGGGCCCCTCTACCCCTTCCTGCGCAACCGGATGTACATCGACACCGTCTACGCGTGGGTGTTCGTGCGCGGCGGGCTCGCCCTGGCCGCGGGGCTGCGGTGGTTCGACGTGCAGGTCGTGGACGGGCTGGTCAACCTGGTGGGTTGGGTGACGGTGCTGGTGAGCCGCCTGCACCGGCTGTTCGACACCTACGTGGTGGACGGGTTGGTGAACCTAGTGGGGGGGCTGACCCGGGGATTGGGGATCCTGCTGCGCCCCCTGCAGACCGGGCGCGCGTACAACTACATCCTGGTGGCGGCGGCAGGGGTAGCGATCATCGTGGTGGTGAGTCTGTGGAAACTGTGAACGGTCCGGTGCGAGGGCTGCGAATCTGGAATCCGGGAGTCGAAGGATGCCGATCCTGACCCTTACCCTGTTCCTCCCCCTCGTAGGGGCGCTCGTGTTGCTGTTCCTCCCGAAGGAGGACGCGGACCGGATCCGCAGGGTCACGCTCGGGTTCACCCTGGCTACCTTCGTGGCGTCCCTGCTGATCCTGCCGCGGTTCGAGTTCGGGCGCCGGGAGATCCAGCTCATCGAGCAGGCTGCATGGATCCCGGCGGTGGGCATTCAGTACAAGGTCGGGGTGGACGGGCTGAGCCTGGTCCTCGCGTTGCTCACTACGCTCCTCACGGTGCTGTCGGTCCTGTACTCCTTCCGCGAGACGCACCGGGTGAAGGAATACAACCTGCTGTTCCTGCTCCTCGAAACTGGGATGCTGGGCGTGTTTTTCGCCCTGGACTTCTTCCTCTTCTACGTGTTCTGGGAGTTGACCCTGGTGCCCATGTACTTCCTCATCGGGATCTGGGGTGGGCCCCGGCGGGAATACGCCGCCATCAAGTTCTTCCTGTACACCCTGGTGGGGTCCCTGGCCATGTTGCTGGGCATCCTGCTCCTGTACTTCCACCTGCCGCCGGGCCAGCGGACTTTCGACGTGCTGGAGATCGTCCGGCAGCGTCCGCTGGCGGGTACGGGCCTGCTGGCCCAGCTGGCTTTCTGGGGCTTCTTCCTCTCCTTCGCCATCAAGGTGCCCATGTGGCCGTTCCACACGTGGTTGCCTGACGCGCACGTGGAGGCGCCTACCGCGGGGAGCGTGATCCTGGCCGCCATTCTCCTGAAGCTCGGGACGTACGGGTTCGTGCGGTTCAGCCTCCCCCTGTTCCCGGAGGTGTTCCACCAGCACGCGCTGCTCATTGCGACCCTGGCGGTGATCGGGGTGATCTACGGCGCCCTCGTGGCCATGGCGCAGACGGACCTTAAGAAGCTGGTCGCTTACTCCTCCGTGAACCACATGGGCTACGTGATGCTGGCAGTGGCCGCGGCCGCTTACGCCTACGGCCGGCAGGAGCTGGCGGACGCTGCCGCCACGGCCTTGAACGGAGCCACCATGGAGATGCTAGCCCACGGGATCATCACGGGGGCCCTGTTCCTGGTGGTGGGCGTGATCTATGACGACCGCGCGCACACCCGAGGCGTGGACGACTTCGGTGGGCTGTGGGCGGTGCTCCCGAAGTACGGTGCCGTGTCCATCACGGCGATGTTCGCGTCTCTGGGGCTGCCGGGGCTCATGGGCTTCGTGGCGGAGTTCCTCATCTTCGTGGGCTCGTTCAGCATCATCCCGGTGTTCACCGCCTTGGCGGCCCTGGGCGTGGTGATCACCGCCGCCTTCTTCCTGTGGACCATCCAGCGGATCTTCCTGGGGCCCACCAACCCGCGGTGGGTGAACCTGCCGGACTTGGACCGCCGGGAGGCGTGGACGTTGTTCCCGCTGGTGGTCCTCATGATCGCGTTCGGAGTCTACCCCAAGCCATTGCTGGACATCATCAACCTCACCAGCAGCCAGCTGGTGGCGATGCTGCGATGAACTGGGCGGACCTGAGGTGGTTGGTCCCGGAGCTGGTCGTGGCTGCCGCGGCCGTGGCCCTTTTAGGGGCGGACCTCGTGCTCCCCGCGGACCGGAAGCGGTGGCTGGGAGGGTTGGCCCTGGCTTCCCTGGTGGCCGCGGGGGCCGCCTGCGCGGTGGTGCTGACCGACCTGGGCGGCCTGGGGGCCCCAGGGGTCCGCGTCTTCGCGGACACGTACACGGTGGACGCTTTCGCGGTGTACTTCAAGCTGGTGGCCCTGGCGGCGGTGGCCTTGGTGGTTCTCGTGAGCTTGGACTACTTCCCCGGCAGGACCCCACACCTGGGAGAGGTGTTCAGCCTCCTCCTGTTCTCGGGTGTGGGGCTCCTGCTCATGGCCAGCGCCTCGGACCTGATCCTGCTCCTGCTCAGCATCGAGTTTGTGTCCCTGAGCTCGTACCTCCTGGCGGGGTTCCTTAAGAGGGACCCGAAGAGCAATGAGGCGGGGGTGAAGTACTTCCTGTACGGTGCGGCCACCACCGGGGTGATGGCCTACGGGTTCTCCCTCCTCTACGGCCTGACGGGCAGCACCATCCTGTACGACATTGCGGCCCGGCTCGACCGGGCGGGCCCTGCGGCGTACCTGGCGGTGGGAATGGCCCTGGCCGGATTCGGGTTCAAGGTGTCCATGGTCCCCTTCCACCAGTGGACCCCGGACGTGTACGAGGGCGCGCCCACGCCGATCACCGCTTTCCTGTCCGTGGGGCCCAAGGCGGCCGGTTTCGCAGCCCTGGTGCGCACCCTGAGCATCGGGATCCCCCTGGAACAGGTGAACTGGCCGGTTCTGCTGGCGGCCCTGAGCGCGGTGACCATGACCGTGGGGAACCTGCTGGCGCTGCTGCAGCGCAACCTGAAGAGGATGCTGGCGTACTCCAGCATCGCGCATGCCGGCTACGTACTCATCGCCCTCGCCGCGTGGAAGTCGGCCTGGGCCCTACAGGGCTTGCTGTACTACCTGTTAGCGTACCTGTTCATGAACCTGGGGGCGTTCTTCGTGGCCATGGTGGCCGCGGAAGGCACGGGCTCCGACGAGATTCCTGACCACGCGGGGCTGAGCCAGCGGGCGCCTTGGGTCGCCGGGGCCATGGTGGTCTTCATGTTGTCGCTGACGGGCATCCCGCCTACGGCGGGCTTCTTCGGGAAGTTCTACCTCTTCGCGGCCGCGGTGGACGCGGGCCTGCTGTGGCTGGCGGCGCTCGCGGTGGCCAACAGCGTGATCTCGCTGTACTACTACGTGGGCGTGCTACGGGCCCTGTACCTCATGCCCCCAGCGGCTCCCGGTCCGGTCCCGGTCCCCGCCGGACTGCGGGTGGGCGTGCTGGTGGCCCTGATCGGCACGCTGGCGGCGGGCTTGTACCCGGAGCCGGTGGTGACGTTCGTGGAGGTGGCCCGACGGCTGCTGGGGAGTTAGGGCGTGCTCGGGAACGGCGTGCTTGCGGCTGGCCCGCTGGAGCCCGGAGGGGCGGTGTCGGAGTGGCTCAGCTGTGGTAGCATAATCGGGGCGGTGTCCCGGCGCCGGGCCGGCGCGGCGGGGGCCGCCGTTCGCGTGCTTGGGCGGTTCGTCTCACCGCGGTGCGCCTGCGGTTTTCCGCACCCACGAAGCGAGGAGCGCGGGACGGAGGAGGAAGGGCAGCATGGCTGAGGGCCACGACCGCCACCGGCCGAACGTTCTGGAGTTACTGGCGGAGAAGGAGCGGGAGCTGGAGCAGCGTCTCGCGGAGGCCCGCGCGGAGGCGGACCGCTTGGTGAAGGAGGCAGAAGCAGAGGCCGCGCGCATCCGGGCTCGAGCCCAGGAGGAAGCTGCCCGGCTGGAGCGGGAGGCGCGGGAGCGGGCGGAGGCAGAGGCGCGCGCGGCGGAGGAGGACGAGCTCCGGAGGGCCGAGGAGGAGGCCGAGCGGGTCCGGCAGAGCGCGCAGCACAATCTGGAAGCAGCGGTGCGCCGGGTGCTGGCCGCTGTCCTGCAGGGCTTGGAGCCATGATCGTCGAGATGAGCCGCGTGATCCTCCTGGGGCCCAAGCGGCTCCTGGGCGAGGTGACGGACGCGATCCAGCGGCTGGGACTGATGCACGTGGACCGCGTGGAGGCAGAAGAGGTGCCGCAGCTGCGGCCGGTGGAGCCGGGCAGCGAGGGGGAGGCCTTACAGCGGCGGCTGGAGGCCCTGCTCGCACGCACCAAGGGACTGCTGGAGCTGCTGCCGCGGGTGGGGCCGGTGGAGATTCCCACCCTCGAGGATCGCAGCCTGGACGAGCTGGAGGCGTTGCTGGAACCCGTGGAGCGGGAAGCGCGCGAGCTGGTGCGCCAGCGGCGGGAGGCGGAGGAGGAGCTGGAGCTGGTGCGGTCGTACGAGGGAGCGGTCCGCGTGCTGTCCCCGCTGCTGGCGGCGCTTCGGGGGAGCCGCCACTTCGAGACGTACGGCTTCGTCCTGCGGGGCAAGGCGATGCCCGCGGTCACCGCGTTGCAGCGTGAACTGGAGCGGATCACCGGGGGGCGCGTGGAGGTGGTGGCCCGGCAGATTGACGAGAAGAACATCGGCGTGGTGGTGGCCTTCCACCGCCGGGATGGAGAGGCAGTTCGGTCCCTCCTGCAGCGGGCCGGGATCACGGAGCTCCGGCTGCCCGCCCGGTTCGCGGATCGCCCGGCTTCGGAGGCCCTGCAGGAGATGGCCCGGATGCGGGAGGAGCTCCCCCGAGTGGTGTCGGACTGCCAACGGCGCCTGGAGGCCCTCAGCCGGAGCGCCCGGGGAACCGTGCAGGCGGTGGAGGCGCGGCTGCGGGACGAGTTGGCCAAGCTAGAGGTCCTCCCGACCTTCGCCCAGTCCCGCTACGCGTTCGTCGTGCACGGCTGGGTGCCCACGAGGGAGATCCCGCGGCTGCGGGCGGCCCTCCGGCAGCGTTTCGGGGACCACGTGGTGGTGGTCGACAGTCCGGTGGACCCGCACGACCACGAGGAGGCCGCCCACGTCCCCGTAGCCCTGGAAAACGCTCCGCCGGTGCGGCCCTTTCAGCTCCTCCTCTCGATCTTCCGGCCGCCCCGGTACGGCACCTGGGACCCCAGTCCCCTGCTGGCGGTCACCTTTCCCCTGTTCGTGGGGCTGGTGATCGGTGACGTAGGCTACGGGGCTCTGTTCTTCGCCCTGGGGTGGTGGATGCGGAACCGCGCCCGGCAGGGCCAGCCGCTGGAGGTGAACCTCCTGAATCTACGCGTGGCCCCCGACACCCTGCAGGCGGTGTCGTGGATCGTCCGGGTGATCGCCTTCTGGGTGATGGTCTTCGGCGCGCTGTACGCGGAGGTGTTCGGGAACCTGCCGGAGCTGCTGTTCCGGGTCCACCCTCTGTTTGACCGGGTGCGGGCGCAGCGGGATCTGTACTTCCAGCTCATCGTGTTGCTCGGGATGGGGATGATCTACGGCGGGCTGCTGGGGCACCTGGCACAGGCCGTACGACACCGGAACCTCCGTGGGATCTTCGAGAGCGCGGTGATGGTGCTGACCCTGACGTGGGTGCTCCTGCTGCTCGGGGGGCTGTCGGGGCTCCTGCCGGCGGCGGTGGTCCCCGTGAGCTGGTCGTTCCTGTGGGCCGCGCTGGCGGTGTTCGGGTTGGGTCTGGCCTTTCGGGCGGCCAACCCCATGTGGTTCCTGGAGTCCGCCACCGCGTTCGGCCACGTCCTGAGCCATGCCCGGCTCATGGCCTTCGGGCTGGCGGCGGCGGCGCTCGCGACAGCCGCCAACGAACTGGGGCCCAGTATGGCGGAGACCTTCGGCCTGAGCGGCCTGGTGGGGACGGTGGTGGCGTCCCTGATCTCCGCCCTGGCCCAGGTCCTGTTCTTCGTGTTCACCATCGTGGGACACGTGATCCAGCCGGCGCGTCTGCACTGGGTGGAGTTCTTCACCAAGGTGAAGTACCACGAGGAGACCGGACAACCGTACCGACCATTCCAACGGACAGGGAGGTGAACGACAGGATGCGTAACACCTGGTGGGTCGTGGTGCTGGCGGCACTGGTGGTGGCCGTGGCGGGGTTCCCCGCGCTGGCCGCGGAGGCTCCGGAGGCGGCCCCGCGGGCCGGGGATGGCGTGCGGGCCGGGCTGCTGGGAATCGCGGCCGCGCTGTCGGTGGCGTTCGGTGCTCTGGGAACCGCGTGGGCCCAGTCCCGGATCGGGGCCGCGGCAGCCGGAGCCATGGCGGAGCGTCCGGAGATCGGAGGCCTCATGCTGGTCTTCCTGGCCCTGCCGGAGACCATGATCATCCTGGGCTTCCTGGTGGCCTTCTTCCTGATCGGCCGCATCTAGCTCCCCATGGCCTCGGAGTTGATCGACCTGCTCGAGCGTGAGGCGGAGGCGGAGCGACAGCGCCTGCTGAGCCAGGCGCGAGAGCAGGCGGAGGGGCTGCTCCGACAAGCGCAGGCGGAGGCCCAGGCGCTGCTGGAGGCGCAACGCCAGCGGGTGGCCGAGGCTGTAGAGGCCGCCCGGGTCCGGGCGCGGGGAGTTGCGCAGCTGCGCGCCGCCTCGAAGGTCCTGGAAGCGAAGGACGAACAGCTGCAGGAGGTGTTCCGCCGGGCGGCGGCGGAGCTGGAGCGAATCACTCAGGATCCGGCCCGCTACGAGTCGATCCTCCGGGGCCTGCTCCGTGAGGCGGCCGAAGGGTTCAACGGGCCCGTGGTGGTGGACTGCGCGGAGCGGGACGTCCGCGCGGTGGAGGCGGCCGCGCGGGAGCTTGGCCTGCACCTCGTGCGGGTGAACGCGGACCCGACCCTGAGAGGCGGGGTGCGGGTTTCCAGCGAGGACGGTCGGTTCGTGGTGGAGAACACCCTGCTTTCGCGCCTGCGCCGGGCCCAGCAGCTGTTGCTGGCCGACGTGGCGGCCATCCTCTGGGAGGAGTAGGTGCCGGCGGACTTCGGGTACATCAACGCCCGGGTGAAGGGGATGCGCTCCCGGCTCCTTCCGCCCGGGAGGCTGGAGGAGCTCCTGGGCCTTCCGGACCTGGACGCGTTCCTCCAGGCCCTGGTCCACACGCCCTACGGACCTGAGCTGCAGGAGGCCCTGACCCGGTACCAGGGGTTGCGGGCGGTGGACGAAGCGCTGGCGCGGGCCTTCCAGAAGGCCGCGCGGCGGGTGCTGTCCTTCGCGGACGGCAAGCCGCGGACCCTAATCCAGGTGCTGCTGATGCAGTGGGACGTGCACAACCTCCGGGCGGTCCTGCGGGCCAAGCACGCGGGATACCCCCCGGAGGCGGTGGAGCCTACCCTGGTGCCCGCGGCGGAACTTTCAGACGTCCGGCTGCGGGAGCTGTTGCAGCAGCCGGATGTACCCGCGGTGCTGGCCACCCTGGCCACGTGGGCTCACCCTCTGGCGGAGGCCCTGACGGCGGCGCTGGCGGAGTACTACGCCTCCAAGGATCTCCTGGTCCTGGAGCTGGCCCTGGATCGGGCGTACTACACCTGGGCCCTGCAGGCCGCGCGAGGACGTGGGTACGACGCGTCGCGGGTCGCGGAGCTGGTGCGCACCCAGCTGGACTTCACCAATGTGAAGACCGCCTTCAAACTCCAGCAGCTCCCGGACCTGACCCCGGAGCAGCGGGAGCAGTTCTTCCTGGAAGGTGGGGCGGTGGTCACCCGAGAGGTGTTCCGTAACCTGGCGGATCCGCGGACCGCGGAGGTGGGGATCCGGGAGATCCGGGCCCGGGGCATCCAACCGGAGGGGCGTACCCCGGCGGAGGTGGAGCGGTGGCTGGAGCACGAGGCCATCCGGCGGATGGCGGACCTGTACCTGGGTGACCCTCTGGGCGTGGACGTGGTGGTGGGCTACCTGACCCTGCTGGCCAACGAGGTGCGCAACCTGCGGCTGATCGCACGCAGCAAGGCCGTGGGGATCCCGCGGGACCTGGTCCGCAGGGAGATGGCGCTGGTGTAGGCGATGGCGTACCGGGTGGCGGTGATCACGGACGCGGAGACGGCCACGGGGTTCCGCCTGGCGGGGGCGGACGTGTTTGAGGCGGAGGAGCCCCGGCACGCGGTGGCGGTGCTCCGAGACCTGGTGCGGGGGGACTACGGACTGGTAGCGGTGAACGAGGCCTTGCTAGAGGGGGTGGAGGGGGATGTCGCTCGGGTCCTGCGGGGGCGAGACCTGCCCGTAGTGGTCCCGTTCCCGGCAGCGCGGGCCCGGCTGGAGTCCGGCGAGGACTACATCGCCCGGCTGGTGAAAGAGCACATTGGGTTCTACGTGAAGCTGCGGTGAAGGAGGTCGAGGAAGGAGGCGGTGGCCATGCAGGGCGAGATCGTGAAGATCGCGGGTCCGGCGGTGATCGCCCGCGGGATGCGGGGGGCCCGGATGTACGACATCGTCCGCGTCGGCAACGAGCGGCTGGTGGGAGAGATCATCCGGCTCAGCGGGGACACCGCCTTCATCCAGGTGTACGAGGACACTTCGGGCCTCCTGGTGGGCGAGCCGGTGGAGAGCACCGGTCTGCCCCTTGCGGTGGAGCTGGGGCCGGGGCTGCTGAGCAACATCTTCGATGGGATCCAGCGGCCGCTGCCCGCGGTTCGCAGCCAGCAGGGCGACTTCATCCGCAGGGGCGCGGTGGCTCCGGCGCTGGACCGACAGCGGCGTTGGGCATTCCGACCCACCGTTCCCGTGGGTCAGGAGGTGGGCCCTGGGGACGTGATTGGGGAGGTGCAGGAGTTCGGCTTCGCGCACCGCATCCTGGTCCCGCCCGACGCGCGGCCCTCCCGGGTGGCGGAGATCCGGGAGGGGGAGTTCACCGTGACGGACGTGGTGGCCCGCCTGGAGGATGGACGGGAGCTCCGGCTGATGCACACCTGGCCCGTGCGGCTGGCGCGGCCCGAAGCCCGGCGGCTGGATCCCCGGGAACCCCTGGTCACCGGACAGCGGATCATCGACGTACTGTTCCCCGTGGCCATGGGGGGGACGGCAGCCATTCCCGGCCCCTTCGGGAGCGGGAAGACCGTGATGCAGCAGACCCTAGCCAAGTGGGCAGACGCGGACGTGATCATCTACGTCGGCTGCGGGGAGCGCGGCAACGAGATGACCCACGTCCTGGACGAGTTCCCGGAGCTGGAGGACCCCCGCACGGGTCGACCCCTGATGGAGCGGACCATCATCATCGCCAACACGAGCAACATGCCCGTGGCCGCCCGGGAGGCGAGCGTGTACACGGGGATCACCATGGCCGAGTACTGGCGGGACCAGGGGTACAAGGTCGCCCTGATGGCGGACTCCACCAGCCGGTGGGCGGAGGCCATGCGGGAGATCTCCAGCCGGTTGGAGGAGATGCCCGCGGAGGAAGGTTACCCGCCCTACCTGTCCAGCCGCCTGGCGGCTTTCTACGAGCGGGCGGGCCGGGTGGTGTGCCTGGGCCGGCCGGAGCGGCGCGGCGCCATCACCGTCATCGGGGCGGTCTCGCCTCCCGGCGGAGACCTTTCCGAGCCCGTCACCCAGGCGACCCTTCGGATCGTGGGCACCTTCTGGTCCCTGGACGCGGCGCTCGCGAACCGGCGCCACTTCCCTTCGATCCACTGGCTGCGGTCCTACAGCCTGTACACGCCCCTGTTCCGGGAGTGGTACCGGCAGAACCTGCCGGAGGACTTCGAGGCGCTGCGGGAGCGGGCCTCCGCCCTGCTCCAGAAGGAGGCCGAGCTGCAGGAGATCGTGCAGCTGGTGGGGCCGGACGCCCTGCAGGACGACCAGCGCCTGGTCATCGAGGCGGGCAAGATGCTCCGGGAGGACTTCCTCCAGCAGTCCGCCTTCTCCGAGGTGGACGCGTACTGCCCGCCCATCAAGTCGTACGGGATCCTGAAGGCGATCCTGAGCTTCTACGACGAGGCGAGTGCGGCGTTGCGGCGGGGCGTCCCCATGGACGACATCCTGAACCTGCCGCAGATCCAGGAGATCGCGCGGATGAAGGAGGTGCCCGCGGACCGGTTCCCCGCCTACACCGAAGAGTTCCTCCGCAGGATGGGGGAAGCGTTCCGGGAGCCCGCGGGCGCGCGCTGAGTCGAGGAGGCGAACGGCCATGGAACTGGCGACCAAACGTTACCAGTCCATCTCGTACATCTCCGGCCCACTGCTGTTCGTGGAAGGGGCGCAGGACCTGGCGTACGGGGCCATCGTGAACATCCACCTGCCCGACGGCAGCGTCCGGGGCGGGCAGGTTATCGAGGTGTCCCGGCAGCACGCGGTCATCCAGGTGTTCGAGGAGACCACAGGCCTGGATGTGGCCCGGACCTCGGTGAGCCTGCGGGAGGACGTGGCCCGCTTCGGGGTGAGCCCGGAGATCATCGGCCGGAGGTTCAACGGGCGCGGGGAGCCCATTGACGGGCTGCCGCCCATCATCCCGGAGAAGCGCCTGCCCATCATCGGGTCTCCCATCAACCCCGTGGCCCGACAGCGGCCCCAGGAGTTCATCCAGACGGGGATCAGCAGCATCGACGGCCTGAACACCCTGGTGCGGGGCCAGAAGCTACCCATCTTCTCGGGGGCGGGCCTGCCCCACAACGAGATCGCAGCGCAGATCGCCCGGCAGGCGAAGGTCCTGGGGGAGGCGGAGGAGTTCGCGGTGGTGTTCGCCGCCATGGGGATCACCCAGCGGGAGGCGGCGTACTTCATCGAGCAGTTCGAGGCCACGGGGGCCCTGTCGCGCAGCGTGGTGTTCCTGAACCTGGCCGACGACCCTACCATCGAGCGCCTCATGACCCCCCGGCTGGCGCTGACCACCGCGGAGTACATGGCCTTCGAGCTGGACAAGCAGGTCCTGGTGATCCTGACCGACATGACCAACTATTGCGAGAGCCTCCGGGAGATCGGCGCCGCGCGGGAGGAGATCCCCGGGCGGCGCGGGTACCCCGGCTACATGTATACGGACCTCGCGACCATCTACGAGCGGGCGGGTCGGATCCAGGGACGGAAGGGGTCGGTGACCCAGCTCCCGATCCTGACCATGCCCGACGACGACATCACCCACCCCATCCCCGACCTGACGGGCTACATCACCGAGGGACAGATCGTGCTGAGCCGGGCCCTGCACCGGCAGGGGATCTACCCGCCCATCAACCCACTCCCGAGCCTGTCCCGGTTGATGAACGACGGCATCGGCCCGGGCCGGACGCGGGAGGACCACGCGGGGCTGAAGGACCAGCTGTTCAGCGCGTACGCCAACGGGGTGGACCTCCGGCGGCTGGTGGCCATCATCGGGGAGGAGGCCCTGACGGAGCGGGACCGGCTGTACCTGCGCTTCGCGGAGGCCTTCGAACGGGAGTTCCTCAACCAGGGCAACACGGAGCGGAGCATCGAGGAGACCCTGAACCTGGGCTGGAAGCTCCTGTCGCTGCTCCCCAGGGCGGAGCTGAAGCGTGTGAAGCAGGACCACGTGGAGAAGTACTACTTCGGCGAAGCCGTAGAGCAGCTGTGGGCGGAGGAGGAGCGCCTGTCCCGGCGCTAGGCGCGCCGGCGTAGAGCCAAGGGGGCCGTCGCCATGCCGGAACTCGTCAGCCCCACCCGGATGAACCTCCTGCAGCGGAAGAACCAGCTGCGCGTGGCGCAGCAGGGGGTGGACCTGCTCAAGCGGAAGCGGGACGCCCTGGTGTCGGAGTTCTTCCAGGTGGTGCGTCAGGCCCTGGAGGCCCGGGAGCGGCTGAACACAGTCTCCGAGAAGGCCTACGTGATCCTGAGCCTGGCGAAGGCGGTGGACGGACGTCAGGCCCTGGAGGCCGCCGCCCTAACGGAACGGCGGTCCGTGATGGTGGACATAGAAATCCGCAACATCTGGGGCATCAAGGTGCCCGAGGTGCGCAGCCAGCGCGTCCGCCGGTCGTTCCTGGAGCGGGGCCTGAGCCCTACCGCCACCAGCGTGCGGACCCTCGAGAGCCAGGAGGCTTTCGAGGAGGTGCTGAACGCCATTCTAGAGGTGGCGAGCACCGAGCTGCGGCTGCGCAAGATCGGGGAGGAGATCAAGAAGACCACCCGTCGGGTGAACGCCCTCGAGCAGGTGGTGATCCCCAGGATCCGGGCGGAGATCCGGTACATCAACGACGTGCTGGAGCAGCGGGCCCGGGAGGATGTGTTCCGGCTCAAGAGGATCAAGAAGAAGCTGGAGGCACGCCAGGCCTGAGGGCCCGGGCGCAGCCGCTATACTAGAGGCGTGCCGACCCGCAGCGAACCCAGGGGAGGACGCCCAGGGTGGCCTGAGGGCGTGCGGCCGACGCGGCTCCAGCTGGTCCTCACGGCAGCCCTCCTGGCCGCCGGGCTGCTGGTGACCTGGCAGCTCAAGGCGGAGCGGTCCATCCGCGCGAGCCTTCGGATCCCCTCCCAGCGGCTCGAGGAGCTGGCGTTCCTCCTCCAGGAGCAAAGCCGCCACAGGGAGCGCCTGGAGGACGAGATCGCCAGCTTGCGGGCGCAGCTGGCCCGTTACGAGGAAGCGGCCACCCGCAACCAGGGGGCGCAGCGGGAGCTGCGGCGCCGGCTAGAGGCGCTGAGGCTGGCTGCCGGGGTGGAGGCCCTGCGGGGCCCCGGCGTGGTGGTGGAGCTCCGGGACAGTCCCCAGCGCCTGCAGCCGGGCGACGACCCCAACCTGGTCCTGATCCACTACACCGACGTCCAGGCCGTGGTGGCAACCCTTTGGGCAGCGGGGGCGGAGGCGGTAGCCATCAACGGCGAACGGGTGGTTTCCACCACGGGTCTGAGCTGTGTGGGGACCACGATCCTGTGTAACGCGAGGCGGCTGGCACCGCCCTACGTGATCGTGGCCCTGGGCGATCCTGAGGCCCTGCTCACAGCCCTGGAGGCCGAGGACAGCCCCCTGGCTACCCTGCGGGCGTTCCAGTTCCCCGTGCGGGTGACCCGGTCCACGGACCTGCGGGTACCCGCGTACCGGGGCGGCTTCCAGTTCCGGTTTGCGCGGGCGGACCGCTGAGCCTGAGTTTCAGGGCGAACGGAGGGAGGGGTCGTGGATGTGGCTTCCGTTAGGGGGGCTAGCGGCGGGGGTGCTGCTGGGCCTGCTGGTGGGCGTGGAGATCCCCCTGGGCTTAGTGAAGTACACCGCCATCGCGGTGCTGGCGGCTTTGGACACCCTCCTGGGAGGGCTGCGGGCGCAGCTCGAGGGACGGTTCGACCTGGTGGTGTTCACGAGCGGCTTTGTGGTGAACACCTCCTTCGCGGCCCTCCTGACCGCCATCGGAGACCTGCTCGGCGTGGACGTGTACCTGGGGGCGGTGATCGTGTTCAGCATGCGGATCTTCAACAACGTGAGCTTCATCCGCCGGGACCTCCTCCGGGGGTTCACGCGGGAGCCCGTGACGGTGCGCGGTACCGGAGCATCCGAAGGGAGGTGAAACCATGACCGTGCGGGTGGGGATCAATGGGTTCGGCCGGATCGGCCGGCAGGTCCTGAGGGCCATGCTTCAGAGGTGCCCGGACACCCTAGAGGTGGTGGCGATCAACGACTTGGTGGACGCCCAGATGAACGCGTACCTGTTCAAGTACGACACCAACTACGGCGTGTACCCGGGGACCGTGGAGGTCCGGGATGGGGAGATCGCCATCGATGGGCACCCCATCCGGGTGTTCGCGGAGCGCGACCCGGGGAGGATCCCGTGGCGGGAGGTGGGCGTGGAGCTCGTGGTGGAGTCCACCGGGCTGTTCACCGACGCCCAGAAGGCGCGGGCGCACCTGGACGCCGGCGCGAAGCGGGTGATCATCTCCGCCCCGGCCAAGAACGAGGACCTCACCGTCGTGCTGGGGGTGAACGAGGACCGCTACGACCCCGCCCGCCACCGGATCGTATCCAACGCATCGTGCACCACCAACGGACTGGCGCCGGTGGCGCGGGTTCTGCACGAGGAGTTCGGCATCGAGAAGGGAATCCTCACCACGGTGCACGCGTACACCAACTCCCAGCGGCTGCTGGATGTGGCCGCCAAGGACCCCCGGGACGCACGCGCTGCGGCCATGAACATCGTCCCGTCGGAAACGGGGGCTGCCCGGGCCGTCGGGCTGGTGATCCCCGAGCTCCAGGGGAAGTTCACGGGGATGGCCTTCCGGGTGCCCGTGTCCACGGTCTCCGTCATCGACTTCACTGTGCTCCTGCGGCGCCAGGTGACGCGGGAGGAGGTAAACGGCGCCGTCCGCCGGTGGGCGGAGGAACGGATCCCAGAAATCCTCGGCTACACAGAGGAACCCCTCGTGAGCAGCGACCTGAAGGGGGACTCCCGGTCGTCCATCTTCAGCGGTCTGGACACCCTGGTGGTGGGCGGCAACCTGGTGAAGGTGGTGTCCTGGTACGACAACGAGTGGGGCTACGCCTGCCGCGTGGCGGACCTGGCTCGGTACATGGCGGAGCGCGGGGTGTAGGGGCCGGGGCCGGGCCCCGGCCGCTGGCTGGCGGAGAGGCTGCGGGATGGAGAAGCGGACGATCCGGGACGTGGACGTGGCGGGCCGGCGGGTGCTGGTCCGGGTGGACTTCAACGTTCCGCTGGACGAGCAGGGCCGGGTGACCGACGACCGGCGCATCCGGGAGTCGTTGCCCACCGTGCGGTACCTGCTCGACCGCGGCGCTGCGGTGATCCTGATGTCTCACCTGGGGCGTCCCGGCGGGCGCGTGGTAGAGAGCCTGCGGATGGTCCCCGTGGGCGAGCGGCTGGCGCAGTTGTTGGCCCGGCCCGTGCAGGTCCTGCCGGACTGCGTGGGCCCGGAGGTGGAGGCCGCGGTGGCCCGGATGCAGCCGGGGGACGTGGCGCTGCTGGAGAACCTGCGCTTCCACCCAGAGGAGGAGGCCAACGACCCCGACTTTGCCGGCCGTCTGGCCCGGCTGGCGGATCTGTACGTGAACGACGCGTTCGGCACCGCCCATCGGGCCCACGCCTCCACCGTGGCTGTGGCCCGGTACCTGCCCGCGGTGGCGGGTCTCCTCATGGAGAAGGAGATCCGCTACCTCAGCCGCCTTCTGGAGAACCCCGACCACCCCTTCGTGGCGGTGCTGGGCGGTAAGAAGGTCTCCGACAAGATCGGGGTGCTCAGCAACCTGCTGGAACGCGTGGACGCAGTACTGGTGGGAGGTGGGATGGCCTACACCTTCCTGAGGGCCTCGGGTCACCGCGTGGGGCGTTCGGTGGTGGAGGAGGACAAGCTGGAGCTGGCGCGGGACCTGATGGCACGGGCGCGGGCGCGGGGGGTGGAGTTGGTGCTTCCGGAAGACGTGGTGGCGGCGGAGGGGCCCAGTGCCGAGGCGCCGAGGCGTGTGGTCCCGGCGGACGAGATCCCGGAGGGGTGGATGGGCCTGGACATCGGGCCGGCCACGGCGCGGCGGTTCGCGCAGGTGGTCGAAGGCGCGCGGCTGGTGGTGTGGAACGGACCCATGGGGGTGTTCGAGCTGGAACCCTTCGCGGAGGGGACCCGGCGGGTGGCGGAAGCGGTGGCCCGGTGCCGCGGGACCACCGTGGTGGGCGGAGGGGATACCGCGGCGGCGGTGGATCAGTTCGGCCTGCTGGAACGCTTCGACCACGTGAGCACGGGCGGGGGCGCCACCCTGGAGTTCCTGGAAGGCAGGGAGCTGCCGGGGATTCAGGTCCTGCAGGACCGGTAAACCGTGCGTACCCCCCTGGTGGCCGCCAACTGGAAGATGCACAAGACGCGGGCGGAGGCCGCGGCGTTCGTGGAGGTGGCCCTGCCGGGCCTGGCTGCCGCGGACGGCGTGGAGGTGGTGCTCTGCCCGCCGTACACGGCCCTGGAGACCGTGGGCCGCCTCCTGGCGGGGTCTGCGGTGCGGCTGGGCGCGCAGAACCTGCACTGGGAGCGCCAGGGGGCGTTCACGGGGGAGGTGTCGCCCACCATGCTGGCGGACGTGGGTTGCACGTACGTCATTGTGGGGCACTCGGAGCGGCGGCGGCTGTTCGGCGAGACCGACGACCGCGTACGGCGCAAGGTGCGGGCGGCCTTCGACGCAGAGCTGGTGCCCATCCTGTGCGTGGGCGAGACCCTGGAGGAACGACAGGCAGGCTTCACGGACTCCCGCGTCACCGACCAGCTGGCGGAGGCGACCGCGGACCTCTCCGCGGAGGAGGTGGCGCGTCTGGTAGTCGCCTACGAGCCCGTATGGGCCATCGGGACCGGGCACGCGGCCACGGGCGAGGAGGCGAACCGCGTGAGTGGGCTCATCCGTGCCTGGCTGCGGGGACGCTTCGGTGCCGCCGCGGACGCCACACGTGTCCAGTACGGCGGCAGCGTGACCACCCGGAACGCGGCGGAGTTCCTGGAGCAGCCCGAGGTGGACGGTGCCCTGGTGGGCGGGGCCAGCTTGGATCCGGAGGAGTTCGTGGGAATCGTCCAGCTGGCGGCCGGCGCCGGGAGGGCGCGGGGAGCTACTGGGTAGCGATGCCCCCGGAGCCCTCCCGCGCCTGTCCTGGCGGTACCTGCGGGTGTGTTCGCACCGGCGTTTGCGTCCACGCTGATAGGGCACCGGTGGGTCGAACGAATGGTCGTCCAGCCACGCCTGCACGGGTCCCCGGACGGTGTGACGGCCGGGGTCGTCGGTCCCATCGCAACCACCGCTGTGGCGCTGTTCCGTGTCGGCGTGGGCAGCTCGATGGCGGCCGCCACGTTCGGCCTCTCCTTGGTGGTGCTCTACGCCTGGAAGGCGAAGGCCGCGGCGGCCGCGGTCGTGCTGGGGGCGGGATTGCTGGGAATGGTGGGGCGGCCTTAGGGAACTGGCGAGCACGGCCGGTTGCAGGAACGAAGTCGCGTCGGTAGAATGGCCGCGGCACCCCACCGGGAGGAGACAGGCGTGGACAAGGTCGTGTTGATCCTGCACTTCGTCCTCGCAGCGGCGGCAGTGGGCCTGGTGCTGCTGCAAGGGCCCAAGGGAGAGGGTCTCGGAGCCATCGGCGGGAGCGCCCGGCTGTTCCACGGGCCGAGGCCCCGCGAGACCTTCTTCACCCGGACCACCGCGGTGGTAGCCGTCCTGTTCGCGCTCACCAGCACCTACCTGGCGTTCGTGCGCTGACCTCTGGCCGCGGGTTCACGGCCGGGCTATAATCGGGCTGGCCGGTCCCAGGCCGGCCACCTGCCCGGATGGCGGAACTGGCAGACGCGCACGTTTGAGGGGCGTGTGGGGAAACCCGTGGGGGTTCGAATCCCCCTCCGGGCACCAGGTCTCAGTCCGTGTACGGAACTCCCAGGGCCTGTGGCTTCGCCAGTCCCCAGCGGGTCCGGAACCACGGGGTGCTGATGACGGTGAGGATGGCGATGGTCACGCCGAAGGGGACCGTCCGCCACACGTACCGGGAGAGCACGCCGGGCAGGACGTACTCGGGGCTCAGGGACAGCTGCCACATGGCGCCGAACAGTACCGATCCCCCCAAAAGAACCCACGGGTTCCACATGGAGAAGAACACCAGCGCCAGGCTCACGAACCCCCAACCCATGAGGAAGTTGTAGTTCCACACGGGGTTATAGGAGAGGGTGTACGCCGCGCCTGCCAGGCCCGCCAGGGTGCCGCCGAACACCACGCACAGGTACCGGATCCCGGCCACGTTCACGCCCGAGGCCGCCGCGGCGGCTGGGCTTTCGCCCACGGAGCGGATCGCAAGTCCCAACGACGTCCGGGAAAGCACGAACCAGACCGCGGCCACCAGCAGGGTTCCGCAGTACACGAAGGGGGACAGGCCCACAAGCGCGGGAAAGCGCGGCAGGCCCAGCGGGCCGGTGTGGGGGCTTCCCAAGTACGTGGTCAGGCCGAAGCTGAGGATCCATAGGCCCATACCGCTGACCACCTGGTCGCCCCGCAGGCGGATGGAGAACAGGCCGTGGATCCAGCCCAGCAGGCCGCCCACTGCGATCCCCGCGGCCAGTCCCGCCGGGTAGCTCCCGGTGGACTGGGCCACCAGGAAAGCGGCGGTCCCGCCGAACAGCATGAGTCCTTCCAGCCCGACGTTGAGGATCCCGGACCGCTGGTTCACGAGCTCGCCCAAAGCCGCCAGCAGGAACACCGTGGACGCCTCCAGGCTCCGGGCCAGCAGCTCGTTCACCGGGCACCCTCCGGGCGGGGCGGCGCAGAGGTGGGGGCGGGCGCGGTACGCCGCCACACCACCCGGTACCGGTCCACCAAGTGCGAGAACACGAAGGTGGTCATCAGCAGGCCCAGGATGGCGTAGTCCACGCCGAAGGGCAGGCGCAAAGCCCCCTGAGCGAAGCGCCCCCCCACGGACAGGCCGGCGAACAGCAACGCCATGGGGACCGCTCCCACGGCGCTCCCACGGGCGATGAGGGCGCAGATGATGCCGTAAAAGGACAGGTCGCCGTAGTACCCGTAGTTGGTAGGGATCTTGTACAGGCCGGGCACAGCGGCGAAGTAATGGTAACCCGCCAGGCCCGAGAAGGCCCCGCCCAGCACGAACACCCACAGGGACACCCGGACGGGGTCGATCCCGGCATACCGGGCTGCCTGCGGGTTCAGGCCGAAGGTGCGGACGCGGTAGCCCGCGGCCGCCCGGGAGAAGACGAAGTCCACGACCACGGCCGCTGCCAGGCCGAGGAAGGCGCTGGGCGGCAGGCCCAGCGGGAGGGGGGGGCGGAAGGCCTCCGGCAGCGTGAAGCTTTCGCCCTCCGCGGTGGCGCTCATGAACGCACCGCCCTCCTTGATGAAGTCCGAAACCAGCCAGAACATCACGGAGTTGAGCATCATGGTCACGAGAATCTCGTTCACCGCCAGCTTCGCCCGCAGCAGGCCCACCAGGGCGCCGAGGGAGGCGCCCGCCAGCGCTGCGGCCAAGGGCATGGACAGGAGCGCGACGCCCCCGGCGGTGCCGGAGCCCAGCTCCCGGGCCCCCGCCCAGAAGGGCACCGCGAACGCCGCCAGCGCCCCCGCGTAAACCTGACCCGGCAGCCCAATGTTCCACAGCCCGCCCCGCAGGGGGATCAGGAAGGCCAGGGTGCACAGCAGCAGGTAGACCGCCCGGTGCACGGTCGCGCCCAGGCCCGAGGGGTTGGCGAAGGCGTAGCCGAAGGCGATCCGGTAGGCGGTCCACGGGCCCGACTCTGGAGTCCAGAACAGCACGCTGGCCAACAGGAGCGCCAGAGCCACAGCCAGGAGGGCACCCAGAGCCACGCGGGGGGGCGAAGGGGCCTCCGCCCTTTCCACGGACAGGCGGTATGCGCCGATCCTCAAGCGCGCCTCCCCAGCGAGCCGGCCATCCACGCGCCCACGGTCTCAGGATCCGCCTCGTTCCGCGGCACGAGAGCCACGAACCGGCCCTCGTACAGGGCTCCCACTCGGTCGCTGACCGCGAAGATCTCGTCCAAGTCCTCTGAGATGAGCAGAACCGCAGCGCCGCGTGCCTTGGCTTCCAGAAGCTGGGCCCGCACGAAGCTAGCCGCCTCCACGTCAAGGCCCTGGGTGGGCAGGTGAGCGACCAGCAGGCGCGGCTGCCGGGACAGCACCCGGCCGAGCACCAGCTTCTGTAGGTTTCCCCCCGACAGGTGCTGCGCCCGCACGTACGGGTGGGGAGCTTTCACCCGGAAGGTCGCCAGGATCTGACGGGTCAGCCGTTCCAGGCGGGCCCGGTCCAGCATCCCCCGGGGACAGAACTCCGGGTCGAAGTGGTAGTTGAGCCCGGTGTTCTCCACGAGGCTGAGGGCCGCTACGCTGGCGACCTCGGTACGTTCCGCGGGCACGTAGCCCAGCCCCAGGCGCCACCGGTCGAGGGTCGGAAGGTGGGTGACATCGCGGCCCAGCAGGCGCACGCGGCCGGAGACGGCCGGTCGAAGCCCCGCCAGCACCTGAGCCAGCTCCTCCTGCCCGTTGCCGGTGACCCCCGCTACGCCCACGATCTCGCCCTCGTGTACTGTGAGGGAGACGCCTCGCAGGCTCAGCACCCCCTTGTCGTTGTACGCAGACAGGTCCTCCACTTCCAGCACCACGGGGCCGCGATGGTCGGGTGCTTGCACGGTGGGGAGGGTAACCTCCTGGCCCACCATGTGCTGGACCAGTTCGTGGTCGGTGGTGTCCGACACCGACAGCCGGGCTGCAACGCGGCCAGCGCGGAGCACCGTGACGGTTCGGGCCACCGCGCGCACCACGGGCAGCTTGTGGGTGACCAGAACCACGGTGACGCCGTCCTGGTCCACGAGGGCGCGCAGCGCCCGCAGCAGGGCCTGTACCTCCGGGGGCGTCAGGGCGGAGGTCGGCTCGTCCAGGATCAGAATGCGGACCCCCGCGTACAGGGCCTTCAGGATCTCCACCCACTGCTTCTCGCCTTCCGACAGCTGCCACACGCGGGCTCCCAGGTCCACGTGGACACCGTACCGGGCACACAGGGCCTCGAGCTCCTGACGGGCCCGGCGCAGGTCTAGCAGCCCCCGGGCCCTGGGGTGACCCAGGACCAGGTTCTCCAGTACCGTGTGGGCAGGGACCAGTCTGCGGGTCTGGTGAACCATCCCGATGCCAGACGCCAGCGCGTCGTGGGGCGAGCGGAAGCGAACGCGTCGGCCGCGCAGGTACACTTCTCCCTCGTCCGGGTGGATCAGCCCGAAGAGGATGTTCATGAGGGTGGTCTTGCCGGCTCCGTTCTGACCTAGCACCGCGTGGACTTCCCCCTCCGCCACCTCGAGGTCCACGCGGTCCAGGGCCCGGACCCCGGGGAAGGACTTGCTGATTCCCCGGGCGGCGAGAACAGGTGGGGGTGTGCGGTGCTCCAGCTCCGGCGTCACGGTCTGACGGGGGCCGCGCCCGGCCGGGCGCGGCCCCCGGGGGGTTCACTTCAGGACGTTCAAACCGTTCAGGTCGAAGTTGAACTTCGACAGCAGCCACTCGTCGGTGGGCGTCTGCCCCGCCGGCTTCACCACGGTACCCTTCGGCGGGATGGGGGTCCCCGGGAGCGCTAGCCCGGTCCCGTTGCTCACCAGGGCGTGCACCTGGAAGGGGTCCCACTGCCCTCTGCGCATCTGCTCCCGCCGCTGAACCACCAGCCGCACGATGGACTCGGGGATCTGCCGGCGCGCCTTGGGGCTGATCGCGTCCACGCCCACCTTCTTGTTGTTCATGATGTCCACGGTGGACACCACGGTCCCGTCCGCGAGGGTCATGGTGTCCCGCATCCCGAGGTACAGGAGGTTGCGCGGGCTGCGGTTGCCCGCCAGGTAGTCCCGCACCATCCGGTCGTACAGGACCTCCCACCGGGTGTCGAAGGACACCGCTACCGTGTCCGTGTTGGACCAGCCGTAGAAGCCCACGATGTCCATGTCCTTCCCCACGAACCAGATCCCTCGCTGCTGCGCTACGTCCAGGGGCGAGCCGGAGTCCGTCTGTTGGGTGAGGACGTCCACCCTGTACTGCGTGACCAGGGTCGTGGCCACCTCCCGCTCCTCCGTGGGCTTGTACCAGTCTCCCACGTACTTCACGTACACGTTCACGCGCTTTCCCAAGGCACGGGCGGCGTCCTGCACGCCCAGGAAGAATCCCGCGGTGCGCCGGAGCACCTGGACGTTGGGGAAGGCGGAGACCACGCCCACGTTACCGGTCCGGGTCAGGGCGCCCGCAATCAGCCCCTCCAGGTACAGCGCCTGGTACTGGCGGGGGAAGAACCGGATGAAGTTGGTCTTGCGGCTGACGTCGCTCGCCACCACGGAGCCGAAGTACACGTTGGGGTACTTGTCCGCGATGTCCTTCAGGGGCAGGCCCATGAACTCCGCGTTGCCGACCACGATGTTGGCTCCCTGACGGATGAGCTCCTCCGCGTACGGGACCGTCAGGTCCGGTCCGACCTCCTCGCGGTACACGTACTTGACGTTGGGGTACTTCTGCGCGATGCGCTGGCCCGCTCGGTGATGCGCACCCGACCATGTGGTGCCCTTGATGACGCTGAAGTGAAGGATGGCCAGGGTGACGGTGGGCGGGGCCGCGGACGCGGAGTGCACGTGCCACAGGGAACCTACGGCCAGCACGAGGACCAGGGCCACGGCTGAGGCCCGGAGCCAGGCGCGCGGAGCGCTCGAACAGGTGTGCCGATCCATGGCTGCCCCCCAGAAATGCGAGGCTCGCCGGCGAGCCGCCGGCGGCAAGACGCGGCCTAGATTCTTCGCAGGCGCGCGGTTCTCCTCCTACGGCGAGAGGGCTCGATGGACAGCGGGTCGAATCCACGCACGCAGGAACGCGTTCCATGGGAGTGCCATGCCGGTTCTCGCGCGGGTCCGCAGAGGCAGCTACCACGATTCGGTGGCCCTGCTGCAGGCGCAGCAGGCGCTCCGACAGATGCCGGGGGTGGAAGAGGCGGGGGTGGTCATGGCCACGCCCGCCAACCTCGCGTTGCTCCGGGGGGCAGGCCTGGACGCGCCGGAGCTCCAGGGGGCGGGGCCGGACGACCTGGTGGCGGTGGTCCGGGCGCGGACGCAGGCGGAGGGTGAGCGGGCGCTGGAACGCCTGGACGAGTTGCTGTCGCCGCGGGGGCCAGCCGGGGGCGCACCCTACCGGCCCCGCACGGTCCGGACGGCGGTGCGTGCCCTCCCGGGGGCCAACGTGGCCGTGGTGTCCGTACCGGGCCGGTTCGCGGCAGCCGTGGCGGAGGAGGCCCTGCGGGAAGGGCTCCACGTCTTCCTGTTCAGCGACAACGTGGCGCTGGAGGAGGAGGTGCGGCTCAAGCGCCTCGCGGCCGAGCGAGGGCTTCTCGTGATGGGGCCCGACTGCGGGACCGCCCTAGTGGCCGGAGCAGGGTTGGGGTTCGCCAACGCGGTCCGTCGCGGCCGTGTGGGAATCGTGGCCGCCTCGGGCACAGGCCTCCAGGAGGTGGCGTGCCTGGTGCACCGCTGGGGTAGCGGGATCTCCCACGGCCTGGGCACGGGCGGGCGTGACCTGTCCGACGCAGTGGGAGGGGCGAGCTTCGCCACAGCCCTTGCAGCCCTGGCGGAGGACCCTGGTACCGACGTGGTCGTGCTCCTGTCCAAGCCGCCGTCCCCTCACGTGGCGAGGCAGGTGCTCGCGTTGGCCCGGAGGTGCGAAAAGCCGGTGGTGGTGAACTTCCTGGGTGCGCAGCCACCGCCTCAGGTGGGGAACCTGTACTTCGCGTCGACCCTGGAGGAGGCGGCACGCTTGGCGGTCCGGCTTTCTGGTGGGCACCCACCCGCGGAGGCCGAGCTCGAGCCGGAGGCGGTGCCGTGGGCTGCGGGGCAGCGGTGGCTTCGGGGTCTGTTCGTGGGGGGCAGCCTGTGCGCGGAGGCCCAGCTGGTGCTGCGGGGGAGTCTGGGCCGGGTGTGGTCCAACGTCCCTCTCAGCCCGGACGCGCGGCTACCGGACCCGCTGGTGAGCCGGGAGCACACCGTGGTGGACTTAGGGTCCGACGAGTTCACCGTGGGGCGGCTGCACCCCATGCTGGACCCGTCCGTGCGCAGCCAAAGGCTGTTGCACGAGGCGCGGGATGCGGAGGTGGCGGTCCTGCTCGTGGACGTGGTTTTGGGCTTCGGAGCGCACCCGGACCCCGCGGGCGAGCTCGCACAGGCGTGGGAGGAGGCGGTGGGTACCGCCCGGAGGGCGGGCCGGGAGCTGGTGTGCGTGGCCTCGGTGTGCGGGACGGAGCTGGACCCGCAGCCGCACGGGAGCCAGGTGGAGCGGCTGCGGGGAGGTGGGGTGGTGGTGGCGCCCACCAACGCCGCGGCGGCCCGGATGGCGGGAGCCCTGTGCGGCCGGTCGGAGCCCCGGGGAGAAGCGGGGCCGCTGCCGCCCGTGGACCTCCCGGACGGAGAGGGTCGGACCCACGGAGTCCCCGCGGCGGTTCGGGAGCTCCTCCGAGGGCCAGTTCGGGCCGTTAACGTGGGCCTGGAGTCGTTCGCGCAGAGCCTGCAGTCGCAGGGCGTTCCGGTGGTGTCCGTGGACTGGAAGCCACCCGCGGCAGGCGATGCGGAGCTGCTGGAGCTGCTGTCGCGGCTGGGCGGCTGAACGTCCCCGAGGGTTCAGGTTAAGATGGGGAGGGCCCGGCTCCGGAGGCCCACCGGGCCCGCGCTCCGCTTGACGCGGACTTTCCCGGGACGTGGAGGCGACCCATGGACGTGGACGCGGCCAACGACGTGGTGGTGCGGAGGATCCTGGATGCGCACCCTGTGCTGGTCGGCGTGGGCAGGGCCCTGGACGTGGTCCCGGGCATGCGGAAGGATCTCATCCTGCACGCGGGCCCCCCAGTCACCTGGGACCGCATGTGCGGTCCGCTTCGCGGGGCGGTTATCGGCGCGCTGCTGTACGAGGGCATGGCCCGGGACGAGCGGGAGGCCGTGGAGCTGGCGGCCTCCGGCGCGGTGCGGTTCGAGCCCTGCCACCACCACGCGGCCGTGGGCCCCATGGCGGGGGTGACTTCCGCGTCCATGCCCGTCTACATCGTGGAGAACCGCACGCACGGCAACCGCGCGTACTCCAACTTCAACGAGGGGTACGGCCGGGTGCTGCGGTACGGCGCGTACGCGCCGGAGGTCCTGGATCGGCTCCGGTGGATCAACGAGACCGTGGCGCCCGCGCTCGGACAGGCGCTTCAGCGCATGGGCGGGCTGGACATGAAGGCGACCATCGCCCGGCAGCTCACCATGGGGGACGAAGGGCACAACCGGAACGTGGCGGGCTCCAGCCTCTTTGCCCGCCAGCTGGCCCCTGCCCTGGCGGACTGTGGCCTTGCCCGAGACGAGCTGAGGGGCGTGCTCCGCTACCTGGCGGAGAACGACCTCGCCATCCTCAACCCGGTGATGGCGGCCTGCAAGGCCACCCTGGACGCAGCCCACGGGGTCACGGGGTCCAGCGTGGTCACCTGTATGGCCCGGAACGGCACGGAGTTCGGGATCCGGGTCTCCGGCCTGGGAGACCGGTGGTTCACCGCCCCGGCCCCAGTGCCGAAAGGGCTGTACTTCCCGGGCTTCCGGGAGGAGGACGCCAACCCCGACATCGGCGACTCCACCATCACGGAGACGGCGGGGATCGGTGCCTTTGCCATGGCCGCGGCACCCGCCATCGTGAAGTTCGTGGGGGGAACCCCGCAGGACGCCCTCGCCGCCACCCTGGAGATGTACGAGATCACCTTGACGGAGAATCCTGCCTTCGCCATCCCCCAGCTGGACTTCCGGGGAACTCCTACGGCCATCGACGTCCGGAAGGTGGTGCGGACCGGGATCACGCCCAGGGTCAACACGGGCATCGCCCACCGCGAGCCCGGCGTCGGGCAGATCGGCGCCGGCCTGGTGCGGCCGCCCGTGGCGCCCTTCCAGGAGGCCCTCCGCGCACTAGCGGAGCTGGTTTCCCCATGAGCGCACCCCTGGTCCGGCTGCGGGGCGTGTACAAGCGCTTCGGGCCCGTGGTGGCTCTGGACGGCGCGGACTTCGAGCTTGCCGCGGGTGAGATCCACGGGCTGTTGGGGGAGAACGGCGCGGGCAAGACCACCCTGATGAACGTGCTGGCGGGGCTGTACCGGGCGGACGCGGGCGACTTGGAAGTCGCCGGCCGTCCCGTCAGTATCCGGGAGCCCCGGGACGCGGTCCGGCTGGGCGTCGGGATGGTCCACCAGCATTTCGAGCTGGTGGGCCACTTCACCGCCCTGGAGAACGTGATCCTGGGCCGGGAGGGAAGCGGCTGGCTCCGACGGGAGCGGCTGCGGCGGGAGGTGGAGGCCCTTATGGAGCGGGTGGGCCTCGCGATCCCCCTGGACCGGCGTGTCCGCGACCTCCCGGTGGGCGTCCGGCAGAAGGTGGAGATCCTGAAAGCCCTGTACCGCGGCGCGCGCGTGCTGATCCTGGACGAACCCACCACCCTGCTGACCCCGCAGGAGGTGGACGCGCTGTTCGCGTCCCTCCGGACGCTGGTGGACGCCGGTGTGTCCGTGGTGTTCATCACCCACAAGCTGCAGGAGGTCCTCCGGAGCTGCGACCGCGTCACCGTGATGCGGCGAGGGCGCCGCGTGGTCACGGTAAATCGGCAGGAGGCGGACCCCGTACGGCTGGTGGAGTGGATGGTGGGCACCGCCCCTCCGCCCCCTCCGGCCCGGGAGGCTACCCGTCCGGGCAGCCCGGTCCTGGAGCTGGAGGCGGTGCGGGTGGTGGATCAGCGGGGCGTGGCGGTCCTCGACGGCTGCAGCCTGGCCGTCTGCGAGGGTGAGTTGGTGGGCGTGGCGGGGGTCAGCGGGAACGGCCAGCAGGCCCTGGCCGCGGTGGTGGCGGGCACCGCGCGGCCGGCGGCGGGCGTGCTGCGGATCCGAGGTCGGCCCGCGGCGCGGCACGGGGTGCTGGACCGCATGGGGGCGGGGGTGTTGAGCATCCCCGAGGACCGCCTGAGGGACGGGATCCTGCCGCGGATGAGCGTGGCGGAGAACGTGATCCTCGGACGGCACCGCCTGTACTTCCCGGGTGTCCGCTACGACCCGGAGACGAGCCGTCGGCTGGCCCGCCACGCCATCGAGGAGTTCCGCATCGTCTGCCCGGGACCCGACGCGGCCGCGGGCCAGCTCAGCGGGGGCAACCTTCAGAGGCTGATCGCCGCGCGGGTGTTCCACGCCGCACGGGAGCGTGAGGCCCGGCTGCTGGTGGCCCACAACCCCACCCGAGGTCTGGACGTGCCGTCCACCGAGTTCCTGCACGCGCGGCTCGTGGAGTTCTGCGGCAAGGGTGGCGCGGTACTGCTGATCTCGGAGGACCTGGACGAGCTGCTGAAGCTGGCGGACCGCATCGTGGTGCTGTACCGAGGCCGTGTGGTGGCGCAGTTTCCGAAAGACCAGTTCGACCGCTACGCCATCGGGCGGGCCATGACGGGGGGCGTGCTGGCTTGACCACGGAGGCGGCAGCGCGTGGCCGCTGGCAGGTGGTGTGGCCGTACGCGGGGGCCCTGGCCATCGCCCTCGCTCTCCTGGCCGCCCTGGTGGCCATGCTGGGAGGAGACGCCGCCCAGGCCCTGGCGGGCCTCGTGCGCTCTTCCCTGGGCAGTGGCGCGGGGCTGGGCCAGACTTTCAATAAGACCACGCCGCTGCTGCTCGGCAGCCTGGCAGTGATCCTGGGGCTGCGGGGCGGCGTGTTCAACATCGGGGTGGACGGACAGATCTACGCGGGCGCGGTGGCTGCCACGGGGGCGGCCTTCGTCTTGTCCGCAGGGCCGAAGACCGCGGTCCTGCCGGCGGTGTTGCTGGCGGGCTTGGCGGGCGGAGCCGTGTGGGGCTCGCTACCGGGCGTGCTGCGGGCGCGGCTGGGGGTCAGCGAGATCTTCGTCACGGTCATGCTGAACTTCGTGGCGGTGTTCCTGGTGGAGTACCTGAGCACCGGACCGTGGAATGACCCCACCGCGGGGGAGGCCATCACCCGGGCCATTCCCCCGCAGGCCACCCTGCCCTACCTCTGGCCCCGCGCCGGTGCCCATGCAGGGATCCTCCTGGCCCTGGCGGCGGCGGCGGGGGTGTGGTGGTTGCTGTTCCGGACGGTCTTCGGCTACGAGCTGCGGGCTGCGGGAGACAATCCCTCCGCGGCGCTTTTGGGTGGCGTGCCCGTGCGTCGGGCGGTGGGCCTCGCCCTGGTGGCCAGCGGAGCGCTGGCGGGGCTGGCGGGCGCGGTGGAGGTGAGCGGGTTCCACTACCGGCTCATCCTGGGGCTTTCACCGGGCTACGGCATGATGGCCATCCTGATCGCGGTCCTCAGCCGGCGCCACCCGCTGCTGGCGGTGCCGGCCGCGATGGGTTTCGCGGCCCTCTTGGTGGGGACGGACTCCCTGCAGCGGAGCGTGGGACTGCCGGCCAGCGCGGTGTTCGTGGTGCAGGCGGTGGTGTTGTTGGTCCTGCTGGCTACGGAGGGCGTGCGGCGAGGTGGGCCATGAGCTGGGAGCTCTTCCTGGACCCCTCCCTGCTCCGCCTGGCGGTGGCCATGTCGGTGCCCCTGGTGCTGGCCAGCGCGGGCGAGCTCCTCATGGAGCGCTCCGGGCTGCTGAATGTGGCCATCGAGGGCATGGTAACGCTGGGGGCAGCGGCGGCGTTTCTGGCCAGCTTCGCCGCGGGGAGCACCGGGCTGGGGATGCTGGCCGCGGCGCTGTCCGGGGTGGTCGTGGCGGCGGTGTTCGCCCACTACGCGGTGGCGTGGAGGCAGGAGCAGGTGACCGTGGGCCTCACCCTCTACGTCCTGTGCCTGGGCCTGTCGTCCCTCCTGTACCGTGTGGTGGTGGGCGTCCGGCTCACGCCTCCGCGGGTGGAGACCCTGCAACCGGTGGTGCTTCCGGTTCTGGGATGGCTTCCCGTGGTGGGCGAGGTGTTGTTCCACCAGCACGCCCTGGTCTACCTGTCGGCCGCCGTGGTGGCGGTGGTGCACCTGGTCCTCTTCCGAACGAGCCTGGGGCTGCGGCTGCGGGCGGTGGGGGAGAACCCCGTGGCTGCGGACACGGTGGGTGTGGACGTGTTCCGTCTGCGGAAGGCGGCGGCAGCAGCGGGTGGAGCTCTGGTGGGGCTGGCGGGTGCCAGCCTCCCCTTCACCCTGACGGGGACCTTCACGGAGGGGATCGCGGGCGGACGGGGGTGGATCGCCCTGATGCTGGTGATCTTCGGCCGGTGGACGCCGGTGGGGGCCGCCGCGGGGGCCCTGCTGTTCGCGTACGTGGAGGCGCTGCAGTTCAAGCTGGCCATGGTCAGCCGGGCGGTTCCGCCTCAGTTCCTGCAGATGTTGCCCTACGCGTTCGCGGTGGCGGTGCTGGTCCGCGCCTCCCGCGGTGCGCGGGCACCGGAGGCGCTCGGGAAGCCGTACCACCGGGAGGCGCGTGCGTAGGGGACCAACCCGAAGGAGGTGGTGACGTGCGAAGGCTCTTGTGGCTGCTGTTGGCGATCCTGGTGGTGGCCGGGCCCTCCGGCGCGGGTCCGGCCCGGCCCCGCATGGCCATGATCCTGCCGGGGGTGATCCAGGACGCGGACTTCAACGCCGTGGGCTACCAGGCCCTCAAGGAGGTGCAATCCACCACGGGGGTGCAGACCGGGCACTCCGAGCAGGTGGCGGTGGCGGACGCGGAGCGGGTGGCCCGGGAGTACCTGGGCGCGGGCTACAGCATCGTGGCGTTCCACGGCGGCCAGTACCTCACCATCGTGCAGAAGCTGGCGCCCCTGTTCCCGGACGCCACCTTCATCATGGAGTCCTCCGGGCAGATCCCTAGCCTGCCCGGAAACGTTTGGAACATCGGCCGGAAGTTCTACGAGGGCTTCTACGTGTTGGGGGTCCTGGGAGCCCTGGCCACCCGCTCCAACAAGATCGGGTACATCGCGGGGATCCGGTTGCCGGACTTCGTTGCGTCGCTGAACGCGGTGTTCCAGGCGGTGGGCAAGTACAACCCCCGGGCGGAGGTCCTGTACACCTTCGTGGGCGACCAGAACGACCCCGTGAAGGCCCGACAGGCCGCGGAGTCCCAGATCGCCGCGGGGGTCGACTTCATCGTGATCAGCGTGAATTTGGGCACGGTGGGCGTCATCGAGGCGGCCCGAGCCGCCCGGCGGCCGGTGCTCCTGACCACCTTCTACACCGACAAGAGCAGCTACGCGCCCCAGCACTTCACCACCTCCCTGGTGTCCAACTTCGGCAAGCCCTACGTGGAGGTGGTCCGGCAGATCCTCGCGGGCCGACGGTCCGGCTACTACGAGATGCGGCCGGGAGCAGGCTTCGGGCTGACCCCGCCGAGGAACGTGCCGCCGGAGGTGTCCCGTCGGGTCCAGGAGGTGTGGCGGGCGGTGGTGCTGCGCCAGGAGCGCATCGAGGAGGTGACCGACCGCATCGTGGAGCGCCGCTAGCGGCCGGCCCGCGGATCCAGACCGCGGAGGTGGTACGCTCACGGGAGAGGGCGTGGCCTCTAAGGTTGCGCCAGCGGAAGGGAGAAGCGCGATGGCGGAGAGGAAGGCGCCGGGCCAGGTAAGCTGCCCGCGGTGCGGGAACTCGGTGGACGAGTCGGTGCTGGCGGCTTCCTGGTACGTGTGCCCGAACTGCCACGCCCACCTGCCCATGCCGGCTTCCCTGCGGGTGACGCAACTGGCGGACGCTCGGTCCTTCCGGGAGTGGGACCGGGGCCTGACTTCGGTGGACCCCCTGCGTTTCGCGGACCAGAAGCCGTACCGGGAACGTCTGGCGGAAGCGCGGCACCTGACGGGCCTGCGGGAGGCGGTGGTGACCGGCCAGGCGTCCCTGGACGGCCGGCCCTTCGTGCTCGTCGCCTTCGACTTCCGGTTCCTGGGAGGCACCATGGGGTCCGCGGTGGGTGAGAAGGTGGCGCGGGCCTTCGAGCGGGCCACCCGGAAGCGGCTTCCGGTGATCGCGGTGACCGCTTCGGGGGGGGCGCGGATGCAGGAGGGGATGCTGTCCCTGTTGCAGATGGCGAAGACCTCGGCGGCCGCGGGGCAGCACCACTCCGCGGGGCTCCCGTACATCGCGGTGCTGACGAACCCCACGTTCGGCGGGGTGGCCGCGTCCTTCGGGGTGCGGGCGGACGTGCTGGTGGCGGAGCCGGAGGCCCTGGTGGGGTTCGTGGGTCCGCGGGTGGTGGAAATGACCACCGGCGAGCCGGCGCCGGAGGAGGCCTACCGGGCCGAGACGCTCCTGCAGCACGGGCTGGTGGACATGGTGGTCCCGCGCGGACAGCAGCGGCGGGTGCTGAGCTACCTGCTGCGGCACCTGCGCCCCGCCCCGGCGGGCCGCGCTGCCCGGCCGCAGCTGCCTCCCCTGCCGGAAGCCGCGCACCTGTCCGCCTGGGAGACCGTGCAGCTGGCGCGCCGCGTGGGCAGGCCCACGTCGGTGGACTACCTGTCGCGGGTGTTTGACGGGTTCGTGGAACTGCACGGGGATCGAGCTTCCGGGGACGACCCTGCGGTGGTGACAGGGCTGGCGGAGCTGGCGGGCCAGACGGTGTTCGTGGTGGCCCAGGAGCGGGGGCGGACGGAAGACGAGCAGGCGCGACGTCGGCGGGGGATGGCCCTCCCCGAGGGCTTCCGGAAGGCCTGCCGAGTCATGCGGCTGGCGAGCAAGTTCCAGCTACCCCTGGTGACGCTGGTGGACACGCCGGGGGCGTACCCAGGGCCGGAGTCGGAGCGGCGGGGGATCGCGGTGGCCATCGCGGAGTGTCTAGCCACCATGGTGGCGCTGCCGGTCCCCACGGTGGCGGTGGTGATCGGGGAAGGGGGCAGCGGCGGAGCCCTGGCCCTGGCCACCGCGGATCGGGTGCTGATGCTGGAGCACGCCATCTACTCCGTCATCTCCCCGGAGGGAGCGGCGGCCATCCTGTACCGGAACGCCGGCCGCGCGCCGGAGGTGGCGGAGGCGTTGCGGCTGACGTCCTCGGATCTGAAGCGCCTGGGGGTGGTGGATCGGGTAGTGCCGGAGCCTCCGGGGGGCGCCCACACGGACCCCCAGAAGGCCGCGGAGCTGCTGCGGGATCACTTGGTGGACGCCCTGCGGGAGGTCCAGGGGCATCCCCTGAGGCGGCTCCTGCGGGAGCGCTACCGCCGGTACCGGCACATCGGGAAGGTGGGGGCGTACTGGAAGGTGGTGCTGCAGGAGGAACTGGAGGACCTCCGGGAGGGCGTGGCGCGGCGGCTTCGCCGGCCCGCTCCGAAAGTCCCGGAAGCGCCTTGAGCCGCAGGAGGACGTGGCTCCAACGGCGTACAGGAAATCCCATCCCAGGCTGTGGAGGTGAGGCACATGGCCTTCGACCTGTTTGACCTGCGGGGCTGCCGGGTGCTGGACCTCTCCCAGAACTTCAGCATGGACTCCCCGCCCTTCGCGTACTACGACGGGCCCACCATCAAGTGGGTGAAGAAGATCGCCTTCGAGGGGGTGAACGCCCAGCACATCTCCACCACCAACCACATCGCCACCCACCTGGACTCCCCCCTGCACTTCTACGACCCCGGCCCGGACATCTCCGGGATCCCCATCGACCGGCTCGTGGGACCCGCGTGCATCGTGGACCTCCAGCAGTTCGGGATCGGGGACTACGACGTGTACGGTCCGCAGCACTTCGAGGAGTGGGAGCGGCGCACCGGTATCCGCATCGAACCCGACGACATCCTGGTGATCCACACCGGCTACCACGCCTACTACAACGAGGACTGGTCCCCCCACACGAAGGAGCACCACCCGGACGCGGCGCCGGATCTCCCGCGGTCCTTCCTCAAGCATCCCGGACCGCGGGCGGAGTTCTGCGAGTGGGTCCTGGACCGGAAGATCCGCTGGCTGGCGGTGGACGCCATCTCCACCGACCACCCCTTCAACACCAAGGTCCGGGAGGCGCGCCGGGACCTGATCCCCGAGGTGGAGCGCAAGATCGGCATGTCCCTGGACGAGGCATTCCCCTGGCCGCGGGACTACCAGGCCACCCACACGAAGCTGTTCCCCCGGGGGGTGTTCCACGTGGAAAACGTCGGCGGCGAGATCGACCTCGTGCTGAATCGCCGGGTGTGGGTCGGCGCCTTCCCCTTCCGGTTCAAGGGCGGGGAGGCGGCGTTCTGCCGCTTCGTGGCCTTCGTGCGGGAGTGACGTGCAACCCCTGGAGGACGTCCTGGTGGTGGACCTGACCCGGGCGCTGGCGGGGCCGTACTGCACCATGATGCTGGCGGACCTGGGCGCCCGGGTGATCAAGGTGGAGGCCCCGGAGGGCGGGGACGACACCCGCGGCTGGGGTCCGCCCTTCCTCGAGGGCGAGAGCGCGTACTTCATGAGCGTCAACCGCAACAAGGAGTCGGTGGCGCTGAACCTCAAGCACCCCCGCGGGGTGGAGGTGCTGCACCGGTTGCTGGAGCGGGCCGACGTGCTGGTGGAGAACTTCCGGCCGGGGGTGATGGAGCGCCTGGGGTTGGACTACCCTCGGGTGCATGACCGGTACCCGCGCTTGGTGTACTGCTCCATCTCCGGATTCGGGCAGACCGGACCCTACCGGGAAAAGCCCGCCTACGACCTCATCCTGCAGGGGATGGGCGGGATCATGGGGATCACCGGCGAGGAGGACGGCCCGCCGGTGAAGGTCGGCGTGGCGGTGGCGGACATCTGCGCGGGCATGTTCGCGGCGTTCGGGATCCTGGCGGCCCTGCGGGTACGGGAACGCACGGGCAGGGGCCAGTGGGTGGACGCATCCCTGCTGGACGGACAGGTGGCGTGGCTCACCTACGCCGCCGCCAACTACTTCGCCACGGGGAAGGACCCTGTGCGGATGGGGTCCGCGCACCCGAACCTGTGCCCGTATCAGGCGTTCCAGACGCAGGACGGATACCTCAACGTGGCGGTGGGAAGTGAGGCGATCTGGAAGCGGTTCTGCGAGGTCGTAGATCCGCGGCTGGCGGACGACGAGCGTTTCCGTACCAACGCCGAGCGGGTCCGTCACCGCAACGAGCTGGTCCCGCTGCTGCAGGCGCGCTTCCGGCAGCGCCCCACCCAGGAGTGGGTTCAGATCCTGGAAGCGGCGGGCGTTCCCTGCGGCCCGATCTACACCGTCTCCCAGGTGTTCCAGGACCCGCAGACCCTGCACCGGCAGATGCGGGTGGAGCTGGACCACCCGAAGGCGGGGCGCGTCGTGGTCACGGGGGTGCCGGTCAAGTTCTCGGAGACCCCGGGGTCGGTGCGTACCCCGCCGCCGCTGCTGGGCCAGCACACACGGCCCGTCCTGCGGGAGCTGGGCTACAGCGACGAGGAGGTGGACCAGCTCCGGCGCGTCGGCGCGGTGGGTGTAGGCTCCTGAGAGGGGCTCAGTCGGGCGCGGGCCAGCGGGGCCCGGCCCCCCGCAAGCCTTCCCAGTTCGTCCACAGCACAGCGGCCAGGATGAACGTGGCACCCGCGGCCTGCAGTGCCGTCAGGCGTTCCTGCAGGAGCAGGTGGGCGCTCAGGGCGGCCACTACCGGCTCCCACGTGGCCAGAAGGCTGGCCCGGGCGGGGGCCACCGCCCGTAACCCGTACAGGAACAGCCCGAAGGGCAGTACGGTGGCCAGCACCGCCAGGTGCAGGAAGCGTAGCCACTGGGTGGCGGTGTACGGCCGCAGCCAGGCCTCCCACGGAGGAACCACCAGGCTCCAGGCCACAGCGCCCGCCGCCAGCGCCAGGGCCAACACGCCCCAAGAGTCCGAATGGAGTACCTCGCGCCGGGCCAGCACCGTGTACGCGGCGAACAGCACCGCGGAGGCCAGGCCCCACCCCAGCCCCGCGGGCGTGACCAGGAGGCCTCGAGGACCCGCCACCAGCAGGAAGGCCCCGGACAGGGCTAGGGCCACCGTGGCGGTCCGCGAGGGAGTCATGGGGTCCCCCTCCGCTAGCCGCGCCCAGACCACCAGCAGCACGGGCGCCAGGTACTGCAGGAAGATGGCCGTGGCCACGTCCGCGGAGGCTATGGCGGCGTAGTACGCGAACTGGGTTCCGCTCAGGCACACGCCCAGCAGGCCCACCCGCCAGCGGCGCGCCCAGGCGTCCCGCAGGCCCCCCGGGCGGAGGGATCCCGCGTACAGCACGGCCACCGCGGCCGCACCCCAGAGGCGGATGGCTACCAGGGTGTGGGGGGCGACCTGCTCCGCGAACAGGGTCTTGGCCACAGCACCCGAAACGCCCCAAAGGCTGGCCGCCAGCAACACCGCGGCGTAGCCGGCGGCCCTGGAGGGAGCGGCCCGGCCCGTGAGGCTCATGGTGTACACTGGCGGCGATGCTGCAGCGTCTGATCCCCCGCCGGTGGTTTGACCGCTTCGAGCGCTGGTGGGCCCGTCGGTACGGGGTGTTCGACTACGCGCCCGGCAGCGTGCTGCGGTTGCAGCTGCACCCTTACACGGGGCCTGAGCTGGAGCTTTCGGACGGCACGGTAGTGCGCCCGGGGGACCCGGTGGCGGAGGTGCATGTGGACAGTGCGCAGGTGGCGCGGCTTCACCAGGAGGCGGGGGATCCCCGCCGGGTGGGGCTGCAGTTCGCGCGACGGCTGACGGACGCCTTCACCGCCCTGGCCGCGTACTTCCGGGACAACCCGCACGTGGCCGCGGTGGCGGTGTTCGGCAACACCCTGTACTGGCAGGGCGCCGAACGGCTGGGGTGGGAGGTCCGTGACCTTACGCCGGGGTTCCACCGCTGGTTCCTCAACGTGTGGCTGCGCTTCCTGGTATGGTACTACCACCCCCTGGGGACGCGGCGGACCGCGGGTCGGGCCCGCCTGGCTCGGGTGCGCCAGATCTGGATGTCCCGGAGCCGGCTACTCCAGCTGTACGGGTCTGCCCGCCGGGCCGGCTCCGTGGCCCGCCCTGAGCAGCTCGTCCAGGGAGACCGGTTCCAGGCCCCGTGAGCGCAACCCCTCCACCATGCGGGGTAGGGCTTCCAGGACGCGCTGCGGAGTGTCCGGGAACCCCCCCCGGTCGTGAAGGTTCACTACGGCCCCGGGGTGAGCCCGCCGGACCACCTCCCGTGCCATCTGCTCCGCGGCGGGTTTCCACCGATACCCCTCACCGCGCACGGTCCACAGGACCGCCACGAGCCCCAGGCGGCGGCAGGCCGCGAGCGCCGTTAGGTTGAAAGCGCCCCACGGCGGCCGGAAGTAAATCGGCCGCACGCCCGTGGCTTGCTGCACGGCCCGGACTCCTTCGGCCACCTCGCGCCAGGTGGCGCGAGGTCCCAGCGTCCACAGGTGGCCGTGGCTGAAGGTGTGGCTGCCCAGGGAGTGGCCTGCCCGAGCGACCTCGCGGGCGACGTCCGGCAACTCCAGGGCGTAGCGGCCGACGAAGAAGAAGGTGGCCCGCACCCGGTAGCGGGCCAGCACGTCCACAATGCGTAGGGTGTACTCGGGGTGGGGCCCGTCGTCGAAGGTGAGCGCCACCTGGGACCGCCCAGGACCGCGTCGCACCGCAAACCCGGCCCTCGCCACCACCTGGGCACCCAGTGTGTACCCCACCCCCGCGGCGGCCAACACCGCCCACGGCCACACGCTTACCCCTCCTTGGGCTGCCAGCCACCCCTTGCGCTCTTCCGGCGCAACAGAGGTTCCAAGGAACGGGGCAGCAGCATGAGGTAGTTGACCGCCACCAGGAATAGGAACAGTCCTGCGGCGTGGAACGGAGCGGAGGGCCCCACGGCGTCCCACAGGACGCCACCGAGGGCGGTGCCCAGGGCGACCCCCGCGCCCTCAACGGACATCGCGAGACCCAGGAGGGTGGCGCGCCGGGCAGGGGGCAGCAGGTCCATCAAAAGGGCATTCCACGCGGGCAGCATGGTGGCGTAGCCGAGCCCCAGGATCGCCACCAGGGGGATCAGGATCCACAGGGACCGGAAGAAGGGGAGGACGAAGAGCACCGCGGCTCCTGCTCCGATGCACATCGGGAGCACCTCCAGCCGGTCCAGGCGGTCGATGAGACGGCCCAGGGGGACCAGCAAGAGTACCGTGAGGCCGGGTCCCGCCAGCAGCAGGACGCCGATCCACAGGGGCGTGAGTTTCAGGACCTCGCGGGCGTAGGGGGACAGGGTGGGTACCAGCATGCCCATAGCCAGAGTCTGCGCCGCCATCCCCGCCACCAGGGGCCACAGACGCCCCGCGGTGAGTTCCACGTCGTGAACCGACTCCCGCAGCTCCTGCTGCACGTGACCGCGGGAGCGAGCCTCCAGCCGGCCTGCGAGGGGCAGCGCCGCCAGCTGGCAGGCCGCCACCAGCCCGAAGGCCGCGGCCGTGTGCACCTCCAGGAGGAAGTTGGCCAGCACGAACCCCAGGCCGGTCCCTACCAGCCAGCTGGTGAACACCGCGCCCATAGCGCTGCCGCGGCCGCCCTCCTCCGTGGCGTCCGCCACACCGCTCACCACCGCAGGCCAGACGGGGGAGGCTCCCGCCCCGCCCACCGCCGCCGCCAGCAGCAGCCCCCACACCGCCTCCACCTGAGCAAACAGCAGGGTAGCCAGGAGGGTCAGGGACAGCCCCGCCACCACGGGAAGTCGCCGACCCCACCGGTCCACCAGCCACCCGGACGGGACCTTCAGGGCCAGCTCCGACAGGTAGTAGACGGAGAGGGTGAGCCCCACCACGGACATTCCGTGCCCCACGCCGAAGCGCAGGTGGTTGGGCAGGAGGGTGAACAGCAACGCGCCCCGGGCGCACTCCACGAGTCCCACCAGGGCCGCGTGGGCGGTGGCGCGGTTACCGCGCACCCCGCAAGGCCTCCGGGAGAAGTTGGGTGATGGCCTCCGCGGCCTCCTCAGCCGCTCGGGGCCTGCGGGCCCGCCGGGCGGCGGCCCGCATGGACTCCAGCGCCGCGGGGTCGCTCACCAGCTGCGCCACGACCCGCCGGAGCTCCTCCGGGTCCCGTGCCACCCGTGCCGCTCCGGAGGCCACCAGCATCCGCGTGTTCCACTCCTCCTGACCGGGGATGGGACGGTAGATGACCATGGGCAGCTCCCGCACCAACGCCTCGGACACGGTGATCCCGCCCGCCTTGGTGACCAGCAGGTCCGCCACCGCCATCCACTCGTGCACGTTGGAGACGAACCCATACACGTGGAAGTCCGGCCGACGCCGGCTCCGCTGCCGCAGACGCGCCACCAACGCCTCGTCCCGCCCGCACACGAACACCGCCTGGACCCGCTGCGGGAGTGCCGACAGGACCCGGTGGACGTCCAGGATGCCCCCCAGCATCGCATAGGCTCCCGCCATCACCAGCACCGTGATCCGGGAAGGGTCTACGCCGAGCCGGCTTGCCACCTGCGCCCGATCCACCGGCTGCGCGAACGCGGGGTCCACGGGGATCCCCGTGACCCGGATGCGGCCGGGCGGCACCCCACGATCCATCAGTCCCGCGCGGACCTCCTCGGAAGCCACGCAGTACAGGTCCACGTGCGGGTGGATCCACTGGGAGTGCACCGCGTAGTCGGTCAGCACCACCGCGGAGGGTTGCGACGCCTTCCCCTCACCCTTGAGCTCAGAAAGGGAACCTGCGGGCGTGGGGTGGACCGAGACCACCACGTGGGGGCAGCGTTGCCGGAGGTACGCCAGGAGCCGGGCCTTCCCCAGGCGGTTGATGAACCGTTGCGTGGTGGAGTCCGGCCGGATGTTGCCGGTGGCATAGTAGAAGGCGCCCCACAGGCGCGGCGCGTGACGGACGCTGCGGACGTACAGGGATCGGGTGAGCCGGTTCACCGCGGGGTTCACAAACTGTTCGAAGAAGTCCACCACGTCCACCCGGACCCGAGGCAACACCCGACGCCAAGCGTCCTCGAGGACCTCCGCCACCCGCTGGTGTCCGCCCCCATAGGAGGCGGAGAGCACCAGGAAGGAGGGTGCCTCGGAGCAAGGGGCGCGATCCATGGCCTACGGGACCTCCCCGGAGATCGCTGGCGCGACTTCCGGGGCCAGCTGGCAGGCGTCCTCCGCGGCCTTCCACGGAAGGGAGTCGGGCGGCAGCAGGATCCGCAGGGCACGGGGGAGCACCCGCGCCTGGATCCTCCTCGCCGCCTCCATGGGGTTACCGTCCACGTGGGTCTCCACGGGCCGGTCTGCGTCCACGGTGACCCGGCGGCACCTCTGGATCACGATTTCCGGGATGGGGGACCTCCGGAGCATCTTGAGCGCCGCGTTCAGGGATCGCATGCGGCGCATCTCCTGGATGATGTACAGGTCCAGCAGCCCGTCACGGAGACTCGGGGTGGGCAGAGCGGCCACCCGCTCCCCGTACATGCGCCCGTTCACCACCGCTACCAGCAAGACCCGGCCCGTAAACCGCTCCGACTCGGTGGTGACCTCTACCTCGAGGGGCTCGCGGCCAGCCACCAGCTCCAGCAGGCTCGCCAGGAAGTAGACCGCGCGGCCCCGCAGGATGCGCCGGTCCCGGAGGCGGTTGGCGCCCACCGCCACCCGGGCGTCGAAACCGATCCCGAAGACGTTGGCGAAGAATCGGCCGTTGGCCTCCGCCACGTCGAAGGGTGCGGGCTCCGCGTGGATCAACGCCTGCGTGGCCCGCTGCAGGCTCCGGGGGATGGGCAACCCCCGCACAAACTCGTTGGCCGTCCCCGCGGGAATGATCCCCAGCGCGCTGCGCCCGCCGGCGCGCATCACCCCGTTCACCACCGCGTTTACGGTGCCGTCCCCGCCGACCGCCACGACGGCGGGGAACCCAGCCCGGCTCCCGCGCTCCGCGGTCTCCGCGAGGGCGTGGAACCCCGCGGCCTGTTGGACCTCGTAGGCCACGCCCCGGCTGCGGAGCGCCCGCGTCACCAGGGGCAACGCGTCCGCGATCCGCCCGCCACCCGCGTACGGGTTGACCACCAGAAGCAGCGGCTGCACCACAAGCCCATTCTACGGTACCGGGCCGGGGGGAGCCGGCCGCGAGCCCTCGCCGGCCAGGAGCCCCGCCAGGAAGCCCGCCAGGGTGTCCGCGCCGGAGGTCTCACCGACCGACAGAACCTCCCGCGCAGCCGCTTCCCAGTCTCCTTCTGAAAGCGAAGCCGCGAGGCGGTGCCACGCTTCGGAGGCAAACCCTGCCGCAGCGGCCCGCAGGTAGGCTCGGGCGATGCGGTGCGTGCCCCGCGCGTGCTGCAGCAGGGTCTCCCGCGGCCGGCCCTGCAGGTAGAGGGCCAGCATCCAGCCGCACAGGAAGTCGTCCCCGCTGGGCGTGAGCCCCTGGCCGAGGCCGCAAAGCAGCCCGCAGCCGGATGCGTGCGCGCCCGCGGCGAGGGCAAGGGCTCCCTCCAGGGCCCTTCGATGCCAGTCGCGTAGGGAGGGACCGCGGCCTTGCAGCAGATGGGGGACCAGGCACGCGAGGCTTTCCGGCGGAGCTGACGCTACCAGCCACGCGCAGCAACGGCGCACCTGAACGGGGTCGGGCCTTGCGCGGGGCAGCGTGGGGTCCCACCGCGCCGCACCGTCGAGGTCCAGGGTCTGTTCGCCTGCTTGCAGGCAGGAGGGGGTGATCCGCACAGGATCCCCGGGCTGCAGGGACGCCCACGACACACCTTCTGCGAGCAGACTCAGCGGGCCCCGACCGAGGTCCGGCGCCACCAGCGCGGCCACCGTCTCCTCAGGTCCCCAGAAGGCTACGTAGGCGCAGCGGCGGAAGGTGGCCAGCACGCGGCCCTGGGCGCCCCGGGCGCGGAGCGGCTCCAGCCAACGGGGGTACGCGAGGACGCGCACGGCGTTCAAGTGCGGCGGGCCTGCAGGCGGCGTGCCGCGTCCTCCACCGCGCGGACGATGTTCTGGTAGCCGGTGCACCGGCAGAGGTGGCCTGCGAGGGCTTCCCGGATCTGCTGGCGGGACGGAGCGGGGTGCTCCCGCAGGAAGGCGACCACCGTCATCAGGATGCCCGGCGTGCAGAATCCGCACTGCAGCCCGTGGTTCTCCCAGAAGGCTTCCTGGACGGGGTGGAGCCGATCCACAGTACCGAGCGCCTCCACCGTGGTTACCCGGTGGCCGGCGGCCTGGATCGCCAGCAACAGGCACGACCGTACAGGCTCGCCGTCCAGCCACACCGTACACGCACCGCACACGCCCTGCTCGCAGCCCACGTGGGTGCCGGTAAGCTGCAGGTCCTCCCGGAGGACGTCTGCCAGGGTCTTGCGGACAGGCACCGTGACGGTGTAAGCCGCGCCGTTCACCTCCAGCTGCACGGTCCGCAGGGGTTCACGCATGGGCGCCTCCGGAGCGGGTCCGGGCGCGGGTCCAGGCGAGGCGGACGGTGCGCGCGGTCAGCACCGCGGCCAGGTGCCGCCGGAACTCACTGGAGGCGTGGAGGTCTCCGTCCGGCTGGAGGACGCGGCGCGCCTCCGCGGAGGCGGCCCGGATTCCCTCTTCCAGGTCCGAGTGTTCTACCAGGGCGGCCTCCGCTTCGCGCAGCCGGACCGGTACCGGCCCTGCGCCCGCGTACGCCAGCCGGGCGTCCTGAATCCGTCCGTCCCCGGCCCGCACGCCTGCGGCCACCGCACACAGCGCGTAGTCCCCGTGACGGTTGCTCACCTCCAGGAAAGCCCAGCCCCAGTCCGGACCGGTGCACGGGAAACGTGCCTCCGCCAGCAGCTCGTCGGGCCGGAGGGCGGTGGTGAGAGGGCCGGTGAAGAACTCCTCGGCAGGGATCTCCCGGACCCCGGACCGGCTGCGGGCCACCAGCCGCGCGCCCACCGCCACCGCCACCGCCGGCAGCTCCGCCGCGGGGTCCGCGTGGGCCAGGCTTCCGCACACGGTCCCCCGGTTCCGGATCTGTGGGTGGCCCACGAACCGCACAGCCTCCGTCAGAAGGGGGACCATGCGCCTCACTTCCGCTTCCCGCTCCAGCCGACGCTGGCGGACCCGGGCGCCGACCCGCAACCAGCCGGACTCCTCCGTCAGGTAGTCCAGGGCGTCGATACGGTTGATGTCCACCACCACTTCCGGACGGGCCAGCCGCAGGTTGAGCAGGGGCATGAGGCTCTGGCCGCCTGCCAGCACCTTCGCGGCCGCCCCGTGGCGTGCCAGCAGCTCCAGTGCTTCCTCTACGGAAGCAGGGTCCTGGTAGTCAAAGACCGGCGGCTTCACGCGGAGCCCTCCTGCAGCTTCCGGTCCAAACACTGGAAGAACTGGCCGGCCAGCATGCGGGCGATGCCCGGGATCATGCGGCTGCCGAGGGTCAAAGCACCCCCCACCTGAACCTCTCCGGACCAGCGCACGCCAGTCTGTGCGCCCTGGTCTTCCAGCTCCAGGACCCCCACCGCCCGCACGAAGCCCGCGCCGCTGCTGCCCTCCACCTGCACCGCGTAGCGCTCGGGCGGGGTGCGCTCGGTGATCCGGAGCTTGCCCTTGTACGTACCCCGGACTGCGGCGATCCCGATGGACAGGACCGCCTCGAACTCGTCGGGGCCCGTGGGCCGGAGCTCCTGCATGCCGGGCGTGCAGCTGGCCAGGGCCTGCGGGTCGTCCAGCAACGCCCACACGCGGTCGCGGGGTGCGTGCAGGGTCTCGGTTCCCTCGATCTTCATGGCGTCCTCCGGGAAGCTTTCTGGATCAGTTCGAACAGCGCGTCCGGGTGCAGCGGCATGCGCAGGATCTCCAGCTCCAGGTCGTCCAGGGCATCCTCGATCGCCTGCGCCAGGAGCGCGGGAACCGGGATCACACCTCCTTCCCCCGCCCCCTTGGCACCGATGGGGTTCAGGGGCGATGGGGTCTCCTGGTGGATCACCTCGACCTCCGGGATCTCCACCGCGGTGGGGATGTGGAAGTCCATGAAGGAGCCCGACAGCAGCTGTCCCGAGTCGTCGTACACCAGGCGCTCGAAGAAGGATCCCCCGATCCCCTGGGCCACCCCACCGTGGATCTGGCCGTCCAGGATGAGGGGGTTGAGGACGGTCCCGCAGTCGTGCACCACCACGTACCGCAGGAAACGCAGGGTGGCCGTCTCCGGATCCACCTCCACCAGCGCCGCGTGCACCCCGTGGGAGAAGGTCCCCCGGGGCGGCGCGAAGTAGCGGGTGGCCTCCAGGCCCGGTCCCTCCCACTCCGCGGGGATCACGCCCCGCAAAGGGTTCGCCGCGCGGGCGACCTCGCCTAGGCTCACGGAGCGCGACGGCGCGCCGCGCACCCGGACCCGTCCATCCGCCAGCTCCAAGTCCTCCGGACTGGCTTCCAGGAGGGAGGCGGCCACCTGCAGGGCCTTCTGCCGGACCGCCTGAGCCGCCAGGTGCACCGCGCTGCCGGCCACCACCGCGGCTCGGCTGGCAAACGTCCCAGTTCCCCACCCGAAGGCGCCGGTGTCCCCCGTGACCACGTGGACGTCCCCTACGTCCACGCCCAACGCTTCTGCCACCACCTGGGCCAGCGAGGTAGCGTGGCCCTGTCCCTGGGTCCCCACGCCGGTGGCCACGTACACCTTCCCTGAAGGTTCCACGGTGACACGGCAGCCCTCGTACGGGCCGATGCCGGAGCCCTCCACGTAACACGCGAACCCGAGCCCCACCCGACGGCCCTGGGCCCGGTAGCGGGCCTTCTCCTCCGGCCACCGGCAATACCCTACCTCCTCCAGGGCGCGTTCCAGGGCCGCGGGGTAGTTCCCGCTGTCGTACACCAGGGGCGCGTTGTCCTGGTAGATCAGGCCCACGTCGTAGGGGAACTCGTGGGGCTGGATGAAGTTCCGGCGGCGGATCTCTGCGCGGTCCATGCCGAGCTCGCGGGCGGCGAGGTCCAGCAGCCGCTCCATGACGAAGACCCCGTGGGGCCGGCCCGCGCCCCGGTACGGGCTCACGATGGTCTTGTTGGTGAACACCGCGCGGAACTCCGCGTGGTAGTTGGGGATTCGGTACGGCCCCGGGAGCGTGCACTCTGCCACGATGGGAACGATGAGGCCGTAGGGGATGTACGCACCGGCGTCGTGGAGGAACACCGTGCGGACCCCGAGGATGCGGCCCTCGCGGTCGAGGGCGATCTCCGCGTCGTGGATCTGAGTGCGCTCGTGGTTGGTGGCCACGAAGTGCTCCCGCCGATCCTCGATCCACTTCACGGGCCGGCCCAGCCGCATGGCCGCCAGGGGCACCAGCACCTCCTCCGGGTAGAACATCATGATCTTCGGCCCGAACCCGCCGCCCACGTCCGGCGCGATCACCCGCACGTCCTTCTGCGCCAGCCCGAACAGCGCCGCTAGGCCGTTGCGGATCGGGATGGGGGCCTGGGTACTGTCCCACACCGTCAGCTGGCGTGCCCTGGGGTCCCACTGCGCCACGACCCCGCGGGTTTCGATGGGCGAGGCGCACCCCCGGTCCACCACGAACCGCCGCGCCACCACGAGATCCGCGCGGGCGCGGGCGGCCTCGTAGTCGCCCACGCGCTGGACCGAGTGGGCGGCCACGTTGGTGCCGATGTCCTCGTGCACCAGCGCAGGCCGGCCGGCGGCGGCCTCCTCCAGATCCACCACCGCCGGCAGGGGCTCGTAGTCCACCTCGACGAGCTCTAGGGCGTCTTCCGCCGCATACCGGCTGGTGGCCACCACGAACGCCACGGGTTCGCCCACGTGTCGGACCTTGTCGGGGGCCAAGGCGTACTGGGTCTTGTGGTGCTTGAGGTCCGGGTGGGGGATGAGCTTCGGAAGCGGCTCCCGGAGGCTGGGGGGCAGGTCCCCGTGGGTCAGCACCAGGAGCACGTCCGGGTGCTCGAGGGCCCGGCGGACGTCGATCCGCCGGATTCGGGCGTGCGCGTGGGGGCTACGGAGTACCGCGGCGTGCAGCATCCCCGGCAGCTGGACGTCATCTACGAACAGGCCCTGGCCCACGAGGAGGCGAGGGTCCTCGTTGCGCTTGATGGGCGCGCCGAGCCAGCGGGTCGCCATGGCTGTCCCTCTTCCGAACGTCCGGAACGGAACGTTTGTATTCGCCGCCGGCCCAGGAAGACCCTACCGGGCGGCAGGAGATCTGCCGCCGGCTGCGGAATCCACGGCCAAAAGGGCCTGTTGCGCCCCCGGGACGGTGGGTGGTCGAAGATGCAGGGGGTTTCACTGGCGCACGAGCCGCTCGCGCAGCTCCAGAGGGAGCCGTGGGTTTCGGGGCTCAGCCTGCGGCACGAGGCCGCGTGGCGGGGATCCCGGGTCTCCCAGCAGAGCCTCCTGGAGGCCGCGCGGCGCATCCTGCGGCCTATGGACCTGCAGGGGGTCCTGGAGGAGGCCCTGACGGTGATCCACACGGTGTTCGGGTACCGGATCTCCGCGGTCCTGCTCCTGGACCGGGAGGCGCGGGAGCTGTGGTGCGCGGCGCACCGGGGATGGGCGCCGGAGGCCGTGCGGCGGCGGTACCGGGTGGGCCGGGAGGGCGTGGCCGCGTGGGTGGCGTATACCGGCTGGCCCTACTACGCGCCCGACGTGCAGCGGGACCCCAGGTACGTGGAGATCGCGGCGGGGGTCCGCAGCGAGCTGGCACTGCCCCTGCGGCCGGAGGTGAGCGAGACCGTTGGCGTGCTCAGTGTGGCCAGCACCGAGCCCGAGGCCTTCTCCGAGGACTCCCGGAGCCTCCTGGAGGCGTACGCCCTGCTGCTGGCTGCGGCGGTCCAGAGGGCGGAGCGGGACGCGGAGCTGAGCCGGCTCGCCCTGACGGACCCGCTTACGGGGCTGGCCAACCACAGGGCGCTGTACCAGACCCTGCGGCGGGAGCTGGCGCAGGCTTCCCGGTATTCGTTCCCGCTGTCCGTGGTGCTGCTGGACCTGGACGGCTTCAAGCAGGTGAACGACCTGTTCGGCCACCCCTACGGGGACGAAGTCCTCCGGCAGGTGGCACGCATGGCCACGGAGGCCTGCCGGGGCATGGACCTCCCCGCGCGGCTCGGGGGAGAGGAGTTCGTACTGGTCCTGCCTCACGCGCCCAAACTGGCGGCCCTGCAGGTAGCGGAGCGGCTCCGCAGACGGATCGAAGAGACGTCTCTGGAGGAGGGGCTCCGGCTGAGCGCTAGCTTCGGCGTCGCCGTCTTCCCCGACGACGGCAACACCCCCGACGCTTTGGTGCGCGCCGCCGACGAGGCCATGTACCGGGCCAAGCGGGCGGGCGGCAACCGCGTGGAGGCGTCCTGACGGGGTGGCCGCCCCCAGACCTGGCGTCACCTTGACCGAGACCGTGCTCGCAGACCTCCTGCGCACGCCCAGCCGCCGCTTCGTACCGACGGACGTAGACCTGGGAGACTGGTCGCAGGTCGAACCCCTGTTCCGAGGCCTCCTGCGCCGACCCGTGGACTCCGCGGCCAGCCTGGAGGAGTGGCTTTTGGACTGCAGCGAGCTCGCCTCCGCGCTTTCGGAGGAGCGGAGCCGCCGCTACGTGGCGATGACCCAGCAGACGGACGACCCTGCTCGGGAGGCCGCCTACCTGCGCTTCGTGAGGGAGATCCAGCCACGGGCCGAGCCCCTGTGGTTTGACCTCCGCCGACGGTACTTGGAGCTGCGGACGCGGTATCCGCTTCCGGAGGACCGGTATTTCGTCCTGGACCGGGAGGTGCGCAACACGGCGGAGCTGTTCCGGGAGGAGAACGTGCCCCTGCGGGTGCAGGAGGCGGAACTGGAGCAGCGCTACCAGAAGGTCGCGGGCGCGTGGACGGTCCACTTCCGCGGGCGGGAGTATACGGTCCAGCAGATGGGCCGCTTCCTGGAAGAGCCGGACCGCGCCCTCCGGCAGGAGGCGTGGGAGGCGGTGGTGCGGCGTCGGCTGAACGATCGCGAGGTCCTGGACGGCCTGTTCGACCAGCTGGTCCGGCTGCGCGACCGCATCGCCCGTAACGCGGACTTCCCCGACTACCGGGCCTACGCCTTCCGGGCCCTGGGGCGGTGGGACTACACCCCGGAGGACTGCCTGGCCTTCCACGCGGCGGTGGAGCGGCACGTGGTGCCCTTGTTGGAGGCCGTGTACGAGCGACGGCGGCGGGAGTTGGGCGTGGATCGATTGCGGCCCTGGGACGTGGAGGTGGACCCCCAGGGCCGCCCTCCGATGCGGCCCTTCGCAGACGGGAAGGAGCTCGCCCGGAAGGGGGTCCAGCTGTTCGAGCGGATCCACCCGGAGCTGGGAGCACGGTTCCGCTTCCTCGTCGAGCAGGGCCTGCTGGACCTGGACAGCCGCAAGGGCAAAGCCCCGGGAGGCTACCAGGCCACCTTCGACGAACGGCGCTGGCCGTTCATCTTCATGAACGCCGCGGGGCTGGCCTCGGACGTGCGGACCCTGGTGCACGAAGCGGGCCACGCCTTCCACGCCCTCGCGGTGCGGGACGAGCCGCTCCTCAGCTACCGCCACGCGCCCACGGAGTTCTCCGAGGTGGCCTCCATGGGCATGGAGGTGTTGAGCGTTCCCCACCTGGACGTGTTCTACGCGGATCCTGCAGACCTCCGGCGGGCCCGCCGGGAGTTCTTCGAGGGCGTCCTCCGCCTGTTGCCGTGGGTCGCCACCGTGGACGCCTTCCAGCACCAGCTGTACACCAAGCCCGAGCACAGCCGGGAGGAACGGGCCCGGTGGTGGGTCACGGTGTTCCGCCGTTTCCAGCGGGGAGTGGACTGGTCAGGGTACGAGGAAGCGGAGGCGTACCTTTGGCACCGGCAGGTGCACCTGTTCGTGCACCCCTTCTACTACATCGAGTACGGGGTCGCGCAGCTGGGCGCGCTGCAGCTGTGGCTGCGCTCTCGGGAGGACTTCGCGGAAGCGGTGGGGCGCTACCAGTCCGCCCTGAGGCTGGGCGGATCCCGGCCGCTGCGGGAGCTGTTCGAGGCCGCGGGCCTCCGCTTCAGCCTGGGCGAAGACGTCCTAGCCCCCCTGGCTCGTGCTCTGGCGGAGGAGCTGGAGCTCGGCTAGCTCCCTGACGCCGGCCCCCGAGCTGCCGGCACGGTGCGGGGCGAGGCCTCCCGTTTGTAGACCAGGATCGTCCGGAAGAACTCGATCACCACCAGGCCGTCCTGGTTGTAGCCCGTGGTCTTCACCCGGACGATCCCCATGCCGGGACGCGAGCGGGACTCCCGCTTGTCCACCACCTCGCTACGGGCGTACAGGGTGTCGCCCTCGAACACTGGGTGGGGCAGGCGCACCTGGTCCCATCCCAGGTTCACCGCGTTCTGCGAAAGATCCGCCACCGACAGCCCGGTGACCAGGCTCAGGGTAAAGCAAGAATTCACCAGGGGCCGGCCGAACTCCGTGCGGGCTGCATAGCCGGCGTCGAAGTGGATGGGGTTGGTGGCCAGGGTGAGGAGGCTGAACCACACATTGTCCGCCTGGGTGACCGTGCGTCCCCAGGGGTGGTGGTACACGTCCCCCACCTGGAAGTCCTCGTAGAAGCGGCCCAGCGCGTGCGTCACGATTCCACCTCCTCTTCCAGGCCCAGCTCCCGGAGCACCGCACGGGTATGTTGGCCCAGCTCCGGCACCGGGCCCAGCGTCGGCTCCTCGTCCGGCAGCGCGAACGGTGGCAGCAGGGCCAGCAGGGGACCCACGGGTGAGGTCACCTGCCGCCAGCGGCTTCGCGCCCGCAGCTGCGGGTGGTCCAGCAGCCCCTGCACCGTCCGCATCTCCGCGTACGCCACATCCGCGGCCTCTAGCCGCCCCGCCACCTCCTCCGTGGTGTGCTGCTTGAAGACGGCGAGGATCGCCTCCTCCAGCTCGGCGCGGTGCGCCAGGCGGTCGGGGTTGGTGGCAAAACGGGGATCCTCGGCGAGCTGGGGCTCCTCCAGCACCTGATGGCAGAACCGGGCCCACTCGCGTTCGTTCTGGATGGCCAGGAAGATCACGCCGTCCCGGGTGGGGAACGGCCCGTAGGGCGCGATGGTGGCGTGGTGGGCGCCCGTTCGGGCTGGGGCCTGCCCGCCGTACGCCGTGTAGTACATGGGGTATCCCATCCACTCCGCAAGGGCTTCCAGCAGGGAGACCTCCAGCAGGGCGCCCAGTCCCGTGCGCTCCCGGCGGTACAGGGCCGCGAGGATCCCGCTGAACGCGTACATGCCGGCGGCAATGTCCGCCACGGAGATCCCGACCTTCACCGGCTCCTGCGGCGTACCCGTGATGGACATCAGGCCCGACTCCGCCTGCACCAGCAGGTCGTACGCCCTGCGGTCCCGGTACGGCCCGGTACGGCCGTAGCCGGAGATGCTGCACACCACCAGGTGCGGGTAGCGGCGGTGTACCGCCTCGGGCGCGAAGCCCAGCCGGTCCAGGGCGCCGGGGCTCAGGTTCTGCACGAAGACGTCCGCCCGCGCCAGCAGGCGTTCCAGCACCCCCCGGCCCCGTTCCGTCTTGAGGTCCAACACCACGGACTCTTTCGAGCGGTTCAGCCAGACGAAGTGGCTGGACCAGCCGCGCACCGAGCGATCGTAGCGGCGCGCGAAGTCGCCCTCCGGCCGCTCCACCTTGATAACCCGGGCCCCCAGGTCCGCCAGCTGTCGGGTGGCGAAGGGGGCGGCCACCGCCTGCTCCAGGCTGACCACGGTGATCCCGACAAGCGCGCGCATCAGTAGGACCGGGGCAGGCCCAGCACCTGGTGGGCCAGGTACGCGAGGACCAGGTTGGTGGACACCGGAGCGACCTGGTACAGACGGGTTTCCCGGAACTTCCGCTCGATGGGGTACTCCCGGGCGAAGCCGTAGCCGCCGAACGTCTGGAGGGCCGCGTTGGCGGCCTCCCAGGAGGCTTCCGCGGCCAGCAGCTTGGCCATGTTGGCTTCAGGGCCACAGGGCAGGCCCGCGTCGTACAGCTCCGCGGCGCGGAACCGCATCAGGTCCGCGGCCCGCACCCGCGCGTACGCCTGCGCCAAGGGGAACTGGATGCCCTGGTTCTGCCCGATGGGTCGGCCAAACACCCGGCGCTCTCTCGCGTACGCGGTCGCGCGGTCCAGAAAGTAGTCCCCGTCACCGATGCACTCCGCCGCGATGAGGATGCGCTCCACGTTCATGCCGTCGAGGATGCACCGGAACCCCTGGCCCTCCTCCCCGATCCGGTCCTCCAGGGGTACCTCCAGGTCCTCCAGGAACACCTCCGCGGTGGGGTGGTTGATCATGGTGCGGATGGGCCGCACGTGGAGGGTCTTCCCCAGGTTAGCCCGCAGGTCCACCAGGAACAGGGATAGACCCTCCCCGCGGCGCCGCACTTGCTCGGGAGGGGTCGTGCGGGCCAGCAGCAGCATCAGGTCGGACTGCTCCACCCGGCTGGTCCACACCTTCTGTCCGGAGATCACGTAGCGGTCTCCGCGTCGGACCGCCGTGGTGCGGATGCTGGGGGTGTCGGAGCCTGCCTCCGGCTCGGTGACCGCGAAAGCCTGCAGCCGCAGTTCCCCGCGGGCGATGCGGGGTAGGTAACGCTGCTTCTGTTCCGGAGTCCCGTGGCGCAGGAGGGCTCCCATGACGTACATCTGCGCGTGGCAGGCCGCGGCGTTGCCGCCGGAGCGGTGGACTTCTTCCAGGATCACGGAGGCCTCCGCCACCCCCAACCCCGCACCCCCGTACTCGGGTGGGATTAAGGCGGCCAGGTACCCGGCGTCGGTCATGGCCCGGACGAACGCTTCCGGGTACGCACCCTGTTCGTCCAGCTCCCGCCAGTAGCTGTCGGGGAAGCGGGCGCACAGCTTGCGCACCCCGTCGCGGAGGTCGCGGTACGGGTCAAGACCGGGCATACGACTGCGAGGCGACCGCGTACAGGTCCCCGCCGTGGGCGTCGTTGACCACCACGGCGGGGAACTCCCGGAACTCCAGCTCCCAGACGGCCTCCGTCCCCAGCTCCTGGTAGGCCGT
>JAVKKH010000001.1:171257-331762 GCA_031296405.1 Candidatus Tepidifontimicrobium thermophilum
CGGGATGGGCCCGGACGATGTGCCGGGCCAGCAGCGCCGCCGCTCCGCCCACCGTGGCGAGGTAGACGGCCCGGCAGCGCACGAGCGCCTCCTTCACCTCTTGGGATCGCGTGCCTTTCCCCACCGTCGCTTTGAGGCCCCGCTCGAGGAGCGGAACTGTGAACGGGTCCATGCGGCCGCTGGTGGTCGGCCCGGCAGGCCCCACGGCCCACCCTGCCTTTGCGGGAGCCGGGCCCACGTAGTACAGGACCTGGCCCTCTACGGGAATCGGGAGCGCTTCGCCTCTGAGCAGAGCCTCTGCCATGCGCTGGTGGGCCGCGTCCCGGGCTCCGTACACGACACCGGACAGGTACACCCAATCACCGGCGCGCAGGCGGACTACGTCCTCCTCTCGCAGCGGCGTGCGGAGGTGCCACTCCCTCACAGTACCACCTCCGCCCGGCGGGGCGCGGAGCAGTTCAGGTTCACAGCCACAGGCAGGGCCGCGATGTGGGTCGGGGAGCTCTCCACGTGGACCGCGAGCGCGGTAAAGCGACCTCCCAGGCCCTGGGGCCCCAAGCCGGTAGCGTTGATGGCCTCCAGGAGTTCCCGCTCCAACCGCGCTAGGTGCGGCTTGGGGTTCGGGACCCCAAGGGGCCGCAGCAGGGCCTTCTTGGCCAGCAGGGCGACCCCGTCGAAGGAGCTGCCGAGCCCCACCCCCACGATCACGGGAGGGCACGCGTTGGGGCCCGCCCGCTGCACCACCTCCACCACGAAGCGCTTCACTTCTGTCTCGCCCGCGGTGGCTGGGAGCATGCGCAGGGCACTGGTCATCTCCGCGCCGAACCCCTTCACCAGCGCGGCGATGCGCACCCGGTCTCCGGGCACGATCTCGTAGTGCACCACCGGAGGGGTGTTGTCTCCGGTGTTCTCCCGGAGCAGGGGGTCCCGGACCACGGACTTGCGCAAGCCGCGGTACGCCTCCCGGACCGCTTCTTCCAGGGCCTCCGCCAGCGACCCGTCGGTGAGGTGGACGTCCTGGCCGACCTGCACGAAGAAGACGGGGATGCCCGTGTCCTGACAGGTGGCGACTCCTTCCCGCTCCGCCAGCTCCGCGTTTTCCAGCAGCATGCGCAGCATCCGCCGTCCGAGGGGCGATTCTTCGCGGGCCTCGGCTTCCCGCAGCGCCTCCAGATAGTCCGGGGGCAGTCGGGTGACCGAGTCCCGCAGGAGGGCCGCCACCGCCTCCCGCACCTCACCCACGGGCAGCCGTCGGGGCGCCACGTTGTCAAGGTATTCGGTATACGGTAAACTGTCAACTCGAACCATGGCGACCCCTCTGCCCGCGGTGGAACGGGTACGGCTGGACGAGCAGGTGTACCGCGCCCTACGCCGGGCCATCGTTCGGGGGGAGTTGGTACCGGGGCAGCGGCTGGTCCAGGAGGAGCTGGCGGGCCGGCTGGGGACCAGCCGCTTGCCCGTGCGGGACGCCCTGCGTCAGCTGGAGCGGGACGGCCTGGTGGAAGCGGACGGCCGCGGCACGTACCACGTGGTGCGGTGGGGTCCTGAAGAGGTGGCCCGGCTGTACGAGGTCCGGCTGTTGCTGGAGCCGCCAGCGACCGCTCGGGCCGCAGGCCGGCTGCGCCCGGACGAACTGTCGGAACTCCGGCACCTCCACGGGGTGCTGGAGGAGGCGGCCCGTACGGGGGACACGGATGCGTTCGTGGAGTACAACCAGCAGTTCCACTTCTCCATCTACCGCGCGTGCGGCAACCCGCGGCTGGTGCGGGCCATCGAGGCGGTGTGGTCCGGGCTAGCACCCCTGGCGGCTCTGGCGTTGCCTGAGCAGCTCCCCCGGTTGGTGCGGGACCACGCGGAGATCCTCCGTCACCTGGAAGCGCGGTCCGGGAGGGGCGCGGGCGCCGCCATGCGCCGACACGTGCGGCAGGCAGGGGAAGTCCTGGTGAGGTCCCTACGGTGCCGCCAAGGCGGGCCGGCAGGAGTCGGCTCGGGGTGGCGCGTACCGTAGGATAGCCGGACAACCGGAAAGGGGGGAGTCGCGTGAAGCGGTGGGTCGTTCGCTGTGTGGGGGCTGCGTTGGCCCTGGCCCTCGCGGTCCCCGTTTGGGCTCAGGCCCGGGCCAACTGGCCGCGGAATATTACCATCGGCTCCGCTTCCATTGGCGGAGTGTACTACGTGGTGGCAGGGGGCTACGCCAAGGTGATCCAGGAGAAACTGGGGATCCCGGCCTCCAACCGGGTCACCGGTGGGCCCGTGCAGAACATCCAGCTCGTCCAGGCCAAGCAGATCGAGCTAGGACTCACCACCATGGGGCCCGCGTACGAAGGCTTGCGGGGCATTGGGTGGGCCCAGGGGACGCGCTACGACGCGATCCGGTTCACTTGGCCCATGTACACGTCCTTCGCGCACTGGGTCACCCGGGCGGATAGCCCCATCCGGTCCGTGGCGGACCTGAACGGCCGTGTGGTGGACTTAGGCCCCCGGGGGGGCTCTGCGGAGTTCGTGGGGCACAAGGTCTTCTCCCTGTTCGGAATCCGGCCGGCCCGCATCGTGAACCTGTCTTTCGCCGAAGGGGCCAACGCCCTGCGGGACGGGCTGGTGGACGCGAACTTCGGGGTCATCGGGATCCCCGTGCCCGCATGGCTGGAGTTGTCCATCACACGGCCCGTGCGGTTCTTCGGGTTCACGCCGGAGCAGATCCAGCGGCTGACCGCAGAGTACCCCTACCTTGCCCCTGCTGCCATCCGGGCCAACGTGTACCGAGGCCAGGACTATGTCATCCGAACTGTCCAGATGTGGAACGCGGCCATCGTGCACAAGGACATGCCTGAGGACTTCGTGTACGAGCTGACGAAGGCCATGTTCGACAACCGGGAGCTGCTGGAACAGGTACACCCCACGGGGGCGGAGACCCAGCCCGTCAACATCTACTACATCAACGCCCCCCTGCACCCGGGCGCCCTGCGGTACTACCGGGAGCGGGGCGTGCAGCTGCGCCCCGCGCACCAGCCGCCCCGCTAAGGCCGACGGAAGGTCAACTTCTCGCCGGGGGAGACGGGGATGGAGGCGCGCGGGGAGCCTGGAGCAGGGACCCTAACCGTCACCGAGGAGCAGCTGGGATCCACCGAGGAGCTCCGGGGAAGGCAGCTGTCGGGTCGGTGGTGGTTGCTGGCCCGCGTGGTGGGGGTGGCCATGGCCCTTTACCACGTGGCGGTGCTGGGCTTCTACTCCACCGACCCTCAGAAGATGTACGCCTTCCACCTGATGTTCGCGTCCCTGTTGGTGTTCCTGCTCCTGCCCGCCCGCAAGGGACAGGGGTCGGCGCCCCCCACCGCCTGGGACCTCCTCCTCGCCCTGGCCAGCGTGGGGGTGGTGGTCTACCAGCTGCTGTTCTTCTCGGAGCTGACGAACCGGGCAGGTGTGCTGCCCACCCTTGCGGACGTGGGAGTGGGCGTGTTGCTGTTGGTCGTCGTGGTGGAGATGGTTCGCCGGACCTCGGGCTGGGCCATGCCTATCCTGGGCGGGCTGTTCGTGCTGTACGCGTTCCTTGGCCCCTACCTGCCGAGCCTGTTCCGACACAATGGCTTCCCCTTCAGCACCACCATCTCGTTCCTGTTTAGCGACAACGGGATCTACAGCGCGCCCATCGCGGCCTCCGCACGGTACGTGTACCTGTTCATCCTGTTCGGGGCGTTCCTGGAGGCGTCGGGGATCGGGAAGTTCATCGTCAACCTGGGCCTGAGCCTGGCGGGCCACCGGCGGGGTGGCCCCGCCAAGGTATCCATCCTGACCAGCGCGCTGTTCGGCACCGCCTCGGGGTCCTCCGCGGCCAACGTGATGGTGGACGGCGTGATCAACGTGCCGTTGATGAAGTCCACGGGGTTCCGCCCTTCGGTGGCGGGGGCCATCGAGGCGATGAACTCCACGGGCGGGCAGCTGGTCCCTCCCGTGATGGGGGCGGCGGCGTTCCTCATGGCAGACATCCTCGGGGTCCCCTACTCCCGAGTGGCCCTGTCGGCCCTGATCCCCGCGCTGCTGTACTACGTGGCGGCCTACTGGATGATCGACTTCTACTCGGCCCGCAACGGGCTGCGGGGGTTGCCGCGGGACCGGCTGCCGAAGCTGGGCGCGGTGCTGGTCCAGCAGGGGTTCCTCCTGGGGCCACTCGCCCTCATCCTCGTCCTCATCATGGGGTTCGACCAGTCGCCCTTCCGGGCGGCCCTGTGGGGACTGGCCGCCACCGTGGTGGCCTCGTGGGCCGGACGCGGCGAGCGGGTGGCGCATCCGTGGGTGCTGCTGGCGGCGGTGGCGTACGGGGTAGCGAGCCGACTGGGCGCACCGTCCTTGTGGAGCTTTCTGGTCGGCTGCGCTGCCGTGGCCGGGGTGTACGCGTGGCGCCCGGAGGCCCGGGACGGCATCCGCCGCTTGGTGGACGCGCTGTATGACGGGTCCTGGAGGTCGGTGGAGATCGCGGCCACCACCGCGGCGGCGGGCATGGTGGTGGGGATCCTGTCCCTTACGGGCCTGGGGGGTAAGCTGTCGCTGGCGCTGCTCACCCTCGCGGGCGGCAACGTCCTCCTCATGCTTGGGGTGGCCATGTTGGTGGCGCTGCTTCTGGGGATGGGGCTTCCCACCACGGCCGCCTACGCCATCATGGCCAGCACGCTCGCCCCGGCCCTGGTGCAGGCCGGGATTCCTCCCATGGCCGCGCACCTGTTCCTCTTCTACTTCGCGTGCCTGTCGGCGCTGACCCCGCCGGTGGCCCTGGCCAGCTTCGCGGCCGCCAGCCTTGCCCGGGCGCCCATGTGGGAGACGGGCTGGCAGTCGGTGCGCTTCGCACTGGCGGGCTTCATCGTGCCGTACATGTTCGTGTTCGGGCCCGCGCTGCTCATGCAGGGCCACTGGTACGAGGTGCTGTGGGCGGTCGTCACGGGAACGATCGGGACCCTGTGCCTGGGTGGTGCGGTGGTGGGCTACCTGCTCAGGCCGGCTGACCGGTTGGAACGCTTGCTTTTGTTCGGCGCCGCCCTGTTGCTCATCAAGCCCGGCCTCCTCACGGACACCGCGGGCTTTGGACTGCTGGCGGCGGTGGTGGCGCTGCAGCGCCTCCGGACCCCCGTGACGGTCCCCCAACCCGGGGGCGTAAGCACGGAACGCGTATGAGTCCCAGCCAGAGGCGGGACTGGCTGCGGCGGCGCCTGCAGGACGGCCCTGTCCTCGTGGCGCCGGGGGTCTTCGACGCGCTCTCTGCTCGCCTGGTGGAGGTCTGCGGGTTCGAAGCGGTCTATGCCAGCGGAGGTGCCATCGCCCGGACCCTCGGTTTCCCAGACCTGGGGCTGGTGAGCCTCTGCGAGGTGGCGGAGGTGCTGCGCCGCGTCTGCCGCGCGACCCGCCTCCCCGTGGTGGCTGACGCGGACACCGGCTACGGCGGGCTGCTCAACGTCCACCGGACGGTGCGGGAGTGGGAGGAAGCGGGCGCGGCGGCGCTGCACCTGGAAGACCAGACGCTTCCCAAGCGCTGCGGCCAGTACGAGGGGATCCGTCTGGTGTCGCCCGAGGAGATGGCCGCGCGGGTGCGCGCCGCCGTGGAGGCCCGTCGGGACGGTCTTGTGGTCATCGCCCGTACCGACGCCCGGGCCGTGGAGGGCCTGGAGGCGGCAGTCGGCCGCGCGAACGTCTACGCCGAGGCGGGGGCGGAAGCCCTATTCGTCCAGGGCCTGCGCAGCCTGGAGGAGGTGGCGGAGGTGGCCCACCGCCTGCGCAGGCCCCTGGCGGTCAACGTGCCGTCGGGAGCACGGTGGCGGCCGGACGAGCTCCAGGAAGCTGGGTGCCGCCTGGCCATCTACGCGGGCGAGCTGCAGCGCGCTGCCCTGGCAGCCGTGCGGAAGGTCGCGGAGCGGCTGCGGACGCAAGGGTTCGTGGACGCCGCGGATCTGGTGCCCGAGGACGAGCGGGACAGCTTGGTGGACACGCACCTTTGGCGGGCCCTGGCAGACCGGTACGGAGGCTGAGCCTGTAGGCCGTGGAGGAGGGTTTCTGGGGCATCCGGCTAACTACCTGCCGATCCCCGCAGACGCCAGGGCTGCTGCCAGCTCCAGAGCCTGCCGCATCGGCCGTGGGTCCGCCAAGCCGGTACCCACGAGGTCGAAGGCGGTGCCGTGGGACGGTGTGGTCATGACGAACGGGTAGCCGACGCCCACGGACACGCCGCGATCGAAACCCAGCAGCTTCGTGGCGATCTGCGCCTGGTCGTGGTACAGGGCCACCACCGCGTCCAGGGCACCCGACCGTGCGATACGGAAGATGTGGTCGGCGGGGTACGGACCGGAGACCGCCAGCCCCTCTTCCTGAGCTTTTCGGATGGCGGGGAGGAGGAGCCGCACCTCTTCGTCGCCCAGGGTCCCGCCCTCGCCCGCGTGAGGGTTGAGGGCAGCCACTCCCACCCGCGGCTGCTGGTTCCCTCCTTTCCGGGCCATACGGTGAGCAACCTGGATCGCCCGCAGCACCCGCTGTTCGTCCAGCAGAGAGGGGACTTCCCGGAGCGGCACGTGGGAAGTGGCGCGCGCCACCCACAGCAGACCCGAACCCGCGGGGTGAGGGATCACGTTCGCCTCGTCGTGTTCCGCCACGCCGGCCAGGCGTGCCACGAGCTCGTACTCGTCCCTCACCCCAAAGCCCGCTAGGCGCAGGGCTTGCTTGTTGAGGGGTGCGAACACCACGGCGTCCGCGAGGCCCGAAAGCGCCAGCTGCACCGCAGCCCGTAGCCAGGCGGCAGCTGTTCTCCCGGCCTCCGCGGACGCCCGACCCACTGCCCACCCCGCGACGGGTGGGTCCACCTGGAGGAACGGGACCGCACCCGGACGCCGAGCGGGACCGTCGGCTGGCGCCAGGGAGAGGTCGGTGCCGGCCACTTGGCAGGCCCGTGCCCAGACGTCCCGGTGCCCGATCACCACGTGCGGGCAGTCCAGGGGCTGCCCCAGTGCCTTTACCAGTACCTCGGGCCCGATCCCCGACGGGTCTCCCATAGCGATAGCAAGTCTTGCCAACCTCCCACCTCCGGCCGGCAGGAGTCCGGACAGGTATGCTGTATACAGTACACCAGATCCAGGTCTTGGAGGCACGTCGTGGGGCTGACCGCTGAGATCGCGCGCTTCGTGCTGGAGAACCCTCCGATTCCCGATTCGGTGCTGGAAAGGGCCACCCGCCACCTGGTGGACGGGGTGGCGGTCATGCTGGCGGGCGCGGCCGCAGAGTCCGGCCGGATCTCCCGCGAGCACCTGCGAGAGCTAGGCGGCAAGCCTCAGGCCGTCGTGGTGGGCTCGAGGCTGCGGGCACCCTTGCAACTGGCCGCGTGGGCTAACGGTACCGCGGCCCACGCCCTGGACTACGACGACACCCAGCTGGCCACCGACCCGCGGAGCGTCTACGGCCTCCTCACCCACCCCACCGCACCGGTCCTGCCGGCCGCCCTCGCCGCGGCGGAGTATGTGGGAGCTTCGGGGGCGGAGTTCCTGGACGCGTACGTGGTGGGCGTGGAGGTGGCCTGCAGGACCGCGGACGCGGTGGACCCGCGGCACTACCGCGACGGGTTCCACTCCACGGGTACCCTGGGCACCTTCGGGGCCTGCGCGGCCGCGGCGCGGCTTGTCCGGTGCGACCTGGACCAGACCCTTCGGGCGTTCGGTCTGGCCGCCAGCATGGCTGCAGGCCTCCGGGAGAACTTTGGCACCATGACCAAACCCTTCCACGCGGGCCGCGCGGCGGAGAACGGGGTGCTGGCGGTGCTGCTAGCCCGGCGCGGCTGGACCGCGGCCACCAACATCCTGGAGGCCAAGCGCGGCTTCTACAGCGCCGCCGCGGGCGGCTACGACGCCTCGAAGATCGAGGGGAGGCTGGGGAACCCCTACTTCTTCGAAAGTCCCGGGATCTCCATCAAGCCGTACCCGTCCGGGTCGCTGTCCCACCCGGCGCAGGACGTCCTGCTGGAGCTGGTCCGGGAGCACGAGGTGCGGCCCGAGGACGTGGAGCGCATTGAGGTCGGGGTGAATTCCCACGTGCCCAACGCCCTCATCCACACGAGGCCGCAGACGGCCCTGGAGGCCAAGTTCAGCCTGCAGTTCCAGATGGCCGTGGGGGTGGTGGACCGGCGGGCCGGACTGGCGCAGTTCACGGACGACCGGGTCCGGGACCCGCAGGTGCGGGCGCTCATGGAACGGGTGCACGTGTACGTGGACCCTGAGATCGAGGCCCTGGGGTACAACGAGATGCGCATGAAGGTGGCGATCCACCTCCGTGACGGCCGCGTTCTCTCAGGTCGGGCGGACATGGCCCGCGGACACCCGCGCAAACCCCTGTCCCGCCAGGAGGTGTCGGAAAAGTTCCTGGAGTGCGCGGCTCTGGTCATGCCGCCGGAGCGGGCGCGCCGGCTGCTGGACGCCCTGTGGAACGTCCGGGGACACTCCGTGGCAGACCTGGTGCCCCTGCTGGAGGGTGAGGCCCCGTGAGGACGTACCGCATCGCGGTGATCCCGGGGGACGGCATCGGCCGAGAGGTGGTCCCGGAAGGCGTGCGGGTGCTGCAGGCCGCGGCGCGCCGGTTTGGCTTCAGCGTGGACACAGTGGAGTTCCCGTGGGGGTGTGGGTACTACCTCCAGCACGGGGCGATGATGCCCTCCGACGGCCTCGAGCAGCTCCGGGCCTTCGACGCTATCCTCCTCGGTGCCGTGGGCGACCCTCGCGTCCCCGACCACGTGTCCCTGTGGGGCCTGCTGCTGCGGATCCGTAAGGGCTTCGACCTTTATGTGAATTTGCGCCCTGTACGGCTGCTGGAGGGAGTGCCCGGCCCGCTGGCGGGGCGCGGGCCCGCCGACGTGGACATGGTGTTCGTTCGGGAGAACACGGAGGGCGAGTACGCGGGCGTGGGAGGCCGCGTGGGGGAGGGGACGCCGGACGAGGTCGCCTTGCAGACCGCCGTGTACACCCGCCGCGGGACCGAACGCATCCTCCGCTATGCCTTCCAGCTGGCCCAGCGGCGCCGGCGGCGTCTGGCGTCTGTCACCAAGTCCAACGCCCTGCAGTACACCGCGGTCCTCTGGGACGAGGTCACGGAGCGGGTGGCCCGCGACTACCCGGAGGTAGAGGTCTGGCGGCTGCACGTGGACGCGGCGGCGTACCATATGGTGCTCAACCCCCAGCGCTTCGACGTGGTGGTGGGTTCCAATCTGTACGCGGACATCCTCACGGACCTGGGGGCAGCCCTGCAGGGGAGCCTGGGGTTGGCCGCCAGTGCCAACCTGGACCCTACCCGGCGGTCCCCGTCTCTGTTCGAGCCCGTCCACGGCTCGGCGCCGGACATCGCGGGACGGGGCGTCGCTAACCCCTTGGCCACCTTCTGGTCGGTGTCCCTGATGCTGGATCACCTGGGGGAAGCGGAGGCCTCGGCGGCGGTGTTGGACGCCGTCCGCAGGGTCGTGCGGGAACCCGACGTGCGCCCACCTGACCTGGGCGGGCGGGCGAGCACGCGCCAGGTCACGGAGGCCGTCCTGGAGGTCCTTCGGTGAACAGCAGCCTGCTGGTGGGGACGCGTCCGACCCGGGAGCGGGTGCTGGAGAAGCTGCGCGAGGCGATCCTGTCCGGTCGGTTCCAGCCCGGCGAGCGGCTGGTGGAGCGGGAGCTGGTGGAGCTGCTGGGAGTGAGTCGCACGCCGATCCGGGAAGCGCTGCGCAAGTTGGAACTGGAAGGGCTTGTCACCACGGTCCCGTACCGGGGCCCGGTGGTGACGCGGCCGACCCTCCAGGACGCCCAGCAGCTGTACGAAGTCCGGGCGGCCTTGGAGGGACAGGCCACGCGGCTGCTGGCGGCCCGGGCGCAGGCGGAGGACGTGGCGTGCCTCGAGCGCTGCGTGCAGGAAGCGGAGGAGGCAGTCCAGGCGGGCGACGTACGGGCGGTGCTGGCGGCCAACAACACGTTCCACGACGAGCTGGCACGCCGGTGTGGCAATGCCCTGCTGGAGTCCCTGATCGACAACCTCCGCAACCGCATCATCCTGCTGCGGGTGGAGTCGCTGTCGTTGCCGGGCCGGCCGCCGCAGTCGGTAGCCGAGCACCGGGAGATCGTCGAGCAGCTTCGCGCGGGGAACCCGGACGGGGCCCGTGAGGCCATGGAACGGCACATCCTGCGGGCGTGGGAGGCAGCCCGGCGACAGCTCGCGGAGGAGGGTAACCGGTGAACCCCAAGATGGCCATCACCGCGCGCCGCGTGTTCGAGCAGGTACTCGCCGTCCGCCCCGGGGAACGGGTGGTGATCGTGACCGACTTCGAGCGGCCCCGTACCATCACAGACCTCCTGGCCGCGACGGGGACCCTCTTGGGCTGCGACGTGGTGGTGGTGGCCATGAACGCGCGGGAGATGGGCGGCGAGGAGCCCCCGCCCGCGGTGGCCGCAGCCATGCGGGAAGCGGACGCGGTGATCGTGCAGACCAGCCACTCCATGACCCATACGAACGCGGAGCGGGAGGCCCTGCGGGCGGGCGCCCGCGTCTGCAACGTCCGCGAGGTAGACGAGGAGATGATGGTCCGAGGCGGCATGACCGCGGACTACGAGGTGGTGGACCGCATCACCCGTCGGGCTGTGGAGCTCCTCACCGCGGCCCGCACCGCCCGCATCACCACTCCCGAAGGGACAGACCTGCGCATGGACCTGGACGGCCGGCCCGCGTTCGGGCTGTCGGGGTTCGCCCGGGAGCCGGGCCAGTTCTCAGGATTGCCCGACGGCGAGGCGGCCATTGCGCCCGTGGAGGGCACCACGGAGGGGGTTCTGGTGAACCCTTACCTGATCGAGAAGGTCGGCCCGGTCCGGGAGCCGTTCCGCCTGGAGGTGGAAGACGGGCGGATCGTGCGGGTGGAGGGGGGCGTGGAAGCGCAGACCCTGCGGGAGATCCTGGAGCGCAAGGACCCTGGCGCCCGGAACTTCGCCGCGGAGCTGGCCCTGGGCACCAACCCCGCCTGCCGGACGATTCCCAAGAGCCGGGAAGTGAAGAAGCGGCTGGGCCAGGCCCACGTGGCCCTGGGCGACAACCTGAGCCTCGCGGGTACCGTGGAGAGCAGCGTGCACCTCGACATCATCCTGCTGCGCCCCACGGTCGCCCTAGACGGAGAGGTCGTGCTGCAGGACGGAGAGCCGTTGTTCGCACGCGGACTGGTCTGACGACGGAAGGGGGGATGGTCGATGAAGCGGAAGGCGGTCTGGCTGTCGGTTGCGGGTGTCCTAGTGCTCGCCGTGAGCGTGGCGGCCCTGGGCCAGAGCCGCTACCCGACCAAACCGGTGGTGCTGGTGACTCACTCGAGCCCGGGGGCGGGTGGGGACATCTTCCTCCGCAACCTGGCCAAGCACCTGGAGGGCATCGTCCCAGTGCCCCTGGTGGTGGAGAACCGTCCCGGCGGCGCCTCGGCCCGCGCGGTGGCGTACGTGGCCACGAGCCCCAAGGATGGCTACGTCCTGTACGGCGCCACCCCCACCATGCTCCAGACGCCGCTGCTCACGAAGACCCAGTACTCGTACCTTGACCTCCAGCCCGTGGCCAACGTCTTCTTCGACCCCATGATCCTGTACGTGCGGGCGGAGTCTCCTTGGAAGAGCCTGAAGGACGTGGTGGACGAGGCGGCGCGCCGGCCTGGCCAGATCCGGTTCGGGGCGGCCACGCCAGGGTCCGTGGAGCACATGATCGCTTACCACCTCATGTCGGTGGCGAAGGTGAAGGTGCAGCCCGTGACCTTCGAGGGCGGGGGCGACCTACTGGTGGCCGTCCTGGGGGGCCACGTGGATCTGGGTGTGGGGGAGTACGCCGAGATCGCCTCCCAGGTACAGGCGGGCAAGGTGCGGGTGCTGAACTCCTTCACGGAGCAGCGGATCCCGGGGACCACCATCCCGACCGCGAAGGAGCTGGGCTTCCCCGTGGTGGTGGAGAAATTCCGGGGGCTGCTGGGCCCCAAGGGCATGGACCCGGAGGCGGTGGCCTTCTGGGAGCGGGCCGTCCAGCAGGTGCTCCGCAAGCCCTCCTACCAGATGTACTACCGGTCGGTCTACCAGGTGCCTGCGTACATGGACCACGTGCAGTACAAGCTGTACCTGGACCGGATGAACATGACCCTCCGCCGGTACCTGAAGTCCATCGGGTTGATCCAGTAGTTAGGAGGGAGGGGTGCGCAGGGCTGACCTGGTGGCGGGCTTGAGCTTCCTGGCTGTCGCCGCAGTGTACTTTCACCAGTCCCTGTTCATCGTCCGCGGTTTCGCCAGCGACCGGCTCGGTCCCGCGTTCATGCCGAGGCTCCTCGCCGGGGCCCTGGCCCTTTTGGCCCTGGCGCTGCTGGCGCGGGCCGCCGCGGGAAGGTCGGAGGCCACTCCTCCCTCGCCGGCCCGGGTCCGGCTGCTCGCGGCCACCGTGGTCCTACTGGTGGCCTACGCCCTGGTGATGCCCAGGGCTGGGTTCCTGGTGGCGACACCGGCGTTCCTGGCGGCGGTGCTGGCCTGCCTGGGAGTCCGGGAGCCGGTTCCACTGGTCCTGGTGGCGGCGGGGGTCACCGCGGCCCTGTACGGGGTGTTCGGCCGGCTTTTAGGGGTGCTGTTGCCGCCCGGGCCGTTCGGGAGGCTGTGATGCTGGAGCGGTTCGCCCTCGGTGCGCAGGTGGCGCTGCAGCCCTACGCCCTGCTGATGACCCTGCTGGGGGTCGCCTGGGGGATCCTCGGCGGGGCGCTGCCGGGAATCTCCGGATCCATCGCCATGGCGTTGCTCCTTCCGTTCACCTTCGGCATGGATCCCGCGGTGGCCCTCATGATGCTGGCGGGCGTGTACGTGGGCGCCATGTACGGCGGATCCATCACCGCGATCCTGATCAGCACGCCCGGCACTCCTGGTTCCGCCATCACGGTGGTGGACGGGTATGCGCTTCACCAGCGGGGACAGAGCGGCAAGGCCCTCGGGGTTTCGCTGGTGACAGGGACGGTGGGAGGGATCGCGGGCGTGTTCCTCCTCGTGGCCTTCGCCGTCCCACTATCCCGGATCGCGCTGGCGTTCGGCCCGCCGGAGTACTTCGCCTTCGGGGTCTTCGGCTTAGCCCTCATCAGCAGTTTCGTGGGCCGGGACCTGGTCAAGGGCGGGATCTCCGCGGTGCTGGGTTTGATGCTGGCCACAGTGGGGACCGACCCCTTCAGCGGGACCCCGCGGTTCACCTTCGGCAGCGTGGACCTGGTGGGAGGCGTGGCGGCCGCGGCGGGCATGATCGGCCTGTTCGCGGTGTCGGAGATCTTCTACCAGATCGCCGAGGGCGTGGACTGGGAGCGGATCCGCGGCCGGTACACCACCGCGCTGCCTTCCCTGCTGGAGCTGTGGCGGCTGCGGGTAGCCACCGTCCTTGGGATCGTCTTCGGGACCATCGAGGGCCTGCTCCCGGGCGGGGGCGGGGCCATCGCGTCGTTCATCGCTTACAACGAGGCGAAGCGGTGGTCCAAACACCCCGAGGAGTTCGGCCGGGGTTCCCTGGAGGGAGTGGCCGCACCGGAGACGGCGAACAACGTGGTCACGGCGACGGCCCTCATCCCCCTGTTGACCTTCGGGATCCCCGGTTCCAACTCCGCAGCCATCCTCCTCGCGGGGATGATGCTCCACGGCCTGCAGCCGGGTCCGGCCCTGTTCGACCGGACCCCGCACGTGGTCTACGGGCTGTTCGTGGGGCTGCTGGTGGCCAACCTGTTCATGCTGGGGCTGGGTCTGCTGGCCCTGCGGCCGTCCATCGCCCTGGTCAATGTGCGTCGCCCCTTCCTGCTGGCCGGGATCCTGGGGCTCGTTCTGGTGGGCGCCTACTCGATCAACAACAGCATGGTGGAGGTATGGATCGTCCTGCTGACCGGGCTGGTGGGCTACTCCATGCGCCGGTACGGCTACAACGTCCTCGCCATGGTCCTGGGGTTCGTGCTGGGCTTCATGGTGGAGGCGAACCTGCGCCGGTCCCTGCTGATCTCTCTCGGTGATCCCTGGGTGTTCTTCACGCGTCCCATTTCGGCCTTGTTGCTGGCGCTGGCGGTGTTGACCTTCGCCTGGCCCATCCTCCGGCGCATTCGGGAGGAACGCCTGTCGGTGGCCGGCGCTGAGCAGGGGCTGGCGGAAAGGGCGGCCGGTTAGGAGCGCGGGCGGGGCGGGGACGGAAAAGCCCCTGACCGTGCGAGGTCGCGGACGATCCCCGAGGTGGTGGAGTGGATCTCGGGCTGCGAGGGGAGCGCGTGCTGGTGGTGGGAGCGAGCCGGGGCGTCGGCCGCGCGGTGGCTCGGTTGCTGGCGGAGGAGGGAGCCCGACTGAGGTTGGTGGCCCGCGACGGAGAGGCGCTGGCGCGGTTGGCGGAGGAAATCCGGAAGCAGGGTGGGGAAGTGGAGTGGAGCGTCGCCGACGTGACCGACGCTGGGCAGACGGCCGCGGCCCTGCGGCAGATGTGTGGGGATGGGCTTGAGGCCGTAGTGCACGTGGCCGGAAGCGGGGTCCGGGTGCCCTTCTCGGAGGCTACGGAGGAAGTGTGGCGGGCCGCCCTCGAGTTGAACCTCCTCGCTGCCGTCCGCGTGATCCGTCTGGTCTTGCCCTGCCTGCGGGAAGGGGGCCGCATCGTGCTGCTGGGCGCGGCGTCCGGGAAGCGCCCCCACCCCGGCCAGTCGCCGTCCAACGCGGCGAAGGCAGCGTTGGCGAACCTCACCGCGAGCCTGGCTGAGGAGCTGGCCCCCCGCGTCACGGTCAACTGCGTGGCCCCCGGACGCATCCTTACCGAACGCAGACTGCGGCGCCTGGAGGAAGCGGCGGCGCGTCGGGGGATCCCGCTGCAGGAGGCGGTGGCAGAGGATGCGGAGGACGTGCCCCTGGGCCGCCACGGGCGGCCGGAAGAGGTGGCGGCGGTGGTGGCCTTCTTGGCCTCCCCGCGGGCCAGCTACGTCACGGGCCAGACCATCGTGGTGGACGGAGGTTGGGTGAGGTCGGTGTGAGCGCGGAGCAGGTCCTGGCCGCAGCCCTAGTGGTGGCCGCAGGAGTCACCGGAGGACTCGTAGGGATCCGGCTGCGGCTGCCGGCGGGGGCCCTTCTGGGTGGATTGCTAGGTGCCCTCGCAGCCTTGTCCCTGGTGGCGACGCAGATCCCTCCCGTGGATCCCTCGGTGCGCCGGTGGCTGCAGATCGCGGTGGGCATCACGCTGGGCTCCCGGGTCCGGCCGGATACCCTGCCGAACGTGCGGCGCGCATCCCGGGCGGCCTTCCTAGTGGTGCTGGCGGCGTTGGTGGGCGCGGTGGGAGGGGCGTGGCTGCTCCGCGCCTTGGCCGGACTGGAATGGGGGACCGCCCTACTGGCGGCCACCCCCGGGGGGATGCCGGAGATGGTACTGATCGCCATGGCCCTGGATCGCCCGGTAGATCTGGTGACCACGGTCCAGCTGGTGCGGGTGGTGACCACCTTGCTGGTGACCCTGCCGCTGGTGCGCCTGTGGTTACGCCGCGCGGAGGTGGACGGTTGAAGGAGCTGCTGGTGACGCTGACTGTGGGGGTGGGAGCCGGCTGGGCCGCCCTGTGGCTGGGCGTGCCGGCGGGCGGTCTGGTGGGTTCCATGGTGGCGGTGGCGGCCCTGCGCCTCGTAGGGGGGCCCGTGCGGGAGCTCTCCCTCCACGTGCGGCGTGGGGTGCAGCTGGCGGTGGGGATCATCCTGGCGGTGTCCGCCAGCTGGCACCCGGAGGTCGCACGGCGGGTGCTTTTACCGGCCCTGGGCCTCACTGCCTACCTGCTGGCTGTCTCCGCGGTCATCGCGTGGGGAGTGGGAACCGTGACGCGCTGGCCGTGGCCGGTGGCGTTCCTCAGCTCCGCACCTGCGGGCCTGACGGAAATCTCCATGGCCGCGGACGACATGGGACTGGACGCACCCTCCATCGCGTCCCTGCACGTGGCGCGGGTCATCACCGTGATCGCCTGCGTGCCGTGGCTCGTGGCGTGGGCCGCGGGGTAGGCCCATGGGCGCAGTCGCTGCAGCGCGTTCGGCACCGACACGCTGAGGGTCAGGCGCGGTAGGGAAGAGCTCCACCTCGCGGTTCCCCCGACCCGAGAGGCGACGAACGTCTGGGGACTGTCCAGGGTCTGGAGCCGCGCCGGGAAAACGTGGCGGACCAGCCGGGGCCGAGTTGGTCTGCGCCGTCTGTCAGGCGTTAACCATCCGCGGGCCGGCGTGAAACCGGGCCCTGTGCGCTCCGATGGTGGAGACGACCGGATTCGAACCGGCGACCCCCTGGTTGCAAACCAGGTGCTCTCCCGCTGAGCTACGTCCCCAAGCCCGTCCTTTAGCATACCACCGCGCCGGACCAACCCGGGCGCCGGTGTTGCCCCCGTCCCCTTGGCTCTGTCCCCCGGGACCTGTCCCCTGGGGCCCTGTCCCCCTGGGCCCGTCGCAGTGGTCCCGCGGCCTTTGGAGGCCTGGCATCGGTAACCTAGCGGTACTTGATGCTGGTCACCTTGGGCTGCAGGAAGTATAGGAGGTAATCGGGGCCGCCGACCTTGGCGTCCGTTCCGCTCATGTTGAAGCCGCCGAAGGGATGGACCCCCACCAGCGCCCCCGTGCACTTCCGGTTGATGTACAGATTGCCGCAGTGGAACTCGGCTCGCGCCTTTGCGATGCGGTCCGGATCCCGGGTGAACACCGCCCCCGTGAGCCCGTAGTCGGTGGCGTTGGCGATCTCCAGAGCGTGGTCGAAGTCGCGCGCGCGGATCACGGCCACCACGGGGCCGAAGATCTCCTCCTGGGCGATCCGGGCATGGGGGCTCACGTCTGCGAACACCGTGGGCTGGATGTAGTAGCCTTCCCCGTCCCCGGACTCCCCGCCACACAGCAGCCGCCCCTCGCGCTTTCCTACCTCGATGTACTCCAGGATGGTGCGATACGCGCGTTCGTTGATCACCGGACCCACGGGGTAGTTGTCCTTCGCGGGCCCCACCTGCAGGGCCCGCACGCGCTCCACAAAGGCCTCCACAACTCGGTCGTAGACCGGACCGGTCACCACCAGCCGCGAGCCCGCGGAGCACTTCTGCCCTTGGTACCCGTACCCGGAGACCACCGCGGCGGCCACCGCCTCCTCCAGGTCCGCGTCCTCCGCGACCACCACCGCGTTCTTGCCTCCCATTTCCGCGATGACCCGCTTGAGCCATACCTGCCCCGGCTGGACCCTGGCGGCCTGCTCGTAGATCCGGCAGCCCACCTCCCGAGAGCCGGTGAAGGCGACCATCCGCACCCGTGGGTGGGTTACGAGCGAGTCCCCGACGACGGAACCGGAGCCGGGGACGACGTTGAGGACCCCGGGCGGTAGGCCTGCCTGCTCCATGACCTCCACGAACGTGTAGACGGTAGCTGGGGCGTCACTGCTCGGCTTGAGGACGACCGTGTTCCCGGCCGCGATGGCGCCGAGGGCCATCCCCATGGGGATGGCCAGGGGGAAGTTCCACGGCGGGATCACCGCCACCACCCCCAGTGGCTCGTACGTGTAGTACGAGACCTCCTGCGGGTGGGGGGTTGTGGGCTTGCCCTCCGCGTACCGCAGGATCTCCCGGGCGAAGTACTCCAGGTGGTCGATGGCCTCCGCCACGTCCGCGTCCGCCTCTGCCCAGTTCTTGCCCACCTCCAGCACCATCCACGCCGCGGCCTCGAACTTCCGGCGGCGGAGGAGTTCCGCGGCGCGCAGGAACAGTGCGGCCTTCTCCTCCGGCGGCACTCGCTTCCACAGGGGAAACGCCAGCCACGCCGCGTCCACCGCGCGATCCACCAGCTCCGGGGAGCCCAGGGGCGCCCGGGCCACCACCTCGTCCTTCTTCGAGGGGTTGCGGGAGTCGAACCGGTCGCGCGCGTGCAGCCGCTCGCCCCCCACGACCGCGGGGAGCTCCAGGCCCACCCGCGCCTGCACGGCAGCGATCGCCTCCCGCATGGCCTTCTGATTGGCGTCCGAGCTGAAGTCCGTGAAGGGCTCGTTGCGGAACTCGGGTAAGGCCATGCGTCACCCCCAAGCGTATTGCCAGCGGCCCCATTATAGCCGCACGCGACCGGCGCGGGGCGAACCGGTGTCAGCCCCGGCTGGGCACTCCCAGGGCTGGCTGGGGCACGGAGCCAGTTCGGGGGCCCGGGCCCCCTTGCGGGGAGTCCAGGGATCTGATATTGTCACAATCAACTATGACAAAAGGCCAAAATCGTGCCGCGCTACACCCTCCCCTGGCGGTGGACAGCCGGCTCGCTGAACCGCTGCAGGCACAGCTGGCAGAGCAGATCCGCTGGCTGGTGGCCCTGGGCGAGCTCAAAGCCGGAGACCGCTTGCCCACCGTCGAGGAGCTGGCACGGCACCTGCGGGTGCACCGGAACACGGTGGCCGCGGTCTATGCGAGCCTGCAGGAGGAAGGCTACCTGGTGTCGCGCCGAGGCGCGGGCACCTTCGTGGCAGACGCCGAGGCGACGCGAGCGGCGCTGCAGCGGGCGGCCCTGCGGGGGGTGGTGGAGCGGGCGCTGGAACGGGCCGCGGAGATGGGGTTCACGCCTGAGGAGTTTGCGGAGGCGGCGGGGGCCCTGGCGCGCATGCAGGAGGCGCGTCGGATGCAGCGGCGCGTGCTGTTCGTCGAGTGCAACGTGCCGGAGATCCAGCAACACAGCCGTACCCTCAACCGGGAACTTGGCGTGGCGGTGGAGGGTGTGCACCTGGACGACGTCCGTCGTGACCCCGCTGGATTCCGTCGGCAGGCTGCGGAGGTCGGTTGCGTGGTGACGACGTTCTTTCACTTCGAGGAAGTACAGCGCGTCATCCGGCGCGCCGCGGAAGTGGTGGGCCTGGGAGCCGGACTCGAAATTCGGTTCCTGCGCTCCCTAGCACAGCTGCCCGCGGGGACGCGGGTGGCGGTTTGCTGCCTGGACCGTGAGCGGGCTGCGAGAGTCCGTACCCTCGTGGTCAACGCGGGGGTTCGCCACCTGGCTGTGGTGGCAGTGGGGGTGGACGCCCCGGACCGCTTTCGACGGGCCCTGAGGGACGCACAGGAGGTGTACGTGTCCGCCGCGGCCTACCCCGTGGCGAAGCGCTTGGTCGGGGAACAGGGTCGGCTGCACACATACCAGATGGAACTGGACCGCGCCAGCCTGGAGATGCTAAGGGCCAGGCTGGCGGAGATGCCTGCGAGGCTGCGGCCTCAGCGGAGGCGGACCTGAACCGCGGCGCAGCGGGGTGGAAGATCCCGCTGGACGGTGCTGCCCCCAAGTCGTGAGCCAGGGGCGAGGAGGCGGGATGAGCGCGCGGCAGGAAGTGCGGGACGGGGCGGAGAGGGGCGTGTGGCTGGCCCTTGCAACGGTGTACCTCGTGTGGGGATCCTCCTACCTCGGCATCCGGGTAGCGCTGGAAGGGTTCCCCCCGTTCCTGCTCGGGGCTGGTCGGTTCATCGTCGCGGGCCTGGCCCTGTACGTGTTCCTGCGCTTGCGCGGCGAGCGGGCTCCCACGGCGGCGGAGTGGAAGGGGGCGGGTGTCGTGGGCCTGCTGCTGCTCGTGGGCGGGAACGGGCTCGTGACGTTCGCGCAGCAGTGGGTGGCATCCGGGCTCGCGTCCGTAGTCGTGGCCACGGTGCCCCTGTGGGCCGGGGTGTTCTCGGGGCTGTCGGGCCACTGGCCCAACCGGTGGGAGCGCTCGGGTCTTCTCCTCGGGTTCGCGGGAGTCGCGCTGCTGCAGGGGGAACAGGGCCTGCGGGGCCAGCCCGCGGCTGCCGCGGCCCTAGTCCTCGCGGCGGTTCTGTGGGCCGCGGGGTCCGTGTGGAGCCAGCGGGTGCGACTCCCCTCAGGGCTCTTGGGGAGTGCGGCACAGATGATCGTGGGTGGCGCGGCGCTGCTGGGGATGTCGCTATTAGGCGGCGAGCGCTTGGACGGCCCCGTACCCGTCCGCGCATGGGTAGCGGCCGGCTACCTGACGGTATTCGGGTCCCTTCTGGCGTTCAGCGCGTACGCCTACCTCCTGCGGCGAGTGCGGCCGGGGCTCGCTACGAGCCACGCGTATGTCAACCCCGTGGTGGCGGTGACCTTAGGGGGGCTGGTGATGGGCGAAGCGGTGAGCCTGCCGGGCTTGGGAGGGATCGGGCTGACCTTGGCGGGCGTGTTGTTGGTGCTGATAGGACGGGAGGTTCGCCAGGAACGGAAGACACGGGTGCAGGCCACAGACAACCGAGGAGGTGCGGGGTGCTACACGACACGTGGTTGCTGATGGAGCTGGCCGCGCAGCGTATCAGGCAGGAGCTGCGGGATGCGGAGACTGCTCGCAGGGCGCGGCTGGCGGAGGCAACTTTCCACGCGCCGGGCGGGGCCCGGGGGGGCAGAGGGGTCGTCTTGGCCGTTTGGGGCGCCGTGCGTGGGGCGGCGTACGCGGTGGCGCGGGCCGTGCGTTGAGAGCGGCTTGCGCGTTGGAGGGCGACGTGGTAGCGTAGCAGGGTCGTCATTGCTGGACCCGGGGTGCGAGAGACCCCCGGTGTGTTTCGCGGGCCTTCTTCGGTCGGGGACGGGTCGGGCGAGACACGGGGTGCCGACACCGAAACCCCGCGGCGGTGTCCGCGGCCGAAGGAGGCGGAAGAATGTCTACGACTGTTCCGAGGGGTTCGCACGCAGGATCCCTCCCCACACACAGGAGCCGGGCGCCCAGTCAGGGTCCCGAATCCTTCACAGCGTTGAACTTGAGCCCGCAGACGCTGGCGGGCGTGCGGTCGCTCCGCTGGGAGGCCCCGACTCCCGTCCAGCTCCAGGCTGTCCCGCTGCTGCTGGCAGGCCGCGACGTGGCGGTACAGGCGCAGACCGGTTCGGGTAAGACTGCGGCCTACGGGATCCCGGTGGTGGAGCGGGTGGAGCCTGGTGGCGAGCCCGTGCAGGCGCTCGTGCTCGTGCCGACCCGGGAGCTCGCGCTGCAGGTGGGAGAACACCTGCGGGCTCTGGCACGGGGACGGCCGATCCGGTTGGCCTGCCTGTACGGTGGCGGGTCCGTGGGAGCCCAGCTGGACGCGTTGCGGCGGCAGCCGCAGGTGGTGGTGGCCACTCCTGGCCGGCTCCTGGACTTCCTGGGCCGGGGTGCCGTGCACCTGGGCTCGGTACGGATGGCGGTGCTGGACGAGGCGGACCGCATGCTGGAGGTCGGGTTTCTGCCCGACGTAGAACGGATCCTGGGTGCCACGCCGAAGGGGCGGCAGACAGCGCTGTTTTCTGCCACCCTGCCTTCGGCGGTCACCGGGCTTGTCCGACGGACGCTGCGGGACCCCGTGTGGGTGCGGATTGAGGGGCCGGTGCCCACCGTGGACGGAGTCCTGCAGTTCTACGTGGAAGTCGCCGAGCAGGACAAGCTCCGGGCCCTGCGGGCGCTGCTCCGGAGCGAGCCGGTGCGCTCCGCCCTTGTCTTCCGGAGGACCCAGCGGGCCGCGCAGCGGCTGGCGGACGTGCTGGGGCGCGAGCAGCTGGGGGTGGCCGCCCTCCACGGGGGCATGCGGCAAGGCGCCAGGTTCGCCGCCCTCCGGGCGTTCGCGTCAGGCCGCACACCCGTCCTGGTGGTGACCAACGTGGCCTCGCGCGGCCTGGACCTCCCTAGGGTGTCACACGTGGTCAACTTTGACATGCCGGAGGACGTGGAAACCTACGTACACCGGGTGGGTCGCACCGCGCGGGCGGGCGCCACGGGGACCGCCATTACGCTGGTGGGCCAGTACGACATGGAGATGTTCGACCGCCTGCAGCAGGTGTTGGGACCACGGTGGCAGCGCCACCCCCTGGACCTGTACGCGGGCGGGGGATGAGGCCCTCGACGGCGTGTTTCCCAGGGCCGGTCAGCGGCCCCACAGTCCTCGCCGCGTCGCCTGCGCGTCCTGCTGGCAGGCGGTGAAGCGCTCTGCGTAGCGCAGGTTTGGGGGGACTGGGTGAGCCCACGCGTACCCTTGCCGGACGAGCTCGAGGTTGAACAGCACCTGGCCCGTCCACACGTACGCGAGGAGCCGGCCGAATTCGTCTCGCTGCTGGACGTCCAGCTCCACGCCCACGGCCCGGCCGGCCAGGGACCGGCGGGCGAAGCTGTACGCGGCGTTCGCCCAGCGGCGGAGCGCTTGGGGGGGCACTCCCGTCTGGCGTGCCTGATGCTCCAGTCGCGGACCCGGGAAACGCTCGGGCGCGTCCAGCCCGATCAGCCGTATCCGTTCTTCCCCGTCGTCCAACCGGGCCCGGAGGGTGTCCCCGTCCACCACCCGAACCACGCGGGCCTCGGGTAGCGCGTCCGGCCGCGGGGGGTGGGAGCAGGGAGGGGGTGGCCCCGTGGGCTCAGCGCCAGCCAGGGCAAGCAGCGCGGCTACGAGGCCGATCAGCCCGCGCACGGCGCGCGAGGTCACTTTGCCTGGGCGGCGATCTCCCGAAGCCGGGCCGCAGCGCCCGGCCCGAAGACGCCTCCGTGGTAGCAGACCACGTACTCCGGCTCGAGGGCGGCGAGCTTGGCCACGGAGCGCAGGGCCTCCTCCATGTTCAGGGTGACCTCGGGGCGGGGGCCCTGTAACTGTCCGTCGGCGACCACCAAGGCGTCACCGGCTAGCAGGACCCGGTGGGCCTCCAGGTACAGGCTGAGGTGACCGGGGGTGTGGCCGGGCGTGTAAACGACCCGGATCCCACCGGCAGTGGGCAGACGCTCGCCGTCCTGCAGGTAGCGGGAGACCCGGACCCGCGGTGGGTGGTGAGCCCACTGCTGGAAGAAAGCGCGGGCCTCGGGAGGTAGGCTGGCGAGCCGCTGGACAGACAGTTTGAGGAGCAGGCGGTGGCCCTCGATGAAGGGGGCGTCTTCGGCGTGAGCGCAGACCTGTGCACCGCTTTCCGAGGCCACCTGGGGTGCGTTGCCGATGTGGTCCAGATCCTGGTGGGTCAGGACGAGCCAGCGGAGCTGGGCGAGCTGGATGCCGTGCTCCGCGAGCAGCTGGCGAAGCGTGTCCACCTGGCCGGGCAGGCCCGTGTCCACCAACATGGGGCCCTGGGGATCCTGCAGGAGCACCGGGTGGACCGTGACCCGCGTGGCCCGGAACGGCCCTTCGAACTGGAGGACGCGGACCACTTCCGGTAGCGGACTCATAGCCTCCTCCTCTACGCGGATGGCTGACCGCGGACATTCTACCGATGGAGCCCGGGGCGCCGGTAGCCTAGCAGGCAACCTGCCCGGTGGGGTCGAAGGGCACCCTCGTGCGGATGGAGATCCACCCCCTCCAGGCGGTGGCCGAGCTGCGGGCGGTGGAGGGTCTGCAGCAGGCGGTCTGGGGCATGACCGACCGCGAGGTGGTCCCCTGCCACCAGCTGCTGGCCGCGGTCCGGAACGGCGGCGTGGTGCTCGGAGCGTTCGCCGAAGGCCGGCTGGTGGGATTCTGCTACGCTTTCGTGGGCTGGCGGCAGGGCGAGCGGGTCTTGCACTCCCACATGACCGCGGTCCTACCGGGCCTGCAGGACCGGGACGTGGGCTACCGGCTGAAGCTGGCGCAGCGGGAGTGGGCGCTGGCGCAGGGCTACCGGCGCGTGGTGTGGACGTTCGACCCGTTGCAGAGCCGCAACGCCTACTTCAACCTGCACAAACTGGGAGCACGGGCGGAACGGTACGAGGTCAACTACTACGGCGAGATGGACGACGAGCTGAACCGCGGCCTGCCCACGGACCGGCTGGAGGTGGACTGGTGGGTCAGCAGCGAACCCGTGGTGGCGCGGCTGGAGGGCCGCCGGGCGGCGCCGCGGCTGGAAGGTACCCGCGCAGTCCTGGAAGCGGAGGGTGACGCCCCAGGCCGCGTACACCGGCCGACGGGCGTCCTGCTTCGGCTGGAGGTGCCCGCGTCCGTCAGCGCCTTGCGGGAGCGCGACCCGCAGCTGGCCCTGGCGTGGAGGCTTGCGACTCGGCAGGCCTTCCTGCGGTGCTTCCGGGAGGGCTACGCGGCGGTGGACTTCGTCCGGGAGGGCGGAAGGGGGTTCTACGTGCTGGAGCGGTCCCGATGAGGGTGGAGGCCATCGAGCTGCGTGTCGTGGAGCTGCCGCTGCGCTTCCCTTTCGAGACCAGCTTCGGCCGGGAGGAGGTCAAGCGCGCGGTGCTCGTGTGCGCGCAGGCGGACGGCCTGCAGGGCTGGGGTGAAGCACCGGTGATGGCCGCGCCGCGGTACAACGAGGAGACGGTGGAGACCGCGTGGCACGTGCTGCGGGACTTCCTCGCGCCCGCAGTCCTGGGCTCCCAACTCACGCACCCCCGCGAGGTGCGGGAACGCCTGCGCTTCGTGCGGCGCCACCACATGGCCAAGGCGGGACTGGAGGCAGCGGTGTGGGACCTCTTCGCCCAGCGGGAGGGCCGCAGCCTCCGGGACTTGCTGGGGGGAGTGCGGGAGCGGGTGGAAGTGGGGGTGAGCCTGGGCATCGAGCCCACGGTGTCTGAGCTCGTGCGGCGGGTGGAGGAGTTCGTCGGGCTGGGCTACCGGCGGGTGAAGGTGAAGATCCGGCCCGGCTGGGATGTGGGCGTGGTACGGGAGATCCGGCGCCAGTTCCCCGACCTCGCCCTGCAGGTGGACGCCAACTCCGCCTACGGCCTAGAGGATGCGCCGATCTTCGAGGCCCTAGACGAGTTCGGGCTGCTGTTGATCGAGCAGCCCCTCGGCGAGGACGACCTCGTGGACCACGCGAAACTGCAGGCCCGCCTGCGGACAGCCGTCTGCCTGGACGAGTCCATCGTGCACCCCCACGACGCCCGGAAGGCCATCGAACTGGGCAGCTGTCGGGTCGTGAACATCAAGCCGGCACGACTGGGAGGTCTAGCCGCCGCGCTGGACACCCACGACGTGTGTGCGTCGCACGGCATTCCCGTGTGGTGTGGGGGCATGCTGGAGACGGGGATCGGCCGGCTGGCGAACCTAGCCCTGGCCTCCCTGCCGAACTTCCGGCTGCCGGGGGACCTTTCCGCGTCGGACCGTTACTTTGAGGAGGACCTGATCGAACCGCCGGTGGTCCTGGAGCCGGACGGGACGGTGCGCGTGCCCGCAGAGGCCGGGATCGCGCCCCGGGTCCGGCGGGACCGGGTGGACCGGGTCACCGTCCGGAAGGAGTGGATCCGGGCGTAGGCCCCTGGGCCTGTAAGGGTCCAGGGACGCGGGCTGGGCTGTGCGGCCGGTGGCGGAGGGGGTGGGATTCGAACCCACGCGGGTGTTTCCACCCTAGCGGTTTTCAAGACCGCCCCGTTCAACCGCTCCGGCACCCCTCCGTCCCAATTGTAGGGGACGCTTCTGCATCCAGGACTTTCACGAATGGGGCGGTGGCCTCCCCGGAGGGGGCGAGGCGTCGACAAGCTTTTTGGGGTTCGATGAGCTGAGAGCCACTCCTTCGGCCGCAGGGGACACAGCGGAGCGTGCCCCTCCAGCGGCTTGCACCGGCGCGTTTCCTCCGAGTCATGTCCTCGACCTCTCGGCGTGGCGGGCGAAGGGTGCCGTACCTGAGTGGCGACGGCACTGAGCGGCTAACCCAGGAGCTCGTCTGCCGAGAGCGGTAAGTCCGGGAAGGCGGAGGGGGAGAGAAGTTGGCCTCGGTTGACGGCGCGGGCGTCCCGGTAGCCGTCGGGGGAAGGGTCCTGGTACACCTCGATGCGGTCGTGCTCCAGGTCGACGAGCCAGACTTCGGCGATGCTCCCGCGGGCGTAGAGGGGCAGCTTGACCTGGCGGTCGTAGTCTGCGGAGGTCTCGGCGACCTCGACCAGGAGTAGGACGTCCTCCGGGGTGGGGTGGGCGGTGGCGTAGAAGTCGGCCCGGGGCCGCAGGAGGGCCAGGTCAGGCTGAGGCTCCGCGAACTCACCCAGGCGGACGGGGTCCTGGACGCTCAGCACCACCCTCCTCGCAACTTGCAACGGAAGGAACCGGTCCAGCAGGCGCTTGACGGTGCCCGCGTGCCTGCTGCCGACGGGACTCATTTCTACCACCTCCCCGTCGATGAGCTCGACCCGGTCGTCCTCCCTGAGGATGCCGGCACGGGCGAGGAGGTGGTACTCCTCCACCGTGAACTTGCGCCGCACCACGTGTGGCTGGGCCACTTCCCTCACCTCCCGCCGATTCTACAGGGTGCCTGAGACCCAGCGCCAGATGCCCAGTTACACCCGCAGCCGCGGGTCCAGGGCGTCCCGCAGGCCGTCCCCGAACAGGTTGAACCCCAACACCGTCAGCATGATGGCCAGGCCGGGGAACACCAGGGTGTGCGGGGCCAGCTGGATGTGCTGGCGGGCGGTCGACAGCATGGCGCCCCACTCTGCAGTGGGCTGCTGGACGCCCAGCCCGAGGAATCCCAGGGCCGCGGCAGACAGGATGGCGCTCGCCACTTGGAGGGTGGTCTGGACGATGAGCACCGCGAGGGTGTTGGGGAGGATGTGGCGGAACACGATGCGCAGGCTCCCGGCGCCCAGAGCCCGGGCGGCATGCACGAACTCCTGCTCCTTCAGGGACAGCACCTGTCCGCGGACCAGGCGGGTGTACGTGGGGACGGACACGATCCCCACGGCGATCATCACGTTCACCAGGCCCACCCCCAGGATGGTGACCAGCAGGATGGCCAGGACGGTACTCGGGAACGCTAGCAGGACGTCGATGGCCCGCTGTACTACCAAGTCGAACCAGCCGCCGAGGTACCCCGAGAGCAGCCCGAGGGGAACACCCAGGACCACGCCGATGGCCACCGCGATGGTGCCGATGACCATGGAGAGCCGGGCGCCGTACAGGATCCGGCTCAGGAGGTCGCGGCCCAGCTCGTCGGTACCCAGCCAGTGTCGGCTGCTGGGCGGCTTGAGGCTGTTCTCCAGGTCCGAGGCGTAGGGGTCGTACGGGGCGATCCAGGGAGCCAGGACCCCGCAGGTGGCGAAGACCACGAGGACGCCCAGCCCCAGCATGGCGGAGCGGCTGCGGCGCAGCCGGCGCCACACCAGCGCTCCGGTGGACACCACCCCCTGCACCCGCCCGACGGGCTCCACCGCCGCGGGCGCGACGACGGTAGAGGGGCGCGGGGCGTTACTCATAGCGGATCCGGGGGTCCAGCAGCCCGTACAGCAGGTCCACGGCCAGGTTCAGGGCCACGAAGGTGGCCGCGATGAGCAGGGTGGCACCCTGGATGATGGGGTAGTCGCGGGCCAGCACCGCGTCTACCAGCAGACGGCCGATGCCCGGCCACGCGAACACTGTCTCTGTGAGGACGGCCCCCGAAAGGAGGGTGCCCAGCTGGAGGCCGAGGACGGTCACCACGGGGATCAGGGCGTTCCGCAGGGCGTGGCGGTTGACCACCACCCGCTCCGCGAGGCCCTTGGCCCGGGCAGTACGGATATAGTCCTGGCCCAGCACCTCCAGCATACTGGAGCGGGTCATGCGGGCTACGATGGCCGCGGAGGCCGCGCCCAGGGTGACAGAGGGCAGCAACAGGTGCCGCCAGGTTTCGTAGCCGAACGCGGGCAGCCACTGGAGCCGCACGGAGAAGACCAAGATCAGGTTGAGCCCGAGCCAGAACACGGGCATGGAGACGCCCACAAGGGCCACCAGCATCACCAGGGTATCCAGCCAAGAGAGGTGGCGGGTGGCGGCCAGAATCCCCGCCGGGACCCCGATCAGGGAGGCCACCACTATGCTGGCCAGGGCGAGGCGGACGGTCCTCGGGAAGCGCTGGCCCAGCTCTTCCACCACGGGGGCGCCGTTGAACAGCGACCGACCCAGGTCGCCCCGCACCACGTTGCGGAGGAAGTACAGGTACTGCACGGGCAAGGGCTGGTCCAGTCCCAGGGACTGTCGGATCTGGCGCACCACCTCCTCGGTGGCGGCCTGCCCTGCCATGATCTGGGCGGGGTCGCCGGGGATCAAGCGGATGGCGACGAACACCACCACCGACACTCCCAGGAGCACCGGGAGCGCCAGCAGCACACGCTTGAGCACGTAGCGCCACACCGCGAATCACCCGTCCTATGGTACCGAATTGGAAAAAGGGGCCGGCACAGCCGGCCCCTTCACTCGCGTGGGACAAACTTCTACCTGGCGAGCCAGGCGGTGTGGGCCAGGACCCGCTCCGTGGGGTGCACCACCAGCCCCTGGACCTCTCGCCGAAGCCCCGTTACCTGGGACTCACTGTGGAGGAACAGCCACGGGGCGTCCCGCCAGATCAGTTCCATGGCCTGCTTGTAGGTGGCCGCGCGGCGCGCGGGGTCGGTGATGGCCCGGGCCTCCTCCAGGAGCTGGTCCACCTGCGGATTGCGGTAGAAGAACCGGTTGAACCCGGCGGGAGCCCACTGGCTGCTGTGGAACAGGCTGAACAGTCCGTAGTCGGCGTCCCCGGTGACCGTGCCCCAGCCCAGCATGAACATCTCCACGGGGGTACGGTCCACGGGCTGGTTGGTGAAGCTCAAGTACGCGGCCCACTCCATGGTCTGCAGGCGCGCGTTGATCCCTGCCGCCCGCAGCTGTGCCTGCACCGCGGCGGCGACCGCGGCGTCCTGCACGTACCGGCCCGTGGGGTGCAGGAGGGTCACGTTCAGGCCTCCGCCGTGGCCCGCCTCCGCCAGCAGCCGCTTCGCGCGGTCTACGTCGTAGGGCCACCCTCCGGGCTGGATCGGAGCGTAGCCCACGATGCCGGGCGAGATGGGCGCGTCGGACACCCGGGCGGCCCCGCCCAGCACCGTCTGCACGATGGCCCGCTTGTTCACCGCGTAGTTGAAAGCCTGCCGGACCCGGGCGTCCGTGAAGGGTGGCTTCTGGTTGTTGAAGGCGATGTAGATGGTCCGGACGCTGCTGGTCCGGTCGATGCGCAGGGCACGGTTCAGGGCGAGTCGGGTGGTCTCCCGCGGCGGCACCCGCACCGCCACATGGATCTGGCCGCCCTCCAGGGCCAGGACCCGAGCCCCGTCGTCGGGGATGGCGCGGAACACCACCTGGTCCAGGAGGGGCTTGCGGGGACCCCAGTAGTCAGGGTTGCGCTCCAGCACGATGCGGTCCCCTCGGACCCACTCCCGGAACCGGAAGGGGCCGGTCCCTACGGGCTGGCGGCCGTACGGCTCCCCGGTGGGCGGTCGCATCCCACCCGCCCGCTGCACCGCGGTGGGACTGTGGATGGCGAGGAAGTCGTGGGTGAGGTGTGCGAGCAGCGGCACGAAGGGCCGGCGCAGGTTCAGGCGGACGGTGTACGCGTCCACCACGTCCACGCCGGTGACCTCCCCGAGGAGGATGGCACGGAAGGGTGCGCGATTCTCGGGGTTGAGGATGAAGTCGAAGTTCCACTTAACCGCGGCCGCGTCGAAAGGCGTGCCGTCGTGGAACCGGATCCCGCGGCGCAGCCGGATGGTCATGCTGCGGCCGTCCGGGGACATCTGGGGCAGGCGTTCCGCCAGCAGGGGCTCGATCCGCCCCTCCGGGGTGAGCTGGTACAGGGTCTCCGCCACGTGGGAGATCACCTCCGCGTCCGGTGAAGCGGAGGCGTAGGGACTCAGGGTGACCGAGTCGACCCCCCGACCGATGATCAGGGTGCCGCCGGCCTGCGGGGCGGACGTGGCGGGGCCGCCGGCCGCGGGCAGACCCACAGCCACAGCTAGCACAGCCGCCACCGATACGAGCAGGAGGCTCCGCACCGACCATCCCCCCTTACTAGTGGATTCGCCAGCTCCGCTTTTATTCAACATTGTTGAACAACCTTCCTTCAGGTCGGATCGAATGCGCGTGCGCCCACCGTGCCACCGGGTGACGGGTGGCGTAGAGTGGAGCCGTGGGTCTCTTGCAGGCACTGGTGGAGGAGGTCCGGCAGGTCGCCGGGGGGCAGCCCGTGGCTGTGGCCTTCAGCGGGGGGCTGGACAGCACCGTGGCTGCGGCCCTGTGCCGGGAGGCGCTGGGACCCGAGCGCGTGCTGTTGGTCACCGTGAACATGGGTCAGTACGCCTACCGCCGCGGTAACGAGATCGTCCTGGAGATGGCGGAGCGGCTCGGGCTGCCTCAGCGGTGCCTGCTGGGCCAGGCCCTGCAGGACCGGATCATGGCCGGGGGGCCCGCGTGCAACCGGTGCACCCGGGACATCAAGCTGGGTCTGGTGAAGGCGGCAGCCCGTGGGCGCCTGGTGGTCACGGGCGCCAACCGGTCAGACACCTGGGGCCAGATGGGGCTGAAGCTGTGCAACGGCTACTACGCCCCGCTGCTGGAACTGGACAAGCCCCAGATCCGGTGCCTGGCGCTGCAGCTGGGGATCGACCCGCCGCAGACCAAGATCGGCGAGAACCCCGGCCGCGAGGGGTGCAAGCTGAAGCACCTGCTCAAGCCCCTCGCCAACCCGGACTACCACGGCCGCGCCGTGGCCCGTGCCAACGAGGCGGTGCTGGACGCGGTCCGGGACCTTGGCTTTCCCGCCCAGCTGGCCAACGTGAAGGTGATCGGCCCCCTGCGGCGCAACGTGGGGTTGGTGAACCTGTGGCCTCCGCCGCCGCCGGGTGTGGCACGGGAAGTGCTGCACCGGGTAGGGCAGGTTCCGGAGCTGGAGGAGGTGCACCTGGTGGACCGCCCGTTGCGCCTAGTGGCGAAGGCGAACCCCAGCATCCTGGGAGACCCCCACGCGCGGTACTGGCTGCAGCACGGCCGGATGCAGCCGGACTTCGCGTACCCCATCGACGTGCGGTGGCTGCCTTCGTCTAACGACCGCTTGAGCACCTTCCACGTGGTGGCGTTCGAGTGGCTGGACGCCCCTGCTTGAACGGCCTCCGCGGGCTCGAGGGGGTGGCCGCGGGGCTGGTGGTGGCGGTCTTGGTGGCCGCGTGCGGGCAGAGCGGGGTCGCCCCTGCCCCCAGCCCGAGTCCGGCGAGCTGCCAGGCGCTTGGGCGCGGAACGGTCTTCCAGCGCCCCAGCCAACGCGTGCCGCCGGCAGGTCAGCTCGTGGTGCGGCTGCGGCCGGGCGTGCCGGTAGAGCAAGCCGCGGACCTAGCTGGAGGAGTGGGCGCGGAGGTGGTCAAGGTACGTCGCCGGGCTCGGGCGCTGGTCGTGAGGCCGCGCGGCGGCGTGGGCTTGGTCCAGCTGTCGACCCAGCTTGCCGCGGACCCCAGGGTTGCGGGCGTCGAGCCCCACCTGCGGGTTCGGGCCTTGCAGCTCGCTCCAGACGACCCGCTGTACCCGGGACAGTGGGCGCTCGCGCAGGTCCGCGCACCGGACGCGTGGCAACTCACCGTGGGTGGCGGGGTGAAGGTCGCGGTGGTGGACACCGGTATCTCGCCCCACCCAGACGTCCCACGGCCGGCGGCAGGGTACGACTTCGTGGAGGACGACGCGGACCCCACCGACCGCGGAGATCCCAGCTTCGACTGCACCAGTCACGGGACGATGGTGGCCAGCGTCCTGGCAGCGCTTACGAACAACGGGCGGGGAATGGCGGGCGTGACGTGGGGAGGCGTGGAGCTCCTGGTGGCGCGGGTCCTGGACGAGCAGGGCAACGGTAGCCTCCTGGACGTGGAGGAGGCCTTGCGGTGGGCTGCGGAAAGAGGGGCGCGGGTGGCGAACCTCAGCCTGGGTACTCAAGAGCCAGTGGCCTGTCCGGACGGCCTGCGGGCCGCGGTGCGGGAGGTGGTCAGCCGGGGCGTGCTGGTGGTGGCGGCTGCGGGGAACAACGGACCCCAAGCAGGGACAGTGGTCTGCCCGGCCAACCTGACAGAGGTGGTCGCCGTGGCCGCCACGGGGCCGGATGGTGCCGTCGCGTGGTACTCCAGCCGCGGCAGCGAGGTGGACCTGGCGGCACCCGGGGGCAGCGCCCTCGGCTCCTGCGATGCGGACGTGCGCACCGCCAGCCCTTCCGCCTCCAACCCGGAGGACTACCCGTGCGCCGCGGGTACGTCCTTCGCGGCCCCTCACGTGAGCGGGACCGCGGCCCTGGTGCTGTCCCGGTGGCCTTCCCTGACGCCCGATCAGGTGCGCGGGAAGCTGCAGCGGGCTGCGGAGGACATCGGGGAGCCTGGGCGCGATCGGGACAGCGGGTGCGGCCTCCTCCGGGCGGACCGGGCGGTGCGGGGAGAGTCCGCCCCGGCTCCCGCCTGCCCGTGGCCGTCAAACCAATAACTTGACAGCGACCTCCGTGATGCCTAAAAAAGGCTCACGGGAGTTCTGAGAGTCCCTTGACACTCGGTCACGTCACCGACAACGTCCTCACCCCCCGCGGGGAGCGCAAGTTGGGCGTGGACGTGCCCCGGGACGGCTACCTGTTCAGCGAGGTGGCCTACGGGCGGTTCGAGGGGACCCTCACCCTGCCGCAGCCCCTGAAGACCGATCAGGTCTCCGCGCGCTACGAGCAGGGCGTCCTGGAGATCCGGATCCCCGTGGTGGAGAGCGCCCTGCCGCGGAAGGTCACCGTGGAGGTGGCCGGGTCCGGAGAGAAGATGCTGGCCAGCGCGGCGCGGTGACCGGAGGGGTCCCGGTTTTTTGAAGGAGCCACCGGTGGGGGCGGCGAAGCGTCCAGCGACGGCGCGCCGCGCCGATCCCGAGGCGAGGGGTAGACGTGAGTACGGGGGCGAGTTCGGAGAACCGGCTACTGGCGGCCCTAAGCTATCCCATCTGGATTGTGGCCCTGGTCGTGGTGCTGACCGACCTGAAGCGGGACCCCTTCTTGCGGTACCACGGCTGGCAAGCTCTGTTCTGGGGGATTGCCTGGTTCGTGCTGTGGGTGGGACTCTCCGTGGTGGGGACGGTCCTGAGCTTCGTCCCCTTCCTGGGAGTTCTGTTTAGCTTCCTCGCCGGGACGCTGCTGTTCCTGGCTTGGGTGGTCCTGTCGGTCCTGTACGCGGTGCGGGCGTACCAGGGGCAGCGGTTCGAGATCCCCGTGGTGACGAACGCGGCCCGTAAGTACATGCTCGGCGAAGCCTAACCCGCCGGAGGTGTCGGCGCACGTCCTGCTACCCGCAGGGTCGGAGCCCGAGGCCATCCCGGAGCTGCTGCGTTCCCCGGCGGTGCTTTGGGTGGACGTGCGGGGCCCCGAGGAGGCGGACGTGCGGCTCATGGCGGAGGTGTTCGGCTTCCACCCCCTGGCCATCGAGGACACCCGCAACCAGCGGCAGCGGCCGAAGGCTGAGGAGTACGACGGACACGTATTCCTGATCCTCAACCCCGTGCGTTGCGGAGTCGAAGGCGCGGAGTTCCGCGAGCTGGACGTGTTCGTGGGCTCCAACTACGTGGTGACCGTCCACCCGGGGGAAGACCCCGTGGTGGAGGAGGCCCGGCGCAGGTTGGACCGACATGCGCCGGCAACACCCGGACACGTGGTGCACGCCCTGCTGGACGTGGTAGTGGACGGGTACTTCCCCCTGCTGGACGCGGTCGGGGAGGCCCTGGACGAGCTGGAAGAGACGGTGCTGGCTCGTCCCGGCCCCGAGGCCCTGTCGTCGCTGATGCGTCTCAAGCGCACGCTGCTGGAGGCGCGGCGGGTGGTGGGCCCCCAGCGGGACGTGCTACACCTGCTCACGCGCGCAGACCTGCCTTACCTGTCCGCGGAGGAGCTGCGCTACCCCATGCGCGACGTGTACGACCACCTGCTGCGCGTGACCGACATGCTGGACACCTACCGGGAGATCTTGACCGGGACGCTCGACGTGTACCTGTCCGCGGTGTCCAACCGGCTGAACCAGGTGGTGAACCGCCTCACCGCCCTCACCGTGGTGATCGGCGTGCTGGCGGTGGTCACGGGCTTCTACGGGATGAACTTCGAACGTACCTGGCCCCCCTTCGAGGCCGCGTGGGGTGTGCCCTTCGTCCTGGGGCTCATGGCGGGCGCTGTGGGGGCGCTCCTGTTAGGGTTCCGCCGGACAGGCTGGTTGTGAGCGGAGCGCCCGGACCTCAGGCGGAGGTGGTCTAGCGGCGCGGCGGCGGGGTGGCGGTGGGCTCGGGGACCAGGACCACCGCGATCTCGCCGGGGCGCACCAAGCCCAGCTCCTCCCGGGCCAGGCGCTCCACGTAGGCGGGGTCGTGCAGCCGGCGGATCTCCTCGCGCAGCCTGCGGTTCTCTTCCAGCAGGGCCTCCCGTTGGTGCTCGAGTTCCGCCAGCTGGCGGCTGAGGTGGTACAGGCGTAGCGCTGCCTGCCCGGAGGACAATGCGAACAGGCCGGCCGTGGCCACACCCAGGACCCACGCCAGCCGCCGCGGGTGAAGCAGTTTCGCTGCGTCGGTTGCCACGACTTCGCTCCGCGGGCGCTCTGCGGCGCCGGCGCGTTTGCTCAGGCCTTCGCGACGGCTGGGGGGATTTCCTCCCGGGGCCGTCCCACGGGCCCTGTCAGGGACGCCGGGCAGCCCGCCACACCGCCACCGCCGCTACGGTGCACGCCAGGACGGTGGAGGCCGCCACGACGGCCGGGAGGCCGTCGAGGAAGCGCAGAAGGGTGCGCGGTAGCCGCGGCAGGGTCCCCGTACGGCGGAGCTCCCACCACGCGATGCCCACGCGCAGCACGTACCCTTGAGTCTCCCGGTACGGTGGGAGCCCTGCGTAGGCGGCCACCGTCTCGGGGCCCGCGTTGTAGGCAGCCAGGGCCAGTCGCACGTCGCCCCCGAACCGGTCCAGCATCCGGCGCAGGTAGCGGCTTCCCGCCTCCAGGTTCGCCACGGGGTTGAAGGCGCAGGCGTACGGTCGGCAGTCCGCTGGCGCCGTCTCCCGCCAGGCCAGGGGCGCCAGCTGCATCAACCCCCTGGCGCCCTTCGGGGACACCGCGGTGGGCTGGAAGTCAGACTCCGCAGCCACCACCGCTGCCACCAGGGTGGGGTCGAGGCCGTGGCGCCCTGCGGCGCGGTTGATCTCGTCCGCGAAGGGGATCCCGTGGACCGGCCGGGACGGGAGCGGCCGCCTGGCCAGGAGTTCTGCCGCGCCCTGCGGGGCGAGGACCAGCCAGCGCCCGGCTACCACGATGCAGACGAGGCTGACGAGGCCAGCCAGCCCGAGGGCCAGACTCCCGAGGGCCGTCCGCACGGGCCGTCCGGACGTCACGGTCGCCTGTGCGGGAACGCGGACCGGCCCGCGAAGCGGGCGGAAGCCCCCAGTTCTTCCTCGATCCGGAGGAGCTGGTTGTACTTGGCGGTGCGCTCACTCCGAGCGGGCGCGCCGGTCTTGATCTGGCCACAGCCGGAGGCCACCGCGAGGTCCGCGATGGTCGCGTCCTCCGTCTCTCCCGACCGGTGGGAGAGAACCGCCGCGTACCCGCCCTCCGTGGCGATCTTCAAGGCGGCGAAAGTCTCCGTGAGGGTCCCGATCTGGTTAGGTTTCACCAGGATCGCGTTGGCCACCCCGCGCGCCATTCCCTCCCGGAGGCGAGAGGGGTTGGTGACGAACAGGTCGTCTCCGACCAGCTGCAGCCGCCCTCCCAGGGCTTCCGTGAGCAACGCCCACGTCTCCCAGTCGTCTTCCGCGGCCCCGTCCTCGATGGACACCAGGGGATAGCGGTCCACCAGCTGCTCGAAGTACCGCACCAACTGTTCGCCGGTGAGCGCCCGTCCCTCCAGGTGGTACCGGCCATCCCGGTACAGCTCGGTGGCCGCCGCGTCCAGGGCGAGGGCCACGTCGTCCCCGGGCCTGTAGCCGGCCCTCGCCACGGCCTCTACCAGGGCGTCCAGGGCCCGCTCAGCGCTGGTGAGGTCGGGCGCGAACCCGCCCTCGTCCCCTACCGCGGTCCGAAACCCTCGCTCCCGCAGCCACGCCCGCAGGTGGTGGTACACCTCGACCCCGGCCCGCAGCGCCTCCGCGAAGGTACTGGCCCCCAGGGGCACGATCATGAACTCCTGCAGGTCGAGGGGGTTGTCCGCGTGGGCGCCGCCGTTGATAACGTTCATCAGGGGCACGGGCAGGCGGTTCGCCAGGGCGCCGCCGAGGTAGCGGTAGAGCATGACGCCCTGCTCGGCGGCTGCGGCCTTGGCCACCGCCAGGGAGGTGGCCAGCACCGCGTTGGCGCCCAGGTTGGACTTGTTGGGCGTGCCATCCAGCTCGCACAGCAACCGGTCCACCGCGGCCTGGTCGGCGGCCTCAAGGCCCAGGAGGTGGGGAGCGATGCGCTCCTGCACGTGCCGCACCGCCTGCCGAACGCCCCGGCCGAGGTAGCGGGGGCCCCCGTCCCGCACCTCCACCGCCTCGTGGGTGCCCGTGCTGGCGCCGGACGGTACTGCAGCCCGGCCGCTGGCGCCGCTTTCCAGGTGCACGTCCACCTCCACGGTGGGGTTGCCTCTGGAGTCCAGCACCTCCCGCGCGTACACCGCAACGATGGAGGACATCTTCCGCCTCCTCAGTAGGGTTCTTCCGACGGCCCCCGCTCCAGGATCTCCACGAGTCCTGGGTCCCCAGTGCGGGGCTCCTCCGGTACGGCCGCCACCCGAGCCACCACCCGCCGTCCGCCGAAGTCCACTTCGATCAAGTCCCCCACGCGGACCTGGGTGGACGCTTTGGCCACGCGGTCGTTCACCCGCACCCGGTGGTGGGCGCAGAGGCGGTCCGCCAGGGTGCGACGGCGGACCAAGCGGCTGGCCTGCAGGAACTTGTCGAGGCGCACGGCTCTAGGCCACGGTATGCATCCCCGGCGCGCTTTCCAGGCAGCCTGCTCGGACCCGTCCGGTCAGGCCCTTCGGGAACACGCTCCTAGCCCGCGGCGTGTTTGGCTTCGCGCCACAGGTGCTCCAGCTCCGGCAGGGACAGCTGCTCGATGCGCTGCCCGCGCTCGGCGGCCAGCCGTTCCAGGGAGCGGAAGCGGCGGGTGAACTTCGCGCAGGCGTCCCGCAGGGCCTGCTCCGCGTCCACGCCCGCGAAGGCGGCCACCTTTGCCACGGTCATGAGAACGTCCCCCACCTCCTCCTGGACGGCGGCGGTGTCGCGAGAGGCCACCGCCTGGTCCAGCTCCGCCAGCTCCTCGTGCACCTTGTCCAGGGCGCTCCGGGGGTCGGGCCACTCGAACCCCGCCTGCGACGCGCGCTGGTACAGCTTCTGCGCCCGAATCAGGGCGGGCAGGGAGCTGGGCACCCCGTCCAGGGCGGAAGCGTCCACCCCGCGCTCCGCGCGCTTCAAAGCCTCCCACCGTTCCTTCACTTTTTCAGGGGTGTCCACACCCTGCACGCCTCCGAACACGTGGGGGTGGCGCCGGACCAGCTTGTCGTGGATCGTGACTACCACGTCCTCGATGGTGAACTGACCGCGCTCAGAGGCGATCTGGGCGTGGAACACCACCTGCAGCAACAGGTCTCCCAGCTCCTCCCGGAGGCGGTCCGGGTCGTCCGCCTCGATGGCCTCCAGGACCTCGTACGCTTCCTCCAGAAGGTACGGGCGGAGGGACGCGTGGGTCTGCTGTCGGTCCCACGGGCATCCCCCCGGGCCCCGGAGGGTGGCCATGACCTGGACGAGGTCCTGAAAGGTCGGACGCCTCACAGGTGCACCGCGATCTTCGCCCGCTGCCGCAGGTCCTTCAGCCAAGCTGCGAACGCCTCCCGTCGCTTGTTCTCCCGCAACAGCTCCACCACCTGCCGCCGGGCCGCCTCCCAAGTCGCCTTCCGAGCGGGCAGGCGCTGGGTCACCTGGACTACGTGGTAGCCGAAGGACGTCTGGACCGGCTCGCTGAGCTCTCCCGGCTTGAGGGAGAAGGCCGCCCGCTCGAACTCGGGGACGGTCTGACCGGGTGCCACCAGGCCCAGGTCGCCACCCTGGCTCCGGCTGCCCGGATCCAGGCTCAGCTCGCGGGCCAGCTTCTCGAAGGACTCGCCGGCCCGCAGACGCGCCAAAGCCACGCGCGCCTCCGCCTCCGTCTTCAGCAGGATGTGGCGGACCCGCACCCGCTCGGGCTCGTCGAAGGCAGCCCGGTGCGCATCGAAGTACGCGCGGGCCTCCTGCTCGGAAACCTCGGGCACCTGCATCTGGTCCAACAGCCGCCGCACGGTGAGCTCGAACCGGACCCGCTCGCGGAGCTCTGCCCGGGAGACCCCCTGCTGCTGGAGAGTCCGCTCGAACTCCTCCGCGGAGGGGAAGCTGGAGGCGATCTGCCGCAGCCGTTCCTCGACTTCCCCCTCTGGGGCGAGCCGCCCCGTCCGGCGCGCCTCTTGGAGGATCAAGGCTCGTTCGATGAGCTGGTCCAGGACGCTGCGGGCCACCTGTGCGCGCTGGCGCGCCGCGTCTGTCTTGGAGAAGTCCACGCCGAAGCGGGCGCCGATCTCGCGGACGTACCGGTCCACCTCCGCGGTGTAAATGGGCTCCCCGTTCACCGTGGCCGCCACCAGCGGCGCCCGCCGCGCCCAGCGGACCGCCACCAGCCCACCCGCCGCCACCGCAGCCACGGCAGCGACCGCTCCGACCAACCACCAGCTTCGGTTCCTCATGACCTAGCCCTCCCGACCTACGCGGTCACCGGCTGCGGCCTCCTGTGCCGCAAAGCCGCCCAGCTGTCCAGCACGTCCCTCAACAGGTGGAGGACCCGGGCGTCGTCCGTGGTGTCTACGCACACCAGCAGGCCCTCGGGTACTCCCTGGACTCGGCCCCGGTACTCCAGTGCCAGCCACCGGATCTCCCGGGTCGGCACGCGGTCGCGGGCCCGCACCAGGACCCCGCGGCTCTCCCGTACCAGGGCGGAAATGCCCAGGCCGCGGGCCATCTCGCGCAGTGCGGCCACCTGCACCAGGTTCCGGGCGGGCTCCGGCAGGGGGCCGTACCGGTCCCGCAGCTCCTCCTCAACGGCTACCACCTCCTGCGGGCTACGGGCGGTAGCTAGCCTCCGGTACGCGGCCAGGCGCTCGCGCTCCTGCGGCACGTAGCTCTCCGGGAGGTAGGCGGACACCCGTAGTTCCACCACGGGGTCCGGTGCTTCCTCCACGAACTCGCCCCGCAGCCGGCGGATGGCTTCATCGAGCAGCCGGGTGTAGAGGTCGAAGCCGACCGCGGCCATATGGCCGTGCTGTTCGGGCCCCAGGAGGTTACCGGCTCCGCGGATTTCCAGGTCCCGCATGGCCAGCCGGATCCCACTGCCCAGGGCCACGAACTCCCGCAGCGCCTCCAGCCGCGCCCTGGCTTCTTCTCCCAGCTGCGCGCCCCTGGGGTACAGGAGGTAGGCATAGGCCTGCTGGTCCGCACGGCCTACCCGCCCGCGCAGCTGGTACAGCTGCGCCAGACCCAGGGTGTGGGCCTCCTCCACCAGGATGGTGTTCACCCGGGGGATGTCCAGCCCGATCTCCACGATGGTGGTGCACACCAGCACGTCGTAGCGGCCCGCCACGAAGTCCAGCATCACCCGCTCCAGCTGGGACTCGGGCATCTGGCCGTGGGCCACCGCCACCCGCGCCTCCGGCACCAGAGCCTGAACGCGCCGGGCGGCGCGCTCGATGGTGTTGACCCGGTTGTGCACCACGTACACCTGCCCTCCGCGCGCCAGTTCCCGGCGGATGGCCTCCTGCACCAAAGCCTCGCTCCACTCCGCCACCGTGGTGCGGATCGGCTGTCGGGCATCGGGGGGGGTCTCCATCAGGGACATGTCCCGAAGGCCCACCAGGGACATGTGGAGGGTCCGGGGAATCGGGGTGGCGGTCAGGGTGAGCACGTCCACCGAGGCGCGCAGCTGCTTGAGGCGCTCCTTGTGCAGTACCCCGAACCGCTGTTCCTCGTCGATGATCACCAAGCCCAGGTCCTTGAAGCGCACGTCCTTCTGCAGGAGACGGTGCGTGCCGATCACCACGTCCACCGTGCCCGCGGCCAGGTCCTCCAGCACGCGCCGCACCTCCCGGGGCGAGCGGAAGCGACTCACCATCTCCACCCGCACGGGGAACGCCGCGAAGCGGGTCCGGAAGACCTGCCAGTGCTGCTGCGCCAGGAGGGTGGTGGGGACCAACACCGCCACCTGCTTGCCGTCCATCACCGCCTTGAAGGCGGCCCGGACCGCTACCTCGGTCTTCCCGTAGCCTACGTCCCCGGCCACCAGCCGGTCCATGGGCTTGGGCGACTCCATGTCCCGCTTCACATCCTCGATGGCCTTCCACTGGTCCGGGGTCTCCTCGAACTCGAAGGAGGCTTCCAGCTCCCGCTGCCAGGGGGTGTCTGGGGAGAAGGCGAAGCCACGGGCAGCCTGCCGGCGGGCGTACAGCTCCAGCAGCTCCCGCGCCACCTGCTCGGTGGCTTCCCGGACCCGGCGCTTCTCCCGCTCCCAGTCCGCGGTGCCCAGGCGGTGGATGCGCGGCGTGTGACCCTCGACGCCCACGTAGCGCTGGACTAGGTGGATCTGGTCCGTGGGCACGAACAGAGCGTCGCCCTCCGCATACTCCAGGTGCAGGTAGTCACGCTCCGCCCCCGCCACCGCCTTGCGGACCACCCCCCGGTACCGCCCGACCCCGTGGTGCACGTGTACCACCAGGTCGCCGGGCTCGAGCTCTGACCACGACCGGACGGCGGTCCCGTCCTTGGCTACCCGGAGCCGACGCCGCCGGCGTTTCCACCCCAGCACCTCCGCGTCGGTGACCACCACCAGTTGCAGGTCCGGGACCCGGAAGCCCCGGGACAGACCACCGGGCACCGACACCGCGAGCCCGGCCGCGGGCGGGCTGTCGAGGCTGGGGCAAGGATCGACAGGGATCCCGTGGTCGGCCAGGATCTCGCTCAGCCGGCCCGCCTGGGCGCTGACCAGTACCACCCGCTGTCCGGAGCCCAGCCACCGCCGCACCTGGTCGGCCAGGAAGGCCGTCTGGCCCGCGAAGGCCTCCACCGGCTGTACGGGAACCTCAAACCCCCGCCAGCCTTCCGGGGCTCCGTGGTAGGCGCTGACGGCCATCAGGCACCGTCTGTCTGCGGCGGCCAGCACGGCTTCCCACGGCACGTACGCGGGCTTGGCCTGGTGCTGGCCCTCCGCTTCCCGCGCAGCCCGGTATACGGAACGGGCCTGCGCCTCCAGCTCCGCAGGCTCGTCCAGAACGACCAGAGTCTGCGGGGGGAACAGGTCCAGCAGAAGGGCATTCCCCTCCGGCTCGGACGCCAGGGGCAGCTCGGCACAGTCCGCCTTCGCTTCTGAGCGCTGCGTCTCTGGGTCGAACCGGCGGATGGAGTCCACCAAGTCGCCGAACCACTCCAGCCTCCACGGCCGGTCCGCGTCGGGCGGGAAGACGTCCACGATCCCGCCCCGGACGGCGTACGTGCCGCGGGTCTGCACCAGGTCCACCCGATCGTAGCCTCCCTCCTGCAGGTAGCGGACGACGGCCTCCAGGGGGACCTCCTCTCCTACGCGAACCTGCTTTCGCACGGACCCCAGGGCGGACGCCGCTGGCACGGGACGGCAGGCGGTAGCCACCGGGGCCAGGATGACTACAGGTAGCCCGCTGGCCAGGTCGGCCAGAGCCCGCAGCCGTTCGCCCACCACCTCGGGGGCCGGGGGCAGGGGGTCGTGGGGCAAGACTTCCAACGGCGGCAAGTAGCGCAGGCGGTCCCGCAGGCCAGGCGCCAAGGCGGACAGGTCCTCTTGCAACGACTCCCCGGCGTCCCGGCCGGGCACAAGGATCAGGGCTGGCCGCGGAGGCCCCCACACCAGAAGATCCGCCAGGAGAAGGCTCTTCGCCCCCTGCGCGGGCACAAGGGCCCACGCGCGGGCGGGCGGCCGGGACATGACGTCCCGCAGCTCGTGCAGCCGCGGCCAGTTGCGGGTCAGCTGCAGCAGGCCTTCGAACGACAACGCCACTCCACCTAGACCTTCCGGCAGGAGACCGCCGCCATGGTAGCATGGAGCCCGCGGGACCGGCACGGGAGGGACAACGGTGGGCTACTGGATCCTGAAGAGCGAGCCGGACGAGTGGTCCTGGGAGGACCAGGTGCGCGCGGGGACGGACGTGTGGGATGGGGTCGTGAACCCGCAGGCGCTACGGAACCTGCGGGCCATGCGCCGGGGCGACCTGGCGCTTTTCTACCACACGGGGGACGAGCGGCGCGCGGTGGGCGTGGTGGAGGTGGTCCGGGAGGCGTACCCGGACCCCACGGACCCGTCGGGCAGGCGGGTGGTGGTGGACGTACGGGCGCTCCGGCCGTTGCCCCGGCCCGTGACCCTGGCGCAGATCAAGGCGGAACCCCGGTTGTCCCACCTGGCCCTGGTGCGGCAGCCCCGGCTGTCCGTCGTCCCGGTGGACGGGGAGGCCTGGCGGCTTCTGTTGCGGATGGGCGGTCTGTGAGGACGGGCCCGGGAGGGGACCTCCCGGGCCCGTCCTCCTTCAGATGTCGAAGTACAGGTAGAACTCGTACGGGTGGGGGCGGATGTTCACCTCGTGGAGCTCCCGCTCCCGCTTGTACGCGATCCACGTGTCCAGAAGGTCCCGGGTGAACACGTCGCCCTCCAACAGGAACTCGCAGTCCGCCTCCAGCGCGTCCAGCACCGCGGCCAGCGAACCGGGCACGCTCTTCACCTTCGCCGCTTCCTCGGGCGGGAGCTCGTACGTGTTCACGTCCAGGGGGCCGAAGGGAGAGGGGTCCAGCTTGCGGCGGACGCCGTCCAGGCCGGCCATGAGCATGGCGGCAAAGGCCAGGTACGGGTTGCAGCTGGGGTCCGGCGGCCGGAACTCGATGCGCTTGCTGGCTGCCGACTCCGCGCCGAAGTGGTACATGGGGATCCGGACGCAGGCGCTGCGGTTCCGCTTGCTGAACGCCACGTTCACGGGTGCCTCGTAGTGGGGGACCAGCCGCTTGTAGGAGTTGGTGGTGGGGCTGGTGAGGCCCAGCAGGGCGTCCACGTGGGTGAGCAGGCCCGCCACGTAGTGGAGGGCGAGGGGGCTCAGCTCCGCGTAGCCCCCCTCCCCGTAGAACAGGTTCCGTCCGTCCTTCCACAGGCTCTGGTGGGTGTGCATGCCGTTGCCGTTGTCCCCGAATAGAGGTTTCGGCATGAAGGTCACCGTGCAGCCGTGGCGGCGGGCCACGTTGCGCATGACGTACTTGTACACCATCACCTTGTCGGCCATGCGGACCAGGGTATCCCGCTCCATGTCCACCTCCGCCTGGCCGGCGGTGGCCACCTCGTGGTGGTGCATCTCCACGGGGATCCCGATCTGCTCCAGGATCAGCGCCGCCTCGCTGCGGATGTCCTGGAAGGTGTCGCTGGGCGGCGCGGGGAAGTAACCCTCCTTGGGCCGGATCTTGTAGCCCAGGTTCTTGCCCTCCCCGTTGCCGCTGTTCCAGATCCCCTCCCGGCTGTCAATGCAGTACCCCGACCGGTGGGGGGTCACCTCGTACGTCACGTGGTCGAAGATGAAGAACTCGATCTCCGGCCCCCAGAAGCTTGTGTCCGCGATCCCCGTCTCCTTCAGGTAGGCCTCCGCCTTACGGGCCACGTACCGGGGGTCGCGGGAGTACGGTGCCCGGGTCTCGGGGTCCACCACGTCGCAGATCATCACGAGGGTCGGAATTTCCAGGAAGGGGTCCACGAAGGCGGTGTTGGGGTCGGGCAGCAGGAGCATGTCGCTCTCCTGGATGGCCTGAAAGCCCCGGATGCTGCTCCCGTCGAACCCGATCCCCTTGGTGAAGGTGGACAGGTCCACCTGGGAGGCGGGGACCGAAGCGTGCTGCCACGTCCCCGGTAGGTCGGTGAACCGCAAGTCCACGATCTGGACCCCCTTCTCCTTGATCAGGGCCAGCACGTCGCTGGGCGTCCTGGGAACCATCTGTTGCACCTCCCGTCCGGTCTTTTTTGCGCGAACGCCGAAGACTCGCGGAAACACAAAGACGCCCCGGCGCCGCAAGGGCGCGGGGCGTCGTGGCCCACGCAGTGCTATTCAGCTCGGCGTGTTTATACCACAGACGTGGGTGGGCCGTCAAACCTCCTCTTCGGCCCGCCCCGCCCGCCGCAGGAGACGGCTGGGCAGCACCACCCACGCGCAGAACAACAGCACGAACGAACCGAGGGCGATCCACGCTTCCACAGGTCTGACCTCCTTTCCGTCGGGCGTTTTCCGGTCTTCTGGGCTACGACCCGGCGCCCGCCAGCGCGGGCTCCAGGGCGTAGGCGGGCGTGCCGTGCTCGGGAATGTCCAGGCCCTGCAGCTCCTCCTCCCGGGAGGCCCGCAGGCCGATGGTGGCCCGGATGAGGGCGAACATCACGTAGCCGGTGGCGAGGGTCCAGAGGGTGACCGCCCCCATGCTGATGAGCTGGGCCACCAGCTGGCCGGTCTCGCCCACGATGAGGCCCCGCACGTTCCCGTACGTCCCGTCCGCGAAGATCCCCACGGCCAGCAGCCCCCACAGACCCCCTGCGGCGTGCACCGACACCGCGCCCACGGGGTCGTCCACCTTCAGGACCCGCTCCACGAAGCCCAGACTCCACATCATCACCAGTGCGGCCACCCCGCCGATGACCACGGCGGCCCAGGTTGGGACGTACGCGCACGGCGCGGTGATGCCCACGAGGCCGGCGAGAGCCCCGTTGCAGGCCATGGCGATGTCGGCTTTGCCGGTGCGGGCCAGGGTCGCGTACAGGGCCACTACGCCACCCGCGGCACCCGCGAGGAAGGTGTTCACCGCCACCACGGAGATCCGCAGGTCGGTGGCGGCCAGGGTGCTGCCCGGGTTGAACCCGAACCAGCCGAAGAACAGGATGAAGGTCCCCGTGACCACGTAGGCCATGTTGTGACCCGGGATGGGGTTCGGCGTGCCGTCGGGATTGAACTTCCCGATGCGCGGGCCCACCATGGCGGCACCCACCAACCCCAGAAGCCCGCCCACCGCGTGGACCACGCCCGAGCCCGCGAAGTCCCGCGCCCCGACGCCGAAGGGGAGGTTCGCCAGCCACCCGCCGCCCCACACCCAATGGCCGTAGATGGGGTAAATCAGGGCGCTCACCAGGAAGCTGTAGGCCAGGTAGGCTTGGATCTTGGTGCGCTCCGCCATGGCCCCGGCCACGATGGTGGCCGCGGTGGCCGCGAACACCATCTGGAAGAACCAGTACAGGGCCGTGGTGACGTCGTAGGCGGCGCCGCTCAGGAAGAAGCCGGACAGACCGACCCACGGCGTCCCGTGCTCCAGGCCGCTGGCGAGCTTGCTGCCGCCGAACATGAGGGCAAACCCGAACGCCCAGTAGCTGAGGGCCGCGATGCTGAAGTCCATGTAGCTCTTCGTCAGGTAATTGACGGTGTTCTTGGACCGGATCAACCCGGCGCCTAGCAGGGCGAAGCCCGCCTGCATGAAGAACACCAGGAAGGCCGCTACGAGGGTCCAGGTGAAGTTCACCGCGGAGTTGGGGTCCGCCTTGAAGGTGGTGGTCCCCGTGGGGTCTGCAGCCCACGCGGCGGGGGTACAGGCCAGCAGCAGGGCTGCGGCCAGGGTCCAGGCTCTCCGCATCTGCTCCTCCCGAAAAGGCGAAGGACGCCCCGGAGGGCGTCCCGGCCCGAAGTTGCCGAAAAGCGAAGGCCGGGACGTCCGAACTTTCGGGCGTCCCGGCCCTGCTCACAGCATAGCAGCGCGCCCCAAGGATGTCAACGGGTTTTCGGTTTCGGTTTGGGCGGCTGGGAGACGATCTCCTCGTGCACCAGCACCGCTTGCGCCACCTCCCGCATCGGGCGCCTCAGGTTCCGGCTGCGGCGCTGCAGCAGCCGGTACGCCTCCTCCTCACCGAGGCCCAGGCGCCGCATGAGCACGCCCTTCGCCCGCTCCACCAGCTTGCGGGTCTCCAGAGCCTCGCGGGCTTCCTGCAGGTCACGCCACCGGGCCCACGCCAGCTCCACCGCGGCCAGCAGCTCCGCCCCCACCACAGGCTTCACCACGTAGCCGAAGCCGCCTGCCGCCGCAGCCGCTTCCAGGAGCCCGCGGTCGCCGAAGGCGGTCAGGAACACCACCGGCCGAGGAGACGTCTCCCGAAGGCGGCGGGCTACCTCGATGCCGTCGGGAGGGGGCATGCGTACGTCCAGAACCACCAGGTCGGGGTCGTGGGAGCGGACCAGCTCCAGGCACTCCTCCCCGTTGGCCGCTTCCCCCACTACCCGGTAGCCTGCGTCCTCCAGGATGGCCCGCACGCCCATGCGGACCACGGCCTCGTCTTCCGCGATCACGATCCGCTTGCTCACCGCATCCCTCCTCTTGCGGGTTCAAAACAAAAGCGCCCCCGGCTTCGGGGGCGTCGTGGCCTCCGGAAAACGGCGACGCCGGCGGGTACCGCCGGCGTCGTGGCCTGGGATTTCGAAGTCAGGCTAGCGGCCCGTGGGGGCCCTGTCAACGGGCGGGGCGCGCTGCAGAGGCCTCGCGTGCAGCGACCTGAGCGGGGACCTCCGCCGCGGAGCGGGGCCGCACGGCCCGGAACTGACCCATGGCCCGTAGCCACCGACGCAGGAGGGACTGGGCGCGGTGGCTGCCCGTGGCCTCGTGGTAGCGGACCAGCAGCGCCCGCAGCTCTTCCGCTTCCTCCTCCGCGAGCGGCCCGGTCTGGACGGAGTCGGTGTTGACCTGGCGGTCCAGCACCCCAGCCTCGTCCAGCACGTACGCGCGGCCGCCCGTCATGCCCGCTCCGAAGTTCCGGCCCACGGGGCCCAGCACCACTACCACGCCACCCGTCATGTACTCGCAGCAGTGGTCGCCGGCACCCTCCACCACCGCCACGGCACCGCTGTTGCGCACTGCGAAGCGCTCGCCGGCCCGGCCCGCGGCGAAGAACACCCCACCGGTAGCGCCGTACAGCACCGTGTTCCCCACGATGACGTGCTTCCAGCTCTCCCGGTGTAAAGGCGGCGGGGGAACGATGACGATCTCGCCCCCGGACATCCCCTTGCCCGCGTAATCATTGGCCTCACCCACCAACCGGAGGTGCATCCCCGGTACGCAGAACGCCCCGAAGCTCTGGCCCGCAGCGCCCTCGAAGGTGAGCCGCAGGGTACCCTCGGGAAGCCCGTCCTCGCCCCAGCGCTGGGCGATCTCGCCCGCCAGGGTGGCGCCCACGGTGCGGTCTCGGTTGGTGATGGGATGGTGTCCCTCTGCGGGCACCCCGTGCTCCACCGTTTGCCGGTACTGCTCTACCAGCAGCCGGTTCAGCCTGCCCTCCACGGACAGGGGGTCCGCAAAGCTCCCGCGGGTCTCGCCCTCCGCCGGTTGCAGGATCTCCGACAGGTCCAGCCGCTCCGCCCGGTACAGGGTGACGTCGTCCCGCACCCGGAGCAGGTCCACCCGGCCCACGATCTCGTCCAGGGACCTGGCCCCTAACTGCGCCAGTTGGCGCCGGACGTCCTCCGCGAGGGCACGGAAGTACGCTTCCACCCGCTCGGGCGTGCCCGGGAACTTGCCGCGCAGGTCTTCCCGCTGGGTGGCGATCCCCACGGGGCAGGTGTTGCTGTGGCACTGCCGGGCCATCACGCAGCCCAGGGCGACCAGGGCCGCGGTGCCGAACCCGAACTCGTCCGCGCCCAGCAAGGCCGCCAGCACCACGTCGCGCCCGACCTTGAACCCTCCGTCCACCCGCAGGCGCACGCGGCCGCGCAGCCCGTTGGCGCTCAGGGCCCGGCGAGCCTCGCTCAGCCCCACCTCCCAGGGCAGGCCCGCGTTCTTGATGGAGTCCAGAGGGGAAGCCCCCGTGCCGCCCTCGTGGCCGCTGATCTGCACCACGTCCGCGAACCCCTTCGCCACACCGGAGGCGATGGTGCCCACCCCTGTAGTGGCCACCAGCTTCACGGCCACGTGCGCGGTGGGGTGCACCTGCTTGAGGTCGTAGATGAGCTGGGCCAGGTCCTCGATGCTGTAGATGTCATGGTGAGGCGGCGGGGAGATGAGGGTCGTGCCGGGCTGCGTCTTCCGCAGCCGGGCGATCTCCTCGGTGACCTTGTGTCCCAGCAGCTGCCCGCCCTCGCCGGGCTTGCTGCCCTGCGCCATTTTGATCTCCAGCTCCACCGCCGACCGCAGGTACCCCGCGGTCACTCCGAACCGGCCCGAGGCGACCTGCTTGATGGTGGTGTTCGGCCAGTCCCCGTTGGGCCGGACCTTCCGACGGGCGGGATCCTCACCGCCCTCGCCGCTGTTGCTGCGCATACCCAGTCGGTTGGCGGCGATGGCCAGGGTCTCGTGGGCTTCCCGGGAGAGGGCCCCGTGGGACATGGCGGAGATCACGAACCGGCGGAGGATGTTCTCCACCGGCTCCACCTCCTCCAGGGGCACCGGAGGTCCGGCGGGGCGGATCTCGAGGAGGTCCCGGAGGGCCTGTGGCGGTCTGGAGCCCACTAGCTGGGCCAGCTTCGGGTACTCCTCAGCGCCGTTGAGGCTCACGCGGTGGATGGCCTTCACCACGTCGGGCTCGAACCCGTGCTGCTCGCCCCCGTGCCGGTACCGGTAGAAACCGACGTCGGGGACGGTGGCGGGCTCGCCGTCGAGGGCCCGTCGGTAGGCGGCGTGGCGCTCCAGGACGTCCCGTGCGAGAGCTGCCAGGTCTACGCCCGGAGCGTGGTTGGGAGTCCCCGGGAAGTAGCGCTCCACCAGCGCCCGGTCCAGTCCGATGGTCTCGAAGATCTGAGCCCCGCAGTACGCCTGCAGGGGCGCAATCCCCATCTTGGCCATGACCTTGAGCAGGCCGGCTTCCAGCGCTTTCTTGAGGTTCGCGGCCCCCTGGGGCGAAAGCTTCTGGGCGGTCTCCAGGGCGAGGTAGGGGTAGACCCCTTCGGCGCCGTAGCCTACCAGGCACGCCACGTGGTGGACCTCCCGTGCCTCCCCGGTCTCCACCAGCAGGGCGGTGCTGAGCCGGAGGCCATGACGGATCAGGTGGTGGTGGACGGCTGCGGTGGCCAGCAGGGCAGGGATGGGCGCGCGCTCCCGGCTGAGGCCGCGGTCGGTAAGGACCAAGGCCGTACACCCCTCCCGCACGGCCTGCGCGGCCTGCTGGCACAGGCGGTCTAGCGCTTCCTGCAGGCCCTGCGGCCCCCGCGACGCCTCGAAGGTAGCGTCCAGGCGACAGGGCTTCAGGGGGACCTCCTCCAGCCAGTCCAGGTCCGGCAGCACCGGGCTTGCCAGCTCCACTAGGTCCGCGTGCTCGGGAGTTTCTTCCAGGAACGACCGGCGCGGCCCCAGACGCACTTCCAGGGACATGACCACCCGCTCCCGCAGCGGGTCGATGGGGGGGTTGGTGACCTGGGCGAACCGCTGGCGGAAGAACTGGTACAACAGCCGGGGGTGGCTGGACAGGGCCGAAGGCGGCGTGTCGTCTCCCATGGAGCCCACCGCGTCCTTGCCGTCTGCGGCCATGGCCTGCAACACCCGCTGCAGGTCCTCCTTTGTGTAACCGAAGGCGAGGTGCAGAAGATGCAGGGACCCACCCGCGTGCGTCCGGGGCTGCGGCTTGGGGTCCACGCGCACCAGACGCTCCACCCACTTGGCGTACGGCTGGCGCGAGGCCAGTCGGTGGCGGATCTCGGGGTGGTGGAGAAGCTGGCGCGCCTCCAGGTCCACCACGACCATGTGGCCTGGCCCCAGCCGCCCGCGCTCAAGGACCCGCCCGGGAGCGATGGGCAGCACCCCTACCTCGGAGGCGGCCACCACCAGGCCGTCGCGGGTGACGGTGTAGCGGGCGGGACGCAGGCCGTTGCGATCCAGGGCCATGCCCACCGTGCGCCCGTCGAAGAAGGCCAGCGCCGCGGGGCCGTCCCACGGTTCGGCCAGGCACGCGTGGTACCGGTAGAATCCGCGCACGGAACCATCGAGCTCCCACGCGCCCTCCCATGCCTCGGGGACCAGCATCCGCAGCGCGTGCGGCAGGTCCCGGCCACTGCGGCGCAGCAGCTCCAGCACGTTGTCCAGCATGGCGCTGTCGCTGCCGCCGTCCTGGATCACGGGGAGCAGCTCTTGCAACCGGTCCCCCCACAGGCTGCTGGACAGGGCGCCCTCCCGCGCCCGCATCCAGTTCACGTTGCCCAGCAGAGTGTTGATCTCGCCGTTGTGGGCCAGCAGGCGGAAGGGCTGCGCCAGCTGCCACGAGGGGTTGGTGTTGGTGCTGTAACGCTGGTGGAACACCGCGGCCCGGACCGCGAAGTCCGGGTCCTGCAGGTCCAGGTAGAAGCGCTCCAGCTGCGGAGCGGAAACCAGGGCCTTGTACACCACGGTGCGGGACGAAAGCGAGGGGACGTACAGGCCGAGGGGCGCTGCGCGTTTCTCGATGCGGCGCCGGACCAGGTACAGGTGCCGCTCCAGGGCCTCCGGGTCCAGATCCGGGGACGCGGTCAAAAGCGCCTGCTGGATGCGGGGCAGAGTGCGCAGCGCGTACTCGCCTAGGGCTTTGGGCTGCACGGGCGGGGTGCGCCATCCCAACAGGTGCAGGCCCGCGCGATGGAACTCCTCCTCGCACACCGCGCGGCAGGCCCGGTACACCTCCTCCTCCGCTGGGAAGAAGAAGACACCGACCGCCAGAGGCCGCTCGTCGCCGCGGCAGCCCATCTCCCGCAGCACCCGGGCGAACAGCCCGTGCGGGATCTCCGTGAGCACCCCCGCCCCGTCCCCCGTGCGGCCGTCCGCAGCCTGCGCGCCCCGGTGGGCCAGGTTGCGGAGGGCTGTCAGCGCCGCCTGCAGCACGGCGTGGGACGGGGCCGCGTCCAGCCGCGCTACGAACCCCACCCCGCACGCGTCGCGCTCAGGAAACGCTGCCAGAGACGTCACGGTCCCGGCTCCCTCCTCAGGAAATCGGAAGATAGCCCAAAGCCCGAGGGGGCCTCGGCTTGAGGAACCTCCCCCTCGGGCTTTTGTCCCGACGGTGTAGCGAGTCCGGAAACCCGCCTGCGCCGCTCGGTCCAGGCCGGCCGGGGTTGGGCCGCGGAACCCTAGGCGCACTTCCTCACGAGAGCGATTTCGTTTCTTTGTTAGATAGCAGTGCAGGGTGGAGCTGTCAACGGGCTCGGCCGGGAAAAGGAGCAAGTTCTTCGGAAATTCTGTGACAGACAGCACGGGAAGGTCGCAATATTCGAACGTTCGTGAGCGCCACGTTCGGAGAAGTGCTGGGGGTCCTTTCCCCCTGGTACAATGGTGGCAAAACCGGTAAGACCTTCGGGGCAGGGTGAGGGGGCCGCACGGTCCCCGATTCCCGACCGGCGGTAGGCGCCGGCCAGGGCCGGCGCGAGCCCGCGACCCGCGCACGGTCTGCGGCGCGGTGGACTCCGGTGGCGGCTCCTGGGGAGCCCAGTCCGGGGCCGACGGTACAGTCCGGATGGGAGGAGGTCGCCAGACTACGCCGGGCGTGCCGGCGTCTCGCCGTGCCACAGGAGCGGTGGGAGGCCGTGGAAGCGCGTCCGGCGGCGGGTCCCGGACGCAGGAGCCGGTGCCGGCTGACTTTCCCTTGGCGCCCGGAGGTCTTACCTCCGGGCGTATGCGTTTACAGGACGTCTTCTGGATGCGGCGGGCGCTGCAGCTCGCTTGCCTGGGCCGGGGCCGCACCAGCCCCAACCCCACGGTGGGCGCGGTGGTGGTGCGGGACGGGGTGGAGGTGGGCTGCGGCTACCACCGCGCGGCGGGAGGGCCCCACGCGGAGGCGGAAGCTCTCGCGCGGGCGGGCGAACTGGCGCGCGGAGCCACCCTGTACGTGAACCTGGAACCCTGCGACCACCACGGCCGGACCCCCCCGTGCACGGAAGCCGTCCTCGCAGCGGGTGTGCGCCGCTTGGTGGTGGCGATGGAAGATCCAGACCCGAGGGTACGGGGACGAGGAATCCGGCGGCTGCGTGAGGCCGGGGTGGAGGTCGCGGTGGGCGTGCTCGAGGAGGAAGCCCGGCGCCTGAACGCCGCGTACGTAAAGCACCGGACCACCGGGCTCCCGTGGGTGACCTGCAAGTGGGCCATGTCCGTGGACGGCCGCATCGCCACCCGCACAGGCGCCTCACGGTGGATCACGGGGCCGCAGGCCCGGGAATACGCACACCGCCTGCGGGACTACCACGACGCCGTCCTCGTGGGCTGCGGGACCGCGCTGCGCGACGACCCCGCCCTCACGTGCCGCCTCCCCGGCGGCCGTGACCCCCTGCGGGTCGTGGTGGACAGCGGGGCGCACCTGCCGCCGGAGGCCAGGATGCTGCGGGAGGGGAGTTCGCCGGTGGTGGTGGCGACCACCCCTCGCGCGGACCCCACCCGGGCCGAGCGGCTGAGGCGTGCAGGCGCGGAGGTGTGGGTATGCGAGCCGGATGCAGGCGGCGTGTCCCTGCGCGACCTGTTGCGCAGGCTCGCCCACCGTGGGGTGCTGAGCGTGCTCGCAGAGGGCGGCAGTGCCTTGCACGCCTCGCTGTTGCAGGCGGGCCTCGTGGACCGGCTGGTAGCCTTCGTGGCCCCGGTGGTGGTGGGAGGACGAGGAGCACCCGGGCCTGTCTCCGGGCAGGGCGTGTCGGAGCTCGTGCACGCCCTCCGGCTGGAGGAGGTGACGGTGCGCCGGTTCGGCCCGGACCTGTGCGTGGAAGGCGATGTGCGCGGCCGTCTAGCGGTGGAGGGTTGAGTGTTCACAGGGATCGTGGAGGAAGTCGGAAGGGTAGCGTGGCGACGGGGGAACCGCCTTCGGCTGGAAGCCCGGGGAGTGCTGCGCGGGCTGCGGCCGGGCGACAGCGTGGCGGTGGACGGGGTGTGCCTGACCGCGGCGTACGTGGACCGGTCCGGCTTTGAGGCCGACCTGGGCCCCGCGACCCTGAAGCGCACCACCCTGGGCCAGCGGAAAGCGGGGGATCCGGTGAACCTGGAACGTCCCGTGCGCTTGCCGCAGCGGCTGGGAGGACACCTGGTCCAGGGGCACGTGGACGCGGTGGGGCGGGTGAAGTGGGTACGGCCGGACGGGCAGGCGCGGTGGATGGAGGTGGCTGCACCGACCAGCGTCCTGCGGTACCTCGTGGAGCGAGGGTCCGTTGCGGTGGACGGTGTGAGCCTCACCGTGGCGGCCGTGACGTCCCGCAGCTTCCGCGTCTGCCTGATCCCGCAGACCCTGCAGCGCACCACCCTGGGCCTGCGCGGCCCGGGCGACCCGGTGAACCTGGAGGTGGACGTGCTGGCGAAATACGTGGAGCGGCTGCTGGGGGGGATCCGGCGGTGACCGGACCTTGGATCTCCGTGGAGGAAGCCCTCCGGCGCCTGGCGCGGGGGGGGCTGGTAGTGGTGCTGGACGACGAGGACCGCGAGAACGAGGGCGACTTCGTGCTGGCGGCCTGCCACGCTACCCCGGAGGCGGTGAACCTCATGATCCGCGAGGGCGGGGGGTTGCTGTGCGCACCGCTCACCGCGCAGCGGGCTCGGGAGCTGGACCTCCCGCCCATGACGGTCCACAACACCAGCCGTTACGGCACCGCCTTCACGGTGTCCGTGAGCGCCCGAAAGGGGGTGAGCACGGGGATTTCCGCCTTCGACCGCGCCACCACCCTGCGGGCCCTGGCGGACCCGGCCACCCGGCCGGAGGACCTGGACCGGCCGGGTCACGTGTTTCCCCTGGTGGCCCGCGACGGCGGGGTGCTGGAGCGGCCGGGGCACACGGAGGCGGCGGTGGAGCTGGTGCAGCGGGCGGGCCTGCCTCCTGTGGCCGCCATCTGCGAGGTGCTGGCGCCCGACGGCAGGATGGCCAGGCTGGCGGACCTCACGTCGCTGTGCAGCCGGTTGGGCCTGGGGATGATCCGGGTAGCGGACTTGGTGCGGTGGCGACTGGAGCACGAGACCGTGGTGGAGGTGGTGGACGAGACGCAGCTGCCCGCCCGAGGGGTCACCTGGCGTCTGGTGGCCTTCCGCCACCGGTTCACCGACCGCACACACCTGGCCCTGGTGCTGGGGGAAGTGGCGGGTGCGGAGCCGGTGCTGGTCCGTCTGCACTCGCAGTGCCTTACGGGTGAAGCCTTCGGATCGCAGCGGTGCGACTGCGCGGCGCAGCTGCGGGAGTCCATGGAGCGGGTGGCACGGGCGGGGCGCGGGGTCGTAGTGTACCTGCGGCAGGAGGGGAGGGGGATCGGGCTCGCCAACAAGGTACGGGCCTACGCTCTGCAGGACGCGGGCTACGACACCGTGGACGCCAACCTGGCCTTGGGCTTCCCCGCCGACGCGCGGGACCACGCGGTGGGGGCTCAGATCGTGCGCGCCCTCGGGATACAGCAGGCCCGGCTTCTGACCAACAACCCCGCCAAGATCCGGGCCCTGGAACGGGCCGGCGTGGAGGTGGTGGAGCGGATCCCCCTGGTGGTGGGCGTGAGCCCCGAAAACTTGGCTTACCTGAGGGTCAAGCGCGACCGGCTGGGCCACCTGCTGGGAGAGCTGGGAGGTGGGGATGAGGGTCCGGACGTTTGAGGGATCCCTGGACGGCCGTGGACTGCGGGTGGGCGTGGTGGCCAGCCGGTTCAACGAAGCCACCACGCGGTTGCTCGTGGAGGGAGCCCTGGACGGGCTCCGCCGGTGCGGGGTCGAGGAGGTGGACGTGGCTTGGGTCCCCGGGGCGTTCGAGATCCCTCTGGTGGCCGCCCGGCTAGCACGCTGCGGCCGCTACGACGCGGTGGTGTGCGTGGGCGCGGTGGTGCGCGGGCAGACTCCCCACTTCGAGTACGTAGCCGGCCACAGCGCGGCCGGCATCGCCCGGGCGGCGCTGGATAGCGGCGTTCCCGTGCTGTACGGGGTGGTGACCGCGGACGACCCGCAGCAGGCAGCCGAGCGGGCGGGCGGGAAGGCCGGGAACCGGGGCCGCGACGCAGCCCTGGCCGCGGTGGAGATGGCCACCCTCCTGCGCCAGCTCCGCGCCGAGGTGGAGGCGGGCTAGCGGGAGGTCTCGCCGAGGATCTCCCGAGCCACCTCCCGCATGGGGCGGCGGGTGCGGCGCGCCTCCAGCTGGATGCGTCGGAAGGCTTCCTCTTCCGACAATCCCTCCCGCTGCATCAACAGCCCCTTGGCGCGCTCTACCAGCTTGCGGGTCTGCAGCTGCTCTTCTAGCTCCCCGATACGCTCGTCCTTGCGCCGCAGGTCCGCAAACCGCGCCAGCGCCACCTCGATGGCGGGCACGAGGTCCTCCTCCTTGATGGGCTTGACGAGATAGGCGAGGACCCCGGCCTGCTGGGCCTGCTTGACCAGCTCCCGCTCGCTGTAGGCGGTCAGCAGCACGACCGGGGTGGGCCGCACCTCCTGGATCCGGGCTGCAGCCGCCAGCCCGTCCATTTCCGGCATCTTCACGTCCAGGAACACCAGGTCCGGCCGCAGGCGTTGCACCAGTTCCACCGCGCGCTTGCCGTCCGAGGCCTCGCCCACCACCCGGTAGCCGCGGTCCTCCAGCATGGCGCGCAGCCCCATGCGGATCAGGGCCTCGTCGTCCGCGATGACGATGCGCCTCACGCCCGAAGGACCTCCTTGGGGATGCGCACCGCGAAGCGGGCCCCCACGCCCCGCTGGGCCACCAGCTGTCCCCGCAGGTCTTCCTGCACCAGGGTACGGGCGATGCGCAGCCCCAGGTCGGAGGAGCGGGCGGGGTCGAACCCCTCGGGCAGACCCGCCCCGTCGTCCTCCACCTCCAGCACCACGTGGGTGGGAGAGTCCAGCAGCCGCACCCACAGGTGGCCGCGGGTGCGGTCCCGAAACGCGTGCTCCAAGGCGTTCTGCACAAGCTCGGTGGCCACCAGGGCGGCAGAAGTGGCCGGCTGGGAGGGGAAGTAGACGTCATCCCCCTGCACGGAGACCTCCAGCTGCAGGTCCGGCCGCCGCATGTTGGCGACCACCGCGTGGGTGAGGCGGTCCAGCACCTCCCGTAGGTTGACGGTCCGGAACCCCTCCAGGGAAAGGATCTCGTGCACCGCGGCGATCCCCAGTACCCGGTTGATGGTCTCCGTGAGCACCTCGCGGCCGGAGGGCTCCCGGCCGTCCGCCAGCTGCAGGCGCAGGAGCATGGCGATGGTCTGCAGGTTGTTCTTGACCCGGTGGTGCATCTCCCGCACCACCGCGGACCTCATCACCAGGTTGGCGTTCTCGATGGCCAGGGCCGTCTGAGTGGCGAGGGTGGTGAGGAGGTTGACGTCGGCGGCGGAGAAGGCCGCGGGTCGTGCACGGTAGCAGTTCAGTACCCCGATCACCCGGTCCCGCACCCGCAGGGGCACGGACACCATCGACCGGAGGCCCTGCCGGCGCGCGAACTCGGGGTCGGAGAAGCGCGGCTCGGCCAGCAGGTCCACCACCACCTCCATCTCCCCGGTCGCGGCCACGCGGCCTGCGATCCCGGACCCCAGGGGGATGGGTGCCCGTTCCGTGTACGCCTCGCCTGCAGGGTGGGCCGCCGCAGGCCGCAGGACCCCCGCGGAGTCGTCCACCAGCAGCAGGGAGCACAGCCGGGCCTCCAGCATGCGCGCGGCCATCTCCACGATCACCTGCAGCACCTGCTCCAGGTACAGGGGTGAGGTGAGGGTCTGGCTGAGTTCCGCCAGGGTGGACAGCTCCCGGATCTGGCGGCGCATGTGGTCGTGCAGGGTAGCCTTCTCGATCGCCCCGCCCGCCAGGTCCGCGATCATGCTCAGCAGCTCCACCTCGTCGTCGGTGAACTCGTGGGTGTTGCGGGTCTGCACGTTCATAGCCCCGAGGACCCGCCCGCCCACCACCAGGGGCACCGCCAGCAGGGACCGGAACCGGAGCTCCTCCGTCTCCGGCAGCAGCACGAAGCGGGGGTCGCTGGGGGCGTTGCTGCTCCACGCGGGCTGCTCGTGCAGGGCAGCCCAGCCCGTGAGGCCTTCGCCCAACCGCAGGCGGGCCCGGCCCACCGCTTCCGGGGCCAGCCCGGTGGTCGCCCGCAGGACCAGGTAGTCGCCCTGCGGGTCGAGCAGGTACAGGGAGCAGGAATCCATGCCCATGACCTCCGCGGTCTTGCGGGTGATGGTGGTCAGGGTGGTGTCCAGGTCGTGGGCCTGGCTGATGGTACGGCTAATCTCCCGCAGAGCGGAGATCTCCGCCGACTTGCGCTGGAGCAGGTGCTCGAGCTGCGCCCGGGTCATCTCCCACAGGGGATTGTACGTCCGCCGGGGGCCTAGACGCGGCCCCCCAGCCGCTTGCGCAGCGCCTGGGAAAGCGCCGCACGCAGCTCGGACTCGGGGGCGTTCCGCACGGAGCGCAGCTGCCGGAACGCTTCCTCCACCGCTTCGTCCACCACCGAGTCCAGCTCCGTGGGGGACCCCCAGTACGCCGGGGGGCGCTCCGCCGCCCAGCGGTCCAGGGCCGCGCTTAAGCTGGACACCTCTGCCGCGAGCTTCCTCAACTGCTCTGCCAAGGCCGTCTCAGGACTGCGGCCGGTCACCAGCCAGGCCACGTCGGCCCCGCAGGCCTGGGCGAAGGCCGCCAGCTGTTCCACGCTCGGCTGTCGCTGTCCGCTCTCCCAGCTGACCACGGTACCGGGGCGAACCCCTACGCGCGCCGCCAGCTCCTTCAGGGTGAGGTTGGCCGCTTTCCGGGCGCTCCTCAGCCGGGCGCCCAAAGCACGCCGGGACTCCGGGGATCCCCTCGTAAGTGCCAAGGGCGTGCATCCTGTCGCGTGTCGTCGTCGGACAGGCCAAGTCTAGCCAAAAGCCGTGCGGAGGGAGGGACTGCGGATACGTACGAATCGTGCTAGAATAACTACGCTCAGGGGCATCCGGTGACAGACCGTGCTGAAGGAAGTTCCGCGGGATCACCTGACGTTCCACCTGCCGGAAGGCTACCGGCTGTTGGAGTCCGAGCACGTGGTAGCCTTGGTGGATCCAAACGGCCGTACGGTGTTCCTCGGCCCCGCCACCCGGACCACCCCGGAAGTCCTGCTGGCGGCCATCGCCAGGTCAGGGGACGACCCTGGGGGCCGAAGGGCACCCTGAGCGGGGGCGGACGTAGATCCAGTCCCCCACGGCGGCGGCTCCGGTCCCGTGGCGCGGGGTGGGCATGGGTGCCAGGGGAGTCCATCGGTCCGTGTGGGGGTCGTAGGCGTCGTTGTCGGCGAAGACGCCGCCGGTTTCCTCTCCGCCAAACACGTAGATGCGGCCTCGCAGTGTGGCCGCGGCCACACCGCTGCGGGCTCTCGGCAGGGGCGCCCGCTCCTCCCACCGGTCGCGGGCGGGGTCGTAGACGTGGTGGTTGGCCAGGTTGTTGGCGAAAGTGTTGAGGCGTCCACCGATGGCGTGGATACGGCCCTGAAGGACCACCAGCCCCATGTGGTCGCGAGGGTCGGGAAGCGGCGCGCGCAAGCTCCAGCGGTCCGTGGCAGGGTCGTACACCTCGTGGGTCCCGACACTCTGCTGGTCACGGCCGCCCACCACGTGCACCGCCCCCGCCAGCTCCACCGCGGAGGCGGCTCCCCGCGGCGCGGGTAGCGGTGCAACGCGGGTCCACCGGTCCTCCCGGACGTCGTAGGCGAAGCCGTCCGCTACTGGGCTGCGGTTCTGTTCCGTGAAGCCGCCGAACGCGTACAGGCGGCCTCGGGATCCGGCCACCGCCACGTGATTGAGCCCCCTGGGCAGGGGCGCGAGGTCACGCCACGAGTCGGTGGCAGGGTCGTACGCCTGGTTGTAGGGCTGATCCACGCGTCCGTGGGCGTAGCCCGCCACCACGTAGACCCTGCCTTCCACGACGGCCACGCTTACCTCCGTGCGGGGGAAGGGGAGAGGAGCCCTCCGCACCCACCGCCCCGCGGCTTCCGCAGGAGAGGCTGCAGTCGGCCCGGCGGGCAGCAGAACTGCGGACAGAGCAGCCCCCGCCGCCTGGATGAGAAACTCTCGACGGGTAACCGGGCCTGCCACTTCTCCTGCCTGCGTCCAGCCGGTAAACAGCAGGAACATTCTCCGTTCGGTTCCGGGGTTCCTGGGACCGGGTTCGGGCAGGGACGCGGCCTTGACCGCACCCGGGTCCAGGCCTATGTTGGCTTAATAGTTGCTCCAGGTGGCTGGAGCAACAGCTGGACCCTCCGGCGCGTCTGCGGAGGGTGCTGTCACGCGGGCCACGGCTGGGCCTGCAGCTACCGCAAGCCAGCAGAGGGGTCCGCGGAACAGGAGGTGTGGTGTTTGCGTCTCCATCGGGAAAGCCTGACGAGGGCGACGATGGTGGTGGCCTCCGCGGCGGGCGCGGGGTACCTGGTGTGGCGGGTCGGGTGGACGCTGAACCCGGACGCGCGGGCGTTCTCGGTGCTGCTGTGGGCGGCGGAGGCGTTCGGGTGGCTGAGCGCGGTGCTGTTCTTCTTCACAGTCTGGAAGGTGGAGCACCCGGAACCTCCTCCGGCGCCCAGGGGGCTCCGGGTGGACGTCCTGGTGCCGACGAAGGGCGAGCCACTGTGGGTGCTGCGTCGGACGCTCCTGGCGGCGCAGCGCATCCGCTACCCACACCGGACCCTCGTGCTGGACGACGGGGACCGGCCCGAGGTCCGGGAGCTGGCCGCCGCCCTGGGGTGTGCATACCACGCCCGGCCGACGCACGAGCACGCGAAGGCCGGGAACCTGAACTTCGGGCTCCGCCACAGCGACGCGGAGTTCGTGGCGGTGCTGGACGCGGATCACGTACCCATGCCGGAGTTCCTGGACCGCCTGCTCGGCTACTTCCGAGACCCGCGGGTGGCGTTCGTGCAGACGCCTCAGGACTTCTACAACGTCGAGAGCTACCAGCACTGGGTCCAGCCGGACACAGGCCGCGCCTGGCACGAGCAGGCGCTGTTCTTCCGGGTGATCCAGCCGGGCAAGAACCACTGGAACGCGGCCTTCTACTGCGGGTCGCCCGCGGTGTTGCGGCGGGCAGCCCTGGACGACGTGGGCGGGTTCGCCACGGAGACCGTCACGGAGGATCTCCACACGTCCATCCGCATGCACGGCCGCGGCTGGAAGTCCGTCTACCACTCGGAGGCCGTGGCGTACGGCCTGGCCCCGTCCACGGTGGCGCCGTACCGGACCCAGCGTCTGCGGTGGGGCCGCGGGGCCATGCAGGTGCTGCGGCTGGATAACCCCCTGTGGCGGCCGGGGCTCTCCCTCGCTCAGCGCCTAACGTACCTGGCTTCCATGATCACCTGGTTCGAGGGGTGGCAGAAGGCGGTCCTGTACCTGGCGCCTCCGGTATTCTTCGCCACCGGGCAGCTGCCGGTGCGGGCCGTGGACTGGGCCTTCCTCGTGGCGTTCGTCGCCTACCACACGCTCAGCAACCTGGCCTTCAAGCTGGCCAGCCGCGGTTACGGGATGGTGTTGCTGACCGAGCACTACAACATGGCCCGGTTCGCTACCTACATGCGGGCGACCCTCAACCTGTTCACGGGCCGGGCTGCCTTCCACGTCACACCCAAGGGATCGGACAGGGGAGGTCCTCCCCTTGCCACGGTCCTGCCGCAGCTGGGCGTGCTCGTAGCGAACCTGCTGGCCTGTGCGGGGAGCGTGGCCCGAGGGCCCGCGGCGGGGGACCTGGTGACCGCCTACGTGGTCAACGCGGCCTGGGCCGCCTGGCACAGCTACCTTGCGGCCTGGGCCGTCGCGGTCGCGTACCGCAAGCGAGACCGCAGGGCGCTACAGCGCCTGCGGGCGTACCTGCCGGTTCGCGTGCGGTGGGACGGCGACCGGGAAGTCGTGGGGCTGTTGCGGGACGTGCACGAGGAGGGCGCGGGCGTGGAGCTCTCCGGTCACGAGCCCGTCCCTTCGTCGGGGGCCCTCGTCCGCCTGTCCTTGCCGTCCGGCTGGCCCCACGCGGAGCTGGTCCTGGAAGGCCGTGCGGTGGCCATGCGGCCGCGGGGCCGGAAGGTGGAGGTCGGGGTACGCCTGGTCGCGCCTTCGCCGGAGGCCTCGGACACCCTCTTGAGCCTGGTGCTGTTCGGCGCGCAGCGCAGGCTCCTGGAACGAGCCGCCGGTCCGCTGGACCCCCTGGGTAGCCCACAGAACCGGCGGCGGACCTGGCGCCAGGTCGCCCCGACGCCCGTGCGGGTGGTGTGGCAGGACGCGGCGGTGTGGGGCCTGGTGGAAGACGTCTCCGCGGCCGGAGCGCGGCTGCTGGTCCCCGCGAGACCCGCGGAGGGTACGGAAGTGGTGGTGCTGGAAAGGGGCGAGGGAACAGTCCTGTCGGGAGTCGTGGTCTGGAACAGGGCGGTGCCCTTCGGGGACGGCGAGGTGTTCTGGGTGGGTCTCCGCGGGGGGAGGGCGGTAGCTGCGGAGCCGGGTCACGAGGAGCCCGCAGGAACCCGCGCCTAACACCGCCCTTCCGGAAGTGCGGGGTTGGCAGACGTCCTGTTGATCTCCGGCCGCCCGGGGGTGGGCAAGACCACCCTCTTGAAGCGGCTGGCGCACCTTTTTCCCGGCCGCGCGGGCGGGTTTTACACGGAGGAGCTGCGGGAGGGCGGCCACCGGGCAGGGTTCGTGCTGGTCACGCTTAGCGGGCAGCGTGCGGTGTTCGCTCACGTGGATCTCCCGGCAAAGTGCCGGGTGGGCCGCTACGGCGTCCTCTTGGAGGTCCTGGAGGAGGTGGGGATCCCTGCGATGCGGGAGAGCGCGGTGCCGGGGCGGGCGGTCCTCGTGGACGAGGTGGGGAAGATGGAGCTGCTCAGCGCGACCTTTCGCGAGACCCTGGAGGAGGTGGCTTCAGGTCCCGCGCCTCTCGTGGCCACCATCCTGGCGGGCCCACACCCGTGGGCCGACAGGTTCCGCCGCCAGCCCCGGGTGACGGAGCTGGTGCTGACCCCAGCGAACCGGGACGAGGTCCTGGAGCAGGCACGCGCGTGGCTTGCGCGCCGCCTGCCTGACTGGCCTGGCGCGTTCGACAGGCTGGCCCGCTGACTCCCGCGCGGGTTGAAAGCCCGGTCGGCTTGACGACGGCGAGGCCCCCTGGGTACAGTTCAGTTGAAAATGAGTTTCGATACATCCCCTGTGTTGCAGGCCTGGAGGAGCCGGGGCCGTCGTGTGACCGCGGCGCGTCGCGCGGTACTGGAGGGCCTTTGCCGGGCCGGCTGCGCCGCGGACGTACGCACCGTGTACCGACTGGCCAAGCGGGTGCACCCCAGGCTCGGGCTGGTGACGGTCTACCGGACGCTGGACCTGCTGGCCCGGGAGGGCTGGGTGCAGCGCTGGGAGGAGGGCGGCGTGGTCCGTTACGAGCTGGACCAGCCGCACCACCACCACCTGGTGTGCCTGGGATGTGGGCAAGTGCGGCGGTGGGATCGGTGCCCGGTGCCCGTGGAATCCGGTGCCACGGTGGGTGGGTTCCTGGTGACCGGGCACCGGCTGGAGCTGCTGGGGTACTGCCCGACGTGCAGGGAGGTGATGCGGTGATGCGGTGGGCCTTCGGGGTGGTCGCCCTCCTTGTGGCCGCCTGCGCGCCGCGGGCACCGGCTCCTTCGAAGCTCAGGGTGGTGGCCAGCTTCTACCCGCTCGCGGAGCTGGTACGGGAGGTGGGCGGGTCCCGGGTGGAGGTCAGGCAGCTGGTCCCCCCCGGCGCGGAGCCCCACGACTACGAGCCCACACCGGGCGATGTGGCGAGGCTGCGGGAGGCGAGGGTGTTCGTTTACAACGGAGCCGGCTTCGAACCGTGGGTCGAGAAGCTGGCGGCGGAGCTGCCGCCCGACGCCGTGCGGGTGGAGGTCACCCGCGGCCTGCCCTTGGTGGAAGCACAGGGCGGAGAACCTGACCACGAGCACGGCGAAAGGAGAACCGGGCAGGATCCCAAGGAGGATGCCAGGCGGCTCGACCCCCACGTGTGGCTAGATCCCGTGCTGGCCCAGGACATGGTGGACCACGTGGCCGACGGCCTGGCGCGGGCGGACGCGGAAGGAGGCCCGGAGTACCGGGAGCGGGCTGCGGCGCTGAAGCGGCGCCTGGAGGACCTGCACCACCGCTACGAGCGGGCCCTGGCCCGTTGCCGGACGAAGGTGGTGTTGACGTCCCACGCCGCCTTCGGTTACCTGGCCCGACGGTACGGGCTACGACTGGTCTCCGTGGCCGGCGTGAGTCCTGAGGCGGAGCCGTCCCCACGGCGCGTCCGCGAACTTGTGGCCCTCGCTCGCCGGGAAGGCGTGCGGGCGGTGTTCGCAGAATCCGCCGCAGGCGACCGAGCCGTGCGAGCCTTGGCGGGCGAGCTGGGGGTGCCCGTCCTCCGCCTGGATCCGTTGGAGCGGGGGCCGGAGGAAGCCGGGCGGCGCGGGACCTCGTACCTGTCAGTGATGGAGAGAAATTTCGAAAATCTGGTCCAGGGCCTGGGCTGCCGGTAAGGAGGTGTCCTGTGAAGGTGGCGTACCTGTTCGCGACGCCGCGCGCTGCCAGCTACAAACTCGGCCAGATGATCCTGCCGCAGCTGGAGGCGGGCACCCACGGGGCCCGGGTGGTGGCCATGTTCTTCTTCGACGACAACGTCTTCGCCCTGCGGCGGGGGGACCCGATCGGCGAGCGGCTCGCCCGGGTAGCCCGGGATCAGGGGATCGTTCTGATGGCGTGCGACACGTGTGCCCTGGAGAGGGGTCTGGCCCTTGGGGAACCGGTCTGGTGCGACCCCGCGAGGGCTGCGGGGCGGAGGGAGCCAGGGAGGTGTGAGCCGCACGGGACGGTGGACGGTGTCCAGGTGGGCTGCTTCCCGGATCTGTACCGAGTACTCCAGGTGGACCCGCCGGACCAGGTGGTCACGCTGTAGCGTCGGGCCAGGGGCAGCCCGGGAAGGGGTGGTGTCTTGTCCGGGAAAGACCTACCAGGAGTCGTAGCCGAACTCGAGCACGTGTGTGTGGACTTCGGTGGCGACCGCGTGCTGGACCAGGTGGACCTGCGCATCCAGCGGGGGGACTTCCTGGGTGTCATCGGCCCCAACGGGGCAGGCAAGACCACGCTGTTGCGGGTGCTGCTGGGTTTGGTCCGCCCCACCTGCGGGCACGTGCGCCTGTTCGGCCAGGAGCTGCGGCGGTTCCGCGACTGGCACCGGGTGGGTTACGTGCCGCAGAAGGCGGTGGCGTTCGAGACCCGCTTCCCCGCCACGGTGCTGGAGGTGGTGCTGAGCGGGCGGGCCGGCCGGGTGGGAGCCGGCCGGCGGTTCCGTCCGCACGACCGCGCGGCAGCGGAGGCAGCCCTGCGCACTACGGGGCTGTGGGAGCTGCGGGACCGGCTCGTGGGCCGGCTTTCGGTCGGGCAGCAGCAGCGGGTGTTCATCGCCCGGGCGCTGGCCAACGAGCCGGAGCTGTTGCTCCTGGACGAGCCCACGGTGGGGGTGGATCCGGAGGGGGAGGAGCAATTCTACGAGCTGCTGCGCTACCTCAACCGGGAACGCGGGACGACCGTGGTCCTGGTGTCCCACGACGTGACCGCGGTGGCGCGCGAAGTTTCCCAGCTGGCGTGCCTGAACCGGACGTTGTTCTTCCACGGGCCGCCGGAGGAGGCCCTCCGGGCGGGGACGGTGGAGCGGCTGTACGGGGCCCGAAACCTCGTGGTGGCGCACCGGCACTGAAGTACCGTGGAGCTGTTTCAGTACGGGTTCATGCAACGGGCGCTGGTAGCCGGCCTGCTGCTGGCCGTGACCGCGCCGGCGGTGGGCGTGTTCCTCGTGCTGCGGCGCATGAGCCCCATCGCGGACACCCTCGCCCACGTGGCGCTGGCGGGTGTGGGTGCGGCGGTGCTGGTGGGGATGTCGCCCGCGGTGGGGGCCCTGGTGCTCACCGTGGTAGGGGCGCTGGGGGTGGAACGCCTGAGGGCTTCCGGCCAGTTGTTCGGGGAGGCCGCTCTGGCGCTGTTCCTAAGCGGGGGGCTGGCGGTGGCGGTGGTGCTGCTGAGCCTGGCCCGCGGGCTGAACGCGGACCTGCTGGGTTACCTGTTCGGGGCGGTCGCCGCGGTCACGCCTCAGGACCTGGTGTGGATGGCGGGGCTGGCGGTGGGGGTGTGCGGGAGCGTGGCGCTGTTCTACAAGGACCTGTTCGCCCTCACCTTCGACGAGGAGGCCGCACGGGTTCAGGGCGTGCCCACCGACGCCCTGAACGTGCTGCTCACCGTGCTGGTGGCGGTGACGGTGGTGGTGGGCATGCAGGTGGTGGGGATCCTGCTCACCAGCGCCCTCCTGGTGGTCCCCGCCCTTACCGCGATGCGGATTGCGCGCAGCTTCCGCGGAACCCTGGCCCTGGCCGTGGCTGTGGCCGCGGTGGCGGTGCTGGCCGGCCTGGTGGCGAGCTTCTACCTGGACGTGGCACCGAGCGGGGCGGTGGTCCTGGCCAGCATCGCCCTGTTCGCGGGAGCCTCCTGGGGCCTGCGCGAGAGGCGGTGAGGAACCCGGGCGAGGCGGGATGCCACGGCCCGCGGACGATCCACACCGCGGGCCACTCCACCCGCAGTCTCGGGGACTTCCTGGAGCTCCTGCGGGTGCACCGGATCCAGGTGGTGGTGGACGTCCGGCGTTGGCCCACGTCCCGCCGCTTCCCCCATTTCCGGAAGGACGAGCTGCAGCCCGCTCTCAGCGGGGAGGGGATCGACTACGTGTGGCGGGAGGAGCTCGGTGGCTTCCGTCGCCCCTCCGCGGGATCGCCCAACACGGGGTGGCGGGTGGCGGCCTTCCGCGCGTACGCGGACTTCATGCTGACCCCGGAGTTCGACCGGATCCTGGGGGAGCTGCAGACGGTGGCGTCGCAAAAGAGGATGGTGCTCATGTGCGCGGAGGCCACGCCGTGGCGGTGCCACCGTCAGCTCCTGGCGGACGCCTTCCTGGTGCGCGGGTGGAACGTTCGGCACATCACCGACCGGGGTTGCTCCGCGCACCGCCTGACGCCGTTCGCCCGGGTGGAGGGGACCCGGATCGTGTACGCCGCGCCGTGAGTTCCCGCGGACCCGGAGACGGCATCCTGGACGGGGTGAAGTCATCCCCACACGCCCGGGATGCAGGTCCCGCAGTCCGGACAGGTGCCCCTGGTGCCCGTGAGGCGGTTCTGCAGGACGCGGAAGCCCCGCCGCTCGACCAACAGCGCCCCGCAGCCATGGCAGTACGTGTTCTCGTACCTTCCTACCTGGCCGGGGAGGTTCCCCACGTACACGTAGCGGAGTCCTTGTTCCTGCCCGATGTGGGCCGCGCGGAGCAGCGTCGCCGCGGGCGTGCTGGGAGTGTCCAGCATACGGTAGTCGCTGTGGAAGGCCGTGAGGTGCCAGGGGATGAAGGGGGACACTCCGGCGATGTAGGAAGCGGCGTCGCGGAGCTCGGCCTCTTCGTCGTTGAACCCCGGGACCACCAGGGTGACCACCTCCACCCAGAAGCCGCGGTCGTGGGCCCACCGCAGGGTGTCCAGGACGGTCTGCAGCCTGCCGCCCAGCTGTCGGTATCCCTTCTCCCGCATGGACTTCAGATCGACCTTGTACAGGTCCACGTACGGGCGGATGTAGTCCAGCACCTCTGGGGTGGCGTTGCCGTTGGACACGTAGCTTCCCACCAGCCCGTGCCGTCGGCCCTCGCGGAACAGGGCCACCGCCCACTCGCTGGTGATGAGGGGTTCGTTATACGTGCTGGTCAGCACGCGCGCGCCGGAGCGCAGAGCCAGCTGGACGAACTCCTCGGGGGTGATGGGGGTGAAGCCGGCCAGGCGTGTGGCCACCGGGTCCCGCAGGGTCTGGCTGATCTGCCAGTTCTGGCAGTAGGGGCACGCCAGGTCGCAGCCCAGCATCCCGAAGCTCAGGGCCCGGGCTCCCGGGTAGGCGTGGAAGAAGGGCTTCTTCTCGATGGGGTCCAGCTGCAGAGCGCCCACGTAGCCCCACGGAACGTACAGCCGGCCGCCCCGGTTGAACCGGACCCGGCAGATCCCCGACAGCCCTTCGAAGATCACGCACCGGTGACCGCAGGCAAAGCACTCCACCTTGTGGTCCTCCAGGCGGCGGTACAACTCCCCCTCCCGGGTCATCTCCTGCAGGACCCGGGCCAAGGGAGTCTGCTGGGCCTCCCGGACGCTCAGCCGCCGGAATTCCTCCGCCACCGTTCCCCCCGGACCGCACCCAAGCCCACTTTACCGCGCCTGCGCGCGAGAAGGCTGTGGGTCTTGAGCGCTCCGCTCGATGGGCTACGACCGGTTGGAGGCGCGCAGGCGCAGCTCCACCGTGACCCTGACCAGGTCCTCGGCTACGAAGAACAGAAAGCGCGGCACGGGCATGCCGTAGTCGGACATCCGGAGCTCGAACTCCGCCCTGCCCCGGAACCCGTCCGGCAAGGGGGTGACCTGTACCGGTGCGGAGACCTGGCGGGTCACGCCGCGGAGGGTGAGGCGGCCGTGGGCGATCGCCGGGAACGTACCGATGACCCGCGCGGCGTCCGTGGTCACCATCCCCTGGAAGGTGAGGGTGGGGTACTGCTCGGTCAGGAGCTGGTCGCGGTGCATCTGGGCGTCCCGCAGGGCCAAGCCTGTGGTGACCGACCGCGCCGCCACGGTCAGCTCCAGGTCGGCCACGAAGCTCCGCTCGCCCGTCTGGCGCACCACCGCGGTCCCCTCGAACTGCTGCGCCCGGACCCGGAACCCGCCCACGTTGTCCCGTACGAACAGCTCCACCCGGGAGTCCTCGGGGACCACCGCGAAGCGGCCGGTGGCGAGGAGCTGGGCATGCCCCGTGGCGGCGAGGGCGCTCAGCCACAGGGCCACAGCCGTGATCCCACCCAGAAGGCGTCCGGAGTTGTGATGGGCCGACACTCCCGCCCGGGTCCGCACAGCGAACAGCCTAGCAGCTCCCGTTGCCGCGCGCTACCCTGCTGACCGGCCGCAAGCGGCCGGTCCCGATTCGGTGGACGCGCGTCTAGCGGGCGACGGAGGCGACCCGGGCGGCTTTCTCCTCGCCCGGGGTTCCGCGCTTGCTCATCCACACCGCGAGCGCGACCACCCCCACTGCGCCCGCGCTCACCGCCACCTCCACGTACACCGGGAGGGGCCGAACCAGGATCGGCGCCACAAGCAGCGCGACCAGGTTCATCACCTTGATGATGGGGTTGAGGGCAGGCCCCGCGGTGTCCTTGAGCGGGTCCCCCACGGTGTCGCCCACCACCGCGGCTCGGTGCGCGTCTGTCCCCTTGCCCCCCAGGTAGCCGTCCTCCACCTTCTTCTTGGCGTTATCCCAGGCACCCCCGGTGTTGGCCATGAACACCGCCAGCAGCTGCGCGCTCAGGATGGCCCCGGCCAGGTAGCCGCCCAGGGCTGCCGCTCCAAGGGAGAAACCGACCAGCACGGTTGCGGCGATGGCCACCAGGGCCGGGGGCAGCAGCTCCCGCTGCGCGGCGGCGGTGACGATGTCCACGCACCGGGAGTAGTCAGGGCGGGCCCGGCCTTCCAGGAGGCCCGGGATCTCACGGAACTGCCGTCGGACCTCCTCTACGACCTGGAAGGCGGACCGGCCCACGGCCCGGATCAGGAACGCGGACACCAGGAAGGGCACGGCGCCCCCTACCAGCAGCCCCACAAACACTAGGGGCAAGTTCACCTGGATGCCCACGCCCTCCAAGGCCTGCAGCAACGCGTGGCCTCCCGAGGCCAGAGCCCGAGAGAGCTTCTGGGGGTCCGCGAACAGTTGGGCTTCGCCCAGGTAGGACCGGAACAGAGCGGTGGCGGCCACCACCGCGGTGGCGATGGCGAAGCCCTTCGTGAGGGCCTTGGTGGTGTTGCCCACCTGGTCCAGGCGCGCCACCACGCGCCCTGCCAGGCTGTCCGCGCGCTCCACCCCGGACATCTCGAAGATGCCGTTCGCGTTGTCCACGATGGGCCCGTAGGTGTCCTCCGCCAGGATGAAGCCCGTGGTGGTCAGCAGGCCCAGCCCCGCCAGGGCGATCCCGTAGGCGGACAGGGCCGGATCCCCTCCGAAGATGGCGAAGGAGCCGAGGATGGTGGCGCCGATGGCCGTTACGGACCACACGCTGGACTCCATCCCCAACCCCATGCCGGTGAGCAGGAGGGTGGCCGAACCCGTCTTGCTCGAGTAAGCGATCTCCGTCACCGGCGGCCGGTCCGTGTGGGTGTAGTGGTCCGTGATCCGCTCGATCACCACCGCGAGGAGGATGCCGGTGAAAGTAGCCAGGAAGTACCGGCCGTCCCCCAGGTACCACCAGGAAACGAGCCCGAACCCCACCGTGGCCAGAGCCGCCGCGGTCCAGAAACCCCGGCTGATGGGTTTCATGGGGTCGCCCAGGGCCTCGTCGGACCCCCGCACCACCCATGTGCCCACCACGGAGGCGAACACGCCCACCGCGCGGACCAGCAGGGGGAAGATGACCAGCTTGAGGGCGAAGGCCTGGGCGGCCCCTTCGTCGGGGAACCGCGCGCGAAAAGTGGGTTCCAGCAAGGTGGCAGCGCCCAGGATGATGGCGGCCACGAGGGTCACCTCGTACGACTCGAACACGTCCGCCGCCATGCCCGCGCAGTCGCCCACGTTGTCGCCCACGTTGTCCGCTATGACCGCGGCGTTCCGGGGGTCATCCTCCGGAATGCCGGCCTCCACCTTCCCCACCAGGTCCGCGCCCACGTCCGCGGCCTTGGTGTAGATGCCTCCCCCGACCCGCATGAAAGCCGCCACCAGCGAGCCGCCGAAGCCGAAGCCCACCAGCACCCGCATGGCGTGCTCGCGGAAGAGCAGGAAGATGACCACCGCGCCGAGCAGCCCCAGCCCCACGGTGAACATGCCCGACACCGTGCCCGCCTGGAACGCCACCTCCAGTGCCTCCTTGAAGGATCTGCGGGCCGCGTTGGCGACCCGCACGTTGCCCTGCACCGCGGACGTCATCCCCACGTACCCTGCTCCGTACGAGGCCAGGCAGCCCATCAGGAAGGCTGCCGCCACGCCCACCGCGAGCTCCGGCTGGTCCCGGTACAGGGGCGCGTACAGGGCGTACAGGACCACGGCAAGCACGAGCACGAACCACGCCATGGTGCGCGCCTGGCGGGAGAGGTACGCGTGTGCGCCTTCCTGAATGGCCCGTGCCACCGCCACCATGACCTCAGGTCCCGGGTCCCTCGCGAGCACCCGGCGTCGCAGCATCCATCCGTAGGCGAGCGCGAGGAGCGCAGACCCCAGGACCAGCCAGAGGAGTACCGTCTCGCTGGTGGAGAACGCCGGCAGGACGACCTTGGCCTCCGACATGCATCCTCCTCGAGCGCGTGCGCTTGTGGTAGAGGTCGGCCCTCTCTCCGGGCCCAAGTTGCTATCCTAGGCCAACCCGGACCGAACCGCCAGGGTCCCGGACTACGGGTCAGGCCCCTGCCGGAGCACCAGCAGTCGGGGGCAGCTTGGAGTGGACGCCGCCTCCACCCGCAGCGCGGCGCCGTCCCGCGCCACGGCGGAGAGGACCAGTACCCGGCCCGCCGCGCGCAGCTCCTGGCCAGCGAGCCGGCTTACACGCAACACGAACTCGTCCAGGCGTCGCGGGGGCGTTGTGGTCTCGAACCACCCCGCGCGCCGCACGAACCCGTCCGCGGGCATCCCCCAGCCTAGGGAGCGGAAGCGCATCCCTTCCAGCCATAGGCGGCCCTGGGCGTCCACCCGGTAACGCTCCACCACCGGGCTGCGCTCAGCCGAGTGCACATAGTGCAGCTCGAACCGGCCGTCCGGAGCGAGACACAAGGACAGGCCCGGGGCTGTCCCGCAGGCGGCCAGGAGGGCGCCCAGGGCGAGGGTGAGGGGGCGGGCAGAGATCCCCGGGCGGCCGGTCACCGCGCGGCAGAAGGCAGCCTGGCGGCCCGCGGCCGGTACGACACCTGGGCACCCACGCCGATGCCGTGCCGGGCGAAGAAGCCCTGGTTGACCTCCAGGGCATACTGCGCCTCGTACCGCGAGAGGTAGATGGGGATTTCGCCGCCGGGGGCCGGCGGGTTCATGTCCTGGATGTCCACGATGCGCCAGGCGCTGTCGATGAAGGCGATGGAGAGGGGGATCCACGTGTTCTTCATCCAGAACGCGAGCCTCTGGGGCGAGTCGAACAGGAACAGCATGCCGGCGTACTCAGGAAGCCAGGTGCGGTGCATGAGGCCGCGGGCACGGGTGGCGACGGTGTCCGCGACCTCCACGTCCAGGGTGACCCGCCGCGGCCCGTCCACCAGGGTCACGGTGCCCCTCTTGAAGTCGGGCGCTGCGGCGGAGGAGGTCGCCCACAGCAGCAGGGCTGCAACGAGGAGCACTGCCCGCATCTTCCCTCCGAATCCGGAAGATCGCCCTTCCCAGGGAAGGGTCTAGCCCGATTGTACGCCGGGCTCCGGGAGCTCGGTGGGGACCGCTTCCAGCCGGAGCATCCGCGGTCCGCGCAGGACCCACAGCTCCATGGGCTGGCCTGGGGGATGCTGGCCAGTGGCCAGCTGGAGGTCCTCCGGGCCCCGCACCGCCCGGCCAGACGCGCGCACCACCACGTCGCCCGGGCGCAGGCCCGCACGGTCCGCGGCCGAGCCTGCCTCCACGCGGACCACGCGAGCCGACCGCTCGGAGTCCAGCCGGTACTCCACGGCCAGGCGGCGCTCCACCCGGACGGGTTCGGCAGCCACACCCAGGTAGGCGCGGCGCACCCGGCCGTACTGGAGTAACTGACCGGCCACCCAGCGCGCCGTGTTGGCAGGGATGGCAAAGCACAGGCCCTGGGCCCCCGCGATGACCGCGGTGTTGATGCCCACCACCCGGCCCCAGGCGTCCGCCAGGGGTCCGCCGGAGTTCCCGGGGTTGAGGGCCGCGTCCGTCTGGATGACGTTGTCGATCAGCCGGCCGGTCTGGCTGTACAGGGTCCTGCCCAGGGCGCTGACCACGCCCGCGGTCACCGTGGCGGCGAACCCCAGAGGGTTCCCGATGGCCACCACCAGCTGGCCCACCCTCAGCCGGCTGGAGTCTCCCAGCTCCGCCGCGGGGAGACCTCCCTCAGGGATCCGCAGGAGCGCCAGGTCGGTGTGGGGATCTTCGCCGACCCGCACAGCCGGCAGCGTACGTCCGTCGGACAGGCGCACCGCTAGGCGGGGCGCCGCCTGCACCACGTGGTGGTTGGTGAGGACGTACCCGTCGGGAGCCAGCACCACACCGCTGGCCGCGCCGTGCAGCCTTCCAGAGCCAGCGGGTCCGGAAGCCACGCTCACCACCGCAGGGCCCACACGCTCCACGGCCCGGACCACCGCCTGGGAGTACGCGTCCAGCAGCTCTCCGTCGTCCGGTTGGGGGTTGGGATCCATGCCCGGCCAAACGTCCGGTGTACGCGAATCATTCCCGAGGAGCCGGGCGGGCAGCTGGCACGAAAACGCCAGCTCGGTTGCCGGGGACAGGGGAGGGCGGGGGCCGGGGGGCGAATACTGACGGGTATGAGTGAGCTGCGGGAAGTTCAGGTCAGGGACAACGTATGGGTTTGGGGGTTCGACGGGGACGGACCGGCCGCTAGCTACGGCGCGAACTGCGTGGCCGTGGTGGCCGATGCTGGCGTGGTCCTCATCGACGCTCTGCTGTCGCCGGCGCACGCACGACGTGTGGAGGCGGCCCTGCGGCAGAGGACGGACCGGCCCGTACGACTGGTCGTGCTCACCCACCACCACGCGGATCACACGTGGGGAGCGGTGCACTTCGTGCGGCAGGGCGCGCTGCTGGTCGCGCACCGGGCTTGCCGGGAGCGGATGGCCGCAGACCACCCCGGCCAGCTGGCGGCCCGACGGGGCCAGTTGGAGGCCGCGGAACTGCTGTCGGAGGTGGTGCTCGTGCTGCCCTCCCTTACCTTCGACCAGGGGATCGGGGTCCACCTCGGCGTGGAGGTGGAGGTGTGGCACCCCGGACACGGTCACACGTCCGGGGACGCCTTCGTGTACCTCCCCGAGGCGGGCGTGGCCGTGTGCGGGGACCTGGTCTTCCACCGCTACCACTTCAACTACCAGGACGCGGATCTAGCCGGCGTACGCCGTGGCCTGGAGGCCTTGGGATCCCTCGACGCGGACGTGTTCATTCCCGGACACGGACCCCCGGGAGGGCCGGAGCTGCTACAGGCGCAGGCCGCTTACCACGACGCGGTGGAGGAAGTGGTCCGGCAGGGCCTCGCCGCGGGCAAGGGGGAGGCGGAGGTGACCACGGAGCTGCAGGCCCGGTTCCCGGGCTACGGGCTCACCTCCGCTCTGCCGGTCACCTACGCGCGGGTGCGGGAGTGGTTGCTCCGCCCGGCCCGGGGAGGCCGCGCATGAGGCTGGTGTGTGACCTGCACCTGCACTCCCGGTACAGCCGCGCCACCAGCCGTGACATGGACGTGGAGAACATCAGCGTGTGGGCGCGGCGGAAGGGCATCCACGTGGTGGGGACCGGGGACTTCACCCACCCCGTGTGGCTGCGGGAGCTGCGCGCCAAGCTGGAGCCTGCCGAACCTGGCCTGTACCGATACGGGGAGACCCGGTTTGTGCTCACCGCGGAGGTCAGCAACGTGTACAGTCAGGACGGCCGGCTGCGGAAGATCCACAGCATCCTGCTGAGTCCGTCCTTCGAGGTGTGCGAGCGGATCGCCGCGGTCCTGGGGCGTTTCGGCAACCTGATGGCGGACGGCCGCCCGACCCTGACGGTGTCCTGCGCCAAGCTGGTGGAGTACGTGATGGAGCTGTCGCCGGACTGCCTGGTGATCCCCGCCCACGCCTGGACCCCGTGGTTCTCCGTGTTCGGATCCCAGTCCGGCTTCGACGACCTGGAGAGCTGCTTCGGTGACCAGCTGCCCCACATCCGGGCCATCGAGACCGGGCTCAGCAGCGACCCACCCATGAACTGGCGATGCAGTTTTCTGGACCGCGTCACCCTGGTGTCCTTCAGCGACGCCCACTCCCCCTCCAAGTTGGGGAGGGAGGCCACCGTGCTGGACTGCGACCGGTCCTACCCGGCCATCGTGGACGCGCTCCGGACCGGCCGCGTCGCGTATACCATCGAGTTCTTCCCCGAGGAGGGGAAGTACCACTACGACGGCCACCGGGCGTGCGGCGTCCGCTGGCCGCCCCGCGTGACCCGACAGCACGGGGGACGCTGCCCGCGCTGCGGCCGGCCGGTGACGGTGGGGGTCCTGCACCGGGTGGAGTCCCTTGCGGACCGCGAGGAGGGGGTCCGGCCTCCCGGCCGGCCCGGCTACCGAAACCTGATCCCCCTGGACGAGATCCTGGCGGAGGCCATGGGTCAGGGCGTGGGCACCGCCCGGGTCCGCGACGAGTACCTGAAGCTGGTGGCCCGGTTTGGGGATGAACTGCGGGTCCTGGAGGAGGTGCCGCTGGAGGAGCTGGAGCGGGCCACCCACGCCAAGGTGGCGGAGGGGATCCGCCGGATGCGGGAGGGACGGGTGTACATCGAGCCGGGGTACGACGGGGAGTTCGGACGGATCCACCTGTTCGAGGACAGCCCGAAACAGGCACCGGCAGCCACGGCTGAGGGCGCCCAGATGAGCCTGTTCTGAACACGATGGCCGCGCGCACTCCCACGGTGGTGCTGCGGCGCGGCCGAGACCGCCGGCTGCGCGCCGGTCACCTGTGGGTGTACGAGGGCGAGGTGGAAGAGGTCCGCGGCGACCCGGCGCCGGGCGAGGTGGTGGACGTACGGTCGTGGCGCAACGAGTTCCTCGGCCGGGGTACTTTCAGCCCGCAGTCTGCGATCCGGGTGCGTGTGCTCACGGATCGCGAGGAGCCGGTGGACGAGGCGTTCTTCGAGCGCCGGCTGCGGGAGGCGCTGCGGCTGAGGGAGCGGGTAGTCTCCGGGACCACGGCGTACCGGCTCGTGTACGGGGAGGGGGACCTGCTCCCGGGCCTCGTGGTGGACCGGTACAACGACCTGCTGGTGATGCAGACCCTGGCCGTGGGCATGGACGTGCGGAAGGAGCTGCTGGCAGACCTCCTCCTGTCCCTCACAGGCTGCCGCGCCGTGTACCTGCGCAACGACCCCCACGCGCGGGAGCTGGAGGGCCTGCCGCGGCACCAGGGGTTCTTGCGGGGCGAGGCGGAGCTGCGTCAGGTGGTGCACGAGGGCCCCGCGCGGTTCGTGGTGGACGTTCAAGGGGGGCAGAAGACGGGCTGGTTCTGTGACCAGCGGGAGAACCGGTTGAGTGTGGCCGGTCTCGCCCGCGGGGCGGAGGCGCTGGAGGTGTTCAGCTACACGGGCGCCTTCGGGGTGCACGCAGCCCTGGCGGGTGCCCGATCCGTCCTCGGGATCGAGGTGAGCGAGGAGATGGTCCGGCTGGCCCAGGAGAACGCCGGGCTGAACGGCGTGGGCGACCGCTGCGAGTACCGGGTGGCCAACGCCTTCGACGAGCTGCGGGCCCTCACCCGAGAGGGGCGGTCCTTCGACTGGGTGGTCCTCGACCCACCCGCTTTCGCACGCCGCAAGGACGCCGTCCCCCGGGCGCTGTCGGGCTACCGGGACATCAACGTGTGGGCCCTGAAGCTGCTTCGGCCCGGGGGCTTCCTGGTGACGTGCTCGTGCTCCTACCACGTCGACGACGCGAGCCTGTGGGGCGTGGTCCTGGACGCCGCCCGGGACGCGGGCCGGCGCCTGCGGCTGGTGGAGCACCGATCCCAGGCGCGGGACCACCCGGCGCTGGCCGCCATGCCGGAGACCCGGTACCTGAAGTGCTTCGTCCTGCAGGCCGTCTCCTAGGGCGTGGCGGTGGCGGGGGCGGGCCGGTAGAATAGAAGGGACCGACGTGGCGGTCCGGAGACCGAGGTTTCGCGGAGCGGCCGACGGGAGGGCGCAAGCCCCTCCCGTCGTTTTTTACGGAGGAGGGGACCAGCGTTGGCGACGCTGCGCACGCACGGGCATCCCTGGCGTCGGACGGGGGCGGACTCGCCGCCCGAACGGGTGAGGGCCTTGGCTTCCCGGCAGATCAGCATCACGGACGACCTGGAGGCGCTGCTGGCGGTCCTGCCGCCCCACATCCGGGAGGCCGTAGAGCGCCTGGACCGGCGCGACACCCTCCTGGAGGTGGTGATGGACCTGGGCCGGGTCCCGGAAGCCCGGTTCACCGACGGCACCCAGGTCCTGCCCGTGCGGGAGGTGACCCGCGAGGACCTCGCGTACGTGGCGCAGCGGGTAGGACGGTTCGGCAAGGACAACCGGGCCGGGATCGAGCGGACCCTGCACCGCATCTCGGCCATCCGCAACCGTATGGGGGAGATCGTGGGCCTCACGTGCAGGGTGGGCCGCGCGGTGTACGGGACCGTGGACATCGTACGGGACGTCATCGAGGCGGGCGAGTCCATCCTGCTGCTGGGTCGGCCGGGAGTGGGCAAGACCACGTTGCTGCGGGAGGCCGCGCGGGTCCTGGCGGACGAGCTGGGCAAGCGGGTGGTCGTGGTGGACACCTCCAACGAGATCGCGGGGGACGGCGACATCCCCCACCCGGGGATCGGCCGCGCCCGGCGGATGCAGGTCCCGGAGCCCTCCCTCCAGCACGCGGTGATGATCGAGGCGGTGGAGAACCACATGCCCGAAGTGATCGTGATCGACGAGATCGGCACGGAGGCGGAGGCCCTGGCGGCCCGGACCATCGCGGAGCGGGGAGTGCAGCTCATTGCCACCGCGCACGGCAACACCCTGGACAACCTCCTGCAGAACCCCACCCTGTGCGACCTGGTGGGAGGAATCCAGGCGGTGACCCTGTCCGACGAGGAGGCTCGGCGCCGGGGAACCCAGAAGACGGTGCTGGAGCGCAAGGCACCGCCGACCTTCGACGTGGTGATCGAGATCCAGGAGAAGGACAAGCTGGCGGTCCACCACAACGTGGCGGAGGTGGTAGACCGGTTCCTGCGGGGTATCCCCCCGAGACCCGAGGTGCGGGTCCGGACCACGGAGGGCGGGGTGGAGATCCAGCCCTCGCAGGTGCGGGTGGACACCTTCGCACCCCAGGGCCCGTTCGCTGCCCAGCCGCCGGACTCCGGGGAACGGCCGGGCCGCAAGGTCCTGCGCATCTACCCGTACGCGGTCAGCCGCAACCGTCTGGAGCGGGCCATCCGGGAGCTGCGGGTCCCCGCCTACGTGGTGGATCACCTGGAGGAAGCGGACCTCGTGGTGACGGTGAAGTCCCAGGAGAAGCGCCAGCCCAAGCGGCTGCGGGACGCGCAGCTGCGCGGCATGCCACTGCACGTGGTCCGCAGCAACACCGTGACACAGCTGGAGGCGTTCCTGCGGTCCCTGTTCGACGTGGGGGACTACCTGGACGACCAGGAGGCGGCCCTGCGGGAGGTGGAGGACGCCATCCGGGAGGTGCTGGAGGAGGCCCAGCCCGTGGAGCTGTCCCCGCAGAACGCCTACATCCGCAGGCTCCAGCACCAGCTGGTCCAGCGGTACGGGCTGTCCTCCGAGAGCAAGGGAGAGGAGCCCTTCCGGCGGGTGGTCATCTACCCGCGCTAGGGGACGGGGCCCGGTGAGGGGGCTTTATATCGCCCTGGAGGGGCCGGAGGGCTCCGGGAAGACCACCCAGCTCCGGCGGCTGGCCGCCCGCCTCCGACAGATGGGGTGGGAGGTGGTGGAAGTCCGGGAACCCGGTAGCACCGGGCTGGGCGAGCAGGTCCGATCGCTCCTCGCGGATCCCGCGCACGCCACCATGACGCCGGAGGCCGAGACGCTCCTGTTCGCCGCTGCCCGGGCCCAGTTGATCCGGGAAGTGGTCCGCCCGGCCCTGGACCGGGGTGCGGCGGTGCTGTCCGACCGCTGCGTGTACGCCTCCGTGGCGTACCAGGGGTATGGCCGCGGCCTGGGCGCGGAGGCGGTCTGGCAGGTGAACGAGCTGGCCACCGGGGGGCTGGTTCCCGACCTGGTGGTGCTGCTGGACCTGCCCGCAGAACTGGGCCTGGAGCGGGATACCGAGAAGGGCGCCTCCCGCCGCGACCGGATCGGGCGGGAGGGGCTGGAGTTCCACCGCCGGGTGCGGGAAGGGTATCTGCGCTTGAGCCGAGAAGACCCGCGCATCCGCGTGGTCCGGGCGGAGGACGACCCCGACCGGGTGGCGGAGCGGGTGTGGGAGGCGGTGCGGCCGTTGCTGGAGCGGGCGGACGGATGAAGCTGGTGCTGGCCATCGTGCAGGAGAAAGACTCCGGGCGGCTGATGGACGCCCTCACGGAGTCCGGATTCCAGTCCACCCTGCTGGCCTCCACGGGCGGGTTCCTGCGGAGCGGCAACGCCACGGTCCTCATCGGCGTGGAGGACGCAGACGTGGAACGGGTCCTGGAGGTGGTGCGGCAGACCTGCCAGGTCCGGGAACAACTCATCAGCCCGATCCCGCCGGTGGCGGAACCTGTGGACGCCTACGCCGCGTACCCCGTGAGGGTCCAGGTGGGCGGCGCGGTGGTGTTCGTGCTGGGCGTGGACCGGGTGGAACGCATGTAGGGGGACGGGGTGCGGTTCGCGGACGTTCTGGACCAGCACCACGCCATCGGGCTGTTGCGGTCGGCCCTGCGGAGCGGGCGCGTCCACCACGCCTACCTGTTCGCGGGGCCCGCAGGCACCGGGCGGTCGGAGACCGCCGCGGCCTTCGCGCAGGCGCTGCAGTGCGAGCGCTACCAGGAGGACAGCTGCGGGGTCTGTGAGCCCTGCCGTAAAGTCGCATCCGACGTGCACCCGGACGTGCGGTGGGTGCGCCCCCTGGAGGGCAAGACCACCATCGGCATCGACCAGGTCCGGGAGGTGCGGCGGGAGGCCGCGTACGGCCCCCACGAGGGGCGGTGGAAGACGTTCGTCTTCTGCCCCGCGGACGCCATGCTGGCAGAGGCACAGAACAGCCTCCTGAAGCTGTTGGAGGAGCCGCCCCAGCGAGTGGTGTTGGTGCTGGTGGTGGAGTCCGCGCAGGCGCTGCTGCCCACGGTGGTGTCCCGCTGCCAGTTGGTGCGGTTCAACCTGGTACCCATCAGCCAGATCGAGCACGCCCTCCGGGTGCAGTTCGGGGTCGACCCCGCCCGCGCGCGGGTGCTGGCTGCCCTTTCGGCGGGGCGCGCCGCCCGCGCCGCCGCCTGGTCCAGGGATCCGGAGGCGCTGCGGGACCGGGACGCGGTGGTCGACAGCCTCGTGCGGGCCGAGCGGGAGGGACTTCTGGCAGCCCTGCAGGCGTGTGAGTTCCTCGCCCAGGACCGCTCACGGCTGCTGGACAGGCTGGAGGTGGCCGCCTTATGGTACCGGGACCTGGTGGTGTGGAAGGAGACCCGGGACCCCTCCCTGCTGGTCAACGTGGACCGTCGGGAGCAGGTGGAGGAACTCTCGGAGGCCCTGGATCCCCGCGCCCTTCGCCGCAGGCTGGACGCCCTCGAGGAAGCCCGCTGGGCCATCCGGCGGAACGTCAACCCGCGTCTGGCCCTGGAAGCCGCGTTCCTGCGGTTCGACGCCGGGGAGCCCGCGGTGGGCCGGACCTAGTTGCTGCGCGACTTTTAGTTGCTGCGCGACTTTTAGTTGCTGCGCGACTTGACGTACAGTTGCGACACTGCTCAGCGCAGCACGCGGGGCAGCAACCACAGGAGCAGCAGGGCGATCCCCGCGGCCACCCACAGCCACGTCTGGAAGGGGCGCGGCCGGCCGGGGCGGCGCAGCCCCTCGGCACAGGACCGGCACAGGTTGCCGCCCGCGCCGCGTACCACGCAGTCGTTGCAGATCGGCTTGCCGCACCGGTTGCAGTACTGCAGGGCGTCGCGGTCCGGGTGGTACGCACAGCGGATCGGACTCACCCGGGCGGCCCTCCCTCCCGCAGGCGCTTCAACCGCTCTAGGTTCGCCCGGTCCGGCCCCGTGCGGTCGAATCCCGGGGTCTCGATCACGCCGCTCAGGTGCTTCAGGCTGGGGTGGTGGATCCAGGCTCGGAATCCTTCCAGGCCGATGCGGCCCTCGCCGATGTTCTCGTGGCGGTCGATGCCGCTGGCCAGGTCCGAGCGGGAGTCGTTCAGATGCACCAGCTTCAGCCGGGCGAGGCCGACGCGTTCCCGGAATTCCGCCACCGTAGCGTCCACGCCTTCCCTGGTGCGGAGGTCCCACCCCGCGGCGAACAGGTGGGCCGTGTCCAGGCAGACCCCCACCCGGGGGTGTCCGTGCAGGGCGTCCAGGACCATGCGCAGCTCCTCAAAGGTCGCTCCCAGGGTACGACCCGCGCTACCCTCCAGCAAGATCCAGGCACGCTGCGAACCACCCAGTGCACGCTTCACCGCCCGGGCCACCCGGCCCACCGCGCGTCCCAGCGGCAGCCCGCGCTGGCTCCCCAGGTGGGTGACCACGCCCAGCCCTCCGGCTTCCTCCACGGTACGCAAGGCGTGAGCCAGGTGGCGCACCGACCGCTCGTACAGCTCGCCGTCGGCGGCGAGGTTGACCAGGTACGCCGCGTGCGCCACCAGGGGCCGGAGCCCGAACCTCCGACACCGCCGCCGCAACTCCGCCAGGTCCTCCGGTGGGTAGTGGACCTCCCGCCAACTGCGGGGGCTTCCTACGAAGATCTGCAGGCACTCACCGCCGAGGCGGGCCGCTCGGTCTGCGGCCTCGTAGATCCTGCCCCGGATGGACACGTGGGCCCCGAACCGCACGGTGGTACTGTACTGGGTGGCCCGAGCGGTATCCTGGTGGCGTGTCGACGGCCGCACGCGGAGCGTTGGCGGACCTGGCCCTGCTGGCGGTGGCGGTGGTCTGGGGCACCACCTTCCCGCTGGCGAAGCGCATCCTGGAGGTCCTACCGCCCTTCTGGTACCTGACGGTGCGCTTCGCGGTGGCGTCCGGCGTCCTGCTGCCCGTGGCCCGGCGGCAGCTGGGACGGGCAGCACGGCAGGACTGGGCTCGCAGCGCAGGGGTCGGTTTGGCCCTCACCGCAGGGTACGCGCTGCAGACCCTGGGCCTTCAGGGCTCAGGAGCCACGGACGCTGCGTTCCTCACGGGGCTGTTCGTGGTGCTGGTGCCCCTGCTGGGAGCGCTGTGGGGTCGCCGCCCTGGTCCCTGGGAGTGGGTGGGGGTCCTGGCGGGTACAGCCGGTCTCGCGCTCCTGACCGGAGGTCCGGCCGGTCTGGGGGGCCCGGAGCTTTTGCTGGTGGCCTGCGCGGGGTCCTTCGCGGTCCACATCCTGCTGCTGGACGCGGTGGCCCCGCGGCTTCCCGCAGCCTCCCTGGGCGGCGTGCAGATGCTGGTGGCCGCGGCGGGCTCAGCGGCCTTCGCGGCCACCGAGCCGGTTCCGGTGAACGTCCCGGGCGAGGTTTGGCTCGCGGTGGTGGGGATGGGGGTGCTGGCCGGCGCTGCGGCGTTCACCGTGCAGTCGTGGGCGCAACGGTTCACCTCCCCCACCCATGTGGGTCTGGTGTTCACCGCGGAACCCTTGTCGGCCGCACTGCTGGCGCGGTGGTGGCTCGGCGAAACCTTGAGCCCATCGCAGTGGACGGGCGCCGGGCTTATCCTGGTCGGGATCGTGCTGGCACAGTTCCGCGCGGTCCCCGTGGGGACGGCGGTGCAGGGATCGGCGGGGCGCTAGCCCCTGTCCGGGGAGGCGCGGCCTGCGGGCCGGGATGGTCGGGGTTGCGGCGCGGCGGGGTCAGGTTTCACAGGAACCGAACAGGGTCGCAATCCCGAAAGGGGGCGGACTTCGATGGCGCGCAAGCCTGGCTTCAACACCCTGGCGGCCCACGCGGGTGAACTGGCGGACCCCCACGGGGCGGTCTCGCCGCCCATCTACCAGACCTCCACGTTCGCCTTCCCCACGGTGGAGGAGGGCGCCCGGCGGGCCGCCTCGTACTCGGAGGCCTTCTACACCCGTTGGGCCAACCCCACGGTACGGCTGGCGGAACAGCGCGTGGCCGCCCTGGAGGGAGCGGAGGCGTGTGTCCTGACCGCCTCAGGCATGGCCGCGGTGAGTGTGGCGGTGCTGTCCGTGGTGCGCGCCGGCGACCACGTGGTGTGCGCAGAGTGCGTGTACTCGGGCACCTTCGAGCTGTTCGGGAGGGTCCTGCCGCGCCTGGGGATCCAAACCACCTTCGTGGACCCCACCGACCCCGAGAACTACGCGCGAGCCCTGCGCCCCAACACGCGCTTGGTGTACGTGGAAACCCCCGCGAACCCGGTGCTCGCCATCACCGACATCCGGGCCGTAGCGGAGCTGAGCCGGGCCGCGGGCGCGGTGTGCGTGGCGGACAACACCTTCGCGACCCCGTACAACACGCAGCCCCTCGCCCTGGGAGTGGACGTGGTGGTGCACAGCGCCACCAAGTACCTCGGCGGCCACCACCACCTGGTGCTGGGCGCGGTGGCCGGACCTGCGAGCTTTCTCCCAGGGTGGCGGGAGCAACTGCGGGTTTTCGGCGGTTGCGCGGACCCCTTCTCCGCGTGGCTGCTGCTCACAGGGATCCAGACGGTGGGCCTGCGGGTCGAGCGGCAGAACGCCACCGCGCGGGCGCTGGCAGAGTTCCTCCGTCGCCATCCCCGGGTCGAGCGGGTATACTACCCGGGTCTCGCGGACCATCCGGGGCACGACGTCGCGCGCCGCCAGATGCGGGGCTTCGGCGGCGTCCTGAGCTTCGAGGTGGCCGGGGGGCTGGAGGCTGGCCGCCGGGTGGTGGAGCGGTTGCGGTGGATGAAGCTGGCCGTGAGCCTGGGCGGCGTGCACTCCCTGGTCACCCACGCGGCCAGTACCACGCACGTGCATGTGCCGCGGGAGGAACGGCTGCGGGCGGGGATCTCGGACGGCCTCATCCGGGTGGCGGTGGGCATCGAGGATCCGGAGGACCTGCTGGAGGACCTGGACCAGGCGCTGGCGTGATGGACCGGAGGATAGCCCAGCTGCTGGCCCGCACGCGGGTCGTGGTGCACCAAGAGCCTTTGGTGTGGGTGAGCCTGCCGCCGACGGAGCGGGGCCGGCTGCAGCGCCGCGCGCACCGGTTCCACTCGCCCTTCTGCCTGACCTTCGGGCCCCACGAGGTCTCCCTGGTGTGCCGGGAGGTGGAGTGGGACCAGGTGGGCAGAGGGTTGCGGGCGCGAGCGGTGCAGCGGGGCTACCGGATGATTACCCTGGACGTGGAGCTGGACCCGGACGTGGTGGGGTACCTGAGGGTGGTGACGGAGCGGCTGGCGCAGGCGGGAGTGTCGGTGTCCGTGGTCTCCACCTTCCACCGGGACCACCTCTTGGTCCGCGAGCAGGACGTGGCGCGGGCGCAGACGGCCCTGGAAGTCCTGGTCCAGGAGTGCGCGGGAATGGCCGCGCCGGAGGAGCCGTTGGCCTCCCCGGGAGGCAGCGGACGATGAGCGCAGCGGACGGCGATTCCCTACTAGACCGCGGGTGGGTGGACGAGGCCCGGGCCATCCTGCGGGCGGCGCGCAGGATCGCGGTGGTGGGGTTGTCAGACAAGCCCCACCGGCCCAGCTACGGCGTGGCGCGGTACCTGCGGGAACAGGGCTACGAGATCGTCCCCGTGAACCCCCACGTGCGGGAGACCCTGGGGCTGCGGAGCTACCCCTCCCTCCGGGACGTGCCCGGCCCCGTGGACGTGGTGCAGGTCTTCCGGCGGTCGGAGTACGTGCCCGAGGTGGTGGAGGAAGCGGTGGCGGTGGGGGCGTGGGCGGTGTGGATGCAGGAGGGGGTGCGTCACGAGGAGGCGGCACGCCGGGCCCGGCAGGCGGGGCTGCGCGTGGTGATGGACGCGTGTATGGCGGTGGTCCACCGGCTCCTGCGGGCTCGAGGAGAGCTGTAGGACAGTCCACCGGTGGGGGCGCGGTCCAAGGGGGTGTGGGATGGAGAACTACCGGTACCTCATCGTCGGGGGCGGCATGAGTGCCGACGCGGCCGTGCGGGGGATCCGGGAGCTGGACCCCGACGGGACCGTGGGGTTGGTGAGCGCGGAGCCATACCCGCCGTACAACCGGCCGCCGCTGTCCAAGGGACTGTGGAAGGGGGCTCCCCTGGAACGGGTGTGGCGGCGGACGGAGGAACTCGGCGTGTCCCTGCACCTGGGGCGGACGGTGCAGGTCCTGGACCTGAGACACAAGCAGGTGACGGACGACACGGGGCAGGTGTACGGCTTCGAGCGTCTGCTCCTGGCCACGGGTGGAACGCCTCGGCGGCTGCCGCAGGACGGTCTCCTTTACTTCCGGACCCTGGACGATTACCAGCGCTTGCGGCAGCTGGCGGAGGAAGGGCGCCGCTTCCTCGTCATCGGAGGCGGATTCATCGGCTCGGAGATCACCGCGGCTCTGGTCCATGCGGGCAGGTCGGTGACCATGACGTTCCTGGAAGCGGGGGTCGGCGGCCGCCTGTTCCCCCGTGGTCTGTCCCTTTTCCTGAACGACTACTACCGGGAGCGCGGTGTGGAGGTGCTCCCGGAGGAGAGCGTGGTGGCCGTGGAGCGGGTGGGGAGCCAGTTCCTGGTGCACCTGCAGTCCGGCCAGCGGGTCCAAGCAGACGCAGTGGTGGCGGGGCTGGGGATCCGGCCGAACACCGAGCTGGCTTCCTCCGCCGGGCTCCCCGTGGAGGACGGCATCGTGGTGGATGAGTTCCTACGGGCTGGCCACCCCGACGTGTTCGCCGCGGGCGACGTGACGCGCTTCTTCAACCCGACCCTGGGGGTGCGTCTGCGGGTTGAGCACGAGGACAACGCCAACGCCCAGGGCCGCACCGCGGGACGCAACATGGCGGGCGCCCAGGAGCCCTACACGCACCTGCCGTTTTTCTACTCCGACCTGTTCGACCTCGGGTACGAGGCGGTGGGCGAGCTGGACCCGCGCCTGGAGGTGGTGGAGGACTGGCAGGAGCCGTACCGCCAGGGAGTGGTGTACTACCTGGAGGGCGGGCGGGTGCGGGGCGTGTTGCTGTGGAACGTCTGGGGCCAAGTGGACGCCGCCCGTCAGCTCATCGGAGAGCCGGGCCCGCATGACGCCGGAAGCCTGCGGGGGCGGCTGCCTCAGTGATCCGGCGCCGGGTGGGCTGACGGGCCGACGCCGCGCACGGCCTGGAGGCCGTGCCTTGATCCGCGCCCGCCGAGGCGGGACCATAGGGACGGCGGTGCGGCCGAGGGCGTCGCCGAACCGGACGGCCGCACGCGCGGCCAGTCCATGGAGCCGTGGCGGGTCACGCGGAAGCGATTCAACTCGTTACCCGGTCACTGCCCGGTGACGTGGGCCCTGGTGCTCGCGAACGGGGTCACCTTTCTGGCGTCGTTTCTCGGAGTCCCCTTGCCCCTGTCGTTTCACCCGTACACCGTGGCGGCGCGGCCCTGGACCCTGCTCACGTACGCCCTCGACGGCAGCGGCTCGGTGGTCTCGCTGCTTCTGTCCGGCTACGTGCTGTGGCTGTTCGGCGGGAGCCTGGAGCGGGGGTGGCTGGGACGGGACTACCTGCGTTTCCTGGTGCTCACCACGGCGGCACCTGCGGTGGGGCTGTGGTTGGCGGAGGTATGGCTGGGCCGCGCGGCAGGCCTCTCCGGACTGTGGGTACCCGTGGCCGCCTGTGCGGTGGCGTGGTCGCTTTTGCACCCCGGGGAGCGGCTTTTGGTGTACTTCGCGATCCCCGTGGACGGGCGGTGGATTGGGATCCTCAGCGCCGTCCTGGTCTTCTTCTCCTTCCCGTTCCCCCTGGGTGCCTTTGCCCTGGCGGGCTGCGCGGTGGCGTGGGGGTACGCGTCCGGCGGGCGGTACAGGATGCAGCACGTCTCGGTGCGCGTCCCGAACCCCTTGGAGGCCTTCCGCCGGTGGCGGCGGAAACGCGAGTTCCTGAGGCTCATGCGGCGCAGCGGCCTCCACTGAACCATATGAACCGCAGCGCTTCCCTGGGAAGCCGCCAGCGCTGGACTGCGGGGAACCTCCTTCACAGAGCGTTGACCGTCCAGGGCGAACCTGGAGGGAAAGCCGGGCGGGGAGGTCGGGCGTTATGAAGAGCGGATGGGCCCCGACGTGGTACGGGCTGGCCCTCGCGCTGGCGGTCACGGCGACCGGCGCCGCGTGGGCCCACCACGGCTGGTCCTCGTACGACGAGGGCCGGCTGCTGACCCTGGCCGGGGCCGTGGAAGAGGCGCGTTTCGAGCACCCACACGTCACCGTGCGGGTGCGAGGGGACAACCGGGTGTGGCTGGTGATCCTGCCTCCTCCCACCCGGGCCGCGGCCGCGGGACTGTCGCCGGACCTGCTGGGGCCCGGGGTCAGGGTGTCCGTGGAGGGTTACCCGCACCGCAGGGACCCCGCGGAGGTGCGGGCGCTGCGGCTGGTGGTGGGGGACCGGGTCTTCAGACTGCGGTGAACCACGGCCCGGGTTGGGCGCTGGTGTTGGAGCGGTCGGGGCTGGCGGTGTGGATGCGCCAAGCCCTGTGGGCGTACCCTGCCGCCGAAGTCGGGCACCTGCTGGGTGTGGTACTGCTGGCGGGCTGCGCGGCGGCCCTGGATCTGCGGCTGTTGGGGCTGTCCCAGCACCTGTCGGTGCGGCAGCTGGCCGGGCACCTGCTGCCGTGGGCGTGGCGAGGGTTCGGCCTCGTGGTGGTGACGGGGGCGGCTATGTTCGCGGCCCACGCGTCGGACTGGTGGCACAACCCTGCCTTTCCAGTCAAGATGGGGTTGGTGGCAGCGGGTGGGGTGAACGTGTGGGCCTTCCACCGTGGTGTGTACCGGTGGGCGGCTTTCTGGGACCAGGGCCCGCCGCCGCGGGCCGCGCGGGTGGCAGGTGCGGTCTCCTTGGCGGTGTGGATGGCGGTGGTGGCGTGCGGTCGGTTGCTGGCGTACCTGTAAGGCGCGCAGTCCTTCTCACAGTTGCAGCGGCGCTGGTGGCCGCATCCGCTGCGGCTTCCCAGACGTTCGCGGCTCAGGTCCTCTACGAGCGGGCGGCCCCTGCGGTCGCCCTCGTGCGGACCCTCCAGGAGGACCGGCAGGGGACCGGCAGCGCGTTCGCGATCTCCCGCGACGGCTGGGTCCTCACCGCGGCCCACGTGGTACGCCGCGCGGAGCGGATCTCCGCGGAGTTCGAGGTCGGGCGGAGAGTGCCCGCCCGACTGGTGGGCTACGACGCCCGCCGGGACGTGGCTCTCCTGCGCGTGGACACCGCAGGGCTGCCGTCCCTGCGGCTGGCAGAGCCCTCGGGCGTTCAGGTGGGCGAACCTGTGGCGGTCATCGGCAACCCGGGGGGACGCCCCAAGGTCCTCACCACTGGCGTCGTCTTGGACGTGGGTCTGACGCTCCCAGGCCTCGTACCCGGCATCCTCATCCGGGTCAGCGCCGCGGTGGCACCGGGCAGTTCGGGAGGTCCGGTGCTGAACGCCCGGGGTGAGGTGGTGGGGGTTGTGGTAGCCGTCTCTGCTCGCCCCGGAGCCGAAGGGGGGTTGGCGGTGAGCAGCGCCGCGGTGGCGCAGGTTTTGCCCAGCCTCATGGCGGGCGCGCGGGTGGAGCGGGCGTGGATCGGGATCCTGGGAACCACGGTGACACCGGAGCTCGCCCGGGAGCGGGGCCTCTCTGTGCAACGGGGGGTTCTGGTGGTGGAGGTGGTCCCGGAGGCGCCTGCGGACCGGGCAGGACTGCGGCCTGACGTTGCGAACGGGATGCCCGGGGACGTGATCGTGGCCCTCAACGGGCGCCCCGTGGACACCATGGAGGACCTCCTGGCCCTCCTGGCGGAACACCAACCCGGGGATCGCGTGCGGCTGCGGGTCGTCCGGGGTAGCGGGGCCTTCGACGTGGAGCTGGTGCTGGGGGTCAGGCCGTGACGGCCAGACCTCCCCGGGAGTCGGTGGGCCGTTGGTCCGGCCCTGCGAACACGGCCCGGTTGTCCGGCGCGGGCGTCCTCGGGACGGTGCTCGTGGTGGAGGACGAGCCGCAGATCGCGGGGCTCGTCCAGAGTTACCTGGAACGGGCAGGCTTCAGGGTGGAGGTGGCTTTCGACGGGGCGAGCGCCCTCCACCGGTTTGCGGACCTGCGCCCGGACGTCGTCGTGTTGGACCTCATGCTGCCCGGCACCGACGGGTGGGAGGTGTGCCGGCGGATCCGGGAGCGGTCCCGGTGCCCGGTGGTCATGCTCACCGCCCGGGACGCGGTGGAGGACCGGGTGCAGGGGCTGGAGCTGGGGGCCGACGACTACGTGACCAAACCCTTCAGCCCGCGGGAGCTGGTGGCGCGAATCCAGGCAGTCCTGCGGCGCCGCCGCTGGGGCGGCCGGGAGGTCCTGCGGGTGGGCGACCTGGTGGTGGACTTCCGACGCCGGCGGGTAATCCGGTCGGGTAGAACGGTACAGCTCACAGCCACCGAGTGGAAGCTGTTGGAGGCGCTGGCCAGCCAGCCCGGGCACGTGCTGACCCGCTGGCAGATCATCGACCGGGTCTACGGGGAGTCCTTCGAGGGGTTCGAGCGGACCGTGGACGTGCACGTGAAGAACCTGCGGCAGAAGCTGGAGCCGAACCCGCAGCAGCCCCGGTACGTGCTGACGGTCCACGGCGTGGGCTACAAGTTCGCGAGGCCCTCCCATGGGCCCAGCTCCTGACTCCTGGGCCGGATCCCCCGGAGCGCCGCGGGCCGCGGACGGCGGGCGCCCTTCCCGGCGGTGGAGCTTCCAGGGGCTCCGGGCGCAGCTGGCGCTGGCGTTCGCGGTGGTGGCGGTGCTGGCGGTGGCGGCGGTGGGGCTTTGGGCGCAGCACCTGACCGCGGTACGGTTCCAGGCCTACATGGAGCGGGTCCGGCGCGGGGAGGTCCCGTGGGTGGCCGAGCAGCCACCCCACGTGCGGGAGCTGTGGCTGCAGAACCTCAAGCCCAGCGCCCGGCTGTTCCGGGCGTCGCAGCGGAAGTTCCTGGCGGCTTTCAACCAGTCCCTCTGGCTGGGCGGGCTGACCGCGGCCACGGTGGCAGTCCTGGCAGGGCTGTGGCTGGCCGGGCGGATGGCGCGCCCCCTGGGGGAGCTGCGGGCCGCGGCCCGTGCCATCGCCGCCGGACGCCTGGACCAGCGCGTGCGGGCTGCGGGCGGGGAGATCGGTGAGGTGGCGGAGGCCTTCAACGCCATGGCCGCACGTCTGGAGGCGGACGACCGCCTGCGGAGGGAGTTCTTGGCCGCGGTCGCACACGAGCTGCGCACGCCCCTGGCGAACGTCCAGGCCCACCTGGAGGCGTTCCTGGACGGCGTGGCGGAGCCTACCCCGGAGCGCATCGCGGCCCTGCACACCCAGACGGTGCTGCTGAGCCGCCTGGTGAGCGATCTGCGGGACCTCACCCTGGCCCAGGCGGGCGTGCTCCCCCTTCAGTACACGCACGTGGACCTGGGAGAGGTATGCCGGCAGGTCGTGGAGGCGCTGCAGCCGTGGTTCGAGGAGAGGGCGGTCGTCGCGGAGCTCCACGTGGAGGGCACGGTGCAGGTGTGGGGCGACCTGCAGCGGGTGCGGCAGGTGGTGCAGAACCTCGTGCACAACGCGGTGCGGTTCAGTCCGCCCGGCGGCCGGGTGCGGCTGTCGCTGGCCGTCCGCGGGGCATGGGCGGAGGTGGCGGTGGAGGACGAGGGGCCGGGGATTTCGCCCCAGGACCTCGAGCGTGTGTTCGAGCCCTTCTACCGCGCGGATCCCGCCCGTAGCCGGCAGGGGGGCGGAAGCGGACTGGGCCTCGCGGTGGTCAAGCACCTGGTCTTGGCCCACGGCGGCACCGTGTGGGCGGAACGCCGGCCGGAGGGCGGCACCCGGTTCGTGGTCCGCCTCCCGGTTGCGTCCGCACCGCCATGAACTTCCGGTGGCCCGCGGTCCTGTGGGTGCTCGCCCTGTGGCCGCTCGGGGCGGTGGCCTGGAGCCTTGCGCTCCGGCGCCGGGCGCCCCGCGCTTACACGCACCCGGGCGTGGCGTGGGTGCCCGCGGCCGCCCTCGGGTTCCCGTGGTGGGCGTTTGCGGGAGCCCTCCTGCTGGCCACCCTGGCCTCTGCGCGGCCGGTGGCACCGTGGCCCGTGCCTGCCAAGTGGCCCGTGGTACTGGTGGTAGACGTGAGCCGCAGCATGGAAGAGACCGACATCCACCCGTCGCGCCTGGAGGCCGCCAAGCGGGCCGCCTCGGAGTTCCTCCGGCGGCTGCCGCCGGGGGTACGGGTCGGGCTGGTGACCTTCGGGAACTTCGCCAGCGTCATCGTGCCCGTGACCGCGGACCGCGGCCGCGTGGCCGACGCGGTGGCGCAGCTTGCGACCCAGCTACGCACGCAGCTGGGTGCGGGCCTGTTGGAGGCAGTGCGGTTACTGGAGCAGGAGGCTGAAGTGCGGGGCGAGCTGCGGGGCGTGGCCGTGCTGCTGTCAGACGGTCGGTACAGCGACGGGCCCACCCCGGACGAGGCCACGAAGCGGGCGGTCCAGGCCCGCGTGCGCGTGTACACCGTGGGGATCGCCACCACACGGCCCGCGCACTTGCTCCGCAGTGGGTACTGGGGCCTGCTGGATGAGCCTACGCTGCAAGCCATCGCGGAGCGCACGGGCGGCCGCTACTACCGCACCACCAGCGCCGGGGAGCTCCGAGAGGCCTACCGGGACTTGGCCCGGAAGGTGGGCTGGCGCTGGGCTCAGGAGGAGGTGGGAGCGGTGCTGGCCCTTGCCTCCGCGGTACTGCTGGTGTTCGGTCTGACCGCCTCCCTGCGCCGGGCGCCCCTGAGCGCGTGACCGGCGCTTGACGGCCCTGCGCCACCCTCCTATCGTCACACTGCGGTGTCGGTTTCGTGAGAACAGGTGTGGAGGAGATCCCGTGGGTCGGCTGACCCTGGCGGTGCTGTACGGCGGCCGCTCGGGTGAGCACGAGGTGTCCTGTGTGTCTGCCCGGAACGTCATCCGGGCTGCGGACCCGGACCGGTTCTCGGTGGTGGAGGTGTTCATCACGCCGGACGGCCGCTGGTCCGTGGACGGCAGGCCCGTGTGGCTGCGCTTGGACCGCGTGGGGAAGGCGGTTCTGGTGGTGGACGGGCGGGAGCTGAGCTGCGACGTCGTGTTCCCCGTGCTCCACGGCACCTACGGCGAGGACGGGGCCGTGCAGGGGTTGCTGGAGATGGTGAACGTGCCGTACGTGGGCGCCGACGTGCTGGGCTCCGCGGTGGGGATGGACAAGGGCGTGCAGAAGGCCCTGCTGCGGGACGCGGGCCTGCCCGTGGTGCCCTTCGTGGTGGTGGAGGGGAGCCAGTGGGAGCGCGACCCAGCCGGCGTGCGCGCGCAGGTGGAGAGGCTGGGCTACCCGTGCTTCGTCAAGCCCACGCGCCTCGGTTCGTCCGTGGGCGTGCACCGGGTGGACCGGGCGGAGGCGCTGGCGGACGCGGTGCGGGACGCCCTCCGGTACGATCTCGCGGTGATCGTGGAGCGGGCGGTGCCCGACCCGGTGGAGGTGGAGGTGAGCGTGTTGGGCAACGACGACCCCGTGGTGTCCGTGCCGGGCGAGATCCGACCCGCACGGCCGCGGCACCTTTTCTACGACTACGAGGCGAAGTACGTGGACCCCGAGGGCGCTGAGCTGGTGATCCCCGCGGCGATCCCAGCGGAGCGGGCGGAGGAGGTGCGGGGGCTAGCCTTGCGCGCCTTCCGGGCGCTCCGGCTGTGCGGGATGGCCCGGGTGGACTTCCTGCTGGAGCGGGAGGGCGCGGCGTACGTAAGCGAGGTCAACACCATCCCGGGCTTCACACCCGTCAGCATGTACCCGAAGCTGTGGGAGGCGTCAGGGGTCTCGTACCGCGAGCTCATCAGCCGGCTCGTGGACCTTGCCCTGGAGCGGTGGAGCCGACGCAACGCCCTGTGCACGGTGTACGAGGGGGGGCGGCGGATCCGGGTGGAGGACCCCCAATGAGCCGGTTCGTCAAGCTCCACGCCCTGGGCAACGACTACATCGTGCTGGAGGCTCACGGGCTGGACTTCCCCCTCACCCCGGAGGCGGTGCGCCGGCTGTGCGACCGGCACTTCGGAGTGGGGTCGGACGGGGTGCTGGTCCGCGTGCCTTCGGAACGGGCCGACTTCGGACTGCGCATCTACAACCCCGACGGGAGCGAGGCGGAGAAGAGCGGCAACGGGCTGAGGATCTTCGCCAAGTACCTGTACGAGCACGGCCTGGCCCGTGTCCCGGAGTTCACCGTGGAGACCCCGGGCGGCGTGGTGCGGTGCGACGTGGAGGTCCGGGGCGGGCGGGTGGCGCAGGTCACCGTCGACATGGGAGAGGCGACCTTCAGCAGCCCGCGCATCCCCGTCCGGGGCGCCGCGCGGGAGGTGGTGGATGAGCCCCTGGAGGTCGAGGGGAGGACGGTGCGGATCACCGCGGTGAACGTGGGGAACCCGCACTGTGTGGTGTTCACGCCCGACCTGAGCTCGGTGGACTTCTACCACCTGGGGCCCGCCCTGGAGCGCCACCCCGCTTTCCCCCAGCGGACCAACGTGCAGTTCGCCCAGGTCCTGGGCCCGGACCGGGTTCGGATCCGGATCTGGGAGCGGGGTGCGGGGGAGACGCTGGCGTCGGGGTCCAGCGCCTGCGCGGTGGCCGCCGCGTGCGTGCGCCGCGGCCTCACCGGCCGCCAGCTGCGCGTGGAGATGGACGGTGGGGTCCTGTGGGTGTCCGTGGACGAAGGCTTTCGGCTGCGCATGGCCGGTCCCGCCAGTCAGGTGTACGCGGGCGAGCTGGCGCCGGAGTTCGTGGACCTCCTCCGGACCGCGGGGTGAACCGTGGCTGGGCCCCGCGGGGTGATCCTGGACCTGGACGGGGTGGTGTACCGGGGCCGCCAGGCCTTGCCCGGTTCCGTGGAGTTCCTGGCCTGGCTCCGCCGCCAAGGGATCCCCTACGCTTTCGTCACGAACAACTCCACCCGGACGCCGCGCCAGTACGTGCAGCATCTGCAGGACCTGGGGATCTCGGTGGAGGAGGACCAGGTGGTCACCTCGGCCCTCTGCGCGGCGGATTTGCTGCGCCGGTGGGAGCTTCGGGGGCGGGTGCTGGTGGTGGGGGGCGCAGGCCTGCGGGAGGCGGTGCAGCGGGCGGGCTACGAGCTCACGGAGGAGGCGGACGCGGTGGCGGTGGTGGTGGGACTGGACACCGACCTGACCTACGCGCGGCTGCGCACCGCCTGCTCCGCCATCCGGCGGGGCGCACACTTCGTGGCCACGAACCTGGACGCCAACCTGCCCGTGGAGGGCGAGCTGTGGCCCGGGGCAGGGGCCATCGTGGCGGCCGTGCGCACCGCCACGGGGCGCGAGCCCACCTCCGTGGGCAAACCGGAGCCGTACCCGTTTGAGATGGCCCTGCGGCGCCTGGGGACTTCCCCGGAGGAGACCCTCATGATCGGCGACCAGATCGCCACCGACGTCCTGGGGGCTTTCCGGTTGGGGATGCGCACCGCACTGGTGCTCACCGGCGTGGCCTCCGCGGAGGAGCTGGAGCGTGCGGCGGTTCGGCCGGAGCTGGTCGCGCGCGACCTAGCCGAACTGCTGGGACGTCTGAGCCACGACCCGTAGGAGGTGCCGATGCGGAAGCTCCTGTACGTGATCCTGGACGGACTCGGAGACCGGCCCCTGGCGGCTCTCGGCGGGCGCACCCCCCTGGAAGCGGCCCGGACGCCGCACCTGGACGCCCTCGCGGCGGCCGGGCAACAGGGGCTTGTGGTGACGGTGGGCGAGGGGATCGCCCCCGAGTCTGACGTGGCGGTCACCGCCATCCTGGGCTACGACCCGTTCCGATACCACGCAGGCCGTGGGCTGCTGGAGGCCCTGGGCATGGGCCTCCCCTTCCGGGACGGGAACCTCGCGCTCCGCGGGAACTTCGCCACCGCGGGGGAGGGACGGCGCATCCTGGACCGACGGGTGGGCCGGAGCCTGCGCAGCGAGGAGGCCAGGGAGCTGGCGCGGGCCGTCCAGGAGCAGGTGGAGCTCCCGGGAGCTACCTTCCGCTTCGAGGCCAGCGTGGGGCATCGTTGCGTGCTGGTGCTCTACGACGCCCAGGTGCAGCTGTCCGCGCAGGTGTCCAACACCGACCCCGCTTACGGTCGCGTGGGGGCGCTGGGCGTGGCCAGGACCGTGGTCAAAGACGAGGTGGAGACCTGCGTGCCCCTGGACGGCGCCCCGGGGGCCGTGCGGGCCGCAGAGCTGGTGAACGAGTTCACCGAGCGCAGCCGGCGGGTGCTGGACCAACACCCGGTGAACCTGCAACGCAGGGCCCGGGGTGAGCCTCCCGCGAACCTGGTCTTGCTCCGGGACGCCAGCGACCACGTCCCGCAGGTCCCTCCCTTCGCGGAACGGTTCGGCGCCCGGTTTGCGTGCTTCGTGGAGATGCCCGTGGAGAGGGGGATCGCGCGGCTCCTGGGCATGGGCGTGGTGGAGGTGCCGCCCAGCGGCCGGCACACCACGGTGTACACCGCGTGGGCTGAGGAAGCACTGCGGCAGCTGGAGCGGTGGGACGGGCTGTACGTGCACTTGAAGGGACCCGACGAACCGGGTCACGACGGCGACGGGGAGGCCAAGCGCGCAGTGGTGGAAGGGATCGACGCCCACTTCTTCGGGCCCCTGCGGGAGGGAGTTGCCAGCCGCGGCGATGTGCTGGTGGCGGTGACCGCGGACCACGCCACCGTGTGCGAGCTGGGTGCCCACACAGATGACCCAGTCCCCTTGTTGGTGTGGGGCGCAGGTATAGACCCCGACCGCGCGGGACCGTTCGGGGAGAGCTCGGCCGCCAGGGGACGGCTGGGTCGGTTGCGTGGCGTGGACGTGCTCCCGCTGTTGTTCCGCCTCGCGCGGGCTACCTAGACGGGGCCCGTCGGCCCCAGGGGTACGCTTTCGTGGAGACGCGCCTGGGCCCGCGGCCCCCAAGCGCGCCGCCGCTTCCGGGGGACACCCGGGACTACCGGACCGTCCGGGCGCTGGTACGTATCCTGCTGTGGTTCCTGTTTGGCTTTCGAACCGCGGGGCACGAGTTCTGTCCCCAGCGTGGACCGGCCATCGTGGCCGCCAACCACCGGTCGTGGCTGGATCCCGTGGTGCTGGCGGCGGCGCTGCCCCGGCGCGCGGTGTTCCTGGGAGCGGAGGAGCTGCTGGGCCAGCGCCTGACGCCAGGATTCGTACCGTGGGATCCTCTGATCCGGGTGATCGCTCCCTTCGTGCGCTGGTACGGGTTCATCCCGGTCCGCCGCACGGAGGTGGACCCCGGGGCGTACACCGGAGCGGGCTTCCGTGCAGCCCTTCAGGTCCTCGAGGCCGGGGGGCTACTGGCCCTGTTCCCGGAGGGCGGAGTCAACCGCACGGACCAACCCCTGGCGCCGCTGCGCCGCGGGGTTGCGGCGCTGAGCCTGCGCACGGGCGCGCCCGTGGTGCCCGCGTGGCTCTACGGGACGGACCGAGCGCTGCCCCTGGGCAGCGTGGTGCCACGGCCCCGGAGGGTTTCGGTGCGGTTCGGAACGCCCGTACCGCCACGGGCGGAAGGTGAGGACGCCCTGCTGGCCAGGGTCCGCCACGCGCTGCTGGAACTCTACGCCGCGGGCCCGCCCTGAGGGCGGTCAACGGCGGAGGGCCGGTGTGCCGCATACAGACCGAGGCCCGTAAACGCCAGCCCACCCACCACGTTGCCCGCCGTCACCGGAACCTGGTTCCACAGCCACCAGTCCGCCACCGACACCGGGGCTCCGGAGAGCATCCCCGCCGGGATGACAAACAGGTTCACCACGGAGTGCTCGAACCCCTGGCCGAAGAAGGTGAGAATGGGGAGCCACATGGCCGCGATCTTCCCGCTGGTGCTGTGGGAAGTGAAGGAGAGGACCACCCCGAGGGTCACCATCCAGTTGCACAGGACGGCCTTGACGAAAGCGGCCCGCAACCCCACCCACCCCAGTTGCGCGTACCCCGCGGTCTTGGCCTCCGCCACCGTCGCCAGCTGCTGCGCCATGGGGGAACCGGGCCCCATCGTGGCCGCGAACAGCAGCGCGTAGCTTACAGCTCCCAGCAGGTTGCCCAGGAACGCCCAGCTCCAGTTGCGGCACAGGTGCGTCCACCTGGCCCGTCCTTCCAGCACCGCCAGGGGCACCAGGGCGAAGTTCCCCGTGACCAGTTCGAGGCCGAGGAGCACGATCATCACGAACCCTGCGGGGAAGACCAGGGCCCCTGCGAGGGGGATCCGCGTCTGGAGGGTCGCGGTGAAAGCCAGGGTGGTGGCAAAGCCGAGCAGCGCACCCGACAGGAAACCTCGAAGGACCAGTTCACGGGGCCGCAGCTGCGCTTTCGCGGCCCCAGCCTCCACCATCTGCTGCACCACCGCGTCCGGCCGCACGTACGACATGTCAGGCTCCCTCCCCCGCGACCACGATGATCCCATCCTGGCCCTCCTGGATGGGGTACGTGCGGAGGTGCAGAGAAGGGTCGGTCTCGCACCGGCCGGTGCGCAGGCAGAAACGGTAGCCGTGCTCCGGGCAGATGATGTGGGTCCCGTCCACGACGCCCCTGGCGAGAGGCGCCCCCGCGTGGGGACAGGCGTTCTGCACCGCGTACACCGCCCCCTCGCACCGGAACACCGCCACCTCTTGTCCGTTCACCCGCACGACCCGTGCCCCACTGTCTGGAAGCTGCGCCAGCGGGACGACGGGCTTTTCCAAGTCCGCTTCGCGGGAGGCGGAGAAGCTGCTTGGGCCGGCCCTCAGCCGCGTGCGCAGCTCCTCGAAGTTGCCGTACCGCAGGAGGGCCTCGAGGATCGGTTCCAGGGCGTCGCAGGGCACGTCCCCGAGGAGCCTGACCGCCGGGGTGGCGTTGGGCCCGCTGCTGCCGGCTATGTACACGTCTACCGCCTCTACCACCTCGGTCCCGAGCCGGACCTTCTTGCCCACCAGCCCCACGTCCGCGGCACCGTGGTTGCCGCAGCCTGCCGGACACCCGGACCAGTGGACGGTGACCGGTCGCGCGACCCGGTCCTGCAACGCCCGGGCGAGGGCCAGGGCTCGCCTCTTCGTGTCGATGAGGGCGAGGTTGCAGTAATCCGTACCCGTGCAGCTCACCAGGCCCCGAAGGATCGGCGGGGGCGACGGCTGCAGCTCCCGCAGGAGGGGTTCGTCCAGCAGGGCTGCCAACCGCTCCTCCGGCACATGGGGGAGGATGGCGTTCTGACTGGTGGTGAACCGGACCTCGCCTGAACCGTAGACCTCGCTCAGCCGCGCGAGCTCCTCGAGCTGCTCGGCCCGGATGCGGCCGACGGGTACCAGGAGGCCCACCGAGTAATGACCGTCCTGCTTCTGCGGTGTCACGCCCAGGTGGTCGGAATGTGTGGGATGGCGAGCGTCCCTTCCGGACCGCGGGAGGGGGTGGCCCAGGTACTCCTCCACCGCGGCCCGGAACCGCTCGAGCCCCCACGCGTCCAGCAGGAAGCTCAGCCGTGCCCTGCTGCGGGCCTCCCGTGGTCCGTGCTCCCGGAACACCGCCACGATGGCGGCGCACACCCCTGGGGCCCCTTCGGGGCTCACGAAGGCGTCCAGGGGCGAGGCGATCCGGTACCCTCCCGATCCCATCTTCCCGCCCACGAGGATGTTGAACCCGACCTCCCGGTCGCGCACGGCGGGGACCAGGGCCAGGTCCTGGGTCTCCGCGTGCGTGCAGTTCTCCACGCAGCCGGTGATGGTGACGTTGAACTTGCGGGGCAGGTTCGTGTACGACCGGTTGCCTAGCACCTCTTCCGTAAAGGCCTTCACCACGGCCGAGGCGTCCAGCAGCTCCGTGCGCACCAGCCCGGCCAGCGGGCACCCCACCACGTTCCGGACGTTGTCCATCCCCGTCTGGAGGGTGGTGAGCCCCACCCGCTGCAGCTGCGCCAGGATCTCGGGGACCTGCTCGATGCGGATCCACCGGAGCTGGACCTGCTGGCGCGTGGTGATGTCCGCGATTCCGCGGCCCACCTGCTGGCTGAGGGCGGCGAGTTCCCGGACCTGGTTCGCGGTGGCGATCCCGTTCGGGATGCGGACCCGCAGCATGAAGTAGCCGGGTTCCCCTTCGCTCTGACGGCGGAGGAAGACGCCCCACCACTTCAGCCGCTCCACGTCCTCCTTGGGGATCGCCTCCCACCCCAGCCGTGCGTACAGGCGGATGTCGACGTCCAGGCCGTCGCGGACGGTCTTGAGGGCTTCGATGGTGTTCGCCGCACCGTTCCCCGTCATGGCAACACCTCCGGCGTTTGGGGTTGTTGGGAACGACGGGGTTCGCGCGGCTACACGGCCGCGTGGCTGGCGTCGGGGCCGAAAACAGTCCGCGGGGAGATGACCGGCGGCCGGGCCGAAGCGGACGTCGAGGTCTTGCTAAGTGCGTACGGGATCAGGATCGCGCTTGTCAAGGGGGTTGGACCCGGCGGCTGTGAGAGCAGAGGTCTTCGAACGGAATCCGCGTCGTGGAGGCCCCGTGGAACCGCAAGGGCTGCTGGAGGTCACCACCCTCTTGACGGCTGGCCGGGTGCTCGCTAGAGTCTGCGTCAAGGAACCGTAGCCATGCAGCGTCGACTCAACCGTCAGGTTCCGTTCTCTCGCCCTCGCCAGTGCATCTGTCCTGGGCGGGGGGTAGCCCAGGCCTAGCCGGGTCCGGGCTCCTTCCGCGGCTTCCGGTTTTTCCCTAGCCGTCGTTCCGAGACGAACGTCGCGCCGTGTTGCGCGTGCGCGCACGGGAGGTGTGCTTCGTGGTCGCACCCCACGGGGGTCGTCTGGTACAGCGCGTGGCGGAAGGCGCTCAGGCCGCGTCCCTGCGGTCGGAGGCCGCGCGGCTGCCTGTGGTGGAGGCCAGTCCCAGGGAGGCTGCGGACGTGGTCCTGCTGGCCACGGGAGCCTACAGCCCGCTGGAAGGGTTCATGGACCGGGAGACGTACCGGTCGGTCCTGCACACCTTGCACCTGCCCGACGGGCTCCCGTGGACCCTCCCCGTCACCCTGTCCGTGCCCGCGGACCAGGCGCGCGGGCTCGGACCCGGGAGCCGCGTGTGCGTGCGCGCTCCCGGCCTGCTGGCGGTGGTGGAGGTGGAGGAGGCGTACCGCCGGGATCTGGAGGAGGAGGCCCGGGCGGTGTTCGGGACCACCGACCGCGCCCATCCGGGCGTGGCGCGTCTGCTGGGCGAATCCCCGTGGACGGTAGCGGGCCCGGTGTGGCTGGTGGAACGCCCCCGCGGGCGGTTCGCAGATCGAGAGCTGGACCCCGTGCAGACCCGGGAACTGTTCCAGCGGGCAGGCTGGCGCACGGTCACCGCTTTCCAGACCCGCAACCCCATCCACCGCGCCCACGAGTACCTCCACAAGTGTGCCCTGGAGACCACGGACGGGTTGTTCCTCCACCCGCTGGTGGGCGAGACGAAGGAGGACGACGTGCCCGCGGAGGTGCGGATGCGGTCGTACGAGGTGCTGCTGGAGCTGTACTACCCTCGCGATCGCGTGGTGCTGGCCGCGTTCCCGGCCGCCATGCGGTACGCGGGCCCTCGGGAGGCGGTGTTCCACGCCCTCGTGCGGAAGAACTACGGCTGCACCCACATCCTCATCGGACGGGACCACGCGGGAGTCGGGGGGTTCTACGACCCGTACGCCGCCCACCGGATCTTCGATCGGTTCGACCCGAGCCGGCTCGGCATCACGCCGGTGTTCTTCGGGGAGGCGTTCTACTGCCGCCGGTGCGACGCCATGGCCACGGATCGCAGCTGCCCGCATCCGCCGGACGTCCGGGTGAACCCCAGCGGCACGTGGGTGCGGCGGCTGCTCCGGTCCGGCCAGCTGCCGCCGCCGCAGGTGATGCGGCCGGAGGTGGCGCAGGTGCTGCGGGACCACTTTTTCCGCGGGTCCCCCGAGCTGGCGGAGCAGGCGGGCTGAGGGAGGGAGGAACCATGGCGCAGGTGCAGACCGTATCCCAGCCCACGTGGGAGGTCGTGCTCAGGCGCAACTCCATCGAGCGGCTCAAGCAGGAGAAGTTCCCCCTCGACATCGTGCACGAGCTGCCGAGCCTGATCGCGCGCGGCTACGAGGCCATCCCGGAGGAGGACATCGTCCGGCTGAACTGGTGGGGGCTGACCCACGACAAGCCGAAGGTGGGGACCTTCATGGTCCGCATCAAGGTCCCCGGTGGGCGCATCACGCCGGCGCAGCTGGTGGGGGTCGGCGAGATCGCCCGGCGCTACGGCCGGAACTACGGGGAGCTCACCACCCGGCAGGGAATCCAGCTCCACTGGGTACGGCTCGAGCAGCTCCCCGAGGTCCTGTCCGCGGTGCAGGCCACGGGGCTCACCACCGTGGGCGGGGAAGGGGATACCGTCCGCAACGTGACCAGCTGCCCCGTGGCAGGGGTGGACCGGGACGAGCTGTTCGACGTGCGGCCCGTGGTACAGGCCGTGGCGCAGTTCTTCTACGGCCACCGCGACTACTCCAACCTGCCCCGCAAGCACAAGTACACCCTCAGCGCCTGCCCCGCACAGTGCAACGCCCCCGAGATCCACGACGTGGCCCTGGTCGGCGTGGTGAAGGAGGGGCGGCCGGGGTTTGCGGTGCGGGTGGGCGGAGGGCTTTCCGCCACGCCCCGGATCAGCCGGGACCTGGGCGTGTTCGTGCCCGCGCAGCCCGTAGACGGTGTGGTGGAGGTGTTGCGGGCCATCACCGACGTCTGGCAGAACGACCTGCGTTACCGCCTCAGCCGCGCGAAGGCGCGGATCAAGTTCCTCGTGGACGACTACGGACCGGAGGCGGTGCGCGCGATGGTGGAGGCCCGGTTGGGGCGGCGACTGGAGGACGGGCGGGCGCCGGAGCCGGCGCACGACACGGATCACCTGGGGATCCACCCCCAGAAGCAGGAGGGCCACGTGTACGTGGGGGTGCCGGTGCCCATGGGCTGGGTCTCCGGCGACCAGCTGGTGGCGCTCGGGGAGCTGGTGGGTTCCTTCGGCGGGGAAGTCCGATTCACCCGCATGCAGAACCTGATCGTCACCCACGTGCCGGAGGACCGGCTGGAGCAGGTCCTGCAGCAGCTGGCCCGGATCGGCCTAGATCCGCGCCGGAACCCCGTGTACGGCCGTTCCACCGCGTGCACCGACCACCGCTTCTGCAACTACTCCGTGGCGGAGACCAAGGGCAAGCTGAGGGAGATCCTCGGGGTGCTGGAGCGGCGGTTCGGCGACGCGGTGGGTGAGCTGCGGATCTACATGGACGGCTGCCCGCACGCCTGCGCGCACCACTGGGTTGCCGACATCGGCCTACAGGGGACCACCGTGGTGCACCCGGAGCGGGGAGTTCGGGTGGAGGCGTACGACGTGTGCCTTCGGGGCGGGCTGGGGACGCGGGCGGCCATCGGGAAGCCTTTGATCCGGCGCGTGCCGGAAGACCGCATCGTGGAGGTGGTCTGCCGCCTGGTGGAGGGATGGCTGCGGGAACGTGCCCGGCGCGGGCAGCTGGCGTTCCGGGACTTCGTGGACGCGCACACCGACGAAGAGCTGCGGGCGCTGGCCATGGGCGAGGCGACCCTGGGGGAGGAACCGCCCCGGCGTCCCGTGGTCCGGGTGCCCGGGATGCTGCTGGCCTACAGCGGCGGCGCGGACCGGCTGGAGGTGGACGCCCGCACGGTGCGGGAGGCCCTGGAGGCGCTGCGGGCTCAGTACCCGCAGCTGGTGGCGCAGATTCTGACGCCGGACGGCAACGTGCACCCCAGCGTGAACCTGTTCGTGGGCGAGGAGGACGTGCGGGGCCTGGGCGGGCTGGACGCCCCTGTGCGCCCCGGAGACGAGCTCACCATCCTGCCCGCGCTGGCGGGCGGCGCGTGCTGAGGAGGAGGCTGTGGCCAGGACGGTTGTCTTCGACGACCTGGAGATCGGCGAGATCGCCGTGGAGCTGGACGACCGGGAGCCCCAGGAGGTGATCGCGTGGGCCCTCGAGACCTTCGAGGACCGGGTGGCCGTGGTCACGGCCCTGCAGGCGGAGGGGATGGCGATCCTGGACATGGCTACCCGCCTGCGGCGGGACGTGCGGGTGATCACGGTGGACACCGGACGCCTGCCCCAGGCCACGTACGCCTTCCTGGACCAGGTCCGCGAGCACTACCCGCACGCGAGGTGGGAGGTGCTCTTTCCCGACCGCCGGGAGGTGGAGGCCATGGTCCGGCGCCACGGGGCCAATCTGTTCTACCGCTCCGTGCCCCTGCGCCTGCTGTGCTGCCAGGTGCGGAAGGTCCGGCCCCTGGTCCGGGGCCTGGAGCAGCTGGACGCGTGGATCACCGGGCTGCGCCGGGAGCAGTGGGCTTCAAGGGCCAACATCCGCAAGGTGGAGCTGGACCACGACCACGACGGCATCGTGAAGGTCAACCCGCTGGCGGACTGGACCAAGGAGGAGGTGTGGGAGTACCTCCGGTCGCACGGGGTCCCGGTGCACCCCCTGTACGCGCAGGGCTACACCAGCATCGGCTGTGACCCGTGCACGCGGCCCATCCAGCCTGGGGAGGACGACCGGGCCGGCCGGTGGTGGTGGGAACAGGGCGCCCCCAAGGAGTGCGGCATCCACTGCCCCATCGAGACGGGCGGCTTCGAGCACGAGGCCCACGCCATCCTCGGGGAAGCGCACGGGCTGGAGGAGGTCCGGCAGTGACGGACGCGGCGGGTCGGTGGGAGCTGAGCGCGGAAGCGGCGGAGCTGGTGGCGCAGGAGGTGCTGGCGCTGGCCCAGATGCTGCCCGAGGCGCAGCGGGAACGGGCGCTGGCAGCTGCAGAGCGCGTGCGGCGGGGCGAGCTGGCGGAGGACCTGGTGGACGTGGTGGAGTCGGCGGTGGCGCTGTCCCTGCAGACGGGCCGGGCGCGACGGCGGTACCGGGCGGAGGGCGAGCGGCTGCTCACCGACGTCCTGTGGAGCACCCCTCGGGGCCAGGCGCTCCAGGCGAGGTTGGCGGCCACGAACCGGGCGCTGCGCGGGCTGCGGGGCCGGCGGCTCGAGGACGTCCGGGTGAGCGCCCGGACCCTGGGCGACTACACCGTGGCCCTCCGGGCCGAGGGCCTGACGGTCACCCTGGCGGCGCGGGCCGACGGGGTGGAGGTGGAGAGCGTGTCCGTAGAGGGCGGGCAGAGTGGGAGCCGGGGCGTTTGCGTGTGGTTCACCGGGCTTTCTGGCGCCGGCAAGAGCACCGTGGCCGAGCTCGTGGCGGAACGCCTCCGCAGCCAGGGCCTGGCGGTGGAGGTCCTGGACGGCGACTCGGTCCGACAGCACTTCTCCCGGGGTCTCGGCTTCTCGCGGGAGGACCGGCTGGAGAACGTGCGGCGGGTTGCGTACGTGGCGGGGCTGTTGGTGCGCCACGGGGTGGTGGTGCTGGTGGCCCTGATCTCCCCGTACCGGGAAGCGCGCGCGCAGGCCCGGCAGATGGTCGGGGACTTCCTGGAAGTCTACGTCCGGTGCCCGCTGGACGTGCTGGTGGCGCGGGATCCCAAGGGGTTGTACGCGCGGGCCCTGCGGGGCGAGGTTCCCAACTTCACAGGGGTGAGCGACCCGTACGAGGAGCCCGAGGCCCCGGACCTCGTGGTGGACACCGACCGCGAAACCCCCGAGCACAGCGCAGCTCGGGTGGTGGAGCTGCTGGCCGAGCGTGGCTACGTGCCGCGGGCGAGCGCAGGGCTGTCGGGATGAGCTGGCGCGTCCTCCTGCTGGAGTCCCGGTGGCCGGAGATCCTGTCGGACCTGGTCCGGCGGCACGGCGGGGAGCCGGTGTGCGCGCCCGCGGTGGAGGAGGTACCTGCTCCGGCGGAGGAACTGGCGGACCCGCTGGGTCGCCTGTCCTCCGGGAAGGTGGACTGGGCGGTGTTCCTCACGGGCGTGGGTGTGCAGCGGCTGTATGACGCGGCTCGTGTCCTGGGCATGGCGGAGGCGTTCGTGGAGGCGCTGCGGCGGCTGCCGGTGGCGGTACGGGGCCCCAAGCCGGTGGCGGTGTTGAGCCGGTGGGGGGTCCGGCCGCAGGTCTCTGCCCCGAGCCCCCACACCACGGCAGAGCTTTGTCAGGTCCTGCAAGCGGTAGAGCTGCGGGACCAGCGGGTGTTCGTCCAGCACTACGGTGAACCCAACCAGCGGCTTCGCGACTACTTGCTGCGGCGAGGCGCCCAGGTGGTGGACGCGCTGCCCTACCGCTGGGCGGTGCCTCGCGAGGCCGGGCGGCTGATCGGGGCAGTCCGGGCGCTGGCCGCGGGAGAGGTGGACGCGCTGGTGGTCACCAGCCGGCCTCAGGTGCTGCACCTCCTCCAGGTGGCGGAGCGGCAAGGGCTGGGTGAGGCGGTCCGGGAGGCCCTCAACGGCCGTGTGGTGGTGGCCGCGGTGGGTCCCACGAGCCGGGCGACCCTGGAGGATTACGGGATCCGGGTGGCCGTGACTCCGGAGCACCCCAAGATGGCGCCCCTGGTGGCGGCGCTGGCCGCGCACCGGGGCACGAGGGAGGACTAGTGTACTACCCCCTCTTCGTGGACCTCGCAGGCCGTCGTTGCGTGGTCGTGGGCGGCGGCGCCATGGCCGAGCCCAAGGTGGAAGCGCTGGTGGAGTGCGGCGCAGAGGTGGTGGTCATCAGCCCGCAGGTGACCGAAAAGATCCGGCGCTGGGTCGAGGAGGGCCGGCTGCGCTGGGAGCCTAGAGCTTACCGTCTCGGAGACCTGGAGGGAGCGTGGCTCGTGGTGTCCGCGCCAGACGACCGGAGCTTGAACAGGGCGGTGTGGGAAGAAGCCCAGGCGAGGAGGGTCTGGGTGAACGCGGTGGACGACCCCCCGCACTGCAGCTTCATCGCTCCGGCCGTCTACCGTCAGGGCGAGCTGGTGCTGGCTGTCTCCACCTCCGGAAAGGCGCCCGCGCTGGCGGTGCGGCTGCGGGACCGGTTGGCGGCTCAGCTCGGCCCGGAGTACGCGGCGTTCCTGGAACTCGCGGCGGAGCTGCGGGGGGAGCTGGTCCGGCGGGTTCCGCAGTTCGAACGCCGCCGCGCCCTGTGGTACCGGATTCTGGACTCCGGGGTGCTGGACGACCTTCAGGCAGGCGCGCGCGAGCGGGCCAGGGAGCGGTTCCTCCAGTTGGTGGAGGAGTGGGCGTGACCGGGAAGGTGTTCCTGGTGGGCGCGGGGCCCGGCGACCCCGAGCTCATCACTGTCCGGGGTCTGCGGGTGCTGCGGAGCGCGGACGTGGTGGTGTACGACCGGCTGGTGCACCCGGCTCTGCTGGAGGCAGCACCGTCTTCCGCGGAGCGGGTCTTCGCGGGCAAGCACCCTGATGGTCCGCGCGTCGCACAGGACGAGATCGTGCGGCTGCTGGTGGACCGGGCCCGGAGAGGCCTTCAGGTGGTCCGGCTCAAGGGGGGCGACCCCTTCGTGTTCGGCCGCGGGGGTGAGGAGGTCGAGGCGCTGCGCGCCGCAGGCGTGCCCTACGAGGTGATCCCGGGCGTCACCGCGGCGGTGGCGGTACCCGCGGCCGCGGAGATCCCGGTCACCCACCGGGCCTACGCCTCGGGCTTCTCGGTGGTCACCGGCCACCCCTGCGACGGCGGGACGGGCCTGGACTGGTCGGCCCTGGCCCGCATGCCCACCTTGGTGGTGCTCATGGGGCTGCGCCGGCTGCCCCTGGTGGTGGCACGCCTTTTGGACTCCGGTGCCGACCCTTCGGTCCCCGCGGCCATGATCGCGCGCGGTACGCTCCCCGATCAGCGGGTGGTGATGGGGACCCTCGGCACCATCGCCCGGAGGGTGGAGGAGGCCGGGCTGCAGCCCCCGGCCACCCTCGTGGTGGGACGGGTGGTGGAGCTGTGCCGTTCGGCCGTGGCGGCCCCGAACCCCACGGGCCCGGAAAGGGGTGCGGTGTGAGCGAGGAAGCGGCATGCTGGCCCTCCTGGTCCTGCTGGCCTTCGGGGCAGGCTTCCTGGACAGCGCCCTGGGGATGGGGTACGGGACCGTGCTCGGTCCGTTGCTCCTGGCCGCGGGGTACCGCCTGCCGGAGGTCGTTCCCGCCTTGTTGCTGTCTCAGGTGATGGCCGGGCTGGTGGGTGCGCGGTTCCACCACGCCAACGGCAACGCCTCCTTCGCCCGAGACTCCCTTCACCTGCGGGTGGCTGCGGTGCTGGTGGCCGCGGGGCTGGCGGGAGGGCTGCTGGGCCCCTGGGTGGCGCAGCAGGCGGAAGAGAAACTGTTGCGCGCGTACATGGCGGTGATGATCGTGGGGCTCGGCCTGTGGGTCCTGGTGGGGCGGACCGCGCGGGAGTTCTCGTGGGCGAGACTGGTGACCCTCGGGGCCGTCGCCTCGGTGAACAAGGCGCTCACGGGGGGTGGCTACGGGCCTTTGATCGCCGCAGGGCAGATGGTGGCGGGACTGGACCCGAAGGCCTCGGTGGCCATCACGAACCTGGCCGAGGCGGTCGTCTCCCTGGTGGCGGTGGCAAGCTACGCGTGGTGGTTCTCGGCCTCCTGGCGGTGGGATCTGGTGCTGGCGGTCACCTGCGGCGCGGTGCTGGCGGTTCCCCTGGGCGTGCGGACGGTACGGCTCGCGGGTGCAGGACGCCTGAGGGGTTGGGTGGCCACCGCCACGGTGTGCCTGGGCCTGGTGGCCTTCGTGTCGGGGCGCGGTGGCTAGGCGCAGGTCCTTGCCTTGTTGTGGCGTTAACGGTGCGGCGCTCCTCGTACGCTACCGGTTGACGTTGCCGGGCCGTGCGGACGGGGACGCCGGTGATCCTGGGCGAGGCGGACGACGGGGCACTGCTCGGGGTGGTGACCCTGGAGACCCCGGGCCTCGTGTTCAACCCGTTCAAGCGAACCCTGAAACCCATGCGGATGCGTTTGGCACGGTGGGGTGTCGGTTGACGCGTCCGTCGGGGTGTGCTACAAGGGGATTGTCGTGAAGGGCCTTCGGTACGCACCGCGCAGCTGTATCTGTCCGTGGCGGAGGCAGGGTCTGCCTTCGCTGCGCCCCTTCTAGGTCCCCTGCGAAGCTCACCCTGTCTCCGCTGACCACGGCGGGGATCCGTGCGCTCTCCTGGCGCCGCGTCCCGCCTATGCACCACAGACCGTGGAACCCGGAGGTGGACGGATGGCTTCGTACGCACGGCCGGACGTTTTGGTGGAGACAGACTGGCTGGCGCAGCGCCTGGGTGACCCGGGTCTGCGGATCGTGGAGTCCAACGAGGATCCGGAGCTGTACGCGCAGGGGCACATCCCGGGCGCGATCCACATCCGGTGGAAGACCGACCTGCAGGACCCCGTGCGCCGGGACTGGGTTTCCCGGGAGCAACTGGAGGACCTGCTGGGGGCGCGGGGCATCGGCAACGCGCACACCATCATCCTGTACGGCGACCGGAACAACTGGTTCGCCACCTACACCTTCTGGCTGTTGCAGTACTACGGAGTGGAGAACCTGAAGATCCTGAACGGGGGTCGGCAGAAGTGGATCGCGGAGGGCCGCCCCCTGACCACGGAGGTGCCGCAGTACCCACCTGCGCCCTTCCGGGCGAAGGACCCGGATCCCGCCCTGCGAGCGTTCCGGGACGAGATCCTCCAGCGCTTGCAGGATCCGGCGCTCGCCCTGGTGGACGTCCGCTCCCCGCAGGAATACCGCGGTGAGCTGATCGCGCCGCCCGGGTACCCACAGGAGGGGGCGCAGCGGCCCGGACACATCCCGCGTGCCGTGAACATTCCCTGGACCCACAACGTCCGGGAGGACGGGACCTTCAAGTCCGCGGAAGAACTGCGGGCGCTGTACGAGTCGGTGGGGATCACCCCGGACAGGGAGGTGGTCGCGTACTGCCGGATCGGGGAGCGCAGCAGCCTCACCTGGTTTACCTTGAAGGTCCTGCTGGGTTACCCGAACGTGAAGAACTACGACGGCAGCTGGACCGAGTGGGGCAGCCTCGTGGGCGTCCCCGTGGAGCGCGCTGCAGCGGGCGAGGCCCAGCCGTAGGGGGTGAAGGGGTTGCAGCGGGTGGACCACAACGCGCTACGGACCAACCAAGCCTGCATCGTGGGCTTCACGGTGCTCGCGTTCCTTCTGGACCGGTTGTGGCTCGTGGCCGCGGTGGCCCTGGTGCTGCTCGTGGGGACTGCGCATCCACGCCTGGCCCTGTTCCAGCAGGTCTACCATCGGTGGCTGAAGGGGCGGGTCCTGAAACCGGACGAGCGGGAGGACGACCCTGCGCCTCACCGCTTCGCTCAGGGCATGGGTGGGAGCGTGCTGCTGCTGGCCGCTGTGAGTCTGTGGGGCGGGTACACGATCCTAGGTTGGTTGCTGGCGTGGCTGGTGGCGGTTCTGGCCGCGGTCAACCTGCTGGCTGGCTTCTGCACAGGGTGCTTTGTCTTCTACCAGCTCACCCGCCTCGGGGTGATCCGCCGGGGAGGTCCCGCGCACGGAGGGCCGTGATGGAACGGGCGCTGGTGGTCCTGCTGGTGGGCGCGGCGGTGGCCGCGGGAGCGGCATGGCTACGGTGGCGGGAACGCCGTGTCCGGGCACACGTGCACGTGCCCGGAGGGCCCGCGGTGATCGCCTTCACCCACCGGCTGTGCGCGCCGTGTCGTAGCCAGCAGCTCCCGGCCTTAAAGCGCCTGCAGGAGCTCGTAGACTCCCACGTGCGGGTGGAGGTGGTGGACGTGGAGCGTGACCCGCACCTCGCCCGCCGGTTCGGGGTCTTTACGGTTCCCTCTACCGTAGTGGTCGGGCCGGACGGACGGGTGGTGGCGTTCAACCACGGCTTCGCGGACGAGGCCAGGCTCCTGCGGCAGCTGGGCCGGACGGGCCCGGAGGGGGTGCCCGACCTTCTTCGGAATCCCGGCCCGGAGGTCACATGACCTGCCGCACCTGGTTCCCGGAGTAGCCCACCAGGACCACGAATGCCGCACCGAGAGCCGAGAGGACGAGGATCCACCCGCGCGCGCGGGGCGACTTCCACCGGACCGCTAGGTTCGCCGCGTACAGGGCGGTAGTGACGTAGGCGAGCGTGCTGTGGACGGTGTGGCGGGCCAGGAAGGCGCTGCCCACCCCCTCCCGCTGGAGGCGGGCGAAGTCGTAGAAGGCCGTGGCCAGCACCACGGGTGCCGCCAGCAGGCCCAGAGCGACCAGCCAGGTGCCCGTGGACCGGTACAGTTCCGTGGGTCTGCGCCAGTACAGGACGTCGAACAGCAAGGCGGTGATCCACAGGGCGATGGGGAAGTCGGTAACGGGCGCGTGGAACAGGTAGCCGACCATAGCTCCTCCTGCGTGGGTGCTGGGGAAACTCTTTCGCCGTGCCCCGCCTCGGACCCCTGCCCGCCGCGTTGTACCGGGCGGGGGCCTTGTGTAGAATGCGGGCGAACGGCACCACAGGCCTGCAAGGTACGCGGCACCGGAAAGCCGCTCCGGAGGGGAGATGGAGGCCAAGGCGTGGGTCCGGGAGATCCCCCGAAAGCAGGACAACCTGTCCGACTGGTATACCGCGGTCCTGCTGAAGGCGGAAATGGTGGACTACTCGCCGGTCCGGGGCTGCATGGTCATCCGGCCCTACGGCTGGGCCGTCTGGGAGGCTATCCAGCGGTGGCTCGATGCGGAGTTCCGGCGTACGGGCCATCAGACCGCGGCCTTCCCCCTGTTCGTGCCCGAGTCCCTGCTGCGCCGGGAGGCGGAGCACGTCCAGGGGTTTGCCCCGCAGGTGGCGTGGGTCACCCAAGGGGGAGATGAGGAGCTCGCAGAGCGCCTGGCCGTCCGGCCCACCTCCGAGGCCATCATCATGCCCATGTACGCCCGGTGGATCCGCTCGTACCGCGACCTGCCCGTCCTCATCCTGCAGTGGTGCAGCGTGGTGCGGTGGGAGAAGGCCACCCGACCGTTCCTGCGCACCACGGAGTTCTTCTGGCACGAGGGGCACACCGCCCACCGCACCGCGGAGGAGGCGGATGCGGAGTGCCGGCTCATCCTGGACATCTACCGGCGCCTGCTGGAGGAGCAGCTGGCGATGCCGGTCCTGGTGGGCCGCAAGCCCGCCAGCGAGAAGTTCGCCGGCGCGGACTGGACCTATACCCTGGAGGCCCTCATGCCGGACGGACAGGCCATCCAGGCGGGTACGTCCCACTTCCTCGGCCAGAACTTCGCCCGCGCCTTCGAGGTGAAGTTCCTCGACCGGGACAACACGGAGAAGTACGTGTGGACCACCTCCTGGGCGGTCACCACGCGGCTGGTGGGCGCCCTGGTGATGGCCCACGGGGACGACCGGGGTCTGTTCCTGCCGCCCCGGGTGGCGCCCGTCCAGGTGGTCGTGGTACCGGTGCGTGCGGAACGGGAGCCCGCGGTGCTGGACCGAGCCCGCAGGATCACGGCGCAACTTGGGGAGCGGTTCCGGGTCAAGCTGGACGACCGGGAGGAGTACACACCTGGGTGGAAGTTCAACGAGTGGGAGATGCGGGGGGTACCCCTGCGGGTGGAGCTGGGACCCCGGGACCTGCAGCAGGGCCAAGCGGTGTTGGTCCCCCGGGACGCGGAAGGGGCTCGGCAGGCGGTCCCGCTGGACGCCGTGGTGGAGCGAGTGGGTGCAGAGCTGGAGGCCATCCAGTCCCGTATGCTGGACCGCGCCCGAAAGTACCTGGCGGACCACACGGTCCGGGCCCGCGAGTACGGGGAGGCGGTGGAGCTGATCCGCCAGCGCCGGGGCTTCGTGGGGGTGCTGTGGTGCGGGCAGAGCTCCTGCGAGGATCGGCTGCGGGGGGAAACGGGAGGCTCTCCCCGCGTGATCCCGGAGGAGGCGGTGGAGGGAAGCTGCCTGGTATGCGGAAGACCGGCCACCGCCCTGGTGTACTTCGCTCGCGCATACTGAATGGAGAAGCCATCTCGCTTGGGGGAGGGGAACCATGGTGGCGAACCCTCGGCGCTGGAGGAGGGATCCGGACCCCGCGCCCGGGCCGGCCGGGCGCCTCACCCACCCCTTGGTCCGCAGGGACGGACGCCTGGTTCGGGCCAGTTGGGAGGAGGCCCTAGACCACGCCGCGGAGGGGTTGCGGCGGATCCGGGAGCGATACGGCGGGCAGGGGTTCGGGCTTTTCAGCTGCTCCAAGTCCACCAACGAGCTCAACTACCTGGCCGGGAAGTTCGCCCGTCAGGTGATGGGCTCCAACAACGTGGATAGCTGCAACCGCACCTGACACGCCCCCAGCGTCGCCGGTCTGGCGGCGGTGTTCGGGGCGGGCGGGGGAACCAACTCCTACCGGGAGATGGAGGAGACGAATCTGATCCTCCTGTGGGGCTCTAATGCCCGGGAGACCCACCCGGTGATGTTCCTCCACATGCTCAAAGGCGTTCGGAACGGCGCGCGCCTGGTGGTGGTCGATCCCCGGCGGACCTCCAGCGTGGCATTTGCTCACCGGTGGCTTCCCGTGCGGGTGGGGACGGACATCGCGCTCGCCAACGCCATGGGCCGGTACATCATCCACGAGGGACTCCTGAACGAGGAGTTCGTCCGGGAAGCTACGGAGGGGTTCGCCCGATACCGGGAGGCGGTGGAGCCCTACACCCTGGAGCGCGCGGAGGCCATCACCGGGGTCCCCCGAGAGCTCATCGCGGCCACCGCTCGGGAGTACGCCACGGCTCCCCGGGCCATGATCTGCTGGACGCTGGGCATCACGGAGCACCACAATGCGGTGGACACCGTCTTCAGCCTCACCAACCTGGCGCTTCTGACCGGGCACGTGGGCCGGTACGGGTCCGGCCTCAATCCCCTCCGGGGGCAGAATAACGTCCAGGGCGGAGGGGACATGGGGGCGCTGCCGAACCGGCTTGTGGGGTTCCAGAACGTGGAAGACCCCGAAGTGCGGGCCCGGTTCGAGCGGGCCTGGGGTTGCACCATCCCGCCGAAGGCGGGCTGGCACCTGACGGCCATGTACGACGCCATGGAGAAGGGGTTGCTCCGGGGCCTGTACGTGATCGGCGAGAACCCCGTGTGCTCCGACGCCAACGCCACCCGCATCCTCCGGCTGTTCCAAGAGCTCGAGTTCCTGGTGGTGCAGGACCTTTTCCTCACCCCCACCGCCGAACTGGCGAACGTAGTGTTCCCTGCGGCAGCGGCCTGGTGTGAATCGGAGGGCACCGTCACCAGTAGCGAGCGGCGGGTGCAGCGGGTGCGCAAGGCCCTGGATCCCCCGGGGGAGGCCCGGGACGACCTGTGGATCCTCCAGCAGCTGGCGCGGCGCCTCGGGCGGGAGTGGGATTACCCCGATGCGGAGGCGGTGTGGAACGAGGTGCGGGAACTTTCGCCGCTGCACCGGGGCATGAGTTACCGGCGCCTGGAGGAGCTCGGCGGGATCCAGTGGCCTTGCCCCACTGAGGACCACCCGGGCGAGCTGTTCCTGCATGGCCGGCTGTGGAAGCGCCCGGTAGAAGGCCCGCGGGCTCCCTTCGTGCCCACCCACTACGAGCCGCCGGTGGACGAGGTGAACGAGGACTATCCGCTTCTTCTGACGACCGGGCGGCGGCTGTACTTCTTCAACACGGGCGTACAGACGGCCCTGTACGGGGCCCCGGTGCCGCAGGAGGAATACCTCGTCCTGCACCCGCGCGACGCCGGCCGGTACGGCATCGCGCACGGGGACCGTGTGCGGGTCTCCTCCCGGAGGGGGTCCGTGGAGGCTACCGCGTGGGTGGAGTCCACGGTCGCGCCTGGGCTGTGCTTCATGACCCTGCACTTCCCGGAGAAGACTCCCACCAACGTGCTCACCGTGGATGCCGCAGACCCCAAGTCCGGGACCGCGGAGTTCAAGGCCACCGCGGTCCGGGTGGAGCGGATCCCGAGGGAGCGCGTCCCGGCGGAGGCCACTAGGGAGGGGGCCCCGTGAGTGCCATCCCCTTCCGTGGCTGGGGGGTGGAGCTCCAGCGGCTGGAGCACGTACCTCCGCCTACCCCTGAAGAGCAGCAGGCCCTGGGGCGCGTCTGGGGCCACCTGAGGCCGGAGGAGCGCGTGGGCCGCCGGGACCTCCTCCTTCCCGCCCTGTGGGCCGTGCAGGAGGCCCGGGGCTGGATCTCCTATCCGGCGGCTGCAGCCATCTGCCGGGAGCTGGGGCTGCCGCTGGCGGACGTGTACGGGGTCGCGAGCTTCTACGCGCTGCTGGCCACCGAGCCGAGGCCGCGGCGGATGATCCACCTCTGTGACGACATCGTGTGCATGCTCCGGGGCGCGGAAGCGCTCGCACAGATCCTGCACCGGCATCTCGGGGACCCCCTCGAGGTGCCTGCCCACGGGGAGACGTACGGCCAGCGCTCCCTCCCGGACGGGACGAAGTCGCCCGAGGGTTCCCTCCCGCGCGTAGGCTGGAGTCGCTCGCCGTGCCTGGGCCAGTGCGAGCGCGGGGCAGCGGCCCTGGTGGGGGAGAGCATGCTTTTGGGACTCACCCCCGAGTCGTTGGGGGAGCGGGTGCGGGCGTGGTTGCGGGGAGAGGAAGGGCCGGCTGAGGCCACGCTCCCCCCTACCCACCTGGGCTGGAAGGGGGAGGGGACACCGCTGCTTCTGGCCCGGTGCGGTCGGATCTCCCCCACGTCCTTGGAGGACTACCGGGCGCTCGGCGGATACCAGGGGCTACAGCGCGCTCTGGCCATCGGGCCGGAGGCCACCATCCAGGAGGTGGAACGCTCCGGACTCATCGGGCGGGGCGGGGCCGCGTTCCCCACGGGCCGGAAGTGGGCCCTGGCTGCCCGTGAGGCGCCGCCCCGCTACGTGGTGTGCAACGCGGACGAGAGCGAGCCCGGAACCTTCAAGGACCGGGTCCTCCTCGAGAAGGACCCCTTTTCGGTCATCGAGGGTCTCACCATCGCGGGGTACGCGGTGGGAGCGGAACGGGGCTACATCTACGTGCGGGGCGAATACCCCGAGGCGTACCGGACGGTGGTGCAGGCCCTGGAGGCGGCACGAGCGGCCGGCTACCTGGGCAGCCGGATCCTGGGGACACACTTCTCCTTCGACATCGAGGTCCGCCGCGGGGCCGGGGCCTACGTCTGCGGGGAGGAGACGGCGCTGTTCAACTCCATTGAGGGGTTCCGGGGCGAGCCCCGGAACCGCCCGCCCTTCCCCACCCAGGTAGGATTGTTCCGGCGTCCCACGGCCATCAACAACGTGGAGACGCTGGCCTGTGTCCCTCCCGTTCTGGCGCGTGGCGGCGAGTGGTACGCGCACCTGGGGACCGAACGCTCCAAAGGCACCAAGCTCGTCTGTGTGAGCGGTCACGTGGCCCGTCCCGGGGTTTACGAGGTCCCCTTCGGGGTCCCCGTCCGCACCGTCGTGGAGGATCTGGCCGGAGGAGTGCCGGCAGGCGGGCGGGTTCAGGCGGTGCTGTGCGGTGGTGCGGCAGGGACCTTCCTCCTGCCCGAGGAGCTGGACACTCCACTGGCTGTGGAGGCCCTGCAAGCCGTGGGGGCGGCGTTGGGTTCCGGAGCCCTGGTGGTCTTCGACGAGCGCACGGACCTGTGGGCGGTGGTGGAGCGGATCGCGCGGTTCTTCCGGGACGAGTCCTGCGGCCAGTGCGTCCCCTGTCGGGTGGGCACCCAGCGGCAGCTGGAGCTGGTGGAGGAGCTGCGGCGCGGAGGCGGACGGGCGGACCCACACCTGCGGGGGCTTCTTGAGGAACTGGCACAGGTGATGCGGGACGCCTCCATCTGCGGGCTGGGGCAACTGGCAGCTAATGCCGTGCTGAGCAGTCTGCGGTTCCTGGGAAGGATGCCGTGACCCGGGAAGTCCAGGCTCCCCTTGTCACCGTAGAGGTGGACGATCAGAGGGTCGAGATCCCCGAAGCGTCCACGCTCCTGCAGGCAATCCGCGCGGCGGGGAAGGACGTCCCCACTCTCTGCTACCACCCGGTCCTGGAGCCCATCGGGGTTTGCCGCGTCTGCGTGGTAGAGGTCGAAGGATCCCGCACCTTGGTGCCGGCCTGCATCCGGCGGGTGGAGCCCGGGATGCGGGTGCGCACGGAGACCCCGCGCGTCGAGCTGAGCCGACGCATGGTGGTGGAGTTGCTGCAGACCTCGGTGGACACGAGCCTCGCCCCGGACGTGCAGCGCTACGCCGCGGAGTACGGGGCCCGTCCGGAACGGTGGCAGCCGTTCGCGCGGGAGGGCTTTCGGACGAGGCGTGCGCCCAAGGTGGACAACGACCTGTACGTCCGGGACCTGGACCGGTGTATCCTGTGCTACCGGTGCGTGCGGGCGTGCGGGGAGGAGGGGCAAAGCAGCTTCGCCATCGCGGTGGCCGGACGCGGGCTTGGGGCCCGCATCGACCCGGGGTTTGACCTGCCGCTGCCCGACAGCGCCTGCGTGTTCTGCGGGAACTGTCTGGCGGTCTGCCCCACGGAAGCCCTGGTCCCGAAGACCCAGTTCGAGATGCGAAGAGCCGGCACCTGGGATGAACGCCGGCAGCAGGTCGTCACCACGACCTGCCCGTACTGCGGGGTGGGCTGCAAACTGAATCTCCACGTGCAGGACAACCGCATCGTCAAGGTGACCGCACCCCTGGAGGACCCCATCACCCGCGGTTTCCTCTGCGTCAAGGGTCGCTTCGGCTGGACCTACGTGCACGCGGGGACGGCCTCGGGGCCGGGAAGCGAGGCGGAGCCGTCTACGCCCGCGGGGACCCTGTAGCGTCAGCCTCCAGGCACGCCAGGGCCCGCGCGTAGTCCTCGGGCGTGTTCACGTTCACCAGGCTTTTGAGTTCGGGATCCCAGCGGCGCAGCAGCTCTTCCGGAACGTACCGTACCCGGAGCTGGACCAGCAGGTGGTGCAGGGACCCGCCGCCCGCGCGCAGGAGCCGTTCGGCCGCCCCAGCCGCCTCCCGGCGGTAGACGGCGCAGAGGGGGTGGGCCCGGTCGGTGAGGGGGACCGCGGCGTCCGCTCCCTCCGCGTGCTCCCGGAGCCCCAGCAGCAACCGCGGCTCCAAGAAGGGCAGGTCGCAGGCTACCACCGCAGCGTAGGGAGCAGGACACGCCCGCAGCCCGGCCTCGACTCCCGCCAGGGGGCCCAAGCCAGGCCACCGATCCACCACCACGGGCACCGTCAGCGCAGGGTAGCGGTGGGCGGCGGAGGTCACCACGAAGACCGGGTGGCAACAGGTCTTCACGCGCTCCACCACCCGATTCAGCAGTGTGGCGTCTCCGAAGGGCAAGGCAGCCTTGTCCCGCCCCATGCGCTGACTGCGACCCCCTGCCAGCACCAAGCCCGCCAGGCGGGCCGCTACGCCGACGTCGTCAAGCTTTCCCGACAACACGCTCCTCCTTGTCTCGCCTGGCCGCCTCCATGGTGGCTGCTGCACCCGCCGTCGGCAACGGGCAGACAACCGGGGGCGGGTTGCGCGATGCTAGGGAGGGATGGCGGAGCGGGTGGAGGAGGTCCTGCGCAGCCTGCTGGGGGCGGCCGACCCCGTGGGGGTCGAGCGGGTGGCCTCCCAGGAGGCAGCCGGTCGGGTGGCGGCGCAGGAAGTGCGGGGGCGCCGCGCGAGCCCAGGTTTCGCCCGGGCAGCCATGGACGGGTACGTCTGCCACAGCGCGGACGTGCAGGGCGCATCCCCGGAGCGGCCCGTGCACCTTCTGGTCACCGGAGAGTGTCGGCCCGGTAAGCCTGCGGCCGCAGGGCCCGACCGTGGCGAGGCTTGGGTGATCAGCACCGGCGCCGCCATGCCCTTGCGCGGGGACCGGGTTCTGCCCCTGGAACTCGTGCGCCGCGAGGGAGCGGTGCTGGTGGTAGCCCAGCCGCCGCCTGACAAGCCCCACGTGGTGCGGCCGGACGAAGAGCTGCAGGAGGGAGCCCGGGTCCTGGACACCGGGGAGGTGGTGGGCCCCGGTGCGGTAGCGGCGCTCGTGGCAGGAGGAGTTCCGGAGATCCTGGTCTACCGCCGACCGAGGGTGGTGGTGTTCTGCACGGGCGACGAGCTGAGCGAACCCCCGAGCCTACCCGCTGCGGGCAAAGTGTTCAACACCAACGCCTTCGCGCTGGTGGCTGAAATCTCCCGGCTCGGATGCCAGGTGGAGTATGGAGGCATCCTCCCGGATCGCCCGGAAGCCCTCCGGGCCGCGTTCCGGGAGGCACTGTCGGGCCCGTACGACGTGGTGCTGACCACCGGCGCGGTATCCGTGGGCCGCTACGACCGCGTGCCCCGGATCTGGCTGGACCTGGAGGCGCAGAAGGTGGCGGGCCGGGTGGACGTCAAGCCCGGCGGTCCGTTCTTCGCAGCCCGGGTGGGCCACCGTTGGGCGGTGGCGTTGTCCGGCAGCCCCTCCGCGTGCCTGGCAACCTACCACCTGCTGGCCCGGCCCTTGCTGCTGCGGCTGGCGGGCCGCAAGCATGTGGTGCGCCCCGTGCTCATGGCCACCCTGCGGGGCTGCCTGCGGCCCACGGACCGGGTACGCGCGGTGTGGGCTACCCTCGGCTCACCGGACGGGGCCCTGGAGGTGCAACCCCTGGAGGGAGCGATCTTCGAGAGTCTGGCGCGGGCGGAGGCGCTGATCCTGCTGCCTGCGGGCACCCCGTTTCTGCGCGAGGGTTCCCGCGTTCCGGTTCTGCTGCTAAACCACTCGGAGGTCTCCGACCGCCTGCCCTGGTTGGGACCCGTACCTTTCCCGCTCGTGGTGGGAGTGGTGGGGGCTTCCGGCTCCGGTAAGACGTCCCTGGTGGAGGGCCTGGTGTCCCGCCTGCGGGCCGTGGGCCTCCGGGTGGCGGTGGCCAAGCACGCTCCGCACGGGTTCGAACTGGACCGGGAGGGTAGCGACACCGACCGGGCGGCCCGCGCGGGCGCGGCGGCGGTGGCGGTGGTGGGGGACGGAGAGGTGGCGGTCCGATCCTTCCCCGTGGCGGAGTTCACGGTGGGCCGCGCGGTGGAGCTGTGCCTCGGTACTGCGGCCCGGTGCGGCGCGACTGTGGACGTGGTGCTGGTCGAGGGGTTCCGCCATCCCTCCAGCCGCACCATCCTTTTGGGCCCCCCCAAGGAGCCGGTGCAGGATCGCCCTTGGTGCGAGCTCCCACCCTGGCCCGACCTGCCCGAGGCCGCCCGACAGGCCCTGCTGGACGACCTCGCCGGGCGGCTGGCCCGCATGGCCCGGGAGGGGGGCTGATCCGAACCCGCAGCGGACGTCCCGGAACCTGCCCCGCCACCCCCACATGCGGCGGTGTGGAGGATGTGTCCGACCGCTCAAAGAAGCGGGGTCCCGTTCAGCTCGTGGTGGACCTGTACGGGGACCGGCGTGCGCAGGGACGCCTCCGTGTAGCAGGTGGCGTGGGCTAGGTCGAGCACTCGCCGGACTGCCTGCGGGTCCGCGACGGAGCGCACGCTCACGCGGACGTCAAAAGCCGTACACTCACCGCGGGCGGTGCCCTGAAGCACGGACCCCGTCCGCCGGAAGCGGGCGGTGACCGTAACGCGGGCCTCCTCCACAGGCACCTTCAGGTCCCTCGCGCACCGCGAGAGCTGTGTGAGGATTCAGAAGGCCACCCCTGCCACGAAGTAGGTGAGCGGGGTGGGAGCGCTCCCGTCTCCGCCCAGGTGCGGTCCCTCGTCACACACCAGGGTGTACGCCTCCCCTGGACCCGTGGGCCGCTGGACGCGAATGACGGCCAGCTTCCGCATCCCATCTAGGGCTCGGGCTTGCGCCTCGAAGGTCACTTCGTACACGCCGTGTGTGGACACCCCGCACCTCCACCTCGGACTTCACGGACTTCACGGGGATTATAGCGCGATGGGGGTCCACCCCTCGCGCACGTAGGAGGCCAAGCTGGGGTGGCCCTCCGCGGTATCCACCAGGGGCACCCCCGCCGCCTGCACCGCTTCCGTGACCTGAAAGGCTCTGGCGCAGTACGCGCAGGCGGCTTCCAACAAGCCGGCCTCCAGGGCGCGCCGGAAGACGCTGTGGTACTTGTGGGCGGGGTTGCTGAACTCCCGCAGCCACACCGTCCCGGCGCCGTCGAAGACCACCTTGGCGGGGATCCCCGCCCGGTGCAGCTCCTGCGCGTACAGGAGGGCGTGCAGGGCGCGGGCCAGCTCCCCCGGCCCCGCGTGAACGAAGAACACGTACTGGGTCGCTTGGCTCACATCCGTCACCTCCCGTACAGGTCTGCCAGCACCTTAGGGCTTTGGCCGGAGGCGTTCTGTGAGGTCCCTTACAGACGGCTCAGCGCCTCTGCAGCAGCCTCCGGAGGGGGGAGCTTTTCGGAGGTGCCGGGATGGCGTGGGGACCTGAGGTGGTCAGCGGTTGGGGTACTGCGGCCACGAGCTTTGGGCCCCTGGATGGGCATGCGGCGCACGGACATGGCGGGAGCCCTCGGTACCATGCTCGCCGGTCCCGGAACGGCGGCCGCTGTCCTGGGTCGGATGTTGCACTTAGGCATGGGCGCGGTCTTCGTGGTGGTCTACGCGCTCTTGTGGAGCACCCGCGTCGGGGCCGCGACTCTGGGTTCGGGGATCGTGTTTGGCCTATTCCGCGGCCTCGTGGCCGTGCGGGCGATGCCGGCGATGCAGTCGGTGCACCCGCGGAGGGGGCAGCTCCCTACGGGGGGGACTGCTGCGATGGGCGTGCTGGTGGGGCACGGGCTTTATGGGTTGGCGGTGGCGACGGTGTACGCGGCGTGGTTGGAGTGAGCCAGGTCCCAGAACCGAGGCGGAGTCGGTTGCGCGCGGGCGTGGGACTGGTGGTCCTCGTCCTCTTCTTCACCCCCGTAGGGTTTGCCGCACACGAGGGGGACGGAGTGCCGTTCGCGGACTCGGGGAGCTGGAAGACCGACTTCCGGAGGCACTCGGTGCCCCTCCGGGAGATCCGGGAGGGTGGGCCTCCCCGGGATGGGATTCCTGCGGTGGACCGACCCAGGTTCGACACGGTGCCGCAGGCCCGGGGATGGCTGCGGGACCCGGAGCCGGTGGTGGTGGTAAAGGTGCGAGGCGAGGCCCGCGCGTACCCCGTGCGGATCCTGATCTGGCACGAGATCGTGAACGACGTGGTCGCCGGGGAACCCCTGGCGGTCACCTTCTGTCCCCTGTGCAACGCTGCCATCGCCTTCCGCCGGCGCGCCGCGGGCAGGGTGCTGGACTTCGGGACTACGGGCAAGCTCCGTTACTCCGACCTCGTTATGTACGACCGCCAGACGGAGTCGTGGTGGCAGCAGATGACGGGCGAGGCCATCGTGGGCGAGCTGGTGGGGACGCGGCTGGAGTCCGTGCCAGCCCAGATGGTGGCGTGGGCGCAGTTCGCGCGGGCCTACCCGCAGGGACGGGTGCTGAACCGGGATACCGGGTTCCGTCGGGCCTACGGGCGGAACCCGTACGTGGGCTACGACGACGCCCGGAGCTCGCCGTTTCTGTACGACGGGCCGCAGGACCGGCGACTGCGGCCCATGGAGCGGGTAGTGGCGGTAACCGGCGGTCGAGAAGCGGTGGCGTACCCCTTCGAGGTTCTGAAGGAGGCGCGGGTAGTGAACGACCGGGTCGGGAGCCGTCCCATCGTGGTGGTGTGGGCACCGGGCGTGGCCTCGGCCGTGGACCGAGAGAACATTGCGGGCTCGCGGGACGTGGGCGCGGTGGGGGTGTTCGAACGGGTGGTGGCCGGCCGCCTAGTCAGCTTCCGGTTTCGGGAGGGCCGGCTTGAGGACGGTCAGACCGGGAGCGCGTGGGACCTGTTCGGTCGGGCGGTGCAGGGGCCCCTGCGGGGGTGGCAGCTGAAGCCTGTGGTCCACGGGACCTACTTCTGGTTCGCGTGGGCGGCCTTCCGGCCCGACACTCGGGTGTACCGGCCGTGAGGCTGCAGGGCCGGAGCCCACCCCTCGGGCCCCGCGCTGGGGAAGGAGCCGGTGGGGAAAAGGGTGCGTGGACGGCATCTGAGTCAGACCAGTGGGAGGAGGTGAGAGCGTGGCCAGGTGGGAGTGCTGCGGCTGGCAGTTCGAGAGCGAAGAGGCGCTGGTAGGCCACGACGTGGAGACCCACGGAGTACAACGGCAGCCCGTGGGGTCCTGCTGCGGCGTCCGCTTCTACACCCGACAGGGATGGGAGGAACACCTCCGCGCGGCCCACGGTGGGGCTCCGTCGGAGGCGAGGGCGGGGAAGCGGGAGGCCACCCAGGGGGGAGGTCACCGATGCAGGAGCCGATGAACCGGAGGGAGTTCTTGGCCCGCTCCGCTGCCGTGGGTGTGGGGCTGGCGGCAGGCTGGTTGGTCCCGCCCGCCTGGGCGGCCGCGCCGGCCCGGAAGAACGTGGGGGACGTGCTCCGGTTCTCCACGCGGCCGCAGGGCTGGAGGGGGCTGTTCGGGTTCGTGACCTTCCGGCTGCACGGGGCCTTCTTCGACGGCAAGCGCGTCTACTACATCCGCACGGACGCCTCGGACCAGGCCTTCGCGCAAGCGCGGGGCCTGGTGTTCGTCCCCAAACTGGCGCTGGCGCTGCGCGGCGAGGCCACCGCGGACTTCTACCTGTTCTCGGGCGGTGCTTCGGGCCAGCTGCCCGTGGTGAGCACCGCCCCGGGGCGGGACGACTTCACCCCGGCCTTCCGGGTGCACCGGGTGACGTGGAGGAGTCGGCCCCGGTTGCTGCAGTCTGCGGAAGCGGTGCGGGACGCGGAGAGTGCGGGCCAGGTACAGGTGGAGGCTACGGGGGTGGTGGTAAACTACCCCGTGGTGCGGTGGCCGGACGGGCAGCTGCCCGTGGATCGGCAGCGGGTGCAGTACCTGGGGCCGGGACAGCTGCTGGAGGACCCCGACGTGGACCGACGGGAGGTCACCTTCAAGCTGCACCAGTGCTTCCCCAACCACTGGTACATCGTCACCGACACTTCCGCGGTCCCTATGGCGCCCATGATGAAGGTGGCCGCGTCGCCCAAGACCGGGGCGCTGACCGCGCTGGGTGCCACCGCCAAGATCCTGGTGTTCGGGAACGGCATCCGGGGCCCCGGCCCCATGGGCTTTCAGCCTTCTGTGTTCGACTCCAACCCGGGAGACGCCATCTGGAGTCCGTTTTGGGACCACTACACGTTCACGTGGAAGGACGGTGTCCGTCCGAGGGTGCTGCGCAGCGAGGCGGAGATCGCGGCGGAGGAGAGGGCGGGCCGGCTCCGGCGTTGGCCGGGCACCCCCGACACGAAGGGCGAACTGTTCGTGGTGAACTGTCCCGCCCCCGTGACCGGGCCGCCCACGTGGCGCACGTAGGTCCGTTGCTCCCGGAGCTCACGGGTCTCGGCAGCCGCCGGCCCGCGGGGTGGCGGTGGACAAGATCGCGTACCTGAACCAGATCGACCTGTTCCGGCAGCTGTCCCCGGAGGAGCTGCAGGCGGTGGACCGCCTGGCTGCGGTGCAGTCCGCGCCGCGGGGCGCCCGGTTGCTGGACCCCACCCGCTTCGAACCGGTCCTGTACCTCGTGAAGCGGGGCTACGTGCGCCTGTACCGGGTCACTCCGGAGGGACGTCAGCTCACGGTGAGCCTCGTAGGCCCTGGGAACGTGTTCGGCGAGCTCGAAGGCCTGTCCACCGGTACCCGGCACAGCTTCGCGGAGGCCCTGACGGACGTGCTCCTGTGTGTGCTGCGGGACGCGGACCTGGAGCGGCTGATGCGCGCGTACCCGGAGGTGGCGGTGCGCATGGTCCGGGTGCTGTCCGGCCGGCTGCGAGAGCTGGAGGACCTGCTGGAGGAGCTGGCCCTGTCCAGTGTCCGCACGCGGTTGCTGCACCTGCTGGTCAAGCTGGCGGAGACTTTCGGGTCGGCGGAGGGGCCCTTCCGGCGGTTGAACGTGGGGCTCAGCCACCAGGACCTGGCGGACATGGTTGGCTGCAGCCGGGAGACGGTGACCCTGACGCTGCGGGAGCTGGCGCGAGGGGGGCTGGTGCGCACCGCCCGCCGCCGGGTGTGGGTGGACGCGGAGCGAGCCCGCGCGTACCTGGAGTCCGGTGGGCGAACGTAGAGCGAGGGGCGGTCAGAAGGGGTCAGGTCGCGTTCTGCTCGTAGCGCAACAGCGCGCGCTTTCGGAGCTCTCCCCACCGGTAGCCGCCCAGCTGCCCGTCGGACCGGACCACGCGGTGGCAGGGGATCAGGATGGCCACGGGGTTGGCCCCGCACGCGCGGGCCACCGCCCGCGACGCGGTGGGGCGGCCGATCCCGCGCGCCACCTGCGCGTACGTGCGCGTCTGGCCCCGCGGGATGCCCCGTAGGGCTAACCAGACCTTCATCTGGAAGGGAGTCCCGTGCACGTCCAGGGGGACCTTCACCGCCTTGCCGTGCAGGTACGCATGCAGCGCCCGCACCGCCGCTCGCACCAAGCGCCCCCCGCGGCGCAGGCGGATGTCGGGCTGGGCCTTCTTCAGGCGGCGTAACAGCCCGTCCGCCCGGTCGCCTAGTTGGATCGCGCACACGCCGCGCGGGGTCGCTACCACGAGCGCCGTCCCCGCGGGCGTGCGAACCGTGGCGTACGTCAGCTGCACGGAATGCCCGCACCGAAGCTTGCCCGGCCCCACGGCGCCCGGGCGGCGGACGGCCCCGAAAAAGAGCCGGCCCTCCTGGGAGGACCTACCTCCAGGCGTCCTCTTCCTCCTCCTCGTCGTCCCAGAGAGAATCGTCGAATTCCTCGTCCTCTTCCTCCTCGGGGAACTCCTCTTCTTCCTCTTCTGGCTGGAGGGCCACCTCGTCCTCCTCCTCGGGCTCCAGGACCTCCTCGACCCGCTCCTTGGCCTGGTAGCCGCACTCCGCACACTCGTACACCACGACCGCACCCAGCTCGTCGGAGGCCAGGAGCTCCATCTCACCGCCGCACTGCGGACAGGGTCGGTTGAAGGGCACCGTCATGGCCGGTGGGGATTCACTGCGGGTGGAGCTGGGACGGCATCTCGTCGTCCAGGGACCGCAGGCCGTGCGGCTCCACCCGGTGTCCGCAGATGGGACACTCGTACCAGGAGGCCTCCTCGGCCCTCGGCTCGTAACACGTCACCATCACGGTCTCGCAGTACGGACACGTCAGGACCGGCTCCCGCATGGCTCCCCCACTGCCCCAGCTTTCCCGTGTGCCCTTCCTTCGACCCCCTCTGGAATCCTCCTGCTGCTCCGCGGGCCGACTCACACCTTGGCGTGGGTGAAGATCCCGAACGCCTCCGCCCGCTTGGCGACCGCACGCCAGTCCAGGTTGCGGAAGAAGGCGTCGATGTACCCGCCCTTGTTCGTCCCGAAGTCGATGAAGTACGCGTGCTCGAACACGTCCAGGGCCACGAGGGGCGTGCAGTTCCACACCGGGTAGGTGTTCTGTTCGTCCCCGATGTAGTTGAAGAGCTTCCCCGTGTCCCAGTCGTAAGCGGTCCAGGCCCAGCCCCGGGCCGCGATCCCCGTGGCCTTGAGGTCCTTCTGCCACTCCTCGAAGGACCCGAAGTCCCGCTCGATAAGGCGCAACAGGGCACCCTCGGGCTTCCCGCCGGGCCCTCCCAGGTGGTCGAAGTAGATCTCGTGGTTCTTGACCCCGCCTAACGCGCGGGTGAGTTCCACCTTCAGCACCCGCAGCTCGGAGTAGGTGGGGTTGGCCTTGGCGGGGTCCTTGTCCAGGGCTGCCAGCTTGTCCAGGATCTCGTTCGCCTTGTTGACGTAGCCCTGGTACAGCTTGTAGTGCTCCTCCATGGTGCGCTTGCTGATCCCGTCCAGCTCCACCTCGAAGGACTTGAACTTCTTGGCCTCGTACCTCACGCGCAACCCTCCTTTCGCGGGTAGGTTTGAAGGGTTTCCCGGCGAGCTCGCCCCCAGTATAGCACCGCGGTCCCTGCGGGCGGACCGGGGGACAGGGGCGCTAAACCCCACCCGCCGGGGGTCCGTCAGCTACCATGGGGTCGGATGGACGAGGACGAACGGCTCGTACGGGCGTTCCGGGCAGGCGAGGCGAGCGCGTTCGCAGCGCTGGTGATCAAGTACCGGGAGCCCGTGTACCGGTTCCTCCGCCGGATGACCGGCAACCACGAGGACGCCGCGGACCTCACGCAGGAGGTGTTCCTGCGGGCCTACCGCTCCCTCGGACGGTTTCAGGGGCGGTGCCGCGTGAAGACCTGGCTGTTGCGGATTGCCACCAACGCTTGTCTGGATCACCGGGCCCGGCAGCGCGACCCGCTGCCGTTGGAGGCGGTAGCCGGGCTGGCCTCCCCACCCGAAACGGGCCCGGACGCCCGGGCGGAACGCCGGGAGCGGTGGCGCCTGGTCGCGGAAGCGGTCCAGGCCCTGCCGCCCAGGCAGCGGGCCGCGGTGGTGTTGCGGCTGTACGGAGGGTACACGTACGCGGAGATCGCGGAGATCATGGACTGCTCCGAGGGCACCGTGAAGGCCACCATGTTCGCGGCCCTGCGCAAGCTGCGCGTTGTCCTGGGGCCTCTGGTGGAGGGCTGAGGTGGACGGGGCCCGCTGCGGACTGTACCGGGACCGGATCGTGGAGGCGGCCACCGGGCCCGTCCCTCCGGAGGTGTGGGAGGACCTGCGGGGCCACCTGTCCGGGTGCCCTCGCTGCCGGGCGGAGTTCGACGCCGTCCGGGATGTGGTGGCGTGGCTCCGGGAGGTCCCCGAGCCGCCGGTCCCTGCAGGGTTCTGGGAGGAGCTGGACCGGCGCCTGCAGCGTGGGGCCGCACGCCGTCGCCTGCTCGCAGGCGCCGGGGTGGACTGGAGCAAGGCCGGAAAGGCCGCCGCTCTGGCGGCGCTGCTGGCGCTGGCGGCTTTGCGGGGGATGCCGCCTCCCGACGAGACCGGGAGCCGTGAGGTGGTGAGTCCGGCGGTCCAGGCCCTCCTGCCGCGGGTGGCGGAACTGGCACAGGCGTGGGGCGCGGGCCTGGAGGGGGAGGGAGACCGGTGGTGAGGAAGTGGGGGGGCCCGGTGGCGGTGGTGGGCGTCGTGGGGGCCCTGGTGCTCGGGTCTGTCGGGTGGGCCCTGGCGCAGCGGGGATCGGAGCGCGCGGAGCGGGTGCTGGAGGCCCTGCTGGTTTGGCGCCTGGTGGATGAGCTGGACCTCACGGAGGAGCAGGTGTGCAAGGTACTCCCGCCCCTGCGGGCCCTCAAACAGGCCCGGCTGGTCTTCGGGCAGCGACGTTCTGCCCTTCACCGGGAGATCCGGGCGCTGCTGGCGGACCGAACCGTGGACCGGGAACGGGTCGAGGCGAAGCTGCGTGAGCTGCGGGCCGCGCAACAGGAGTTCCAGCAACAGAGGGCGGAAGCTCTGGAGCGGATCCGGGCGGCCCTGACCCCGGAGCAGCGCGCGCGCTTCGTCCTCATCCAGGACAGCTTCGAGCGCGAGACCCTCAGCCTGCTGGGGGACGTAGAGCGCTTCGTGCGGTCCCGGAGCCGGCCCTGAGGTCAGCGCCGCTCGGGTGGGGGCACGGCCTGGCCGGTGCGAACGTCCACCAGTCGGTAGTCCGCCTTGCGGTAGGTCTGCGTGGTCCCGCACCGGGGGCACGTGTGGTAGTTGGCGGCAAACGTGCCGCGGGCGAAGGAGGTGGTGTCGGTCCGTAGCCCCGTGTCGAACACCTCCCCGCACGTCCGGCAGGCCACGTGCAGCGCGACCCTCGCCACGGCTGCTCAGGCGGGACCCCGCCCGTCCCGCAGGCGGTCCTCCCACACCTCCCGACGCCAGATCACCTTCGCACCGTCCCGGAACTCCGGGGCCGGCACCTCTCCCCGGTCCAGTCGCTCCAGCAGCTGTTGCGGGGTGGTGCGCAGCAGCCGGGCGGCCTCCGCGGTGGTCACCACGGCCTCCCCGGCCACCAGCAGCTCGCAGAGCCGTCGCAGGAACCCCGCCGGACCCGGCCGTTGTATGATCAACCCGCAGGCGGAACGGCCTTGCGGGTGCGCATGCTTGAGCAGGTTGGCGTAGCGCTCCAGCTCGTCGGGGAACCCCTGCAGGTGCCGCAGCACCTCCAGGTCTACCGACAGGGAAGGCTGCTTGGGTTCCACCGCGGGTCTTGCGGCCGAGGTGGTGCCGGAGGAGGGATTTGAACCCCCACGGGCTTTGCGCCCACTGCGCCCTGAACGCAGCGCGTCTGCCGTTCCGCCACTCCGGCCCGCATTCAACCATGCTAGCCCGGCGGCATGGGACGGTCAAGGTGATCAGCTGACCATGGACATGGCGGCGCTGGTGGACGGGCTTCGGCAGGTGGCCGGAGGCCGGGTGGTGCACGTGGAGCGGGTGCCCCCTAGGCCCGCACGGTTCGCGGACCCGGCGAGCCCGCTCCCGACGCGGCTGGTGGAGGCCCTGGAACGGGCAGGGATCCGGAGGCTGTACACGCACCAAGCCCAGGCCCTGGATCACGTGCGCGCAGGCCGGTCCGTGGTGGTGACGACCCGGACGGCCAGCGGGAAGACCCTTTGCTACAACCTGCCCGTGCTGGAGACCCTCCTCCGGGACCCTCGGGCCTGCGCCCTGTACATCTTCCCCACGAAGGCCCTGGCCCAGGACCAGCTGGACACGCTGCGGGCGATGGACCTTCCGGTGCGCTGCGACGTGTACGACGGGGACACCCCGCCCTCCGAACGGGCCCGGATCCGGGAACAGGCCCAGGTGGTCCTGACCAACCCGGACATGCTCCACGTGGGCATCCTGCCGCAGCACGGCCGGTGGGTGCGGCTGTTCCGGGGGCTGCGGTACGTGGTCCTGGACGATCTGCACGTGTACCGGGGGGTGTTCGGGAGCCACGTGGCCGGCGTGCTGCGGCGGCTGCGGCGCGTGTGCCGCGCGTACGGGGCGGAACCTCGCTTCGTGTGCACTTCCGCTACCCTGGCGAATCCCGGGGAGTTTGCGGAGCGGATCCTGGGACTTCCGGTGCAGGTGGTGGACGACGACGGAGCCCCCCAGGGAGCCCGGTGGTTCGTCCTGTGGAATCCTCCTCCGCTCCGCGGGGGCGGACGCCGCAGCCCCTACCGGGACGCCAGCTGGCTGCTGCGGTGGCTAGTGGCGCGCGGGGTCCGCACCATCGTGTTCACCAAAGCCAGAAAGGTGACGGAGCTGGTGTACCGGTACGCGGTGACGGCTTCGCCGGAGCTGGCAGGTCGCCTTCGCGCTTACCGGGCCGGTTACCTTCCGGAGGAACGCCGGGAGATCGAGCGGGCGCTGTTCTCCGGGGAGCTGCTGGGCGTGGTGTCCACCAGCGCCTTGGAGCTGGGCATCGACGTGGGCGGTCTGGACGCCGCGGTACTGGTGGGCTACCCGGGAACCGTGGCCAGCACGTGGCAGCGGGCCGGCCGCGCGGGGCGGTCGGGGGAGGACTCCCTCGCGGTGCTGATGGCCCTGGAGGACGCCCTGGACCAGTACCTCATGCGGCACCCCGCGTACCTGTTCGAGCGGCCGGTGGAGGCGGCGGCTCTGGACCCGTCCAACCCGTACGTGCTCACTTCCCAGCTGCGGTGCGCGGCCGCGGAGCTGCCGCTGCGGGAGGAAGATTTCCCGCTCTTCGGGGAGCCCTCCCGGGTCGTGGTGCAGGTGCTTGCGGAGGCAGGCGAACTGGTTCCCGACCGGGGCCGGTGGACCTGGCGAGGGACCCGCTACCCCGCTTCCCAGGTGGCCATCCGGGCCGCGGGGGAGTCTCCGTACACCATCGTGGACGAGGAGCGCGGGCCGCTGGGGACCGTGGACGAAGCGCGCGCGCTGGAACAGGTGCACCCGGGGGCAGTCTACCTGCACCAGGGCGAGACCTACGTGGTGCGGCAGCTGGACTTGGAAGGCCGGGTGGCGAGGGTGCGGCGCCAGGACGTGGACTACTACACGGAGGCACGCACGGTGACCGACCTGGAGATTCGCCAGGTGCGTGCCCGCCGGCCCCTGGGTCCTGCGGAGGCGTACCTGGCGGAGGTGGAAGTGACCACGCAGGTGGTGGGGTACGCACGCAAGCACCTGACACAGGACCGGGTCCTCAGCGTAGAGCCCCTGACCCTCCCACCGCAGACGCTGGCCACGGTGGCCGTGGGCTACGGGCTGCCCGGTGAAGTGGCCGCCACCGTGGACCAGGAGGTGATCCCGGGGGCCATCCACGCGGCCGAGCACGCCGCCATCGGCGTACTTCCCCTGTTCGCCATGTGCGACCGGTGGGACGTGGGCGGGGTCTCCTACCCCCTGCACCCGCAGACCGGACGGCCCTCGGTGTTCGTGTACGACGGCTACCCGGGGGGGGTGGGCATCGCGGAGCGCGCCTTTCACGTCCTGGAGGATTGGCTCCGCGCCACGTGGGAAGCGGTGCGGACCTGTCCGTGCGAGGGAGGCTGCCCCTCGTGCGTGCAGTCGCCCAAGTGCGGGAACGGCAACCAGCCCCTGGACAAAGACGGCGCGATGCGGCTGCTGGCCTTCCTGCTGGGGCTGCCCGCCCGGCGGGCAACCGCGGCGCGGCGGCGCCGCAGGGGGTAGTCGGTTTGGCGGGAGAGAACCACGGTGAGCGGGCCCGGCAATCCAAAGGGGTGCTGTACCTGGTGGCCACCCCCATCGGGAACCTGGAGGACGTGACCCTGCGGGCCCTGCGGGTCCTCCGGGAGGTAGACCTCATCGCCGCGGAGGACACGCGGCACGTGCGCAAGCTGCTGGAGCGCTACGGGATCCGCCAGCAGGTGGTGAGCTACCACGAGCACAACGAGCAGGCGCGCACCCCGCAGCTGCTGGCGGCCCTGCGTTCTGGCCGGTCGGTGGCGCTGGTAAGCGATGCGGGTACACCGGTCCTGTCAGACCCCGGCTACCGACTGGTGCGGGCGTGCGTGGACGCCTCCGTCCCGGTGGTGCCGGTTCCGGGCCCCAGCGCGGTGACGGCAGCCCTGGTGGCCTCCGGCCTGCCCGCAGACCGCTTTCTGTTCCTGGGCTTCCCGCCACGCCGGCGGACGGCCCGGCGCCGGTTCCTGGAGCAGGTGAAGGACCAACGGGCCACCCTGGTCCTGTTTGAGTCGCCCCGCAGGCTGGCGGACTGCCTGCAGGATCTCGTGGAGGTGTTGGGCGACCGGCGGGTGGCGGTGTGTCGGGAGCTCACCAAGGTGCACGAGGAGGTCCGGCGGGGTACCGCGAGCGAGTTGGTCCGGTGGGCGCGCGGCGGGCAGGTGAGAGGGGAGGTTACCCTGGTGGTGGAGGGCGCGGTGGCTGAGGGGGTCCGATCCGCAGGGGAAGGGATCGAGGGAATTGGTCCCTAAGCGTTTGTTCGTGTACGGGAGCCTGAAAAACCCGGAACTGGTGCGGTCGCTGACGGGGCGCACGTTCCCGTCCCGGCCCGCGCGACTGCCGGGCTGGGTGCTGGTCCCCGCGGAGCGGTCGGCGTCTGGCTACCCGGAGGTGGAACCCCATCCGGGCAGTTGGGTGGAGGGTCTGCTGCTGGAGGGGCTGGACGAGTCCGCGCTGCGCGCGCTGGACGCCTACGAGGAGGGGTACGTCCGGCGCAGGGTCCAGGTGCAGCTGGATCGCGGCCTCGTGGAAGCGGAGCTGTATGTGCCGGTCCACCGAGGGTGACCGGGGTGGACTGGCTCCCCCGCTGGATCCACGGCGCCAGCCGGCCCCTGGGGGTGGCATGGCGGACCCGCGACCCGGTGGAGGCTCAGGTGGTGGCGGCGGTGTTGGAACAGGCCGGAATCCGGGTGCTGGTGCGCCGACGCACCGTTCCTGGCTACGAGGGCGCGGTGGATCGGGCGGAGGGGGTGTTCGCGGACCTGTTGGTGGCGGAAGCGGACCTGTACCGGGCACGAGTGCTGGTGGTGAAGTTCCTGGAAGCTCCGCCGGAGCCCTAGGGCGGGTTGGAGGAAGCCGGGCCCGGGCCCGCGAAAACTGCCCCTCGCAGACGGCGGGGGAGGGCTCCCATGATCTGGAACCCGGAAGCGGAGACGATGCCGCGCAGCCAGCTGGAACGGCTGCAACTGGAGCGGCTGCAGGCGGTGGTCCGGTACGTCTACGAGCGGGTGGCGCCGTACCGGCGGCGCATGCAGGAAGCCGGGGTGTCCCCGGAGGACGTCCGCCACCTGCAGGACGTGGTCAAGCTCCCCTTCACCACCAAGCAGGACTTCCGCGACCACTACCCCTTCGGCCTGTTCGCGGTTCCCCGCGACCAGGTCGTGCGCATCCACGCGTCCTCCGGGACGACCGGCAAGCCTACGGTGGTGGGCTACACCCGCCGGGACCTGCAGGTATGGGCAGAGCTGTGCGCACGGTGTCTCGCGGCCTCCGGGGCGCAGCCCGGGGACGTGTTCCAGAATGCGTACGGCTACGGGCTGTTCACGGGCGGGCTGGGGATGCACGCGGGCGCGGAGCTCATGGGGCTCGTGGTGGTCCCGGCCTCAGGAGGCAACACGGAGCGGCAGGTCCTCCTCCTGCAGGACTTCGGCGCCCGGGTGCTGGCGTGCACCCCGTCCTACGCCCTCACCCTGGCGGAAGCGCTCCTGGACCGCGGGGTACAGCCCGGGCAACTGCCCCTGCGGTACGGTGTGCTGGGCGCGGAGCCGTGGACGGACGCCATGCGGAAGCAGATCGAGGAGAAGCTGGGGATCGCCGCGGTCAACATCTACGGGCTCAGCGAGGTCATCGGGCCGGGGGTGTCTAACGAGTGCGTGGAGGAGCGGAACGGCTCCCACGTGTTCGAGGACCACTTCCTGGTGGAGGTGGTGGATCCGCGGACCGGCGAACCGCTGCCGTACGGGCGCGAGGGGGAGCTGGTGTTCACCACCCTGACCAAGGAAGCCCTGCCGGTGGTGCGCTACCGCACCGGGGACATCGCGTCCCTGAACCCCGAACCGTGCCGGTGCGGCCGTACCTTCGTCCGGATGTCCCGGGTCCTGGGGCGGACCGACGATATGCTGGTGGTGCGCGGGATCAACGTGTACCCGTCTCAGGTGGAGGCGGCGCTGGTGGGGATCCCGCAACTGAGCCCGCACTACCAGATCGTGGTCACGCGGGAGCGGACGCTGGACGAGCTGGAGGTGCGGATCGAGGTGGATCCCTCGTTCCACCGGAGCCTGGGGACCGCAGAGCCCGACTCCCCGGAGCTAGCGAGCCTGCGTCGGCGGGCGGAGCAGGCGCTGTACGGGGTGCTGAACCTGCACGCGAAGGTCACGCTGGCAGCACCCGGCAGCCTGCCGCGCAGCGAGGGCGGCAAGTTGCGGCGGGTGGTGGACCAGCGGAAGCTGTGAGGGAGCCTGCGGTCCCCCGGGAGCTGGTGGAACGCTTCGGTGCCGACCCCTTCGGTCGGCTGCTGGGGGTGCGGGTGGAGGAGGTGCGTCCGGGCTACGCCCGGGTGAGCCTCGAACTGCGGCCCGACCACCGGAACTTCCACGGGGTCGTGCACGGCGGCCTGCTGTTCTCGCTGGCGGACTGCGCCTTCGCTGCGGCCAGCAACAGCCACAACCAGCGGGCGGTGGCCATCTCCGCGACCATCCACTTCCTGCGGGCGCCTGCCCCGGGGCGGCTAGAGGCGGAGTGCGTGGAGGAGCACCGCAGCCGCAGCCTGGGTTCCTACCGCGTAGGGGTCCGGGACGGGGACGGCAGACTCGTCGCCACCATGCAGGCGCTCGTGCACCGGGGGGAGGAACCGGTGGTCGCCACCACCCCATGAGAGCTGGCGCCCTGGCAGGGCCCCGCAGCGCCCTGCGGCCCTTGCGGCACCGCGACTTCCGGCTCCTGTGGACGGGATTGTTGGTCTCCAACACCGGCACCTGGATGCAGTTCGTGGCGGTGGGCTACCTGGTGGACCGGCTGACTCTGTCGCCCTTCTACCTGGGCGTCCTGGCGCTGGCCCAGGCGGTTCCCCGCTTCGTGTTCGCGCCCCTCGGGGGCGCGCTGGCGGACCGGTGGGACCGAAAGGCCCTCCTGTTCTGGACCAACGCGTGGCTGGCCTCTAGCGCCGCAGTGCTGGTGGTGCTGACCCTCACCGGGTGGGTCCGGGTCTGGCACGTGATCCTCCTAGCCGGACTGAACTCTGCCCTGCAGTCCTTCGATATGCCCGCGCGACACTCGTGGATTCCCAGCCTGGTGGAACCCGACGAGCTGCTGCAGGCGGTGACCCTCAACTCCGTGGCCTTCAACGGGGCAGGGATCGTGGGCCCCTCCCTGGCGGGCCTGGTGATCGCGGTCGGGGGGGAGGGGACATGCTTCCTCCTCAACGCCGTGTCCTACGCGGGGGTCCTGCTGGCGCTGCACCGTATGGGCGCTCCTCCCCCACCCGCGTCCGGTGGAGCCCCCGTGCTGGACGAGATCCGGGAGGCCGTGCGGGTGGTGCGCACGGACCGCACGGTGGCCACGGTGCTGGCCGCGGTGGCGGCCCTGAACTTCCTCGGGCGGCCGTACTTCCGCCTCATGCCCGCCTTCGCGCGGGAGGTGCTGCACACCGACGCGGTAGGGCTGGGCCTGCTGCAGGCCGCCCCGGGCGTGGGGACCCTGCTGGCGCCCTGGTACGTCACCGCGTTCCAGCGGGGCGGTGAAGGCCGCCTGCTGCAGAGGTCCACCCTGGCTCTGGGAGCGTGCGTGGTGCTGTTCGCACTTAGCCCCGGACTTGCCTGGGCCTTGGCCCTGCTGGTGGCCGCGGGGCTGTTCCAGTCCGCGGCCCTTTCCTCCGCCAACGCGTTGGTGCAGACCTCCGTGGACCCGGGTATGAGGGGACGCGTGATGGGGTTGTACTCCGTCACCGCCTTCGGCATGTTCACCCTGGGAAGCTTCCCGTTCGGCCTGCTGGCGGAGTGGACCGGAACCGCGGTGGCGCTGGCCATCGGGGGGGTGCTGACGATCCTGGCGGCCTGGATGTTGGGTCCGCGGCTGGGCCGGGTCGGCTAGCCCGGGCCCGACGGAGAAGGTCATGGGGGAGACGTGGGCTGGCGGGCAGGTGCCTGGGCCCAGGGACGACTTCGCGGAGGTCACCGTGAGGCCTGCCCGCGACTCGGACCGGCGCACGGTGGGCCGCCTGCTGGTCCTCGGGTTCCCGGACAAATTCGCGCCCGTCTTCGGACCTGACCGCGAGCGCACCGCAGCCGTCCTGGCGGATCTGCCGCCGTCGGGGACGGTGTACGTGGCTGAGGGAGCAGGGCAGGTGGTGGGGACCTTCACCCTGGTGCTGGAGGAACGAACCCCATCGCCCCTGTGGCCGATCCTCCGCCGGCATTTGGGCTTCGGGGCGGCCCTGCGGGCTTTCGTGCTGCTCCAGCTGATGGGCACGAGCCACCCGGACCCCCAGACCGCCCTGGTGGAGGCCGTGGCGGTACTGCCGGAGTGGCGGGGCCGGGGTGTCGGGCGGCAGATGATGGCACAGGCGCTGGCCTTGGCCCGCCGGGCGGGCCGGCAGCGTGTCGGCCTGTACGTGGTGGAGGGCAACGCCCCCGCGTTCCGGCTGTACACGTCCCTCGGGTTCCGGGTGCAGAGAGCCCATCGGCTCCTGTGGACGCGGCCGCTGTTCGGGGCCCAGCGCATCCTGTACATGACCGTGGATCTGGGCCACACGGGAGGTGCTGCCGGAGCCTGAAGATGCCGGTCCTCACTCCTCCGCTTCCAGCGGCCGGCGCTCCAGGGTCTGCACCCGCTCCCCGGTGGGCAGCACCCGTTCCACCACCTGGAAGTCCTGATAGACGTGGGGGGCCAGGGGCTGTGCCACCTCCGTAAAGATGCGCAGCGCCACCTCCCGGATCTCCGCGTCCGCGTGCAGGCTCCCGCGTTTTTCGAAGAACTCCCGCCAGGAACGGTGGTTGCCCGTGATCACGATGTGCGTCTCCGTCATGTTGGGCAGCACGCACCGCGCGGCCTCCCGGGCCCGCTTGCGGCGGAGACGGCGGTCCTCTAGCGCACTCAGTCGGCGCTGGGCCAGCTCCAGGAGTTTCCGGTACGCCCGCTGGGTGGTCGCGTAGACCTCCTCCAGGACCCGGAGGGCTTCGGGGTCATCCCGGAACAGAGGGGGAACGACGACCGCGGCACCTTCCTCGTGGTAGAAGCGCTGGGACAGCTGCGAGAAGGAGAAGTGCCGGTGGCGGACCAGCTCGTGGGTGCAGCTGCGGGACACTCCGACCAGCACCACGGTGAACCCCGCGTGTTCCACCACGCTGAAGTGCTCCTGGGCGAGGATGTTCCGCAGGTACTGCTCGTTCGTCCGTCCGCTGGGGTTGGACCAGGACTGGTAGCACAGCCGCCCTGCGAACTCCGCCAGCACCTCCGCGTCGCGGGCCGAGTCCGACTGCCACACCGCCCACGGCGTGCCCTCCCACGCGTCCAGGGCGAAAGTGGTGTGCGCCACCTTCCAGATCCGAAGCTGCGCGGTGCGGAACTCCGTCGTCTCCCTCATGGCCGGACCTCCCGTGGGTGTGTTCCGGCCAGGCGGACCGATCTCCTGCCGACATTTTGCTATCATGGGGCGCGGAGGTGCGGTTGTGTTCCTGTACTGGCTGGTCGTGGCCCTGATGCTGCTGGGGCTGTACGCGGGTCTGGTGCTGGCAGGCCTCGCGGACCTGAGCCTGGGGCTGCCACCGGACCACCCCGTCCGCCGGTTGGCCCGCAGCCTGGCCCGGACGTGGCGGCGCACAGCGCCCGACGAGGACATGGTGGAAGAGATGGCCCGCCGGCTGCGCGGCGGGCCGGGCTCCTGGCCTGCCGCCGGCCTGTAATGCGTCCGCGGTAGTAGACGGTGCCCGTGGAGGATCCCCTTGAGCCCGTCCGTTCCCGGCTGAGCAGGTACGTCCCGCGCCGTCTCCCGGAGGCAGGACTCGTCCTGGCGGGGGTGCTGGTGCCGTTGTACGTGGACGGGGGCGAGGCGTACGTGTTGCTGACCCGGCGGACGGAGCACGTGGCGACCCACAAAGGGCAGATCGCGTTCCCGGGAGGTGCCGTAGAGCCCGAGGACCGGGACGCGCTGCACGCGGCGCTCCGGGAGGCGCACGAGGAGCTGGGGATCCGGCCGGAGGACGTGGAGGTGTTGGGCTCCCTGGACGACGTGTCCACGGTAGTTTCGGGCTTCCTGATCCGGCCCTACGTGGGCCGCCTCCCGTACCCCTATCCCCTGCGGCCGGCTCCGCAGGAGATCGCGGAGGTGCTCGGGATTCCCCTGCGGTTCTTCCGGGACGAGCGCAACCTCCGGGTGGAGCGGGTCGGAGAGGGAGCGGCGCAGCGGGAGCTGCACTTCTACGACTACGGACCCTACACGGTCTGGGGGGCGACTGCGCGGGTGATCCGGAGGCTGGTGGAGGTGCTCAGCTGAGCGGCCTCGCCCTGGGCGTGCGGCGGCCCGATTACCACACGCACCTGGAGAACTATGCCCTGGACCGGGACAGCCTCCTGCGGCTGGTAGAGGCGGCCGTGGCGGCGGGCGTGGACGAGATTGCAGTGACCGAGCACGCCCACAACTTCGTCCAGTGCCGGGACGCCTACCCTCCCGACAACGACTGGGTCCACGGCCGAGACCGGCCGGATCGCCGGAACTGGGACCTCGAGACGTACCTGCGCCTGCTGGAGGCGGCGCGGTCGGAGGGCCTGCGGGTGAAGGTGGCGATCGAGTGGGATTACTGTCCCGGCTACGAGGGGCGCCTGGAGAAGTGGATCCGGTCCTACCCGTGGGACCTGGTCCTGGGCGGGGTGCACTGGCTGCCAGGCCGGGACGGCGGGTGGTGGGGGTTCGACATCCCCGAACAGCGAGGGGAGTGGGAGCGCCGCGACGTGGATCGCGTCTACGGCGACTACTTCCGGCTGCTCTGCGAGGCCGCGTCCACGGGTCTGTTCGACGTCCTGGCCCACCCTGACGTGGTGAAGGTGTTCGGCCACCGGCCGCGGCAAGACCCCGGGGAGTGGTACGAGCAGGCCGCAGAAGCCATGGCCCGGGCGGGGGTTTGCGCGGAGGTCAACACCGCCGGCTGGCGCAAGCCCGTGGGCGAGCTGTACCCGGCCCCGGCTTTCCTGGAGGCCCTGCACCGGCACGGGGTCCCCATCGTGATCAGCTCCGACGCGCACTGGGCCGAGCACGTGGGCTTCGGGTTCCCCGAAGCGGAGCGCGCGGCCTACTCCGCGGGCTACCGGGCCCGGTGCGTGTTCGACACCCGGCACCGGCTTGAGGTCCCCCTGAACGGCCCAGGACAAGGAATTGGAACATAAGTTCGCCATTCCCGCGAACGCACGTGCACTGTTGACGGCCCTGGGGCCCTGGTATACTGGGGCCGAACCTCCTGCGGACCTCTGGAGCTGGAGATGCCCAGTCCCTCGGAGCTGTTTCCGATCGGAGTTGTGTCTGTCCTGACGGGCCTGAAGCCCCATGTGCTCCGTCGGTGGGAGGATCAGGGGCTTGTGGCGCCGGTCCGGGTGGGGAAGGCCCGGCGGCGGATGTACTCCTGGCGGGACATCGAGCAGATCCAGCTGCTGCGGCACCTGATGGAGCGCGAGAAGCTGTCCCCCCTGCAGGCCCGGGCGGCTATCCAGGAGGGGTGGCCAAGGTTCGTGGGCTGGGAGCGGAGGATCTGGGGACGTCAGGGGAAGACGCCTGGGCGCGGGGGCGCGCGCTACGTGGTGGCCGTCAGCCGGCCACGCGCCACCGACGAGCTGGAGGAGTAGTTTCAGCCGCTTCCGGAACGGCTCGGCTCGGACGTTCCGGCGGCTGGGGAGCGGGTGCCCGGAAGGGCGCCCGCTCCTTGTTCTCCCAGGCCCAGGAAACGCTCGGCTTCTCTCAGGTCCATCGGGCGGGCGAGGGCGTACCCCTGGGCATAGGGGAACCCGAGTTCGACCACGCGCTCGAGGCATGCGGGATCCTCGACTCCCTTCGCCACGAGATCCAACCCCAGCTCCCCGGCTGTGCTCACCACCGCCCGGAGGAGCTCGCCGTGGGGAGGGTCGCCCCGCCAATTCGCAAACCACGCCTGTTCCAGCTTCACCGCCCGGACCGGCAGCTCCCGCAGCACCCGAAGGGACGAACTCGCCGCGAAGTCGTCCACGTGCAGGGCGATGTCCATCTCGCCCAGCTGGCGTATCCGCTCATAACCGTCGGAGCCCAGGAGGGTCAGCACCCGCTCTGGGACCTCTACCCGCAAGGCCTTCGGCTCCAGCCCGGAGGCCTGCAGGGCGGCGCGGAGCCGTTCCGGCAACAACGGGTCCGCTAGGTCTGCCGCGGCAAGGTTGACGCTCACCGCCGGTGCATCGTCGCCCACTCGGTCCCTCCACCGCCGGGCTGCGCGGCACGCTTCCCTCAGGACCCAGGCGTTCAGCTGCGGTACGAGCCCGCTGGCTTCCAGCCCGCTGAGGAAGTCCGCGGGCGCCAGCAGCCCGCGCTGGGGGTGCTGCCACCGGACCAGGGCCTCCATCTCTACCACCCGGCGGTCCGCGATGCGCACCACCGGCTGGTAGTGCAGGACGAACTCTCCCCGCTCCAGGGCCCGCCGCAGGTCGGTTTCCAGCTGCGCCTGCAGGGCGGCGGCCCGGCCCAGGGCCTCGTCAAACAGCTGGTAGCGGTTGCGGCCCAGCGCTTTGGCGCGGTACATAGCGGTGTCGGACTGCTGGAGGAGGTCCTCCGCGCCCTGCGTCTGCGGGCCCGAGAGGGAGATCCCCACGCTGGCGGTGGTGTACACTGCTTGCCCCGCCAGGTGGAACGGCTCGCGAAATGCCGCTTGGACCCGCTGCGCCACCAGCAACGCGTCGTCCGGCCCGTCCACGTCCTCCAGCAGGACCGTGAATTCGTCCCCCGCCAGACGGGCGAGGGTGTCCGAGCCGCGCAGGCACGACCGCAGCCGCTCCGCCACCTGCTGGAGGAGGCGGTCGCCCGCGTCGTGGCCGAGGGTGTCGTTCACCAGCTTGAACCGGTCCAAGTCCACGAACAGCACCGCCACTCGACGGCCCGTCCGCCTGGCCCGTTCCAGCGCGTGCCCGAGCCGGTCCAGGAAGAGCGTCCGGTTCGGCAGGCCCGTCAGGGCGTCGTGCAGGGCCAGGTGGGCGAGCCGCAGCTCGGCGCGCTTGCGGTCCGTGATGTTCACCCCGTACCCGATCACGCGGACGACGCGACCTTCCCGGTCTACCACGGGGTGGACCCGCCGCAGGAAGTAACGTGCCTTGCCGTCACGCCCTCGGATCTCCTCCTCGAACTCCAGCGTCCTTCGCCCCGCCGTGGCCTGGAGGTAGTGGTGCCGGCGGACCTCCGCCACCGAACGGTCCTGGCCCACGCGGGCGCACAGCTCGAAGTCGTCGCGGCCCACCACCCACCGCCGCAGCTCGGGGTCACGTACCGCGGACCGGTTGACGTACAGGTACCGGAAGTCTGGATCCAGCACCGCGATGTCGGAGGGCACGTGGTCCAGCAGTTCCTCGTAGAAGGCCCGCTGCTCCTCCACCTTCTGCGTCGCCTGCGCGTGGTGCAGGACCAGGGAGGCCAGCTGGCCGAAGCGCACCACGGTCTCGATCTCCTCCGCGGTGAAGGCAGGCGCGGAGCGGTCCCGGGCCACCGAGAAAGCGCCCACGAAGTGCCCGGAGGCGAACAGGGGAACGGTGACCGCGCTGCCCAGGGAGTCGAAGCGGGGGTCCGGCAGCCTTTCGGGCCAACGGCTGTAGTCCTCTACCACCAAGGGCTGGCCCGTCTCCCACACGCGGCCCACCATGCCTTCCCCCCGCCGTACCTGAAGACCTTCCCGTCCCGCCCAGGCCATGGCTCCGAGCCCCACCCGGCACCGCAGCACGCCGCCCTCCAGCAGGTACAGGTTGCCGTGGCCGCTGCCCAGCAACTGGCACGCCCGCTGGACGATGGCGTGCAAGAGCTCGCCGGTGCCCAGGCCCGACAGCAGGCCGTGGGCCGTGTCGTGGAGCGCTTCGAGGAGCTCCTGGCGCCGGCGCAGGCGGGCTTCCGCGTCCCGCCGCCGTGTCAGCTCCTCGTGGGCCTCCTGGTACAGGTGCGCGTTGTGCAGGGCCAGGGCCGCCGCGTGCGCGAACCGACCTGCCGCGTCGACCTCCTCCGCGGTGAACGGCGCAGCCCCGGCATCGCGTGCCAGGAACAAGGTGCCCGCATACTCGGTGCCCCACCACAGGGGTACTGCCAGCCCCGGCCCGAGTCTGTCGAACGCAGCTCCCGAGCGCCGCTGTCGGCCGGGCCAGCTGGGGTAGTGCTCCACGACCACCGGCGCGCCCTTCTCCCACACTGCCCCCACGATTCCCTTCCCCTTCTCGCAGGTGCGCCCCTCGGTCGCTGCCTGCGCGAGGATCCCCACTCCTACGGTGCAGCGGAGCAGGGCTCCCTCCCGCAGGTACAGGGCCGCGTGCCGGCAATCCAGGAGCTCGCACGCCTGCCGCACCACCAGGTCCAGGGTCTGCTGGAGCTCTGCTCCCCCGAGCAGGGCCACGCTGGTGGCCTGGAGCGCCTCCAGCAGCTGGTGGCGGCGGCGGAGCTCTGACTCCGCCCGGCTGCGCCTCTCCAGTTCGTCCCGCGCAGCCCGGTACAGGGAAGCGCTGTTGAGGACCAGGGAGGCCAGGTGGCCGAAGCGGGCCGCGGCGTCTAGCTCGTCCTCGCTGTAGGAGGGCTCTCCCCGGTTTCGCGCCACGAAGAACGCCCCCACCACCTCCTGACCCACCCGCAGGGGTACGGTCAGGGCCGGGCCCAGGTCGGACACCTGCGGGAAAGGCAGGCGGCCCGGCCAGCTCGCGTAGTCGTCGACCATCAGGGCCTGACCGGTCTCCCATACCTGCCCGACCATCCCCTCCCCGCGCCGCAGGCAGACGCCGGCTTCCTGGGCCCAGCGGGCCGCACCGACCCCCACCCGGCAGCGCATCTCGTCCCCTTCCCGCAAGTACAGGTTCCCGTGGCTGGAGCGCAGCAGGGCGGTGGCTCGGTGCACGATGGCCGCCAGGAGGCTGTCAAAGTCGGTCCCGCGGAGCAGCTCCTCCGTGGTGGCGTGCACGGTACGGAGCAGTTCGTGTTTGTGCCGCAGGTCGGCTTCTGCGTGCCGGCGGCGCGCCAGTTCCTCCTGGGTCCGCCGGTACAGGTCCGCGTTCTGCGCCACCAGGGACGCCAGCTCTGCAAAGCGCTCGACTACGTCCACTTCCTCTCGCTTGAAGGGGCGGTCAGGTTCCGAGCGCACCACCACAATGGCGCCGGTGACTTGGCCATGCACCCGCAGGGGCATGGCCGCGGCGGACCGGACGAAGGCGAGCCGCGGGTCTTGCAGGCGGCGCTCCCACCGGGTGTAGTCCTCCACCACCACGGGCCTTCCCGTCTGCCACACGTAGCCGGCCAGGCCCTGGCCGGGCGGGATCTCCAGAGCCTCGTCCTGCATCCACCGGGTGGCGCCGAGGGCGAAGCGGCACCGCATCCGGTCGCCCTCCACCAGGAACAGGTTCCCGTGAGGGGTCTCCAGCAGCTCGCAGGCGCGGCGCAGGAGGTTTTCCAGCAGACCCTCTGCTGGTCCTCCGCCGATCAGGCCCACGGTGGTGGTGTGCAGGGCGTCCAGCAACGCCGCCCGGCGGCGCAGCTGCTCATGAGCAGACCGGAGGGAGCGAACCAGCCGGTACAGGGCTTCCGAAGTGACCACCACCGTCACGGCAAGGCCCCCCCAGGCCACCAGGGCCTCCCGCAGGTCCGGTGCACGCAGCAGCACCGCGCTGAGGCTGGCGGCGGCTGCGGGAGGCAGCAGGAGCAAGTAGACCCGCTGCGGGAAGCGCGCGGAGGCGAGCAGGACGGGACCCGCCAGCAGCACCACCACCGAGAAGGGGACACCCAGGCGGAGCACCGCCACCGCCACGCCCGCGCACACACCCGCGTAGCCGGCCACCACCCACACCCGGACGCGTTCGTCCCGGGCCAGGGGCCGGAAGGGAAGCCGCCACCGCTGTGCTCTGTCGGCCATCCGTGGGGGCGTCCAGCAATCCGCGTGCCACGGGTACAATGGACTCGTGCGTGTCTACCTGGATTACGCGGCCACCACCCCCACGGACCCGCGTGTGGTGGAAGCCATGCGCCCTTACTTCACGGAGCGGTTCGGCAACGCCAGTAGCGTACACACGTTCGGACAGGAGGCGCGGGCCGCGGTGGACCGGGCCCGGCGCACCCTGGCCGAGGCGCTGGGTTGCGAGCCGTCCGAGGTGGCCTTCACCAGCGGGGCCACGGAGGCGGACAACTGGGCCCTGGTCGGGGTCGCTCTAGCCCACGAGTCTCGGGGCCGGCACTTGGTGGTGTCCTCTGTGGAGCACCGGGCAGTGCTGGAGCCCGCCCGGTGGCTGGCCCAGCGGGGGTGGGAAGTCACCTTCCTGCCCGTGGACGGCTACGGCCGCGTGGACCCCGACGACGTGCGGCGGGCGCTGCGGGACGACACCGTGCTGGTCTCCGTGATGCACGCCAACAACGAGGTGGGCACGGTGCAACCCGTGGCGGAGGTCGCCCGCATCGCCCGCGAGAGGGGAGTGCTGGTTCACACCGACGCCACGCAGACCTTCGGGGCGCTGCCCGTCCGGGTGGACGAGCTGGGCGTGGACCTCCTGTCCGCCTCCGCCCACAAGCGGTACGGCCCGAAGGGCGTGGGGCTCCTGTACGTGCGGCGGGGTACGCGCATCGAGCCGCTGCTGAGGGGCGGAGCCCACGAACGCGGGCGTCGGGCCGGAACGGAGAACGTGCCGGGGATCGTGGGATTCGCGAAGGCGGTGGAGCTGGCCCTGGCCCAACGCGAGGCGGAACAGGCGCGGCTTTCGGCCCTGAGGGACCGTCTGGTGCGCGGGTTGCTGGCCGTGGAGGGAGCCTTCCTGAACGGGCACCCCACGGAGCGGCTGCCCAACAACGCCCACTTCTGTTTCGAGGGCGTGGAAAGCGAGTCTCTACTCTTGGCCCTGGACCTCCGGGGCCTGGCGGCCAGTAGCGGGTCCGCGTGCACCGCAGGGAGCCTGGAACCCTCCCACGTCCTACGTGCCATGGGACTGCCACCGGAACGGGCCGTGGGCGCCCTGCGGCTCACCCTAGGCCGCTGGACGACGGAGGCGGAGGTGGACGCCGCGGTGGAGTGGGTGCGCGAGGCGGTGGCGGAGTTACGGCGGGCCTCACCCCTGTGGCGGCGCACCCGCAGCGCCAGCCGCGGTTGAAGCGGCGGCCAGCCTCTGCGATCATGGACACGTGGCCGGGCTCGCGGCGGGCCCGGAAGTCCGCCCGGAGCTCGGTCTTCGTGTGGCCCGGCGACGGGCCGGAGGGAGCATGACCCAGTACGTGCCGATCCTGGTGCACTTCGCCACTTCGCTGGCGCTCGTCCTGGGACTGTTGGGCCTGCACGTGCTGCTGGGCGGGCGGAGGCCCAACCCCGATAAGCTGATGCCCTACGAATCGGGGGTCTGGCCCGTCGGCTCCGCCCGGGAGCGGGTCCCGGTCCGGTACTACCTGGTGGCGATGCTGTTCATCCTGTTCGACGTGGAGGCGGTGTTCCTGTACCCGTGGGCGGTGCTGTTCCGCCAGCTGGGCTGGCTCGGCCTGTGGGAGATCCTGGTGTTTGTGGGCGTGCTGCTGCTGGGCTACGTGTACGCTTGGCGCAGGGGGGCGTTCCAATGGCAGCCGTGACGCGGGAGGACCGCGGGAAGGACGGTCTGGCCGGGCTGGAGCGGAACGTGCTGACCACCACGGTGGATCGGATGCTGGCTTGGGCCCGCAGCTCCTCCGTGTGGCCGGTCCAGTTCGGGCTGGCGTGCTGTGCCATCGAGATGATCGCCACCACCACCTCCAAGTTCGACATCGCCCGGTTCGGGATGGAGGCGTTCCGCGCCTCCCCCCGCCAGTCGGACCTGATGATCGTGGCGGGGCGGGTCAGCCAGAAGATGGCGCCCGTGCTGCGGCACATCTACGACCAGATGCTGGAGCCCAAGTGGGTCCTGTCCATGGGCGACTGCGCCTCCTGCGGAGGGGTGTACAACAACTACGCCCTCGTGCAGGGGGTGGACAAGATCGTGCCCGTGGACGTGTACGTGGCGGGCTGCCCCCCGCGGCCGGAGGCGCTGCTGTACGGCCTCATGAAGTTGCAGGAGAAGATCCGCGAGCGCGCACGGCAGGGAGGGACCCGGTGACTGCGCCCCTGACCCCGGTCCAGGAGTTCCTCGTGGAACGGCTGGGGGAGACGGTGGTGGAGGCCCACGCCTTCCGCGGGGACGCCACCCTGGTGGTGGCCCGGGAACGGGTGGTGGACGCCCTGCGGGCGGTTCGCGACGAGCCCTGGCGGTTCGAAGTCCTCGTGGACCTGACCGCGTGGGATCGTTACCCGGCCGAGCCGCGGTTCGAGGTGGTCTACCACCTGCTGAGCCTGAAGCGGCGGGAGCGGCTGCGGATCAAGACCCGGATCCCCGGCCACGACCCCACCGTCCCCAGCGCGGTTTCGGTGTTCGCGGGGGCCAACTGGTTCGAGCGGGAGGTGTGGGACCTGTTCGGCATCCGGTTCGCGGGACACCCCAACCTGACCCGCATCCTGATGCCCGACGACTGGGAGGGCCACCCGTTGCGCCGCGACTTCCCCCTCACGGAGGAGCCCGTGGAGTTCCACGGCCACGTGCCAAAGGTCCCCAGCCAGATCGTGCCCCGCGTCGGGCCAGTGCGGGAAGACCCGTAGGGTGGAGACGCCGGTGACGCTGGCGCGGGAGACCCTCACCATCAACATGGGCCCCCAGCACCCCAGCACCCACGGGGTGTTGCGGCTCGTCCTGGAGCTGGAGGGCGAGGTCATCGCCTCCTGCCAGCCCGTGATCGGCTACCTCCACACGGGGATCGAGAAGGAGATGGAGAACCGGACCTACCACCAGAACATCGCCCTGGTGGATCGCATCGAGTACCTGTCCAGCTACCACGAGGAGCTGGCGTACTGCATGGCGGTGGAGAAGCTGCTGGGGGTGGAGGTGCCCAAGCGGGCCCAGTACATCCGGGTCATCCTGTGCGAGCTGAACCGCATTGCCAGCCACCTGGTGTGGCTGGGGACCACGGGCATCGACCTGAACGTGAGCAGCTTGCTCATGTACTGTTTCCGGGACCGGGAGCGGATCCTGGAGCTGTCGGAGATGGTCTCCGGCCAGCGGATGATGCCCGGTTACTTCCGCATCGGCGGCGTGGCTGCGGACCTGCCGGAGGAGTTCCCCTCTGCGGCACGCCGGTTCCTGGAGGAGTTTCCCCGGCGGCTGGACGAGTACGAGGCCATGCTGACGGACAACCTTATCTGGCGGCGCCGCCACGAGGGCGTGGCGGTACTGAGCCGGGAGGACGCGCTCGCCTACGGGGTGACCGGCCCCACGTTGCGGGGTTCCGGGATCCCCTATGACGTCCGGAAGGCCTTCCCGTACTCGTCCTACGACGAGTTCGAGTTTGACATCCCCACGGGTGAGCACGGGGATGCATACGACCGGTACCGTGTCCGGATGGAGGAGATGCGGCAGTCGCGCCGCATCGTGCTCCAGGCGCTGGATCGGCTCCCGGACGGGCCCGTTCTCACCCCCGACCGGAAGGTGGCGCTCCCGCCCCGGGCGGAGCTGGTGCGGTCCATGGAAGCGGTGATTCACCAGTTCAAGCTGGTGAGCGAGGGCCTCCACCCGCCCAAGGGCGAGGTGTACGCGGCGGTGGAGTCGCCCCGTGGGGAGAAAGGCTACTACATCGTGTCGGACGGATCCAACCGACCGGTTCGGGTGCGGGTTCGGGCGCCTTCCTTCTCGAACCTGCAGGCGTTGCCCACCATGGTCCGCGGTGGCATGCTGGCGGACGTGGTGGTGGCCATCGCCTCTATCGACATCGTCCTGGGAGACGTGGATCGCTAACCCCGTCCCCGGGGAACCCGGCGGCCGCGGCGGTGCGGCTGCGCCAGGAGGGCGCGTTGCTGTCGGAGGGTGCAAAGAGGGAGATCGGAGCGTTGCGGGCGCGCTACCCGGTGGCGCAGTCCGCCCTCCTGCCGGCCTTGCTCCGGGTGCAGGAGGAGCTGGGGTGGGTGCCCCCGGAGGCCATGGCGGAGGTGGGGCGCCTGCTGGATCTCCCCGTGGAGGTGGTGGCGGAGGTGGCGTCCTTCTACAGCCTGATCTTCACGGAGCCCGTAGGCCGGCACGTGGTCCAGGTGTGCACCAATGTGTCGTGCCTGCTGTCGGGTGCGGAGGCCGTGCGGGAGCGGGTGGAGCGCGAGCTGGGGGTCCGTGCGGGACAGACGACTCCCGACCGTCGGGTGACCCTGTTGGCGGTGGAATGCTTGGCCGCCTGCGATCAGGCGCCGTGCATGCTGGTGGACGAGCGGCGCTACGGCCCGCTGACCCCGGAGGCTGCGGCACGGCTTGTGAGGGAGCTGGACTGAGCCATGCCCGAGCCCGTCTTGCTGCGTCACGTCCGGGAGCCCGACCAGGCGGACATCCACGGGTACGAGCGCCGCGGGGGGTACACGGGCCTGCGGCGCGCCCTGCGGGAGCTCAGCCCGGAGCAGGTGACCGACCTGGTGGACCGGGCACAGCTACGGGGTCGGGGCGGGGCGGGCTTCCCCACGGGCCGCAAGTGGAAGTTCGTACCCAAGGACGCCCCCGTGAAGTACCTGGTGGTGAACGCGGACGAGGGGGAACCTGGGACGTTTAAGGACCGGACGTTGCTGGAAGGCGACCCGCACCTGCTGGTGGAGGGCATTGCCCTGGCCGCGTACGCCAACGGTGTGCGCACCGCGTACGTTTACATGCGCCGGGAGTTCTACCAGGCCCGCCGGCAGCTGGAGAAGGCCATCGCGCAGGCGTACGAGCGGGGCTACCTGGGGCAGGGGATCCTCGGCACGGACTTCTCCCTGGACGTGTACGTGCACCCCGGGGCGGGTGCCTACATCGCCGGTGAGGAGACCGCCCTACTGGAGTCCCTGGAGGGCAAGCGGGCGATGCCACGGCTGAAGCCGCCGTACTTCCCCGCGGTTATGGGGCTGTACAACAAGCCCACTGTGCTGAATAACGTGGAGACGCTGTGCTGCGTGCCGTGGATCATCCGGGAGGGTCCGGAGTGGTGGCTGGAGCAGGGGCCGCCGCAGCTGTACTCGGTGAGTGGACACGTGAACAGCCCGCAGGTGGTGGAAGCGCCCCTGGGGACCACCGCCCGGGAACTGATCGAGCGGGCCGGGGGAATGCGGGGTGGCCGCCGGGTGAAGGCCTTCTACCCCGGCGGGACGTCCAGCCGGCCTCTTCCGGCCCGACACCTGGACGTACCCCTGCGCCACGAGGAGCTGGCCAAGCTCGGGTCCATGCTGGGTTCCGCGGCGGTCATCGTCATGGACGAGACCACGGACATGGTGAAGGTCATCGCGCGGGTGTGCGAGTTCTACCGGGAGGAGTCCTGCGGGAAGTGCACCCCCTGCCGGGAGGGCACCGTGTGGGTCACGCAGATCCTGGACCGGATCCTGCACGGCCGGGGTCGGCCCGAGGACCTGGATCTCCTCGCGAGCCTGGCCCGCAACATGACGGGCACGTGCTTCTGTCCCCTGGGAGAGAGCGTGCCCCCGAGCCTACGGGCAGGGCTGGAGGACTTCCGGGACGAGTTCGAGGCGTACATCCGGGCGGCCCGGGAGCCGGTTCAGATGCCGGTGCGGCTGCACCTGGGTGCACCCGCGCCGGGAGGGTAACGAGGTGTCCGGCGAGCCACTGAGTACGGTCACGCTCACCATCGACGGTCGGACGGTGACGGTCCCCCGGGGGACCACCGTGTACCACGCCGCCCGGCAGGTGGGGATCGAGATCCCGATCTTCTGCTACCACGACCGGATGCCGCCCCTCGGGGCCTGTCGGATGTGCTTCGTCCAGGTGGAGAGGATGCCGCGGCTGCAGACCTCCTGCACCCTGGAGGCGCAGGAGGGGATGGTGGTTTGGACGGAGAGCCCGGAGGTGGTGGAGGCCCGCCGAGCCATCCTGGAGTTCCTCCTCATCAACCACCCCCTCGACTGCCCCATCTGCGACAAGGGCGGGGAGTGCCCCCTGCAGGACAACACCTTCAAGTACGGGCCCGGCGCCTCACGCTTCGTGGAGCCCAAGCGGCACTTCCCGAAGGCATTACGCCTGAGCCCGGTCCTCACCCTAGACCGGGAACGGTGCATCCTGTGCTGGCGCTGCACCCGGTTCGGGGAGGTGGTGGCAGGGGACCACGCCCTGAAGGGCCACGACCGCGGCTACCGCACCCACATCGACACGCCACCGGTGACTCTGGAGCGGCCCAGCAAGTTCATCGGGAACACCATCGCCATCTGCCCCGTGGGCGCCCTGACGAGCGGCGTGTACCGGTTTCGGGCCCGTCCCTGGGACAACCGGCCGACGCCCGCCGTCTGCACCCACTGCGGGGTGGGCTGCGCCACCTGGGTGGACGCCCGGGGCGGTGAGGTCGTACGGGTCCGAGCCCGGGAGAAGCCCGAGGTGAACGACATCTGGCTGTGTGACCTCGGCTTTTTCGGGTACGACTACACCAACCACCCCGAGCGCCTCCGGGTCCCGTACGTGCGCCAGGACGGCGTACTGCGCGAGGCCACCTGGGACGAGGCCCTGGAGCGGGTAGCCCGGGCCCTGGAGCGGGCTGCGCCCCGCATAGGAGCCCTAGGCGGGGAGCGCCTCACTGTGGAGGAGGCCTACCTGTTGGGGAGGTTGTTCCGGGCCCTGGGCTCCAACCACGTGGACGCGCGGGCCGACTCACGTTTTGCGCCCTCCCCGCGGGACTGGGTATGGGGCGCGGGACCCTTCGAGGCTCTGGATACGGCCGCAGGAGTCTTCCTGGTGGGCTGCGACCTCACTGAGGAGTACCCCGTCCTGTGGCTGCGGCTGAAGCGTGCGCTCGATCGGGGGGCAGTGGGGCTGGCGGTGGCGCCCAAGCGGCTGGAGGTAGAGGGATACCTCCATGCGGCGGTGGTGCACCAGTACGGCGCGGAGGCGGACGTCCTGTACGCCGTGGCGCGGCTGCTGGCCGAGCGCCAAGGGTCTGTAACCGGCCCCCTGCGGGAGGTGGACGTGGATGCCAGCTGCCGCCGGGCGGGCGTTCCGCGGGAGGCCGTGGAGCGTCTGGCCCAGTACCTCCCCGCAGCGGCGCCGGTGTTGCTCGCCGTGGGCCGGCTGTCGTGGGACGGACCCGAGCCTGAGCGGACCCTGGCGGCGGTGCAGACCCTCCGGGCGGTGTGCGGTGGGGACCTCTGGTTGCTTCGTGGCAAGGGGAACGCAGTCGGGGCCCTCCTGGCGGGCTTGGCCCCCGACACCCTACCGGGCCTAGTTCCCCTGGACCACGCCGAGGCAAGGGAAAGGCTCCGTGGCGTCTGGGGATTTGAGCCGCCCCGGGAGGTTGGCCTGGCGGCTCCAGCCATGCTGGAGGCTGCAGCAGCGGGCCAGCTCCGGGTCCTGTACGTGGCCGGCGCCGACCCCGCCCGGGACTTCCCCGACGGGTCGCTGTGGCAGCGAGCGAGGGCGGGACTGGAACTGCTGGTGGTGACCGAGCTGTTCTGGACAGAGACCGCGCGACAGGCGGACGTGGTGCTGCCCGCCCTGAGTAGCTTCGAGCGGCCGGGGACGGTGGTCAACCTGGAAGGCCGGCCCCAACGGGTCGCGCCGAGCCGCATGGGGCCTCCGGGGGCCCGGGCGGACGGCGACATCCTGCAGCTGCTGGCCGAGCGCTTGGGGCGTCCCATGGATTACGGGTCGGTGGAGGCCATCTGGGAGGAGCTGCGCCGGGTGGCCCCGGGTTTGGAGCTGGACCGCCCGTACGGGTTCACCCGGCCGCAGCCGGAGGTGGACGTGCGCCCGGCCCAGCCCCACGATCCCGGGGAGGGGCTGGTGGTGGTCCCGGCTTCCCCCCTGTTCCGGAAGGGCGAGATGAGTTCCCGGTGCCGGGGACTGCCGGACTTGGCGGGTGACGCCGCGGTGGGCGTGCACCCTGGGGATGCGGCGGCGCTGAGTTTGACAGACGGACGGGTGGTGGAGGTGGACACGGGAGCTGCTTCGGCCCGGGTGCCCGTTGCGGTCACGGACGCCGTGCCGCCCGGCCACCTCCTGGTGCCCGTGGGCTTCCCTGAGTTCCCCCGGGCCCGGTGGGCCGCCTCGGGGCGACGGCTGCGGGCTCGCATCCGCGTGCTAGAACCCGCGGGGAGGGAGTCGCGGTGACCGCGGTGGTGGTCGAGGCCGTGGTGAAAAGCGCGGTGCTGCTGGCGGTCCTGCTCACGGCCACCGCCTACGAGGTGCTGCTGGAGCGCAAGCTCCTGGGCCGCTTCCAGGTCCGCTACGGGCCGAACCGGGTCGGACCGTGGGGCCTGCTGCAGCCCCTGGCGGACGGGATCAAGCTCCTCACCAAGGAGGACTTCGCGCCCGCGGGCGCCGACCGCGTGGTGTACGTGACGGCTCCCGTGCTGCTCATGACCACGGCGTTGTTCGTCTACGCGGTGATCCCCTTCGGGCCGGAGGTGGAGCTGTTTGGCCGGCGGGTGTCCCTGTACCTGGCGGACGTCAACACGGCGCTGCTGCTAGTGCTGGGCGCCTCCTCCATCGGGGTTTACGGTCTCATCCTGGGCGGCTGGTCCTCCAACAGCAAGTACTCCCTGCTGGGCGGGTTGCGCAGCAGCGCCCAGGTCATCAGCTACGAGCTGAGCTTGGCCCTGGCCGTGCTGGCGGTGGTGTTAGAAGCCGGCAGCCTGAGCCTGGTCCGGATCGTGCAGGCGCAGGAGTCCGGCTGGTTCGTGGTGCGCCAGCCCGTGGCCTTCCTGGTGTTCTTCCTGTCCGCCCTGGCGGAGACCAACCGCGCCCCCTTCGATCTCCCGGAGGCGGAGCAGGAGCTGGTCGCGGGCTACCAGACGGAGTACGGCGGCTTCAAGTTCGTGATGTTCTACATCGCAGAGTACGTGGCCATGATCACCCAGGGAGCCCTGGCGGCCACCCTGTTCCTCGGGGGCTGGCACGGACCCGTGCTCCCACCCGTGGTGTGGTTCGGGGTGAAGGTCCTGGCCTTCGTGGTGGTGCTCATCTGGATCCGCGCCACCGTACCCCGGGTGCGCTATGATCAGCTGATGGGCCTCGGCTGGAAGGTGCTCATCCCGGTGGCGCTCGCAAACCTCCTGGTGAGCGCTGTCCTCCTCCTGTAGGTGGGACCCGTGGGAGGCGCGGTGCGAAACCGCAACGGCTGGCAGCGTGTGGTCGTGGAGGGCGCAGCCATCCTGAAGGGGATGGCGGTGACCCTTCGCCACCTGTTCCGTCCCCCAGTCACCGTGCAGTACCCGGAGCAGCGGCCGCAGATCGCGGGCCGTTTCAAGGGGCGGCACTGGTTGACCCTGTACGCCGACGGAACGGAGCGGTGCGTGGGCTGCGAGCTGTGCGTGATCGTGTGCCCCTCGCAGGCCATCTACGTGAAGGCCGCAGAGAACACCCCCGAGCATCGGGTCAGCCGGGGCGAGCGGTACGCGGAGGAGTTCCAGATCAACATGCTCCGCTGCATCTTCTGCGGGTTCTGCGAGGAGGCTTGCCCCACGGGCGCCATCGTCCTGGGACGGGACTTCGAGCTGGCGGACTACCGGCGGGAGGCCCTCATCTACACCAAGTCCATGCTCCAGGAGCCCTACCCGGGGGCCTCCGGCCGGGACCCCAACCGGGAGGTGTAGGGACGGTGGAGGTCCTGCTGTTCGCGGTGGGCGCGGCGCTCAGCGTGGCGGGCGGGCTGGGCGTGGTGGCCGCCCGCCAGCCCGTGCACAGCGCCTTGAGCCTGCTGTTGGTGCTGGGCTCGCTGGCGGTGCTCTACCTGACCCTGGCCGCGGAGTTCCTGGCCGTCCTGCAGGTGATCGTGTACGCGGGCGCCATCGTGGTCCTGTTCCTGTTCGTGATCATGCTGCTGCACGCCCGGACCCCGGAGTCCAGGCCATCCCCGCTGGGGGGGCAGTGGAGTCTCGCGGTGCCCCTGGGCGCAGCCCTGTGGGCGGGTCTGAGCTACGCGGTCCTGCAGCTGCCCGCGGCCACCCACGAGTTGCCGCCGGAGTTCGGCAGCACGGAGGCGGTGGGCCGGGAGCTGTTCAGCCGGTTTCTTCTGCCGTTCGAGGTGGCGTCGCTGCTGCTCCTGGTGGGGATCGTGGCCGCGGTGGTGTTGGGTAGCAGCCCTGCGCCGCCTTCGGTGCCCCCGAGGTCCGCTTCCGGGCGGGAGGAGGCATGACCGTCCCGGCCGCCGCCTACCTCCTGTTGAGCGCTGCCCTGTTCACCCTGGGGACGGTAGGGGTCCTGGTCCGCCGCACCGCCCTGATCCTGTTCATGTCCATTGAGCTCATGCTGAACGCGGTGAACCTGGCCTTCGTGACCCTGGCCCGCGTCCACGCCAACCTGGACGGGCAGCTGGCGGTGTTCTTCGTGCTGGTGGTCGCCGCGGTGGAGGTGGTGGTCGGCTTGAGTATCCTGGTCCACATCTTCCGCAGCCGCGACACGGTGGACGTGGACGAGGTGGACCTGCTGCGGGGCTAGCCGGATGGATGTGCGGATGGTTCCCTGGATCGTGGCCCTCCCCCTGGCAGGGGCACTGGGGAACGGCTTGCTGGGCGGTCGGCTGGGCCGACGAGGTACGTCCCTGGTGGCGTGCCTGGCAGTCCTCGGGGCGTTTCTGCTGAGCGCGGCGGCGACCCAGGGCCTGGGGACTTCCTCCGAACGCGCGGCGCACGTGGTCCGCCTGTTCGAGTGGATCGGGGTCGCCGACTTCCGGATCTCCGCGGCCTTCCAGTGGGACCCGCTGTCCGCTCTCCTGGCTCTGGTGGTGACCGGGGTGGGGTTCCTGATCCACGTCTACTCCGTGGGCTACATGGCCGACGACCCCGACTACAGCCGGTACTTCACCTACCTCAACCTGTTCGTGGCCTCCATGCTGGTGCTGGTCCTGGGGGCGAACCTGCTGGTGCTGTTCGTGGGCTGGGAGCTGGTGGGGCTGTGCTCTTACCTGCTGATCGGGTTCTGGTTCGAGCGGCCCGCCGCGGCCGCGGCCGGCCGGAAGGCCTTCGTGGTGAACCGGATCGGGGACGCGGCGTTCGTGGTGGGGATCCTGTCCGTTTGGGGGCTGCTGGGGACGCTGGAGTTCCGAGAGATCTCGCGGCTTCTGGGGGAAGGGGGCGGGGCCCTCCGGGGCCACCCGGGACTGGTGGCCGCCGCGCTGCTGCTGTTCGCCGGGGCGACCGGGAAGTCCGCGCAGCTCCCGCTGTACGTGTGGCTGCCGGACGCCATGGAGGGACCCACCCCGGTCTCCGCCCTCATCCACGCGGCCACCATGGTCACGGCCGGGGTGTTCCTGGTAGGCCGGCTGTGGCCGCTGTTTGAGGCCGCAGGCCCGGTCCTGGGCGCCGTGGTGGCCCCCGTGGGCGCCGCCACCGCCCTGTTCGCCGCCACGGTGGCCGTGGCCCAGTACGATCTGAAACGCGTCCTCGCGTACTCCACCATCAGCCAGCTCGGGTACATGTTCCTGGCGCTGGGCGCGGGTGCGGGTGGCGCGGCCTTCTTCCACCTCACCACCCACGCGTTTTTCAAAGCCCTGCTGTTTTTGGCCGCGGGGAGCGTGATGCACGCCCTGCACGGGCAGGTGGATCTGCGGCACCTGGGCGGGCTGCGGCGATCCATGCCGCTGACCTTCCTCGGGTTTGTGGTGGGGGCGCTGAGTTTGAGCGGGATCCCTCCGCTTTCGGGGTTCTGGAGCAAGGAGGAGATCCTCCATGCGGCGCGGGCACATGCGGCGGGGATCTGGGTGGTGGCGGTGGCCACGAGCTTCGTGACCGCGTACTACGCCACCCGGGCCGCGGTTCTGGCCTTCTGGGGCGAACCGGCGGACCGCCACGCGCACCCCCACGATCCGCCCCCGGCCATGGCGTGGCCCATGGCGGGCCTGGTGGTTCTGTCCGCCTTCGGCGGCTTTCTCGGCGCCCAGTGGGCTGGGGCTCCCCTGCGGGCCTTCCTCGAGCCCCTGTTCGGAGACCACGGAGAGACCAGTTCGGTGGCCGGTGCTGAGGTGGCGGGCGCGGTCGCGGTGGCCCTGGCGGGCGTGGTAGCCGGCTGGTGGGCGCACCGGGCGCGGCGGGAGCCGGACCTGGGTCCCTTGGGCCGCGCCCTGGCCGCCCAGTGGGGCGTGGAGGCGCTCTACGACCGGGCAGTGGTGCGTCCCGCGAAGGCCTTGAGCCACCTACTGGCACAGCGGGTGGACGCGCGGGTCGTGGATGGAGCTGCCTCAGGCTTGGCGGACCTGGTGGTGCAGGCCGCGGCCGCGGTGCGGACGTGGCAGACGGGCAACGTGCGTCAGTACGCGGCCGGCGTGCTGGCGGGCGCGGTCGTCCTCTTCGTGTACTGGGTGCTCCGGTGATGCCCTCCTGGGTGCTCTCCGCGATGGTGTTCGGCCCCCTGGGAGGGGCGGTGCTGGTGGCGCTGCTCCCCCGGCGGGACCGGCTGCTGCGGACGGTGGCCCTCCTGACCACCTTGCTCCCCCTGGCCCTGGCGGCCTGGCTGTTCTGGCAGGCGCCTCAGGGCGAAGCCGGCTTCTGGCTGACGGAGCGCGGCCTCTGGGTGCCCGCCGCGGGGATCGGCTACCACCTGGGAGTGGACGGCATTTCCCTCCCCCTGGTGCTCCTCACCGCGTTCCTGTTCCCTGTGGCCCTGGTGGGGACGTGGGACGCGGTGCGGACGAGGGTGAAGGAGTACCTGGTGCTCCTGTTGCTCCTGGAAACCGCGGTGCTTGGGACCTTCCTGGCCCTGGACCTGCTGCTGTTCTACGTGTTCTGGGAGGCGGTGCTGGTCCCCATGTACTTCCTCATCGGACTCTGGGGCTCAGAGCGGCGGGCGTACGCGGCGCTGAAGTTCTTCCTGTTCACCATGGCCGGCAGCGTGCTCATGCTCCTCGCCATCGCGGGACTGTACCTGGCCGCCGGGACCCTGGACTTCCTCCGTCTGCTGGCTGCGGAGCTGCCGCAGCCGGCACAGGGGTGGCTGTTTGCGGCGTTCGCGGTGGCCTTCGCCATCAAGGTCCCCCTGTTCCCGTTGCACACCTGGCTCCCGGACGCCCACACGGAAGCGCCCACGGCAGGCAGCGTGATCCTGGCAGGGCTATTGCTGAAGATGGGCACCTACGGGCTCGTGCGGTTCTGCCTGACCCTCTTCCCCGAGGTGGCGCGCGCGGCGGCGCCGTTTTTCATGGCGCTGGGCGTGGTGGGGATCCTGTACGGGGCCGCAGTAGCGTACACCCAGCCGGACGTCAAACGCTTGGTGGCCTACTCGTCCGTGAGCCACCTGGGTTTCGTGGTCCTGGGGACCTTCGCCCTGAACCCGCAGGGGCTGGCGGGAGCCCTCCTGCAGATGGTGAACCACGGGATCTCCACCGGGGCGCTGTTCCTCCTGGTGGGTGTGCTGTACGAACGCGCCCACACGCGGGAGATGGACGCCTTCGGAGGGGTGGCCCGGGTGATGCCCACCTTTGCCGCCCTCTCCCTGTTCGTGGTGTTCTCGTCCGCGGCCCTGCCGGGTACGAACGGGTTCGTGGGCGAGTTCCTGGTGCTGCTGGGCGCGTTCCGCAGGGACCCGGGCTGGGCTGCCCTGGCGGCCGTCGGGGTGATCCTGTCCGCGGTCTACCTCCTGTGGATGGTCCAGCGGGTGTACTTCGGCCCGGTGCGTCCGGAGGTGAGGGCGTTCGCACCCCTCCGGTTGCACGAGGGCGCGGCCCTAGTGGCCCTGGTCCTCGCGGTGCTGTGGATCGGGTTGTACCCGCGGCCGTGGCTGGCGCGCAGTGAGGCCGCGGTGCAGGCCTTGGTCCAGCGGGTGGTGTCCGTCGGAAAGACGGCCAGTCCCGAGTGGGGAGGGCGGCCGTGAACCTGGACCTGAGACCCCTGTTTCCGGAGCTGACGGTGGTGGCGGCCGCCCTGGCGGTCCTGGTGGGCGACGTCTTCGTTCGGGGGCCCAGGGCCCGGATGGCCTGGCTGGTGGTGGGGGTGCTGGCCCTCTCGGCAGCCGCTGCGCCCCTGTGGAGGTCGGGGGAGGCGGCCTTCGGCACCCTCTACGCTCGGGACGCCCTGGGGAACGCCCTGCAGGCCGTGGCCCTGGCGGTGGCCGGGGTGGGCCTGCTGCTGGCGCGGGACTACCTGGTGCGCACGGGGCTGGACCGGGGCGAGTACTACGCCCTGGTCCTGCTGTCCACGGTAGGGGCCATGCTCATGGTGGCCAGTCAGGACCTGCTGTTCCTGTTCGTGGCGCTGGAAACCCTGTCGCTGCCCCTGTACGTGCTGGCGGGGTTCGCGCGGGACAGCCACCGGTCCCAGGAAGCCTCCCTGAAGTACTTCCTCCTGGGGTCGTTCGCGTCCGCGCTCCTGCTGTACGGGGTCGCGCTCGTGTACGGGGTCACGGGCGGCACCGCGCTGTCACGTCTCGCGGAGGCCGATGCGTCCTTCCCGCTCCTGGTGGGCTTGGGCCTGCTGGTGGTGGGGCTCGGGTTCAAGGCGGCCGTAGTCCCCTTCCACGCCTGGGCACCCGACGTGTACGAGGGGGCTCCCGTGCCCGCGGTGGCCTTCATGTCGGTGGTGGCGAAGGTGGGGGCTGTGGGTGCCCTGCTGCGGATCCTGCCCGCGACGGTCCCGCACCTGCTGTCCGCGTGGCAGCCCCTACTGGCCGCACTCTCCGCCGCCACCATGGTGGTGGGCAACCTGGCGGCCCTGCGGCAGACGAACCTCAAGCGGATGCTGGCGTACTCCAGCGTCGCGCACGCGGGCTACCTGCTCATCGGGGTAGCGGCCGGAAGCGACGCCGGCGTGTGGAGCGCGGTGTACTACCTGGCCGTCTACGGCGCCATGAACCTGGGCGCCTTCGGCGTCCTCACGTTTCTGGAGCGGGCGGGGGTGGAGGCGGACGAGGTGGAGGACCTGCGCGGGCTGGCGGACCGGTCGCCGGCGGCGGCGGCCGCCTTCGCGGTGTTCATGGCGTCGCTGACGGGGCTGCCGCCCACCGCGGGGTTTGTGGGGAAGTTCTACCTGTTCACCGCTGCCCTCGAGGCGGGCCTGTTGTGGCTGGCGCTGGTGGCGGTCGCCACCAGCGTGGTGTCGGTAGCTTACTACCTCCGCGCGGCCTACGTGGCCTACCTGGGCCCCGCGCGGGCAGGGGTACGGGTAATGCGCGCCCCGTGGGCGGGGGTGGCCCTCGGCCTCAGCGCCGCGGCCACCCTGCTGTTCGGGGTGCTGCCGGGACCCCTTACCAGCTGGGCGCAGCGCGTGGCGGCACTCCTGCGCTGATCCCGGGGAGGAGGTGTGGAGGTGGAGAAGTTCGACGCCGTCGTGGTGGGGGCCGGACCCGCGGGAGCCGCCGCGGCCACCACCATGGCCCGGGCGGGGCTCAGCGTGGTCCTGGTGGAGCGTGGCGAGTACCCCGGTGCCAAGAACGTGATGGGCGGCGTCATGTACGGCCGCATGGCCGCGGAGGTGGTCCCCGAGTTCTGGACCCAGGGTGCCCCCATCGAGCGGGTAGTGGTGGAGGAGCGGATCTGGCTCGCCACGGACGACAGCGCGGTGAGCGTGAGCCACCGCAGCCCAAAGGGCGCTTACCACCCGGACGGGTGTCCCAACGCCTTCACCGTGTTGCGGGCCAAGTGGGATCGCTGGTTCGCGCAGAAGGCGGAGGAGGCAGGAGCCCTGTTGGTCCCGGGGACCACGGTGGAGGACGTCCTGTGGCAGGACGGGCGGGTGGCGGGCGTGCGGACCGGTCGGGAGGAGGGAGACCTGCATGCGGACGTGGTGGTCCTGTGCGATGGGGTGAACTCCGCCCTGGTGGAGCGGGCGAGGCTGCGGGATCACCCGGTGGAACCCCACCAGCTCGCTCTGGGTGTCAAGGAAGTGGTCGGCCTGCCCCCCGAGGTCATCGAGGGGCGCTTCAACGTGGAGCGCGGCCAGGGGGTCACCATCGAGATCTACGGGGCGGTGACCCGGGGCATGTCCGGCTACGGGTTCCTGTACACCAACCACGACTCCGTGTCCGTGGGCGTGGGCGTGCTGGTCTCGCACCTGATGCGCACCCGCATCCCGCCGTACGAGCTGCTGGAGGGGCTGAAACAGCACCCCCTGGTGCGGCCCCTGCTGGCTGGCGGGGAGACCCTGGAGTACAGCGCGCACGCTATCCCGGAGGGCGGCTGGCGGGCGATGCCGAAGCTGTACGGGGACGGAGTTCTGGTGGCCGGGGACGCGGCCATGATGGTGAACGGCCTGCACCGGGAAGGGAGCAACCTGGCCATGACCGCGGGCCGACTCGCCGGGGAGACGGTGGTGGAGGCCAAGCAGCGCGGAGACTTCAGCGCGCGCACCCTGAGTCTGTACGCGGCGAAGCTGGAGGAGTCGTTCGTGCTGAAGGACCTGCGGAAGTACCGGGACCTCCCCGAGCTGGCGGAGCGCCGTCCGGACCTGTTCGGTACCTTTGCGGAGCTGGCCAACCTGGCGGCGCACGAGATGCTGACCGTGGACGGGCTGCCGAAGCGCGACAAGCAGCGCAAGATCTGGCGGGAGGTCACCCGCCGGAAGCCCCTGTGGGGTCTAGCCCGGGACCTTTACGAGGTGTGGAGGGCGGTCCGCTAGGGGGAGGGGATCGGGGAGGCTGGGGGAGTCCCGACGGAGGAGCAGATGGAGCTGCGCGGGCCTTCGCGAGTGGAAGAGAAGCTGTACACGCTCCGGTGGAAGCACGACCGGACCAGCCACATCGCCATCACGGACCCCCGCACGTGCGCGGACCGGTGTGGGGACGAGTGGCGGCGGCCGTGCACCACGTTCTGTCCCGCCAAGGTGTACGAATGGGACCCGGAGCAGGCCCGCATCGTGGTGGCGTACGAGAACTGCGTGGAGTGCACCACGTGCCTCGTGGGCTGCCCCTACCGGGTCATCGACTGGAGGCCTCCGAGGGGTGGGTTCGGGATCCAGTACCGCTACGGTTGAGGCGACCTACGTCCTCGGGGGCGGGGCGCCCGTGAAGGCGGTGGCGGTGGTCAACCCGGTGGCCGGCCGCGGCCGCGCGGCCCGACGCTGGCCGCAGGTGCGGGAGCGCCTCGTGGCCGCCGGCTGGTCGGTGGACGAGCTGTGGTCTGAGGCTCCCGGCCACGCAGTGGAGCTGGCCGCGGAGGCGGCCCGGTCAGGCGTGGACGTGGTGCTGGCGGTCGGGGGGGACGGGACGGCCAACGAGGCGTCCAACGGGCTGGCGCGGTCCGGGGCGCTGGGATCGCTGAGCCTGGGACTGGTTCCCCTCGGCACCGCCAACGACTTCGCCGCCTGCCTGGGGATCCCCCTGGACGTGGAGGGGGCGGTGAAGGTGCTGGCGTCGGGACGGCGCCGACGGGTGGACCTGGGCCATGTGAACGACCGGTGGTTCGTCAACGTGGCGGGTGTGGGTTTCGACGCCGAGGTGGCGCGGTGGGTCAACCGCAGGAGCAAGCTCGTCCGGGGCACGGCCATGTACGTCGCGGGGATCTTCCGGACGCTCCTGCGGTACCAGCCCACGGAGGTGGAAGTGCGGCTGGACGGCGTCCCGTGGAACGCGCGGGCGTTTCTGGTGGCGGTGGGCAACTCGCCCGCCTACGCGGGCGGAGTTCGGATGTGCCCCGACGCCCGGCCCGACGACGGGGAGCTGGAGGTGGTCCGCATCGGGGACGTGCGCAAGCTGGAGGTGTTCAGGATCCTGCCGCTGTTGTACGCGGGGCGGCATCTCAGCCACCCGAAGGTGGCCCGGGCGGCGGCGCGGGAGGTGGTGGTGGAGGCCCGGATCCCGCTGGCGGTGCACGCGGACGGGGAGCCCGCGGGCACGACCCCCGCCCGTTTCCGGGTCCAACCCGGGGCGCTGTGGGTCCTGGCTCCGTAGCGGGAACCGGAGCTTGAAGGCCCCGGGTATCGTATGTAGAGGAGGGTGCGGGGAAGGCCCGGCCCTTCGCCCGAGGTGTCCTGGACGGACCGCGGGCGGACTCCCAGACCCCACGGACAAGCCACGAGGAGGTGCTTGGATGCACGCAGTCGGGTGGATCGGGCTCGCCGTCGTCCTGGCCCTGGGCGTGACCAGCCCCGGGTTGGCCGCTCCCGCGTTCCGCGGCCTCGCGCTCTACACACAGTACCCGGCGCAGACGGTGCGAGCGGGCGAACCCGTGTCCCTGAGCCTCACGGTGCGCAACTTCGACCTGCCCCCCCAGGTGGTGAGCCTGCGGGTGACTGAGATTCCAGCCGGCTGGCGCGCACGGTTTCTGGCAGGCGGACGGGTGGTGCAGGCGGTGTCCGTGATCCCCGACGGGGAAGCCACGGTGACCCTCCGCCTGGAGCCGCCGCGCGGGGTGCGGGCGGGCACCTACCGGTTCCGGGTAGCGGCGCAGGGACAGGGAGCCAGCGCGTCGCTGCCCCTGGAGATCACCATGGGCCAGGTGCTCCCCCCGCGCCTCAGCCTGGAGGCGGAGCTTCCGACCCTGCGGGGGCCCGCGACTTCCACCTTCCGGTACCGGGTTACCCTGCGCAACGACAGCGACCAGGACCAGCTGGTGCAGCTGGACGCGGAAGCGCCGCGACGTTTTCAGGTGAACTTCACCCTGCTGGCCCAACAGGTGACCAGCGTGCCGGTCAAGGCGGGGGAGTCCCGGGAGGTGGAGGTGGAGGTCAGTATGCCGCAGGACACCCCTGCCGGCACGTACCCCATCACCGTCCGGGCGGTGGGCGGGGGGACCAGCGCCACCTTGCGGCTGACCGCCGAGGTGACGGGCCGTCCCGAGCTTCGGGTCACCGCGCCGGAGGGGCGGCTTTCCGGCCGCGCGTACGCGGGGTCCACCGAGCCCCTGAAGGTGGTGATCAAGAACGAGGGGTCTGCTCCAGCACGGAACGTGTCCCTGTCCGCATCTCCGCCCTCCGGGTGGGAGGTGACCTTCGAGCCTGAGCGTATCGACGAGATCCCGCCCCGGGGAGAGCGGGAGGTGACCGCTCGGGTGCGGCCGTCCCCGCGGGCCATCGCGGGTGACTACATGGTGACCATCACCGCCAGCGCCAGCGAGGGGTCCGCCTCCGCGGACTTCCGCATCACGGTCCTGACCCGGACGCTCTGGGGGATCGTGGG
>JAVKKH010000001.1:331860-401665 GCA_031296405.1 Candidatus Tepidifontimicrobium thermophilum
GGTGCGGCCGTCCCCGCGGGCCATCGCGGGTGACTACATGGTGACCATCACCGCCAGCGCCAGCGAGGGGTCCGCCTCCGCGGACTTCCGCATCACGGTCCTGACCCGGACGCTCTGGGGGATCGTGGGAGTCGTCCTCATCGCGGCTGCCCTGGTGGTGGTGGGACAGGCGGTGTCGCGGTACGGGCGGCGATGAGCGTCGCGGTCGAGACGGTCGGTCTGACCAAGCGGTACGGCGACCTGGTGGCGGTCCAGGGCCTGAACCTCCGCCTGAACACCGGGGAGGTGTTCGGGATGCTGGGCCCCAACGGGTCGGGCAAGACCACCACCATCCTGATGCTGCTCGGGCTGACGGAACCCACCGCCGGGACCGCCCGGGTGCTCGGGTGGGATCCAACCCGCCAGCCCCTGCAGGTGAAGCGGCGGGTGGGCTACCTGCCGGACTCCGTGGGTTTCTACGACGAGCTCACCGCGTGGGAGAACCTGCGCTACACCGCAGCCCTCAACGGCCTCCCCTCCGCGGAGGCGAACCGGAGGATCGGCGAGGTGCTGGAGCGTATGGGGCTGCAGGACGTAGCGCACCGGAAGGTGGGCACCTTCTCCCGCGGGATGAAGCAGCGCCTAGGGCTTGCGGACGTGCTGCTCAAGCAGCCCCAGGTGGCGATCCTGGACGAACCCACCCTGGGGCTGGATCCTGAAGCGGCGCTGGAGTTCCTCGCCCTCATCCGGAGTCTGAAGCGGGACGGGCTTACCGTGCTGCTGGCCTCGCACCTGTTGCACCAGGTCCAGAGCGTGTGCGACCGGGTGGGGCTGTTTCACCGCGGCCGCATGGTCCTGGAGGGCACCGTGGACGAGCTACGGGAGCAGGTGTTGGGCGGCGCCTACCGCATCCACGTGCAGGCCCGGGGCGTGGAGGTGGAGCGGGCCCTCCGGGAGGTTCCGGGGGTGGTGCGGGTGACCCGGACCGACGGGGACACCTACCGGGTGGAGGCGCGGGTGGACTGCCGCGCGGAGATCGCGCGGCGGGTGGTGGCGTCCGGAGAGCTGCTGGCGCTGAGCGTAGATCGTCCGGGGCTGGACGAGGTGTACGCAAGGTACTTCCAGCAGGTGGAAGCGGACTCGGGAGGTGCTGCGTGAGCACAGAGCTGGCGCAGTCGGGCGCGCAGGCCCTGGCCCGACGCGAGGGCTCGCCGTGGACGGGCCTCTGGGCGGTGGTGTACAAGGAGCTGGCGGACCACCTCACGGGCATCCGGATGCAGATCCTGGAGACCCTCATGCTCCTCACCGCGGTGGGCACGGTGTACGCGGCCACCCAGAGTATCCGGCAGACCATCGGGGAGGACCCGTTCCTGTTCCTGCGGCTGTTCACCACCGCCCGCGAGCCGTTGCCCTCCTTCGTGGGCTTTTTGGGCTTCTTGATCCCCCTCACCGCCATCGCCCTGGGGTTCGACGCCATCAACGGCGAGTACAGCCGGAGGACCCTGAGCCGCGTGCTCAGCCAGCCCATCTATCGGGACGCCCTGATCCTGGGGAAGTTCCTGGCAGGGCTGGCGACCCTCGCCATCACCCTGGTGGCCCTGTGGGTGGTGGTCACGGGCATGGGCCTGTTTGTGCTGGGGCTGCCCCCCGGCGGGGAGGAGGTGGCGCGGGGCCTCCTGTTCCTGGTGGCTACCCTCGCCTACGCGGGGATCTGGATGGGTCTAAGCATGCTGTTCTCCGCGGTGTTCCGGCAGCCCGCCACCTCCGCTATGACGGCCATCGCTGTGTGGCTGCTGTTCGCGGTGTTCTGGGACATGCTGGCGGCCCTGATCTCGCAGGCGCTGCGGCCCACCCAGTACGGCGGTGTGGCGGAGGAACTGGCGCAGGCCCGTTTGCAGCTGCTGCTGGCCCGGTTCTCGCCCAACACCCTGTACGCGGAGACGGTGATCGCCCTGCTGAACCCCGCGGTGCGGTCCCTGGGGCCGGTCCTCATCACGCAGCTAGAAGGCGCGGTGCTGGGCACGCCGCTGCCGTTGGGACAGAGCCTGCTGATCGTGTGGCCGCAGTTCACGGCCCTGGTGGCGGTGGTGATCCTGCTGTTCGCGGCCACCTACGTGCTGTTCCAGCGGCAGGAGGTCCGCGCTTAGGCGCCCCCTTCACTCCAGCCACTCGGTCTCGTAGGAGGCGGTCTGCGGGACCACGCACAGGAACTCCGCGGCCTGCGGGCCGGGGTTCTCGTAACGGTGGGCCAGACCCGGAGGGATGAACACCACGTGGCCTGCCGCCACTTCCTGCACTTCGTCGCCGAGGGTGAGGCGGATCCGCCCGGACAGCACGTACTGCTCGTGCTCCACGGTGGGGTGGCGGTGGAGAGGGATGACCCCGCCGGGCTCGAGGGTGAACTTGCGCAGGACGAAGTTCGGCGCGCCCTCCGTGGGCCCCACCAGCACCTGCACCCACGCGCCCGAAGCCCGTTCCACGGGGCGCCGTGCCACCTGCTCTGCGAGACGGACCGTACCCGTGACCTCCATCCTGACCTCCCCGGGCGCTGTTAGGGAAACTGGAACGCCACCTTGAATGCCTTCCCCGCCGACTTCCCCAGTGCCGTCCGCAGGGCGTCCCCGTAGCGATCCAAGGGGAACCGGTGGGTCACCAGGCTGGAAAGGTCCAGCTTCCCTTCCTGCATCCACCGCAGCACCAACTCCAAGGTTCGGATCCGCTGACCCTGCCAGTCCTCCACCGCGTATGCGTAGCTGCCCACTACCCGCAACTCCTTCAGCCACACCGGGGTCCAGTCCACGCCGCGGGGCAGGGATGCCAGGCCCAGCACCACCACGGTACCCCCGGGGCCTGCTAGGCGAAGGGCGTCGTCCAGGCTGCGGCCGGAGCCCACGCAGTCGACCACCAGCCGCGCGCCTCCCACGACCGCCCGCTTTCCCAAAAGAGGCTTGCGCAGCCGGGCTCCCAGCAGCTCTGCCAGCGGTTCGTAGTGGCCGTCCGCGCCCTGCAGCTGCACCGTGTGATCCGCGCCCAGGGATCGGGCTCGCTCCGCCTGGTAGGCGTACTTGACCAGGACCACCACCCTGGCGCTGCAGCCCAGGGCCCGTAGACACGCCACCACGGCCTGACCGATCACCCCGCCGCCGATGACCAGGACGGTGTCGTGGTCCGCGGGCCGCCAGCGCAGCAGGGCGTGGAGGGCACAGGCTGCGGGCTCGCTCAGCAGTGCGTTCTCGTCGGGGACGGAGTCGGGCAGGGGAAGGACCTGCGACCGGTGAGCCACGAAGGTCTCGCCCCAGCTCCCTCCGGTGTCGCGGCACGCTCCCACCATCAGGCCGGGACTCAGGTGGCCGTCCGTGGTCCGCACGCACAGGTGGTACTCACCGGCCCGGCACGGGCCGCACGGGTCGGAGAACCCGCGGGCACGGCAGGGCAACACCGGCTCCACCACCACCCGCTGTCCTGGGGGTAGGTCCGCGGCCGCCGGTCCCGTCTCCACCACCTCCCCGACGTTCTCGTGGCCAGGGACGAAGGGGAAGGAGGCGAAGGCGGAAGCCGACGGGCTGGCCTGCAGGGTAACCAGGTGCAAGTCGCTGCCGCAGATACCCCCCATCCGGACCCGTACCCGGACCCAGTCGCGATCCGGCAGGCGCGGTTCCGGCAGCTCCCGCAGGCGGAGGGCCGAAAGCCCGCTCCAGTACGCGGGCTCCCACAGGCTGCCCACGGCCCGGGTGAGGAGGTAGCGGGGCACCGTGGGGTGGAAGACGAGGGCCCGCATGGGGCTTATTCCATGGGCACCTGGCGGATGAACCCTCGCTCCAGACGGTCGAAGATGTCGCGGAGGTTAGGGCCGGTGATGGTGAGCCCGTGGTTCTTCAGCCCCACCACCGCGCGCCCCGGGTCGGGGGCCTGCCGGACCAGATCCGCCACGGCCTGCGCCAGCTGGAGGGTACCGCAGGGGTAGTTGACCAGGGTGGAGCGGACGCCCTCCATCCAAGCGTGCACGTGCACGATCGCTCCCACCTGCGGGTGCTCGGTGTAGATCATCCAGTGCTCGATGGCGTCTACAGAAACTCTCCGGGGCTGGACGTGCGGGGGCACGCTGAGGATCATGGCAGCCCGCCGTGGATCGAATCCCTTCACCAGCAACATATCGCGCCCCACCACCCGCATGTGAGCCTTGTTGACCCCGCTGGCGCTCATCCAGAACCGGGTGGCGTCCTTGCGGACGCTGAGGTTGCCGTAGCTCAGCCCTCCGATCCCGTACAGGAGCTCGATGTGACGCAGGTCCCGGGGCGAGAGGAGCTGGTCGATGGGGAACGGCGCGGGGAGCAGTCCCAGGGCGTCCAGGCGGCGCCCCGCCTCTGCCAGCTCCCGGGTCAGCTCGTCCCCCTCCCACAGCTCGGGCGGTAGGTCCGGCTCGAACACGTTGTCGATCACCAGTTGCGAACAGGCCAGGGGCTGCAGCCGCTCGTACACCGCCTCGAAGTAGTCCCGCGACCCGAACTCGCCCGCCACCGCGTAGTAGCCCTGTTCGAGCGTCACGAAGAACGTGCGGATCCCCTCCGGGTGTCGGACCAGGTAGACGCACAGGTTGGCCAGGGAGCGGACCAGGAGAGGGTACCCGGCCCGCAGGACGTCGTCGGGCGGGTGGGCTTCCAGGACCACCGCCACCACGAAGGTGGCTTTCGCCCGGCGCCGGTAAGCCCGGGGCCGGCCGGGGTTCACGAAGTTGAATACCAGCCGCAGCTGCCCGTCGCCCTCGGGGCGAAAGTGATGCCCGCGCTGCTGAAACACGTCCCGCACGCCTTCCGCAAACCGTTCCAGCGCGGGGTCGTAGGGCTCCCCCGCGAAGCCGAAGACCAGGGGTCTGGCCTCGCTGGCCTCCCGCATTGCCCGCAGCTGCTCACGCACCACGGTCACGTCCATGGCCTGTCCGCTCGAACCCTCTGGGCTGGGTCACGGGCTATAAGTTCGCGGCCGACGATCCGAATCCCTACTCCGCGGGCTTCGAGGCCGCGGCCTTCCTGCCGTTGAGGAGGAAGACCAGGGAAGCCACCCCCAGCACCGCCGCGGCCAACTGGCCCAGAGCGAAGGGGCCTACCACGCGGTACTCGGACCGCAGCAGGTCCAGGAGGAACCGGATCGCGGACAAGCCGCCCACCGTCTTCCAGAAGACCTCGCCCTCGAAGCGCCGACGCGACAGCCACCGCTGAGCCAGCGCGAACAGCACCAGAGAGGTGAGGATCTCGTACAGCTGCAGCGGGTGTCGGGGCGCGTCGGGCGCGGTGGGGAACACCACGCCCCACGGCAGGGAGGTGGGATCCCCGTACAGCTCGCCGTTCATGAAGTTCCCCCACCGCACCAGCGCGTTGGCCAGCGGGATCCACGTGGCGCAGGCGTCCGTGAAGGACCACGCGGAGATCTGCTCCCGCCGGGCCAACCACGCGGCGTAAAGAAGCCCCGCCGCGATGGCGCCGTGGGACGACAGACCCCCGCGATCGATCCGGAGGACCTCCACGGGGTTGGCGAAGTAGAAGGCGGGGTGGGAAAGCACGTACGCCAGCCGAGCGCCGGCGAACAGCACCAGCACGAAGCCGAGGGCCACCCGGTCTGGGAGGTCCGCAGGCAGTCCCACCCGCGGCGCAGCCCGGCGCGTGAGCGCGATGCCGGTCAGGATGGACAACGCGACCATGACGCCGTACCACCGGACGGCGAAGGGGCCGACCTGCACCAGGATGGGGCTCACGCAGCCATTGTACGATGGACCGGAAGTGAACTCCGGGGAGGGTCGGCATGCAAAGACCCAGCTGGCGTGTGGAGCTGATGCGGGTGGCCCAGGGGCAGGAGCCCGCGGATCTGGTGGTCACGGGCGGCGTACTGCTGGACGTGTACACGGGCGAGCTGTTGGGGGACTGGATCGTGGCGGTGAAGGGGGAACGGGTGGCGTACGTGGGACCGTGGCTGGACGGGCTCGTGGGCTCCGACACCCAGGTCCTGGACGCGCGGGGCCAGGTGGTGGTCCCGGGGCTGGTGGACGCGCACACCCACCTGTTCGGCGCCCGCTACAGCCCGCACGCGGCGATCCCCTACATCCTGGCGGGCGGCACCACGTGTGTGGTCACGGAACTCTCCGAGCTGGCCTACGTGGCGGGCGAGCTGGGCGTGCGCGCTGCCCTAGATGCTCTGCGTGGCCTGCCGGTGAAAGTGTACGCCACCCTGCCGCCGCTGGCTGCCACGGCCCCCCACCTGGAGCGGCACGCGCCGTCGGTGGACGCATACCGGGAGCTCCTGCGCGACCCCCTGGTGGTGGGGCTGGGCGAGGTGTACTGGGGGAACCTGGTGCTGCGGGAGGACCGCCGGCTGCTGGAGTTGATAGAGCTCGCCCACGCCGTGGGAAAGGTGGTGGAGGGACACGCCGCCGGGGCCCGGGGGGCGCGGCTGGCGGCCTATGCGGCTGCAGGGGTGACCTCGTGCCACGAGCCCACCACCGCCGAAGAGGTGCGGGAGAGGCTGCGGCTCGGCTACCACACCATGGTGCGGGAGGGCAAGATCCGGCAGGAGCTGGAGGCCGTGGCGGGCCTGTGGCGTTCGGCGGACATGGACCTGCACCGTTTGTGTCTGGTGACGGACAGCGCCGGCGCCCGGGAGATTCTGGAGGAGGGCTACATGGACGCGGTGGTTCGCAAGGCGGTGCGGCTGGGGGTGGACCCCGTGGCCGCGGTCCGCGCCGCGACCCTGGTGCCCGCGGAGCGGTTCCGGCTGGACGGTGAGGTGGGGGGGCTGGCGCCCGGCAGGTACGCGGACTTCAGCCTGGTGCCGGACCTCAGGGAGTTCCACCCCACCGTGGTGGTCAGCAGCGGGCGCGTGGTGGCCCGGGACGGCAAGCCGGTGGTCTCCGTACCCCCGTATCGCTACCCGGACGAGCTCGTGCGGACCCTTCGGTTGCAGCTACCCCCTGTGGAGGCCTACCGGGTACGGGCTCCGGTTGCGCGCGGGACGGTGCGGGTGCGGGTGGTGGAGATGGTCACGCACCTGGTGACCCGGGAGGGCGAGGCGGATGTCCTGGTGCACGACGGGTGGTTGGTGCCGGACGGCGACCTGTGCCTGGTGGCCGTCCTGGACCGGCAGGGTGACGGAGCGCCCTTTGTGGGCTTCGTCCGTGGCTTCGGCCTGCGCCGGGGCGCTTGCGCCACCAGCATGGCGTGGGACAGCCCGCTTCTGCTGGCCGTGGGGAAGTCGCCCGAAGACCTGCAGTGCGCCCTCACGCGCTTGGTATCCCTGGGGGGCGGGGTCGTGGTGTGTGCGGGAGGGGAAGTGCTGGCGGAGCTGGCGGCCCCCGTGGCGGGCGTGGTGTCCGTGGACCCTCTGGAGGAGGTGGCGCGGCGGGAGGTGCAGGTGGACCAAGCGCTGCGAGGTCTGGGCGCGGTGGGCCCCCGGCCTTCGCTGACCGTGGACGTGCTGGCGGGGCTTGCCATCCCGCACTTTCGCGTCTGCGACCGCGGCTACGTCCGCGTGCGGGACGGCGCCATCCTGGGGCTGTGGCCGGACGGCGCTTGACACCCGGGGACGGAGCTGGTAGCGTTGCGTCAACAGGACAACTGAATAGCAACACCCTTATCCAGAGTGGGCGAGGGACGGGCCCGATGACCCCCGGCAACCTACCGGCGGACAGCCGGCAAGGTGCCAACTCCCGCGGAAGGCATTCCGAGAGATAAGGGCGGTTGTTGCCCTCCGCGGCTGGATTCCGGTGGATGTTCCGTTCGCCGGGTTTCGGCGCCGGAGGGCTTCTCGTTGTCTGGAGGTTCCGAATGCGGTTGCGGGTGACGGTACCGGCCACCTCGGCCAACCTCGGGTCGGGGTTCGACTGCCTCGCGATGGCGCTGGATCTGCGCAACGAGGTGGAGGCGGCTCTGTCGGATCGGCCCCGGGTGGAGGTGGCGGGAGAGGGGGAGGACGTGCTTCCCCGGGACGAGCGCAACACCGTGTACCGAGCTGCGGAGGCGGTGGCAGCCCGCGCGGGCGTCCGGGACGTGGCGTTCGCGTTCCGGTGCTTCAACCGGATCCCCCTGGACCGTGGGCTCGGCAGCAGCGCCGCGGCCCGGGTGGCCGGTATCGCCGCGGCCAACCGGCTGCTGGGCAGCCCCCTGTCCCCAGCGGACTTAGTGCGGTTGAGCGCGGAGCTGGAAGGGCACCCGGACAATGTGGTGGCGGCGTGGGTGGGTGGGGTCACGGTGGCCGTGCGGGATGGTGAGGGGGGCGTGTGCTGGCAGCGAATCCTGCCGGAGCGGTTCCCGTCGGTCGTTCTGTGCGTGCCGGAGCTGCGGGTGCCCACCGGTGAAGCCCGGGCCCGGCTTCCCGCACAGGTGAGCCTGCAGGACGCGGTGTTCAACACGGGCCGGGCTGCGCTACTGGTGGCGGCCCTGTACAACGGGGACTTCGGCGCGCTGGCGGTGGCCACCCAGGACCGGCTGCACCAGCCTTACCGGGAGCTCCTGGTGCCCGGGTTTGCGGACGCGGTGGCCGCGGCGCGGGAGGCGGGGGCGTGGGGGGCGGCGCTGAGCGGGGCAGGCAGCAGTCTGGTGGCCTTCTGCCCCGCGGAGTGCGCGGAGTCGGTGGGCGAGGCCATGCGGACGGCCCTGGCGCGCTACGGGGTACACAGCCGGTGGAGGGTGTCCTCCGTGGACGTGCGGGGCACGGTGGTGGAAGACGCTCCAGGAGGTGAAACGTGGGACGGGTAGCGCACCTGCGGTGTCGGGCATGCGGGACGCCGCATCCCGTGGGCCCAGAGTACGTGTGCGAGCGGTGTTTTGGTCCCCTGGAGGTGGAGTACGAGGCGTCCAGCCTGCGGGAGGCCACGCGAGAACGGATCGCGTCCGGCCCCCGATCCATCTGGCGGTACCGTGCCCTGTTGCCTGTGGAACCGGCCGAGGACGACCTGCAGCCGGGCTTCACCCCCCTGATCCCGGCCCGGCGGTTGGGCGAGCGCCTCGGGCTGCGCCGCCTGTACCTGAAGAACGACACCACCAACCCTACCTGGTCTTTTAAGGACCGGGTGGTGGCGGTGGCGGTAGCCGCGGCCCGGGCCTTCGGGTTCCGGGTCCTCGCGTGCGCATCCACCGGGAACCTTGCCCACGCGGTGGCGGCCCACGCGGCGCGGGCGGGCATGCGGGCGGTAGTGTTCGTGCCCCAGGGACTGGAGGCGGGTAAGGTCCTCACCACCTCCGTGTACGACCCCACGGTGGTGGAGGTGGAAGGGACGTACGACGACGTGAACCGCCTGTGCACCGAGATCGCGGGCGAGCACCCCTGGGCCTTCGCGAACATCAACCTGCGGCCCTTCTACTCGGAGGGCTGCAAGACCCTGGGGTTCGAGGTGGCCGAGCAGCTGGGGTGGAGGTTACCCGACCACGTGGTGGTGCCTGTGGCCTCCGGCAACCTGTTCGTCAAGACCGAAAAGGCGTTTGCGGAGCTGCTGCAGCTGGGCCTGGCGGAGGGCCCCATGCCGAGGCTACACGGAGCGCAGGCCGCGGGCTGCGCACCCATCGCTGCAGCCCACCGGCGGGGGGACAGCCAGGTGGTCCCCGTGCGGCCCGAGACGGTGGCCAAGTCCCTTGCCATCGGCAACCCTGCAGACGGGTACTACGCGTTGCAGACGGTGCGCAGGACAGGCGGGGTGTTCGAGGTGGCCACCGACGAGGAGATCGTGGAGGGGATGCGGCTACTGGCTCAGACGGAGGGGATCTTCGCCGAGACCGCGGGGGGTGTCACCGTGGCCGTGCTGCGCAAGCTGGCCGAGGCGGGAGCGCTGGGAGCGGACGACGTGGTGGTGGCGCTGCTGACGGGCGCGGGTCTCAAGACCCTGGAGGCGGTGTCCGACGGCGGCCGGCCCGCCATCCGGATCCGGCCGACCCTGAAGGACTTCGAGCGGCAGGTGCTGGCCGCGGTCTAGGGAGGAGAAGGTCCAGGGCCGGCGAAGTTGGCCTGCCGGGTGCCAGGAGCCCAGCGGAAGCACCGCGGAGATCCGCCCGGCGCCCAGGTGCGCGGATGAGTCTCGTGGTGGAGCCGGCCAAGCCCCAGGACGAGCCGGAGATCCAAAGGCTGGTCCAGGCCGTACTGAGCGAGTTCGGTCTGCCCTACGACGCGACAGTGGCCGAGGAGCTGACCAACCTGGAGGAGCACTTCCCCCAGCCCCGGTCCGTGTTCTTCGTCGCGCGCCTGGACGGCCGGATCGTGGGCACCACCGCGGTGAAGGAGGCCGGCAGGGGCCGCGCGATCCTCAAGCACCAGTACGTGCACGCGGACTACCGGCGCCGGGGGATCGGGGCCAAGCTCCTGGACGCGGCGCTGGTGTACTGCCGGGTGTGCGGATACCGCGAGGTCGAGCTGGAGACGGCTCCGTGGATGCAACAGGCGCAGCGGCTGTACCGGTCCCGCGGATTCCGGGAGATCCAGCGGGACGAACAGTCGGTGCGCTACCACTTGGTGCTGGCGCCCTGACGTGGCTCCCCCGGCGGTCGACGGTGCTGAAGCGCTGGAGCGCATCGCCCGCGAGATCCGCTCCTGTACCCGATGTCCTTTGCACCAGCAGCGGACCCAGGCGGTGCCCGGCGAGGGCCCCGCGGACGCTCCCCTGCTCTTTGTGGGCGAGGGGCCGGGGGCCGAGGAGGACCAACAGGGGCGACCCTTCGTGGGGGCGGCGGGCCGCCTGCTGGACCGGCTGCTGACGAGCATCCGGATCCCCCGGGAGCGGGTCTTCATCACCAACACGGTGCGGTGTCGCCCGCCCGGGAACCGGGAGCCGCACCCCGACGAGGTGGCCGCCTGCCTGCCGTACCTGGTCCGTCAGATGAGCGTCCTCCATCCGCGGGTGGTCTGTCTTTTGGGCGCCACGGCGACCCGGGCCCTCCTAGGCTCCGACCAGAAGCTGAACCAGGTGCGGGGACGGGCCCTTCGGGAGGGAGGCCGCTGGTGGTTCGCCACCTACCACCCCGCGGCTGCCCTGCGCAGCGCCTCTCTGGCGAACGCCCTGCAGGAGGACTTCCGACGCCTGCGGCGGCTCGTGGACGTGGAGTGGGGGACTGAGGCCCCCGCCCGCTGGAAGCCGGGTGCCCTGCACAAGATCTTCGCCGACCCGCAGCCCACCGAGCCTGTCGTGGTGTCGGAGGCCGGCACGCTGCGGGTCAGCTGGGAGGTGCGGGGTGTGCACCCGACCTTCCGCACGGAGTCGGCGCTGGCGGAACTGCTCCGGCGCTTCGTCCTGCGGCAGCGCCGGGCCGAGGCGGGGGTGTTGGAGGTGGTGAAGCTCCAGACGACAGACGGGAGTGGCCGACCGGTACCGCCCGAAAGTCCCGACTGCACCCACCTGCACGCGGAGGTGTGCCCTGTTGGGAGTGGAGCGTAGGGCGCGCCGGGCCGGGGGCCCGGCGCGCCCGAGGACGGGGTCGTTTTCAACCCGCAGCGCGTTCGGCCGCCCGCAGCAGCGCCCGCTTCGTGTACACCACGGCCAGGTGGCGCTTGTACTCCGCAGAGGCGTAGAGGTCGTCGCTGGCCTCCAGCCCGTCCGAGGCCAGGCGGGCGGCCTCGGCCACCGTAGCTTCCTCCAGGCGCTTGCCCACCAGCGCCTGCTCCACCTTCGTCAGCCGCACCGCCTTGGGCCCAGCCCCGGTGACGGCCACGCGGGCGTCGCGGCAGACGCCACCGTCCACGGTCACCAGACACGCCACCCCGAGTAGGGAATAGCCTGAGGCCGGGTGGGGTAGCTTGATGTACGACCAGCCTTGTCCCTTCGTCTGGACCGGTACCCGAACCCGGCACAGGACCTCGTCCGGGCCCAGGGCCGTAGTCAGTAGGTCCACGAACCACTGGGACGCGGGGACCGTCCGGCTCCCGGCGGGGCCCTCGCACTCCAGCTGGGCCTCCAGCGCGAGGGCCGCCGCGGGGTAGTCCGCCGCCGGGTCCGCGTGCGCCAGGTTGCCGCCGATGGTGCCGCGGTTGCGGACCTGCACATCCCCGATCTGCGACGCGCACTCGGCCAGCAACGGCACCCGCTCCCGGACGAGCGGGCTGTTGGCCACCTCGTCGTGGGTGGTGAGGGCTCCGATCACCAGGCTCCCGCCCTCCTCCCGGATCCCCCGCAGCTCGTCCACGGGGCCGAGGTCGATGAGCATCTCCGGCTGGCTCAGCCGCAGCTTCATGAGGGGAAGGAGGCTGTGGCCGCCGGCCAGCAATTTCGCCCGGCCCCCGTGCTGCTGCAGCAGGGAGATGGCCTCCCGCACACTGCGGGCCCGTACGTACTCGAACGTCGCGGGGATCATGCAGCACCTCCTTTCGCCTGCCGGATGGCCCGCCACACCCGCTCCGGCCACAGCGGCATGTCCAGGTGGCGGATTCCCAACGGGCTGAGCGCGTCCATCACCGCGTTGACCACGCACGGGGTGGCTGCGATGGTGCCGGTCTCTCCCACGCCCTTCACGCCGAGGGGGTTCACCGGGGTGGGGGTCTCGGTGCGGTCGCACTCGAGGCGCGGGAGCCAGCTAGCCTTTGGCACCGCGTACTCCGCCATGCTCCCCGTGAGGAGGTTACCCGCCGGGTCGTACCGGGCGCCTTCCCACAGGGCCTGGGCCACGCCCTGGGCGATGCCCCCGTGCACCTGGCCGTCCACGATGAGGGGGTTGATGACCCTGCCGCAGTCGTCCACCGCCACGTAGCGGAGGATCCTCACCTGGCCTGTTTCAGGGTCCACCTCCACCACGCACGCGTGAGTGCCGAAGGGGAACACGAAGTTGGAGGGGTCCCAGTTAGCCTGCCCCTCCAGCCCGGGCTCCATCCCCTCCGGGAGGTTCCACGCGAGGTACGCCTGCAGGGCCACCTCCTGGATGGTCATCCCCCGGTCCGGGGCACCCCGCACGTGGAAGCGGCCGTTCTCGAACACCAGGTCGTCCGCGCTGACCTCCAGCTGGTGGGCGGCGATCCGCTTGGCCTTCTCCTTCACCTTCTGGGCCGCCAGGTACACCGCGGTCCCTCCCACCGGCGTGGTCCGGCTGCCGTAAGTGCCCCAGCCCATGAGGATGCTGTCTGTGTCCCCGTGCAACACCTCCACGTCGTCCAGGGGGACGCCCAGCTCGTGAGAAACGATCTGCGCGAAGGTGGTCTCCTCGCCCTGACCGTGCGGGCTGGTGCCCGTGAACACCGTGACCTTGCCCGTGGGCGAGAAGCGGACCACGGCGCTCTCCCACAGGCCTCCCGCGAAGCCCGTGGAGCCCACCACCTTGGAGGGCCCGGCTCCGCAGATCTCCACGTACGTGGACAGCCCGACGCCAAGGTAGCGGCCCTGCTGTCGCGCGGCCGCCTGTTCCGCCCGGACCTTGGGGTAGTCGAGGATCTCCAAGGCCCGATCCAGCGCCCGGGCGTAGTCCCCGCTGTCGTACGTGATCCCGGTGGCCACCGTGTACGGGAACTGGTCCTTGGGGATCAGGTTCCTCCGGCGGATCTCCGCCGGGTCCAAGCCCAGCTCGCGCGCCGCCAGGTCCATCATGCGCTCCAGCACGTAGGTGGCCTCCGGCCGCCCCGCACCCCGGTACGCGTCCGTCGGGGTGGTGTTGGTGAAGACTCCCGTGACCTCGCACTCGATGTTGGGGATGCGGTACGGGCCGGACAGCACGAGCCCGTACAGGATGGTGGGGATGGCGGGCGCCGCGGTGGACAGGTAGGCGCCGAAGTTGGCCAGGGTCCGGACCCGCAGCCCCACCACCGTGCCATCGGGACGCACTGCCATCTCCGCGTCGGTGATGTGGTCCCGCCCGTGGATGGTGGCCAGGTAGTTCTCCCGGCGGGTCTCCGCCCACTTTACCGGCCGGGCCAGGCGCGTGGCCAGGTGGGCCACCACGGCCTCCTCCGGGTACACGGGGATCTTGCTGCCGAACCCGCCGCCCACCTCGGGCGCGATCACCCGAAGCTTGTGCTCCGGGAAGCTGAGCACGCCGGACAGGATCACCCGGGCGATGTGGGGGTTCTGGCTGGTCACCCACAGGGTCAGCTCCCCGGTGCCGGGGTTGTACTGCGCGGTGACGGCGCGGGTTTCCATGGCGTTGGGGATCAGACGCTGGTTCACCAGACGCTGGCGGACCACCCGCACCCCAGGCTCCCGCGCGGCGGCCCCGAAGTCGCCGCCCTTCACCGACCACAGCAGCACCCGGTTGTGCGGCACGTCCTCGTGCACTAGGGTCGTCGACTGCAACGCTGCTTCCATGTCCACCACCGCGGGCAGGACCTCGTACTCCACGTCCACCAGCGCGGCGGCGTCGTAAGCCTGGGCGCGGCTCTCGGCTACCACCACCGCCACCGCGTCGCCGACGAACCGAACCTTGTCCCTGGCCAGGGGCGGGTGAGGGGGGGTCTTCAGGTCACAGTTGGGCACCTGCCACCCGCAGGGGATAGGGTTGACCTTCCCCTCCAGGTCCTGGATGGTGAACACGCCGAGGACACCCGGGGCCGACCGGGCCCGGGAGGTGTCCACCCGCCGGATCCGGGCGTGGGCGTGAGGGCTGCGGACGAAGGCGGCGTAGCACAGACCCGGCAGGGTCACATCGTCCGTGTAGGTGGCGGTGCCGCGGATCAGCCGCGGGTCCTCCCGCCGCCGCACTCTCGCTCCGAACACCTGGGTGACCGCCATGGCTACTCACCTCCCGCGGGAGCGCCCACCGCGGCACCCATGATGCGCGAGGCCGCCTTCACGGCGTTCACGATGTGCTGGTAGCCCGTGCACCGGCAGAGGTTGCCCTCCAGAGCGTGACGGATTTCGTCCTCGGTGGGGTTCGGGTTCCGCTGGAGCAGATCCACCGCGGCCAGCATCATCCCCGGGGTGCAGAAGCCGCACTGCAGCCCGTGCTCGTCCCAGAAGGCCTGCTGGATAGGGTGCAGTTCCCCGTCCCTGGCCAGCCCTTCTACCGTGGTGATCCGCGCGCCCTCTGCCTGCACGGCCAGGACCGTGCACGACTTGACCGCCTTCCCATCCATCAGCACGGTACAGGCCCCGCAGGTCGAGGTGTCGCAGCCCACATGAGTCCCCGTAAGTCCGAGGTGCTCGCGCAGGAAGTACACCAGGAGCGTCCGGGGTTCTACGTCCCGCGTGTACTCAACCCCGTTCACCGTCATGCTGACCCTCACGCCGGTCACCTCCCCTCCTGGAAGAATCGGCGGACCCGAAATTCCGGAGACGTTGGCATTTCCCACCCCCTCGCCGCGCCGACGAACCGGACCGACAATCCGTGCGGTGTTCGATGCAGTTCTCCGGCGGGCTTCCGTTCTCCTTTCGTTCACGTGTTCGCACAGCAGGCGCGCCCGCCCATGATCGCGAAGGGAGTCTGGCGATGAGGAGTCGGCGCACGGTGTGGGTTCTGGTGACTCTGGGGGCGTGTGTGGCCGTGCTGGCCTGGGCCCTGTGGACCTTCCGCCCCCGGACGGAGCCCGCCCTGGTTTACTTCGTGCGGTGGGACCCGACACGGAACGCCGGCCACCTGGTCCCGGGCCTGAGGTGGGTCCGGGGACGCACCCGGGCGGACTGGGTGGCAGGGGCCGTGAGGCACCTTCTGGTAGGCCCCAACGAGGAGGAGCGGGCCCTGGGATACACGACAGAGATCCCTCCCGGGACGCGTCTGTTGGGCGTCCGGGTGTACGGGAGGACCGCGTACGTGAACCTCTCGCGGGAGTTCGAGACGGGCGGCGGCAGCGCCAGCATGCTGGCCCGCCTCTACCAGGTGGTCTACACGGCCACCCACTTCCGCGGGGTGGAGGAGGTGCGCATCGAGATCGAGGGCCAGCCGCGGGAGTCGGTGGGTGGGGAAGGGCTGCTGGTGGATGTGCCGGTGCGCCGTCCCCCCTCGGCTCCAGAGTTTTGAGCCGCACAAACGCCCGCGGGTATCCTGGAGAGGCGGGTGCAGGAGGTGGTGATGAGCCCGGAGGAGCTGGAGCGGATCCGGCAGGCCAGGGAGCGTTGGGAGCGGGAGCGCGTGGGCTCCGAGCGACGGACGCGGTTCGAGACGCCGGACGGGATCCCCCTCCATCGGGTGTATACTCCCGAGCACACCGCGGGGCTGGACTACCTGACGGACCTGGGCTTCCCTGGTGAGTACCCGTACACCCGCGGGGTGTACCCCACCATGTACCGGGGCAGGCTGTGGACCATGCGGCAGTACGCGGGCTACGGCACCGCGGAGGAGTCCAACCGGCGGTTCCGGTTCCTCCTGGAGCAGGGTCAGACGGGACTCAGTGTGGCCTTCGACCTGCCCACCCAGATGGGGTACGACTCGGACCACCCGGCCGCAGAGGCAGAGGTGGGAAGGGTCGGGGTGGCGGTGGACTCCCTGGCGGATCTGGAGGTGCTGTTCGACGGGATCCCTTTGGACCGGGTCTCCGTGTCCATGACCATCAACGCCACGGCACCCGTGCTGCTGGCCATGCTGCAGGCGGTGGCGGACCGCCAGGGGGTGCCGTGGGACCGGCTGGACGGCACCACCCAGAACGACATCCTGAAGGAGTACGTGGCCCGCGGCACCTACATTTTCCCGCCCGAACCCTCCCTGCGGCTAGTGGCGGACGTGGTGGAGCACTGCGTCCACCACCTGCCCCGGTGGAACCCCATTTCCATCTCCGGATACCACATCCGGGAGGCGGGCGCCACCGCCGTACAGGAAGTGGCCTTTACATTCGGGAACGCGATCACCTACGTGGAGAAGCTCCTGCACCGGGGTCTGTCGGTGGACCAGTTCGCTCCCCAGCTGTCCTTCTTCTTCAACGCCCACCTGAACCTGTTCGAGGAAGTGGCCAAGTTCCGCGCCGCCCGCCGCCTTTGGGCCCGTATCATGCGGGAGCGGTTCGGGGCGAAGGACCCCCGGTCGTGGGCGCTGCGGTTCCACGCCCAGACCGCAGGGGTGGCCCTGCAGGCGCGGGAGCCGGAGAACAACGTGGTCCGGGTCACCGTGCAGGCCCTGGCTGCAGTGCTGGGGGGCGCCCAGTCGCTGCACACCAACGCGAAGGACGAGGCCCTGGCGCTGCCTACGGAGCAGGCGGCGCGGCTGGCCCTGCGGACCCAGCAGGTACTGGCCTTCGAGACCGGGGTGGCGGACGTGGTAGACCCCCTCGGGGGCTCGTACTACGTGGAGTGGCTGACGGACCGGATGGAGCGGGGGGTCCGGGACTACCTGGACCGCTTGGACGCCCTGGGCGGAATGCTGGCGGCTATCGAAGCCGGCTGGGTCCAGCGGGAGATCGCGGAGGCGGCCTACCGGGAGCAGCAGCGGGTGGAAACAGGCGAGCAGATCGTCGTGGGGGTGAACCGGTTCGCATCCGCGGAAGCGCCGGCGATCCCGTTGCTGAGGGTAGATCCCCAGGTGGCGGCCAGGCAGAAGAGCCGCCTGGCGGAGGTGCGGGCCCGCCGGGAGCGCCGCGAGGTGCTGGACAGCCTGCGGGAACTGCGCAAGGCTGCCGCCGGCATGGAGAACTTGATGCCCTACCTGTACCGCTGCGTCCGCGCCTACGCCACCGTGGGTGAGGTGTGTGACGTCCTGCGGGAGGTCTTCGGCGTCCACCGACCCACGGTGGCCGTCTGAGGAGGGGGCGTGGACGTCCGAGCCCTGGCCCGGCGGGTCCTGGAAGGGGATCACGTGGCCGCGGCGCGGGCCATCTCTCTGGTGGAGGACGGACACCCAGCGGGTGCCGAGTTGCTGCGCCACCTGGGACCCCACACAGGCAACGCGTACGTGGTCGGGCTCACCGGTCCGCCGGGAGCCGGCAAGTCGACCCTGGCGGACGCCCTGACGCGGCTGCTGCGGCGGCGCGGGGAGCGGGTGGGCGTGGTGGCCGTGGATCCCACGAGCCCGTTTTCCGGTGGAGCCCTTCTGGGTGACCGCATCCGGCTGGTGGACCACAGCTCGGACCCGGGGGTTTTCATTCGGTCCCTGGCCACCCGAGGCTCCCTGGGCGGGTTGAGCGAAGCCGCGGGCGACGTGGTGCGCATCCTAGATGCCATGGGCTGCAGGGTGGTGTTGCTGGAGACCGTGGGGGCCGGGCAGGTGGAGGTGGACGTAGTGAGGGCCGCGGACACGGTGGTGGTGGTGACCGTCCCCGGGTTGGGCGACACGGTCCAGACCCTGAAAGCCGGCATTCTGGAGATCGCGGACGTGTTCGCGGTGAACAAAGCGGACCACCTGGAGGCGGAGCGCACGGTGGCGGAACTGCGGGCGATGCTGCGCTTGGTCCCCGGCGGGGGCTGGGAGCCGCCCGTGGTGCCCACGGTGGCCACCACCGGGCAGGGTGTGGACGACCTGCTGGCGGCGGTGGATCGCCACCGCGCCTACCAGCAGGCGCAGGGCCTTCTGCCGGAGCGCCGCCGGCAGCGGGTACGGGCGGAGGTCCTGAGGGCGGCAGAGTCGTACCTGCGGCAGGCGTTGGTGGAGCAGGCGTCCGATGAGCTGGACGAGCTGGTGAGGGAGGTGCAGGCCGGCCGTCTCACCGCGAAGGAGGCCGGCCGGCTGCTGCTTGAGCGTGCGGGGGTGCTGAGGTGAGTGAGGCCGCTCGGTTGGACCACGTGGCGCTGGCGGTCCGAGATCTGCAGGCAGCCGTACGGGTCTTCGAGGCCCTCGGGTTCCGCTGTGCCCACGTGGAGGAGGTCCCGTCGGAGGGAGCCCGCGTGGCCTTCCTGTCAGCCGGGGAGGTGGCACTGGAACTGGTGGAACCCACCTCGGAGCACAGTGTGGTGGGCAGGTTCCTGGCCGCGAGGGGAGAAGGCGTGCACCACGTGGCGCTCCGGGTACCAGACCTCCGGCAATCCCTGGAGCGGGCGGCGGCAGCGGGGCTGGCGGTGGTGCCTCCCGCGCCGCGGTCGGGCGCCCGGGGCTCGCAAGTAGCCTTCCTCCACCCCAGGACAACTCACGGGGTGCTGATCGAGCTGGTCCAGACGGACACGCTGTAACCCGCCTCAGGATTGGGCCCGGATCCTATGGCTACAGGGACCGTGCCCCAGGCGTCGGTCTATGGCGCTTGCATTGACCAGAATTTATCCGCTAAGCTATCGGCGTGCCCAGAAGTAAATAGACGGACCGCACCACCCTTCGTCGCTCACCCCGTCCGTCAAACCCGGCCGCAGGAGGGAGTGTATGGAGGTGGCGCGTGTGCGGCGGGCCCGGGCCGTTTCCCTGGCCACCGCCGCCTTCGTGCTGGCGACCCTGACCGGTGCTGGAGCACAGCCCGCGCAGCCCGTCCAGGTGGAACTGGTGGACGACGGCCGCGCCGAGTCCGTCTTGACCACCAGCCGCACGGTGGCAGAGCTGCTGGCGGAGCGTGGGGTCTCCGTGGGATCCTTTGACCTCGTGGTCCCTTCTCTCGAAACCCCTGTGCGGGACGGCCTGCGGGTGACCGTGTTCCGGGCGATCCCGGTGCGGGTCACCTCGGACGGGGTGACGCGCGAGGTGCCGGTGGTGGGTCGGACCGTGGCGGATGTCCTGGCCCGTGCCGGGATCACCCTGGGGCCCTTGGATCGCGTGGTCCCCGGCCTGTGGGAGGAGGTGGGGCCGGGTCGCGAGGTACGGGTGGTCCGGGTCAGGCAGGAGACGGTGGTGCGCCGGCAGGTGGTCCCCTACGGGACGGTTGAGCGGATCGTGCCCGCGTACTTGCCGGAGCCCCCGCGGGTACTGGTGGAGGGCCGGAACGGGGTCGTGGAGCACACCTACCGGCTCACGTACGAGGACGGCAGGCTGGTCCACAAGGAGAAGGTAGCCACCCGGGTCGTCCAGCAGAGCCGGCCCCGAGTGGTCCGGGTAGGCAGGGCCTACGTGCCCTCCCGCGGAGAGCTTGCCCGCCGTCCTTCTCTGCTGGTGTTGGCCACCGCGTACGCCCCCAACCACGGTCGGGGGGTTGACGCGGTTACGGCTACGGGCCTCCGCGCCCGGCGCGGGGTGGTGGCGGTAGACCCGCGGGTCATCCCTCTGGGCTCCGTCGTCTACGTGGAGGGCTACGGGGTCGGGGTGGCCGCGGACACGGGTGGCGCGATCCGAGGGCGCCGGGTGGACGTGTGCTTCGACACGCCCCGGGAGGCGTACCGGTGGGGCCGGCGGGTCGTCCGGGTGTACCTGCTGCGCACGCCTTCGGAGGATCGGTAGCGGCTCCTTCGCATCGGTGGGAGTCTGCGGCCCCCCGACCGCGGTACGCTTCACTCGTGACGCCCTCCGAGCTGTTCCGCCTCCTGAAGACCCGGGGCATTCGACCGCGCCGTTCTCTTGGACAGCACTTCCTCACCAGCCGCCTGTACCTGGATCGCATCGTGCAGCTCGCGAACCTCGGCCCCCAGGACGCGGTGCTGGAGGTGGGAGCCGGCACCGGATTGCTCACCGCGAGGCTTGCGGAGCAGGCCGGCGCGGTGGTGGCGGTGGAAGTTGACCCGCAGCTGGCGGAGCTGCTGGAGGACCTGGTCACGGTGCATCCCCACGTCCGGGTGCTCCGTGCGGACGCCCTGGAGCTGGATCTTTGCGCAGTGTTCCCCCCCGGAATGCGCCGGAAGGTGGTGGCGAACCTGCCATACGGGATCGCCTCGCCCCTCTTGGTCCGCCTGTTAGAGGAGGTGCCGGACCTGGAACGCCTGGTGGTGACCGTACAGGAGGAGGTGGCCCGGCGGCTGGTGGCCCGGCCGGGGACGGCCGACTACGGTCTGCTCACCGTCCTGGTGCGGTTCCACGCGGAGACGGAATTGGCCTTCCGGATCCCGCCTTCCGCCTTCGTGCCGCCTCCCCGGGTGACCTCCGCGGTGGTGGTGTTGACCCCGCGGCCGCGCCCGGAGGGCGTGGACTACGAGCTGTTCCGCACGCTCGCGCGGGCGGCTTTCGGGCAGAGACGCAAGCAGCTGCGCAGGGCGTGGGCTCCGGTGGTGCCGGCCCAGCGTCTGGAGGAGGCTGCGCGGCTTGCGGGAGTGGACCTCCGCCGTCGCGGCGAGACCCTGTCCGTGGAGGAGTTCGCCGCGGTGGCAAGCGCGCTGGCGGCCGGAGCCTGCCACGAGTGAGATTCTGGCAGCACCTGGGCACACGGAGGCGGGGTCTGCTCCGTTGACTGGAGGGCGTTACGGGGAAGGCAACGGCGCGCCCGAGAGCCAGCGCACGCGGCGGGCGTAGTCCAACCCCACCCGGACGACCAGGTCGGCCTGCGCCTCCGGCTTCGGCCGCGCGGCCACAGCACCCACGCCCAGCATGTCCCGGACCGCGGCGGCCAGGGTAGCGTCGCCCCGGGTGGAGACCACCGCGGTGTACGGCTGGCTCTCCGGGTCCGGCTCCACCCGCAGCACCCGGAAGCCCATGCGCTGGAGCCGCGCCGCGGCCTGAAGGCCCGTGCCAGGTACCCCGCTGGCGTTGCGCACCTCCACCGTGGTGCCCGAGACCTGCTCCGGCGGGAGTCCGTAGAACATCTCCAGTACCAACGCCCTGACCCGCTCCGGGTCCGGGTCCCAAAACAGGGGCGCGAAGTGGCCGGGCAGGGTCTCCGTCCGGATCCGGTCCGGCGCCAGCCGGCTGAGGAACCAACCGAGGGTGGCCACCTCGTGGGGCGTGAGGTTCGTCTGCGTGTTCTCCGCCACCGCCCGGAGGATCTGCGGTGCCCGCAGCCAGGTCTGCGGTTCCTTGAGGCGCTGGAACAGCGCGTGCACCACCTTCTGCTGCCGCTGGACGCGGCCGATGTCCCCCAGGGGGTCGTGCCGGAACCGCGCGTAACCCATGGCCTGTTCCCCGGACAGCAGCTGGCGGCCCTTCTTGAGGTCGACGCGCAGACCCGCCCACCAGTCCTCGTACTGCAGGTCCCGCTCCACGTCCACCCACACGCCGCCCACGGCGTCGATCAGGCGCGCGAAGGACTGGGGCCCGAGCTTCACGTAGCGGTGGACGCGGACGCCGAGCAGCTGCTCTACGGTCCGGATGGTGAGCTCGGGACCGCCGAGGGCGTACGCGGCGTTAATCTTCCACCAGCCCCGGTGCCCGGGGATGGCCGCCCGAGTGTCACGGGGAATGGACAGGAAGCTGGCGGTGCGGGTCGCCGGGTCGAAGCTGACCAGCAACAGCGCGTCCGAGCGGGCTAGGTTCACCGGCTGACGCCGGTTGTTGAGGGTGACGTCCACCCCCATGACCAGCACGTTGACCCGCTGGCGGAGCTGGAGGGGGAAAGCCATGCGGCCGTCCCGGGTGGTCCAGCCGGTCCGCGCTAGCACGCTACCCGCAGACGCTACCAGGAAAGCCACCAGCAGGCCGAACAGGAGGGGGACCACCCAGCGGGCGGCCCGCCAGGGCCAGGCCCGGCGCACGGCCACGGGCGTCTGCACGGGGTACCGTTCCGGGGCCTGCACGGCTCCCCACTATACCGCAAACCGGGCCGGAGCTGAAAGGGCTCGAGCACCCGTTCGGTAGGAATCCTGGGTTCGTGTGGGGAAAACCGTGGCCGGTGCGAGGCACCACGGGGGACCTGGGTTGACCAGCGAGCCGCCGCGGGTGGTAGGCGGTGGGCACGGGACGGCTTCCGGTGTCCGGAGGACCCGGAGGCCGTCCTCGTTTGTAGAGAAAAGGAGCGGGATCCGGTGAAGGAACTCAGGCTGAACGCGTACGGGAAGGTGAACCTGAGCCTGGACGTGCTGGCCCGTCGCCCCGACGGATACCACGAGGTGGAGACGGTGCTGCACACGGTGGAGCTGCACGACACCGTAGTCCTGCGGGATTCGGAAGGGGGCATCCGGGTGGTGTGCGACCACCGGCGGGTTCCCACAGACGAGCAGAACCTGGTGTTCCGTACTGCCCAGCTCCTTCGGGAGGTTGCGGGTACCGACCGTGGGGTGGAGATCGAGGTTCGCAAGCGCATCCCGCCGGCCTCGGGCCTCGGCGGAGGCTCATCCGACGCCGCGGTGACACTCCTGGGTTTGGCGCAGATGTGGAAGCTGCGGCTGGATCACGCGCAGCTGCTGGAGCTGGCAGCCCAGGTGGGCTCGGACGTACCCTTCTTCCTCGTGGGCGGAGCGGCACTGGCCACGGGCCGTGGGGAGCGGTTGCGCTACCTGCCCACCCTGCCCGCGACCTGGGTGGTGCTGGCGTGCCCGGACGCGGAGGTGTCCACCGCTTGGGCGTACGCGAACCTGGATCTCGCTCGCGTTCCACGGCGGCCGAACACGCAGCGCCTCGTGGAAGCCCTTCGGGCGGAGGACGTGGCCGCGGTGGCGAGGGAACTGTGCAACGTGTTCGAGCCCTTGGTATCCGAACGGTACCCGCAGGTGCAGGAGCTGAAGCGGCGGTTGCTGGAGGCCGGCGCCCTCGGCGCCAGCATGACGGGTACGGGTCCCGCGGTGTTTGGGCTGTTCCCGGGCGAGGCCGAAGCGCGCCGTGCGTGGGAAGCCCTACGGGCGAGCGCGGACGCGGAGGTGGTACTGACCCGGACGTTCGCGGAACTGGAGCGGTGAGGGATTGACCCCCCTGGAGGTGGACGCTGCGGTCCTCGCGGGAGGGGAACGAGAGCCCGGGCTGCCGCCGGGGCTTCCCAACAAGGCGTTCCTGCCTGTAGCGGGCAAGCCGCTGGTGGAGCGGGTGGTAGAGGCCTTACGGGCCACGCCCCAGGTGCGCCGGGTGGCGCTCGTGGCCCCGGGGCCTGTCCCGGAACATCTCGCTCGCGTGTGCCACCGGGTGGTGCCGGACCAGGGGAGCCTGCTGGCGAACGTGGAGGCGGCGGTAGCCGCGTTCCCGGACGCTTCGTGGGTGCTGGCGTGCGCTGCGGACCTGCCCCTGCTCTCGCCTCAGGCCGTGGCGCACTTCCTGGAGGCGTGCGCGGTGCGTCCCGCGGATTTCTATTATGGAATCGTGCGGAGGGAGGATCTGGAGGCGCGCTTCCCGGGGGCGCGGAAGACCTTTGTTCGGGTCCGCGAGGGTTCCTTCACCGGGAGCAGCTTGGTGCTGCTCAGGCCGGAGGTGGTGGAGCGGATTCGGCCCCTCCTCCGGCAGGCCGCGGAGGCGCGGAAGAACCCCGCACGGCTCGCCTCCCTGCTGGGCAGTGCGTACGTGGTGAAGTACCTCACCGGTCGGCTCTCGGTGGCGGACGTGGAGCGCAGGGCCTTCGAGTTGACCGGGCTGCGGGGGGCAGCGGTGGTGTGTCCCGACCCGGAGGTCGCCCTGGACGTGGACGTGGGCAAGCCGGAGAACCTGGAGCTAGCGGAGCGGCTCCTGCGGCAGGCATGAGCTCGGAACCGGGCACCGGGAGGGAGAGAGCCAGGCGGCCGCACCGTCTACGGCGGGGGGAGCGGATGATCGCCATCGCCCACGCCCTGCAGTCCGAGCCGTACCGGGTGCACCGGCTCAGTACGTTCGTGGAGGCCCTGGGTGCCGCCAAGAGCACGGTGAGCGAGGACGTGGCCAGCCTGCGGCGGGTGTTCGAGCGGTTCGGGCTGGGCCGGATCGAGACCCTGAGCGGGGCTACGGGAGGCGTCCGGTTCGTGCCCCAGCGCGACCCCACGCGGATCCGCAGGCTGGCGGAGGAGCTGGCCGCGAAGCTGTCCAACCCCGTGCGGCTGCTGCCCGGGGGGTTCCTGTACACCTCCGACCTGCTGGCCATGCCCTCGGTGGTGGAACAGGTGGGGGAGGCCTTCGCGACGTACTTCGCGGACCGGAGGCCGGACGTGGTGCTGGCCATGGAAGTGAAGGGGATCCCCGTGGCCTTCATGACCGCGCGCGCCTTCCACGTGCCGATGATCACCATCCGGCGCGCGGGGCGGGTGACGGAGGGGCCCGCGGTGACCGTGAACTACGTGTCCGGCTCCTCGCGCATGCTTCAGCAGATGACCCTGCCCCTGCGGGCAGTCCGGGAGGGTCAGCGGGTCCTCTTCATCGACGACTTCGTGCGGGGGGGAGGCACCGCGCGAGGGGTGGTGGACCTCATGCGGGAGTTCCGGGCGGAGGTGGTAGGCGTGGGGGTCCTGGTGGCCTCGCGCGAGCCCCGCCACAAGCTGGTGGACGACTACTTCGCCCTGCTGGTGTTCGAGGGGACGGACCGGCGTGGCCAGCCGGTGGTGCGCCCCAGCGACCAGGTGCTGGCGATCCGTTAGACCCTCTGGAACCTGACGGGTACGGCTTCCAGGACGAACGTCCCAACGCCCCACGTCTTTCCCTAGGTCACTTGACTCCGTGAACGCGTCCGGTTATAAGTGAACCTGTGTTCATTTAAACTGAATGGAGATTCAGATTGCCCCGGCTCACCGCGGAGGCCCGCAGGCTCCTGACCCAGCAACGTCGGCAGCGGATCGCTCGGGCTGCGCTGGAGGTGTTCTCGGCCCGCGGTTACGGGGAGGCCACGGTGCGGTCCATCGCGCGGCGCGCGGGCGTGGCGGAGGGGACTGTGTACCTGTACTTTCGGGGCAAGCGGGACCTGCTGTTCGCCGCGTGGGAGGCCGTGATGGCTTCCGCGGTGTTGCCTTCCGTGCGCCGGGCAGAGGCGGCCGAGCCGGGGGCCGAGGAGGAGGTGCTGGCTGCGGTGTTCCGCGACCAGTTCTCCCTCCTCCTGCGCCACGGTGCGTTCTTCCGGCTCGTCATGCACCGCGCGGACGTGGACGCCGAGTTCCGGCGCCGCGTGCGGATCCGGGTGCGGGAGTTCCTGGAGGAGGTGATGCGGGTGGTGGAGCAGGGCGTGCGGCGGGGAACGTTGGCGGAGGTGGACCCGGAAGTGGTGGTGCGGGCTCTAGGAGCGCTGACGCGGGGGATGGTGCTGTTCGACCGGTACGACCCGAAGCCGCTGTTCGAGCGGTACCCGGTGGAGGAGGTGGCCCGGCAGGTGGCCCGGTTCGTCCTGTACGGGCTGCTCCCACGGGTGCCCGCAGAACCGGCGCCCGGAGGTCAGCCGTGAAGCGCGTACTGACGGTCCTCCTGCTCCTGTGGGCGGTGGCTCCTGCGCGTGCCCAGGCGGCGCCACGCAGGCTGTCGTTCGCTGAGGCGGCGACGCTGGCGGTGCAGCAGAACGTGGGTCTGCGGGCCGCCGCCCTGGACGTGGCGGTGGCGGAAGCCCAGCTGGCCCAGGCCCGGGCCGCTCTGTCCTTTCAGCTCGCCGTCACAGGCTCGTACACGTATCTGCAGCAGCCGGGGCAGACCCTCACGTTCCCCAACCCTTTCGCTCCGGCTCCCCCGACGGTGACCGTGCACCTGCCTCCGCCGGAGCCTAACGTGGTCCTCCTGCGCTTGTCCGCCCAGTACCCCCTGTACACGGGCGGGCGGCTGGACGCCCAGGTAGCCCTCGCGGAGGCCAACCTGCGGGGCGCGCGGGCCGTGCTGGAGCGGACCAAGCAGCAGGTGGTGTTCCAGGTTCAGCAGGCCTACCTGCAGCTGCTGCTGGCGCGGGAGAACGAGGCCGCGGCCCGCCGGGCCGTGGCCTCGGCAGAAGAGTCGGTGCGGGTGGCCCGCGCCCGGCTCGCCGCGGGCGTGGCGGCGCCCTTCGACGTCCTGCAGGCGGAGGTCAGCCTCGCCAGCGCCCAACAGGGACTGGCGAGGGCACAGGCGCAGGTCGCGAACGCTCAGGCTGCCCTCGCGGCCCTGGTGAACCTCCCGCTGGACGTCGCCATCGAGCCCACCGACCGGCTCGAGGCCCGCGCGGTGGACGGGACCTTGCAGGAGTTCGTCCAGCGGGCCCTGCGGCAGCGGCCGGAACTCGAAGAGCTGCGGGCCCGGGCGCAAGCGGCCCGCGCGGGGATCGAGCTGGCCCGCAGCGGCGGCCGGCCCAACGTGGCCCTGGCCGCGCAGTACGACTGGTCCGGCCCGACGTCCAACGTGGCAAGCTCCTGGTCCGTGACCCTCGCCGTCACCCTGTCCCTGTACGACGGCGGGATCACGGAGCAGCGGGTGCGGGAGGCGGAGCTGCGGCTGCAGCAGCTGGCCCTGTTGGAGGCTCAGACCCGGCAGCGGGTGGAGCTGGAGGTCCGGCAGGCGTGGCTGAGCCTGCAGCAGGCGGGTCCTGAGCTGGCGGCCGCGGAGCGCGGCGTCGAGCAGGCCAGGGAGGCGCTGCGGATCGCCCGGGTGCGGTTTGAGGCGGGAGTGGGGACCTCCCTGGAACTGGTGAGCGCGCAGGCTCAGGTGGCGCAGGCGGAGGTGGCCCTGGCCGCGGCTCGGTTCAACCAGAACCTCGCGCGGCTGCAGCTGCTGCTGGCCACGGGGTCGCTGTAGCGGAGGTCAGGGATGAGGCGGGGAGGTTTTGACGCAACCTCAGGCGCAACGGTACGCGGGCTGTGGGCGTCGCGGCACCTCTTCTGCGGGCGGTGGATCTGGCCGCTGGTCCTGGCCTTCGTCGCAGGCTGTACCCGCCCCGCGCCGAGCCAACCCGCGGCCAGTCCGCCCGCTGTGGCGGTGGAGGTCACGGAGGTCCAACGGCGCACCCTGGAACAGGTGGTGGAAGCAGCGGGGACGGTGCAAGCGGTCGCCACGGCGGACGTGGTCTCCCGGATTCCGGGCCGCGTGGCGGAGGTGGTGGTAGATGAGGGAAGCCTCGTGACCCGCGGACAGGTCGTGGTGCGCCTGGACCCCTCGGACCTGGAGGAGCAGGTGCAACAGGCGCAGGCGGCGCTGGAGGCGGCCCGGGCACGGGCAGCGCAGGCCGTGGCTGCCAGGGAGCTCGCCTCCGACGCCGCCCGCAGTCAGGTGGCGCAGGCGCAGGCCGCGGTGGAGGCGGCGCGGGCGCAGGTGGCGTCCGCGGAAGCCCAGGTGGGCGCGGCCAACAGCCAGCGGGCGCGCGCAGAGGCGGACCTGCGGCGGATCCAGCAGCTGTTCCAGGAGGGTGCCATCCCTGCCCAGCAGGTGGACGCCGCGCGCGCTGCCGCGGAGGCCGCGCGGGCGCAGCACGAGGCGGCTCAGGCGCAGTGGCGGGCCGCCCGGGAACAGCTGCGCGCCGCACAGGCAGCCCTGCAGCTCGCGCAGACGAACTACCAGCAGGTGGCGCTCCGCCAGCGGGACGTGGAGCAGGCGGAGGCCGCCGTGCGGCAGGCGGAGGCCGCGCTGCGGCTGGCGCGCCTGCAGCTGCAGCACACCGCAGTGCGGGCGCCCCTTTCCGGGGTCGTGGTGGAACGGCGCGTGGATCCGGGAGAGTACGCTGCACCCGGCGCGCCGCTGCTGGTGGTGGCGGACGTGAGCACGGTACGGGTCAGCCTCGCGGTTTCCGAGACCCAGATCCGCACGGTGCGGGTCGGCCAGGTGGTGCGGGTGACGGTGGACGCCCTTCCCGGTCGCAGCTTCACGGGCCGTGTGGAGGGCTGGTCTCCCGCCGCGGACCCCAGAACGCGCAGCTTCCTCGTGAGGGTGCGCCTCCCCAACCCGGACGGTGCCCTGCGGCCGGGGATGTTCGCCCGTGGCCGGGTCTCGGTGCTCTCCCGGAGAGGCGTCCCCGCCGTCCCTGAGGAAGCCGTGAGCCGTGAGGGGACGCGGGCGTACGTGTTCGTGGTGGCCTCGGGGGTGGCCAGGCGGCGGGCGGTGACCGTCGGCCTCTCCTCGGACGGGTGGGTGGAGGTGCCAGGCCTGTCCCCTGGAACCCGGGTGGTGGTCTCCGGGCGGGCGCTCTTGCGCGACGGCGACCCCGTGCGGGTGTCGCGCTAACAGGTGGGCCGTGTGGTTGACGCGGCTTTCCATCCGACGGCCGGTCCTGGTCCTGATGGGCTGGTTGGCGCTGGGCGTGATCGGGCTGCGCCTGCTCGCGGGGATGCCCGTGGAGCTGCTGCCCAACATCGAGTTCCCGGTGGTGTCCATCGTGACCGTCTACCCCGGCGCGGGCCCCCAGGAGGTGGAGAGCGCCGTGACCAAGCCCATCGAGGAGGCGGTGGGCACCGTCTCGGGGGTGCGGGAGATCCAGGCGAGCAGCCAGGAGGCGCTGTCCCTGGTCCTGGTGGAGTTCGCCCTGGGGACGGACCTGAACGCGGCTACGGGCGCGGTGCGGGAGAAGCTGGAAGCCGTTCGGGCGCAGCTGCCCCGGGACGCACGGGCACCCGTCGTCCAGCGCTTCAGCTTCTCCGCGTTCCCCATCCTGTCCCTGTCGTTGACCAGCGACAGCCGCACGCCCCAGGAGCTGCGGGAGCTGGTGGACGACCGCGTGCGGAGCCGGCTGGAGCAGGTGCCGGGCGTGGCCAACGTAGAGGTGATCGGAGGTCAGGTGCGGGAAGTCCAGGTGGAGGTAGACCGTGACCGCCTCCAGGCCTACGGGTTGAGCCTGGCGCAGTTCACTGCGGGGGTGGTGCAGGAGAACCTCAACGTGCCCGCGGGGTCCCTGCGGGAGGGCGGCCGGCAGCTGGCGGTGCGGGCCCTCGGGGAGTTCCGCAGCGTCCGGGAGCTTGAGCAGGTGCGCCTTGCCGTGCCCGGAGGGGGATCCGTGCGGGTGGGGGACGTGGCCCGGGTCCGGGACGGAGTGGCCGAGCGGACGCAGCTTTCCCGACTCAACGGGCGGGAGAGCGTCACCCTGCTGGTGCGCAAGGCCGCGGACGCCAACACCATCACGGTGGCCGACGCGGTGAAGCGCGAGCTGGAACGGGTCCGGCGCCTGTACCCCGACCTGCACGTCACGGTGGCCAACGACGCCTCCACCTTCACCCGGGAGGCGGTCAATGATGTGTTCCTGGCGCTCCTCCTGGGCGTGGTCCTGGCATCCGCGATCGTTTTCCTCTTCCTGCACGACGCGGTGAACACCTTCATCGTGTTCCTGGCCATCCCCACGTCGCTGCTGGCGTCCTTCGTCGTCATCGCGTCATTCGGCTTCACCCTGAACTTCTTCACGCTCCTGGGGCTCTCGCTGGCCATCGGGATCCTGGTGGACGACTCCATCGTGGTGCTGGAGAACATCCACCGCCACCTGGAAGGCGGGGAACCGCCCGCGGAGGCCGCCCTGAACGGGCGCAGCGAGATCGGGCTCGCCGCGGTCGCCATCACCCTGGTGGACGTGGTGGTGTTCGTCCCCCTGGGACTGTCGGGAGGTGTCTTCGGACAGCTGCTGAGGCCCTTCGGCCTCACGGTGGCCACGGTGACTCTCGCGAGCCTGTTCGCGGCCTTCACCCTGACGCCGATGCTGGCCGCCCGGTGGCTGCGGCGGCGGACCGGCCAGGAGGCCCCACCGGGTCTGTCCGCGCGCCTGTTCGCGCCCGTGGACCGCTTCTACACGTGGCTGGACGCCCGTTACGAGGGCCTCCTGCGGTGGGCTCTGCGCCGGCGCGGCGTGGTGGTCCTGCTGGGGGTCCTGTCGGTGGTGGGGGTGTTCCCCCTGGCGGGACGGCTGGGGTTCGAGTTCGTCCCCACCGTGGACCAGGGCGTGCTGTCCGTCCGCATCGAGCTGCCCGCGGGGACCAGCCTCGCCCGAACCGCGGAGGTGGCGTCGCAGGTGGAAGCGCGGCTACGGCGGGTCCCCGAGGTGGAGGACGTGATCACCAACGTGGGCACCGCAGGGCAGTTCGCGGAGACCGGCCCGCAGTACGCCAGCATGATCGTCCGGCTGAAGGAGCACCGCCGGCGGCGGGACGTGGAGGTGCTGCGGGAGCTGCAGAACACGCCGGAGACGGCCCTGATCCCAGGTGCCCGGGTGGTGTACTCCACCGCCCAGGTGGCGGGTCCGGTGCGTCCGGTGGAGGTCCGGGTGCTGGGGGACGATCTCACCCTGCTGGCCCGGACCGCGGATCGCATCGCGGAGAGGCTGCGGGCGGTGCCGGGGACCCGGGACGTCGACGTGAGCGTGCGCATCGGCCGCCCGGAGCTGCAGGTCCGGGTGGACCGGGAGCGGGCCAGCCAGCTCGGCCTCAGCACCGCCACCGTGGCGGCGGTCCTGCGGACCGCGGTGGAGGGCAGCGTGGACACCCAGCTGCGGCTGGATGGGGACGAGGTGCCGGTGCGGGTCCGCATGGTGCGGGACGGGCGGGCGCTCAGGCCCTCGGACCTCCCGGACCTGCTGGTGGCCACCGTGGGCGGCCGTCCCGTGTACGTGCGGGACGTGGCGTGGGTGGAGCCGGCCCTGGGCCCGACCCAGATCGACCGGCGCAACCGTCAGCGCGTGGTGACGGTTTCGGCCAACCTCCAGCCGGGCGCGTTCGCGGGCAACGTCAACCAGCTGGCCGCGCGGGCCCTGGCGGACATCCAGGTTCCGGGTGTCGTGGTGGAGTTCGGAGGCCAGGCGGAGCAGATCGCAGAGGCGGGGGGCACGTTCCTGTTCGCCCTGGGGCTCGGCGTGGTCCTGGTGTACATCCTGCTGGCGGCCCTGTTCGAGAGCACCTTCACGCCCTTCGCCATCATGCTGGCGCTCCCCCTTGCTTGGGTGGGCGGCATCCTGGCGCTGCTGGCCACGGGCAAGAGCCTGTCCATCGTGAGCGCCATCGGCTTCATCCTGCTCACCGGACTCGTGATGAAGAACTCCATCCTCCTCGTGGACTACACCAACACCCTGCGGGCCCGCGGGCTGGAGCGAACGGAGGCAGTGCTTCGGGCCGGCCCCACCCGACTGAGGCCGGTGATCATGACCACCCTGTCCGTGGTTCTGGGCAGCCTGCCCGTGGCCCTGGAGTTCGGGAAGGGCTCCGAGCTTCGCTCACCCCTCGCGTGGGCGGTGATCGGCGGCCTCACGTGGTCGACCCTGCTGACCCTGGTGGTGATCCCTGTGACGTACACCCTGCTGGACGATCTGCGGGGGTGGGCGGCGCGGGCCTTGCGGCGGAGGCCGGCGCCTGCGCGGGAGGTGGCGGAGGAGGCAGGGCGATGAAGCTGGTGTTGGTGGTGTACGAGGCAGGCGTGGACGACTCGGTCACCGAACTGCTCCGCCAGCTGGAGCTGCCGGGCTGGACGAAGCTGGAGGGCGCCGTGGGCTTCGGCCGGAAGGGGCTGCGGCTGGGTACTCCCATCTGGCCCGGAACTAACCACGTGCTCTTCGCTGCCCTGGAGGACGGAGCCGTGGAGCGCTTCCTGAGGGCGCTGGAACAGCTCAAACAGGGCTACCTTCGCCCTCCCGCGATCCAGACCTTCGTGTTGCCCCTGGAGGGCTGAGCTTGGCACGCCGCCTGGCTGCGGTCACGGTGCTGGTGGTGCTCGCCTCGGGGCTCCTGTACGCCCTCCGGCGGCCGCCCGGGGAGGCGTCCGACGCTCTGGAGGTGTCCGGTACGGTGGAGGCGAGCCAGGTGGACGTGACCCCGAAGATCTCCGGCCGCCTGGTGCGGCTGCTGGTGCGGGAAGGGGACACGGTACGCACCGGGCAGCTGGTGGCGGAGCTGGAGCCGGACGAGCTGGAAGCCCAGGTGATGCAGGCAGAAGCCGCCTGGCGAGCTGCCCGGGCCCGGTGGGAGCAGGCCCGGGTGGCCCTGGCCCTGCAGGAAGAGCAGCTACGCGCCACGATGCGCCAAGCACAGGCAGGGGTGGTGGCCGCGGAGGCGCGCGTCCCTCAGTCCCGCCTCTCCACGCGCAGCCAGCGCCTCGCGGCCCACGCACAGGTGGACCAGGCGCGCGCCCAGCTGGCTGCCGCGGCGGCGGCGGAGGCCGCGGCCCGGGCGCAGCGGGAGGCCGCGGAGGCGAACCTGCAGGCCGCGCAGGCCGGGTGGGAGCGGGCCGAGGCGGACGCACGGCGCGCGGATCAGCTGCTGGCCCAGGGGGCTATCTCCACGCAGCAGGCAGAGGCGGCCCGCTCGGCCGCGCGCGCGGCCCGGGCGCAGCTGGAGGCGCTCGCAGCGCAGCGGGAAGCGGCAGCCCGGCAGGAGGAAGCGGCACAGGCCGCAGTACAGCACGCCCGCGCCGCGGTGGCCGCGGCGCAGGCGGCGTTGGAGGCGGTGCGGGCCCGGGAGCTGGACACGCAGGCCGCGGAGGCGGCGGCCGAACAGGCACGGGCCGCCCTGCAGGCGATGCGGGCCCAGCGCTGGCTGGTTCGGCAGCGGGAGCGGGAAGTCCAGCTCGCCCGGGCCCAGCTGGATCAGGCGGAGGCATCCCTGCGGCTGGCACGGATCGGGCGCTCCCACGCTCGTCTCCGGGCCCCCCTGGACGGCGTGGTGGTGTCCCGTACCGCGGAGGTGGGCGACGTGGTGGTGCCCGGCACCGTGATCCTCACGGTAGCAGACCTGGCCCGGCCCTACCTCCGAGTGTTCGTCCCGGAGGTGGAGTTCGGCCGGGTCCGGCTGGGCCAGCGGGCGGAGGTCCGGGTGGACGCGTTCCCGGGGCGGACGTTCCCTGCGTGGGTGGCGGAGGTGAGCCAGCGGCCCGAGTACACGCCCGGGAACGTGCAGACGCGAGAGGAACGTACCAGGCTGGTCTTCGCCGTGAAGCTCCGCGTGGACAACCGGGAGGGGTTTCTGAAGCCGGGCCTTCCTGCGGACGCCCGCATTCTGCTGGATCGACCCTGAAGCCATGACGGGGCAGGTCGCGGTCCGCTCCTCCGGGTTGGTACGCAGGTTCGGCCCCCGGGTCGCCCTGGATCACCTGGACCTGGAAGTGGCGTCCGGAGAGATCTTCGTGGTGGTCGGTCCCGACGGCGCGGGCAAGAGCACGCTCCTGCGGGTCCTGTGCGGACTGCTGGAGCCCACAGAAGGGGACGCCTGGGTTCTGGGGAGGTCCGTCCGGCAAGAACCGGAAGCCGTGCGGGAGCGGGTGGGATACGTGCCGCAGCAGTTCGGGCTGTACGGCGACCTCACGGTGTGGGAGAACCTCCGGCTGTACGCGGACCTGTACCACGTCCCGCGGGGGGAGTTCGAGATCCGAGCGAGGAGCCTGCTTCACGAGTTCCGGCTGCTGGGGGTAGAAGGGCGCATGACTGCAGCCCTGTCGGGCGGCATGAAGCAGAAACTGGCCCTGGCCTGCGCTCTCGTCCACCAGCCGCAAGTCCTGCTGCTGGACGAACCCACCACGGGCGTAGATCCTGTCTCCCGACGGCAGTTCTGGCGGACTCTGTACGAACTCCACCGCCGGGGCATCACCCTCGTCCTCACCACCCCGTACCTGGATGAGGCAGAGCGGGCTTCCCGGGTGGCCTTCCTGCACCGGGGCCGGCTGGTGGCGTGCGACGACCCCCGGGCGCTGCGTGGGAGCCTTCCCGGAGGCGTGGTGGAGCTGGTGGCTGAGCCCAGGGCCCGCGCGCAGTCACTGCTCCGGGCGCGTCCGGACGTCCGGGGAGTGTACGTATTCGGCGACCGTGACCGCGTGTGGTACATGGGTTCGGACGTGGGTGGCCTGCGCCGCTTTCTCGAAAGGCAGGGCGTCCGGGTGGACATCCTGAGGCCCGTACCCCCGTCGCTGGAGGACGTGTTCGTGGCGCGGCTTTCTTCGGAGGGCGCCTAGGTGGGTGTGCCCTTCGCGGTGAGGGCAGTGGAACTCACCCGGCGGTTCGGGGACGTGGTGGCTGTGGACCACGTGACCTTCGAGATCCCCCGGGGGGAGGTCTGGGGGTTTCTGGGACCCAACGGGGCGGGCAAGTCCACCACCGTGCGGATGTTGTGCGGCATCCTGGACCCTACGGAGGGGCGCGCGGAGGTCCTCGGGCTGGACGTCCGGCGGGACCGGGAGGCCATCAAACAGCGGATCGGCTACATGTCGCAGCGGTTCGGCCTGTGGCCCGATCTCACGGTGCGGGAGAACCTGGAGTTCTACGCGGGTGCGTACGGCCTGCCGGCTGCCGAGTCCCGTCGCCAGGTAGAGGCGTGGTTAGGGCGTTCGGGGCTGGCGGAACGGGCTTGCGAACGGGTGGCGGCTCTGCCCGCGGGCTTCCGGCAGTGGCTGGCCCTGGGCTGCGCAGTGCTCCACCGGCCGGCGGTGTTGTTCTTGGACGAACCCACCGCGGGCGTGGACCCTCTGTCCCGCCGCCGGTTCTGGGAGCTGATCCACCGCTTGGCCGAGGAGGGCACCACGGTGCTGGTCACCACCCACGCCATGGATGAGGCGGCGCACTGCGACCGCCTGGCCTTCCTGTACGGGGGCCGCATCATTGCCCAGGGCAGGCCGGAGGAGATCCGGCGGGCGGGTGCCGAGCACACGGTCGTGGAGATCCAGACGGACCGTCCCGCGGAGACCTTGCGGGCGGTAGAAGGGCACCCGGCGGTTCGGGACGCGGGTCTGCACGGCGCCGCCGTGCACCTGACCCTCCGCGATCCCGGGGCCGCGGAGTCCATCATCGGGTTTCTCCGGCAGCAGGGGATTCCGGTGCACGGTGTCGCCGCGGTGTTGCCGTCCCTGGAGGACGTGTTCGTACACCTGGTTGAGGCCCTGGAGGAGGGCGCGTGAGTGTCCGACGACTGTGGACCGTGGTGCGCAAAGAGGTGGCGCAGCTCCGCCGGGACCGCCGGACCCTGGCGACCATGCTCACCCTCCCCGTGGTTCAGCTGATCCTGTACGGTTACCTGAACAACGAGGTGCTACACCAGCCCACCGCGGTGTGGGACCCGGTGCCCTCCGCGGAGAGCCGTGCCTTGGTGGCGGCCCTGGAGAACACCCGCTACTTCGCCGTCCGGTACCGCGTGCGGAACCTGCGGGAACTGGAGCGGCTGCTGGACTCCGCCCACGCCCGGGTGGGCGTGGTGGTGCCCCCGGACTACGGGCCGCGGGTGCGGGCGGGCCGTCCGGCCACAATCCTGGTGGTGGTGGACGCCTCGGACGCCACCAGCGCCCGCGTCGTGCTGCAGGTGGCCCAGGGCCTGGGCGTGCGTCTTTCCCAGGACCTGCAGGTTCGGTCCTTGGCCCGGCGGGGCCAGCGCCCGCCGCCCCAGCCGGTAGAGGTGCGAACCCGGGCCTGGTACAACCCGGACCTGCGCACCCAGGTGTTCATCGTGCCGGGCGTTCTGGGCGCGGTCATGCAGTTCGTCACCACCTTCCTCACCCTCGGCACCATCGTGCGGGAGCGGGAGCTGGGGACGTTCGAGCAGCTGGTGGCGACGCCCCTCCGGCCCGTGGAGCTCATGCTGGGGAAGCTCGTGCCCCTGGTGGGCCTCGCGTACCTGAACCTGACCTTCATCCTGCTGGTGGCCTGGGGGTGGTTCGGCGTCGCGGCCAAGGGCAGCCTGCTGCTGCTGTACGTCCTCACCTTCGCCTTCTTCTTCTCTTCCCTGGGGCTAGGCACCCTGATCTCCACGGTTTCCCGTACGTTCGTCCAGGCGGCCCAGCTGGCGCAGCTCATCCTCCTGCCCAGTATCCTGCTGTCGGGCTTCCTGTTCCCACGGGAGAGCCTGCCACCCGCCCTGCAGTACGTGGGACTGGCCATTCCCCTCACGTACTACGTCACCGTGGTCCGCGGGATCTTCATCAAGGGGGTGGGGCTCGAGGTCCTGTGGCCGCAGGTCGCAGCGCTGCTGGCCTTGGGGATTGTCGTGTTCGGCGCGGCGATTGTACGGTTCCAGAAGAAACTGGACTAGCCGGGAGGTGCCAGGTGGCGGACAAGGAGATCGTGTTCACCGAAGGAGCGCCCCGGGCCATCGGCCCCTACTCGCAGGCGGTCAAGGCGGGCGGGTTCGTGTTCGTGTCCGGCCAGATCGCCCTAGACCCCGCCACCGGCCAGCTGGTGCTGGGGGACGTGCGCCTGCAGACCCGTCGGGCGTTGGAGAACGTGCGCGCGATCCTGGAGGCGGCGGGGTCATCCCTGGACAAGGTGGTGCGCACCACCGTGTACCTGAAGGACCTCAACGACTTCAACGCCATGAACGAGGAGTACACCCTGTTCTTCCGGGACGCTCGGCCGGCTCGGGTGACGGTGCAGGTGGCGAAGTTGCCGCGGGACGCCCTGGTGGAGATCGACGCCATCGCCCTGTTGTGAGATCACCGGCCGTGTTCAGCGGCGACGCCGCGGCAAGGTGGATCCGGGAAGGACCGCGGGCGCCTGCCGGGCCCGTCCGCAGGTGGTAGAATGGCGCGGGTTGGGGGGTCGTCTAGCGGTAGGACCCCGGACTTTGGATCCGGCGACCCAGGTTCGAATCCTGGCCCCCCAGCCACGGACGGGTGGGTGTGCCGGCTAGAAAGGGAGCCCGGAGACTCAACGCCTCCCGCAGCTGTCGGGCCCGCTCCGCCGGGATCAGGTGGCGCACCTGGCCGGCCCGCACGAGCCCTGCCCCCAGGACCTCTCCCTGGAAGCTCAGGGCCACGAAGCCCGTGGGTCGGGACACGGCCACCGTCTGGCCGGCGAGCAGACGGTCCCACTGGTCCCGGTGCAGGTCCAGGCGGTTCTGCACACGGTCTCCCAGCCACTGTAGGAGCCAGCTGGTGGGGCGTTCCTCCCCCCGTCCCCAGCGCGCAAAGGCCCGCAGGCCGCAGCCCACCAGCTCCCACCGCTGGCCCGGCTCCCACCGGGCGGGAGGCCAGGCGCCGCACAGGTGGAGCCACAGGTGCTTGCCGGCCACCATCCAGCGCACGGCCTGCAGGTGGTGCGGAGCGACGCCTAGATCATCGATCACCAGGCGAACAGCCCGTTCGACCCGCCGGTAGGCCTCCTTTTCCGGAATCCGGGCGGACGGGTGGACGAGGGGTGGGGAGGCCCACTCCGCCTGCTCGATGCCTGCGCGGCGGAGCCGCACCACGAACAACCCGCCGGAGTCCAGGTGGTGAGGGTACACGCGCCACGCGTCCCGCAGTCGCGGGTCGTAGCGACGTCCCCGGAACTCTGCGAGCCCCTGTGCGTGGGGCACGGGAAGCGAAAGGGGTTCCACGCTGAAGTCCGGTCGCTCCGACAGAACCCGGTCCACCACGGCCTCGTTCTCCTCCGGCGCGAAGGTGCAGGTGGCGTACACCACCACGCCCCCCGGACGCACCAGCCGCAGCGCGCGCCGCAGCAGGGCCTCCTGCAGACGGCTCAGGCGCCGGCGGGTGGCCTCGGGAAGGTCCCGCAGCACCCGCGGGTCGTCCCGGGCGTTGCCCTCCGCGGAACAGGGTGCGTCCACCAGCACCGCGTCGAACACAGCGCCCAGGGGAAAGCTGCGCCCGTCCGCCCGGAAGACAAGTACGTTCAGCCTCCCGGTTCGTTGCAGGTTAGAGCTCAGCGCCCGGAGGCGGCGCTCGCTGGTGTCCGCGGCGACCACCGTCCCCTCGGGCAGGAGCTCGGACAGGTGCGTGGTCTTGCCGCCGGGAGCCGCGCACAGGTCCGCAACAACCCGGGCATCCGTGCCGTCCAGCAGGGCGTAGGCCACCAGGGCCATCACCGACTCCTGAGCGTAGAAGTAGCCTAGCCAGTGTTCGAGCGTCTTTCCGACGGGGAACGGCTCGTCCACCACGCGGTATACGTGCGGGGGGAACGGCACGGCCTCCAGGGCGAACCCCTGGACCCTCAGCCGGCGCAGGAGTTCCGCGTCCGGTAGCCGGGAGGGGAAGGTCCGGATCGTCTTCGGCGCGGGAGTACGGCAGGCAGCCTCGCAAAGCTCCCACTCCGGGAGGACGCGGTAGCGCTCCCACAGCATCAGCGGTAGATGGCCAGCAGCCTGGGCAGCGACTCCTCCGCCCGGTGCCGGGGTTCGTAGCCCAGCTCGGCGCGGGCCCGGGCGATGCTGAAGTGGTGGGGAGCCAGCATGGCCCGCAGATTGCCCGCGGTGAGCATCTCGGTACCTGGAGCCCCCGCCACGCGGGCCGCGACCCGCAACAGGCCTGCGGCAGGCCCCACCGCCCACCCCGGCACGGGGATCTCCCGCACGCGTACCCCGAGGGCCTGCGCCGCCAGACGGACCAGCTCCCGCACGGTGCGGCGGGCTCCGTCGGTGACGTTGTACGCACGCCCGCAAGCCTCCGGGCGGCGGGCGGCCAGGAGGTGGGCTTGCACCACGTCCTCCACGTGGACGAGATCCAGGGCGGCCCGACCGCCTCCCACCATGGGGAACCACCCGCCCCGGAGCACCCGCACCGCGTTGGGGGTGAAGTGGCGGTCCCTGGGGCCGTAGATGAAGCACGGACGCAGGGCCACCACCTCCACCCAGCCTCGGCGCTGGTACTGGAAGCACACCTCTTCCGCTAGCACCTTGGACTCCCCGTAGGCGCCGCTGGGACGGGGTGGAGTGCTCTCGTCCGCGCCCTCCGGCGCGGACTCTCCGTACACGGCCACGGAGCTGGTAAACACCACGCGCCTGACGCCGGCGTCCACCGCGGCCCGCAGGACGTTCTCGGTCCCGGCCACGTTGACCCGCAGCATCTGCTCGCGCGGCGCGGTCCCGTCCAGCTCCGCGGCCACGTGGAACACCACGGAGCAGCCCTGACAGCCCGCCCGCAGCGCTTCCTGGTGCTCCAGAGTTCCGACCACGGGCTCTACGCCCGGGGGCAGGGTGGAGAGATCCCGTCCCGGTCGTACGAGACCCCGGACCTGCCAGCCCTCCCGGAGCAGACGCTCCGCCAGGTGTCCGCCCACGAAGCCCGTGACGCCGGTGACGAAAGCCTTCATGAGCCGTCTACAAAGGGTACCAGAGAAGCCTGCGCCACTGCACAGGCCCCGGTTTGGCGCCCGCCGGAGGGTTCGCGGGCCGGCTAGCGAAAAACCGACCCGGGATGCGCTTGCGCAAGGCCCTGGTGCGGTTGGTGGAGCGGGAACGGGTGTGCCGGGTAGCCACCGTGGACCCCTCGGGGATGCCCCACGTGGTGCCCGTGTGCCACGTGTGGGAAGGAGGCAAGCTGTACTTCGCCGCGGACGCCAGAAGTCGGAAGGTCCGGCACCTGGGGGCGAACCCGAAGGTAGCCGTGGTGGTGGACGTGTACGTGGAGGACTGGACGCGGCTAGCCGGGGTGGTGCTGTGGGGCACCGCCCGGGTGATCCGCGGCGGTCCGGTGTTCCGGCGGATCCGCACACGCCTGTACCGGAAGTATCCCCAGTACCCCGAGGAGGCGGCCATCGAAGTGCCCGACACCGTGATCGTGGAGGTGACTCCGAACCGCGCGGCCTCCTGGGGTCTGGACTGACCGTGGTGACGGTGTCCGCTGCCTCGGGGGAAGTACAGGCCGCGGTTCGGGACAGCGTGTGGCCGTACCTGGCCGCCGCCGCGGTCGTGGTGGGACTGTACGTGGACGCGTGGGCCCACAACCACCTGGTGCGCGACATCGGCTGGTGGGGGACGTTCCCGTCCAGGCCGGGCCCCCCGCACTTCCCCGCAGGCCTCAGCGTGTGGCACCTGCCGTACCTCGTCGCGCTCGCCTGGTCCGGACTGCTGGCGGCCTGTCAGGGCGCAGGCGTACACTCCGTGGACGCGGGGGCGGCCCGCCACTTCCGCCATCGGGCTGCGGCGATGGGCGTGGCACTGGTGGGCTGGCTCGTAAGCACGGCGACCTCGGGTGCCCGGACGCCTGGAGCCGGCTTCGTGCGCCTGGAGTCCCTTCCCGGGTTGCTGGGCCCGGGCGCGCTGCTGCAGGCAGGCGGGGTGGTGTACCTGGGCTGGTCCCTGGCCGTCCACAGCCGGAGCGGGTGGGGTCGGGCGGCAGGCGGGTGGGTGGTCCTCTCCACCCTCACGTTCCTCACCCAGTTCGCGCACCCGTACGCGGACCCTTGGCCGTCCGCAGGCTTTTTGCGGACGGGCCTGCAGACCTACCGCTACGGGCTGTTCTACTTTGGAGAGGCCGTGGGAGTCCTGAGCCTGGTCCTGCAGGCTGAGCTGGCGGCCGCGGTGGTGTTGGCGGTGTGGCGTGCGGGGCCCCTACCCGCGGGGGGCTGGACCCTGTTGTTCGCTGCCAACGGCGTCCTGGTGGCGGCCCTGCGGGGCCACTTCCCCTTTGTGGTCTCTGCGGCGCTGACCGGCCTCGTGGCCGACCTGCTGGCGTCCCGGGTGCGTGGCCGGGACGCCAGCGAGCTGCGGCTGCTGGCGGGCTGCGTGGCCGGAGCGTTCTGCGCGTCGGTGTTCTTGGTGGTCGGGCAGATGGGGGCCGTGGACGTCCTGTACGGCACCGGTGGCGGCTTCGCGCTCCCGCACGTCTCCGGGCTCGGGTGGTCGGTGCCGCTGTGGATGGGCACCAGCCTGCTGGCGGGCGGAGGAGCCTGGCTACTGGCTTTCCTGGCAACCCCCGTTCGTTGATGCTCCCGGCATGGCCTGGTACTGGGAAGGTCTCGTCGTCCTGGCCCTGATCCTGGTGAACGGGCTGTTTGCGGCCGCGGAGATGAGCGTGGTCACCGCCCGGCCGGGGCTGCTGGAGAAGCGCAGACGCGCGGGGGATCCGGGTGCAGGGGCCGCATTCCAGCTGCTGGCCCACCGGGACAGGTTCCTGGCAGCAGTACAGGTAGGCATCACCCTCGTGGGGACCCTGGCCGGGGTGTACTCCGGCGCTCGGCTCGCGGAACCCCTGGCGGAGGCCCTCCGGCGGTGGCCCGCCGCGGAGCCGTACGCGGGCTCCCTGGCGGTCGCCGTGGTCGTAGCGGCGGTCACGTTCGCGTCCCTGGTGTTCGGAGAGCTGGTGCCCAAGAAGATCGCCCTGGCACGCTCGGAGGACTTGGCCGCGCGTCTCGCTCCCGTCATGACGGTGTTCGCCCGGACGGTGGCGCCGCTGGCGTTCCTGCTGGCGGCCGCCGTGAACGCGGCCCTGTGGGTTGCAGGGCAGCGCGGCGCAGGCGCCCGGAGGCTCACCGTGGAGGAGTTCGGCAGCTTGGTGGAAGAGGGGCTCCGGGCGGGCCTGATCGAGGAGAAGGGCGCCCGGGTGTTGGAAGGGGTGCTGAAGGCCACGGGCCGCGTGGTGGCGGAGGTGATGACCCCGCGTACCGAGCTGGTGGCGGTCCCGGTGGAGGCCACCGTCCGGGAGGCGATTGGCCGCATCCGTGCCACCACCTACTCGCGGTTCCCGGTGTACCGGGGCGACCTGGATCACATCGTGGGTGTCCTGTTCGCCCGGGACCTGGTGGGCGTGGAGCCGGAGGAGCCCGTGGCGGGGTTGATGCGCCCCGCCCTGGCGATCCCCGAGACCGTGCGCGTTCTGGAGGCCCTCAAGCGGTTCCAGGAGGAAGGGCAGCACGCCGCGGTGGTGCTGGACGAGTACGGGGGGACCGCCGGCTGGGTCACCCTGGAGGATCTGCTGGAGGAACTGGTGGGCGAGATCCCCTCGGAGCACGGGGAGGAAGAGCCCGGGGTGGTCGTGCGGGCGGACGGGTCCCTGCTGGTGGACGGTCGGTTGCCGCTGCATCAGCTGCTGGACCGACTGGGGTTGCGGGAAGAGGACGTGGGGGCCGAGGAGGCCGCCACCGCCGCGGGGCTCGTGCTGCAGCTCCTGGGCCGGATCCCGTCGGTGGGAGACCGGGTGGTGGTGAGGGGCTACACCATCGAGGTTGTGGACTTGGACGGTCCCCGTATCGACAAGCTGCTGGTCACGCGCACCGGTCCGGAGACCTGACCCGCGCGTTCGTGCCCGAGGAGGCCAGGGGACGGTGCGTCCTGTGGCGAATCTCCGCGCAGACCGGCGAAGGAGGGGTTCGGTGGATCCGAAGGCCGCGCTGCGCTACGCCCTGGAAGCTACCCGCGAGCGGGTCCTGCGCTGTCTGGAGGACGTGTCGGAGGAGGAAGCACGCCGGGTGGTCCACGGCCTTTCGCCCCTCGTCTGGCAGGTGGGCCACGTGACCTACGCGGACGGCGTGCTGCTCCGGCGGGCCGGCCGCACCAACCCGGTCCCCGAGTCCTACGGGCCCCTGTTCGGAACGGGGACCGGAGGGGAGGCGGGCTACCCGCTGCTGGATGAGGTGCGCGGGACCTTCGAGGTCGTCCACGGTGGTCTGCTGGCGCTTCTGGAGGCGGCAGCCCTGGACCAGCCGGTGGACGCACCGCACTACCGCAACGTGGGAGAGATGCTGGCCTTCAGCGCCTACCACCGCGGGTACCACATCGGCAAGATGACCACGCTTCGGGCACTGCTGGGCAAGCAACGGTTGTTCGGCTGAAAAGCTCATGAGGACAGGGACCGTGGTGCGGGAGCGGCTTGGATTGGGCGGTCGCCCCTGGAGCTGTACCGCGGCCTCCACAACCTCTGGGCTGGCAGATGGAGGCAGAGGACGCCGGGGATAGCCGGTCCCCAACGGCCACCCGTCGGGGGTCGACAAACGAGGGCCGGTAACTTCGCCCCGGTGGACCAGCCGGGGGCACCCCCGGAGGGGTCGCAGGCCTCGCGGCCCGCGCGTTCGGCGTTCAGGGGATGGCGTGGAACAGGCCGGCCAGCGGCACCCCGAGGAGGGTGTACGCGGCACCCATGAAGGCGCCGGCCAGCAGACGGTCCTCTTCCGGTACCTGGAGCAGGTGCAGGGACAGGTGGGTGAGGGAGGAACTCCAGGCCACCAGCAGCGCCGCCGCGTACACCAAGGGGTGCATTCCGCAGACCTCCGGTTCCGGGTTCTATGGCACTGGATGCTAGCACAACCCGTGCCGCCCGGTCCACCAAAAGAGAAAGCCGCCCGGGCGGCGGGGCCCGGGCGGCAGGTCCGCGGCAGCCTTACTTGGTGGCCGCTTCCTTGGGCAGCACCCCGAAGGCCAGCCACGCGGCCAGCACGACCGCGATGGCGCCCCCGATCAGGGACGTCCACATGGCGGCGGGATCCTGCGTGAACAGGAGCACCCAGGGGCTGACGATGAACCAGATGCCCACCAGGCCGTTCACGTACTGGATCCACACCTTGCGGCGTGCGTCCTCGTTGCTGGCCGCCCACGCGCCGAGGATGAGGAGGATGAGACCGCCTACGATGCTGGTGCTCGTCCGCCCCGCGTCCGCGGAGTAGCCGAGCACGAAGGGCGACAGCACGAACCACACGCCCACCAGGGCGTTGACCCAGTTCGCCCACACCATCCGCCTTCACCTCCTTTCCGGGCTGGAGTGCGGGAGCTACGGCTCCCATCCCACGCAATAGCACGCGGGAAGGGATTGTCAAGGGAATCGGTTTGACGCAGGGGTACCAGGGGACCGCGTCAGTCGCCCGAGGGCCGGCCGAACCGCGCGGCCACGTAGGACTCCAGGATGGCGCAGAACTCCCGTACGAGGCCCTCCCCCCGCAGGGTAGTGACCAGTCGGCCGTCCACGTACACGGGGGCCCGCGGCTCTTCGAAGGTGCCGGGCAGGCTGATGCCCACGTGGGCGTGGCGGCTTTCGCCGGGGCCGTTCACCACGCACCCCATGACCGCCACCCGGAGGCTCTCCACCCCCGGGTAACGGTCTTTCCAGTCGGGCATCCGTGCGCGGATGTACTCCTGCACCTGCTGGGCCATCTCTTGGAAGAACGTACTGGTGGTCCGTCCGCAGCCGGGGCAGGCGCTCACCTGCGGGAAGAAGGTGCGGATCTCGAGGCTCTGCAGGATCTGCTGGGCCACCCGGACCTCCTCCGTCCGGTCGCCTCCGGGCGGCGGGGTCAGGGACACCCGGATGGTGTCGCCGATGCCCTCGTGGAGGAGCACTGCCAGCGCCGCGGTGGACGCCACGACCCCCCGCGTCCCCATGCCCGCCTCCGTCAGCCCTAGGTGCAGGGGGTAGTCGCACCGGTCCGCGAGCGCTCGGTACACCTCGATGAGGTCTACCGGCCGGCTGGTCTTGGCGCTCAGGACGATGCGGTCGTGGGGGAGGCCGAAAGACTCCGCCAGACGTGCGGATCTCAGGGCGCTCTCCACCATCGCGAGCCGCGTGACCGCCTGGGCGTCCAGGGGTTCGGGCCGCTGCGCGTTCTCCTCCATGAGCTCCGTGAGCAGGATGGGATCCAGGGATCCCCAGTTGACCCCGATCCGGACGGGCTTGCCGTAGCGCAGGGCCGCCTCGACGATGGCCCGGAAGTTCTCGTCGTGCCCTCGGGGGCCCACGTTGCCCGGGTTGATCCGGTACTTGTCTAAAGCCTGGGCGCAGGCGGGGTAGCGGGTCAGCAGCAGGTGCCCGTTGTAGTGAAAGTCGCCCACCAGGGGGACCGTGACCCCCGCCGCCCGCAGGCGGTCCACGATACGGGGTACCGCCCGGGCGGCGTCCTCCGTGTTCACGGTGATCCGGACCAGCTCGCTGCCGGCTTCCGCCAGCTGACGGACCTGGCGGACGGTAGCCTCCACGTCCGCGGTGTCGGTGTTGGTCATGGACTGCACCGCTACCGGGGCGCCTCCCCCCAACGTCACGGGTCCGACCCGGACGGCCACGGAACGACGGCGTGCGGTCGCTTGCACCATCTCGAAGGCTGCCGCTCCGAGGATAACACCGGGGCCTGCAAGAGGGAAACAAGACGCCGGCGGCCCGCTTGCCCCGAGTTAGGCCGGGCCACTCCTTTCGGAGCACCTCCTCCCACCTCGGAACCGCGCTTCCGCCGGCACCGCCACGCTAGCACGTTTGCCCGAGCTTGACAATCCGGAAAGTGCGTGCGGTAAACGTTGCCCTTCGAGTCCCCGGCTAGCTCGGGTGTGGCGGTTCCGTAGTGCAGGCGCACCGGGTATCCTGGACCGTAGTTGCAGACCGGAGGGGGCCATGGCGCGGATCGTGGTTCTGGGCGGCGGGTTCGGGGGGCTGGCGGCCGCGGAGGCCCTGAGCCCGGCGGCGCGGGCGGGGCACGAGGTGGTGGTGGTGGAGCGACGCGAGACCTTCTTCCTGGGGTTGCGCAAGCTTTGGGTCCTGGCGGGCACCGCGGATCTCGCGTCCGGAAGCCGGCCCCTCCAGGGGGTGAGCCGCCACGGGGCGCGCTGGCTGGCGGACGAGGTGATCGCCATCGACCCGGTCACGCGTCGGGTCCGCACGCACACCACGAACCTCCACTACGACTACCTGGTGGTGGCGCTGGGCGCACAGCCCCGGCCGGAACTCGTACCCGGCGCGGAGGCGGCCATGAACCTCTACGACGCCCAGGAGGTGGATCGGAGGGCCCGCGAGGTCCAGGGGCTTCAGGGGGGTCGGGTGGCGGTGGGGATCCTGGGCTTGCCGTACAAGTGTCCACCGGCCCCCTACGAGGCCGTCCTGCTCCTCGACGACCTCTTCCGCCAACGCGGAGTGCGGGATCGGGTGGAGCTAGTGGCCTTCACACCCCAGCCCAGCTCCCTGCCCGCAGCGGGCCCGGCGGGGTGCGCGGCGGTGGAGGCCCAGCTGGCCGCGAAGGGAATTCGGTTCGAGCCGAACCGCAAGACGGTGCGGGTCGAGCCGGGCCGGGTGGTCTTCGAATCGGGCGGGCTGGACTGGGACGTGCTTCTGGCTGTCCCGCCCCACCGGGCGCCTCAGGTGGTGGTGGAAAGCGGCCTGGCGCAGGACGGCTGGATCCGTCCGGACCCTCGGACCCTGCGGACCCAACACGACCATGTCTTCGCGGTGGGGGACGTGGTGGAGATCCCTATGGCCAACGGGATGCCGCTGCCCAAGGCGGGGGTGTTCGCGGAGGCACAGGCCCGGGTGGCGGCTTCGTGGATCCTGCACGACCTGGGGCTGGGCCAGCCTGTGACGTTCGATGGGTACGGGTACTGCTTCATCGAGGTGGGCGGGCAGAAGGCCGCGAAGGTCGCAGGCCACTTCCTGGAGCAGCCGGCTCCCCGCGTGGAGGTGTCGGAGCCCACCCACGACGCGTGGAAGGAGAAACGTGCGTTCGAGCGGCAGCGGCTGGACATGTGGCTGTGAACAGAAGTTCCTGCGGCCTGTTCTGGTCCGGCGGGAAGGACTCCGCGCTGGCACTGCACCATCTCTTGGCGGAGGGCGTCCCCGTACGGTGGGTGGTGAACCTGTTCGAGGAGTCTTCCGGCCGCGTGCGCTTCCACGGGGTCCGGGCGGAGCTAGTGCGGGTTCAGGCAGGGAGCCTGGGGATCGAGCTGCTGCAGCGGCCGGTAGGACCGGAGGGCTTCGAGGAGGCGTTCCTGCGGGTCCTGGGGGAGCTCCGGGAGAGGGGGTGCGGTGTGGCGGCGTTCGGCAACGTGCACCTCCAGGACGTGCGGGAATGGTACCAGGTCCGGGTGCGCGCTGCGGGTTTCGAGCACGTGGACCCTCTGTGGGGGAGGGCGCCTGAGGGACTCGTGAGGGAGTTCGTGGAGCTCGGCTACCGGGCGGTCGTCACGTCCGTGTACCTTCGCTCCGGCAGGACGGAGTGGCTGGGCGCGCAGGTGGACGCCCGCTTCCTCCAGGCCGTACAGGAGGCGGGTGCGGACCCGTGCGGGGAGTTCGGGGAGTACCACACCTTCGTGTTCGACGGGCCTGCGTTTTCGCGGCCTGTGGGTTTCCGGCTGGGCGAGCAGTTAGAGCGGGACGGCCACCGCTTCCTGGACCTCCTGCCGGAGGTGCCGACGTGAGGCCGGGACTGGTGCCAGGGGCCACCGCGCAACTGGAGGTCGTGGTGGACGACTCTATGGTGGCCCGCTTCGACACGCTCGGCCTGGTGCACCCCGTGTACGCCACCTGGGCGCTGGTGAAGCACATGGAGGAAGCCAGCCGTCGGCTCGTCCTCCCGTACCTGGAGCCCCACGAGGACGCGGTGGGGTACGCGGTGGAGGTGGTGCACCTGGCCCCCACCCCGGTGGGGAGGCGGGTCCGGGTGTGCGCCACCCTGGAGGCGGTGGAGGACCGGCGGGTGCGCTGCCGGGTGGAGGCTTTCAACGAGCGGGGGAAGGTGGCGGAAGGCGTGCACGTGCAGGTACTGGTCCCCCGCGACTGGTGGGCGGAACGGGCGGGGTGGGGCCAGTGACCTCCTACCCGCCCCCGAGGTACGCGGCCTGGACTTCAGGCTTTGCGAGCAGCTCCGGGCCGGAGCCCCGCAGGGTGATGGTGCCCGTCTCCATGACGTAGGCCACGTCCGCCACCCGCAGGGCTTGGTGGGCGTTCTGTTCCACCAGCAGCACCGTGTAGCCCCCCTCCCGCAGCCGCCGGATCACGCGGAACAGCTCGCGGACCAGCAGCGGGGCCAGGCCGAGGGACGGCTCGTCCAGCAGCAGCAGCTGCGGCCGGGCCATGAGGGCCCGGCCGATGGCCAGCATTTGCTGCTCTCCACCTGAAAGGGTGGCCGCCACCTGCCGGCGACGCTCCCGCAGCCGAGGGAACAGATCGTACACCCGTAAAAGGTCTTCCTCCACCGCGGGGCGCCGCTCGCGGCGCAGCCGTAGGTACGCGCCCAGGAGCAGGTTGTCCTCCACGCGCATGGAGCCGAACAGCTGCCTGCGCTCCGGCACGTGCGCCACCCCGGCGGCCACGACCCGCTCCGGAGGCCAGCCCGTGATGTCCTGGCCGTTCAGGCGGAGCCGACCCGACCGCGGGGGGATGAGGCCCGAGATCACCCGCAGCAGGGTCGTCTTGCCTGCGCCGTTGGCCCCGATCACGGTGGCCACCTTACCCGCGGGCACCTCGAGGGAGACGTCCCGGAGCGCCACTAGCCGGCCGTAGCCGGCGCTGACCCCCGCCAGCTCAAGCATCGTCGCCCTCTCCAAGGTACGCGGCTACCACCCGCGGGTCGCGCTGGACCAGGTGGGGAGGGCCCTCGCACAGCAGCGCCCCGTGGTCCAGCACGGCCACCTCGTCCGCGAGCCCCATGACCATGGTCATGTCGTGCTCCACCAGGAACACCGTGATGCCCTCATCCCGAAGGCCCCGCACCAGCTGGCTCATGGCCTGCTTCTCGGTAGGGTTGAGCCCGGAGCCGGGCTCATCCAGCAGCAGCAGCTTCGGCCGCACCGCCAGCGCCCGCGCGAGCTCCACGCGCCGCAGCAGGCCGAAGGGGAGGGTCTCCACGGGCACCTCCGCCCAGGGGAGCAGGCCCAGCCGATCCAGCAGCGCCTCCGCCTCCTCCCGGAGCCGCCGCTCGGTCCGCCGCAGCCGCACGGTCTGGAGCGCGCAGGCCACCAGCCCTGCCTGGGCCTGGCGGTGCAGGCCCACCAGCACGTGCTCCAGGACCGTCATCCCGGGGAAGACCTGCACGTTCTGGAACGTCCGTGCGATGCCCAGCTCCGCCGCGCGGTGGGGCGGTAGCCCCACCAGGGACCGGCCGCAGAAGACGATGTCGCCCGCGGTCGGCGCGAGGCAGCACGCGATGAGGTTGAACAGGGTGGTCTTGCCTGCGCCGTTGGGCCCGATGAGCCCCTTGATCTGGCCGGGCCGCACCTCCAGGGACACTTCCGACAGCGCCACCAGACCGTCGAAAGCCTTGGTCACCCGCTCCACGCGCAAGAGGCTGTCCTGGCTCATCGGCTCGCCCACGCTGTCCCTTGGACCCGGCGGGAGCTCACCAGCCCCGCAGGCCAGAACATCATGATCACCACCAGCACCAGCCCGAACACCACGGGCTCCAGCTCCCCCGACACCGCAGGCACCAGTCCCAGGACGTGGGTGCGCAACAACTGCTCCAGCAGCAGCACCGCCAGGGCTCCCAGGGGCGCGCCCCAGATGCTGCTCATGCCGCCCACCGCGGACATCACCACCAGCTCCAGGGACGGGACGAACCCGAAGGTGTCGGGGACCACCGCGGCCTGGAAGTGCGCGTACAGACTTCCGGCCACCGATGCCAGGGCGGCGCTCAGGGCGAAAATCTGGGCCTTCAGGCGCCCCACGTCGACCCCCACGCTCTCCGCGGCCAGCTCGCTGCCGTGCAGGGCCCGCAGGGCACGTCCGGCGGGTGAGTGCACCACGTTCAGGCCCAGGGCCATGCTGGCCAGGGCCGCCGCCCACACCACGAAGTAGTACACCTGCACGGGCCACAGCTCCGCCCCGCCCACCCGAAGGCGCGGGACGCCCACGATCCCGTCGAACCCGCCCGTCAGGTTCAGGTGCGGCATGCCCAGGTTTTCCCGCAGCACGATGTAGACGATGATTCCCAGCCCCAGGGTGGCCATGGCCAGGTAGTGCCCCCGCAGCCGGAGGATCACCCACCCCACCGCCAGGGCGAAGGCTCCCACGGCCACCGCGGCCAGCAGCATGACCAGCCACGGCCACCACCACGCCCCCGCCACTGACGCCGGGATCCCCAGGGCTTGCGCGCGGACGGTGAAGATGGCAGAGGCGAAGGCGCCCAATCCGTAGAAGGCCGCCTGGCCGAGGGAAGCCTGCCCCGCGTAGCCCATGAGGAGGTTCAGACCCACCAGCACCACCGTGAACAGCCCGGCCCGGATCAGCAGGTCGGTGCTCACCAGGCCTCGGGTGAGGCGGGCCGCCGTACCGGGCCACGCCAGCTCCACCGCACCCACCACGGCCACCCCCGCAGCGGCCAGGAACCACGTCCCGGCCCAGGCCCGCGCCGTCATTCGTGGCCGCCCTCCAGCCAGCCCTGTGGCCGCGCCAGCAACAGCAGGATCAGCATGACGAACGCGAACAGGTCCTTGAATCCCGCTACCGTCACCCCGGCCCACAGGCTCTCCAGTACGCCCAGCACGAGCCCGCCTGCCACCGCTCCGGGGAGGCTCACCAGCCCGCCCGCGATGGCCGCTACGAAGCCCTTCAGACCCAGGTCCAGCCCCATGTCGTAGGTGGGACGGGTGCTGGGGGCTAGCACGATCCCGCCCACCGCGCCCAGCACGCCCGCCAGGGCAAAGGCGAGGGTCGCCATGCGGTCCACCCGGATGCCCATGAGCCGTGCCGCGGTCCGGTTCACCGCGCACGCGCGCATCGCCTTGCCCACCAGGGTGTGCTCGAAGAACACAACGAGGCCGACCACCGTCAGCAGACCCAGGCCCCACACCCACAGGCTCTGGGCCTGCAGGGTCACACCGCCCACTTCCAGGAACCGGTCGGCCATGTGCAGGGTGCTGAAGGCGGGCATCACGTACGGCCTGGGTCCCCACACCCGCAGGGCCAGACCCTGGAGGGCGATGTACACACCCACCGTGATGATGATCCGGGTCAGAGCAGACGCAGCGCGGGCAGGGTGGAGGGTGAGCCGGTGGACCGCGGTGGCCACCAGCGCCGTGGCGAGAACCGCAGCTGCGGCCGCGGCCGCCAGAGCCAGCCCTCCGCTTCCGCCCAGGGCCCGGAAGAAGGTGATGGCCAGCATGGGGCCCAGCATGACGAACGCCCCCTGCGCGAAGTTGATGACCCCCGTGACGCGGTACACTACCACGAACCCCACCGCCACGAGGGCGTACACCGAGCCCGTAACGGTCCCGTCCACCAGCAGCTGCAGGTACTCGGACAGGCCGTAGCCCAGGCGCCGGCCCAGGGCCCAGAAGACGAGCAGCAACACCGCGGAGGCGGTCCCCAGGACCACCCGGGACGAGGGGCGTCGGGCCGCGAAAGCCCCGGGTGCGGGCCCCCGCGGCCCCGGCACCGTCCGGGCGGGCAGTTCCGTGGTGGCGGGTTCGGCCACGGACCTCACCGCGGCGTTACTTCCACCGGTCGGGCGGCAGCAACACGAACCGGCCGCCCTGCACCGTCACGATCACGAAGTCCTTGGGGTCGAAGCCCAGGTGGTCTTCGGGGCCCAGGTTCATGACCCCGTGGGTGCCCACGTAGTTGCGGATCCGCTCGATCCCGTCCCGCGCCAGCTCGCGGATCCGGGCCAGGGGCTGGCCGTCGGGGACCGCCTGCAGGCCCAGCAGCGCCCACTGCAGGGCGTCGTACGCGTGGCCCGCAAACGTACTGATGGGCTGCCCGCCGGACACACGGGCGTACTCGGCGACCAGCTCCAGGTTGACCCGCCGGACAGGGTCGTTGGCGGGCAGCTGGTCCGCCACCAGGATCTTGCCGCACGGCATCACCGTGCCCTCCGCCGCCTGGCCCGCGGTACGGATCAGGTCCGGGCTGCACGCGCCGTGCCCGTGTACGATCTTCCGCGGGCCCACACGACCGGCCACCGCCACGTTGATGACGGCCGCCGCGGGCGGGATGGATCCGATCACCACCGCCTGACACCCGCTGGCCCGCACCCGCGTCACCTGGGGGAACTCGGTGGCGAACCGGTCAAAGGAGTCGCCGTACAGGATTCGGATCCCCGCCTTGGGGAACTCCTGCTTGGCGCTGGCGAAGGTGTCCTGGCCGTACGCGGTGTTCTCGTAGAGGTGGCAGACGCGGTCGATCCGGACCGCCTTGAGGTACTCCGCCTGCTTGGCCGCGGAGTGCAAATTCTCGGGTACCGGCTTGAAGATCCATGTGCGCATGCGCTTGGTGGCGGGGTCCTCGATGATGGCGCGGGCGGAGGCCATGGAGATGTTGGGGGTGCGTAGCTCTGTGGCGATGGGGACGATGGCCAGGCTCGGGCCGCTCAGGGTGGTTCCCACCAGCACGTGGACCTGGTCCTGCTCGATGAGCCGCCGGGCCAGGCTCGCCGCCACGTCCGCGCGGCTCTGGTCGTCGTTGATGAGGATCTGGACCTCGTGGCGGACCCCGTCCGGGCCGGCGATGCCGCCCTCCCGGTTCAGCCGGTCCTGCACCAGCCGCGCCACGTCCCGTTCCGGCGCCCCCAGGCTGGAGCCCGGCCCCGTCACGGAGGCGATGAACCCGATGCGGTACGGCGTCCCCACCCGGGCCGGGGCCGCCAACAGGGGGAAGACGAGGCTTGCTGCCAGGACCAGGGCCACCCCCGCCCACAAGGCGGCCCGCCGCGTCCGAGCACACACCTTGCTGCTCATGGACCCACCTCCCTTTAGGGTTTCGCGGCGCACACAGCGTCCGGGGGCAGTCGGGGAGACAGCCAGACTTCCGGGGGAAACCTCCCCGGCACGTCACCCCACCTCCCTCGCCAGCATCCCGGTAGTCATGATACGCCGCGCGGCGCCGACCGACCTTCCGGTCGCCTGGCCTATTCGTCCCCGAGCCATCCCGGCCAGTCAATGGGCTACTTGGCCCATTGTGGGTACTACGCCCGCTTCAGCCTCCCGACGCAACTGGGTCGGACGTACCAGAAGAAGCCCGCAGACGGCTCATTGAATCCCCCGGCCCGGCCCCACACCCTGGACTCGACCGAACGGTCGGGAGCATGGGGCACACACTGGCAGAAGCCATCCTCCGCCGGGCCGCCGGGCAGCAGACGGTGCGGGCGGGGCAGTTCGTCACCTGTGAAGTGGACTTCTGCCTGGTGCACGACATCTTCGCGGGAACCCTGTTCGACACGCTGGAACACCTCGGCGTGGATCGGCTTTGGGACCCTGACCGGGTGGCGGTGGTGCTGGATCATTTCTCGCCTGCTCCGAGTGCTGCCGTGGCCAGCCTGCACCGCCGCATCCGGCAGGGCGTGGAGCGCTTCGGCATCCGCCACTTCTTCGACACCGGCCAGGGGATCTGCCACCAGCTCCTGGTAGAGCGGCGGTTGGTCCGGCCGGGGATGCTGGTGGTGGGTACGGACTCCCACTCCACCACCTACGGCGCGGTGGCTGCCGCGGGCACGGGCATCGGGACGTCCGAGATGGCGTACGCGGTGACCACCGGGACCCTGTGGTTCCAGGTGCCGCCCACGGTGCGGTGCGAGCTGTTTGGCCGCCTGCGGCCCCCTGCCAGCTGGAAGGACCTGATCCTGCACCTCCTGGGCCGGTACGGGGCCGAGTTCGTGCAGTACCGGGCTCTGGAGTTCTCAGGGGAGGCGGTAAGCTACGTGGACCTCGCAGGTCGCATGAGCGTGGCCAACATGGCGGTGGAGGCCGGGGCGAAGTTCTGCTTCTTCCCTCCGGACGCGGTGACCCGACGGTTCTACGGAGAGGACGGCGCCACGTGGCCTACCCCGGACCCTGACGCGGCCTACGAACGCACCGTCTCCGTGGACCTTTCCGGTCTGGAGCCCCTGGTGGCCCTTCCGCATCGGGTGGACCACGTGCGACCCGCCCGCGAAGTCCAGGGAGTCCCAGTAGACCAGGCGTTCATTGGCTCGTGCACCAACGGCCGGGTGGAGGACCTGGAGGAGGCGGCCCGCTATCTGCGAGGCCGGCGTGTGCACCCCCGCACCCGCCTGCTGGTGGCCCCGGCTTCCCGCGCCGTGTACGAGGAAGCCAGCCGGCGGGGCATCCTCGCGGACCTGGTGGCCGCGGGCGCCGTGGTCCTGCCGCCCGGTTGCGGGCCGTGCTTCGGCGGGCACCTGGGCCTGCTGGGGGACGGGGAGCGGTGTGTGGGGACCCACAACCGTAACTTCCAGGGCCGCATGGGCAGCCCGGGTGCGGAGATCTATCTGGCTTCCCCTGCCACGGTGGCGGCCAGTGCGGTGGTCGGGTACATCACGGACCCCCGGGAGGTGGAGGTGGCCGTTGGCTGAGGTGCGCCTGAAGGACGTCCTGCGCGGCCGGGTGTGGAAGTTCGGCGACGACATCAGCACGGACCTCCTGGCGCCGGGCGCGTACGCGGTGGCACCCCTGGAAGAGCGCAAGCGGCACGTCCTGGAAGCCGTGCGACCCGAGTTCCCGCACCAGGTGCGGCCTGGGGACGTGGTGGTGGCGGGGCGCAACTTCGGCTGCGGCAGCAGCCGGGAAACGGCACCGGAGGGCCTCCGGGCCCTGGGCGTGGCCTGCGTGGTGGCGGAGTCGTTCGCCCGCATCTTCTTCCGCAACGCGGTGGCCTTGGGCCTGCCCGTGCTGCCGTGCCCGGGGGCTTCGGAGCTGTTCGACGACGGGGACGAGGCGGAGGTGGTGGTGGCAGAGGCGCGGGTCCGCAACCCCCGCACGGGCACGGAGCTGCGCGGTCAACCGCTTCCGCCGGTGATGGTGGAGATCCTGGAGGCCGGCGGGATCCTGGAGCGGTTGCGGGCGTGGAACGCGCACCGCGTGCAGACGAAGGCGGGTCGGGGGTGATGGCGATGATCTGGAACCCGCAGGCGGAGACGTTGCCGCGGGCGGAGCTGGAGCAGCTGCAGCTGGAGCGCCTCCACCAGCTGGTGGATCGGCTGTACAGCTGTTCGCCCTTCTACCGTCTGCGCCTGGAGGCGGCAGGGGTGCGGTCAGAGGACCTGCGCACCCTGGACGACCTGAGGAGGCTGCCGTTCACCACGAAGGCGGACGTGCGGGCGGCTTACCCGTTCGGGCTTTTCACGGTGCCGCAGGACCAGGTCCTGGAGCTGCACTGTTCCTCCGGCACCACGGGTTCCCCCATCCTGGTGGGCTACACCCGGGCGGACCTGGACCTGTGGGGCGAGGTCATGGCGCGGGTCATGGGCTGCGCGGGCGTGGGCCCCGGCGACCGGGTCCACAACGCCTACGGCTACGGCCTGTTCACCGGCGGGCTCGGCTTCCACTACGGGGCCCTGCGGGTCGGCGCCACGGTGCTGCCCATCTCGTCGGGCAACACCGCCCGCCAGGTCAAGCTGATGAACGACCTGGGCTGCACCGTCCTGTGCTGCACGCCCTCGTACGCGCTGCGGATCGCCGAGGTGATGGAGGAGACTGGGGTGGCCCCCCAGGCCCTGAGGGTGGGGATCTTCGGCGCGGAGCCGTGGTCGGAGGGGATGCGGGAGGAGATCCAGCGCCGGCTCCGGCTGAGCGCCGTGGACATCTACGGGCTCAGCGAGGTCATCGGCCCGGGTGTGGCCTGCGAGTGTCAGGAGGCCAAAAGCGGGCTGCACGTGAACGAGGATCACTTCTTGGTGGAGGTGGTGGACCCGCGTACGGGGGATCCACTGCCCGACGGTGAGCGGGGGGAGCTGGTGTTCACCACCCTGACCCGCGAGGCCACGCCGGTGCTGCGGTACCGGACGGGCGACCTCTCCAGCTTGAACCGCGAGCGGTGTCGCTGCGGCCGCACCCTGGTCCGCATGGCCCGGGTGACGGGACGGGTGGACGACATGCTCATCATCCGCGGGGTGAACGTGTTTCCCTCCGACGTGGAGACCATCCTCACCCGCTTCCCGGAGCTCGAGCCGCAGTACCAGATCGTGGTGGACCGCGAGCGGGCCCTGGACGTACTGGAGGTGCGGGTGGAAGCCCGGGAGGGCTTCTACCGCGAGGAGACGGTCCGGGAACTGGAGCAGCGGGTGGCCGCGCGGCTGCGCGAAGGGCTCGGGGTTTCCGCGCGGGTCACGGTGCTGCGTCCCAAGGAGCTGCCCCGCACGGAGGTCGGCAAGGCCGTGCGGGTGGTGGACCGGCGGAGCCTGTGACGGAGGGGGTGGTGGGAATGCGCGCGCGGGCGACCGACGACAGCCGGTCGTGGATCTACGACTGGAACGTGGGGCCGGGCGCACCGGGCAGGCCCCCGTATCCCGTGGAACTCAACGACGAGACCCTGCGGGACGGGCTCCAGAGTCCGTCCGTGCGCCACCCCACGGTGGAGGAGAAGAAGGAAATCCTGCACCGCATGGCCGACCTGGGCATCCACCGGGCGGACATCGGCTACCCGGGCAGCAGCAACCGGGCCCTCATGGACGTGGTGGCCCTGGCGCGGGAGATCGACACCTGCCGGCTCCCCATCCGGCCCAACTGCGCCGGCCGCACCGCAGAACCCGACATCGTGGCCATCGCGGAGGCCCAGCAGCGTTCGGGGGTGGCCATCGAGGCTGCGCTGTTCCTGGGCAGCAGCCCCATCCGCCAGTACGCGGAGGGATGGGACCTGGACTTCCTGCTCCGCACCACGGAGCAGGCCGTCAAGCGTGCCCGCAGTCTGGGGCTGGAGGTCATGTACGTCACCGAGGACACCACCCGGGCCCGGCCTGCGCACCTGCGCGCCCTGTACCGCGCGGCGGTGGAAGCGGGAGCCGGCCGCGTCTGCCTGGCGGACACCGTGGGCCACGCGACCCCGTGGGGGACCCGGAGGCTGGTGCGGTTCATCCGGCGGGAGCTAGGGCCGCACGTGAAGATCGACTGGCACGGGCACCGGGACCGCGGGCTGGACCTGGTCAACTCCCTGAGCGCCCTGGAGGCAGGCTGTAACTGCGTGCACGCGTGCGGGCTGGGCATCGGCGAGCGGGTGGGGAATACCGCCATGGACCTGCTGCTGGTGAACCTGAAGCTGCTGGGCTGGATCGACCAGGACCTGCGCAGCCTGCCCGCTTACTGTGAGGCCGTCTCGCGTGCCACGGGGATCCCCATCCCGTGCAACTACCCTGTGGTGGGCAAGGACGCGTTCGAGACGAGTACCGGCGTGCACGCGGCGGCCATCGCCAAAGCCTTCCGCAAGGGCGACTGGTGGCTGGCGAACCGCATCTACAGCGGGGTGCCAGCGGACGAGGTGGGACGCGAGCAGGTGATCACCGTGGGTCCCATGAGCGGTCAGGCCAACGTGGTCTTCTGGCTGGAGCGCCACGGCCTACCGGTCAGCCAGGAGGCGGTGGAGCAGGTCCTCGGCGCGGCCAAGCTGGCGGACCGGGTCCTCACGGACGACGAGATCCTGGCCGCCCTGCGGCCGCTGGTCCAGAAGGTGGGGTGAGGGAATGGAGGCCCGGACCCGGGAGCGCACCCGGATCGCCCTGCTGACGGGCAACGAGGCCATCGCGCGCGGTGCGTACGAGGCCGGGGTCGCGGTGGCCACGGGGTATCCCGGGACTCCCAGTACGGAGATCGTGGAATACCTGGCCACTTTACCTGACGTGTACGTGGAGTGGTCCAGCAACGAGAAGGTGGCGCTCGACGTGGCGATGGGGGCGTCCATGGGTGGGGTCCGGGCCCTGTGCACCATGAAGCACGTGGGGCTCAACGTCGCCGCAGACACCTTCATGGTGGCCAGCTACACGGGCGTTCGGGGCGGCCTCGTGGTGGTCAGCGCGGACGACCCCGGCATGCACAGCTCCCAGAACGAACAGGACAACCGGCTGTACGCGAAGTTCGCGGGCGTCCCGCTGCTGGAGCCCGGCGACAGCCAGGAGGCCAAGACCTTCACGGAGCTGGCGTTCTCCCTCAGTGAGGAGTTCGACACCCCCGTGCTGCTGCGCACCACCACCCGGATCAGCCACACCCGCGGGGTGGTGGAGCTGGGCGACCGCCATGCTCCGCCGCCCCGGCCGTTCCACCGGGACCCGGCCAAGTACGTGATGCTGCCCGCCTACGCCCGGCAGCGCCGGCCGCGGGTGCTGGAGCGGTTACTCCGTCTCGCGGAGGTCGCCGCACGGCCGGAGTTCCTGCGGGTGGAGATGCGGGACCCCTCCGTGGGCGTGGTGACCGCGGGGGTCTGCTACAGCCTGGTGCGCGAGGTGGTGCCCGAGGCCAGCGTCCTGAAGCTGGGCATGAGCTACCCCTTGCCCCTGGACGCGATCCGCCGGTTCGCCGGTCAGGTGCGGCGGCTGTTCGTGGTGGAGGAGCTGGAGCCGTTCCTTGAGGAGATGCTGCGGGCCGCCGGCTTTTCGGTGGAGGGAAAGGCGTACTTCCCGCAGCAGGGCGAGCTCACTCCGGAACGGGTGCGGGAGGGGTTTGCCCGGGCGGGCGTTCTCCCCGAGCCGGGAGATGCCGGGCCCGCCAACCTGCCCACGGCTCCCCGGCCGCCTGTGCTGTGTCCCGGCTGCCCGCACACGGCGCCGTTTCTGGCCCTGCAGCGGCTCGGTGCGGTGGTGTGCGGGGACATCGGGTGTTACACCCTGGCAGCCCTGGAACCCCTGCGGGCCATGGACTCCTGCCTCGCCATGGGGAGCAGCATCGGGATGGCCACCGGGCTCGCGCTAGCCGGCACCGCCCCGGGTCCCGTGGTGGCCGTGATCGGGGACTCCACCTTCCTGCACGCGGGGCTCCCGGCCCTGGTGGACGCGGTGTACAAACGGGCTCACGTCACCGTGGTGATCCTGGACAACGGGACCACCGCCATGACGGGTGGCCAGCCGCATCCTGCCACGGGTAGCGGCGTCCGCGGAGCGCCGGCACCGCGGGTGGACCTGGCGGCCGTGTGCCGGGCCATGGGGGTGGAGTTCGTACGGGCGGTGGATCCCTACGACCTGGGTGCCACCTTCGTGGCCCTGGAGGAGGCCATCCGTTACCCGGGCGTGAGCGTGGTCATCACCAACCGGCCGTGCGTGGAAGCCCCCGTGAAGGTGCGGGACGAGCCGTTCCGGGTGGTCCTGGAGCGGTGCACCGCCTGCCAGCTGTGCATGGACCTGGGCTGCCCGGCCATCGTGTGGACGGACGAGACGTACGAGGGCCGGCCCAAAGTGACCATCCGGCCGGACGCGTGTACCGGGTGCACCCTGTGCGCGCAGGTGTGCCCCGCGGACGCCATCGTGCGGGTGGGCCCGGGCTGGAGGAGGAGTTGAAGGTGCAGACCCGCAACGTCCTGGTGGTCGGAGTGGGAGGCCAGGGGGTCCTGCTGGCCAGCAACGTGCTGGCCGCGGCCTGCCTGGCCCGCGGCTACGACGTGAAGAAGAGCGAGGTCAAGGGGATGGCGCAGCGGGGCGGGGCGGTGGTCAGCTTCGTCCGGTACGGCCAGCAGGTGCACAGCCCCCTGGTGGAGCGGGGACGTGCGGACCTGGTCCTGAGCCTGGAGTGGGCGGAGGCTCTGCGGTGGGCCGCGTACCTGCGGCCGGGCGGGGTCCTGGCGGTAGACCTCGTGCGGATCCTGCCGCCTGCGGCCCAGCTGGATCACCGCACCTGGCAGGCCTCCTACCCCGCGGTGGAAGTGGAGCGCCTGCGGCAGGCGGGCTGGGACGTGCGCCCGTACGAGGCGAGCCGCCGCGCGGCGGAGCTGGGAGACGGGCGCATGGCCAACGTGGTGCTGCTAGGTGCGGTCAGCCGGGAGCTGGAGTTCGCAGCGGAGGAGTGGGAGCGGGCCCTGCGGGAGGTCCTGCCGCAGAAGGTCGTGGAGGCCAACCTTCGGGCGTTCCACGCGGGCCGGCAGCTCCCGCAGGCCGCTGTGTTCCCCGCGGAGGCCCGCAGGGCGGCAGCGCGGGCCTTTCGGGTCGAAGTGACCCCCTCCTGGTGCAAAGGGCGCGGCTGCGGGATCTGCGTGCGGGTCTGCCCGGAGGAGGTGCTGGTCTTCGGGCCAGACGACCGGGTCAGGGCGGCCAGCCCGGATCGGTGCACAGGCTGCCAGCTCTGCCAGCTCCTGTGCCCAGACTTCGCGGTGGTGGTGCGGGAGGAGGTGGCGGTTGGCTAGGTTGCGTCTGGTCCGTGGCAACACCGCCTGCGCGTACGGCGCCCTCAGCGCCGGGTGCCGGTTCTACGCCGGGTACCCCATCACGCCGTCCTCCGAGGTGGCGGAGGAGATGGCGCGCCTGTTGCCCCGGGTGGGTGGCGTGTTCGTCCAGATGGAGGACGAGATGGCGAGCCTCGCCGCCTGCATCGGGGCGTCTTTGGGCGGGCTGCGGTCCATGACCGCCACCAGCGGGCCGGGCTTCACCCTGATGCAGGAGCACCTCGGGTACGCGGCGCTGGCGGAAATCCCGTGCGTGGTGGTGGACGTGATGCGGCTGGGCCCCAGCACCGGGTTCCCCACGGCTCCCGCGCAGGGCGACGTCCTGCAGGCGCGGTGGGGTAGCCACGGCGACTACCCGATGGTGGTGCTGGCGCCGGCGGGGGTGCAGGAGGTGTTCGAGCTCACCGCCGCCGCCTTTGAAGTGGCGGACCGGTTCCGCACGCCTGTGGTGGTCCTGTACGACGAGGTGGTGGGTCACATGATGGAGCCCGCCACCCTACCGGAGTTGTCGGAGCTGGTGGCCTCAGGCAAGTGGCGCCGGCCTTCTCCTCCGGTGCAGGGGACCTACCTTCCGTACGCGTACAGGGAGGGCACCCCGCCGCCCCTGGTGAGTTTCGGTGAGGGACCCCGCTACCACGTCACCGGGCTGATTCACGACGAGTCCGGCTTTCCCACCCAGGACCCGGACGAGGTGGGAGAGATGCTGCGCCGGCTCAACGGGAAGCTCCCCGAGATCCCCGCGGGCCAGCTCCACCCCGAGTTGGTGGCCACCGGGGACGCGGAGGTCGTCGTGGTGGCGTACGGGATCACCGCTCGGGCGGCCCGCGCCGCGGTGCGGCAGGCCCGGGAGCTGGGGGTGCGCGCGGGTCTGTTCCGTCCCCGGGTGCTGTGGCCCTCTCCGGCCACAGCCCTCCGGGAACTGTCGGGGCGCGTGGGAATGTTCGTGGTGGCGGAGATGAACTTCGGCCAGTGGGCCCGGGAGGTGGAGCGGCTGGTGGGCCGGTGGGCAGAGGTGGCGACTGTGAACCAGGTGGACGGCACGCCCCTCAGCCCCCAGGCGATCCTGGAGCGGGTGCTGGAGGTAACTGGTCCCGTGCCCTCCGCGGCGGCCGGGAGGAAGATCCCATGATCCCCGACGTCCGCGGCTACCTGCGGGAAGCCCGCATGCCCCACATCCTGTGCCCGGGCTGCGGGCACGGGATCGTCCTGGGTGCGCTGCTGCGGGCCGTGCACACCCTCGGCATCCCCCAGGACCGGCTCGCGGTGGTGGCGGGGATCGGCTGCAGCAGCCGGCTGGCGGGCTACGTGGACGCCTGCACCCTCCACACCACCCACGGCCGGGCCCTGGCCTTCGCCACCGGGCTCAAGCTCGCCAGGCCGGAGCTGGTGGTGATCGTCCTCACCGGCGACGGAGACGGCCTGAGTATCGGGGGGAACCACCTGATCCACGCGGCCCGTCGGAACGTGGACCTCACCTGTATCCTGTTCAACAACGCGGTGTACGGGATGACGGGCGGACAGGTGGCGCCCACCACCCAGCCGGGCTGGCTGGCCTCCACCGCACCCTACGGCCACCCGGAGCCTGCCTTCGACGGCTGTGCGCTGGTGCAGGGAGCGGGGGGCACCTTCGTGGCCCGGAGCATGGCGTACGACCCCTTGGGTCTCCAGTCCATCCTGACGGAAGCGTTGCAGCACCGCGGCTTCAGCTACGTGGAGGTCCTCACCGACTGTCCGGTGTACTTCGGACGCTACAACCGGCTGGGCGAGGGCCCGGAGCTGTTGTGGAGCCAGAAGGCGCGCTTCGGGGAAGTAGGGCAGATGCTGCAGGCGAAGCGGTTCGTGACGCCGGACGGGACGGCGCCTGCCGGGCGCGTGGAGGGCCTGAGGTTCGGGATCCTGCACAGGTCCGAGCGGCCGGAGTTCACCCGCGTGTGCTGGAGCCAGGTGAAGCAGGGGGGCAACCCGTGAACCGGAGCGTGGTGCGGCTTGCGGGCTCGGGCGGCCAAGGCGTGGTCCTGGGCAGCGTGCTGCTGGCGGAGGCCGCCTTGCGGCAGGGCAAGTGGGCGGCGTGCTTCCACGCCTTCGGACCGGAGGCCAGGGGCGGGGCCGCCCGGGGGGATGTGGTGATCGCGGACGGGCCCCTGGACTACCCTGTAAGCCAGGAGGTGGACGTGCTGCTGGCCCTGACCCAGGAGGCCGCACAGCGCCACGCGGCTTCCGTGCGCCCCGGCGGCGTGGTGATCGCGGACACCAGCCGCGTCCGCGAGGTGCCCCCCGGTCCCTATCGCGCGTGGCGGCTGCCCGTGTACCGGTCGGTGCGGGAGGTCTTGGGCACGGAGGCACCGGGCAATGTGGCCTGCCTTGGGGTGCTGGCCGCGGTGACCGGCCTGGTGACCGCGGAGGCACTGGGCCAGGCGGTACGGGACCGGTTCCGGCGGGACGGGGTGGCGCAGAACCTGAAAGCGCTGGAAGTGGGACTGCGCCTGGGCCGGGAACTTCTGGCTCGGGAGGAGGCGGCCGGGTGAAGACGGCACAGGGTGCCCGCGCACGCAGGGCGGGCAAAGCGGTCGCTCCGGAGCTGGCGCCCCTCGATGGGGAGCGGCGGCGGGAGCACATCCTGCGGGTGGCGGCGCACCTGTTCCGCACCAAGGGCTACAAGGGCACCAGCATGCGGGACATCGCGGAGGTGGTGGGGCTCACGAAGAGCAGCCTGTACCACCACATCCGCGGCAAGCAGGACCTGTTGCTGGAGATCCTCCAGCACACCGTGGACCGAGCCATCCGGCGGCTGGAGCGGATCGCCCGCAGCAGCCTGTCCCCCTCGGAGCGGCTGCGGCTGGCGGTGGAGAACCACATCGTGCACCTCATCGAGGACCTGGACAACGTGGTGTGCTTCATCGAGGAGGGGAAGAACCTGGCCCCGGACCGCATGCGGGCCTACGTGCAGCAGCGGGACCGCTACGAGCGTTTCTTCCGCGAGATCGTGCAGGAGGGGATCCAGGCGGGCGAGTTCCGGCTCACGGACGTACGCCTGGCGGGCTGGGCCATCCTGGGGATGTGCAACTGGGTGGCCAGGTGGTACCGCCGCGACGGCCCCTACACGGCGCAGGAGATCGCCACCCACTTCGGAGAGTTCGCGGTCCGGGCTCTGAGCCGCGGGTACCCGTTGCCGTGGCCGCCGGGGCAGGCGGGGGAGGCGCAGCGCGATGGCCCTGCCCCTTGAGGGCCTGAGGGTGGTGGACCTGAGCCAGGGCGCCGCGGGCCCCGTGTGCACCCAACTGCTGGGCGACTTCGGCGCGGACGTGGTGAAGGTGGAGCCCCCGGAGGGCGACTGGGGACGGCAGTTGGGCCCTCCCTTCTACCTGCTGCCGGACGGCCGGAAGAACGCGGCCGCCTACGTGGGCATGAACCGCAACAAGCGGAGCGTGGTGGTGGACCTGAAGCACCCAGCAGGCCGCGAGGCGGTGTTGCGGCTGGTGGACCGGGCGGACGTGTTCGTGGAGAGCTTCCGGCCCGGGGTGGCCGAGCGTCTGGGCCTGGGCGCACCCACCCTGCTGCAGCGCAACCCCAGGCTGGTGTACTGCAGCATCTCCGCCTTCGGCCAGCACGGTCCGTGGAGGGACCGGCCGGGGGTGGACGGGGTGGTGCAGGCCATGAGCGGGCTCATGAGCGTCACAGGCACCGAGGACGGGCCGCCCGTGAAGGTGGGCGTACCCGCTGCCGACATGGTGGGCGGGTTCCTGGCCGCCACCGGGATCCTGCTGGCCCTGGTGGGGCGCCAGCGCACGGGAACCGGCCAGGTCGTGGACCTGAGCCTCCTGGACGCCCTGCTGGCCTTCCAGACCGTGCCCCTGGCCATGTACTTCTGCTCGGGCACCCCGCCCCCGCGCAGCGGGAGTGCGGCTCCCTACGCGGCACCCAACGAAGCCTTCCCCACCCGGGACGGCTGGGTGATGGTGGCCGCCTACAGCCCTGAGCGTTGGGAGAGGCTGTGCCGCGTCCTGGGCTGCCCCGATCTCGCCAGCGACCCGCGGTTTGCCACCAACGACCTTCGGGTCCGCAACCGGCCGGCGCTGCGCGGGGCTCTGGAGCCCCTGTTCCGGACCCGCACCACCGCGCAGTGGGTGGAGGCCCTGCAGGCCGCGGACATCCTGTGCGCGCCGCTGCTGACCTATCCGGAGCTGGCGGACTCCCCGCACGTAGCTGAGCGCCAGATGGTGGTGGAGATCGCTCACCCGCAGGCCGGCAGCGCGCGGGTGGCCGGGATCCCCATCCGGCTCAGCCACACGCCCGGCCGCCTGAGCCGGCCGGCGCCGCTGCCTGGAGAGCACACCCGCGAGGTCCTCCGGGAGGCCGGGTACACGGACGAGGAGGTGGCGGAGCTGCTGCGCTGCGGGGCGGTACGGGCCTGGACCCAACCCGTGGAGGTGTGAGCGATGGCAGACGTGGTGCTGTACCAGCGGGAAGAACGTACCGGGGTCCTCACCCTGAACCGGCCGGAGGCGCTGAACGCGCTGACCGTGGAGATGCTGGAGCGGATGAACGCCTACCTCGACGAGGTGGAAGCCGACCCCGACGTGCGGGTCGTGTTGCTGACCGCTGCGGGAGACCGGGCGTTCTGCGTGGGCGCGGACCTGCGGGCGCGGGCGCAGGAGTACGAGGCAGGGGTCGTCGAGGATCCCATGGGCAGGCAGATCCGGAGGCTCCTGCGCCGGCTGGAGACCCTGGACCGCCCCGTGGTGGCCGCCGTCCACGGTTACTGCTTGGGTGGAGGCCTGGAGCTGGCGCTGAGCTGTGACCTGCGGGTGGCCTCGGACAAGGCGCAGTTCGGGCTGCCGGAGGCCAACGTGGGCAGCATGCCCGGTGCGGGCGGCACGCAGCGACTGACCCGCCTGGTGGGCCCCGCGTGGGCGAAGGACCTGATCTTCACGGGCCGCCGCATCGACGCCCAGGAGGCGTACCGGATCGGGCTGGTGAACCGCGTGGCCCCCGTGGACGGCTACCTGGACGAGGCGAAGAAGCTGTGCGGGGAGATCGCCCGCAAGGCGCCGCTGTCGTTGCGGTACGCCAAGTGGGCGGTGAACCTGAGCCAGGACGTGGACCTGGAGTCGGGACTGAACTTCGAGGCCCGGTGCCACGCCCTGCTGCGGCACAGCGAGGACCGGAGGGAGGGCATCCAGGCGTTCCTGGAAAAGCGGGAGCCGAACTTCGTGGGCCGCTAGGGTTGGCGGCCGGAAGGAGGGAGCGGCATGGGCGTGCGGGACCGGGTGGCCATCGTCACGGGGTCAGGACAGGGCATCGGCGCTGGGGTGGTGGAGAAGCTGGCTGCGGAGGGCGCCCGGGTGGTGGTGAACGACGTGGTGGCCGAGCGGGCGGAGCAGGTAGCCGCCCGCATCCGCGAGGCAGGCGGCCACGCCACCGCGGTGGTCGCGGACGTGAGCCGGCAGGAGGGGGCCGAGCAGCTGGTCTCCCGGGCCCTGGAGGCCTTCGGTCAGGTAGACATCCTGGTGAACAACGCGGGCATCGCGCGGGACCGGTGGCTGGTGAAGATGAGCGAGGAGGACTGGGACGAGGTCCTGCGGGTGAACCTGAAGAGCCAGTTCCTGTGCTGCCGGGCCGTGGTCCCCCACATGATGGAGCGCAAGTACGGCCGTATCGTCAACATCTCCTCCCGGGCGTGGCTGGGCGGTCCCGGACAGGCCAACTACGCGGCGAGCAAGGGAGGGGTGGTGAGCCTCACCCGCACCCTGGCCCTGGAGCTGGCCAAGTTCGGCATCACCGTCAACTGCATCGCCCCGGCCCTCATCGACACCCCTCTGTTCCAGAGCCTGAAGGAGGACGTGCAGCAGCGGCTGGTGCAGACGGTGCCGGTAGGACGGGTGGGCACCCCCGCGGACGTGGCGCACGCGGTGCTGTTCTTCGCGTCCGAGGAGGCCAGCTACATCACCGGGCAGCTCCTGTACGTGTGCGGGGGCCGGAGCCTGTCCAGCGCCTAACGGGGGAGGTGCGGGAGATGCGGGCGGCGAGCGTGCTGGCGGCGGTTGCACTCTGCGTGGCAGTGGCCTCCGTGGGCGGGGCAGGGCCGGTGGGCCGCACGGTCACCGTGGCCATCGGACCCCCCGCGGTGATCGGCTACCTTCCCGTGTACGCGGCCCAGGGGCTGGGGTATTTCCGGGACCTGGAGCAGCGGAGCGGGGTCCGGGTGCAGTTCGTGGACTTCCGGGGCGGCACGGAAGCCGCCATCGCGCTGATCACGGGCGACGCGGACTTCGCCACCGTCACTTTGACCCACGTGGTGAAGGCGCACGAGCAGGGGAAGGACCTGAAGTTCCTCCTGACGTTCTTCAACGCGCAGGCCATGGCCCTGGTGGTGCAGCCGGACCTGCCCGTGCAGACTCCCGCACAGCTGGCGGGCCGGAAGATCGGGATCACCAGCTTCGGCTCGGCCACCCACATGCAGGCCCGTCACATTCTCCGGTACTTCCGGGTGGACCCCGACGCGGTCCAATACGTGGCGGTGGGGGGGCCGGCCACCGCGGTGGCCGCGTGGAGGCGGAAAACCATCGACGCCCTGGTGTACCTGGATCCCGTGATCACCCAACTGGTCTCGGAGGGGGCGGCCCGGCTGCTGTACGACGTGCGGACCGTGGAGGGCACCGTGCGGCTGTACGGGGCGCCGTACATCAGCAGCGGCCTGCTGACCCGGGCCGAGGTGGTCCGGCATGACCCCCAGCTGGTCCAGGAGCTGGTGCGGGTGTTCGTCCGCACTCTGCGCTGGCTGCGGGCCCACCGCACCCAGCTGGACCGGGTGGCGGCCGCTCTGCCCCGGGAGCTGGGCTGGACGCCGGACATCCTGCGGGCCAACCTGAGCGGCCTGTCTGCGGACGGCCGCGTGCTGCCCGAGGCGGTGGCGGCGGTGGTGCGCTCCCTGCGGGAGGACGGGCTCGTGAAGGGGGACTTCCGCGCCGGTTACGACCAGCTGGTGGAGGCGCGGTTCGTGGAGAGGGCTGTCGTGGGAGCGCGCTAGGAGGACAGGGATGTCTGAGACGGAAGTGGTCTCCGAGTCGTACGTCCCCTTCCGACCCGGGCTGCTACGGTTCGAGGGCGGTCGGGGGGTGCTGGTGGGTGGCCGCTGCCGCGGCTGTGGTGCGGTGTACTTCCCGGCTCCGGAGGTGTGCGCGCGGTGCCAGGGCGAGGACTTGGACCGGGTGGACCTCAGCGGGCGTGGGGCCGTGTACACGTACACCGTGGTGCGGCAGTCCACCCCAGAGTTCCGGACGCCGTACGTCCTGGTGTACGTGGACTTCCCCGAGGGGGTGCGGGTCCTGGGCCAGCTGGTGGGGTGTGAGCCGGAAGCCGTGCGGGTCGGCATGCCCGTGGAGGTGGTGTTCGAGGAGGTCGCAAAAGACCCACAGGGCCGGCCCGTGGTGGGGTGGCGTTTCCAGCCGGCGGAGGAGGCGTGAGGGAGGGATCGCCATGGACGTGTACGTGGTGGGAGCCGGCATGACGAAGTTCGGCAAGCACCCTGACCGGGACGCGGTGGACCTCGCGGTGGAGGCGGTCAACGAAGCCATCCGGGACGCGGGGGTGGACCGGAGGCGGATCCAGGCGGCTTACTGCGGGCACGTGTACGGCGGGATGGTGCTGGGGCAGAAGGTCCTGGCGCGTACGGGGCTCGCGGGGATCCCGCTTGCCAACGTGGAGAACGCGTGCAGCAGCGGCGCCACCGCGATCCGGGAAGGGTACCTGGCCATCCGGGCCGGGGAGTACGACGTGGTGCTGGCGTTCGGGGTGGAGCACCTCACCACGCGGTTCCGGGGCGCGCTGACGCCCGGTGAGGAGGACCTGGAGGGCGCCCTGGGCCTCACCATGCCCGCGGTGTACGCCATGCGGGCGGTGCGGCACATGACGGAGTTCGGGACCACGCGGGAGGAGCTGGCCTACGTGTCCGTGAAGAACAAGCGCAACGCCAGCCTGAACCCCTACGCGCAGTTCCAGAACCCGGTGACCGTGGAGGACGTGCTGAACTCCCGCCCCATCGCGGACCCCCTGCGCTTGCTGGACTGCTGCCCGGTGAGCGACGGCGCGGCGGCGGTAATTTTGGCCAGCGAGCGCGTCGTGGGCGAGCTGGGCCGCAGCCGCGCGGTGCGGCTGGCTGCCGCGAGCCTGCGCACGGGCACCGTGGAGGTGGGGCTGCCGTCCATGGCCTTCGAGCCCCTCACCCGCGCCACCGCCCAGGACGCCTACGAACGCGCGGGTGTCGGTCCGGAGGACGTGGACTTCGCGGAAGTCCACGACTGCTTCTCCATCGCGGAGGTGCTGCGGGTGGAAGGTCTGGGCCTGTACCCGGTGGGCGAGTACCCGAAGCGGGCGGCCCGCGGAGAGGCGGACATCGGCGGCCGTCTCCCCATCAACCCCAGCGGCGGCCTTCTGGGTAAGGGCCACCCTCTGGGCGCTACGGGGGTGGCGCAGGTGGTGGAGCTGGTGCGGCAGCTGCGGGGCGAGGCAGGCCCGCGGCAGATCGAGGGCGCCCGCGTGGGTTTGGCCCACTGCCGCGGCGGCAAGGCCGCGGGAGTTGAGGGCGCGGCCTGCACGGTGCTGATCGCCACCCGATAAGGAGGGAACGTGGAGCAGCTCCCGATCCGGTGCGTCATCATGCGCGGCGGCACCAGCAAGGGGCTGTTCCTGCGGTTCAACGACCTCCCCGCGGATCCTGCCCTGAGGGACCGGGTGATCCTAGCCCTGTTCGGCAGCCCTGACCCCCGTCAGATCGACGGCCTGGGCGGGGCGGACATCCTCACCAGCAAGGTGATGGTCGTGGGGCCCCCGTCGCGTCCGGACGCGGACGTGGACTACCTGTTCGGGCAGGTGAGCATCACCGAGCCCGTGGTGGACTACGACATCAACTGCGGCAACCTGTCCGCCGCGGTGGGCGTGTACGCCGTTCAGGAAGGGTTCGTGCGGGCGCAGGAGCCTACCACCCGGGTGCGCATGTACAACTGGAACACCCGGAGGGTCCTGGTGGCGGAAGTACCGGTGAAGGAAGGTTCCCCGCGGGTGGAGGGGAGTTGCCGCATTGACGGCGTGCCCGGTACCGGTGCGGAGGTGGTGCTGGACTACGCCCAGAGCGTCGGGGCCACCACCGACCGCCTGCTGCCCACGGGCCACGAACAGGATCAAGTGTTCGTGCCGGAGCTGGACCGGAACGTACCCGTGAGCGTGGTGGACGTGGCCAACGCCTGCGCCTTCTTCCCGGCCGAGGTGCTGGGCTGGCGGGGCACCGAAGGTCCGGGGGAGGTGACACGGGACCACCTGCGGGCCGCGGACGCCATCAAGCGCCGGGTGGCAGAGCGCCTGGGGCTTCCCCTGGACGGGCTGGTCCCCATCCCCGTGGCGGTGGCCCCTCCGGCCGGGTACCGCACCCTACAGGGGGAGACGGTCCGGGAGGGGGAAGTAGACCTCCTGGTCCGGCTTCTGGGCGGCCGTCCCCTGGCCCTGCACAAGGCGTACGCGGCCACCGCGGCTGCGGCCACCGCGGTGGCCGCCCGCATCCCGGGAACCGTGGCCCACGAGGTGTCGCGGCGGCGGGCGGACGAGGAGGTGGTGCTGGGCCACCCCAGCGGGACCTTCCCCGTGCGGGTCAGGGTTTCCGGCGAGCCCGGGGCCTGGAGGGTGGAACGCGCCAGCTACTCCCGTACCGCCCGCCGCCTCATGGAGGGCTACGCCTTCATCCGCACTTCCCTGCTCGGTGTTTGAACCCGCTGGTGGTTGCTGGAGAAGGCGGTGGGGCTGTTGACAGGAGCGGCCACCGGCAGCTTCCCTTCGGGTTGTGGGAAAACCCAGACGAAGGGAGGTTGGACCGCCAGTGACCGCCGATTTCAGGATGGCACTACTGGAACTGCTGCGCCAGTACCAAGGGCAGCCGGAGGGGGACACCTTGCGGGAAGGGCTACGCTGGCTGGCGCAGCAACTCATGGAGGCGGAGGTAGGGGAGCTGATTGGGGCGGCTCGGTATGAGCGGGCCCCCT
>JAVKKH010000010.1 GCA_031296405.1 Candidatus Tepidifontimicrobium thermophilum
TGCCGGCCCGGGCCATGCGCTCCCGCACCCAGTCCGGGATGTGGATCCCGGGCACCTCGTGGTGCAAAAACTCCGCGTGCCGCGCGGACTGCAGCGGCAGCACGCCCACCAGCATGGGCAGCGGCGGTGAGCCGACCCTCGTCAGTCGCCCGCCCGCCGCGGGTGCCCGGTCAGGGCCAGGACGTTGTGCAGCGGGCTGCTACCGGCCCCCCGACCGATCCAGCCACTCACGAACCTCGCGGGCAAAGACCTTGAACAGGTCGGGTGCCCTGCGGACCATGTCCACTACCCGGTCCGGGTCGACACGTGTGTACTCGCGCACCAGGACGTTCCGGAATCCTGCGCTGCCCCGAAAGCCCTCCCGGAGATCCGCAGAGATCACCCCGTGGCGCGCCAGCTGGTCTAGGCTGTCTTCGTAGCTTTCCGCGTGAATTCCAAAGGCCCCCACGAGCAGGTGGTCAGCGACGTTGAACACCACGCTCAGGCCGGCCAGCAACCCCCGCTCGACCGTCCAACGGAGGCTCAGGTCGGCCCGCAGCTGTCCGGCCGTGACAGCAGCGTACCGCCGGAGCTCGTCGGCCACCACGTCGAGCTCGGCCAGGGAGGCCAGGACGGACTCCCTACGCACGACCACCGGCCAGCTCCCGGCGCTTTCTTTCCAGGTGTCGCAGGCGCACCACCGCGTCCCGGTACCGGGCCAGCACCGACAGCTCGAACGTGTTCTCGACGTCCACACTCCTGCGGTACAGCAGCCTGCCGGTCCGGACGGCTTCGAAGGCCACAAACGGGGACGCCTGCGAGAGGTCCACCAGGTCCACACGGTCTGTCCGCAACAGGCGCGAGATGTCCGCGTAGAACGCTTCGAACCGGAAGGCAGGTCCCGGCAGGTAGGCGAGGTCCACATCCTCAGGCGTCCCGGAGCCCGGGCGGCCTGCAGAGCCGAACACGTACAGCAGGTCAACGCCGTGGCTGGCGCCCACGTCTGCAAGACCTTCCAGCCGCTCCCGCCAGTCCGGGGGAAGTGGCGGGCGGCCCCGGTACTTCTCCCTCACCGACACCGGGAAGCCCCCTACCCCTGGCCGCGGGCCCGGCGGGCCAGGGCGGGGTGGGCCCGAAGCCGCGAGAGCAGCTCCGCCACCACCTCGTAGCGGCCAAAGGACGGCATCAGGTACACCCCGTCCACCCGGTCCGCGATGCTGTCCAGCAGCTCCGCCGCCAGCCGCAGCCCCTCCTCCCGGCCCCGGTTGCCGGCCCGGGCCATGCGCTCCCGCACCCAGTCCGGGATGTGGATCCCGGGCACCTCGTGGTGCAAAAACTCCGCGTGCCGCGCGGACTGCAGCGGCAGCACGCCCACCAGCATGGGCAGCGGCGGCGAGCCGACCCTCGTCAAGTAGTGGTCCAGGGTCTCCGGTTCGAAAATCGGCTGCGTCATGACGAAGTCCGCGCCCGCTTCCACCTTCTGGTCCAGCCGGCGCATCTCGCGGTCGAGGGTCTCCGGGTGCATGTCGAAGGCCACGCCCACGCAGAAGGACGTGGGCCGCCCGACGGGCTTGCCCGCCAGGTCCACGCCCTCGTTCAGCCGCTTGAGGATGCGGACGAGGCCCACGGAGTCCGTGTCGTAGACCGCGGTGGTGGAGGGGTAGTCGCCGGCCCGCGGCGGGTCCCCGGTCAGGGCCAGCACGTTCCGCACCCCCAGGGCGTGCAGCCCGATCAGGTCCGCCTGCAGGGCCATGAGGTTCCGGTCCCGGGTGGTGAAGTGGATGATGGTCTCGATCCCCACGTGCTGCTGGACCAACACGCACAGGGCCGCGGCACTCATCCGGACCCGGCCCAGCGGGCTGTCGCCCACGTTCACCGCGTCGGCCCCCCGCTCCTTCACGAGCTGCGCTCCCAGCAGGTCCTTGGTGGGGTCCGTGCCCTTGGGCGGGTCGACTTCCACGCTGATGACGAACTGGCGGCCCAGCTTGCGGGCCAGCTCCGTCTGGCCCTCCGCGGGCGCGGACGGCTCCGGCCGCCTCGGAAGCTGCACCACCACCTTCGGCTCGGCGGACGGCCGCAGGTGTCGCACCGCCTCTGCCACGGCGGCGATGTGCTCGGGGGTGGTGCCGCAACAGCCCCCCACCACGCGGGCACCGAGTTCCGCCATCCGCCGGGCGTGCTCTGCAAAGTACCGGGGCGGGGTGGAGTACACGTAGCGGCCCTCCACGCGGGCCGGGTAGCCCGCGTTGGGCATGGCCGTGACGGGGAGGGAAGCGATCTGGACCATGGCCGCCACCACGTCCACCATGGGGAGCGGCCCCACGCTGCAGTTCGCGCCCACCGCGGCCACGCCCAGGGGCTCCAGGGCCCGTACCACCTCCGCGGGCGTGTGGCCCCGGAGGGTCCGGCCGTCCTCGTCGAACGTCATCTGCGCCACCACGGGCAGGTCGGTTACGTCCCGGGCCGCCCGGACCGCGACGCACAGCTCGTCCAGGTCCGAGAAGGTCTCCAGGAGCACCAGGTCGACGCCGCCTTCCACGAGGGCTTCCACCTGCTCCCGGAACGCCTCGTACGCCTCCTCCGGGCTCACGATGCCGAAGGGCTTGAGGGGCCTACCGAGCGGTCCCACGGAACCCGCCACGAACACGGGGACGCCGGCCACGTCCCGCGCCTCCTTGGCCAGCTTAGCCCCCGCACGGTTGAGCTCCCGCACGCGGTCCGCCAGCCCCTTAGCGGCCAGCTTGAACCGGTTCCCGCCGAAGGTGTTGGTCTCGATGAGCTCCGCGCCCGCCCGGATGTACTCCACGTGGACGCCTACTACCAGGTCGCGGTCCGTGACGTTCACCAGCTCGAAGGACTGGTCGAAGGGCACCCCGCGGGCGTACAGCATGGTACCCATGGCGCCGTCCGCCACCAGCACCCCGCGGCGCAGCCGTTCCACGAAGGGGTTCACCCCGCTACCTCCGCGGTCACGCCCCAGTCCACGGGTCCCACTTCGGGGAACCGGGCCAGGGCCTCTTCCAGCGTCCGCTGGATCCGGCGTAGGGCCTCCGGGGTCGTTCCCTCCGCGCGCACCACCAGCACCGGCTGGGTGTTGCTGGCCCGCACCAGGCCCCAGCCGTCGCCGAACAGCACCCGGGCGCCGTCCACGTCTACCACCTCGTAGCGCTCCTTGAACTGCCGCACCAGCTCTGCCACCACCGCGAACTTGCGGTCGTCCGGGCAGGGGACCCGGACCTCGGGCGTGGCGTGGTAGCGGGGGACGTCGGCCAGCAGCTCTGACAGGGGCCGGTCCGTGTTGGACAGGATGCGCACTAGACGCGCGGCGGCGTAGACCGCGTCGTCGAACCCGTAGTACTCGTCCGCGAAGAACATGTGGCCGGACATCTCGCCGGTGAACACCGCACCGATCTCCTTCATCTTCGCCTTGATGAGGGAGTGTCCGGTCTTGTAGAAGAACGGCCGGCCGCCCAACCGGCGGATCTCGTCCACCAGGGCCTGCGAGCACTTCACCTCCACGATGGCCTCCGCCCCGGGGTACTTCGGGAGGATCTCCCGCCAGAACAGGATCATCAGCTCGTCGCCCCAGACGATGCGGCCGCGGTCGTCCACCACGCCGATGCGGTCGCCGTCGCCGTCAAAGCCCAGCCCCACGTCCGCTCCTTCCTCCAGCACCCTGCGGATGAGGTCCTGGAGGTTTTTGGGGTCCACGGGGTCCGGGTGGTGGTGCGGGAAGGTCGGGTCGCTCTCACAGTACAGCTCCACCACCTGCACCCCGAGGTCGCGCAGGACCTGAGGTGCGATGACGCTGGCGGTCCCGTTGCCGCAGTCCACCACCGCCCGCAGCCGCCGCGGGCCCAGCCTCACCCGCTCCCGGATGGCGGCGCGGTACGCGGGTTTGACGTCCACCTGGCGCACGCTCCCGGGCCCTCGGACGGACGCTCCCTCCTCCGCCAAACGGCGGACTTCCTGGATCTGTTCCCCGTAGAGGGTCCCGAAGCCGTAGGCCAGCTTGAACCCGTTGTACTCGGGCGGGTTGTGGCTGGCGGTGACCATCACCCCGCCGTCGATCCCCAGGTGCACCCGGGCGAAGTAGAACACGGGGGTAGTCACCAGGCCCACGTCCGTGACCTCGCAACCGGAGTCGGCCAGGGCGTCTACCACCGCGCGGTGCAGGGCTGGCGAGGAGGCGCGGTTGTCGTGGCCTACCACTACCGGCAGCGGGCCCTCCGCGGACGTCCGCTCCCGCAGGTACGCCGCGAACGCCCGGGCCACCCGCGCGGCCCCCTCCGGCGTCAGCTCCTCCCCGAACACGCCCCGGATGTCGTACTCGCGGAAGATGCCAGCCGGTACCATCTCCACCTCCTGCACCCGCCGTACCATTGTAGTCCACGGCCGTCCGGCGGCGCTCAGCGCAGCGGCTCCGGTACGGCTCCCTGCACCCGCGGGGACGGCACCACGTTGAGGGTGATCCAGAACTGCTGCTGCGGCACGCGGTAGGTCAGGGAGACGTCCAGGCAGTCGCACAGCCGGCCCGCGCTGACTTCCAGCTCCTCGAAGGACGAGAGCGTCACGTTGTACTTGGCGAAGGTCCGGAACCGCCAGCCCTCTCCGGAAGACGCGTGCACGGTGGCCAGGACCCGGAGGTGCTGCGGCAGTGCGTCGTACTGCACTGCTACGTCCCAGCTGAGACCTTCCCCGGCCCACCGGTGGCCGAGGGTGAGCGCGGACTGACGGGTCGGCGCGTCGAACAGGAACGGGGTCGAGCCGTAGGCCTCGGTCCAAGCGTACGAGAGGTAGGCGGACGAGCGTGCGTCCAGCCGCAGGTCTACTGAGGCCCCGAGGGTGGGCACGAACAGCGCTCGGTCGCGGTACACGCTGTACCGGAAGGACGCGAAGGGGGCGGCAGACCAAGGGCCCCCGAGCTGCAGGCGCGGCAGCCCCAGGCCCAAGGACAACTCAGCCTTCGGGCTTTCCGCAGCCGTCGCCCGCTCCCGGTACTGCCCGGCCAGCAGCGTTCCGGAAACAGTCACGCCGGCACCCACCGTCCACACGGGCGGCGTGTACCGCAGTTCGAACGTCTCCACAGGCCGGTTCTCCGAGTCGCGGACGGTACCTGCCGTGAACTCCACTCTGCCTGCGCCCACGACCGCACGCAGCGTGCTGCGGAACTCGAAGCCCAGGGCCGTGTTGTAGCGGGCGTACGCCTCCGCCTCCACGTCCCCCAGGCGGTACGGGTACCGCAGGGCGATCCAGTAGCCGGACAGCGCGTCGTAGCCGAGCTGCGGGGACGGGAAGTCCCGGCGGGCGCGCTCGGGGTCGATGCGCACCTCGTACCTGGGTAAGGTCAGCACGGGTGTGCGGCCGACCCACAGGGTAGCGTCTTCCGCCACCAGTCGGTCGGCCCAGAACACCGTGACGCGCCGGGCGGTGATGTAGAACAGCGGGGACGCGGGGTCGCAGAAGGTCGCCAGGCCGTCGGCGGCCAGGGCCCGGCCCGGGCCCACCTGCGCCTGGCGGGCCTGAAGGTAAGCTCCTTCCGCCAGGACCCGCACGTCCGTGGCGAGCCCCTCCTCGGTGTCCAGCCGGTAGCGCACCTCGCGAGCTGCAAGCCGCTGCTGGCCGCGGACCAGACGCACGTCGCCGCGCAGGAGCACCTCCCGCCGGCCGAGGTCCGCGAACAGGTAGTCCGCGGAGGCGCGAACGTCTTGGTAGGTCAACCGCACGCGGCCCTGGGCTTCCACCGTGCGGGCCACGGTGTCGTAGGTGACGCGGTCCGCCTCCACCACCAGCGGCGCCGGCTGAGCCCGTAACCCGCGGGCAGGACCCAGGGTGACGAGGAGCACCGGGAGGAGAAGGACAAGGCGGCGCACGGGTCCCAGGATATTCGCCGCCGCGGGCACCGCGTCCTGCGCGGAAAGCGGCCTATAATGGCCCCGTGGACGTGTTGCTGGTCTCCAACGGCCCAGGCGAGCTCACTGGCTGGGCGTTCCCCTTGGCCCGCGCCCTCCGGCGCCTGGACCGTCGGGCGTCCCTGCACCTGGCCCTGCCGCCGTGCCAGTACGCCACCGGCAGGGAGCGCCAGGTGGCCGAGAGTTCAGGGCTGTTCGACCGGGTCTACGGACCCGCGGAGGTGGTCCGCCTGGTCCTCAGCGGGCCGCGGCCGACCAGCCGGTGCGTGGTGCACGTGGGAGGCGACCTGTGGTACACGGCCCGCCTGAGCCGACGCGCGGGCTGCCCCGCGGTGGCCTACGTCGAGCGTGACCTGGTCGCCCCGCGCCACCGGGCGTTCGCGCGCATCGCCACCCACACGGACGGCCTGGCGGAGGAGCTAGTCCGCCGGGGCGTGCCGGCAGACAAGGTGCAGACCGTAGGGGACCTGCGGGCAGACGCGGTGGACCCCGTGCAGCCCGCCCCAGAACCCGAGCAGAGGGTGCTGCTGTTGCTGCCGGGCTCACGCCCCGGTATCTTCCGCGACCTGGCTCCCCTCATGCTGGAAGTGGGAAGGCTGGTCCGCGCCCGGCTACCGGAAGTCGAGCTGGCCCTGGTCCCCTCGCCGTTCTTGAGCGAGGAGGTCGTGCACGCCGCGGCCCGGGGACAGCACGTGTTTGTGGCGTGGACGGCGGAGCAGCGGCGCGCTGTCCTGGCCCGGACGGCGCTGGCACTGACGCTGCCGGGGACGTCCAACGTGGAGCTGGGCCTGCTCGGTGTACCCATGCTGGTCTGGCTGCCCCTGTACGACCCTTCGCGGGTGCCGCTGGAAGGGCTGGTGGAGTGGCTGGCAAGGGTTCCGGGGGCCGGCAGGGCTCTGAAGGGGTGGGCCGTCCGGCGCGGGCTGCGCCGGCTGCGCTACGTGAGCCCGGTGAACGCCGCAGTGGGCGAGCCCGTGGTGGACGAGGAGGTGGGGAAGGCGCCGCCTCCTGCAGTGGCGTCGCGGGTGGTGCGGCTGCTGGAGGACCGAGCGCACCTGCGGCGGGTGCGGGAGCGTCTGCAACGCCACTTCCACCGGCCGCGGGGCGCCTCGGAGCGGCTCGCCCGCACGGTGCTGGAGCTGGCGTCGTGAGGCTGCCGGGGCTGCTGCGGGAGATCGTCCGGCCACACCAGGCGCTCCTGGTCGCCGCGGTGGCATGTGTCCTCGCGGCCACCGCGGCGGGGCTCAGCGTGCCCCTGCTGTTCCGGGACCTCGTGGACCGGATCACGGTCACTGGGGACCTAACGCTCCTGCAGCAGCTCGCTTTGCTGGGGCTCGGGGTCTTCGTCCTCCGGTCCGTGTTCCTGTACGGGCAGATCCACCTGAACTTCACGTTCGCCCACCGCGCCACCGCGGACCTCCGCGACCTCCTCTTCTCCAGGGTCCTCCGGTGGCCGGTCGACCGCCTGGGCGGGTGGCACAGCGCGGAGGTGATGTCCCGGGCGCTGCAGGACACCCAGCTGGTGCACACCCACCTTTTGATCGGGCTGGTGGACTTCGTCGCCACAGGGGTCCAGCTGCTGGGTACGGTGGTCATGCTGTTCGTGCTGGACTGGCGGCTGGCTTCCGCCACCTTCGCCATCCTCCCGGGGACCGCGCTGCTGGCCCGGCACTTCGGGGCCCAGATCCAGCAAACCTCCGCTCTCGCACAGCAGCGGGTGGCCGAGCTCGCCACCCGGGTGCGGGACGTGATCGCGGGTGCCCGCGTCGTGCGGGCCTTCGTGCAGGAAACCCGGGAGGAACGCCGGTTCTCCGAGGAGAACCGGCGTCTGCTCCGGGAGCAGCTGCGGATCGGCCGGCTGGTGGCCCTGGAGGTGTCTGCCATGAGCCTCGCCACCGCGGTGGGGCTCATCGTGTTCCTGTGGGTGGGCGGACAGCTGGTGGCCGCGCGCCTGATGACCCCGGGGGAGCTGGTGGCGTTCATCGCGTACGTGGCCATGGCCATCGAGCCGGGCGTCAGCCTCACGCGCCTTTACAGCCACGCGCGTCAGGCAGCTGCGGCGCTCGAGCGTGTGGAGGAGATCCTCCGGGTGCCGGTGGTGGAGGAGCCCAGGGGAGCCCGAGACCTTCCCCAGCCCCTGGGCGAGGTGGTGTTCGAGGACGTGTGGCTGGCGTACGAACCCGGCCGTTGGGCCCTCCGGGGGGTGACCTTCCACATCCGGCCCGGCGAGCACGTGGCCCTGGTGGGGCCCAGTGGCGCGGGCAAGAGCTCGCTGGTCAACCTCCTCCTGCGCTTCTACGACCCCACCCGTGGCCGGGTGACGGTGGGCGGCGTGGACCTGCGGGAGGTGCGGACCGAGTCGTTGCGCCAGAGGGTCGCCTACGTCCCCCAGGAGACCGTGCTGTTCGCGGGCACGGTCCGGGACAACATCGCGTACGGCAGGCCAGACGCGTCCCTGGACGAGGTGGTGCGGGCCGCGGTGGCGGCCAACGCGGACGGCTTCATCCGCCAGCTCCCGCGGGGCTACGACACGCCCCTGGACGAGGCGGCCCTCACCCTGTCCGGCGGACAGCGGCAGCGGATCGCCATCGCCCGGGCCTTGCTCACGGACCCGGAGTTCATCATCCTGGACGAGGCCACCTCCTCCCTGGACTCCGAGTCCGAGGCCCTGGTGCAGGAAGCCATCGAACGGCTCATGACAGGACGCACGGCCCTGGTGATCGCCCACCGCCTCAGTACCGTCCGGAGGGCCCACCGCATCGTGGTGCTGGCGGAGGGGCGGGTGGTCCAGGAGGGCACCTACGACAGCCTCATGGCCTCCGGGGGCCTGTTCCGGGCTCTGGCGGAGGTCCAGCTCCTGCCGGAACCCGCGCGGAGGTGATCGCGTGCGGCTCTCCGTGGTGATCCCGACCTACAACCGCAGCCAGGTCCTCCGGGTGTGCCTGGCGTCCCTCGCGGCGCAGACGCTACCGCGGGAGGTGTTCGAAGTCCTGGTGGTGGACGACGGGTCCACGGACGACACCGAGGCGGTGGTGCGTGGGTTCGAGGCCACCCTGCCGGTCCGCTACCTGCGGCAGGCTTCCAACCGCGGGAGGGCAGCCGCGCGCAACCTGGGCATCCGGGAAGCCACGGGAGAGGTGGTGGTGTTCGTGGACAGCGACGTCTTCCCGGTACCCGGCTTCCTCGCGGCACACCGGGCCATCCACCTGAAGTCCGACCGCGCGGTGGGGCGTGGGCCGCTGCTGCTCACCACGCACGTGGACGACCCGTTCCGAAAGCCGCCGTTGCTGCCCGACCCGTCGCCTTCCTTCCTCGACACCGCGAACGCCTCGGTGCGGCGCCAGCACCTGCTGGCCGCGGGAGGGTTTGACGAGGAGTTCCGCCACTACGGGTGGGAGGACGTGGACCTGGGGCTGCGGCTCCGACGCATGGGCCTGCGCCGGGTGTTCGACCGCCGCGCCCTCGCGTACCACTACCAGCCTACGGCCAGCCCTGAAAGCGTGCCGGAGCTGCTGCGCAGGGAAGAGGAGCGCGCCCGGATGGCGGTACGGCTGGTCCGCAAGCACCCGGGCCTGGCCAGCCGCTTCCTGACGCAACTGACCCCCCTGCACAGCCTCCTGTCGTTCCTGCTGACCGCAGGGGGTGCGGTGAACGACCGCAACCTCGCCTCGGTGCTGCGCTGGGTCCGCAGCCGGCGCCTGGCCCACGTGGTCCTGCGCCTGGCCCTGAACCGGCACTACGTCAACGTGCTGTGGCGCGAATGGCTGGAGCTGTCCCGCAGGACCGCCTAGGACGCCGGAACTGCGGGCGGGCCGTCAGTGCTGCGGACGTGCGGGCGGCCCTGGTGTACCTGACGGCGGGCCTGTTGCCGACGGGCTACGTCCTGGCTGCGGGCATTCCCCTGCTGCTGGCGTGGGTGTGGGAGAACGCGTCCGCCCGGCGCTGGCCGTGGGAGCCAAGCCCGGTGGACCGTCCCTTGCTCCTTTGGGTTGCGGTAGTAGCCGTCTCCAGCGCTCTCTCCGCGCACCGGGACCTGGCCCTGGCCAACACCGCCCTGCTGGCCCTGGGTCCGGTGGCCGCTCTGGCGCCGAGCCTGCGCACCCTGAGGGAGCGCCCGCAGGCACTTGGAACCGTGTGCGCCGCGTGGACTGCGGGCGGGGCTCTGGCGGGCGCGTGGGTGGTCTGGCGGTACCTGCACACGGGTGCAGGACGCGGGGACCTGCCGGAGCTGGGGTGGAACGCGGCGGGCACGGTCCTGGCGGCCGCGTCCCTGGTGGCCGCGGGGCTCGCACTGCACCACTCCGCCAGCGCCGTCCCGGGCGGGCGCGGGCGGCTTCTCCTGGCCTGGACTGCGCAGCTTCCCGTGCTGGCTGGCCTGCTGGCCACCCTCAGCCGGGGAGCGTGGCTGGGCTGGGTCGTCGGGGTCCTTTGCTTTACCCTTCTCGCGGGGCCCTTCACGCGACGCGCGCGGTGGGGCGCTGTGGCTTCGCTCGCCGCCGTCCTGCTGGCGGCCTCGAGCGTCTCAGAGTTGCGGGACCGTGCCCTGAGCGTCCTAGACCCGCAGCGGAACCAGGACCGCATCCTGCTGTGGAAGGCCGCCCTGCGGATGGTGGCGGACCACTCCTGGGCGGGAGTGGGATTTGGAGCGTTCGTGCGGGAGTACCCCAACTACCGCCTGCCCGGAGACCCCAACACCACACCCCCCTTCGCCCACAACCTGCCCCTGAGCCTGGCCGCGGAAACAGGCCTGCCGGGCCTGGCGGCGTTCCTGGTCTTCCTGGGTGCGGTAGTGCGGGCCGCGTCTCGCGCGGCTTTCCGCGGCCGTGCTCGGGACCGGGCCCTGCGCGCCGGGGTTGCCGCCGCCCTGGCCGCGGTGCTCGTGCAGCAGCTGGTGGACGGCACGCTACAGTCCTTCCACTTGGGCTTCGCGTTCTGGATTTTAGCCGCCGCGCTCCTCTCGCCGCGCTTTTCCCCGAGCGGAGCTCCGCCATGACCCGGATCACGGTGGTGGTGCCCGCGTACAACGCCGCGGGGGTGCTGGGGAACTGCCTCCAGCACCTCGCGGAGCAGGACTACCCGAAGGAGCTGTACGAGGTGGTGGTGGTGGACGACGGGTCCACGGACGGTACCCGGCAGGTGGTGCAGGACTGCGCCCGGCGCCTGGACCTGCCCCTGCGGTACGTCCGACAGGACAACTCAGGCCTGGCAGCGGCGCGAAACGCCGGCGCCAGGCTGGCCAGCTACCCCGTGGTGCTGTTCCTGGACCCCGACATGTGGGCGCAGCCACAGCTCCTCCGGGCCCACGCAAGGCACTACGACGGCGGCCGTGTCGCGGTCCAGGGCACGCGGCTGTTGCACCCCGCTGCGAAGGTCACCCCGTTTATGGAGACCAAGGAGCTGTTACCAGACCTCACGCGCCGGAGGCGGGTGGGCTTGTCTCCGTACCACACCGTCATGAGCAACTTCTCCCTCCGCGCCGAGGACCTGTGGAGCGTCGGGGGGTTCGACGAGGCGTTCCGCGGCTACGGGTGGGAGGACATCGAGATGGGGTTCCGGCTGCACCGCGCGGGGGTCGAGCTGCGCTGGGAGCCGGCGGCCTTCGCCTGGCACCACCACGTGGAGTCCCTCGAGGAACGGCTGCGCAAGCAGCGCGAGGCGGGCACGAACGCGGTGTACTTCTGGCGGAAGCACGGAAAGGACGCGCGCCTGGGGCTGTTCCTGGAGATCCACCCTGCCCTCCTGCCGTTGAAGTGGCTGGTGTACCGCACGGGCATCCTGGCCGGGCCGATGCGGGCCCTGGCGCGAGCCGCGGAGCGCCGGGTCACTAGCTCCGGCGGCCTGCGGCGCCGTTGGTGGCTGCTCCTGGCCAGCGAGGGGTACAACTTCCTCGTCCACGAAGCGTACTACGAGGGGGTGTGGCGGGCCTTGCGCGCACCCTCCCCGATGGAGTCCCCCTCTCCGGCACGCGCCCGCAACGTGGGAAGGGGCTGACGAGGTGGTCCGGATCAGCGTCGTCATCCCTGTGTTCAACCGGGCAGAGGTGTTGTCGGCCACCCTCGAACACCTCTGCCGCCAGGACTACCCACCCGACGCTTTCGAGGTGGTGGTGGCGGACGACGGCTCTACCGAGCCCGTCGGCCAGGTGGTGGACGGCTTTAGGTCCCGGCTCCCGGTCCGGCACGTCCGCCAGGAAAACGGCGGCCGCGCGGCAGCGTGCAATTTGGGAGCGCGCCACGCGCGGTACGAGGTGCTCCTGTTCCTCGACTGCGACATCTGGGCCGACCCGGACACCCTCTCCCTGCACGCCCGGCACCACGAGTCCGGCGACCGGGTGGGCGTGGTCACCCTCTCCCGGCACCACCCCGGCACGCGGGTGAACCCGTTCATGGAAGTGAAGGGCCTGTTCCCGGACCTCACGCCACGCCAGCCGCAGGACCTCTCTCCCCTGCACGCCATCATGCAGTGCTTCTCCGTGCGGGCCCGCGACTTCTGGACGGTAGGCGGGTTCGACGAAGGGTTCCGGACCTACGGGTGGGAGGACTTCGAGCTCGCGGTCCGGCTGCGGGCCAGCGGCGTCCGACTCAAGCTGGAGCCGCGGCCTCGGGTCTGGCACTACCACGTGGAGACCCTGGACTCCGCCCGTGCCAAGCAGCGGCAGGCGGGGACCGGAGCCGTGTACTTCTGGAGGCGGCACGGCTGCCCGTGGGGCCTGGGCTTCTTCCTCGAACTGCATCCCCTGCTGCTGCCCCTGAAGTGGCTGGTGTACCGGACCCCCCTGTTCGTACCGGCCTTCCGGCACCTAGTCCGGCTCGCCGAGCGCCGGCTGGAGGCTGCGCGGGGATGGCGCCGCCGTGCGTGGCTTTTGGTGGCACACGAGTGCTACGTGGAACTGCTCTGGCACGCATACTACGAAGGGGTGTGGGAGGCCCTGCGCGCGGGTCGGCCGGTCCCCGCGCAGGCCCGGAGTTAGCGCCGTGCGGGTGCTCCTGGTGTCCAACGGCTACGGCGAGGACCTCATGGGCGCGGTCCTGGGGCGCACCTTGCGGGAGCGCGGGGCAGAGGTGGCCGCCTATCCGCTGGTGGGGACCGGGCACCCGTATCAGTTGGAAGGGATCGAGACGCTGGACCCGCGCCGGACGCTCCCCACCGCGGGCTTCGGCTTCCGGACCGGCCTGCGGGCCGCGTGGAAGGACCTGCGGGCCGGCTGGCTGTCCCTGTCGTGGGCCCAGCGGAAGACCCTCCTGGCGCAGCGCGGCCGGCACGACGCCGTGGTGGCCGTGGGGGACGTGTTCTGCCTGTGGATGGCTGCTGCCGCGGACCCAGGCGGGGTGGTCTACGTACCCACCGCCAAGTCGGAGTACAACGACCCCCACCGCCCCTTCGAGCTGGCCCTGGTCCGCAGGCTGGCGCGGGTTTCGTTCCCCAGGGACGAGGTCACCGCCCGGCGTTTCCGCGCCGCCGGGCTCCCCGCGGAGTACGTGGGCAACCTCATGATGGACTGCCTGCAGTTCCGCGGGGAGAGCTTCGGAATCCCGGAAGGAGCGCCCGTGGTGCTGCTCCTGCCGGGCAGCCGGGCTGACGCGCCCGCGAACTTCGCGTCCCTCTGCCAGGTGGCACGGACGGTGGCGTCCAGGCGGCCGGAGGTGCACTTCCTGGTGGCGGTCTCGCCCACCGCCGACCCCGTAGCCCTGGCCCGGGCCTGTGGAGCCGACCTCGTAGCAGACTGGATTGTACTGAGAGAAGTCCGCGTCCGGTGGACCCGCAACTTCGCGGACGCGCTGGCCCTCGCGTGGGTGGTGGTGGGGATGGCAGGGACCGCTCACGAGCAGGCCGCAGGACTCGGAAAGCCGGTGGTGGCCTATCCCGCCCCCGGCGGGGTGCAGTTCACCCCCAAGTTCCTCCGCATGCAGGCGAGGCTGCTGGCTCACGCTCTGGTGGCCGTCTCCGGGCCGGAGGAGGCGTCCGGGTGGGTGGTACGGATGCTGGAGGACCCCGAAGAGCGCCACCGCCGCGGGCGAGCGGGACAGGAGCGCATGGGGCCGCCGGGCGCCGCCCCCGCCGTGGCGGACCGTATCCTGACCCTCTGCGGTCCGCCTCCGGTAGGAGCCACCCGGTCCACCGTCCAACTGTAACGAGCAGTCCAGGCCTTGGGGGTGGGCCGTGGCGCAGGACCTTCGGCCGGTGCCGGACGGGCGGTTCCCCGGTGACGCCCTGGACTCCCTCCTGTGGAACTACGCGGAGTTCGACACCCCGGAAGAGGTGGACGCCCTGTTCCGCGCCCAGCGACGGCTCAGCATAAGCCACGCGTTGCTGTTCTTCGCGGGGACCCTGTTGCTGCCGGTAGTCCAGGCGGTGTGGCCTGCGTGGACGACCAGCCCCGTCTGGGGCGGCCTTACTCCCGCTTTCATCGCGGCCACGGTGCTGTACCCCCTGTTCTGCCTCGTGCTCGCGGCTTCCTACACCATGCGCGCGAACCGCCTGGACGAGGACCTCCTGGGCCGGACCCTGTGGCGGGAGGAGTCGTGGGAGCCGCCGGTCTGGACGTCCCCGCGTGGGGAAGGGGGCTAGACGGTGGCCACCACGGCCCTGGTCACCACCCTGCTGGTCCTGGCCAGCGCGCTGCTGGCGTCCTGGCTGGTCCGCAGGCAGACCAGTACCAAGGTAGAGTTCTACCTCGCGGGCCGGACCGTGAGCGCGTTCCTGAACGCCTCCGCGGTCTGCGGCGACTACTTCAGCGCGGCGTCCTTCCTCGGGGTCGCGGGCGCCGTCTACGCCTCGGGCCTGGACGGGATCTGGTTCGGGGTGGGCTTCGCGGGCGGGTTCGTACCCCTGCTGCTCTTCACCGCCTCTCCCCTGCGGCGGTTCGGCGAGTACACCCTGCCCGACTACTTCGCCGCGCGGTTCGAGTCCAGCGGGGTCCGGCTGGTGGCGGTGGCTCTGGTGCAGCTCATCGTCCTGTTCTACTTGGCCCCGCAGATGGTGGGAGCCGGTACCGTCTGGGAGCTCCTGGTGGGTCAGGGGATGTTGGGCCTGAGCCCGTACGCCACCGGCGTGGTCCTCACTGCGGTGGCGATGACCGTGTTCAGCACCCTCGGCGGCATGCGGGGGATGACGTGGAACCAGGCCCTGCAGTTCTGGATCATGACCTCGGCCATGGCTCTCGTGGTCGCCTTCGCGTTCGCCGCGGGATTCAGCTACACGCGCGCCCTCCGCGACCTGAGCGCCGGGCCGCTCGTGAACCCCGAGCGCTGGCGTGTGGCGGACCTGCTGCGTCCCGACGCCTCCGGACAGGCTCCCGCGGACCGGGCGAGGTCGGTGATGAGCGAATCCTACTGGAAGCAGCACGTGGAACCCCGACTGACCGACCCCCGGGCGGAGGTGGTGGTGCTCATGCCGCAGCAGAGCAAGCTGCGGCCCGGGCCCGCGGTGTACAACCAGCCCGGCCACCTGTACTCTCCGGCCGACCACGCCTCGCTCCTGTTGACCCTGGTGCTGGGGACCGCGGGCCTGCCGCACGTGGTCATGCGCTTCTACACGAACCCCACCGGTCCCCTGGCCCGGCGGAGCACGGTGTACGTGGTCCTGCTGACCAGCGTGTTCTACTGGCTCGCCACCACCGCGGGGATCGCGGGCCGTGCCCTCACCCCGCTCACGGCGCACGGGACTGGGGCGCCGCTGCCCGTGCACGTGGTGGAAGGCCTGCTGGCGCACCCCGACCAGGTTCTCCCGTTCCTCGCCCAGACCCTGGGCGGCGACCTCCTGCTGGGGTACGTGGCCGCCGGCGCGTTCGCGGCCATGTTCTCCACCATCGGGGGGCTGCTGCTGGCCTCCGCGGCCTCCTGGGGCCACGACGTGTTCGAGCAGTTCCTGCGTCCGGACGCGCCGGAGAGGGTGCGGGTCCTGGTCGCCAAACTGGCCCTGGTCCTGATGGCCGCAGTCGCCATGGTCGTCGGGCTGACCTTTCCGCGGGTGGAGTTTTTCCGCGCCTTTCCCGCGGTGATCGCCCTCATGGTGAGCTGGGCGTTTGCCGTCTCCGCCAGCGGCCTCGTGCCCGTGTTGCTGGTCAGCCTCTGGTGGAAGGGGACCACCCTGCGGGGCGCGCTGGCCGGCATGCTGGTGGGCGGAGGGACGTGCCTGGTGCTCCTGGCCAACAGCTTCCTGCGGGTCGTGGAGGCGTATCCCTCGTGGCTGACAGGGCTCCCCGCGGGCCCGGCGCTCCCCACCCTCCTCAGCGCCCCGCTGGCCTTCCTCTCGGTGCTGGCCGTCTCGTGGCTGGACCGCCGCAACGTCCCACCCCACGTGGACGAGGTGTGGCTGCGGCTGCACGGGACCGCCCGCGAGCGTCAGGAGCGGCTTTTGGAGCGGGTGGTGGCGCGGGCCCGCCTGGCGTGACCGCCGCGTCCGTGCGCAGGCGCCGGCCGCGGGCGCCCGGGCGAGGTTGCGTCACTCTTCCCGGAGCCCCAGGGACCGCCGGACTGCCGGCGCGAGTCCCCTGCTCACGGGGATCTCCGTACGCTGGGCGTCGTCCACCACCAGGCTGATGTTGCCCTTGAAGTACGGGACGACCTCCCGGACCTTCGCCAGGTTGACCAGAAAGCGGCGGTGCACCCGCATGAACCCGTGCGGCCGCAGCCGCGCCTCCAGCTCCCGCAGGGTGAACCGGCAGCCCAGCCGGTCCCGGTGCAGCTTCAGGTACACCTGCTCCGCCTCCGCGTACGCGAACACGACCTCCTCCGGGGCCACCAGGACCGTGACGTCGTCCCGGTACGCGGGGATCCGGGGCGGGGAGGGAGCCCGGTCCGGCTCCCGGCTCAGGCCGCCCCGGGCACCCAGGCGCTCCAGCACGTTGGCCAGGCGCTCCTCGTCGAAGGGCTTCAGGAGGTAACCCACTGCGCCCACGTCGAAGGCCTCCACCGCGTACTGGGGGTAGGCGGTGGTGAACACCACCCGGGGACCTCCGGACCGCGCGAGCTCCCGCGCCAGCTCCAGGCCGCTGCGGCCGGGCATCTCGATGTCCAGGAACACCACGTCGTAGGGGACGGCAGCGATCAGCTTCCGCGCCTCGTCCGCGGTGGCCGCCTCCCCCACGATCTCCACATCCGGGAACTGGGAGAGCTGCGCCCGCAGCTCCTTGCGGGCCGGGTACTCGTCGTCCACGATGAGGACCCTCACCGCACCCCTCCCCACCGCAGCAACTCCTCCACCGTCCGCACGCCCAGACGCTCCACCAGGGCCACGAACAGCTCCGCGGTGGCTACCGCGTCGCTGGCCGCGTCGTGGCGGGGGTACGCGGGGAGTCCCAGATACGCTCGCGCCCTGCCCAGCTCCAGGGGCACCGACCCTGCAGTCAGCCAGCGGACCCGGCGCTCCAGGGACTGCAGCAGCCGGACGGTGTCCACCACGGGGACCCGCGGCCAGCTCATCCCGTGCACGCGGTAGGCCCGCTGCAGCACGGGGAGCTCCACCTGGCTCCCGTGCACCACGAGCACCCCCTCCCGCAGGAAACCGTCCAGCCGGCGAAGGACCTCCTCGAGCCGCGGTGCGTCCTCCACCTCCTGCGGGAGCAGGTGGTGCGCTTCCGCTCCCCCCCACACCGCACCCCTCCCCGGCCTCACCCGGGTCTTGTACAGCTGGCCGCACCGCACCACCCCGTCGCGCACCGGCACCGCCGCGGCGGCCACGATCCGGGCAGAGCGCGGGTCGAGCCCCGTGGTCTCGAGATCCACGCACCAGTACACGGCCTCCTGCCACGGGACCCGCAGCAGAGTTCTCGCCGCCACGATGCGCATTGCCCGCACCCTAACTCTTAGCCCCAGAGGTACAGATGGTAACGCCGGCGCAGAGCCTCCTGCAGCTGCCCCGCGATCCACAGGCTCTCCCGCAGGCGCCGGGCCTCCCACCCTGACAGTTCGTCCACCGCCACCTCGTTGCCCGGCCGCTCCCCGCGCGCCAGCGCCCGGAGCTGGAACTGCAGCCTCAGCCGCAGCCCGAAGGCCAGGGCCTCCTTCGCGGCGTCCGCGTCCTCCCGGCTCAGCAGTCTCCCGTCTGCTGCGGCGTCCAGGCGCCCGAAGGTGTTGCGCACACGGCTGCCTGCGGCCAAACCCAGGACCCGCCCCGCGCACACCACGGGTGCCACCAGCCCGGCCTTAAGGTCCACCCGCCCGTGCCTGGACCGGAGGGTCCGGAAAGGCCCCAGGGGCACTGCAAACCCCACACACCCCCTGGCCATGTGCGCTAGAGACACGGGCGTCGTCCGCACTGACTCCACCACCCGCTCCAGGGACTCCAAAGACAGGGACCCTGCCACCGCCCGGAAGTCCAAAAACACCTGCAGGTGCAGGAGGTTCTCACCCTGGGGATCCGCCAGCCACCCCTGGAACGTCTGCAGCCAGGCCCGCAGGGGCATCTGCCACCGGGTGGCCATGTAGCCTCCCGCACACGGCGGGAACCCCGCGGCACCCAGGCCTTCTGCCACCGCCTCCGCGAAAGCCCGGAAGTAGTCGCCGTGGCCGTCCTCCGCCACCACCAGGAAGTTGTCCTGGTCCGTGGGCAGCACCTGTTCCTCGCGTCCCTCCGACCCGCAGACGACCCAAGCGTAGGCCGTGGGCTCGGAGCCGAGCCGCGCGTGGGCGTCCCGGATGACCCGCCGGCACAGGGCGTCGTGCAGGTAGCTGACCGCCCGACAGACGTGGACGACGTCCACTCCTGCCTCCAGCAGCGCTGAGGTGGCCCGCGCCACCTCGTCCGCGTAGCGTCCGATTTCCCCCGCCTCGAGACGCTTGAGGAGAAACAGCGGGCTGTGCGCCTGCAGCCGGATCAGGTCGGTGTCCGTGACCATGCCCGCCACGCGCCCCTCCCGGACCACCGGCAGGTGGTGCACGCCCAGCTCCAGCATCCGAAGCACCGCTGAGAGGGTCGGGGTGTCCGCGTCCACCGTGTGGACCGGGGAACTCATGATGGAAGCCACCGGGACTTCTCCCCCGAGGCCGCGGGCCACCACCTTCGTCCGCAGGTCCCGGTCGGTCACGATCCCCACCACCGCCCCCACGGGCAGTCCGTCCGGCTCCGGCGGGTGCGCGGCCACCAGCACCGAGCTCACGCCCTCCTCCACCATGCGCTCCGCGGCCTGCCGGCACGTGGCTTCCACGGGGACCCACACCAGGGGCCGCCGCACCAGCTCGCCTACGGGCACCAACACCCCGGACCGCACCTGCTCCTCCACCGGGGGCACGCGGCGGACCGAGTCCACCACGGTCGCCGGCCAGCGGTACAGAAGGCTGTCCTCCTCCGCCCACGCCTCCAGGGGAGCTGCGAAGGCACCCTCCCGGCCTCCGAACACCTCCGCCTCCTCCAGGTGCGCCACCATGCCGTCTTTGTGCACCCGAACCGCGCCCTTGCGGACCAGGTACACGTACCGCTGGCTGGTAGACGCCTCCGCGACCCGCGCCCCCCGCGGGGCGTACACCACTTCCAGGGTCGCGGCCAGATGTGCCAGCTCCCGCTCGGACAGCTGCCCGAACGGTCGCGTCGCCCGCACGAACCCCACGGGGTCCACGTCAGCGCAGGGGCAGCCGCAGGTGCACCGTGGTCCCCTTGCCCGGAGTGCTGTCGATCTGCAGGCTGTAGGCGTCGCCGTACAGGCGCCGGAGCCGTTCCGCCACGTTCGCCAGCCCCACGCCCCTCCGGCCGCTCCGTCGGTCGCCGTTGCCGCTCCGGGCCGCCAGCACCTCCGCCACCCGTTCCGGAGGCATCCCCACGCCGTCGTCCCGCACCACCACGTGGACCCTTAGGGTCAGCAGGTCCAGCCGGGCCCGGATCTCCACCGTCCCCGGGCCGTTCTTGGGGCCGATGCCGTGCCGTACCGCGTTCTCCACGATGGGCTGGACCGACAGCGCCGGGACCCCCACCTTCAGGACCTGGGGGTCGATGTCGTACACCACCCGCAACCGGTCTCGGAACCGGGCCTGCTCGATGAACAGGTAGTCCCGGATGTACTGGTACTCGTCCGCAAAGGGGATGATCTGGCCCTGCAGCTCCATGTTCATCCGGAACAGGTCCGCCAGCCGCAGGAGGAGCCGGCGGGCCGTCTCCGGGTCGTCCCGCAAGTAGCTGACCACGGTGTTGAGGGTGTTGAAGAAGAAGTGGGGGTTGATCTGCGCCCGCAGGGCCCGTAGCTCCGCCTCCGCGGCCAGGCGCGCCTGCTGGTCCATGTGGGCCAGCTCAAGCTGCATGGCCAAAAAGCGCGCGAACAGCTCCGCGGAGCGGCACACGTCCTCCACCGCCGGGCAGTCCGGGGCCAGCACCAGGGCCAGGGCACCCAGCACCTCCCGGCGGTGTGCGAGGGGGTATCCCACGACGACTCCCCCGGGTACGGAACGGCGCTGGGCCCGTGCCTGCGTCCGCGCCCCCACCACCACCTGCCCCATCTGCCCCACCAGGGTACTGTCGCCCACGTCGGGGCCCGACACCGCCAGGACCTCCTGCCGGTCCGCCACCGCCACCGCTCGGACACCTTCCAAACGGGCCAGCAGGTCCGCGGTCTGCTGCGCGGTGTCCCGGTTCAGGCCGTCCCGGAGTACCGGGAGGGGAGCGGGCAGCCGTGGCAGTCCCCTGTGCCCGCGGGCGTAGCCCACCTGAGCCACGCTCAGCCGGCCCACCACGACGGCCAGGACCGCGTTGAACACCGCCAGGGAGGCCGCCAGGGAGACGGGGTCCGTCCGCAGCAGGGAGTACAGGACGATAGTCTCCAGGACGGTCAGCAACCCTGCGCTGGCCGCGGCGATCCGCAGCACGCTCTCACCCCGAAGGAGACGCCGGTGTTTATTTTTGCTGACACCTCCCCCCGCCTCCTCCCCCGTTCACGCTGTCCGTGCCACCGCTGGCCCCGCAGTTCACCGGACTTTTTCGCCACTTCACCCTGCCGGGCTCCGAGCTTTACCCCGTCCACCAGGCTGGCCACCGCGCGCTGTGCCCCGCTCACCGCCAAAGCCTTGTCACGAGCCGGCCGGACGCCTACGCAGGAGGCGGGGGTCGGCTCCCAGTCTACCCACCAGACAACGCTTGCGCCGGACCCACGGCGAGAAAGGGGGGAGGTACGTGACAGCACCCGTCGAGCACCCGGAGGAGCACCTGCCGGAGCGGTACAAGACCTGGTACTGGGGCCGGTTGGTCCAGGTCACCGCGGTGTTTTTCGTCCTGTGGACGGTGATCGCCATCTGGTGGCACATCCCCGCCCCCTACGCGTGGCGGAACGTCCTTTTGTTCGGCAACATGCCCCTGCACTGGTACCTGGCCGCCTTCATCAGCATCTGGGTCGGGGTCCTGATGATCTTCGTGTACCACTGGGTGATGGAGGGCGTGGACAACCAGTTCCGCGCCCAGGCCCTCGCGGACTGGGAGGAGCTCCCGGAGGACGTCAGGATGAGCCTGCGCCTAGCGGGAGTCACCCCCAGCGGGGCTCAGCGGTAGGAGGGCGACATGCGGATCCACCCGGAAGTGTACCGAGTCCTCCTCCCTTCCGTGGCGGGCTACGTCCTGCTTATCCTGATCGCCGCGGCCCTGTTCGGACCGCGCGTGGCCTCGGGCTGGATGGTCATCGGGTCCATCCTCATGTACATCGCCATCGCCTACGTAGCCCGTGGGACCACCGCGCACGCCATGTACGTGGCGGAGCGCCGCATCCCGCCCGTGGTGAACGGCGCGGCCACCGCGGCGGACTGGATGAGCGCGGCCAGCTTCCTCAGCATGGCCGGGGCCATCGCCCTGCTGGGCTACGACGGGCTCCCATACATCATCGGCTGGACGCTCGGCTACACCATCCACGCCTTCTTCATCGCTCCGTATGTGCGTAAGTCCCACACGTGGACGGTCCCGGACCTGGTGGAGACCCGGGCCGGGGGCTACGGCCCCGCGCGGGTCATCGCGGTGATCATGCTGTTCATCACCTCCCTCACCTACCTGACCGCGCAGCTGGTGGGCGCGGGCGTGGTCTTCAGCCGGTTCCTGGGGATCCCGGCGCAGATCGGGGTGTTCGGCGCCCTGTTCGGAATGGGGATCTACGCGGCCAGCGGCGGGTGGAAGAGCATCACCTGGACCCAGTTCGCCCAGTACATCGTCCTCATCGTGGCCTACCTGGGGGCCGCGCTCCTCGTGGCCAGCATCGTCGGGATCTGGAAGCCGCTCCCGTGGTTCGGGTACGGAGAGCTGATCCAGGCGCTGCAGGCCCGGGAGGTGCAGGCGGGACTGCCCGCGTGGACCACACCCTTTGCCAAGCCCCTGGGCGGTGCCGCGGGCCAGCTGAACTGGATCCTGTCCGCCGTGCTGCTCATGCTGGGCACCATCGGGCTGCCCCACATCCTGATGCGGTCGTACACGGTGCCGAGCGCGTCCGCCGCGCGCCTCAGCGTGGGGTGGGCCCTGTTCTTCATCGGCCTGCTGTACTGCACCGCGCCCATGTACGCGGCTATGGCCCGCTACGCCTTCAGCGGGCTGTGGGGCAAGCCCATCGCGGAGGTCCAGAGCGTGCCCTGGGTGGCCAAGTTCCTGCCCACGGGGCTCATCAAGATCAACGACGCCAACGGGGACGGCATCCTGCAGGCCGCGGAGCTCAGCTTCCACGGGGACATCGTGGTGATCGGCATGCCGGACATGTGGAACCTGGCGTGGTGGATCGCCCCCTTCGTGGCCGTAGGCGGGCTGGCCGCCGCCCTGAGCACCGCGGACGGACTGCTGATGGTGATGGTCACCGGTATTACCCGGGACATCTACCACCGGTTCATCAACCCCAACGTGCCCGAGCACGTGGAGGTCCGCATGACCCGGGTGCTGGTCATGGTCCTGTCCGTGGCCGCCAGCTTCCTCGCGTTCCTCGCTATCCAGGACCCGCGGTTCGCTCTCTACGTGGCCCTGCTGGTAGGCTGGGCGTTCGTGTTCGCTGCAGCCAGCTTCACCCCCGCGGTGGTGCTGGGGACCTTCTGGAAGCGGCTGAACCGGTACGGGATCGTCTGGGGCATGGTGGCGGGGATGGCTACCGCTCTGCCGTACGTCCTGGCGGTGGGCGTGTTCCAAGCACCGCCCCTCTCCCTGTTCGGCCAGCCCATCGGCACCATCGGGTGGGGCTGCGTGGCCTTCGTGGTGAACCTGGTGGTTTCCGTGGTCGTGTCCCTGCTGACCCAGCCCGAGGGCGAGGCGGTGATGCGGTTCGTGGACCGGATGCGCCTGCCCGAGCTGGCGCGGGTTCCCGCGGTGGCGGGGGCTTCCCAGGAGGCGGACGGCCACGAGCGTTGAGCCCTGCGCGGAGGGTCTGTTGACGCTGGAGCTCGTCCCTCCCCAGGTCCGGTCCATGGTGGAGGCCGCCCGGGCCGACCCCGAGGGGTTCTGGGCCCGGGCGGCCAGGGCCCTTCCCTGGTTGCGTCCGTGGGACCGCGTGTTTCGGCGCGACGGAGCTTCGTTCCGGTGGTTCGAGGGCAGCCTGACGAACCTGTGCGCCAACGCCCTGGACCGCCACGTGGAAGCCGGCCGGGCTGGGCGGGCCGCCCTCGTGTACGCGAGCGAACGCGGGGACCGCCGGGTCCTCACCTACGGACAGCTCCTGCACCTGGTGCGGCGTCTGAGCGCCTCCCTCCGGGGCCTGGGCGTCCGCAGGGGCGACCGCGTCACGGTGTACATGCCCACCTGCCCTGAGGCCATCGCCCTCATGCTGGCCTGCGTGCGGGTGGGTGCCGTCCACTCCGTGGTGTTCGCTGGGTTCGGGGCCGGGGCCCTGGCGGACCGCGTGCGCGCCAGCGGGTCCAGGTGGGTGTTCACCGCGGACGTGACCTACCGCAAGGGCGTGCAGGTGCCGCTCAAGGGGATCGTGGACGAGGCCCTGCGCCAGGTCACCGGCGGGGTGGAGGGCGTGGTGGTCCTGCAGCGTAGCCCGGAGGGCTCGCCCCTGGAGCCAGGCCGCGACCTCAGCTGGGACCGCTTCCTGGCGAAAGCCGAAGGCCAGTCCTCAGACTTCGAGCCCATGGAGGCCAACGAGCCGGCCTACATCCTGGCCACCTCCGGCACCACCGCGAAGCCCAAACTGGCGGTGCACACCCACGGCGGGTACCAGGTGGGCATCCACAGCGCGGGCCGCTGGTGCTTCGGGCTCAAGCCGGACGACGTGTGGTGGTCCACCTCCGACATCGGGTGGGTGGTGGGGCACAGCTACATCGTGTACGCGCCCCTGTTGGCCGGCTGCACCACGGTGGCGTACGAGGGCGCCCTGGACTTCCCGGGGCCCGAGACCCCCTGGCGGATCGTGGAGGAGCTGCGGGTGACGGGGATCTTCACCTCCCCCACCGCGGTGCGGCTGCTGATGAAGTACGGGGAGGAGCCGGCCCTGCGGTACGACCGGTCGTCCCTGGAACGGGTGGTCTGCGCGGGAGAGGTCCTGAACCCGCCCGCGTGGGAGTGGCTGCAGAAGCGGGTGCTGCAGGACCGGGTGCCGGTCATCGACCACTGGTGGCAGACGGAGACGGGAGGGCCGGTGATCGGGAACCCCTACGGGGTGGCGCAACTGCCCATCAAGCCGGGCTCCGCGGGGATGCCGCTGCCCGGCATGGAGGTGGCGGTGATGACCCCGGAAGGGGAGGAGTGCGGTCCGGGGGAGCGCGGAATCCTGGTGATCCGCCGGCCCTTCCCCAGCCTCACCCCAGCCCTGTGGGGCGAGCCGGAACGGTACGCGCAGGACTACTGGCAACGGATTCCCGGACGGGACGTGTACTTCACGGGGGACGCGGCGCAGGTGGACCCCGACGGCTACGTGTGGTTCGCGGGCCGCGCGGACGAGGTGATCAAAATCGCCGCCCACCGCATCGGAACCATCGAGGTGGAGACCGCCTTCCTCAAGCACCCCGCGGTGGCGGAGGCGGGGGTGGTGGGCCGGCCCGACGAGGTGCGCGGGGAGGTGATCTCCGCCTTCCTGGTGCTGAAGCAGGGGTACGAGCCGTCCGTGGCCCTGCGCCAGGAGCTGCTGGACACCGTCCGCCGCGAGCTGGGTCCGGTAGCCGTGGTGGGCGAGGTGAACTTCGTCTCGATGCTGCCCAAGACCCGCAGCGGCAAGATCATGCGGAGGGTGTTGCGGTCCGTGATCCTGGGCCGGGACCCGGGGGACATCACCACCATCGAGGACGAGGGGTCCGTAGAGGAGGCCCGGGCCGCCTGGCGGCAGCTTCAGGCGGAACTCAGCAGGTGAAGGCCGTGGGTCGGGCGAACAACGACCCCTAGGCCTTTTGCACCAGGCAACCAGGGGAGAAAGGGGGGCTGTATGGAGACGGTACAGACCCAGGCGACGATTGCGGCCCTGCTGCAGGAGACCCGCCGCTTCCCGCCTCCTCCGGAGTTCACCGCGCGGGCCAACGTCCAGGACCCCGGGGTCTACGAGGAGGCGGAGCGGGACTTCGAGGGCTTCTGGGCCCGGCACGCGGAGTCCGAGCTGGAGTGGTTCCGGAAGTGGGACCGGGTACTGGAGTGGGACGTGCCGTGGGCCAAGTGGTTCGTGGGCGGCCAGACGAACGTCTGCTACAACTGCGTGGACCGCCACGTGAAGGGCCGGCGGAGGACCAAGGCGGCCCTGGTGTGGGAGGGCGAGCCCGGGGACAGCCGGGTGCTGACCTACCTGGACCTGCACCGGGAGGTGCAGCGGTTCGCCAACGCACTCAAGCAGCTCGGCGTGCAGAAGGGCGACCGGGTGACGATCTACATGGGAATGGTCCCGGAGCTGCCCATCGCCATGCTGGCCTGCGCGCGGATTGGGGCCCCCCACAGCGTGGTGTTCGGAGGGTTCAGCGCGGACGCTCTGGCCGGCCGCATTCAGGACGCCCAGGCCAAAGTCCTGGTCACCCAGGACGGCGCGTGGCGGCGCGGACAGGTGGTGCCCCTCAAGCACTTTGCGGACCAGGCCCTGGAGAGCTGCCCCTCGGTGGAGAAGGTGGTGGTCCTCCGGAGGGCCGGGAACGAGGTGGCCATGAAACCGGGCCGCGACGAATGGTGGCACGAGCTGGAGGCAGGCGCTCCCGCCACCTGCCCGGCGGAGCCCCTGGACAGCGAGCACCCCCTGTACATCCTGTACACCTCGGGCACCACGGGGAAGCCCAAGGGAGTCCTGCACACCACCGCAGGCTACCTGCTGGGCGTCCACATGACCACCAAGTGGGTGTTCGACCTCAAGGACGAAGACGTGTACTGGTGCACCGCGGACATCGGCTGGGTCACGGGCCACAGCTACATCGTGTACGGGCCGCTCTCGAACGGTGCCACCTCCGTGATGTACGAGGGCGCTCCCGACTGGCCGGACAAGGACCGGTACTGGCGGATCGTGGAGAAGTACCGGGTGAACGTGCTGTACACGTCCCCCACCTTCATCCGTACCGCCATGAAGTGGGGGCCTGAGTACCCCCGGCGCTGCGACCTCAGCAGCCTGCGCCTGCTGGGCACCGTGGGCGAGCCCATCAACCCAGAAGCGTGGATGTGGTACCACGAGAACATCGGAGGGGGCCGGTGCCCCATCGTGGACACCTGGTGGCAGACGGAGACGGGGATGATCCTCATCACCCCGCTTCCAGGTATCACCACCACCAAGCCTGGGTCCGCCACCCTCCCCTTCCCGGGCATCGCGGCGGACATCGTGGACGAGCAGGGCAACTCCCTGCCGCCCAACACGGGCGGCTACCTGGTCCTCACCCGCCCGTGGCCGGCCATGCTGAGGACCTTCTGGGGCGACCCCGAGCGGTACGTCCAGGTCTACTGGAGCCGCTTCCCCGGCAAGTACTTCACCGGGGACGGCGCCCGGCGGGACGAGGACGGCTACTTCTGGATCCAGGGCCGGGTGGACGACGTGGTGAACGTGGCGGGCCACCGCCTCAGCAACATCGAGATCGAGAGCACGCTCGTGGCGCACCCCGCGGTGGCGGAGGCGGCCACCATCGGCCGCAGCCACCCCGAGAAGGGCCAGGCCGTCTCTGCCTTCGTGGTCCTGCGGGCCGGCTACGCGCCCAGCGAGCAGCTCAAGCACGAGCTCCGGGAGTGGGTGGCGCAGAAGATCAGCCCCATCGCCCGGCCCGACGACGTCTTCTTCTGCGCAGACCTGCCGAAGACGCGGTCCGCGAAGATCATGCGCCGGCTGCTTCGGGACATCGCGGAGGGCCGGGCCCTGGGCGACACCACCACCCTGACGGACCCCGCGGTGGTGGAGCAGATCAAGCAGCGGTACGTGGAGGAGGGGAAGGAGGAAGCCTAGGGCCGAGGCTACGCTTCCACCACCCAGAAGGCCGCGGACCACGCGCGGCCGGCGCTGCGGCCGAGGCACTCTGCCCGGACGAAGCCGTCCTGCGGAGCCGGTTCGTACTGGGCAAAGCCCCGGGCCACCTCCACCCTGAGCCGGCCGTGGCGGTCGTAGAAGCGCACGCGGGAGGCGTCGCTTTCCACCACCACGCAGCCGTCCCTAACGCCGAAGCGGGCCTGAGGGCCGGTGGTGGCGTACACCGCGCCGGCGCGGAAGGCCTCGCGCAGCGCCCGCTGGCTGACCTCCTCCGCCCGGACCACCACCCACGCCTTCCCGAACTGCCCGTCGTGGTGGAGGTCGTCGGAGGCCACGGGCGACACGGGGTGCGCGGGCCCGTGGCGCTGCACCACCTCCACCCACCGCCGCGTGTCCAGATCCGGGTCCGAGTGGGGGTTCCACACCTCCACGAACCGTATCCCCCGCAGACGGCGCGCTCTGGAGCTAGTCCACCGCCCGGTCCACAGGTTCCCGGTCCACGAGGGGTGGTTCAACCCTGCCAGTCCGCCGTGGGCCGTGACCTCCTCCACCACCCGCTGCGCAACGCGGGCCCGGGGCAGCTCCCGCACCAACAGGCACCCCAGGTGCGGTCCCAGGGGCCGCACCGGACCGGGGAGGGTGAGTTCCACCCCCTGAACCACGCAGAACTCCCCGTCCGAAAGGCCGGAGGTGTCCGTCACCACGTCGTGGTCGGTGACCGCGAGGAAGCTGAACCCCGCGGCGCGGTAGCGCTCCGCCACGGCCTCCGGCGGGTGGCGGCCGTCGGACCGGGTGGTGTGGACGTGCAGCTGCGCCTTCCGGTCCTGTCCGGGGACCGCGTACGGGTCCAGCACGCGCATGGTCCTTCTCATTGTGCGGGAACGCGGCCAGGGTGGGGTAGAATGGCGGCGGAGGAGCGTCGCGTGCGGGTCCGGCTGAGGCTGTTCGCGGTTTACCGGGAGGCCGTGGGCTCTCCCACCGTGGAGCTGGAGCTGGACGGCTCGCCCACCTGCCGCGACGCGTGGGATCACCTGCTCGCTGCGCACCCGTCCCTGGCCAGGCTGCCTTCCCCGAGGTTCGCCGTGGGCGACCGGTACGTGCAGCCCGACCACCCCCTCCGTGACGGAGACGAGCTCACCCCCATCCCTCCTGTCAGCGGCGGCGCGACCCACGTGGCGGTGGTGCAGGAGCCCATCCGGACCGACCAGCTGCTGGCGCGGGTCCAGCACCCCCACGCGGGCGCGGTGGTCCTGTTCCTGGGCACCGTGCGCGACAACCCGGAGGGTCCCCGGGTCCTGCACCTGGACTACGAGGCGTACGAGCGCCTCGCGGTGGCGGAGATGCAACGTATCGCCCGGGAGGTCACCGACCGCTGGCCCGTGGTGGCCGTGGCCATGGAGCACCGGGTGGGCCGGCTGGAGGTGGGAGAGGTCAGCGTGGCGGTAGCCGTCTCCGCGCCACACCGCAGGGAGGCGTTCGAGGCCGGGCGGTACGCCATCGACACCCTCAAGGTCCGGGTCCCCATCTGGAAGAAGGAGGTGTGGGAGGGCGGAGCGCGCTGGGTGGGGTCCGAGGCCGTGGAAGGAGAAACTCCCACAGACCGCGTACTGTAGGCCCACGATGGGGGCTGGGGTCCCACTGGTGGACGTCGTCCTGAGCGTGCGCGGGCTCACCCTGCGGTTCGCCGGGGTGCTGGCGGTCTGGGACGTGTCCTTCTCCCTGCACGCGGGTGAGCTGTTGGGGATCATCGGACCCAACGGCGCGGGCAAGACCAGCGTCCTGAACTGCATCAACGGGTTCTACCGCCCCCAGGCCGGGCGGATTTCTTTTTTAGGGCGGGACATCACCCACCTACCGCCGCACACCCGGGCGCACCTGGGAATTTCCCGCACCTTCCAGAACATCGCCCTGTACCCGCACATGACGGTCCTCCAGAACATCCTTTCGGGACGGCTGGCGCACATGCACAGCTCGCTGCTGAGCTGCGGGGTGTACTGGGGGTTCGCGCAGCGCGAGGTCCTGCAGCACCGCCAGCGGGTGGAGGAGATCATCGACTTCCTGGAGATCGAGCCGTACCGCGACCAACGGGTGGCAGAGCTGCCCTACGGGATCCAGAAGAAGGTAGAGCTCGGCCGCGCCCTCGCCATGGAGCCGCGCCTGCTCCTGCTGGACGAGCCCATGGCGGGCATGACGGTGGACGAGAAGGCGGACATGGCCCGGTACATCCTGGAGCTCCGCGAGGTGCACGGCCTGCCCATGATCCTCATCGAGCACGACATGGGTGTGGTCATGGACCTGTGCGACCGGATCCTCGCCATGGACTACGGCCGCAAGATCGCGGAGGGCCCGCCGGAGGAGATCCAGAACCACCCCGACGTGATCCGCGCGTACCTGGGTGAGGAGCACGGGGTGGCGGAGGGGGTGGCAGGCGGCGCATGAGCAGCCAGAGGGTCCTGGAACGCCCCGCGGAGGCGCTGTCCCCGGAGGAGGTCCGGGAGTCCCTGCGCGCGCTGGACACCTTCCCCAAGCGGCTGGTGCACAACGCGGAGCGGTTCGGCGACCGGGTGGCCTTCCGGGAGAAGGAGTTCGGCATCTGGCAGGAGATCACGTGGCGGCAGTACCTGGACCACGTGCGGGCGTGCGCGGGGGGCCTGCTGGCCCTGGGGATGCGGCGGGGCGACGTGGTGGCCCTCATCGGCGACAACCGCCCCGAGCTGTACTACGTCGCGATGGCCACCCAGGCCCTCGGCGGGGTGTCCTGCGGCATGTACCAGGACACCCTGGCGGACCAGCTGGCCCAACTGCTGGACTTTGCCGACGCCCGGTTCGTGTTCTGCGAGGACCAGGAGCAGACGGACAAACTCCTGAGCATGGAGGACCGCCTGCCCAAGGTGGAGCGGGTGATCGTGGACGACTGGCGCGGGATGTGGCGGTACCAGCACCCCAAGCTCCTGCGGTTCTCCGACCTGGAGAGCCTGGGACGGGAGTTCCTGAGCCGGCAGCCGGACCGGTTCCTGCAGGAGGTGGCCCGGGGACGCGGGGACGACGTGGCCATCTTCTGCCTGACCTCAGGGACCACGTCGCTACCGAAGCTGGCCATGCTGTCCCACCGCAACCTCCTCGCCCAGGGCGAGAACTTCCTGGCGGTGGAGCCCCACGTGACGGAGCGGGACGAGTTCGTGAGCTTCCTGCCCTTCGCGTGGATCGGGGAGCAGATGATCTCCTTCACCCTGCACCAGCTGGTGGGGTTCACCGTGAACTTCCCTGAGGAGCCGGAGACCGCCCAGCGGGACCTGCGGGAGATCGGGCCCCACTTCATGTTCGCCCCCGCCCGCATCTACGAGGGGATCCACTCCGCGGTCACCGTGCGGATGCTGGACGCGGGGCCGGTCCGCCGGCGGATCTACGACGCCGCCATGGCCGTGGCAGGCCGCCGGGTGGACGTGGAGGCCGCAGGCCGGCCGCTGCCCCCCTGGCTACGCCTGCTGTGGAGGCTGTGCTACTGGACGGTGTACCGACCCCTCCTGGACAAGGTGGGGCTGGTCCACATGCGGGTGGCGTGGAACGGAGGAGCCTCCCTGGGCCCGGACTACTTCCGGTTCTTCCGGGGCCTGGGGTTGAACCTCAAGCAGATCTACGGGCAGACGGAGATCGCGGGGATCTCCTGCGTGCACCGGGACGGGCAGGTGCGGTTCTGGACCATGGGCGCCCCCATCGCGAACACCGAGATCCGCATCACCGACCAGCAGGAGATCGTCAGCCGCAGCCCGTCGGTGTTCCTGGGATACTACAAGAACCCCGAGGCCACCCGGGAAGCCCTGCGGGACGGGTGGCTGTACTCCGGCGACACGGGGGTCCTGGACCCCAGCGGCGACATCATCCTGTTCGACCGCAGCGGCGACATCATCACCCTGCAGGACGGGACTCGGATCCCGCCCCGGGTGATCGAGGACATGCTGAAGTTCACCCCGTACGTGCAGCAGGCCATGGTCCTCGGTGAGGGCCGACCGTATTTGACCGCCATCCTGAACATCGACTTCCAGAACGTGGGCAAGTGGGCGGAGGACCGTGGGGTGGCGTACACGTCCTACATGGACCTGTCTCAGAAGCCGGAGGTCCTGGAGCTGCTGGAGAAGCTGGTACGGGAGACCAACGCCCGCCTGCAGCCCGGCTGGCGGGTGCGCGCCTTCGTGTCCCTGTACAAGGAGTTCCACCCCGACGACGACGAGCTCACCCGGACCCGCAAGCTCCGCCGCCGCCACATCCTCGAGCGCTACCGCGAGCTGGTGGAGGCGGTGTACGCGGGCGCGGAGCGGTTCCAGGCCACGGTGACGGTTCGGTACGAGGACGGCCGCGTGGCCACCCTCCACCCCGTGATGGAGATCCGGCGGCTGGAGGCGGACGGGTGACCTACCAGTTCGTCCTGGAAGGGGTGGTGGTGGGCCTGGCGGTGGGGTCCATCTACGCCCTCATCGCGGTGGGGTTCACCGTCCTGTACAAGTCCACCAAGATCCTCAACCTCGCCCACGGGGAGCTGGTGCTGTTCGGCGGCTACCTCGCCATCGCGGTGACGTCCGCGGCCGGTTTCCTGCCCGTCCCCACCGCCTTCGCTGTAGGGGTGGCGGTCACCCTGCTGGCGGCCGCGGCTTTGGGCTTCGCGGTGGAGCGGGCGGTGATGCGGCCCCTGTTTGGCCAGCCCCTCCTCTCTGTGATCATCGTCACCCTGGCCCTGGGGTACGTGATCCGCGGGGTCATGGTCGGGATCTGGAGCGGGGAGACCCGCACCTTCCCGCCCGTCGTCCCGGCCACGGTGGTCCGGGTGGCAGGGGTCCCTGTGTCCCTGGTGGGCGTGTGGAGCGCGGCGGCCGCCGCCCTGCTGCTGGTCCTCTTCGGTCTGTTCTTCCGCTACACGCGGTGGGGGATCGCCATGCGGGCCGCGGCCAACGAACAGCTCACGGCCTCCACCCTGGGGGTGAGCCTGAAGCGGGTGTTCGCGTACGCCTGGGCCTTCGCCGCGGTGGCGGGCGCCGTGGGCGGGATCCTCCTCGGGCTGTGGCTGGGGGTGAACTTCGCCCTGGCCGCGGTGGGGCTGAAGGCCCTGGCGGCGGTGATCCTGGGCGGCCTGGACAGCATCCCCGGGGCCATCCTGGGGGGGCTGTTGGTGGGCGTGGTGGAGACGGTGCTGGGCGGGTACATCGACGCCCACGTGAAGCTGTGGGGCCAGCCCCTGCACGGTTTCAAGGAGGTGACGGCCTACCTGGTGATCCTGCTGGCCCTGATGGTGCGGCCCTACGGCCTGTTCGGCACCGAGCACATCGAGCGGCTGTAAGGGGGGACCGTGGCGTACGCGCGGCCGTGCGGGGACTTCAAGACCTCCTACGCGCAGGACATGGCCCTGCTGGACATCCGCCTGTACCGGTGGGGCTTCGCCGTGCTGCTGGTGGCGCTGGCCCTGGCCCCCTGGGCCCTCGGCCGGTGGATCTACCTCCTCAACGACATCGCCATCTTCGCCATCGGGGCCACGGGGCTGTCCCTGGTGATGGGGTTTGCGGGACAGATCTCCCTGGGCCACGCGGCCTTCATGGCGGTGGGCGCGTACACGTCGTGGTTCGTCACCAGCCAGCTGCGCCTGCCCTTCGCGATCGCCCTCCCCCTGAGCGCCCTCGTGGCCTTCGCGGTGGGCGCGGTGGTGGGGCTGCCCTCCCTGCGGATCAAGGGGCTGTACCTGGCCATCGCCACCCTCGCCTTCCAGTTCCTGGTGGAGTACCTGGTCGTGCAGACCGTGAGCGGCATGGGCGGCACGCCCGTCCCGTCCATGGACCTGCTCGGAGTGCCCGTGAACACGGAGGTGCGCTTCTGGTACCTGGTGGCCACCGTCTGGGTGCTGGGCGCGGTGTTCGCCACCAACCTGACCCGTACCCGCGTAGGGCTGGCCCTCATGGCGGTCCGGGACCGCGACTACGCTGCTCAGGTCCTGGGGGTCAACCTCCTGTACTACAAGACCCTGGCCTTCGCCCTGGGGGCCGCCTACGCAGGGGTAGCGGGCAGCCTCTTTGCACACTACAACCGGGTGATCGGCGCCGAGCACTTCAGCCTGGCCCAGTCCATCGACTTCGTGGCGATGCTGGTCATCGGCGGGCTGGGAAGCGTGTGGGGCCCGCACCTGGGCGCGGCCTTCGTGCGGGTGCTCACTCAGCTGCTGAAGATGTGGGCGCCCGCGCTGGGGGCCCTGCTGCCAGTGCTGGGCCGGGCCACCACCTCGGTCCACGACATCGTGTTCGGGGTCGTCCTGATCGCCTTCCTCATCTGGGAGCCCGGGGGGCTTGCGACCCTGCTCCGGAAGCTCAAGCGCTACGTGGACCTGTGGCCCTTCCCCCACTAGGCCAGCCAGCGCTTGCGGCGCTTGTAGCTCTTCACCTCCGTGAACCGCCGGCGGCCGGACTTGGTCATCCCCAGGTAGAACTCCCGCACGTCCGCGTCCTCCCGCAGCCGGTCCGCGGGCCCGTCCAGCACGATCTTCCCGTTCTCCATCACGTACCCGTAGCTGGCCAGCTGCAGCGCCATCCGTGCGTTCTGCTCCACCAGGAGCACCGTGATCCCCTGCTCCTGGTTGAGCCGGCGGACCAGGCGGAAGATCTCGCCGGCCACCACGGGCGCAAGGCCCAGGCTGGGCTCGTCCAGGAGCAGCAGCTTGGGCCGGGCCATCAGGGCGCACCCGATGGCCAGCATCTGCTGCTCTCCCCCGGACAGGTACCCGGCCCGGACCCTGCGCCGCTCCCGAAGGCGCGGGAAGTACGTGTACACCAGGTCGAGGGCCTCTCGGGTGCCCCGGGGGTTCAGGGTGGTCCCCACCAGGAGGTTCTCCTCCGCGGTGAGCTCCTCGAACAGGCGCCTTCCCTCCCGCACCATCACCACGCCCAGGCGGCCTACCTCCTCCGGCAGCCAGTTCTCGATCCGGTGGCCCGCAAACTCCACAGACCCCCGGGTCACCTCCCCGCGCTCCAGGCGCACGAGGCCCGTGATGGCCTTCAGGGTGGTCGTCTTGCCCGCCCCGTTGGCCCCGATGAGGGCGGTGATGCTGCCGGGCGCTACCTGCAGAGAGACGCCCTTCAGCACCAGGATGGTGTTCCAGAAGACGACCTCAACGTTGTTGACGACCAGCACCCTACCAGCCCAGCCAGTCCTTCCGCCGCTCCACCGTGACCGTCTCCACCGGCCGGATCCGGCCGCCGCGGATCTGCATGATGCGCGTGGTGGTGGACGGCCGGTGGTCGTCCCGGGTCAGGGTGATGGGCGGGGCCAGGCCCTCCGGGTCCCAGTTCCGGATGAGCTCCAGCGTGGCCCGGATGGAGGCGCCCGTCAGGCCGAGGCGCGCGTACGTGGACCAGTTGTCCACCACCGTCTCCAGGGCCCGGCGCAGCAGGTACACGTTCAACCACCCGCGGACGTACGAGGCGATGTAGGGAGCGTCCACGGTGCCCCACTCGAACTTCGGGACCTCCTTGCCCTGGAACCGGCGGTACGCGTCGAAGATGGTCCGCATCCCGGGCACCGGCTCGCCGTAGTACGCGTGCGGGGTACTCCCGTACACGCCGTCCGCCGCCGCGCCGATGCGCTTGATCATGCTCTCGTCGAAGCCCCACACGTTCACGAACCACCTCGCCTTGGCGCCCACCTGCTTGGCGTCCCGCACCGTCACCGACGCGGAGCTGGTGGTCCCGCCGAACCACGCGAAGTCCGCCCCCTGGTCCCGGATGGCGGTCACCTGGGACCGCGCCTCCAGGGCGGTGAGGGCCACGATCTGGTCGGGCAGCACCTCAAACCCCAGCTCCTGCGCGTACGCCTTGCCCGCGGGGATCGGAGCCCGCCCGTACGGGTGGTCCGGGTACACGAACACGATCTTGGGCCGGGCGATCCCCTCTTTCCGCGCCAGGTCCCGGGCGAACTTGACCACCGCGCGGATCTGGTCGGAGTAGCTGGAGACCGGGTAGAAGTTGTAGGGCGTCTTCGACGGGTCGTTCAGGTGCGAGGAGTACGAAGCGGAGATGAAGGGGATCTGGTCCGCGGCCACCTGCTCCTTCAGGGCCTCGGTGTCGTTGGTCCCCCAGCCGACAATGGCCACCACCCGGTCCACGTCCCGGTACTTGCGGTACAGGGACAGGCTCTCGGGGATCCGGTACGCGTAGTCGGCCCACACCAGGTCGATCTTCACCTTGCCCCGGATCCCTCCCAGCACCTCGTTGATGTAGCGCACGTGGTCCAGGACCCCTTTGGAGTAGTCCACCCCCACGTCTGAGGTGGGGCCCGTGAGGTCGAACAAGGCCCCCACCTTGATGCTGGACGGCAGGGGCGCCTGCGCCACCGTGGGAGACGCCAAGGCGAGTGCCACCAACACGACTCCGGGGACCAGCCACCACCCCCGCATGCTCCGACCCCCTTTCGCTTTTTGCTCGCGGCGGTTTATTCTGCGGCCCGGGTGGCCGCTCCTGCCACCTTTACGGAACGAGGACCACCTTTCCGAAGTGCTGGCCTGCCTCCAGGTAGGAGTGGGCCTCCCGCACCTCTGACAGAGGGAACACCCGGTCCACCACAGGCCGCAGGACCCCGCGCTCCACCAGGGGCAGCAGGTCAAACAGCTCGCCCTTGCTGCCCACCCACGTCCCGTGCACGCTCACCGCCCGGCCGAACAGATACCGCACGTCGGTCTGGACCAGCGGTCCGGAGGTGGCCCCGCAGGTCACCAGGCGTCCGCCTCGCGCCAGGGCCTTCACGCTGACGTCCCACGTGGCCTGGCCCACGTGTTCGAAGACCACGTCGACCCCGCGGCGGCCGGTGAGCCGGCGGACCTCTGCCAGGACGTCCTGCGTCCGGTGGTTGACCGTCTCGTCCGCCCCCAGCTGCCGCGCGCGTTCCAGCTTCCAGTCGTCACCAGCTACCGCGATGACCCGGGCCTGGAAGGCCTTGGCGATCTGGATGGCCGCGCTGCCCACCCCGCTGCCGGCGCCCCAGACCAGCACTTCCTCCCCGGGCCGGAGCCGCGCGTGGGTCACCAGCATGTTCCACGCGGTGAGGAACACCAGCGGGAACGCTGCTGCCTCCTCGAAGCTCAGGTTGGCCGGCTTGCGGACCAGGTTCGCCTCGGGGACCAGCACGAACTCCGCGTCGGTCCCGTCCCGGTGCTCGCCCAGCAGGCCGTACTCCCGGCACAGGTTGTCCCGGCCCCGCAGGCACGCGGCGCAGACCCCGCACGAGACCCCGGGGTTCAGAACCACCTCGTCGCCCGGCTTTGCGGACTTCACCCCGGGCCCCACAGCGTCCACCACGCCCGCGCCGTCGGAACCGAGGGTGAGGGGCAGGGGGAAACTTACTCCGGGGATTCCCTTGCGCACCCACAGGTCCAGGTGGTTCATGGCCGCGGCCCGGACCCTCACGCGCACCTGCCCGGGCCCGGGCTCAGGCGTCGGGAGCTCCTCCAGCCGTAGGACCCCCGGACCGCCGTGCTCGTAAACCCGGACCGCCTGCATGGCCCTACCCTGCCACCGCGGCCCGCTCTGCGGACCGGTACACGTCGATCATCCGCAGGTAGTTGGACTTCACCAGCTCCGCCGCGTCCTGGCGGGGGAGCCTGCCGTCCAGGTAGCCCTTCACCCCGTCCCACCAGATGGTCCGGCCGATGGCGAAGCCGATGTAGCCAGGGACTCCCGCGCCTGCCTGCAGCCACCGCACCACCGCGGCCTCGTCCGCGCCGCGGCCCAGCACCACGCACGCCACGCGGTCCCGGCCACCCGACCGCACCTGCGCGCTGGTGCGCTGGCAGTCTGCCCGGTCGTCCAGCCCCTCGATCTTCCACACGTCCGGCTCCACCCCGGCCTCCTGCAGCTCCCGGATCGCCCGCACCATGAGGGCCGGCCGCACCTCCCGGTCGTAGCGCCCCTCGTCCCCGCCCACCGACTGCAGCTGCGCGGCCGTCGCGGGCACCAGGAGCTCGAACAGGAACTTCCGGCCCCGCTGGTGCAGCCACTCGGACAGCCGGCGCAGGCGCCCCGCCTGCCGGGCGTTCAGCTCCCGGTCGCCCTCGGGGTTGTAACGCACCAGCACCTTGGCGAAGGTGGGGTCGAAGGCCTCGATGTGCTCGCCGAAAGCCTCCCCGTACTCGAAGTCGAACTCGTCCTGCCCGCTGCGCTCCACGGGCATGGCGAACACCAGGCCCCGCCGCCGCGCGTCGCGGGCGATCTCCGCTCCGAACTGCTCGTCCACGAGGATGCCGGCGGACTCCCGGGGCGCTCCCTCCTCCAGGGCCCGCAGGAAGCCCTCGTAGATGACCCGCTTGGCGTCTTGCACCCGCTCCGCCTGCTCCGGCGTCGGCTCGCCCCGGATGCCGGCCAGCTTGAGGAACGAGCCCCGGTGGTCGAACGCGAGGATGTACAGGGGTCGTTCGTATCCCAGCTCCATGGCCTCTCCTCCCCTCACGGACTGCGCGGCAGGTCTTCCTCTTCCACGCGCATGCGGCTGGGCCCTTCCACCACCACGCGTCCCTGCCGGTACCACACCACGACCCGCTGTCCCTCCAGCACGCTGCTGCGCCAGCGCACCCGCACCGGGCCCATGAGGTCCACCCGGCCCTGCGCGAAGTCCGCCACCGCTTCCCTCGCCACCCCCTGGCCTGCGGCGAACCGGAACGCCACGGGCCCGGCCACACGCGCGGTCTGCTCCCGCAGGCGGAAGGTGGACTCCTGGCCCTCCAGCGTCCCCTGCGGGGTCTCGAACCGGGCAGGAGCCGCAAGCCCTGCCTGCTGCTCGCGGCTGCGGTACAGGACCCGGGGGGCCGCGGCGGTTACCTCCCGGCCCGTCAGCACCGCAGGCCTCCCGGTTGCCACCGCCACCCCGCTCCGGGTGTCCAGCTGCACCCGGTCTGCGGAAAGCGTCCAGCCGCGGGCGTGCAGCCGGCTTCCTCCCTCCGCGTCCACCTGCAGCAGCTGGAGGGCTCGGGTGAACCGGATGCGGGCTGCACGGCTGCGCAGCTCCCCCTCGGGACCCAGCGCCCGCACCCCTCCGGAGAGCGTGCCGGCGCCGGCTGCGCGATCGAGCACCAGCTCCGCAGCGGTGAGCACCCGGCCGTCGTCGGTGATGCGCACCTGCCAGGCCCGCAGCCACCCGCGCTCCGCGTCCAGGTCCAGCCGCTCTGCGGTAACCACGAAGGCCGCCTGCGCGGAAGCGGCCCCCAGCAGCGCCACGAACACCGCGGCGCCCGCGGCCCGGAACAGCGCCTTCACCCCAGACTGACCGGCTGCAGGTCGATCTGGGCGCGCTGCAGCCGGCCGCTGTAGTCGATGTACACCGACTTCCACTCGGTGAACACTTCCAGGACCTGCAGGCCACCCTCCCGGTGTCCGTTGCCCGTGAACTTGGTGCCGCCGAAAGGCAGGTGGACCTCCGCCCCGATGGTGCCGTGGTTCACGTACACGATGCCCGTGTGGATGTCCTCCACGGCGCGCATGGCCTTGTGGATGTCCCGGGTGAAGATGGACGCCGACAGACCGTAGCGGACCCCGTTCACCACCTCCACGGCCTCCTCCAGGCTGTCCACGCGGATGAGGTCGGTCACCGGTCCGAAGATCTCCTCCTGCGCGATGCGCATCCGCGGGTCCACCCGGTCGAACACCGTGGGCCGGAAGAAGAACCCGCGCTCCAGCCCGTCCCCCACCGCGCGCTCCCCGCCCACCAGCACGGCGGCACCCTCTTCCCGGCCGATCCGCACGTACCGCTCCACCCGCTCCAGCTGTGCCTGGCTCACGAGAGGCCCCATGTCCGTCTGCGGGTCCAGGCCGTGCCCCAGACGCAGCCGGCGCGCCCGGTCCACCAGCAGGTCCGCCACGTCCCCGTGCACCTTGGGGTGGACGAGGACGCGGCTGCAAGCGGTGCACCGCTGGCCGGAGGTGCCGAACGCGCTCCACGTGAGGGCATCCGCCACCAGGTCCAGGTCCGCGTCGTCCATCACGATGGCCGCGTTCTTCCCTCCCATCTCCAAGGACACCCGCTTGCCCCGGGCCGCGCACTTTTCCGCCACCTGGAGACCCACCTCGGTGGACCCTGTGAAGGAGATGAGGGCGACGTCCGGGTGGTCCACCAGGGCCGCCCCCGTCTCGTCGCCGCCCAGGACCAGGTTCAAGACGCCGGGCGGCAGCCCCGCCTCTTCGAGGATCTCCACGAACTTCACCGCACAGATGGGGACTTCCGGAGCCGGTTTGAACACCACGGTGTTGCCGCAGACCAAGGCCGGCACGATCTTCCACGAGGGGATGGCCAGAGGGAAGTTCCACGGCGTGATGACCCCCACCACCCCCACGGGCTGCCGGACGCAGTACGCGGCCTTGTGGGGCATCTCGCTGGGGGTGGTGTACCCGTGCAGGCGCCGGCCCTCGCCCGCGATGAAGTACGTCATGTCGATGGCCTCCTGCACGTCCCCCCGGGACTCCAGGAGTACTTTGCCCATCTCCCGGGTCATGAGCTGGGCCAGCTCCTCCTTGCGCCGGACCAGCAGCTCCGCGGCCCGGAAGAGGACCTCCGCGCGGCGCGGCGCCGGAACCTTGCGCCACTTCGGAAACGCCTCCTTCGCCGCAGCCACCGCGTCCGCCACGTCCTCGGCGCCGGACCGGGCACAAACGCCGAGCACCTCGCCGGTGGCGGGGTCGACGGACTCGAAGACCGCGCCCGAACGGGCGGGCTGCCACCGGCCGCCGACGTAGTTGAGGTACGTCTGGACCATACGTCCTCCCCGCTTCAAAAGACGCGGGCCGCCCGCACGCGCCGCGCCGCCTCCCGGAAGGCCCGCGCGCCCGGGCTGTCAGGGTAGCGCACCACCACCGGTTCGCCCGCGTCGCCCGCCTCGCAGATGCGCGGGTCCAGGGGGATCCGGGCGAGTAGCGGAACCCCCAGACGGTCCGCCAGGGCTTGACCTCCGCCCTCCCCGAACACCGCCACCGGCTCCGGCCCTTCCAGGTAGCTCATGTTCTCGATGACGCCTGTTACCTTGAGGTTCACCTTCTCCGCCATCCGCGCGGCTCGGGCCGCCACCTCCACCGCGGCCTGCTGGGGCGTCGTGACCACCAGCATCTCCGCCCGAGGCAGCTGCTGGGCCACGGTGATGGACACGTCTCCGGTGCCGGGCGGCAGGTCCAAAAGCAGGGTGTCCACGTCGCCCCAGTGCACCTCGGTGATGAAGGTGACGAGGGCCTTGTGCAGCATGGGACCCCGCCAGATGACCGCCTCGTCCCGGTCCACCAGCATCCCCATGGAGACCGCACGCACGCCCCACCGTTCCAGGGGGATGATCATCTGGTCGATCACCGTGGGCCGGCCCGCAATACCCAGCATCCGGGGGATGGAGAACCCGTACACGTCCGCGTCCAGCACCCCCACGCGGCTGCCGGCCTCGGCCAGGGCCACCGCGAGGTTGGCGGTCACCGTAGACTTCCCCACGCCCCCTTTGCCACTCGCCACCGCCAGGACCCGCACCGAGCTGTGCGGCCCCAGGAAGGGAGACGGCGCACTCCCCTCTGCACCCCGCAGCTTGGCGATGAGGGCCTGCCGCTCCTCCGGGGTCATGACGCCCAGGTGCACGTCCACGGACCGCACGCCCGGCAGCCGGGCCACGCGGTCGCGGATGGACTGCAGGATGACCTCCCGCAAAGGACAGCCTCCGATGGTCAGGACCGCCTCCACCCGCACGTGCCCGTCCTGCACCCGTACGTCGCGGACCATGTCCAGGTCCACGATGGACCGCCGCAGCTCCGGGTCTTCCACGTCCCGGAGGGCCTGAAGGACCTGCTCCCGGCTGAGCTCGGGCTCGTGCCGTCCGAACCGCATGGCGCCTCCCCTCCGTCCCCTTTCCCTCCCATGCTACCACCCGGGGCTACCGGGCTTCCGCGTAGGGGGCCACCACGAGGCCTTCCCGCGGCCGCAGCTCCAGGTCACGCTCGAGGCCCTCTCGGTCCAGGTGCGTGGACAGCAGCACGTACCCGCCTGCTGCCAGGCGTGCGGGGGTCTCCGCGAAGTTCAGGGCTACCAGCAGGACCTCGCCTTCCACCTCCCGGCGGTACGCGAGCACGCCTGGGGGTGCTCCGACCGGGACGTAGCGGCCCGCCACCAGTGCGGGGTGGGCCCGCCGCAGCCGCAAGAGCCGCCGGACCAGGTTCAGGAAGGACCGTCCGTCCTGCTCCTGGGCTGCCACGTGGCGCCAGGATGCGTCGGGGTTGACCGGCAGCCAAGGCTCACCGGTGGTGAAGCCCGCGTGGGCCGTCGCGTCCCACTGCATGGGCGTGCGGGCGGCGTCCCGGGACCACCTGCCGCCCCACTCCCGGAACCCCGCCCGGTCCCGCACCCGGTCCGGCGGGATGCTCCCGTCCACCATCCCCAGCTCGTCGCCGTAGTACAGGGTGGGGGTGCCCCGGAGGGTCAAAAGCAGCATGTGCGCGAGCCGGGACCCCTCCTCGCCCAGCCGCGTGGCGACCCGGGGCCGGTCGTGGTTGCCCAGGACCCAGCTGGGCCAGGCCCACGGTGGGAGAGCGGCCTCGTAGCTGTCCACCAGCCTGCGGACCTCCGTTGCGTTCCACCGCTCCGGGGGCAACTCTACCAGCGCGAAGTTGAAGGGGAAGTGACACTCGGGCCGGTCAGGGCTGCCGTAGTAGCGGACGAGCTGCGGGACCGGCAGGTACACCTCACCGATCAGCACCGGGCCGCGGTCCTGGTACTCGTCCAGCACCGCGCGGAACTGCCGGAGGACCTCGTGGGTCTCCGGCTGGTCCTCGGTGTAGGGGTGCAGGAGCCGGTCCCGCTCCCGCATGCCTGGCCGCCAGGTGGGGTTGGGCGGCTCGTCCCGGAAGGACGCGTCCTCCACCAGCAGCCACGCCGCGTCCAGCCGGAACCCGTCCACCCCGCGGTCCAGCCAGAACCGCACCACCTGCACCATGGCTTCCACCACCTCGGGGTCGCGGTAGTTCAGGTCCGGCTGCTCGGGGAGGAACTGGTGCAGGTAGTACTGCCCGCTGGCCGCGTCGAAGGTCCACGCAGGCCCGCCGAAGAAGCTGAGCCAGTTGTTGGGCGGGCCTCCGTCGGGAGCCGGGTCGCGCCACACGTACCAGTCCCGCTTTGGGTTCGTGCGGCTTGTGCGGGACTGCACAAACCACGGGTGCTCGCTGCTGGTGTGGTTGGCCACCAGGTCCACCACCACCCGCAGGCCGCGGCGGTGGGCCTCGGCCACCAGCCGGTCGAAGTCCGCGCGGGTCCCCATGGTGGGGTCCACCTCGCAGTAGTCGGACACGTCGTAGCCGAAGTCCCGCTGCGGGGAGGGGTAGAAGGGAGTAAGCCACACCGCGCCGACGCCGAGTTGTGCCAGGTAATCCAGGCGTTGCAACAGGCCGCGAAGGTCGCCGACCCCGTCGCCGTCGGAGTCCTGGAACGACCGGGGGTAGACCTCGTAGAAGGCCTCCCGCTGCCACCACGCGAGGCCGCGGGACCGGGGGGATTCCTGGCCCATCACCTCGCCGTGACCCCTGTAGGCCGCGCGGCCCGCCAGACGGTGACCGACCGGGCCGGTGCCAGCCAAGCGCTGCCCGCGGCCAGCAGCCCCGCCCTCCGCCGGGTCTCCACGCTGCACCACGCCCACTCCCAGCTCCAGGCCTCAGGCGCCCGGGGCAGGACGAACCGCACGGCCCGCCCGCTGTTGAACACCACGAGGAACGTGTCGTCCACCACGGGCCGCCCCCGTTCGTCCCGCTCCGAGAACGCCCACCCGCACAGCACCATGCCCACCGCCCGGAGCTGGGGGTCGTGCCAGTCCTCCGGCCCCATCTCCCGGCCCGCGGGGTGCACCCAGGTCACGTCCCGGCACACCTCTCCTGCGCCCCGCAGGAACTCCCGCCGGCGGAAGTTGGGGTGGCGCCGGCGGAAAGCCACCACCAGGCGGACGAACTCCAAAAAGCGCTTTTTCTCCTCGTCGAGCTCCCAAGCATACCAGGACAGCTCGTTGTCCTGGCAGTAGGCGTTGTTGTTGCCGCGCTGGGTGCGGGACAGCTCATCGCCCCCTAGCAGCATGGGGACCCCCTGGGACAGCATCAGGGTCGCCACCAGGGCCCGCTTCAGCCGGTCGCGGCAGGTGCGGACCTCCGGGTCGTCGCTGGGCCCTTCCACCCCGCAGTTGGTGCTGTAGTTCTCCTCCGCGCCGTCCCGGTTGCCCTCTCCGTTGGCCTCGTTGTGCTTGCGCTGGTAGCTCACTAAGTCCTGCAGGGTGAAGCCGTCGTGGCTGGTGACGAAGTTCACTGAGGCGAAGGGCTTCCGGCCGGACCGCTCGTACAGGTCCGCGCTGCCGCTGATCCGGGTGGCGAACTCCGCCACGGTCCTTTCCTCTCCCCGCCAGTACCGCCGCACCGCGTCCCGGTAGCGGCCGTTCCACTCCGCCCACTGCCACGGAAAGTTCCCGACCTGGTAGCCGCCGGGCCCCACGTCCCACGGCTCCGCGATGAGCTTGACCCGGCTCAGGACGGGGTCCTGCTGGATCACCTTGAAGAAGGCGCTGAGCATGTTCACCTCGTACAGCTCCCGTGCCAGGGCGGCGGCGAGGTCGAACCGGAACCCGTCCACGTGCATCTCCAGAACCCAGTACCGCAGGCTGTCGGTCACCAGCTGCAGGACGTAGGGGTTCCCCAGGTCCAGGGTGTTCCCGGTACCGGTGTAGTCCATGTAGAAACGGGGGGCTTCGGGGTTCAGCTTGTAGTAGGCCGCGTTGTCGATGCCCCGGAAGCTCAGGGTCGGTCCCAGGTGGTTGCCCTCCCCCGTATGGTTGTAGACCACGTCCACGATGACCTCCAACCCGGCCGCGTGCAGGGCGCGCACCGCCATCTTGAACTCCCGGACCGCCTCCACCGGCCCGGCCACCGCGTAGTCCGGCTCGGGGGCGAAGTACGCCAGCGGGTTGTAGCCCCAGTAGTTGGTCAGCCCGCGGTCCACCAGCGCACGGTCGTCCACGTGGGCGTGCACGGGGAGCAACTGCACCGTGGTCACACCCAAGGACCGGAGGTGGTCGAGGATGGGTTCGCTGGCCAGCGCCAGGTAACTCCCCCGCAGCTCCCCGGGGACCTCAGGGTGCAGGCGCGAGATCCCCTTCACGTGGGTCTCGTAGATCACCGTCTCCTCCCAAGGGACCCGCGGGGGGCGGTCGTCGCCCCACTCGAACGCGTCCTCCACCACCGCGGCCAGCGGAGCGTAGGGGGCGCTGTCCCGGTCGTCCGGGGCCAGGTCCCCCTGCGGGTCGCCCACGCGGTACCCGTACAGGCTGTCGTGCCACCGCAGGCGACGGCCGATGGCCTTCGCGTACGGGTCCAGCACGAGCTTGCGGGGGTTGAACCGGTGACCGTGCTCGGGCTCGTACGGGCCGTACACACGGTAGCCGTACAGCTGGCCCGGACGCACCCCAGGCAGGTACGCGTGCCACACGGGGCCGGTCCGCTCGTGCAGCTCCACCACGTGTTCGGGCTCCGGGTCCTCGGGGCGGGCGAACAGGCAGAGCTCCACGGCCTCCGCGTGCTCGCTGTACAGGGCGAAGTTGGTCCCCAGGCCGTCCCACGTGGCCCCCAGCGGGTACGGCCGTCCGCGCCACACCCTCACCCGGAACCCTCCCAGCGCAGGAAGACCACCGCCAGAGGCGGCAGGACCAGCCGCAAAGAGTAGGGCCGGCCGTGGCGGGCAACCGGCTCCGCCTGCACGCCTCCGAAGTTGCCCCACCCGCTGCCGCCGTACTCCCGCGCGTCGCTGTTGAGCACCTCCTCCCACCGTCCGGGTTCGGGCACGCCGACCCGGTAGTCCTGGCGGGGGACCGGGGTGAAGTTGCACACCACCGCCACCGGCCGGCTTCCGCGGCCGCGGCGCAGGAAGCTCAACACGCTGGACTCGCGGTCGTCGGGGTCGATCCACTCGAATCCCCCGGGTTCACAGTCCAGCTCGTGGAGGGCAGGTTCCGTTCGGTACAGCCGGTTCAGGTCCCGGACCCACCGCTGGATGCCCGCGTGGCGTGGGTCCGCCAGCAGGTGCCAGTCCACGCTCCCCTCGTGGTCCCACTCCCGCCGCTGCCCGACCTCCCCGCCCATGAACAGCAGTTTCTTGCCGGGCTGCGCGTACTGGTAGCCTAGCAGCAGCCGGAGGTTCGCGAACTTCTGCCAGTCGTCCCCGGGCATCTTCTCCAGCAGGGAGCGCTTCCCGTGCACCACCTCGTCGTGGGACAGGGGCAGGAGGAAGTTCTCGGAGAACGCGTACAGCATGCGGAAGGTGAGCTCCTGGTGGTGGTACTTCCGGTACACGGGGTCGCGGGACAGGTACCGCAGGGTGTCGTGCATCCACCCCATGTCCCACTTCAGCCCGAACCCTAAGCCGCCGGCGGACGTGGGGCGGCTCACCATGGGCCAGGCGGTGGACTCCTCCGCCACCGTCTGAACCCCGGGGAAGTCTCTGTAGACGGACTCGTTCAGCTGCCGAAGGAACCGGATGGCGTCCAGGTTCTCCCGTCCGCCGTACTCGTTGGGCAGCCACTCGCCCTCCCGTCGGGAGTAGTCCAGGTACAGCATGGAGGCCACCGCGTCCACCCGCAGCCCGTCCGCGTGGTAGCGGTCGAGCCAGAAGTGCGCGCTGCTGAGCAGGAAGCTCCGGACCTCCGGACGCCCGTAGTCGAAGATGGCGCTGCCCCAGTCCGGGTGCCACCCGCGCCGGGGGTCGGGGTGCTCGTACAGGGCGGTCCCGTCGAACCGCGCCAGGCCGTGGGGGTCCGTGGCGAAGTGGGAAGGGACCCAGTCCAGGAACACGCCCACTCCGTACTGGTGCAGGGTGTCCACCAGCTCCATGAACTCCTGCGGCGTACCGTACCGGCAGGTGGGCGCGAAGTAGCCCGTCACGTGGTAGCCCCACGACCCGTAGAAGGGGTGCTCCATCACCGGGAGGAACTCCACGTGGGTGAACCCCTGCTCCCGCACGTATTCCGCCAGCCTGGGCGCCAGCTCCCGGTAGGTGAGGTGCCGGCCGTCGTCCCGGCGCCTCCACGATCCCAGGTGCACCTCGTACACGCTGAGGGGCGCGTCCAGAGCGTTCCGGCGAGTGCGTTCGGCCATCCACGCCCCATCAGCCCACGCGTACGCGAGATCCCAGACCACCGAAGCGTTCCCCGGAGGTGGCTCGGACCAGAAGGCGAAGGGGTCGGCCTTGTCCAACGGGGGCCCTCCTCCCCGCGGGACCACCCGGTACTTGTACCGGTGGCCGGGCCTCGCGGACCGCACCAGCCCTACCCAGATCCCCGAGTCTCCCAGCGGCTCCAGGGGGTCTGAGTCCGGGTCCCAGCCGTTGAAGTCCCCCATGACGCGCACCGCCGCGGCGTTGGGCGCCCACACGGCAAAGCGCGTAGCTTCTTCCTCCGGATGGGCCCCGAGCTTCTCGTACAGCCGCGTGTGGGTGCCCTCCCGGAACAGGTACAGGTCCAGCTCGCTTATCACGGGTGCCGACTCCTCCGGGCGGCCAGGTCCCGCAGCGTCTCCGACACCTCCGGCAGCCCGTCCCAGGCCTCCACGGGATACCGCAGCCGCCTGCGCCAGTTGGGGTGCTGGTCTCCGGTGGTCCCGGGCACATTGTGGCAGGCGGTCGCCAGCCACAGGTCCTCCAGGTGCACCAGCACCGAGCCCGCGGGGCTTTCCGCCAGCCAGCGCAGGGCCGCGTGGAGGGCCGTCCGCGGCGAGGGGTCCCGGAGGCCCAGCTGGCGGGCCAGCGCCGTCACCACGGCCTGACGCCGGCCGCGCTCCGCGGACATCTGCTCTGCCGTCATGCGGCCCAACCCGTGGAGTTCTACTAAATCCAGACCCTCCCACCAGCTGGCGAAGGGAGCCGTGTCGTGGGTCCCCAGCGACGCCACGGTGTCTGGAGCTGGCGGGCGCAGGGGCTCGGAGCCGGCCTCGAAGGCCAGGACGTACATGCGCCACAGGCCCCGACGCTTGAGCTCCCTCCGGACCGTGCCGGGCACCGTACCCAGGTCCTCGCCCACCACCACCGCGCCCGCACGGACCGCCTCCAGCATCACGGCGGCGTACAGCTCGTCCGCAGGGTAGCGCACATACACCCCCTCCGTGGCCGGGAACCCCTTCGGGATCCAGTACAGCCGGTGCAGGGCCATGACGTGGTCCAGGCGGACCATACGGGCCACACGGAACAGCCTGGCCAGACACGCCCTCAGGTAGGCGTACCCGTCCTCCCGCGCCCGCTGCGGGTGCACGGGCGGAAAGCTCCAGTCCTGGCCGAGGTCCGAAAAGGGGTCCGGCGGCGCTCCCGCGGAAACGCCCTCCACGAACAGGCCGCGGAACTGCCACGGGTCGAACCCGTCCGGGTGCGCACCCAGGGGCAGGTCCAGATACAGGCACGCCCCGGTCTCCGTAATCCCCTGTAGCTGCCGGTCCGCCAGCCACTGCGCGTACGCGTACACGTCCCGAGCTACCGGGTCCGCGCCCTCTAACCGGACGCCCGACCGCGCCACTTCCGGCCAGGCCCTCCAAGGCCGGCGCTGTCGTTCCAGGTAGGCCCGGAAGGCGGTGTACGGGGCCAGCCACGGTTGCCGCCGGGCCCACGCCCGCACTTCCTCCTTCCGCCGGTCCGGAAGCTGCCGCCAGCTCTCTTCCAGCAGGGCCCGTTTTTCCGCGAAGGCGGCCCGGTAGTCCACGAGCCCCGTGACCGCGGTCCTGCGGGAGCCGGGCAGGTGCACGAACAGCTCGTTCCAGAACAGGCGGCTGGCCGGCAGGTAAGGACTGGGCTCGCAGGGCTCGTCCAGAAGCGCCGCAAAGAGCGGCAGGGTCGCCAGAACGCCTGCCCCACGCGCCAGGGCCCAGCTGGCGGCCCGGCGCAGGGCTTCGAAGTCCGCGCAGAGGCCGTCGGTGCGAGACCACAGGCCGTACGTGGGGACCCACAGGCCCAGGCGGGGCGGCGCAACTCGGGGCAGGCGGCGGGGGGCCGACAGCACCACCGTGTGCAGCCTCCGCCCGCCGGTGGTCACCACCGCGCGGTGGCAGCCCCAGGGCAGTCGGCCCGGGAATGCGACGTGGCACTCCACCCCACCGTCCCGGCCCCGCACGTGCCGGACGCTCAGCTCCGACTCCTCCAGCTCGCCACCACCCTCCAGCAGCACCGCGCAGCGCACACGGTCCGCAGGGCCCGGCAGCCGGAGCTTCAGACGCAGGCGTCCGTCCCACGCCACCGTGACGGGCTCCACAGCCGGCGGCGGCGCGGCGGCGTCGACCCCCAGGGCCTCCACAACCGCGCGGACGGCCTCGGGCGAGGCCCGGCGGAGGCGGCCGCGAACGTCCCAGTAGGCGAGCTGCACGCCGGCCCGCCGGAGCACAGGTGCAAGGTCTCGGGACGACCTCACACGGGCCGACGTCACAGACCGTCCGTGGCCGGCTGCACGGGTGCAGGGCCGCCCCGCCGGCGGCGCTTGCGCCGGCGCCGACGGGGCGGCTGTCCGGCAGGCTCCGGCGGAGAAGCGGGTGGCGCCGTCTCCTGCACGGGCTCCGCGCGGGGCTCGGCTGCCTCCCCCCGGGCCTCCTGGGCCGCGGGGCGTACCTTCATCAGCCGGACCTCCTCCGCCACCAGCTCCCGCTCCGCGCTCCACTTCATACGGTCCAGGGTCCGCTCCACTTCTTGCACCGCCACCCGGCGGACCAAAGCCTCGTCCAGCATCGCGATGCCCGGGTCCAGCTCCACCGTGTAGCGCACCCGCACACCGTCCTCCACGGGTTCCACCTCGAACTGGCCCGCGTAGTGGAGAAGGGTCCCGTGGGCCTGACGCCACCGCACGGCCTGACCGGGCTCCAGCTGGGCCCGCACCACCGACTCCACCGGCAGACCTGCCAGGAAGCCCCGAAGACGCAGAACCCACCGACCTGCCCGTTTTTCCAAAGTGTCCGCCCGCATCCACAGGTCGGACCAGCGCGGCAGGTGCTCCAGGCGGCTGGCCATGCCGTAGGCCGCCGCGAGGGGGACACGAAGGAGGCGGTGCCCGGTGGCCACCACTCCGCGGGCGGCGGTCACGGCTGCCGCCGCCTCCGCCGCCGCGGGGGGACGCACCCGCCGGCGCCGGCGTCTGCGACCGGGGCTGTCCACCTAGACCACCGACCGCAGCTCCTCCCGGGCCCGGCGGGCACCCTCCACCATGGAGGCCAGCTTGCCCACCGCCTCGTCGATGGTCCGCGTCTTCAGGCCGCAGTCCGGGGACACGTACACCTGACGGGGCTCGAACACCTCCAGGGACCGACGGATCCCGTCCAGCACCTCCTCCACCGTCTCCACGCGGTGGGAGTGGGCGTCGATGACCCCGAGTCCGATGTCCTTGGTGAACCGGTGCCGGCGGAACACCTCCAGGAGGGCGAAGTCCTCGTTCTTCAGGGCCAGGTCGATCTGGCGGACCGGTAGGTCCAGCATCCTCGGGTAGATGCGGGGGACGTCCCCGTAGCACACGTGGGTGATGGTGTAGGCGCTGAGCCCGTCCGTGACGACCTCCATGGCCTCCCGGGCCAGCTCGAAGTCCTCGTCCGGGCGGGTGTGGATGGCGGGTTCGTCGATCTGGATGAACCGGGCCCCGGCCCGTTCCAGGTCCACCGCCTCCTCGTGGATGGCCCGGGCCAGCTCCAGTACCAGCTCCCGCCGGGTCGGGTAGTACTCGTTGAAGGACCACTCCGCGATGGTGTACGGGCCCGTGAGCATCCCCTTCACCGGCTTGCCCGTCAGCGACTGGGCGAAGCGGAACCACTCCACGGTGATGGGCCGCTTGCGGCCCACGGGTCCGGTCACCACGGGCTTGGGATAGTAGCGGTTCCCGTACGACCGAACCAGGCCCGCGATGGCAAACCCGTCCATTTCGTCCGCGAAGTACGCCACCATGTCGCCCCGGTACATCTCCCCGTCGACGAAGACGTCCAGGCCCAGCTCTTCCTGACGCTGGATCCACTCCCGCGTGGCCTGCTCCTCCAGCCGGCGCAGCTCCTCGGGCTCGATCTGGCCCCGCAGCCGCTTGCGCCGCGCCTCCAGCAGGTACGGAGGCTTGGGGAAGGACCCTACCGTGGTGGTCGGGAACAGGGGCAGGTCGCTCACCGGGTCACCTCCACAGCCGCCCGCTTGACCTCCGACAGCCGCACCAGCTTGGCCTTCGCGGCCCGCCGGGGCAGGAACTCCAGCCCTGCGGTGGGGCCCAGGTCCACGCGGTCCAGGGAGACGAACCGGGACACCCGGTCCAGGGCCCGCAGGACTTCCTCCACGGTCTCCAGGCGGGTGTTCCGGGCGTCCAGCACCCCGAAGCCCAACCGCCGGTCCGGGGGGAACCCCTCCGCCTCCAGGACCTCCCAGTTCCGAGGGCCTGCCACGAAGTCCAACCCCACCGCCTGCACCGGCAGTTCCACCAACGCCCCCAGCAGGCCCCGGGCGTCGCCGAAGTACGTGTACAGGGCCACGGGCGAGCGCACGCCCTCCAGGACGGCCGCCATGGCCTCCCGGAACAGGGGCAGGTCGTCCTTGTAGTGCAGGATGGCGGGTTCGTCCAACTGCACTGCGGGCGGAGACTCCGCGTCCAGGGCCCGCAGTTCCTGGTTCAGCGCCCGGGCCACGGCCAGCACGAAGTCCGCAAACCTCGCGTAGTGGCGGTTCTGGCTGAGCCGGCTCAGGGTGTATGGGCCGGTCACCACCGGCTTGACGGGCCTGGGGCTGTGTCGGCGGGCGAACCGGTAGTCCTCCACGGTGATGGGCTCGCGCCAGCTCACGGGGCCCTCCGCCACCGGCTGGCGGTAGTACACGTTGGTGTCGAACCACCGCTGCAGCCCGTCGATGGTGAACCCGGACAGGCGGCGGGCGAAGTACGTCTGAGGGTCCTCCCACCGGATCTGCCCGTCGGTGATCAGGTCCAGGCCCGCCTCCACCTGGTCCGCGATCGCCTCCAGGGTCACCTCGTCCTCCACCTGGCGGAACTGCTCGCGGGTGATCTCGCCCCGCTGTAGCTTCTCCGCGGCGGTCCGCCACCGGCCAGGTGCCGGCAAGTCAGGGATCTTCGGGTAGCTCCCCACGTGGGTGGTGCGCAAGGCTTCCCTCCTTCTGCGGTCACGTGCCCCGCAGCACCGCGCGGGCGACGATCAGCCGCTGGATCTCGCTGGTGCCCTCTCCGATCTCGCAGAGGCGCACGTCCCGATAATACCGCTCCACGGGGTAGTCGCGGATGTACCCGTAGCCGCCGTGCACCTGCAGGGCGCGGTCTGCGGCCCGGTGGGCTGCCTCGGAGGCGTACAGCTTCGCCATGCTGGCCTCCTTGCGGAAGGGCAGGCCCTGATCCGCGAGCCAGGCGGCCCGCAGGACCAGCAGCCAGGCAGCGTCCAGCTCCACCGCGGAGTCCGCCAGCATCCACTGCACCGCCTGGAACTCCGCGATGGGCTTCCCGAAAGCCACCCGGCCCTTCGCGTACGCCACGGCTGCCTCCAGGGCCGCCCGGCCGATGCCCACCGCCATGGCCCCGATACCGATCCGGCCGCCCTCCAGGACCCGCATGGCCTGGCCGTAGCCCTCCCCTTCGGCACCCAGCCGGTTCTCCTCCGGGACCTCCGCGTCCTCGAACACCACCTCCGCGGTGTCGGAGGCCCGCAGCCCCAGCTTGTCCTCCTTCTTGCCCACCCGCAGGCCCGGCGTCCCCCGCTCCACCACAAAGGCGCTGATGCCCCCGGGCCCTTCTCCGCCCGTGCGCGCCAGCACCACGTACACCCCCGCCACGGAGCCCTGGGTGACGAAGACCTTCGTCCCGTTCAGTACGTACCGGTCCCCCCGCCGGTCCGCCCGGGTCCGCAGGGCCGCGGCGTCGCTGCCCGCCTGAGGCTCCGTGAGGCACCAGGCTCCCAACACCTCCCCGCGGGCCAGCCGCGGGAGGTAGCGGCGCTTTTGCTCCTCGTTGCCGAACAGCAGGATGTGGGCGGTGCACAGGGAGTTGTGGGACGCCACGGTGAGGGCCAGGGCCCCGTCGCCCCACGCGATGCGCTCCACCGCCAGGGCCGCGGACACCGCGTCCATGCCGCTGCCTCCGTACTCCTCCGGCACCGCCAGGCCCAGCAAGCCCAGCTCCGCCAGCTGCGGCACCACCTCGTGCGGGAACCGGCCTTCCCGGTCCCACCGGGCGGCGTGAGGCCGCACCCGTTGCGCCGCGAACTCCGCCACTGCCTGGTAGACCAGCCGCTGGGACTCCGTCAGCTCGAAGCGCACCCTTCACCCCTTCACCACACCGATGGGCCGCATCTTCGCTACCTTCCGGGAGATCCCTGCCCCGTGGCAGACCTCCACCACGTCGGCCACGTCCTTGTAGGCCTCGGAGGCCTCCTCCGCCAGGAGGGACCGGTTCTGCGCCCGTACCAGAATGCCGCGCTTCTCCAGTTCCGCGGCGATGTCCACACCCCGCAGCTCCCGCACCGCGGCCTTCCGGCTCCGCACGCGTCCGGCGCCGTGGCAGGTGCTGCCGAAGGTCTCCTCCATGGCCCGCTCGGTCCCCACGGCCACGAAGGAGTACCGCCCCATATCGCCCGGGATCAGCACCGGCTGGCCGATGTCCCGGTACCGGGCGGGGATCTCCGGGTGGCCGGGCGGGAACGCCCGCGTGGCGCCCTTCCGGTGCACCACCAGTCGGACAGGACGGCCGTCCACCGGGTAGGTCTCCAGCTTGGCGATGTTGTGGGCCACGTCGTAAACCACCTGCAGCCCGATCTCGCGCAGATGCCGGCCCAGCACCTTGCTGAAGGACTCCCGGACCCAGTGGGTGATCATCTGCCGGTTCGCCCACGCGAAGTTGGCCGCGCAGCACATGGCCCGGAAGTACTCCTGGCCCTCCGGGGACGAGAAGGGAGCGCACGCCAGCTGTCGGTCCGGCAGGCTGATCCCGTACTTCCTGAGGGCACGGTCCGCCACCCGGAGGTAGTCCTCGCACACCTGGTAGCCGAGGCCCCGGGACCCCGTGTGGATGAACACCACCACCTGGCCGGGGAAAAGCCCCATGACCTCCGCGGCCCGGCGGTCGTACACCTCCTCCACCACCTGCACCTCGAGGAAGTGGTTCCCCGAACCCAGGGTGCCGATCTGGTCCTTGCCGCGCTCCTTGGCCCGGGGGCTCACCGCGTCCGGGTCCGCGTCCCGGAGCTGGCCGGAGGCCTCGATGCTGTCGAGGTCCGCGGGAGTCCCGAAGCCCCGCTCCACCGCCCAGCGCGCCCCGCCCCGCAGCACGTCGTCCACCTCCCGCAGGGAGACCCGGACCTTCCCGGTGCTGCCCACGCCGGAGGGCACGTTGCGGAACAGCTCCTCCACCAGCTCCCGCAGCCGGGGGCGCACGTCGTCCTCCGTGAGGTCGGTGCGCAGCAGCCGGACGCCGCAGTTTATGTCGTAGCCCACGCCGCCCGGGGAGATCACCCCGTCGTCCGCGCGGAGCGCCGCCACCCCGCCCACGGGGAACCCGTAGCCCCAGTGGATGTCCGGCATGGCCAGGGAGTACCGGACGATCCCGGGCAGGGTGGCCACGTTGGCCACCTGCTCCAGGGCTTGGTCCTGGCCGATCTGCCGCAGCATGGTCTCGTCCGCGTACACGAGCCCCGGCACCCGCATGCCCGGCTTGTAGTCCTGCGGGATCTCCCACCGGTACTCGTCGATCTTGCGCAGCACCCGTGTCCACTGCGTCACGGCCGCACCTCCCAAACAAAGAGCCCCCCACTTCCGTGAGGGGCCCCGCGGACTGCGTCCGGCTGACGCGGCTAGAAGGGCACGGCCTCCACCGCCTGGATCTCCGGGACCTCCTCGCGGATCATCCGCTCCACCCCGGCCTGCAGGGTCATCATGGAGTACATGCAACCCACGCAGGCGCCCGCCAGCCGGATCTGTACGATGCCGTCAGACACGTCCACCAGCTCGATGTCCCCACCGTCCGCCTGGATGTAGGGCCGGATGGCCTCCAGCACGCGCTCCACGCGCGCCCGCACGTCCAGTTCGTTCGAAACCGCCTCGCTCATCCCCGCCTCCCCTGCTAGGCCTGCCGGGCCTCCTCACACGGCTGCGCCTCGCCCGCGTCGTCCGCGGTCTTGAAGGAGTGCCCGCAGCCGCACGTGGCCACCGCCCTAGGGTTGTGAACCGCGAACCCCTCTCCGAACGGCGTCTGCCGGTAGTCGATGCGCGCGCCGTCCATCACCCGCCAGGTCAGGGGGTCCACCACCAGCCGGATCCCGTACTGCTCGGTGACCCGGTCGTCCGGCTGGACCCGGTCGTCGAATCCCATCCCGTAGGTGAACCCCTCGCACCCGCCCTTGGTGACGAACAGGCGCAGGTAAACTTCCCCCGGCTGGTCCGCCATCAGCTCCCGGATCTTCTGGGCCGCGACTTCCGTCAGGGTGATCATGCCGCCTCCCCGGCCCCGCGGAAAGCCTCCGCGGAAACCCGACTCGATTCTAGGGGCCGGCCCGGGGCGTGTCAAACGCCTGGTCGCCCGCGCGGTTGGCCCCGTGCGGCGGGTGTGCTACAATCCCGCTGATCTCGCAGGAACCCACGGACGGACCCTCGCCGGCCGCCAAGGCCGCGCAGGGTGTGACAAGGGAGGTATGCAGGCGTGAAGCGGGCGGCCGAGGCGGCTTCGGGGCTGTTCAAGGTCTTCACGGAAACCTTCCAGATCCACAGCACGGAGCGGTTCGAGGTCCGGAACATCACCGACCTGGTCCGGAACCTCCCCGCCCTGGCGGAGGTCACGCACGGGATCGTGCACCTGCAGTCCCTGCACACGACCACCGCGCTGTTCCTCAACGAGTTCCAGGACGCCCTACTGCAGGACGTCCGGGAGCTGCTGCAGCGGCTGGTAGCCGAGACGGAGCGCTACTTCCACAACGACCCCGCCTACTCCGACTGCGACCGGAGCAACGCCACCTCTCACCTCCGGTCGCTGCTCCTGGGGAACAGCGTCACCATCCCCATCCACGAGGGGAAGCTGCTGCTGGGCCGGTTCCAGAGCGTGATCTTCGCGGAGCTGGACGGCCCGCAGACGCGCCGGATCGTGGCGCAGGTCATGGGCGTCTAAAAGACCCGTCAGGGGTCGCGCCGAGGGGGAAGGAGCCCGCCCTCAGGTCCGGCCTGCGGGCTCGCCCTCCGGTTCCGGCAGGCCCGTGCGGACCGGCCGGCCCGCGTTCTGCCAGGCGAGGATCCCACCCACCAGGTTGAACACGCGGTCGTAGCCGCGCTCCCGGAGCCACTGGGTCACCTTGCCGCTGCGCTGGCCGGAGGCGCAGTACACCACCACGGTCCGGTCCCTGGGGATCTCGTGGTACCGGGCCTCCACCTGGCCCATGGGGATCCACCGCATGCCCTCGATGTGGGCCTGAGCCACCTCCCAGGCCTCGCGCACGTCCAACAGCACGGCCCCCTCCCGGAGCAGCCCGTCCACCTCCGCCACGGACACCTCCGCGGGAGCCGGCTGGACCTCCACGGAGCGGTCGTGAGCCGGCACCCCGCAGAAGGCCTCGTAGTCGATGAGCTCGCGGAGGGTGGGGTGGTCGCCGCACACCGGGCAGTCGGGGTTCCGGGTCCACCGGACGAAGCGGATCTCGCCGGAAAGCGCGTCGAACAGCATGAGCCGGTTGGCCAGGGTCTCCCCCACCCCCAGGAGGATCTTGATGGCCTCCAGGGCTTGGTGGGTGCCCATGAAGCCGGCCACCGCCCCCACGATCCCGGCCTCCGCGCAGGAGGGCACCGCCCCCGGCGGCGGGGGGCTGGGGAACAGGCAACGGTAGCAGCCCCGGCCCGGGAGGAAGGTGGTCGCCTGCCCCTCCCAACGCAGGATGCTGGCGTCCACCAGGGGCTTCCCCAGCAGCACGCACGCGTCGTTGACCAGGTAACGGGTGGGGAAGTTGTCGCTGCCGTTGATGACCACGTCGTACTGCGAGAGGATCTCCAGGGCGTTGGCGGAGGTCAGCACGGTCTGGTGGGGCACCACCCGCACGTCGGGGTTCACGTCCTCCAAGGTCCGGCGGGCCGACTGGGTCTTGGGCCGGCCGATGTCGTGGTTGAAGTGCAGGATCTGCCGGTGCAGGTTGGTGAGGTCCACCCGGTCACCGTCTACGATCCCGATGGTGCCCACTCCCGCAGCGGCCAGGTACAGGGCCGCGGGCGACCCGAGCCCTCCGGCGCCCACCACCAGCACGCGGCCTTCCAGCAGCCTGCGCTGGCCCCCTACCCCGACCTCCTCCAGGATGATCTGCCTGGAGTACCTCTGGAGCTGTTCCTCCGTCAGAGCCTCGACCTTCGTCATACTCGTCTCCCGAACGCCTGAGTGGGTTCCGAATCCGGACAACGCGGGACGCGCGGGGGTATCCTCCCGAAGCGGGGTCTACCCCCGCCGGGGACAGATGCACTCGCGGGGCTTTCGCAGGCCTCCCATGGGTCCGCTAGGAGGGTACCCGACCCGAGGGCCGGTGTCAAACGCGGAGGCAGCCCCAACCACGCGAGCGGGGTCGCTGACATGGGTGAACGGCGCGGGCGCCCGCACCCTCTGCTAAAATGCCCGCAGAACGCGTCAAGGAGGCGTCATGGACCTGTACGACATCACCATCATCGGTGCAGGCCCCACCGGGTTGTTCGCGGCTTACTACGCGGGGTTCCGGGCCCTGCGGACGAAGATCATCGACAGCCAGTCCGACCTGGGTGGTCAGGTCACCGCCCTGTACCCCGACAAGTACATCTACGACGTGGCGGGATTCCCCAAGATCCTCGGCAAGGACCTCATCCGCAACCAGATCGAGCAGGCCATGCAGTACAACCCCACGGTCGTCCTCAACGAGCGGGTGGAGGTCCTGGAACGGCTGCCCGACGGCCACTACCGCCTGGTCACCCACACGGGCCAGGAGCACTTCACCCGGGTCGTGCTGATCGCCGCGGGGATCGGTGCGTTCACCCCCAAGAAGTACAACCGCCCCGAGCTGGACCGGTACGAGGGGCGGGGCCTGTTCTTCTCGGTCCGCAACCGGGACGACTTCCGGGGCCGGCGGGTGCTGGTGGTGGGAGGCGGGGACAGCGCCCTGGACTGGGCCCTGAACCTGCTGCCCATCACGCGGGAGCTCACCCTGATCCACCGGCGGGACCAGTTCCGCGCCCACGAGGACTCCGTGCGCAAGCTTATGAGCTCGGAGGCCAGGGTCAAGCTCTTCTACGAGCTGAAGGCCCTGGAGGGGGACGAGCGGGTGGAGCGCGCGGTCATCTTCAACAACCGGACCAAAGAGGAGGAGGTCCTGGAGGTGGACGCGGTCCTGGCCTTCCTCGGGCTGGTGAGCAACTTGGGGCCCATCCGGGAGTGGGGGCTCCAGATCGAGGACGACTCCATCGTGGTGAACACCAAGATGGAGACGAACCTGCCCGGCGTGTACGCGGCCGGCGACATCACCACGTACCCCGGGAAGCTCAAGCTCATCGCCACCGCGTACGGGGAGGCAGCCACCGCGGTCAACAACGCCTACACGTACCTGAACCCGGGCGCCAAGGCCTTCCCCGGACACTCCAGTGCCATCATGGAGAAGAAGGAACGGGAGGCAGCCCGGGCCGGCTGAAATTCCCTACCGGACCGGCCGGGGTCAGTCGCCGCCCCGGACGGCGGCCACCGGTTCCATCCTAAGAGTGCGCTTGGCCACCCACGCCAGCCAGCCGCCCACGGTCCACCGGGCGGGCTTCCGGGCCAGGTTGCGGAAGCCCACGGACAGGGCGTCCGCCACCGCCTGCTGCACGGCCTCCGGGGTGACGGGCCGGCCCAGCCGCAGGAGCTCGCGCTCCACCGCCCGTCGCAGGGCCGGCAGGTCCTCGTCCGCCAGCCGGTCGAAGGCCTCCCGGTCACCGGCCAGGGCCCGGTCCAGCAGCTCCCGTTCCTCCAGGAGCGTCCGCTGGTAAGCCTCCACCGCTTCCTCGGGCAGCGAGGCACGACGGCGCTCGTGGGCGTGCTCCCGCCTGAGCTGGGCCTTGTACCGGGACAGCTGCTGCTCCAGGTCGTCGAAGGCGGCCCGGATCCAGCCCTCCGGGGTCGCGGACCGGTTGCGCCGGGCGTACAGCACCCGCCCGGGAAGGTACAGCCGGGCGCTGCCGGTGTACTCCTCCTTCCGGGCGGCCCGCTCCACCTGGACCTGCAGGTGCACGAGATCCGCCCGGAAGTGACGCAGGCGGCGCTGTAGCCGCGCCAGGGAGCGGTCCAAGACCTCGCGGGCGTACTCACCCAGCTCGAACCGCCGTGTGGTCACGTGCACTTCCATGCCGTCTCCTCCCCACTGAGTTCCTGCCAGGCCGGTTCCACCCCACACGTGCCGCACTCCGGCTCCTGCACCCCCACCCACCGCACCGCTGCGTCCACCTGCTCCCAGTCCGGCTCCCCGGGGTGCGCCAGAACCCAGCCGGCGGCCACTTCCCCGCGACGGTCCAGCACCAGCACCACCGCGTCCGCCTCCGGGCCGTACTGCCGGCGGGTGCGTCCCGTAGGGTCCCGCACCTGGGGGAACGGCGCCTCCAACCCTGCTTCCTCCTCGCGGACTCCCAGCGCCTCCACGCCCCAGGAGGACCACGCTCCGGCCCGCCGGCCCGCCGCCCGGGCCAGCTGGCGGCAGCTGAGGCAACCCGGACCGTGCAGGACCAGCACCACGTGCGCGTGCAGACGCCAACTCGGTAACGTCTGTCCCTGGCCGCCGTCCTCCACCCATACCGTCGCGGGTCTCACCGTACCGCCGCCCTCTGGACCTGTTCGTCCGCGTGGTAGCTGCTGCGCACCAAGGGCCCGGACTCCACGTGGCGGAACCCCATCGCCAGGCCCAGCCGTTTGATCTCCGCGAACTCCTCCGGGTGCCAGTACCGGTGCACGGGCTCGTAGCCCGGGCCTGGGCTCAGGTACTGCCCCACGGTCACGATGTCGCAGCCCACGGACCGCAGGTCCCGGAGGGTGTCCACCACCTGGTCGAAGGTCTCGCCCAGGCCCACCATGAGGCCGCTCTTGGTCAGGCACGGGTATCCCCACCGCTTCACCCGCGCCAGCAGCTCCAGGGATCGGTCGTAGTTGCCCCCGCTGCGTACCCTCTTGAACACAGGCCGTACCGTCTCGATGTTGTGGTTGAGGATGTCGGGGCCGGCGTCCAGCACCGTCCGGAGCGCTTCCGGGTCGCCCTTGAAGTCCGGGATGAGGACCTCCACGGTGCAGTCGGGCTGGAGCTGGCGGATCCGGCGGATGGTCTGGGCGAACACCGCGGCCCCACCGTCCCGGAGGTCGTCCCGGTCCACGGAGGTCACCACCGCGTGGCGCAGCCCCATGGCCGCCACCGCCCGCGCCACCCGCTCCGGCTCCCTCCAGTCCACCTCCGTGGGCAGCCCGTGGGCGATGGCGCAGTACGAGCAGTTCCGCGTGCAGACGTTCCCCAGGATGAGGAAGGTGGCGGTCCGCCGCTCCCAGCAGTCCCCGATGTTCGGGCAGCGCGCTTCCTCGCACACCGTGTGCAGCCGCTGGGAGCGCATGATGGCCACCAGCTCGCGGTAGTTGGGGCCGGAGGGCAGGCGGGCCTTCAGCCACGGCGGGCGCTGCGGAACAGGCGCGATAGCCAAGACAGGACCTCCTCTGCATTCAGCGCGTCACAGGGTCTACAGCTTCCAGGCTGGCTTTCACGTGGTTGAGGAACTGCACCGCCACCGCGCCGTCGAACACCCTGTGGTCGAAGGACAGCCCCAGGTGCATAACCGAACGGATGGCGATGGCGTCGTCGCGGACCACCGGCCGCTTCACGATGGCGTCCGTGGCCAGGATGGCGGCCTGCGGGTAGTTCACGATGGGGAGCGACCACACGGACCCGAACACCCCGGGGTTGGTGAGGGTGAAGGTCCCGCCCTGCACGTCCTCCAGGGTCAGCTTCCCCTCCCGCGCGCGACGGGTGAGGTCTTCCAGCTCCCGGGCGAGGCCCACCAGACTCTTCTCCTCCGCCCGGTGGACCACCGGCACCACCAGCCCGTCCTCCACGGACACCGCGATGCCGAGGTTCACGTGGGGCTTGAAGACGATGGCGTCGTCCGCCCACTGCGCGTTCACCACGGGGAACGCCCGCAGGGCCTCCACCGCCGCGCGGGCGAACAGCGCGGTGTAGGTGAGCCGGACCCCGTGCTGCTGCTGGAAGGCCTCCCGGTGGGCGTCGAACCACCGGACCAGGTCGGTGACGTCCGCCTCCACCACCCCGTACGCGTGCGGGACCTCCCGCTTGGCCCGGCTCAGGCGCTCCGCGATGGTCCGCCGCACGGGCGACAGCGGCACCCGGCGCTCCTCCGCCACCGGCGCGGCGGGGGCGGCGGGAGGCGGGACGGGCTGAGCGGCCGCCTGCTGCTTGCGGCGCTCCACGTAGCTCAGGACGTCCTGCTTCGTGATCCGGCCGCCCGTGCCCGTGCCGCGGATCTGCGCCAGTTCGTCCGGGGTGATCCCGTGCTCCTGCACCAACCGGCTCACCAGGGGCGAAAGCCGCCCCGCGGCGGGGGCCTCCCCCCGCGCGGGTGCCTCTGGTTGGGCCTGCGCGGGCGCTTCCTCCTCCACCCGCGCGATGACCGAGCCCACGGGCAGCGTCTGCCCCTCCTGCGCCACGATCTCCACCAGCCGGCCGGCCACCGGCGAGGGCATCTCCACGTTCACCTTGTCCGTGATGAGCTCCACCAGCGGCTCGAAGCGCTCCACCCGGTCACCCGGTGACTTCAGCCAGCGGCCGATGGTGGCCTCGTAGGTGCTCTCCCCCAGCTGCGGAAGGCGGACGTCCGTGGCCATACGCACCTCAGTAGTGCGCCAGCTTGCGCACCGCGGCCAGGATCTTCTCCTGGTTGATCCAGTACCACTGTTCCAGGGGACGGGCGAAGGGGATCCCGGGCACGTCCGGGCCCGCCAGGCGCATCACCGGCCCGTCCAGATCCTCGAAGGCCTCCTCCGCAATCAGGGCCGCGATCTCGGCCCCGAACCCGCCGAAGCGGTTGTCCTCGTACACCACCAGAGCCTTGTTGGTCTTGGCCACGCTGCGCAGGATCGTGTCCTTGTCCAGGGGCCGCAGGCAGCGGACGTCCACCACCTCCACCTCGATGCCCTCCCGGGAGGCTGCCTCTGCGGCCTGCAGGGCCTCGTGCAGGGTCCAGCCGTAAGTGAACAGGGACAGGTCCCGCCCCTCCCGCCGGACCGCCGCGGGGCCGAGCGGCACCGTGTAGTCGCCGTCCGGAACGTCCCCGCGCACCAGGCGGTACATCCGCTTGTGCTCCAGGAACAGGACGGGGTCCGGGTCGCGCACGGCCGCCTTCAGCATCCCCTTGGCGTCGTAGGCCGTGCTGGGCGCCACCACCTTGAGGCCCGGCACGTGGGCGTAGAAAGCCTCCACACACTGGGAGTGGTACAGGGCCGTGCCGTGGGCCCCGCCGTAGGGCACACGGATCACCAGGGGGACTCCGAAGGCCCCGTTGGACCGGTACCGCATGCGGGCCGCCTCGCTCACAATCTGGTCGAAGGCGGGGTGGATGAAGTCTGCGAACTGGATCTCCGCGATGGGCACCAGCCCGTGGCACGCCATCCCGATGGCGCAGCCCACGATGGACGACTCCGCCAGGGGCGTGTCGATCACGCGGTCCTCGCCGAACCGCTCGAACAGCCCCTGGGTCACCCCGAACACCCCGCCCTTGCGGCCCACGTCCTCGCCCAGCACCACCACCCGCTCGTCCCGTTCCATCTCCTCGTGGTGGGCGCGGTTTAAGGCGTCCACGTACCGCAGCTCCGCCACAGTCCCCCTCCTCCCGGCTTCCGTCGCGCCCGTCCCCTAGGGGCCCGTCCACCACACGGGGTCCGTGGGGCGGTCCGGGTCGGGGTCGTAGTACACGTGTCGCGCCGCGGTGGCCGGGTCCGGGTCCGGTGCCCGCTCGGCCTCGTCCGTGGCCGCGTCCACCTCCCGCCGCACGCGATCCCGCAACGCCCGCTCCCGCTCCTCGTCCCACAAGCCCACGGACTCCAGGTACTCCCGGAATGCGGGGATGGGGTCCCGCTGGCGGGCCGCCTCGATCTCCTCCCGCGGCCGGTAGCGTTCCTGCTGGTCGTCGCTGCTGTGGGACCCCAGCCGCTCCACGCGGAACTCGAGAAGGGTCGGTCCCTCGCCGCGCTTGGCACGGTCGTACGCTTCCTTGGCAGCCCGGTAACACTCCAGGACGTCCGAGCCGTCCACGCTGACGCCCGGCATGCCGTAGCCCTGCGCCCGCACGGCCACGCTGGGGACCGCCATCTGTTTGTGCAGGGGCACGGAGATGGCGTACCGGTTGTTCTCCACCGCGAACAGGCAGGGCACCTTGTGGATGGCGGCGAAGTTCAGCGCCTCGTGCCAGTCCCCCTGGCTGGTGCCACCGTCCCCGATGGTCACCAGGACCACCTCGCCCGTCCGCCGGACCTTCGCGGCGTAGGCCAGACCCGCGGCGTGCGGGTACTGGGTGCCCACGGGACTGCTGGTGGACAGGATCCTGTACTTGACGTGGGCGTAGTGCCCCGGCATCTGCCGGCCGCCGCTGCTGGGGTCTGTGGCCTTCGCCAGCACCGCCAGCAGGATCTCGGTAGGGGTCATGCCTTTCACCAGCACCGCCGCCACGGACCGGTAGTAGGGGACGAACCAGTCCCGCTCGCGGTCCAGGGGCCACATCATACCGACCTGCGCGCCCTCGTGCCCGGGCCCTGAGATCACGAACATCGCCTTGCCGGCCCGCTGCAGCTGCCACATGCGCTCGTCCAGCGTCCGGGCCAGGACCATGTAGTAGTACATCTGGAGCACGTCCTGGTCGGACAGGCCCAGCTCTGCGTGCCGGGCCTCCGCCCGCACTTCCCTGGCGCTCATCCCGCTCCCTCCCCCGTGCTACAGGTGCACCACCCGGCCCAGGGCGTCCAGGGCGGCCTCGTGGATCGCCTCCGCCAGGGTCGGGTGCGCGTGGACCGCCGCCGCCACCTCGTGGATGGTGGCTTCGACGCTCTTGCCTAGGATCCCCTCCGGCACCAGTTCGGTCACCCGAGGTCCCACCATGTGCATCCCGAGGATCTCCCCGTGCCGGGCGTCCGTGACGACCTTCACGAAACCCTCCCGCTCCCCCAGGATCAGGGCCTTGCTGTTGGCGGAGAACGGGAAACGTCCCACCCGCACCTCGTACCCCCGCTCCCTTGCCTGGACCTCCGTGAGGCCGAAGGACGCCACTTCCGGGCTGCAGTACGTGCAGCGGGGGACGGCGTCGTACTCCAGGGGAGCTACCGCGTGGCCGGCCATGTCCTCCACCGCCCGCACCGCCTCCTCCGAGGCCACGTGGGCCAGCATGGGCTGTGCGTGGATCACGTCCCCGATGGCCCAGATGCCGGGCGCGGTGGTGCGGTACACCCCCTGGGTTCGGACGAACCCCTGCCCGTCTACCTCCACGCCCACCTCCTCCAGACCGAGGCCGTCCGTGACGGGGCCCCGGCCCACCGCCACCAGGAGACGGTCTGCCTCCACCCCCTCCACCTTCCCGTCCCTCTCCACGGACAGCTGCAGCCCGGTAGGTGTGCGCTCCACGGACTTGAGGCTGGCGGACGTGAGCACCCGGATCCCGCGACGGGCGAAGGCCTTCTCCACCGCGGCGCTTACCTCCTCGTCCTCCGCGGGCAGCGCCCGGGGGAGGATCTCGATCACCGTCACCTGGCTCCCCAGGCTGGCGAAGGCGCTGGCGAACTCCACGCCGATGACTCCGGCTCCCAGTACCGCCAGCTTCCCCGGGACCTCCTGCAGGGAGACCAGGTGGTCGCTGCTAAAGACCCGTTCGCCGTCCAAGGCCAGCCACGGCAGGCTGCGGGGCCGGGAGCCGGTGGCGATCAGGACGTGGCGGGCCCGCAGCTCTGTCTCCGACCCGTCGTTCAGGCTCACGTGCACCCGGTCCCGGGCCACCAGCCGCGCGGTGCCCGCGAAGGTGGCGATGCCGTTCTTCCGCATGAGGTACTCCACGCCCCGGTGCAGGGTACTCACCGTCCGCTCCCGGTAGCGGTGCACCGCGCTCAGGTCCACGGACACCGACTCCACCCGCACGCCCACCTGGGGGGCGTGTCGGGCCAGCTCTGCCACCTCCGCCACGTGCAACAGGGCCTTGGTGGGGATACAGCCGTAGTGCAGGCACGTGCCGCCCAGCTTATCCCGCTCCACGATGGCGGTCCGCATCCCCAACTGCGCCGCCCGGATGGCCCCCACATAGCCCCCCGGTCCCGCTCCGATCACCACGAGGTCGTAAGTGTCCTGCACGGGCTCCTCCTACCGCGGCGTGGTCCGAGCTCCCTTACATGATACGGCCCCGCGCCGTAGGTGCCCCCCCGGGACGCGGGGCCTGGGTGGCGGCCGGGGTCCGCAGTCCGACCGACCGGCTCAGCGCGCCTGCTGGCGCACGACCTCCGCGATGTGGCCGTAGAAGGCGTTCACGCCGGTGAACAGTGCCGCCAACGCCATCACGGCGAGGACCACCACGCCCAGGTACGCGAGGTTCCGCCGGCCCTCGCTCTGGCTGTACGCGAAGGGCAGCATTCCCACGCTCGCGATCCCGGCGGCCAACCACAGGACGAACGTGACGGGCGGGTTGCGCGTCAGCTTGAAGTCCAGGACCGCCCGTGCGCCCTGGAGCAAAAACAGCCCCAGCAGGGCCGCGGGCCACGCTAGCATCCGCAGGTCAAGCCCCGTGTACAGGTAGAAACCGGCCATGACCAACATCAGGGAGAACAACCCGGTGCTGGTGCCGAACAGCTCGGAGTAGTGGCCGACCGGGAACCCTGCCCAGTCTGACCAGATGAGCTGCACGAAGCCTCCCAGGGAGAACAGTCCCAGGGCGAAGAACAGCGCTCCGAAGGACCTGCGGAGGTCCGCGGTCTCCTTGCCCGTAGCGACGTAGTACAGGTAAACGGCGCCGGCAATCCCCGCGGCGGTGACCAGCGCGAGGATCAGGACGAGGGGGTTGTGCGAGCTGACCGCCTGCCTCACCGACGTCACCCCCTTTCAGCTCCGTAGCGTCCGAGGCGCCTGCGACGCGAGTGCTTCGCGCGACCTTCCCTCCGTCACCAGTATACGGCTTCCCGCGCCTTCCCCGGCCCCACCCGCCCGCGGGCCGGGGTTTCGGGCCGTTCTGGTCCTTCCACGCTGCCTTCCCCCAAGCGGCAGCCACGCACGGGGAGGCCCCGTGCCAGTGAAACGCTTCACCCTCCCGCGTCCGGCGCCCGGCTGTGCGCGAACAGCCGGATGATCTGCTGCTCCACCACCTGCGTCATCCCCTGTTCGAAACGCGCTGCCTCCCGCTCTGCGGTCTGGGGGTCCAGACCCAGTACGTCCTGCAGGAACCGCTGACACAGGCGGTAGCGCCGCTCCTTGCCGAAGGCCAGGCGGCTGCCTTCGGGCGTGAGCCGCACGCCTTCTTCTCGGGAGTAGGTGACCAGCCCCGCACGCTGCAGGCGCTCCACCATCTCGTGGACGGAGGCCACCGAAACCTCGAGTCGGCGGGCCAGGGCGGTCAGGGTGACCCGCCCCTGGGCGCGCAGGTGGAGGACCGCCCGCAGGTAGTCTTCCGTCCTGGAGGAGTTCACGAGGTGCGGCTTCCGCATTCCGAGCACGTCCCCTTCAGCTCCAGGTGGATCTGGCTCACCGCGAACCCCTCCGGCAGAGCCCGCCTCAGGGCCTCTGCCGCCACGGGCTCCGGGAGGTCGTAGACGCGGCTGCACCGCTCGCACACGAAGTGGGGGTGGGGGGACGTGACCGCGTCGTAGCGCCGCCCCTCCGCGGTCACGATCTCCCGGACCAGCCCCGCCTCCTTGAGCCACCTCAGGTTGCGGTAGATGGAGCCCAGGCTGACCCCCGGAAGGACCCTGCGGACTTCCACCAGCACCTCTTCTGCGCTGGGGTGGCTCCGCGTGGCCGCTAGGACGGCGAGGATCTGCTGGCGTTGCCGGGTCAGCCTCATAGCAATGAGAACCATTCGCATTTTATCACCCGACACAAGCCCGCGCGTGGGGGACAGAGCCCGATCCTTACCGGACCGTGACGGTGATAGTGTGGTAGCCCGTGGCCCCGTCCGGCAGAGGCGGCCGAGGACGGCCGTCCTGGAGGGTCCCCACCCCGTCCCGAGCCCGGACCTTCAGCACGTACCGGCCCGGTCTGGCGTCCCACAGGGTCGCCCACAGCACCCAGGTGTGCTTGCCCATGGCGGGCTTGACCTGCGCCCGCCGCCAGGTCCGGCCGTCGTCGAAGCTGACCTCCACCGCGGAGATCCCCCGGTCTCCTGCGTACGCCACCCCACCCACCTCCACAGTCCCCGCGGCTACCGCCCCGCCCTCTACCGGAGTGGTGAACTTCGACATGGTCTTCACCACGGCCGCCTCACTCCACCCCTGGGACTCCCAGTAGCCCAGGTGGTCGCGGTCCGTGAGCTCGATCCGGGTGACCCACTTGGGGTTCTTCATGCCGAACAGCCCCGGGATCACCGCGCGCGCCGGGAACCCGTGGGCCTTGGGGAGGGCTTCGCCGTTCATCTCGTACGCGAGGAAGCTGTCGGGATCCATCAGGTCCTCGAGGGGGACGGCCGTGTGGTAGCCGTCCGCACACCGGAAGACCACCTTGCGCGCCTGCGGCCTGGGCCGGGCACGCTCCAGCAGGTCCCGGAACCGCACGCCTTTCCAGACCGCGTTGCCGATCAGGTCCCCGCCCACAGGGTTGCTGATGCACTCGAAGGTGTGTGGTCGGCTGTAGCCCGGCAGCGCCTTCAGCTCGTCCAGGCTCAGCCGCAACGGCCGCTCTACCAGGCCCGACACCTCCAGCCGCCACCTGCGGGCGTCTACGTCCGGGTCGAAGAAGTTCTTGCTGACGGTGTAAAACTCACGGTTCGGGGTGACCTCAGGGGGGAGCCCACGGATGCGGGTGAACAGCGACTGCGCCCACGCAAAGCCTCGTTGCAGCCACGCGGCTGCGGCCGAGCCCGCCAGGGCGGCCACCACGAGGCGCGCCCCGCGCCCGAGCAGCTCTCTTCGGGTCAGGCCGCCGGCTCCCTCAGGACGGCCGTGCACCCGGGAAACAGCCAAAGCAGCGCCGTACATCAGGCTGCCGGCCACCAGCAAGACCGCCGCGTGGGGCTGAGGGCCGAGCGAGGAGCCTGCCCACCCTCCGCCCGCCGCGGGCAGGAGCCCTGCCGCCCACACCAGCCACGTGAACGCGCTCGCGACGAGCCACCGCGTCCAGAAGCTCTCCGTGTCGCGCAGCCACCGGGGGAAAGTCCAGGCGCCAAGGGCGGCCAGCGCGAACACCAGGAGGTTCGCGGCCAGCAGCGCCAGATGTTTGGCCAGATGGGTCACCCCCAGGTACTTGCGCCCCATCCCCTCAAAGAAGTTCACCACCAGGGCAAACGCCTCTGGAGAAAGGGCCCTGAAAGCCCGTTCCCCCAAGACTTCCACGGGAGCCCGCACGTCCAGCAGCGGGCGCAGCCACAGCGGGAGCCCGACCGGCACGGGACCCACCACCAGTGCCCCGAAGGCCAGCCACCCCCAGAACCCACCCCACAGCACCAGGCGCATCTTGGGTTTAGGCTACCGCAGCTGTGTGACGGGCGTTCAACACCCCCTCGGGCCGGAAAAGCCGCACATGCCCGAGGCGTTGGAGGCCTACCCGAGCAGGACCGCGGCGGTGCCTGCCACGCACACCAGGCTGCCCACCACCAACCCGCTCCCGAGCTGCTCGTCGCCCCGCAACATCCAACGGCTCAACAGGATCACCAGGAGGACCTGGAGGTTGTACAGGACGGCCACGTTCGCCACCGGGCTCCGTTGCAACCCTAAGAACAGCAGGAGGATGGCCGCGGTGTTGGCCAGGGCACTGGCCAGCACGTCCGCCCGCCACGGCCGTTCGGAAGCTTGCGGCCGGCTCCACAGAGCCAGCCAGCCGGTCTGCACGACCAGGGCGGTGAAGGCGCCGATGGCCGCGCCTACAAACGGCGACGGCGTGATCTGAAGGCCTGCCCTCCGGAGGGTGTCGCCCAGCGCGAACCCCACCGCCCCTCCCACCGCCAGCAGGACACCGACCGGGTCCGCGGGACCCCGGGAGCCCGGGGCCCGCTCCCGCAGGACCAACCACAGCCCCACGGTGATGAGGGCAGCGCCGACCAGCTGGCCTGGCCTGGGCAGCTCCCGCAGCCCCACTAGGCCGATGAGGGCCGCGAACAGGGTGTTGGACAGCCGGATGGCCGTGGACCGTGAGGGGCCGATGCGCAGCACGCTCTGGTACGAGAGGTTGCGCCCGGCCACGGTACCGCACAGACCTCCCAGCACAAAGAGCAGGAAGGACTGAGGGGTGAGCGTCGACAGGGCTCCCCGAGCCCCCTCGAACCCCGCCAGGACGCCGAACACGACCACGTTGGTGACGATACTCACAAACACCCCGGCCTCTGGGGCCACGGGGTTCGGGCCCACCATGAACCGCCGCGACAGCACCGTAGCCAGGGCAAAGGCCACCGCGGCGAGCAGCGCAAAGAGTTCTCCCATGACGGGGACCGCTTTCCATCTTGCCACATCCTGTCCCCTGCCCCTTCGGACCCGAGAGGGCTCCAGGGGCCCTTTCGGTGGTGTAAAAAGAAAACGAGCGGACCTGCGGGCTGTGCGAGGGCCGGAGCAGGACCAGCCTTCGCCAGGGTCGGGGCGCTGGCGCCCGACGGGAAACCGACGCACGCGCGTGGATTCACCCTGCGTCCGCCCCGGCCTAGCTTTGCCGGGTCGCCGTCACCTGGGGCGTGGCCCTCCAGCACGCCAGCGCAGCGTTCGCGCCCCGCACGGGCCTTTCGCCTGCGTGCGGGCGGTGACCGTGGCCACCGCGGCCGCTGGAGGAGGGAAGGACGATGAGGAACTTCTGGGCTCTGCTCGCGGCCTTGCCTCTCAGTCTCGCCGCTCTGCCCGGTTCGCGCGGGGCCGCTGAGGCAGTGTTCCGGAAGGCCGCCGAGCTGCGGGAACCTTCCGCGCAGGTCCGTAAGGCGGCGCTGTTCCCAGACGGGAGGGTCGCGTACTACTGGGAGCGCACGCGCCCGCCCACGGACCAGGAGAAGGATCGTCGGGCGGCCTGGTTCGATGCCGAGTGGGAAAGGTTCCGCCGACAGGCCGAGCAGGACGGGATTCCCCAGATCGAGCGGAGCAGCGAACACATGGCTCGCAAGCTGGAGGAGGAGGCCGCGAAGCAACCGGTGGTGGTGCGGCCCCTGTTTGCCTTCCTCTCCGCCGCTTTCCGGGGTCTGCCGGCCTGGCTGCGGTGGGTGATAGACCTGACCTTGCCGGTCGCGCGGCGACACTTCATCAACCAGCCCGTGGTGGTCGAGGCAGGCCTCCGGATGTGGGATCCCAGCGGCAAGACCGCGGGGCTGTTGCCGGTGGACGTGCCGGGCCTGTACGGCGAGGAGAGCTGGGCCCGCTTCCCGGCCGACGAACTCCACCTGCGGGCCTCACCCGACGGGAAGTACGTCGCGCTGGAGACCGCGGAGGAGGCGTTCGTCCTGTTCGAGCTGGCGCGTTCGGCCCTCTCGCCCAGGGCCCGGGTTCGCGGTGGTTCGCCTCTGGGGTGGTCTCCCGACGGGCGGCTGCTGTTCGTGACGCGGTCGGTGGACGGCAGAGAGTTCATCGCCGTCCACGCCGCCGATGACCTGCGGGAACTGGCCCGGTGCCCCGCGGACTTCGACCGCCGGCTCATGGGTACCGCCAGCAGCTCAGCCATCATCCAGGACGTCGCCATCGCAGAGGACCGCCTGGCGGTGGCGTTGTTCACCGACCTGGGGGTGTGCCGGCTGCCCGCTGGTTCCCTGGCGCTCCCTGACCCGGCGACGCTGCGCCGGATCGGACCTCCAAGAGGCCTGGTCTTCGCCCAGAATCGCCCGACGCTGTACGTGGCCAGCCTGCGCGGCCTTGCCGTGATAGACCCCGACACCTTCGCGGTCCTCGACCAGTATCTCCTGCCGCCCGCCTCGGACTTCGACTTCCAGCGCCTGGCCGGGGTTTCGCCCGACGGACGCTACGTCGCTGCCCTGCACGGGAGGGAGCGGCTGGGTGGCTGGGCCACCCTGTTCGTCTGGGACGTGGCCCAGCGGCGCATCGTGCAGAGGATCGGCACGCAACCGGGGCGGATGCTGGACACGATTTCCTCGGGGTTCCGGTTCATCTATCCGCCGGCGCAACTGACCCGCGACTGGCGGTACCTGCTCGTGGTCCGACAGGACGGCGTGCTGGAGCTCTACCACAGGACACCTTGAGGGGGTGAAACGGGATGCGTCCTGGAATGCGCAGGACGGCCACCGTCCTCTTCCTGGTGATGACGCCCCTGGTGACCCTCTCACCATCCGGCGCGGCCCAGCAGGTCGCCTACCACCGTGTGGCGCCAAAGATCTACGTTCCCTTCGACCCCAACACCGTCAGGGTGGTCCACCAGAGCGCTCGCCTGTTCACCGTGGAAGTCCCCCACGGCGGGTACGCTTTCGCTCCCAGGATCGCGCCCTTCGGAGACGCCATCGTCTTCATACCGGCCGCGAGTACCCTCGCCTTCACCTCCGTGTTCCTCGAGCCGGTCAGGCTGCTCCGGATCCCTGGGGACGCGGCGTCGCCCCCCGCGGAGGTGAAGGGGTTTGCGGGGGGAGGCCCAGACGCGTTCTCCTTCGACCGCCAGACGCGCACGATCGCCTTCACCTGCCATATCGAGAGACGTGACCCGAAACAGGCAGAGACGGAAATCTGTGTCGTGCGCAGGGACGGGACCGGGCTGCGCCGCCTGACCCGGCCCCTTCGGAGCGATGAAAGTGAACATAACCACGCCGCAGCCCCCGCGATCAGCGAGGACGGCAGCTTCGTCGTCTACCGCAGGCAGTACGCCGGGTACCTGGGGACTGTGCGAAGCGACGGCACCGGGCTGCGCGCGCTCGTGCACCAAGCGGGCGGGCTCACCCCCGTGGTGCTGACGCGCCGGGCTGTGTTTTACGAGAGAGGCGGGCAGGTGTGGCGGGCGGGGCTCGATGGCGGAGGTCAGCGGCAGCTGACCCGGGAGCGCGGGGAAATTGGTGGCCTAACCGCCGACCGGGATGGGACGAGGGTCGCCTACCTGGTAAAGGAAAGCGGCCAGCCCGCGGCGCTCAAGGTTGTGGACGGGTTGAGCGGGGCCCCTGTCTTCACCCTGCAGGGAGTGGGGGGGCTGGTGCGGCTCAGCGGGGACGGCCGACGCCTGCTTTTCAGCCGCCGGCGTCCGGACAGGCTCGGGCTTTACGTGATGGATCTGCGCACCAGGGACGTCCTTGAGGTCAGCGAGGGGGTCCGTGGTGTGGAGGAGCAGGCAGACCTCAACGACACGGGGGAAGTGGTGGTGATGGTGAAGGGCGAGGGTCCCCCTCTGGTGGTGGCGTTCCTCCAGGACGAGACTCCACCTTTCCTCACAGTGGAAGCGCCGAGGCAGGGCACCACCGTCCGCGGGGAGTCCGTCAGCGTGGTGGTGACGTACCGCGACCGGGCTGTGGTGAGCGGGGTGGACCCGCAGGCCCTGCGGGTCTTCCTGAACGGCCGTGACGTCTCCGACCGGCTCCGAAAAGAACCGGACCGCGCCACCGGGCAACTTGACAGGCGGCTGCTTCAAGAGGGGGAGAATGTCCTCGAGGCACGGGTCGCCGACCGGGCAGGCAACGAAGTCCGCCAGGTAGTGCGGTTCCGCTTCCAGGCACCATGAGGGCCAGCTTCCTCCTCGCACTAATGGTGTGGCTGGCGGCGGCCTGGCCGCCGTCTACCGCGGCGCTGGCGGAGCTGCGTGTCACGGGAGGGACCGCGGGCGCAGAGCAGCGGCTGGTGGTCTTCGAGGACGGCCTTGCCCGCGTGGAACTGTCCGCAAGGGGGGCCGTTCACGAGACGCTCTGCGCTCGGCTGGAGGAGGGCAAGCTGGGGGAGATCCGGCGTGCCCTGGAGGCTGCGGGGTTCGAGTACCTCCAGCGGGAGTATGTGCCTGCCCGTCCCGTGTACGACGGTTACGCGTACTCCGTCGCTTACCGGGGGGCCACGGTCCGGGCCGTGGACCCCCTTGAAGACGCAGCGCCCCCAGGCCTCCGCGCGGTGATCCGTCTGCTACAGGGGGTCTTGCAGTCCGTGCGGGCGGACGGAAGGGGCTGTGGCGAGTTCCTCCCGGGGAGGTGAGGTCCGTGCGTGCATCGTGGGTCCGGGGCGGCGTCCTGCTGGCGGCGGTGATCGTTTTGGGCGCCGCGTCAGCGGCCTCTGCGGACGCCGTCCTACGGTACCGCGGTTCAGACGGCTCGCGCCTGGCGCTTTCCTTCGCGCCGGGCAGGATGCGGGTGGACGCCAACTTCTCGGACCGGTCCGCCAGCCTCCTGTACGACCAGGGGAAGCGGACCCTGTGGATCGTGGACCACGACCGCCGCTCCTACCTGGAGATCCGCGAACGCCAGATCCGCCAGTTCCGGGAGGCCCGACGCCAGCTGGAGGCGCGGCTGCAGCAGCTGCCCCCCGCGGCGCGGGCTCAGGTGGAGGCCATGCTGACTGCCCCGGGGTTCACGCGCATCCCCAGCGTGCCCGCCCAGCCCTGCGAGAGCCCGAAGGTCGTTGGCATCGAGCTCGTCCGCGGACTGCGGGCGCGGGTGGTGGACGGATGCAAGACCCTGGTGCGGCAGGAATGGGCAACCTGCCGCTTCTGGGTCGTCCACGGGGAGGAGCTCAGGCTCACCCTCTCAGACTTCCAGGTCCTGGAGGGCTTCCTGGCCTTCTACTGGGAGCTCCTCGGAGTCCTGGGCGCGCCCCAGCTGATCGAGGACAGCTCGCTGCTGCTTCAGCCCAGAGCTCGCACTCTCCGGGATCCGGTCTTCACCTTCCCGGTGGTGGTGAAGTTCGCCGTCGTGCAGGACGGGAGGGAGCTCACCACGGTCGTCCTCGACACGGTTTCTTCAGAGCCGCTGCCCGGGGAGAGGTTCGCGGTCCCAGCCGGGTACGCGAAGGTGGAGCTCCCCGCGCCGGGGAGGTGAGAAGGGGGTCGCCACGGGCTACCGTCAGCATCGCGGCCTCAGGGGACGCGGCCAAGGGGACTGCCGCGTGGCAGCGGCGACCGTGCTCGGAGCTGGGGTCCGGCTCGCTACCGCCGTGCTCCTGGCGGCGGGCGTCCTGTGGGGGGCAGCAGCTTCCGCCGTCCGGTCAGACGCACTGGCTCTCCTAATGGTCGCGCCCCCTGAAGTCGCCCAGGGGGCAGCCTTCCGGATCGAAGTCGCGGTCGCGGAGCGGGCCCGCGTGCGTGCCACCGCCGGTGACCGCGCCCTGCTCCTGTACCGCACCGCCACCGGGTTCCGCGGCTTCGCAGGCACCGATCCCACAACACCTCCCGGAAAGCTGGCGGTACGGGTGCGGGTGGAGCTCCGGGGTCGCGAGCTCTCCCTTGTCCGCACGGTGAGGGTCCGGCCGGCTCGGTTTGCCATCCGCTACCTCCGCGTGCCGCCGGAGCTGCTTGACCCGCGTCTAGCCGCCTACGAACGCCGGCGCGTCCTCGCGGCTACCTCCGCCCCGCTCCCACGCCCCCTGTGGGAGGGCCCCTTCCGGCTGCCGGTGGGGGGCCCTGTAGCTTCCCCCTACGGCGTGCGCAGCGTGTACAACGGCCAGGCCCGCGGCCACCACCTGGGCGTGGACATCCGCGCCGCTGCGGGCACGCCGGTGCAGGCCGCCCACGACGGTGTGGTGGTGCTGGCGGAGCGACTCCCCCTGGGCGGCAACACGGTCATCGTGGACCACGGGGCAGGCGTGTTCACCTCCTACGTGCACCTCCAGTCCCTGGCAGTTTCCGTGGGAGCACGTCTTCGGCAGGGCCAGGTGGTGGGCTCCGTGGGCTCCACCGGGCTCAGCACAGCGCCGCACCTCCACTGGGCGGTACGGGTGAACGGCGTCCTCGTGGATCCGCTGCAGTGGATCCGCGGTGGCCTGGTGAGCGGGCCCTAATCGTCCGGAGAGCGGCAAACCTACTGCTCGCGAGGGTCCTAGCCCGAGTGCAGCTCCGTGCGGACCGGCATCGCGTGGGTCGCGCAGGAGACCCCGGGCAGCGCCGTGTGGCCAGCTCCTCCACCTCCTCCCGGCGCTCCGGAAGAGTCCCTCTCAACGCACACTCAGCCGGCCCGGCCTCGATGGGTGGGTCCCGCCTGGAGCCCGAACACAGGACCGAAGCCCGCGTCGCTTCCGGCCGCCCCCCGTGGGCTCTTCAGCTCCGGCCCGACGGAGCGACACCTTGGCGAAGGTGGCCGCGTCCCGGCCCAGGGAGAACCGCACGGCCCCTCTTGGTGCGGACCTCGGGGGCCGGTTTCACTAACCAGGCCACCCGCGGAAACGGACGCCCTCGGAGGTTCACCCTACGCGTTGGGTCTGGAATTCGGGGACGGACGCGGGCCGAGCGTCCGTCGGTCCTCGCGTGCACCCTCCAGCAGCTTCTGCAACCTGGCCTGCACGTCCTCGGGGTGTATCCCTTGAATCCGGAACTCCTTCTGCCGGGACGCGTGACCGCGCACCAGATCCACCGCGGAGGGGGAAACTCCCAGAGCCGACGCCAGCACCCGCCGGGTCGCCTCGTTGGCTCTTCCGCCCTCGGGTGGAGCGTGCACCGCCACCAGCACGGCATCCCTGCGGACGCCCCTGATCCCCTCGTGCCGGCTCGCCGGTTGGACCCGGACACGCAGGAGAACCCCGCCCTCCACGGCGCGGATCAGAGCCTGCCCCCCCATGAATCTCAGACCAACCTCCAGACGCCCGGACCCGTTCCGTGTGTACGACCCGCTCCCTGCTTTCGACGCTTGGGTCCGTGCACGAGGCACCCGGACGCCCCCGCACACGGCGGCCCGCCCGGGGTCTAAGCACCCACCATGCTCATTCCCCCGTCGCACAGCAGGAACGCGCCCGTGATGTGGCGGGCGTCGTCACTGGCCAGGAACACCACTGCCGGGACCACGTCCTCGGGTCTGGCGATGCGGCGCAGGGGAGTCTGGCGGAGGATTTCCTCCCGGCGCCCGGACCGCCAGTCCTCTCGCTGCAAGGTCGCCTCGGTCTCGATGAAGCCGGGCCCCACCGCGTTCACCCGCACGGTGGGGGCGAAGGCCCGGGCGTAGGACTTGGTCAGCCCGATGACGGCGTACTTGGCCGCCGCGTACTGCGGCGCGCGGGGGCTACCCGTGACTACCACCCGGGAGCCGATGTTCACGATGGACCCCGACCCTTGCTCCAGCATGCGGGCCCCCACCTCGTGGATCATCAGCTGGGTCCCCTTCACGTCCACCAGCAGGATCCGGTCCACCACCTCCTCGCGCAGGTCCCGCCAGGACATCTGGTCTGCAGCCATGTCTCCCGCGTTGTTGACCAGCACATCCAGTCGGCCGAACCTCCGGAATACCTCGTCAGCCATCCGGCGGACGTCGTCCCACCGGGCGATGTCGCCCTGGACGGTGAAACTCTGGCGCCCCAACGCACGGATCGCCCGCGCAACCGCCTCCGCGCCCTCCGCGGACCGGCGGTAGTGTACCGCCACGTGGGCCCCCTCGCCCGCCAGACCCAGGGCGATGGCGCTGCCGAGTCCTCGCCCGGCCCCCGTCACCAGCGCGAAGCGGCCCTCCAGACGTCCCGCCACGCCCTCACCGTCGCCCCAGCTCCCGCAGGGCGGCCTGCAGGTAGCTGAAGTCGAATACCCGCTCCAGCGGCAACGGCTCTCGGTACGTGAGGTAGCCGCGCCGCATGTAGAACCGCTGCTGGTCCTCCAGGGCCCGCAGGTCCACGGCCAGGTTGGGGTCCAGGTGGTGGGGCCGGGCGCGCCGCAGCAGCTCGATGCGGGCTCCCGTGTACTTGACCATGAGCTGCATGTTGTCCTCCCGCTGCCAGCCGTTGTTGAGGGCCAGGTCGCGGGCTGCCTTCAGGTGGGCCACCACGAACCGCTGGGCCGCCTGCGGGTTACGTTTGGCCCAGTCTGTGTTCAGGAACACGAAGGTGATGGGGATGGGACGGGCGCCGGGCGGGATCCGCAAGGGCCGGACGCCCGCGCCGCGGTCCTCCGCGATGGTGGGGAAGGGCTCGGACAGGATCCCGGCCCAGATGGCGCCCGTTTCCAGCGCCGGGACCATGTCCGGGAACGGCATGGTCTTCAGGTCCACGTCCTCGACCGCGATCCCGTCGGTGCGCAACGCCCGGTCCAGCATGTACTCCGTGGCCACCCCGCGGGCGTTGATGGCCACCGGCTTCCCGCGCAGCTGCGCGATCCGGTTGATCTCGCTGCCCCAGATGGCCCTGCGGACGGTGAAGTAGTTCTCGATGAACCCGCTGTGCAGCGGCGCCACGAACCTCACCGGGTGGCCCTGGGCCACGGCGTTGTACGCGGCCGCGCCCAGCGCGCCGCCGCCGACCTGGAGCTGCCCGATGGCCACCTGCGACAGGATCTCCGCTCCGCTGGGCAGCCGGACCAGCTCCACCTCGAACCCCTCCTGGGGCAGGTAGCGCTCCGCGGCGATGTACTGCGCCGCGTGGGAGTCCACGGGGATGTAGCCCATGCGGATCTTCCACCGCGCCGGCGCCGCGCGCAGGCCCGAGGCCAGCGCCAGCACCACAGCCACGCCCACCAGCCACGCACTCCTCCTCACGGTCCTCCCTCCTTCCCGGCCCGTTCAGGTCCGTCCCGCCACCAGGGCCCGAAACTCCTCGTCCGAGACCAGCCCGCGCTTGCGGATGCTGAGCTCCTTCACCCGGGCCAGCAGGTCCCCCTGCGCCTCCTCCGGGACCTGCAGCCCCAGCTCCTCACACTTGATCCGGATGCTCGCTAGCCCGCTCTTCTTCCCCAGCACCAGCCGGCGCTTCGCCCCCACCACCTCCGCCGCGTACGGCTCGATGGCCTCCGGCACGTGGAACTGCATCGCCACCGCCCCCGTCTCCCGCCGGAACAGGTTCTCCCCCACCAGGGGCTTCCACGGCTCCACCTGGTAGCCCGCCACCTCCCGCAGCCTCCGCGACAGCTCCTGCACCCGCTCCAGACGCAGCCCCACAGGCCTCCCGTACAGCCCCGCCAGCGCCAGCCCCACCTGGAACAGGTCCGCGTTCCCCGCCCGCTCCCCCATCCCGTCCACCGTCCCGTGCACCCAGCGCGCCCCCGCCTCCACCGCCGCCAGCGCCGTGGCTGTAGCTAGCCCGAAGTCGTTGTGCCCGTGGTAGTGCAGCGGCACCTGCGGCCCAAACCACTCCCCCACCTGCCGCACCAGATAGCCCGCCGCCGCCGGGCTCAGCACGCCTAGCGTGTCCACCACCACCAGCTCCTCCGCCCCCGCCTCCAGAGCCACCCGGTACGCCCTCCGCAAGAACTCCAAATCCGCCCTCGAGCCGTCCACCCCGAAAAACGCCACCTTCATCCCTTCCCGCGCCCCATACCCCACCGCCTGCTCGATGCGCCGCAGCACCTCTTCCCCGCTCAGCCCGAAAGCCCGCAGCTTCACCTCCGAAACCGGAGCCTCCACCACCGTGCACCGCAGCCCCGCCCGCAGCACCGCCTCCACGTCCCCGACCAGCGCCCGCGCAAAGCCCCACACCTCCGCCCGCAGTCCCAACCGCCCGATCCGCGCCGCCGCCTCCCAGTCCTCCTCCGACACCCGCGGAAACCCCGCCTCGATCCGGTCCACCCCCGCCTCGTCCAGCAACCGGGCCAGCTCCACCTTCTGGTCCGCGTCCAAAACCACCCCCACCGCCTGCTCGCCGTCCCGCAGGGTGGTGTCGTACAGCCCCACCGGGTGTCGGAGCTCCGGCAGCACGGTCTGGTTCAGCGTCCCCACCCAGAACACGGTCCACCTCACCAGCGCACGGGCGGGGGCGCCGGGCGGCCGTACGCCTCCTCCCACGAGACCACACGGTTTCGCAGCACCCCGATTCCCTCGATCTCCGCCTCCACCACGTCACCGGGCTTGAGGTAGTACGCCTGCGGGTCCTCGCGGAAGGCGGCGACCCCGGAAACCGTCCCCAGGGACAACACGTCCCCCGCGGAGTAGCCCATGGGCGAGTAGTGGGCGATGACCTGGGGAATGGTCACCCACATGCGGGAGGTGGAGGAGCTCTGGCGGACCTGGCCGTTCACGCGCAGCTCCATGCGCAGGTTGTGGGGGTCGGGGATCTCGTCGGGCGTGACGATCCACGGCCCCAAGGGGCAGAAGGTGTCGATGGACTTGCAGAACGTGAACACCTTGGACTCCATCTCCCGGCGCTGGATGTCCCGAGCCGTGATGTCGTTGAAGACGACGTACCCGCCCACGTAGTCCCAGGCTTCCTCCGGGCCGAAGTGCTTGCCGCTCTTTCGGATCACGACCGCCAGTTCCAGCTCGTAGTCCAGCTCCCGGGTGAGGTGCTCGGGGTACACGATGGGGTCGCCGGGGCCGATGATGGCGTCCACGTTCTGGAAGAACACGATCCACGGGAGGATGGGCGCGACCCACCGGGACTTCTCGCCCTCCTCCGCGTGCTCGCGGAAGTTGCCCGCGGTGTGGAAGAACTTCTTCGGGAGGATGGGGGCCCGCAGGCGCACCGCCTCCAGGGGGAACCGCTCCCCCGAGGCCTCCCGGGCCCGCCGCATTCCCTCCTCGCCCAGCTCGAACAGCGTGCGCATGTCCGGGACGTCCACCTCGACCACGGACCCGTCCCGGACCACGCCGACCCGTTGCCGGCCCGCGACCTCGAAGGTGACCAGCTTCATCCCCGACCTCCTGCCTTCAGGGTCGCCAACTTCGCCCGGACCACTTCCACCGTACGGCTCAGGTGCTCCGCCAGCTGCTTCCGGGCGCGCAGCCCGTCCCCGCGCAAACACGCATCCAGGATGCGTTGGTGCTCCTGCCGCCGCTGCCGCGGGTTGCCGCGGTCGGCCACGGACAGCACCCGGTACCGTTCCGCGGCATCCAAAAGGGGCGGGATCAGGCGGTCCAGGGTCGGGGAGCCCGCCAGGGCGTACAGCTCCAGGTGGAAGCGGCGGTGCAGCTCGCGCCCCACTCGCACCTGCCCGGTCTCGTATGCCTCCACGAACTCGTCCAGGAGCCTGGAAAGCCTGCGGTGGTGCTCCTCGGTGAAGCGCTGGCAGGCGAGCTGGATCGCCAGCCCCTCCAGCTCGATGCGCACGCGGTAAAGGTCTTCCATGTCCTGTACCGACAGGGGCGCGACCACGGCGCCCTTCTGGGCTTCCCGGGTCACCAACCCCTCCTGGTGCAGCCGGTGAAGGGCTTCCCGGACCGGGATCACGCTCATCCCGAGGCGGTGCGCCAGCTCCCGCAGCCGGAGGGGAGTACCCGGAGGCAGCTGGCCGGTGAGGATGTCTTCCCGCAGGGCAAGCCACGCCAGCTCCGCCAGGCTGCGGGGCAAAGTGGCGGTCGCGGGGCTTGTGCTCTGCACGGCGTTATCACTTATAACGTATAACGAAAGACGCGTCAACGCTGGCCGCCTTCGGCAGGTGCGGGAACCGTCAGCAGCCCAAAAGCTCCCTCGCGTGGCGCCGGGCCGTCTCCGTCGGGCTAGGGCCCGAGAGCATGCGGGCGATCTCCTCCACCCGGGCCTCCCGGTCGAGGACCTCCACCACCGTCCGCGTCCTCCCCCGCTCGGTCACCTTGCGGATCGCCAGGTGGTGGTGGCCGAGGGCGGCGATCTGGGGCAGGTGGGTGACGCACAGGACCTGGCACACGCCGGCCAGCTCGCTCAGCTTGGCGCCGATCACGTGGCCGGTGCGGCCTCCCACGCCTGAGTCCACCTCGTCGAACACCATCACCGCGGGCGGGTCAGCCCTGGCCAGCACTGTCCGCAGGGCCAGCATCACCCGCGACAGCTCGCCACCGGAAGCCACTCTGTGGAGCGGCCGCGGGGGCTCGCCCGGGTTGGTGGACAGCAGGAACTCCACGCGGTCTGCGCCCCACGCCGCCACCCCGACCCGCCGGCCGCCCACCGGCAGACCGTCGGGGTCTTCGTCCACGTCCAGCCGCACCCGGAACCGCGCCCCGGGCATCGCCAGGTCCTGCAGGTGCTGCAGGATGGCCTTCTCCAGGCGGCGAGCGGCCGCGGACCGTGCCGCTGACAGGTCCCGGACCGCGGAGGCCAGTTCGGCTTCCACGGTAGCTACCTGCTGCTCCAGCTCCGCCCTCCTGCTGTCCGCGTTCTCCAGCGCCGCTAGCTCCCGGGCCGCCGTTTCCCGGAAGTCCAGCACCGCCTCCACGGTATCCCCGTACTTGCGCAGCAGGGCCCTCAGGGCGGCCAGGCGGCTCTCAACCTCCTCCAGCCGCACGGGGTCGCTTTCCGCGCGCTCGACCGCCGCGTGCACCTCCCGGGCGAGGTCGCGCAGCTGAGCCTCCGCGGACTCCAGGGCCTCCACCAGCGGCAGCAGCGCAGGATCCCAACTTGCCGCCTGCCGCAGTAGGACCACCGCCCGGCCCACGCGGTCGGCGGCGGCCCCCTCGTCCCCGTACAGCGCCTGGTAGGCCGCTGCCACGGACTCCCGCAGCCGTTCCGCGTTCACCATGCGGGTCCGTAAGCCCACCAGCTCCTCCAGTTCACCGGGCCGCGGCCGGACCGAGTCGATCTCCGAGATCTGAAACCTCAGCAGGTCCACCCGCTGCGCCCGCTCCCGCTCGCCCACGTCCAGGGCCCGAAGCTCCGACCGCAGTTGGCGCCAGCGGCCGAACAGCTCCTCCGTCCGGGCCCGCAGGGAGAGAAGGTCCCCTCCGCCGAACGCGTCCAGCAGCTCCCGGTGGGACGCAGGTTCCAGCAGCCGCTGCCCTTCGTGCTGGCCGTGGATCTCCGCCAGCAAGGTCCCCAGCCTGCGCAGGACCCCCACGGTGGTGGGCTGGCCGTTGACGTACGCCCGCGCGCGTCCACCGATCTCCCGGACCAAGACCAGGGCCCCGTCCTCCCACGGGAGCCCCAGTTCGTCCACCGCGGACCGTAGCTGCGGGACGGACGCCGCCTCGAACACCGCCACGACCCGGGCGGAGCTGGCGCCCGTCCGCACCACGTCGGAGGGCGTCCGCTGGCCCAGCACCGCCCCGAGGGCGTCCACGAGCATGGACTTTCCGGCCCCCGTCTCGCCCGTCAGGACGTTCAGCCCCGGCCCGAACTCCACCTGGACGTCGTCCAGCAGGACGAAGTCGCGCACGTGCAGCTCCCGCAGCACGGCCTACCGTTCACCCCAGGCGAACTTCCGTCTCAACAGCTCGTAGAAGGAGGGGGTCTTCAACCGCACCAGCCGCGCCCGCTCCTCCGCCCTGCGCACCTGCACCACGTCCCCGCCCCGGAGCGGGCAGCCCACCTGTCCGTCTACCGTGAGCAGCACGCCTTCCACCCCCGAGGCCACCTCCACGGTGGCCACGTCGTCCGCGTCCACCACCACAGGCCGGGCGGTCAGGGTGTGCGGGCAGATGGGCGTGATCACCATCGCACGCACCCCCGGACTGAGGATGGGGCCTCCCGCCGACAGGTTGTACGCGGTGGAGCCCGTGGGGGTGGAGAGGATGAGCCCGTCCGCCAGGTACGTGGCCAGGTGCTCCCCGTTCACGCACACGCGGAGGGGCATCAGCCGCGCGTAACCGCTCTTGGTCACCACCATGTCGTTGAGGGCCAGGAACCGCTCCGCCACCTCGCCTGAGCGCACCACCTCCGCGGCCAGCATCATGCGCTCCTCCACCGCGTGGCGGCCCGCCACCAGCCGCTCCAGGGCCTCGGGGAGTTCCTGGAGACCTACTTCCGCCAGGAAGCCGAACCCGCCTACGTTCACCCCCAGCACCGGGACGCCGCGGACTGCGCCGGCCCGGGCCGCCCGAAGGATGGTACCGTCCCCGCCCACCACCACCAGGGCGTCCGACGACTCCGCCAGCTCCTGCTCGGAGGCCGACAGCTCCTCCAGCCTCACTGCCCGCGCGCCGTCGGAGTTCACCCGCACGACCAGGCCGTGCCGGAGGAGGATGGAGACCGCCTCGCGCACCCGCACCGTCACCTGCGGGTCCTGTACCGCTTTCTCTGGGTTCACCACCACGCCCACCGTCCGCACCGTCTACTCCTCCACCGGAGCCGCGTGCGCCTCAGCTACCGCGCGGTCGATCCCCGCCTCGTCCAGGGCCCGTGGAGCGCCCTTGCGCAGCAGCAGCAGGAATTCCACGTTGCCCCGGTCTCCGCGGATGGGGGAAGGCATCACGTCCTGCGCGCCGAGACCGTACGCTTCCAGCCCCCACGCCACCTTCCGGACCACCTGCCGGTGGACCTCTGGGTCCCGTACCACGCCCCGCCGCGCCACGCCCCGTCCTGCCTCGAAGGGCGGCTTGACCAGCGCCACCACGGACGCATCAGCTCGCAAAAGCGGCACCACCGGCGGCAGCGCCTGCAGCAGCGAGATGAACGACACGTCCGCGCAGGCGAAGTCCACGGGCTCCGGCACCAGGTGCGGGCCCAGGAATTTCGCGTGGGTCCGCTCCAGCACCACCACCCGCGGATCTGCCCGGAGCTTCGGGTGCAGCTGGCCCCTGCCCACGTCCACCGCGTACACCTTGCGTGCGCCGTGCTGCAGCAGGCAGTCGGTGAACCCGCCCGTGCCCGCCCCCAGGTCCAGAGCCACCACACCCCGCACGTCCAGCCCGAACCGCCGCAGTGCGGCTTCCAGCTTCAGCCCGCCACGGCTCACGTACGGGTGCTCGGGAGCTACCACCTCCACGGCGGCGTCCTCACGCACCTGGGTGCCCGGCTTGTCCACCCGCTCGCCGTCCACCCGCACGAGACCCGCCAGGATCACCGCCTGGGCCCGCTCGCGACTGGGTGCGAGTCCCCGCTCCACCAACAACACGTCCAGCCGGCGCTTCTTTTTCGCGCCGCCACGCTCCTGCGCCTGCCCGGCAGGTCCCCCCTCGCGCACCCCTGCGCGCACCGCTACCGCTCGCGCTCCACCACAAACTGGGCGAGCTCCGCCAGCAGCCCGCCCCTGGGTCCCAGGGGCCGTAGGGCCGCCACGGCCGCCTCAGCCTCCTCCCGTGCCATCTGACGGGACCGCTCCAGGCCGAAGACTTTTGGGTAGGTGGCCTTGGACGAAGCTTCGTCGGTGCCCGTGCGCTTGCCGAGTTTCTCCGCCTCGCCCACCACGTCCAGGACGTCGTCGGTGATCTGGAACGCCAGCCCGAGGTGCTCGCCGTAAGCGGTAAGGCACACGAGGTCTTCCTCCCCCCCGCTCAGCAACGGCCCCACCCTGGCGCACGCCCGGATCAGGCATCCCGTCTTCCTCCGGTGGATCTCCGGGACCCAGTCAGCGGGGACCTGCCCCCGTTCGGCCAGCAGGTCCAGGACCTGACCTCCCACCATGCCCTGCGTCCCCAACGCCGCCGCCAGGTCCAAGACCACCCGCAGCACCCGGTCCGGTGGGCCCAGGCGGTCTGAGGCGGCCAGGATCCACTGGAAGGCCAGGTCGTGAAGGGCGTCCCCAGCCAGAATGGCGACCGCTTCCCCGTAGCGGACGTGGCACGTGGGGCGGCCCCGGCGCCAGTCCGCGTTGTCCATGCTGGGCAGGTCGTCGTGGATCAGGGAGTAGGTGTGGACTGCCTCCACCGCGCAGGCCACCGGGAGTACGGCGTCTGCGTCCAGGCCGCAGGCCTGCGCGGAGGCCAGCACCAGCGCGGGGCGGAAGCGTTTGCCGCCCGCGAACACGCTGTACCGGACTGCTTCGTGCAGGAGCCGTGGTTCCTGGTCCGCGGGCGGCAGCAAGCGGTCCAGGGCCGCGTCCACCTGCTGCCCGGCCTGCTCCAGAAAGGCCTCGACCCGGGAACCGATCAGTCCAACCTCCCGGTTTCCGCCTGCGGCGGCCGCACCGTCACGCGCCTCAGGAGGCCAAGCGTGCGCTCACGCAAAGCAGAAGGCGCCTACGAGTACCGGATCCGGAACTCCCGCTCACCCAGGGGCTGCTCCCACTGCAGCTCCACGCCGGTCACCACCGCGCTGCGGGGTCCCCGACGGACGGCGTCCAGGAAGTCTCGCACCGCCTCTTCCGGCCCTTCCGCGACCACCTCCAGGCGGCCGTCGGGCAGGTTGCGGGCGTAGCCGCCCACCCCCAGACGCCCCGCCCACTCCTCCGCGTAGAACCGGAAGCCCACGCCCTGGACCCGGCCGGAGAGCACCGCCCGGGCCCGCACCGTCCGCCCTCCGCGCACCGGAGACTCCCGCGACATCCCGCAGGCCTCCCCGCCTACGTTAGCACCGCTTCCCCGGGCTGCGTAGACCGCCCCAGCCCGCCTCCGGCCTTCCGCCAGTTCGTTCACAGGGGACCGGCGGTCTGAGCGCGGGGTACCACCACTTCGCGGTACACCCGGCCCAGGATCCCGTTCACGAACCGCCCCGAGTCCTCGGTGCTGTAGCGTTTGGCCAGTTCCACGGCCTCGTTGATGACCACGCTGGGCGGCGTGTCGAAGTGCAACAGCTCGTGAATCGCCATGCGCAGGATGCACAGGTCCACGCGGGCCAGCCGGTCCACCGACCAGCCCTCCGCGTACCGCTCGATCAGGGCGTCGGCCTCCTGCCGGCTCTCCCACGCGCCCCGGCTGAGCCGGACCAGGAAGCGCCAGTCGTCCTCGCCCCAGGGCTCCGGCGGGCCGTCCTCCGGGGGCGTCCAGCCCTCCGCGTAGCGGGCCACCACCTCCTCCACCCGCTGCCGACCCACCTCCGCCTGGTAAAGGATCTGGAGCACGGCCTGTCGCGCCTTGTGCCGGCTGGCCATGGCAAGGCCATTGTACCTGGAACCGGTACCTGGTACCGAAGTTGACATAACGTAGGGGCCTGGGGGCCTACCGGAACTCCCAGCGGAGGACGGAAACTGACTGGGGGGTCCCGTAGTTCTGGCCGCCGTACTGGATCTCCACCAGGGCCCACACGGTCCGGCTGTGGATCACACCTGCGCCGTCCACCACTTCGCCGGTGGAGGTGATCTCCCAGGTCCGCAGCTCCCGGTTTTCCGTGCACGTGGCGCCCGCGGAGAGTTCCGGCCTGCACTGGCTGCTGACAACGTAGCGCAGGTTAGGGCTCAGGGAGGCGGTGCCTACAGGCCCGGCGTTCTTGTCTTTCTTCAGCTCGTACACCT
>JAVKKH010000011.1 GCA_031296405.1 Candidatus Tepidifontimicrobium thermophilum
CCCGCACCCCTCTGGTGGTGCGCCGCGGGACCACGGTCACCTGGGAGATCCACGACCCCTTCGAGATCCACACGGTGACCTTCGTGGGGACGGAAAAGGTGCCGCCCTTCGTGATCCCTCAGATGCAGGCGGGAGGGCCTCCCAAGCTGCTCCTCAACCCCAAGGTGGCGGCGCCCACCCCGCACAGGGACTACGCAGGGAGCGGCTACGTGAACTCCGGGATCCTGGTGCCCCTGGGCGCTCCGGGGCCCCGCACCTACAGCCTCCGGTTCACCCGGAGCGGGACCTACACCTACTGGTGTCCCGTCCACGCCCTGGTGGGGATGAAGGGCGTGGTGGTGGTCCGGTAGGTCCTTACGTGCCGGCGGGGGCGGGGGCTGCAGGGGAGATGACCTCGGCCCCCGCCAGCGCTTCCTCCACCAGCGCGGCCACGTCCAGGGACGCCTCCGCCTCTTCCGCCTCCTGCAGGCTGGGACGGGTGCGCGGGTGACGCGGGACGAACAGGGTGCAGCAGTCCTCGTAAGGCAACACGGAGACCTCGTACGTCCCGATGCGCTGTGCGAGGCCGGTGATCTCCAGCTTGTCCATGCCCACCAGGGGCCGCAGCACCAGAAGCCGCGTGGCCGCCCCGATGGCTGCCAGAGCTTCCAGGGTCTGGCTGGCCACTTGGCCCAGGCTCTCGCCGGTCACCAAGGCTGAGGCACCCACGCGCTGGGCCACACGCTCCGCCACCCGCATCATGGTCCGACGCATGGTCACGGTCCACAGGGGTTCGGGGACCCGTTCCCGGATGGCACGCTGCACGTGGGCGAAGGGGACGACCCACAGGTCCATGGGGCCGCACCACTCCGACAGCACCTCCACCAGCCGCACCACCTTTTCCTTGGAGCGCTCGCTGGTGAAGGGCGGGGCGTGGAAGTGGAGAGGGGTAGCTTGCACGCCGCGCTTGGCCACCATCCAGATGGCCACCGGGCTGTCGATTCCCCCCGACAGCAGCGCCACCGCTCGGCCGCCCGTGCCCACCGGGAGCCCGCCCGGCCCTGGGAGCACCCGCGTGTACACGTAGGCCCGGTCACGGATGTCCACGCGCACGTGTACCTCGGGATCCTTCATGCGTGCCACCAGCTCCGGGAAGCGCGCCAGCAGGCGCCGGCCCAGCTCCCGGTCCACCTCGGGCGAGGTCAGGGGGAAGGTCTTGTCGCGGCGGTGGGTCTCCACCTTGAAGGTCGTCCCCGGCCGCGGGGCCAGCTCGGCGACCAACACCTGGGCCGCGGCCTCCATCGCGTCCAGCTCCGGGGCGACTTCCAGCGCGGGGCTGGTGGACACCACCCCGAAGGTGCGCTGCAGCCGCTCCAGGACCCAGGGTGCGTGAGCACCCCGCAGCACGAGGTGGTCGAACCGGTTCTCTACCCGCACGCCCGGCAGCCTGTCCCGCAGGTTGCGGGCCAACTGCGCCACGAACGCGGCCCGGTTGGCCCGCTTGAGCCCGATCTCGCCGTAACGGACCAAAACCACCGGCTCCATGAGGGCCTACGAGGGGACCAAAAACCGCAGGTCCTGCAAGGCGAGTCGGAACGCCTCCGCGGCGTAGAGGACGTCTTCCTCAGTGGTGTCCGGACCCAGGCTCAGGCGCACTGCGGAGATGGCTTCCTGCTCCGTCCGGCCCATGGCCAGGAGCACGTGGCTGGGGTGCGCACGGCGCGAGTGACAGGCCGAGCCGGTGGACACGTACACGCCTTCCTGCTCCAGCCGGTGCACCAGGACCTCGCCGCGAAGGCCCGGGACGGACAGGTTGAGGATGTGGGGGGCCGTGCGGCGGGCGTCGGGCGGGGTGTTCCAATGTAGCCCGGACAGGTCAGCGAGCTCAGCTCGCAGCCGGGCGGACAGCTCTCGGAAGCAGGCCCGCAGGCGCTCCCCTTCCCGCTCCCAGAACCGGATCGCGGCCGCGAACCCGGCGATGCCCGGCAGGTTGGGCGTCCCGCCCCGCAGCCCGCGTTCCTGGTCCCCACCCAGAAGCAGGGGCTGCAGGCGGACGCCCTTGCGGACGTACAGGGCACCCACCCCTTTGGGGCCACCCAGTTTGTGCGCAGAGACCGTCACGAGGTCGGCCCGCAGGTCCCGCGCCCGGAACGGGACGTGGCAGAACGCCTGCACCGCGTCCGTGTGCAGGAGCGGGCGGCGGCCCCAGCGGGTCTGGACGTCGTCCAGAAGCTTTGCCACCTCCGCCACCGGCTGCAGCGTCCCCACCTCGTTGTTGACCAGCACCACGCTCACCAGGGCGGTGTGGGGCCGTAGAAGGTCCGCCAGGGCGTCGGTGCGCACGAACCCTTCGGGGTCCACCGGGGCGAAGTCCACTTCCACCCCCATCTCCCTGAGGCGCCGGGCGGGCTCGAGGACCGAGGAGTGCTCGAAGGCGGAGACGACCACGTGGGGCCTCTGCCGGGCCCAGGCGGTCCCGAACACCGCCAGGTTGTTGGCCTCCGTACCCCCCGAGGTGAACACCACCTCAGAGGGGTCGGCGCCGAGGGAGGCCGCCAGCACCTGCCGGCTGCGCTCCAGGACCCGCTCCGCTTCCAGCCCCATGCCGTGCAGGGAGGCCGGGTTCCCGTGGATGCGCTCCAGTACCTCCCTCACCGCCGCCACGACCTCCGGCAGGGCAGGGCTGGTGGCGCTGTGGTCTAGGTACACGCGGCGCATGGCACGACGATGGTACCGCGCGCGGCAGGCCCCCGCCACCCGCAGCCGGCTCAGCGCCAGCTCCAGGTGCGGTACCGCTCCCGGAGCACCGCCTTGGCCAGCTTGCCCGTGCTGGTCTTGGGGATCTCGGTGGCGAACACGAAGGCGTCCGGCAGCCACCACTTGGGGAACCGCTGGCCCAGGAAAGCCCGCAACTCCTCCGGCGTGGGCGTCTGTCCGGGCCTGGGGACCACCACCGCCAGGGGCCGCTCCATCCACTGGGGGTGGGGGACTGCCACCACCGCGGCTTCCTGGACTTTCGGGTGGGCCATCAGAGCGTTCTCCAGGTCCACCGAGCTGATCCACTCGCCGCCGGACTTGATGAGGTCCTTGGTGCGGTCTACGATCCGGATCTGGCCGGCGGGATCCACCACCGCCACGTCCCCGGTCCGGAACCAGCCGTCCGGGGTCCAACTGTCCGGAGCCTCTCCTCGGTGGTAGCCTGCGGCCACCCAGGGGCCACGGACCTGCAGCTCCCCAGGCGTCCGGCCATCCGGGGCGACTTCCCCGACCTCCGACACCACCCGGGCTTCCAGCAACGGCACCGGGGTGCCCTGCTTCGTGAGGGCCTCGTACTGACGCTCCTCCGGCCAGCCTTCCATCCACGGGCGCAGGTGGCTCTGGATGCCGACGAGCACCTCCGTCATGCCCCAGCCGTGCACCGGCCGGATCCCCAGGCGCCGCATGGCCCGCAGCAGGGCCTCCGGAGGCGCGGACCCGCCGAGGGCGACCCGCAAGCCAGGCGCCAGGGGCCAGCGGCCCGGTTCGCGTTCCAGCAGCTGCACCACTCCGAGCCACACGGTCGGCACCCCGGCGGAGAAGGTGGCGCGCTCGGCGCTGAGCAGCTCCGCCAGGCTGCGCGGGTCCAGGTGTGGGCCGGGCAGCACCAGACGCGCACCCGCCAGAGGTGCGGAGAAGGGCAACACCCAACCCGCCACGTGGAACATGGGGACCGTAGCGAGGACGGTGTCGGCGCACGAGATGGCGAAGCTGTCCGCCACCAGGGTGGCCAGGGCGGCCAGCACCAGGGCCCGGTGCGAGTAGGCCACGCCCTTGGGCCTGCCGGTGGTCCCCGACGTGTAGCACATCATGGCCGGGGAGGTTTCGGACAGTTCCGGGGGCGCGAAGTCCGGGTCTCCCGAGCCCACCAGCTCCTCGTAGCTGTCGTAACCCGGGGGGACGGGCTTGCCGGAAGTGGGCACCACGAAGATCCGCTCCACCCGCACCCGTTCCCGAAAGGTCTCGAACAGGGGCAGGAGGACGTCGTCTACTACCAGCACCCGGTCCTGTGCGTGCTCGACGATGTAGGCCAGCTCTTCCGGGTGGAGGCGGAGGTTCAGGGTGTGCAGTACAGCCCCGGAGGCGGGCACGCCCAGGTAGCACTCCAGGTGCTCGCGGTGGTTCCAGCACAGGGTCGCCACGCGGTCCTGTGGGCGGACTCCGAGGTTCCTCAGGGCACTGGCGAGCGCTCTGGCCCGGCGGACCACCTCGCCGTACGTGGTTCGGACCAGACTCCGGTCCGGCCGGCGGCAGACCACCCCGACGTCCGCGTACACGCGCGCGCGATCGAGGATCCGTGGGGTGGTCAGCGGAAAGTCCATGGAAACAGGCTGCCCCGGGTTGCCCACGGCCGCCTCCGCAGGACCTTGCAACTTCCAGGTCGGTCCTATGGTAGGCGCAGTCAGCGTGGACGAGTCAACCGCAGAGGCCCGAATCGCGGAATCCGTGACCTGCGCGCAGGAGTCCTGTGCGGGGGGCACGAAAATTCTCGTAGCCTTTTGGCAGTAAAGCCGTCAAGTTTTTCGAGGAGGTCATGGACGGACGGTCAGCAGGCGACGGACCGGCCAGGGCCCGGCGGCGGGGAGGTACGGACGTGCGGGCCAAGCTGGTCAGGCTGGCACGACAGGAGGCGCTGCCCATCGACGTGCCTCCTCCCCGGCCGCCTCGGGGTGGCCGACGGCCGTTTTCGGAGAGCCGGGAGGAGCTCATCCGGCGCCTGCTGGACCCCGAGCTCACCCTGCACGAGGCGTCGTTGATCCTCAACGTCAGCAAAGCCACCCTCCGTCGCTACACAGACCAGGGAAAGCTGCGGTGCACCCGGACCGCGGGCGGGCACCGTCGGTTCCGGCTGTCGGACCTGCTCGAGCTGGTGGAGGGCGGGCAGTGAGGAGCACCACTTGCCCACAGGGCCGGATCTTGCGGGCCGGCGTGTGACCGTAGGGGAAACGTGTCCGCAGAAACAGGGCCCGGCAAGGGGGACCGGGGGTTGGCGGTGGGCATGTTCACGGACTCCTACCGGCCCCGGCTCAGCGGGGTCGTCCACTCCGTGGCTGCGGTGACCCGAGCCCTGCGGGAGCAGGGCCACCGGGTGGTGGTGTTCGCTCCCCGCCACCCCGGCTACCGCGACGACGAACCGGACGTGGTCCGTCTGCCGTCCGTGGTGACCTCCCGCTACCCGGACTTTCCCCTCCTGGTCCCCCTGCTGGGCGACCTGGACCGCCGCGTGCGGGATCTGGGACTACAAGTGGTACACGCCCACTCGCCGTTCACCGCAGGTCGGCTGGCAGCGGCCAGTCGCGGCCGATGCCCCTTGGTGTTCACGCACCACACCCTGTACGAGCACTACGTGCACTACGCCCCCCTGGTCCCCGGGTTCCTAGCGAGGCGGTGGGTCCGGTGGCACGTGGTGCGCTTCTGCAACCGGTGTGACCTGGTGGTAGCCCCCACGCGTGCGGTGGGTGAGTTCCTCCGCGCCCGTGGCGTGCGGTCCAGGCTGGAGGTGGTGGAAACCGCGGCCCTGGACCTGGAGGCGCTGCGCCGGGTACCGGCCGCGGATCCCACCGTGTGCGCCATCCCGCCCGACGCGCCCCTGGTGGTGTCCGCGGGGCGCATGGCCCCCGAGAAGAGCATGGACGTGGTGTTGGAGGCGTTCGCCCGCACCCGCGGGCTTCAGGACGCCTACCTGGTGCTCGTGGGAGGCGGGCCGAGCCTGGAGGCCTTGCGCCAGCTGGCCGGGCGACTGGGCGTGGAGGCGCGGGTGCGGTTTTTGGGCCCCCTGCCCTGGGAGGGCGTGGTGGCGTGGATGAAGGCCGCGTGGGTCTTCGCGTTCGCGTCCCGCACGGAGACGCAGGGCCTTGTGGCGGCGGAAGCCCTGGCGTGCGGGACGCCCGTGGTGGCGGTGCGGGCAGGCGGTGTGGCGGAGGTGGTGGACCACGGGCGCACGGGGCTACTGGTGGAGCCCTCACCGGACCTCCTCGGGCAGGCGATGGCGCGGCTGGTGGGGGACGAAGGCCTGCGGCGGTGGATGGCCGGCCAGGCGCGCCAGGAGTCGGAGCGGTTCTCCGCCCGGCGGGTGGCCGGCCGTCTGGTGGAGCTGTACCGGTCGTTGCTGGACGCGGCGTGAGCGCGGAGCGCATCCCTGCACAGACGCGGCGCGGACGGAGGAGACCATGTACCTGAAGCGGCTGGAGCTCAGTGGGTTCAAGACCTTCGCGGACCGCACGGAGCTGCTGTTCGGACCCGGGATCACCGCCATCGTAGGGCCCAACGGGTCCGGCAAGAGCAACCTGGCAGACGCCATCCGGTGGGTGCTGGGGGAGACCTCCTGGAGGGCCCTGCGCAGTCAGCGTACCGAGGACGTGATCTTCGCGGGCACCAGCACCCGGCGGGCGCACGGGATGGCGGAGGTCCACCTGACGGTGGACAACGAGGACGGCGTCCTGCCGGTGGAGTTCACCGAGGTTACCCTCACCCGCCGGGCCACCCGGGCCGGCGACAGCGAGTTCCTCCTGAACCGGACGCCGTGCCGGCTGCGGGACGTCCAGGCTCTGTTCCTCGGGACCGGCCTGGGCGGGCGCGCCTACGCCATGGTCGGCCAGGGCGAGGTGGACGCGGTCCTGGACGCTTCCCCCGCGGAACGGCGGGCCATGCTGGAGGAGGCCGCGGGGCTTTCGCGGTACAAGCGCCGCCACCACGAGGCAGGGCGGCGGCTCGAGCACGCGCGCCAGAACCTGACGCGGGTCCTGGACCGGCTGGCGGAACTGTACGGACGCGCCCAGGAGCTGGCGCGGCAGGCGGAGCGGGCGAGCCTACACCGTGAGTACCAGGAGCGGTTGCGCCGCGCCGAGCTGTACCTGCAGCTGGGCGAGTACCGGAGGGTGCGGGCCCAGCTCCGGCGGATCTCCGCCCAGGTGGAGGCGGCCCGGCAGCGGCACGCCCAGGCGCAGGCGGCCGTGGAGGCGGTGGAGCGGGAGCTTTCGCTGGCCCGGGCCCGGGCACAGCAGGCCGCGCAGGTGCTGGCTGGCCTCCAGGCGGAGGTGGTAAGGGCCCTGGAGGAAGCGGGCCGCGCCGAACAGGACGCCCGGCTGTGTGAGGAACGCGCCTCGGGGGCCGCGCAGATGCTGGACCGCATCCGCCAGGAGCTCGACCGGCTGGTGCAGGAGCGGGAGGGTTGCAGTGCGTCCGCGGCCCGCCTCCGCGAGGAGGTGGCCGAGGGGGCGCAGGCCGCGGAGGCGTGCGCCCGTCAGTTGCAGCAGATGCAGCAGGACCTGGAAGGTTGCCAGGCAAGAGCCGAGCAGGCCCGGGCAGACGTGGAGGCGGCCCGGGCGGACGTGGTGGAACTGGAACACGCCCGCGCCCAGGCGCACAGTGGTCGGAACGCGTCGCGGGCTCGTCAGGAAGCCCTCGCGTCGCGCGCGCAGGCCCTTGCAGCTCAGCTGGACCGGCTGGAGGCGGAGCGCCTCGAGCTGGAAGCCCGCCGGGCGGCCCTGCGGGCCGAGGAAGAGGACGTCCACGTGCGGCTGCGGACCCTCACGGCCCAGCTGGCGGAACTCCGCAAGCGCCTGGACGAGCTCGCAGCCCGCCGGGCGGAGCTGGAGCAGGCACGCCGGGAGCTGCAGCTGCGGCGGGAGAGGGAGCAGGCGCGGCTCGCGGTCCTAGAGGAAGCGCAGGCGCAGCTGGTGGGCTACGAGGGGGGAGCGCGCCGCGTGCTGCTGGCCCAGCGGAACGAGCCGGGGCGGTTCGCGGGGGTACGGGGGGCCCTCGTGGACCTCCTGGACGCAGACCCCGAGCACCGGCGCGCGGTGGAAGCTGCCCTCGCGGACCGGCTCTTTGCCCTGGTGGTGGACTCGTGGCAGGCCGCCCTCAGGGTCCTCGAGGAGCTGGACGCGGAGAGTGCCTCCTTCCTCGTGACGGAGGGTGCGCGTGACGCCGGTCCTGAGCTGCCGGCGCCGGCCGGGGTAGAGGGGGTCGTGGGGTGGGCTCAGGACCTGGTCCGCTGTCCGCCTCTTGTGGAGCGTTCGGTCAGGGCCGGGCTGCACGGCACCCTGGTGGTGCGGGACCTGGAGGCGGCGTTGCAGGTCTGGTCGTCCGGGTGGCGCGGTCGCCTGGTTACCCTCTCGGGGGAGGTGCTGACGGGCGACGGCCTGCTGGCGGTCCGCCGTAACGGTTCTTCGACCCCGCTGGGGCGGGTACAGGAGATCGCCGCGCTGCGGGAGTCCCTGGCCGACCTGGACCGGGCGCAGGAGGACCTGAAGGAGCAGGCGCGCGCCCTGGACGCGGAGCGGGACGCCGCGGAACGCCGACTCGCCGGCGAGCAGGAGCGGGTGGAGCGGCTTCAGGCTCACGTGCACCGGGTGCGGGAAGAGCTGGCGCGGGCGGAGGCCAGGCAGGCGGGCCTGCCGGGACTGGAGGAGCAGGTACGGGCGGAGCTGGGCCAGGTCCACCAGCAGCTGCAGGAAGCCCGGGAGGAGGAGGCCCGGTGGGCCGCGGACCTGGACCGACTGGGCCTGGAGCTGGCCGAGGCCCGTAGGAAGCTGGAGGCCGCGCGCCGGCGGCAGCAGGAGGCGGAGGCAGCGTTACAGGCCGCCGCCGCAGAGGTGGCCGCCCTGCGTGTGAGGCACGCGGAGCTGCAGGCCCACAACCAGGCGGCGAGGGCGCGGCTACAGGATCTGGAACGGGAGGACGCTCTGCTGGAGGCCCAGCAGGCGCGGTTGCACGCCGAGCTGGAGACCCGGGAAGCTGAGCTCCGGCAGTTCCGGGAGCTGGCGGAGCTGGCGACGGAGCGGGCCGCGCGGTCCCGCCAGCGTCTGGAGGAACTCCGGGCGCGGGCCGAGGAGGCCGATACCGCTCGAGGCAGGGAGGAACGGTCTGCCGCGGAGCTGGAGCCCCAGCTGGCCTCCGCCCGCGAGACGTGCCAGGCAGCGCAGGACGAGGTACACCGGTTGGACCTGCGGCTGGCGCAGGTGGCCGCGGAGCTCGGGGCGGTGGAGCGTCGGCTCTGGGAGACCTACCAGGCCTCTCCGGAGGTCCTGGACGCCCAGGCGCCCGAGCGGTTGGACCGGGAGGCCCTGCTGGGGGAGGTGGAGGCCTTGCGGGGCTTACTGGCCGGTCTGGGTTCGGTGAACCTGCAGGCGCTGGAAGACTACCGGGACGTGCAGGCGCGCTACGAAGCCCTGTCCGCGCAGGCCCGGGACGTGGAGGAGGCCGGGGGGCTGGTCTTTGAGCTGGCGTCCCGGCTCGAGTCCGTCCTGCGCAGGCGGTTCCGCCAGACCTTCGAGGAGGTGAACCGGCACTTCCAGGACTGCTTCCGCCGGCTTTTCGGGGGCGGGCGTGCGTTTCTGGAGCTGGTGACCGCCGAGCAGGGGGAGGAAGGGGTGGAAGTCAGCGCCCAGCCCCCTGGGAAGAAGGTCCGGTCCCTGGGAGCGCTGTCCGGGGGCGAGCGGGTGCTGGTGGCCCTGGCATTGGTATTCGCCCTCCTGCGGACCCACCCGAGCCCCTTCTGTGTGTTCGACGAGATCGAGGCCGCCCTGGACGACGCCAACACGAGACGGGTGGTGGAGCTGCTGCGGGAGCTGGCGCAGCGCAGCCAGGTGGTGATCATCACCCACAACAAGGCCACCATGGAGGCCGCGGACGTGCTGTACGGCGTGACCACGGAGGAGCCGGGGGTCTCCTCGGTGGTGTCCATGCGGATCGCGCGCAAGACTCCCGAGCCGGTGGCGGTGAGCTGAAAGACGGGGGTGGGCGTGCGGGGTTTGCGGAGGGCAGTGAGCCTCCTGTACCGGCTGGCCAGGTTCCTGCGGGACTTGGAGGTGTTCTCCTCGGGGAACCCGCGGCGGATCGCCCGCCGGTTGCGCAACAAGGTGCTGGGCCGGTGGATGGGCCGGCTGTTCCGGCTCTAGAGGCGTACACGTGTTCCTACAATAGAGCCAGGCGGAAGACCCGGGAGGTGTCGCTGTGCTGGCCACACAGATCCGGCAGAAGGACGGGGTGTTTTACTTCGTCGCGTACCGCGCGGAGGACCTGCTGGCGAAGGTGCGCTTCATGAGCCGGTTCTACGGGGAGGGGGAAGCCATCGCGCCGGAGCCGGCGCCGGAGGGGGACGAGATCGCCCAGTTCATCGCCCGCATCGAGCGCAGCGACCGGGCCTTCCAGCGGCAGCTGTCGAGGCGGAAGGTCCGGGACATCCTTAACTTCTACGAGACCGCGGGCGAGCAGCCCCCCATTCCGGGCACGGTGTTGCTGTTCACCCCGGAGCGGCTGCGCTTCGAGGCCTTGGACCGCTACGAGAGCGTGGGGGACCTGCGGGAGCCGGAGGGCAAGTACCTCATCATCGACGGGCAGCACCGCCTGGCGGCCCTGGAGTTCTACCGGCGCGAGCGGCCGGAGGACGCCCGGACCATCCAGGTGCCGTGCGTGATCTTCGACGGCCGCAGCGAGGACTTCGCCGCGGAGATGTTCGTGATCATCAACGCCACGCCCACCCGCATCAACAAGAGCCACCTGGTGGAGCTGTACGAGCGCGTGACCTGGTGGCAGGCCACCCCGGACAAGAAGTTCGCGGCCCGCGTGGCCCGCATGCTGTACGAGGAGCCCTCCAGCCCCCTGCGGTACAAGATCAACCGGCCCGGCGGAAGGAGCCGCCAGGAGAAGTGGATCCTGCAGGCGGAGCTGTTCAACGAGCTGCACCGCTGGGCCCGGGCCACCTGGCCGGAGATCGAGCGGACGGGGGCACGGCCCGAGGACTACTACGGGATCCTGCGGGACTTCCTCCGTGCCGCGGAGCGGGTGTGGCAGGACGCCTGGGGCAATCCCAACTACATGGTGACGCGTCCGGTGACCCTCAAGGCCATGATCCGGGTGTGCGCGGACCTGGCGGCCACGGACGCCGAACCGGAAGAGGGGCGCGTTCGCCGCTGGGAGGAACGGCTGCAGCCGTGGGCGGAGCTGCGAAGGATGTTCCGGGCCGACGGGTTCTACGAGCGGTTCCCCGCCAAGGGGCAGGTGGAGCGCACCGGCCGCATCCACCGGGAGCTGGCCCGCGCCGCGGGCGTGGCGGCGCGGGACCGGAAGGCGGGGGCGTGAGGCGGCGGAAGGGCCTCAGAGGGCGTCCCCGTCCTCCAGCGGCACCACCTGGGTGGGCTCGCCGCGGAGGTTCTCTCCGAACCACGCGGGGTTCTCCGTGTGCACGGGGACCACGTAGCGGGGGCGGACGGACCGGATCAGGTCCCGTAGGTCGTCCGGGTGGATGTGCCCGCTTGCGTGGAAGCCGCCCCCGAAGGCGGGCCGCCCCCGTTCGTCCGTGCCCTCCCACCGGAAGCCGTGCGGCTCCATGTTTAGCCGGCGCAGCCAGTTCCACAACCGCCAGAAGTCCACCCGGCTATCCTCCCCGTACGCCTCGGAGGACGAGTACACGTACACACCGTCCTGTGGGTCCACGTCCAGCAGGTCCACGAGGTCGAAGAAGCTGAACGCCAGCAGGTACCCTCCGGGGTCCCGGCGGACAGCCTCCGCGTCCACCAGGCGGTGGCGGTGCCGGTTGGTGAACTCCCGCAACCAGGTGTCGCGATTCAGGCGCGGCCGGTTGAAGAACACCAGCGCGGGGTGCTGGAGGATCCCGTCAAAGCCCGGGTCCGCAGCGGCCAGGGCCTCCAGCAGGTACCCGTCCTTAGGCAGGACCACCAGACAGCGGCCGGTCTCCTCCGCCACCTGGAGGAAGGTCTCCAGCCGCTCCACCTGGCGGGGGCCGAAGTCCGCCACCACGAGGCGGCCGGGCCGTGAGGCCACCACCTTCCGGGCGTTGTCCAGCACCTGGGCTTCCGTGACCTGGTCTTGCGTCTCCCGGGTGAGGCGGGTGCCCTCCACCACCAGAACGTGTACCCGCTCACGCTGGAGGTCCGCGACGAGGGCGTCCACCAGGTGGGCGTGGCGGCCGTGGTGCCGCAGGTCTCCCGTGTACACCACGAGCCCCTCGGAGCACTCGAAGGCAAAGGCCACGGCTCCCGGCACGGAGTGGTCCACCGGGTAGACGCGCACGCGCACTCCCTCGTAAGCAGCCGCGGGAGGAGCCACGGACCGCGGGTCCAGGGCCCGCCGCTGCCTGGACAGGGTGGTCCACAGGCGCTGCAGCCGCGGGGATGGCGTGCCATCCGCAGCACATGCGGGGCGGCCCACGCATGCGCCGCTGCGGTCCGCCTCCAGCTCGCCGGACCGGTTGGGGCTGCGCAGTCGGCAGTAGGAAAGCTCGCCGTAGAACTCCGCGGGACCGGTGTCCTGGAGCGCCTTGAGGATGGCCAGGGTCGTCCGCGAGGCCACGAGGGGGAGGTCGCACCGGAGCACGCCCACCAGGCCGCAGTGGTCCAGGTGCGCGTGGCTGAGGAACACCGCCTGGACCTCCAGGGCAGGGCCTTCCCGGGGTGCGGAGAACTCTGGCACCAACAGGTCCCCGCGGTAGATCCCACCCACCTGCGGAACCAGTCCCAGCTGCCACAGGTCAAATAGTCCGCGGGCCGTGCGGGGTCCCAGGAACTCGTCGAAGTACTGGCCCCAGCGCTGGTAGTTCAGACCGAAGTCCACCAGGAACCCGGCCCGTCCCTCCCGCAGGTAGAGCTTCGTCCCTCCGATGGTCCGGGCTCCGTCCAACACCGCCAGCTGCACGGCCGTCCTCCGCGTCGTGGGAGCCTCGCTCCGCCCGGGGAATCCCGCCGCGGTGCCGGGTCCCCGATGGGCGGACCCGCGAGGCCATAGTCGCCCACCTGGACCCGTCCCTGCAGGACGAGCGGGGATGAGCGGGATCAGCGGACCAGCGTGATCCGCCCCTCCACCCGCGGGCTGATGGTCCGCAGCCTCTGGATGGCCTCCATCACCGCGTTGGCCATGACCGGGCCGTCCACGGGCGAGACGAGCACCTGACCCGTAGCCAGCATGGCGTAGCCGTCGCCGCCCCGGAGCATGAAGTCGTTGGTGGCCACGGTGTACGTGGCCGCCTCGTCCAGGGGCCGGTCACCTACCCGGACTTCCAGGATGCGGGAGCCCACCGGTCGGGTAGGGTTGAAGGTGTACCGGAGCCCGGACACCTGCGGGAAGCGGCCTGCCACCTGTTCCCACTGGCTCACCCCGTTCTCCAGGGCCTGACGGATCACCGCGCCGGTCACCGCCACCTTGACCACCACGTTCCCGAACGGGAGCCACGCCAGGACGTCCTTGCGGGTGATCCTGCCCGCGGGGAACAGGGCGTTGGTCCGGATCCCGCCCCCGTTGGTGATGGCCACGTCCGCCCCTACCGCGGCCCGCATCACGTCCGCGATGAAGTTCCCCAGGTTGGACTCCTGCTGGCGCACCGTGACGTTCCGGGCGTCCAGGGGTACTGTGGTCTCCCCGATGGGGACTTCCAGCTCCTTGCTGAGGCGCTCCGAGTAGTGCTGCACCAGCTTGGCCATCTCGGGGTCAGGTGGGACCCGCTCGTCCACGTCCACCAGCTGGTGCTGGGCGCGGCGCGACCCGTCCAGGCTCAGGAGCGTCACCCCGAGCCACTTGGCGTCGGAGCCGGCCTTGGCCACCAGCCGGCCTCCCACCGTCGCGGTGAGGGGGTCGTGCTCGTGCCCTCCGATCACGAGGTCTACCTCCGGCACCTCCCGCAGGAGCTGCTGGTCCTGCGCCATGCTCAGGTGGGTCAGGGCCACGATCACCCGGGCCCCGCGGGCCCGCAGGATCCGCACCACCTCTCGGGTCACGGTGAACACGTTGCCGAAGGTGGTGTTCCCGGGGGACGACAGCACCGCGGTGTCCTCCGTCAGCAGGCCCACGATCCCCACGGGCACGCCTCCGGGGGACAGCACCAGCCACGGTTTCACTCCGGGGAAGGGGCGCAGGCCCGGCGCGAACACGTTGCTCACGACCCACGGGAAACGTGACTCCCGGACACGCTTGGCCAGTTCCTCCGGCCCGTAGTCGAACTCGTGGTTGCCGAAGGTGGCCGCGTCCACCCCCAGGTGGTTCATCCCGTCGATGAGCTGCGCTCCCTTGAAGATGGAGGACTCCACGGAAGGCGAGATGAGGTCTCCCGCGAACAGCAGCAGGCTCGGGCGCTCCTGCGCTCGGTGACGCTTGACCACCGTGGCAAGCCGGTCGAACCCTCCCCGCCGCCCTCCGTCCACCGCGGTGAGCTGGTAGACGTCGTTGAAGTGCAGGATCGTGAGGACGGGAGGTTGGCTGGGCGCGGGGAGCGCCAGCACCACGGCCAGCGCCAGACCAAACAGGACCGAGCGGGTCCGTTTCGGCGTCATCGGCATCCCCTCCCGCCAGCAGCATAGGGCCAGCGCGTGCACGGGAAAAGATGCGCCGGCGGGAGTTAAGGGGTCAGAACCAGGCGACCCAGGACTCGGCCGCGGCGGACCCGTTCCAGCGCTTCGTTGACCTGGTCCAGGGACACCGCTTCCACGTGCCAGCGCAACCTGCCGGAGCGGGCGAGCGCGACAACTTCCCGGAGTTCTTGCAGCGATCCCCACACGGAGTTGGTCAGGTGGACTTCCGCCGGCACGAGGTCGAAGCCGAAGGGCACCCGACCGCCTCCCGCACCCACCTGGACCACCAGGCCGCCGGGTTCTACGGCCTCCAAAGCCAGCCGGAGGGTAGCCGACGACCCTACGAAGTCGAACACCACCCGCACCGGGGGCGCCTTTTCGCGCGGATGCAGCACCGCCTGCGCGCCCAGGTCCAGCACCCAGGGGAACTTGCGGCGGTCGCGTTCCACCGCCACCACCTGAGCTGGGGAGAGCAGGCGAACGTACTGCACGGCGAACTGGCCCAGCCCACCCGCGCCCACCACGAGGGCGGTAGCACCTTCCCGCAGCCACGGGAGGGCGCGGCGGACCGCGCGGTACGGGGTCAGTCCCGCGTCCGCCAGGGGTGCGGCGTGCACGGGGTCCAGGTCCCCCAGGGGTACGAGGTACCGGGGTGAGGGAACCCGGACCCACTCCGCGTAGCCGCCGTCGCAGGTCCAGCCCGCCTGCTGGGCTTCAGGACAGAGCTGTTCCTCGCCCTGCTGACAGAACCGGCACGCTCCGCACCCCCAGCTGGCGTACACGAGGACGTTTCCCAGCCCGTCCGTGTGACCGGCCACCTCGTGCCCCAGGACCAGGGGCAGGCGGGCCTCGAACCGGCCGTCTGCGAGGGAGACGTCGCTGTGGCACACCCCGCACCCCAGGACACGCACGAGGACCTCCTCGCCGCGCGGCCTGGGCCGCGGGCGTCGCTCCAGGCGCAGGGGCCGGCCCGGACGGTACAGGACCGCGGCCTTCACGTGCGTGTGGAGTTCGCCACGGTGCGGGCAACTCCCGCCGGAGCCCTTGCCGCCCTTTACCGAGCTGCCGGACAGGTGGTAAACACGGCTGGGAGGCCTCCGGACGGGTACCCGTGGCGCCTGCGTCACGAGTCCCTGCCCCGAAGACCGGGATCTCCAGGGGGAGCGGGACATGCACAGGATGCTCGCAGCGGTGCTCGTGTTGTGGGTCGCCGCCGCAGCGTGGGGGGCGCCGGCGGGTGTTGCCGTGAGGGGCGACGCGCAGGCCTGGGAGGAAGTGGGGGCGGCGCAGGCGCGGCTGGAGGCCGTGCGCAGCTACCGGATCCGCGCGGCCGTAGCCCCGGAAGCCCCGATACGGATGACCATGCTCACCGAGGTGGTGAACCCCGACCGGCGGCGTGTCGTGGTAGAGCTGCCGGAGTACACCGCCGAGGCCATCATCGTCGGGCGCCAGATGGCCTCCCGCCAGGTGAGCAGGACCGGCCAGCCGGCCTTCCCGCAGCCCTCCGTCGGTCCCGGTGACCTGCTCGGCGCCTTCCTGGACCCGATCGGCTTCGCCACCGGCTTCCTGGTGCAAGCGGCGATGAACGCGATGACGCAAGCGGTGGCGCAGCGCCTCACCGGGTGGCGGTGCGAGACGCTGGAGGCGGGTGGCGGCGCACAGGCGCCCCCGGAGTTGGAGGTCGAGGTGGCACGTCTCCCTCAGGCCTCTCTCGGCGGCGCGCCCGTGCGGGTTTACCGGATGGTGTGGCGGATGCCGGGACAGCCCGCCAGCGAGCAGCGCCTGTCGGTGGGCGCGGACGGCCTGCCCCGGCGCTTGGAATGGCTGCAGGACGGTAAGCCGATGATGACCGAGGACTACGGGGACTTCGGCGCACCCATCCAGATCGAGCTGCCGCCCCCGTGTCGGCAGTAGCGGCGTGGGAACACCGGGCGCGGGAGCAGTGGTGAGGGGAAGCGCAGGATCCGTCACCAGGCTCGCCGCGGTAGTCACTGCGCTCGTCCTGTCTACGACGTCCGCGGCCGCGCAGGTCACCATCCCGGAGGACCAGGAGCTGGCCGTCGGACGCGCGGTGGCGGCCCGCCTGATGGCGCAGCACGGCCTGGTGGCCGACCCGGACTGGCTCGCGTTCCTCTCCGGGTTGCGCGACCGGGTGGTGCCGTTCTCCGGCCGGACCCACGTCCCCTACCGGATCGCCATCCTGGATGACCGGGAGCCCAACGCGGTGAGCACGCCGGGGTGGATCTTCGTCACCGCCGGCCTGATCCGGTTGAACCCAGACGTGGAGGCCTGGGCCTTCGTGGTGGCCCACGAGGTGGCGCACACCGCCCGGCGGCACGTGGCGCAGCATGTGGCCCGGGCGCAGGTCGGTCAGATCGCCAGCATCCTGGTGGCCATCCTCACGGGCAGCCCCACCGCGGGGGACGTGGTGCAGCTGTTGCTGCGGATTTCGACCCTGGGCTTCTCCAGGGAACTGGAGGTGGAGGCGGACCGCGAGGCGCTGCGCATGCTGGTGGAGGCAGGCTTCGACCCCCAGGCGGCGGCCCGGACCCTGAGCTGGTTCAACGAGGTCACCGGGAGGCGCCAGGAGAACACCCACTGGGCCGGCACGCACCCGGGTTTCGCGGACCGGGTCCGCGGCGTGCAGCGCGCGTACGAGGAGTTCCCGTCCCGCAACCTGCCCCTGCGGGTCCGTTACTTCCGCACCTTCCACCCCGCGGGGCCGGTGGTGCTGCGGCCCCAGCGGCTTTCGGAGCACCGTGAGGCCTGGGTGCTGTCGCTGGTGGCCGACAACAGCGCAGACCGACCCGTGAGCGTGGGGGTGATGGAGGCAGCCCTGACGGGACCGGACGGGGAGCTGCCCGTCCGGTTCCTGCGGTCCACTTTCCCGGCGGAGGTCCCCGCGCGGGGTCGGGCGGAGGGGCTTTTGGTGTTCGAACGACGGACCTCCGCGTGGCCTGCAGCCCTGGTGCTTCCCGTGGGCACGGGGCCGGAGCGGGTGGAGGCCCGCGTGGATCTGAGCTCCGGAGGTCCGTTCGTCCCACCCGCACGGCCCGCGGCCCTGCCGCGGCCGCCCGCGCTGCCGTGACCCTGTGCGCCGCAGGCAGGTAAGCGCCCACGCCCGTAGAACTCGCACACAGCCGTGGCCCAGTCGGTGGCCGAACGCCGTCGCAGGTTTCTCGAGGTGGCCCGCCGGCGGGCGAGGCCGGGGACCGGCACCGCCCCGGAGGTCCTCGGGAGGCGGACTGCCTTGAAACGCTGGCCTGACCTGAGCGAGCCCCTCAAGGGGATCCCGTGGGCGGTGGTGGGTGCGGTGGGCAGCCGGTTGTACATGCCCGAGCGGGCGACCGCGGACCTGGACGTGGTGGTGGCACGGGAGGACGCAGGGGAGGTCCACCGGCGTTTGGTAGAAGCCGGCTTCCGTCCGGGGCCGGCCCTGGCCGTGGGCGGCCGCAGCTACACCAGCCCCGAAGGTGTGCCTGTGGACGTGATGGCATCCGAGGCACCGTGGATCCGGGAGGCGCTGGTGCGGGTCCGCACGGACCCGCAGGGCCTGCCGGTGTTGGCGCTGCCCTACCTCGTGCTGATGAAGGTGCAGGCGGGACGCACCCAGGACCTAGCGGACGTGGCGAGGATGCTGGGCGCCGCTTCGGAGGAAGACCGCCAGGCCACCCGGGAGCTGTTCCGTCGCTGGCTACCTGACGCCCTCGAGGACCTGGAAAGCCTGATTCAGCTGGGGGAGCTGGAGCTGGGTGGGGCGTCGGGCCGGGAGCCCTGAGTCTGCGGTGGATCCCAGGGGGCGAGGTCCGGAAGGAGGTGCTCGGCTTGTCCGGTCGGGACGTGCGGGAGCAGTTCGGCCGCCACGCGGAGCTGTACGCGACCAGCTCCGTGCACGCGCGGGGCGCGGACCTGGAGGTGGTGGTCCGCTTCGCGGAACCGGAAAAGGGGGACGTCGCCCTGGACGTCTCTACGGGTGCGGGACACACCGCGATGGCCCTGGCGCCGTACGTGGCGCGGGTGGTGGCCACGGACGTGACCCCGGAGATGCTGGCGGTGGCCGGGCGGCTCGCGCGGGAACGGGGGTTCCAGAACGTGGACTTCCGGGAGGCGGACGTGCGGGCCCTGCCGTTCCCTGAGGGGATCTTCCACATCGTCACCTGCCGTACCGCCGCACATCACTACCCCGACCTCCTGGGGCCGGTGCGGGAGATGGCGCGGGTGCTGAGGCCCGGCGGCCGGTTGGTGGTCTCGGACACCGTCTCCCCCGCGGACGAGGTGGCGGACCGGTTCATCAACGCGGTGGAGGTCCTCCGGGACCCGACCCACGTTCGGGACTGGACTGTGGCGGAGTGGTGCCAGGCGCTCCGGGCGGCGGGGCTCGTGGTGGAGGCGGTGCACGAGATGCGGCTCGACCTGGACTTCCCCTCGTGGGTGGAACGGGCGGGCACTCCTGAGGAACTGCGGTCCGTGCTGGTGGCCATGCTGACCCAGGCGCCGGAGCGGCTGCGGGAGCTGTTCGCGATCCGCACGGAGCCCTTACGGTTTGCCCTGCACAAGGCGGTGTTCCGGGCAGTCCGTGCCTGAGGGGCGGCCGCCTCCAGGGAAGGCGGGGACCTATGCCGATCGTCCGGGGCTGCAGAGTGGGGGCTCGCTGCTTGGAAGCGGGAGGATCCTACGTCAAGTTGCAGGAAAGGAGCCCGAGGAAGTAGCTAGACGGAAAGGTTTCGGGGGCAGTGCGGGCTGTGAGCTTCCACTCTCCGAACTTGTGGTGGAACGCGCTCAACCCCTCTTGCCAGGCTTCTGGGCCCGGGTTCTTCGTCATCAGCACGAGCAACCATTTCGGCGAAGTCCGGGGCACGCGGGCGAGCTTTTCCAGGTCCCGGACGATGCCGACATGCTTGTCCAGCAAGTAGAAACGGGGCGAGTAGACGGCGTCTCCCTGCCTCCCGATGTGCCAATGTTTCAGCTCCACGTAATGGGTGGCCCCATCCAGCGTGACGGTCAGGCCCACCCTCCCGCGCTCAAGCCGCGCTTCGCGGTCAAACGGTGCGATGTGAACCGTCCTCAGGACGAAGAGGAGTTCTCCCTTGAACCACCCCTCCACCTGCATTTGCAGTTCGTAAAAGCACCGGAGGCGATCCTGGAGGCTGTCGAAGTGGTCTTTCAGCGCAGGGACCAGACGCTCCACGGCGCTCCCCTGTCAGCTGTCCCTCGCAGGCTCTATCCGCTTCAGGCGGGCCGCATAGCGTCTGCGGAATTTCTCCAGCTTGGGCGCGATCACCGCCGCGCAGTAAGCCTGGTCCGGGTGACGCCGGTAGTAGTCCCGGTGGTAGTCCTCCGCAGGGTAGAAGTCCGTAAAGGGCACCACCTCGGTGACGATGGGGTCGGGCCACACCCGCTGCCGCTCCAGCTCCGCGATGACCTGCCGCGCCACCTGGTCCTGCTCCGGGCTGTGGGTGAAGATGGCAGACCGGTACTGGTGGCCCACGTCGGGTCCCTGGCGGTTCAGGGTGGTGGGGTCGTGGACCGCGAAGAACACTTCCAGCAGCTCTCGGTAGCTGATCCGGTCGGGGTCGAAGGTGATCTGCACCGCCTCCGCGTGCCCGGTGGTCCCCGTACACACCTGTTCGTAGGTCGGGTTGGGGACGTGGCCACCCGCATAGCCCGGGACGACCTCCAGCACGCCCTCCAGCTCGTCGAACACCGCTTCCGTGCACCAGAAACAGCCGCCCGCCAGGGTGGCGGTCTCGACCCGTCGGCTCTCCATCAACCTGCCTCCTCCCTCAAAGCATGCTACCAGGGGCCAGGCGCGCCCGCACCGCGCGGGCGAACTCCGCGGTGGTGGCGGACCCACCCAGGTCGGGGGTCCGGACACCTGCGGAAAGCGCCGCGCCCACGGCTTCCTCCAAGCGGCGGGCGGCCTCGGTGGCCGCGGGGTCGTCGAACCGCCGGCCGAGCCACTCGAACAGCATCGCCACGGACAGGATCTCCGCAGTAGGGTTGGCGACCCCGCTCCCCGCGATGTCGGGGGCCGATCCGTGGACCGCCTGGGCCATGGCGTGCTCGTCGCCGGAGTTCAGGGAGGGTGCCACGCCAAGACTTCCCACCAGCCCCGCCGCCTGGTCGCTCAGGATGTCGCCGAACAGGTTGGTGGTGACCAGCACGTCGTACCGCTGCGGGTCCCGCACGAGGAAGTACGCGGCCGCGTCTGCATGCACATCGTCGAGGGCCACGTCGGGGTACCGGGACGCCACGGCCCGGCAGCAAGCCAGGAACAGCCCGTCGCCCCGCCGCAGGACGTTGGCCTTGTGGACCGCGGTCACCCGGCCGGGGCGGGCGCGGAGGCGTGCGCGGCGGCGGGCTAGCTGGAAAGCGTACTCTGCGATCCGCTCACACGCGCGCCGGGTGACCACGCGGAGGCTGATCACCACGTCAGGGGTCACCAGGACCTCGGCATCGCCCTCCAGCACGTTGCGGTCGGCGTAGAAGCCCTCGGTGTTCTCCCGCACCACCACCAGGTCCACAGCCTCGTACCGGCTGGGGACCGCCGGGAGGTTGCGGGCTGGCCGCTCGTTGGCGTAAAGGTCAAAGAGCCTCCGCAGCGTCCCGCTGGGGTTGCGCATGCCTGAAAGCCGGGGGTCGTAACGGTGGTGCTCGACAGGCCCCAGTACCCACCCGTGGCAGCCGTGGAGGGCCTCCACGGTCTGCTGGGGGAGGGTGTCGCCCAGCTGCCCGTACGCCTCCAGCCCCACGGGCAGCTCCACCCATTCCACGGAGAGGCCTGCCGCGCGCGCGGACAGGTCCGCTAGGTCCACCGCCACGGGGACCACCTCGGGCCCGATGCCGTCGCCCTTCAGGACACCGAGCCGGTAGGCAGCCTGACGTGGCCCGCTGGAGCTCATCCCTCCTCCCGCGGCCCCGGAAGGCCCAGAAGGGCCGCGACCCGCCGGACCTGTGCTACGACCTCCTCCGGCAGCTCCACCGCGTCCGTCTGCTCGGCGGTACAGCGCGCCTCCCGCTCGCCCGGCAACAGGACCTCCGTGTAGCCTGGAGCCAGGGCCGTGCCCTTCACCATGTGCACCAGCCGCTCCACGTCCGTGAAGAATTCAGAAGGTCCCCGGAGGTGCCGTACGTCCACCGCGAAAAAGGCGTGGCTGGCGCCGTACCGGCTCCCCCGAAGGGGCGAGACGTCCCGGCCGAAGCTGCCCCCGCACAGCACGCCTGTGAGCACGTCCACCACCAGGGCCATCCCGTACCCCTTGTAGCCCCCCACGGGGAGGAGCGTACCGGCCAGGGCCTGTTGCGGGTCGTCCGTGGGGTGGCCGTGCGGGTCCAGGGCCCATCCGGCAGGCAGCCGCTCGCGGCGCTCCGCGGCCAGGCGGACACGGCCTTGGGCCGCCACCGAGAGGGCCATGTCCAGGACGATGGGGGGCCCGTCCCTGCGCGGGACGGCCACCGCCACGGGGTTGTTGCCGAGGGTCCGCTCCCGTCCGCCCCACGGGGCCAGGCTGGGCGCGGCGTTGGCCATGGCCACACCCACCAGACCTTCTCGGGCCGCGATCTCCGCGTAGTAGCCCGCCCGTCCGAAGTGGCCTCCGCTGCGCACCCACACGCCCGCGAGGCCGCTGCGGCGTGCCTTCTCCACGCACCTGGTCATCCCGTCCACCGCGGCCACCGGACCCGGGCAGCCCTCCGCGTCCAGCAGGAGGAAGGCGGCACCTTCCCGGACCAGCCGGGGCCGCACCCCGGATCGCCAGATACCGCTGCGTACGAGCTCCGCGTACGCGCCCACCCGGACGACGCCGTGGGAGTGCACCCCGGCCCGGTCCGCGCTGACGAGGACGTCGGAGATCAGCCGCGCGTCTTCGGCGTCGAGGCCTGCGGCTTCGAACAAGCGAGCCACCCAGCCGCGCAGCTCTCCCGCCGGGTACCGGGGCACGGCTACGGCTCCGGATGGCCGACCCCGGGCATCGGGACGCCGGGCTGCGCGAGGGTACAGCCGGCGGCGATGCGCATCCGGACCATCTGCGCCCTCGCCATGTGCTGGCGTGCCAGCTGTTCCGCGCGGTCCGCGTCGCCCACGCGGATGGCGTCCAGCAGGGCCCGGTGTTCGGCCAGGGCCTCGCGGGCGCGGCCCGGGTAGCTCAGGGTGGTGACGGGCTGGCGGGCGATGAGCAGCCAGATCCGCTGCAGCTCCCGGGCCAGGCAGCGGTTGCGGGCGGCGCGCCAGATCACCGCGTGGAATTCCGCGTTCAGCCGCGCCAGGGCGTGCAGGTCGTCCTGTTGAAGGGCGCGCTCCATGTCCTCGCACAGCTCTTCGAGGAAGTACACCTCGCTGGTGGTGATCCCGCGGGCCGCCAGCCGCGCCGCGAGACCCTCCAGGGTCTCCCGTACCACGCACAGGTCCAGCAGTTCCTCCTGGGTGGGCTCCGCCACCGCGAGCCCCCGGCGACGGCCGCGCTCCAGGTAGCCTTCCGCCCGGAGGCGCTGCAGGGCTTCCCGTACGGGCGTGCGGCTGCACCGGAGCTGGCGCGCCAGCTGCTCCTCCCGCAGGGGGTCTCCCGGCCGCAGGCGGCCGCTGCGGATGGCGGCCACCACCCACTGGTACACCGCCTGGGAGGCGGCCACCTGCCTTCGGCCGGAGGTCCTGTTGGGCATCGTCCAAATTGTATGCAAATGAACACAAGTTGACAAGCGTTTGGAACAATGGTATGCGTGATCGCGAGGCCTCAGGCGCAGGATCCGGGAAGGCTCCGTGGAACTGCTGCGGAGGTGGGCAGAGCCTTGGGAAACCAGCGCAGGATCCGGGCGGTGCTCATGCGGGGCGGGACCAGCCGCGGGGTTTTCTTCCTGCGGCCGGACCTGCCGGAAGACCCCGAACTGCGGGACCGCGTGATCCTCAAGGTGTTCGGCGGAGGTGACCCCTACGGCCGGCAGGTGGACGGCCTGGGGGGCGCGGTGTCCACCACCAGCAAGGTGGTGATCGTGGGCCCGCCTTCTGTGCCCGAAGCAGACGTGGAGTTCACCTTCGGACAGGTGAGCGTCACCGAACCCCTGGTGGACTACGGAGGGACGTGCGGCAACCTGACCGCGGCGGTGGGGCCCTTCGCCATGGAGGAGGGGCTGGTGCGGGGTACAGACCCCATCACCACCGTGCGGATCTGGCAGACCAACACGCGTAAGCGCATCCACGCCCACGTCCCCACCCGCAACCACCTGCCCGAGGTGGAAGGGGACTACGCCATCGACGGGGTGCCGGGAACCGGAGCCCGCATCGCGCTGGACTTCCTGGACCCCGCGGGGTCGGTTACGGGGCGGCTGCTGCCCACCGGGAAGGCCGCAGAGCTCCTGCACGTGCCCGGGGTCGGCAGCGTCACCGTCTCCCTGGTGGACGCGGTGAACCCGGTGGTGTTCGTCCGGCCGCAGGACGTGGGTCTGCGGGGTACGGAAGGCCCGGAGGAGGTGGACGGCAACTCGGACCTGCTGCAGCGGCTGGAACGGGTCCGGGCGCACGCGGCGGTTCACATGGGCATCGCCGCCACTCCTGAGGAGGCCACCCGGCGCAGCCCGGGGATCCCCAAGCTGGCCTTCGTCTGCCCTCCCGCACCGTACCGCTCCACCCGCGGGACGGTGGTGGAGGCGGGAGAGGTAGACCTGGTGGGCAGGATCCTGTCCATGGGCAGGCTGCACCGGGCGTTCGCGTTGAGTGGGGCGGCGTGCACCGCGGTGGCCGCCCAAGTGGAGGGGACCGTGGTGCACGAGGCCGTGCGGGCAGGTCTGCAGGACGGCCGCGTGCGGATCGGCCACCCTGCGGGGGTGCTGGAGGCGGCTGCCTCGGTGGGCTACCGGGGCGGCCAGTGGGTGGTGGACAAGGTCACCACGTACCGGACCGCGCGCCGGCTGATGGAGGGGTACGCCCTCGTGCCCTGGTCCGTGTGGCCGGCGTAGCCCGAAAGGGGGTGCTGGCATGACGAGCAGGCTCCTGTGGGTCGTGGTGTTGGTGGCGGCGCTCGGTGCTCTGCCCGCGTCCGGGCAGCAGCCGTACTACGCGGGCAAGACCATCGAGATCATCGTGCCGTTCGCCCCGGGCGGGGGTAGCGATATCGACGCCCGGTTCTTCGCCCCCTTCCTGGAGAAGTACGTGCCGGGCAACCCGCGGGTAGTTGTCCGCAACATGCCGGGGGGAGGTAGCATCCTCGGCGCCAACTTCTTCGCGGAGAACGCGCGCCCGGACGGGACGCAGCTGCTCACGACCTCCGGGTCCACCATGATCCCGTACATCCTGGGGGTCCCGCAGGTCCGCTACGACCCCACGAAGTGGGAGCTCATCAAGGTAAACGGGGTCGGTGGGGTGCTGTACGTGTCCCCGCGCACGGGCGTCCGGAAGCCCGAAGATCTGGTGCGGCCCGCAGAGCGGCTGGTGTACGGCGGCATCAGCGCCACCGGGTTGGACCTGGTGACGTTGTTGCTGTTTGAAGTCCTGGGGCTGGACGTGCGGGTGGTGATGGGGTTCGAAGGCCGGGGCCCCGCGCGGCTGGCGTTCGAGCGCGGGGAGACCAACATCGACTACCAGACCACGCCCGCCTACCTGTCCCAGGTGGTGCCGCTCGTCCGGGAGGGGAAGGCCATCCCGATCCTGTCCATGGGGTTCGTGAACGAGAAAGGGGTGATGGTGCGGGACCCCAGCGCCCCGGACCTGCCCAGCGCGTACGAGGCCTACCAGGCCATCTTCAAGCGCAAGCCGGACGGCCTGCTGCGGTGGAAGGCGTACCAGAGCATGGTGGCCGCGGCCTTCACTTTCCAGAAGGCCCTGTGGGCGCCGGGCGGGACTCCGCCGGAGGCCCTGCAGGCCCTGCGGACCGCGGTGGATCGGATGAAGGCGGACCCGCAGTTCCGGCAGCAGGGCAGGCAGGTGCTGGAGGGCTACGAGGTGCTGCGCGGCGACGTGGCCAAGTCTGCGGTCCTGCGGGCCGCGCGGGTGACCCTGGACGTGAAGAAGTACATCACGGACCTACTGCGGAGCAAGTACCAGGTGCGGCTGTAAACCTTCAAGGGGCTCCCCCACGGGGCCCGTGACGGGCCCGAGGGGGGTTGCCTTTTTTTAGGCGGAGGCGATGGCGGAGGCGCTGAGCGCGGCAGCGGGGCTGTTCCTGAGCCCCACGCGGCTTGGGATGCTGGTCCTGGGCAGCGGCGTGGGCCTGTTGATCGGCATCCTCCCGGGCATGGGCGGCATCGTGGCCGCGGCCATTTTGCTGCCCTTCATGCTGAAGCTGGAACCCGCGGCGGCCCTAGCCATGGTGACGGGCGCCCTGGCGGTGGTCCACACCTCCGACACCATCACGTCGGTGCTGATCGGTGCACCGGGCTCGGCGGCCGCGGTCCCCACGATGATGGAGGGGCACCCCATGGCCCGCCGCGGGGAGGCGGCACGGGCGCTGGCGGCGGCCTACCTGTCCAGTCTGGTGGGCGGGATCATCGGGGCCTTGGGTCTGACGGTGTCCATCCCCCTCGCGCGGCCGCTGGTGCTCTCCTTCGGGTCCCCGGAGCTGTTCATGCTGACCGTGCTGGGCGTTTCCTTCGCGGGCAGTCTGCTGGGCCGGGAGCCGCTGAAGGGACTCAGCGCGGGCCTGCTGGGTCTGCTGCTGGGCACCGTGGGTCCCGCGCCCGCGGCCGCGGAGGTCCGCTTCGCCTTCGGTCAGGTCTACCTCACCGACGGGATCGACCTGGCCCTGGTGGCCCTGGGCCTGTTCGGGGTGGCGGAGGTGGTGTCCCTGCTGGCCCGGGGTGGCGCTGTGGCGCAGCGGATGGAGCTGGGCCGTGGCTGGTGGCAGGGCGTGCTGGACGTCTGGCAGCACAGGTGGCTGGTGATCCGGGGGGCGCTGATCGGCATGTGGGCCGGGGTGCTGCCCGCCATCGGGGCCACCGCAGGTACCCTGATGGCCTACGGCCACGCGGTGGCCACCAGCCGCGACCGGTCGCGGTTCGGCAAGGGCGACGTGCGGGGCATCATCGCGCCGGAGGCCGCCAACAACGCGGTGGAGGCCGGGGACCTGGTGCCAACCCTCCTGTTCGGCGTGCCGGGTGGGGCACCCTCAGCCATGATCCTGGGCGCCCTGCTGGCGTACGGGATTCTGCCAGGACCCCGGATCGTCACCCAGCACCTGGACCTCATCTACACCGTGGTATGGTCGTTCGCGCTGGCCAACGTGCTGGGGGCCGGCGTGATGTTCGCCACAAGCCCGCTGCTGGCGCGCCTCACGTACGTGCCCTTCAACCGGATCGCCCCGCCCATCGTCCTGGCCATGGTGCTCGCGGCCTTCCAGGAGACGCAACACTTCGGGGATTTGGTGTCCCTGGTGGCCCTCGGGGTGGCGGGCTACGCCCTGAAGGTCACGGGCTGGCCCCGGGGCCCCCTTCTCATCGGGTTCGTCCTCAGCAACCCCCTGGAACGCTACTACTTCCTCACCGTGAACCTCTACCCGCGGCCGGAGGACTGGCTGTTGCGGCCCGGGGTCGTGGTGATCGGCCTGCTGGTGGTGGCCCCGTTCGTGTGGAGCGCCTTCCGGTGGCTGCGCGAGGGGACCCGCACCCGGCGGGAGACACCCCGCCAGCCGGCCGGGGCGTCGGCGGTGGCGACCGCGGTGGTGCTGGGCGTCTTCGGGTACGCCTGGTGGACCGCGCGGGGCTTCTTGCCGGATGCCGCCCTCATGCCGGTGTCCGTGGCTGCCGCGGGTACGGTCCTGACGGCGGTGCAGCTAGCGCGGGAGCTGCGGGGCCAAGGCAGTCCCGTGACGGACGAGGACGAGGTGGAGGCAGAGCCGGGTGCAGTGCGTGAGCGCGTGCGCCGGGCGGTCGCGTACCTCGTGAGCCTGGCGCTCTACGTGGCCGCCACGTGGTTTCTGGGCTTGCGGTGGGCGTCCGTGCTGTGGAGCCTGTGGGTTCTGGTGGGCGTGGCCCGGGTCCGCTGGCCGACAGCGGTCGCCTACGCGGCGCTGATGGTGGTGGGCCTGGACCTGCTGGCGTCCCTGCTGGGTGTGCACCTGCCCGAGGGGCGGCTCCGTCTGTAGGCCCGGGCTCTCCCACACACGGTCGGAGGGAACCATGGAGGTGGTCTGGCACGAGTTTGACGCGGTGGTGGTGGGCGGGGGTGGGGCGGGGCTGTACGCGGCCCTGGAGCTCTCACGCCACCCGGACCTTCGCGTGGCGGTGTTCAGCAAGGTGCACCCCTTGCGATCCCACACGGGCGCCGCACAGGGCGGCATGGGCGCAGCCCTGGGGCACGCGGAGGAGGACCATCCCGAGTGGCACGCCTTCGACACTGTGAAGGGCGGGGACTACCTCGCGGACCAGGACGCGGTGGAGATCCTGTGCTCCGAGGCCATCCAGGTGGTGTTCGAGCTGGAGCACATGGGCTTTCCCTTCGACCGAGGTCCGGACGGCCGCATCGAGCAACGCGTCCGGGCAGGCGGGCACACCCGCAACTTCGGCGAGCGGCCTCTGGCACGGTCCGTGTACGCCGCGGACCGCACGGGGCAGATGATCCTGCACACCCTGTACCAGCAGTGCCTGCGGCGGGGCGTGCGGTTTTTCGACGAGTTCCTGGTGGTGGACGTGTGGGTGGACGAGGGGGCGTGCTCGGGGCTTCTGGCCTGGGACGTACGGCGCGGGGGCCTGCACGGGGTACGGGCAAAGGCCGTGCTGCTCGCCACAGGCGGGTGGGGGCAGATCTACCGGACTACCACCAACGCGGTGACGTTGACCGGGGACGGCCCGGCGCTGGTCTGGCGCCGCGGGGTGCCCCTGGAGGACATGGAGTTCTACCAGTTCCACCCCACGGGAATCTACGGCCGCGGGATTCTGTTGTCCGAGGCCTCCCGGGGTGAAGGCGCCTACCTGGTGAACGGGCTGGGCGAGCGGTTCATGGAGCGGTACGCCCCCCACCTCATGGAGCTGGCGCCCCGCGACGTGGTGAGCCGGTCCATCTTCCGGGAGATCCAGGCGGGCCGGGGAGGCGGGAAGCAGGGGGACTGCGTGTTTCTGGACTTCCGCCACCTACCCGAGGACGTGCGGCGCACCAAACTGCCGGAGGTCACCGCTCTGATCCGCACGTACCTGGGCGTGGACCCCGCCCGGGACCTGGTCCCGGTCCGGCCCACGGCCCACTACGCGGTGGGCGGGATCCCCACGGACACCTGGGGGCGGGTGCTGTGGGACGGCCGGCGGAAGGCGGTGGAAGGGCTGTACGCGGCCGGGGAGTGCGCTTGCGTGTCCGTGCACGGGGCGAACCGGTTGGGGACCAACTCCCTGGTGGACATCCTGGTGTTCGGCCGTCGCGCGGCGCAGGACATGGCGAAGCTGGCCCGTTCCCGGGCCATGCCCGCTGCGCCCCCCTCGCCCCTGGACGGCCCCGCGGAGCACTTCCTGCGGCTAGTGGGAGCGCGCGGTCCGGAGTCCTGGGCGCGGCTGCGGCTGGAGCTGCAGGATCTCATGGAGCGCCACTGTTCGGTCTTCCGCAACCGGGCCGGCCTGCAGCAGGCCCTGCAGGGCCTGTGGGAGCTGCAGGAGCGATACCGCCGGGTGGGCCTCGAGGACCGGGGGTACGTGTACAACCAGGAGCTGGTGGAGGCCTTCGAGACGGGCTGCCTGCTGGACGTGGCGGAGGCCACCGCGGCCAGCGCCCTGCACCGCACCGAGAGCCGCGGGACCCACTTCCGGGAGGACTACCCCGAGCGCGACGACGCCCGCTGGCTGCGCCACACCCTGGCGTGGCGGCCTGCACCCCGCGAGGTCCGGCTGGAGGACAAGCCCGTGGTGATCACACGTTTCCAACCCAAAGAGCGGCGGTACTGAGGAGGTGCGGCGTGTTCGTGGTGATGAACCGGATCCCGGTGAGCCCGGAGTTCCAGGAAGCGTTCGAGGAACGCTTCCGCTCGCGGGCCCGGGAAGTGGACCGCATGCCGGGCTTCGTCCGGAACTGGGTGTTACGCCCCGTGGACCCGGAGGATCCTTACGTGGTCGTCACGGTGTGGCAGACCCGGGAGGCTTTCGAGGCGTGGACCCGCTCGGAGGCGTTCCAGCGGGGGCACGCGCGGTCCGGCAACCTCCCCCGCGAGGCCTTCCGCGGGCCCTCGAAACTGGAGCGTTACGAGTTGATCCTGGACTCCGCCGCGGAGGGCGACACCGGGGCCTGAGGTCGCCGGTCCCGGGGCTTGCGCCACAGGGCGTCCAACGACCGGGCACCTCCGCCCAGGAGGGCTAGGGCGAGCGCGGAACCCAGCAGCAGGGAGCGTCTCCCCGGTGAACAGGGTCGCTGGAAGCTGCGTGAGAAGGCTCAGGATCAGCGCCAGGCCCCCCAAGAACTCCAAAGCCGCCAGGAGCCACGCCAGCAGACCAGGGACGGAAACTGCAGGCTCGTGAGCCGCCTACCACAATGCCGTCACGGGACGGGACTGGCCTGCGGACGGGCGGGTCCCGTATCCTGAGGGGGAGCGCGGGCTCGGGAGGTGCGGTGTGGGCGAGCCGGTGATCGTGGACGCAGTCCGCACGCCCATCGGCAAGCGGGGCGGGCTTCTGCGGGGCGTACGGCCAGAGGTGCTCTACGCCACGGTGCTGGACGCCCTGGTGCAGCGCAACGGGATCCCGCCGGAGTGGGTGGACGACGTGATCACGGGCTGCGTGACCCAGGCCGGGGAGCAGGGCATGAACGTGGGGCGGCTGGCGGTCCTGTGTTCCTCCCTGGGCCACCGGGTCCCTGCGGTCACCCTGAGCCGCATGTGCGGGAGCAGCCAGCAGGCGGTGCACTTCGCCGCGCAGGCGATCGCCGCGGGCGACGCCCGGTTGGTGATCGCGGGTGGGGTGGAGTCCATGACGCGGGTCCCCATGTTCCTGGACATCGGGGACCTGAGGAATCTCAGCCCCGCGGCCCAGGAGAGGTACGAGCTGGTGCACCAGGGCGAGTCCGCGGAGCGCATCGCGGACCGGTACGGGCTTTCCCGTCGGGAGCTGGACGAGTTCAGCTACACCAGCCACGTGCGGGCCGCGCGGGCCACCCAGGAGGGGCGGTTCCGCCAGCATCTGGTCCCCGTGGAAGGGCAGGATTCCGAGGGGCGGCCTGTGCGGGTGGAGCACGACGAAGGGATCCGGTTCGAGCCGTCCCTGGAGCGCATGCTGCAGCTCCCCCCGGTGTTCCGGCCGGACGGGCGGGTGACCGCGGGGAACAGCTCCCAGATCTCGGACGGCGCGGCCGCGGTCCTGGTGGCGGACCGGGAGTTCGCGCGGGCCCATGGCCTCCGGGTACGGGCGCGGTTCCGGGCGCGGGTGGTGGTGGCCGGTGACCCGACCCTGCAGCTGATGGAGGTGGTGCCCGCCACCCGGGCGGCGCTGCAGCGCGCCGGCCTGAGCCTGAAGGACGTGGACGTGGTGGAGATCAACGAGGCGTTCGCCAGCGTGGTGTTGGGCTGGGCCCGGGAGCTGGAACCGGACCTGGAGCGGGTGAACCCTAACGGCGGAGCCATCGCGCACGGCCACCCCCTGGGGGCCACGGGGGCGGTGCTCATGGCCAAGCTGGTGGACGAGCTGGACCGCCGCGAAGGGCAGTTCGGGCTGCAGGTGATGTGCATCGGCCACGGGATGGCCACGGCCACCGTGCTGGAGCGGGTGAGCTGACCGCCTGATGGCGCACGCGCACGGCCCAGCACCCCAGGGGCTGGATGCTTTCTTCGCGCCGCGGGGCGTGGCGGTGGTGGGAGCCTCCGCGGAGCCCGGGGGACCCGGCCACCAGATCGTGGCGCAGCTGCAGCGGACCCACTACCCGGGCGGGATTTACCCCGTGAACCCGCGCGCCACCGAGGTGCTGGGGCTGCCTTGTTACCCCAGCGTGCTTCAAGTACCCGGCCCGGTAGACCTGGCGGTGGTGGTGGTCCCCGCAGCCGCGTGCCTCGTGGTGGCCGCCCAGCTGGCCGCCCGCAGGCACCAACGGGGCGACGCCGCCGCGGCGGTGGTGGTCTCGGGGGGCTTCGCGGAGGTCGGGGATGCGGGGCGGCAGCTACAGGACCAGCTGGTCCGCACGCTCCGCACCGCGGGCATCCGGCTGGTGGGGCCCAACTGCGTGGGGGTCGCGGACGCTCACGTGGGGCTCACCACCAGCTTCGACCTGGGTCCGTACCCTGCAGGAGGGGCTTCCCTGCTCAGCCAGAGCGGGGCCTTCGCCATGTCCTTCCTCCAGTGGGCGCGGCCGTTGGAGATGGTGGGCCTGTGCAAGCTGGCCTCCGTGGGCAACATGGCGGACGTCACCCTCACCGAGCTGCTGGCGTACCTCGCCGACGACCGGTGCACGCGGGTGGTGGGCGTCTACCTGGAGGGGGTGGCGGACGCGCGCGCCTTCGTGCAGACCGCTGCCCGGGTCGGCCGGGACAAGCCCGTGGTGGTGCTCAAGCCGGGGCGCACCGAGCAGGGGGCGCGCGCAGCCCACAGCCACACGGCCTCCGTGGCCAGCGCGGACGCCATCTACGACGGGGCGTTCCGGCAGGCGGGGGTGGTGCGGGCGCGGACGGTGTCGGAGTTCTACGGCGCCGTGCGGGCCTTCGAGCGGCTGCCCCTGCCCCCTGGCAACCGGGTGGCGGTCCTGAGTGCGGTGGGCGGGCCGGGCACCATCTGCGTGGACGAGGTGGCCGCTCAGCCCGGCCTGCAGCTCGCCCACTTCTCGCCGCGGACGCGGGAGAGACTGGGAGCGGTGCTGTCGAACCTGGCCGCGGTGGGACAGCCGGAAGGATACGTGGACATGACCGGCGCGGTGGTGGCGCACACGCACGGGGACGCGCTGCGGATCCTCCTGGAGGACGAGGGCGTGGACGCAGTGGTCCTCCTGACGCCTCCCCCGGCGTTTTTGGACGAGGAAGAGGTGGCTCGGTCCGTCTTCCAGGCGTACCGGGACCAGCCCGAGGGCCGGCGGAAGCCCGTCCTCGCGGTGATCACCTTCGGGGACGCGGCCCTGGCGGCGCGCCGGATTTTGGAGAAGGGAGGTCTGTGCACCTTCGAGTTCCCTGAGGAGGCGGTGCGGGTGCTGGCCCGGATGGTGGAGTACGCGCGCGCCCGGGAGCGGCTGCGGTCGTGAGCCACCCGGTGGTGGATCGGGCGCTGCGGGAGGGGCGAGACGCCCTGCGGGAGTGGGAGGCGTACGAGCTGTGCGATGCGTACGGGATCCCGCACCCCCGCTGGGAGCTGGCCAACACCGAGGAGGAGGCCGTAGCGGCGTCCCTGAGGTTGGGTAACCCCGTGGTGCTGAAGGTGTCCAGCCTGGACGTGCTGCACAAGTCGGACGTCGGGGGGGTGCTGGTGGGCCTGCGGGGCGAGCAGGAGGTCCGGGACGGCTTCCGCCGGCTGCGGGAGGAGGTGGCGCGGCGGGCTGCGCACGCGCGGTGGGAGGGCGTGCTGGTCCAGCCCTTGGTCGCCGGCACCGCGGAGGTGGTGGTGGGAGGGCTTCGGGATCCCCAGTTCGGCCCCGTGGTGGTGGTGGGCTCGGGCGGCGTGCTGGTGGAGGTCCTGCGGGACGTGGCGTTCCGCCTGGCTCCCCTGGACCGGGCGGAGGCGTTGCGTCAGATCCAGCAGACCGCGTGCTACCGGCTGCTGCAGGGGGCACGGGGCCGGCCGCCCGCGGACCTCGAGGCGGTAGCGGACGTCCTGGTTCGGGCCGGACAGCTCCTTCTGTCCGAACCCCACGTGCGAGAGCTGGACCTCAACCCCGTGGTGGCAGGGCCTGAGGGCTGCTGGGCGGTGGACGCGCGGGTGCTCCTGGACCCCTCCGGCTACACGTCGTAGTACAGGTAGAACTCCGACGGGTGCGGCCGCAGGCGGATGTAGTCCACCTCCCGCTTGCGCTTGTAGGTGATCCACGTCTCGATGAGGTCCTCCGTGAACACCCCTCCCCGCAGGAGGAACTCGTGGTCCTCCTCCAGGGCCCGCAACGACTCTTCCAGGGACCCGGGCACCTGCCGCACGTGCTTGGCCTCTTCAGGAGGTAGCTCGTACAGGTCCACGTCCATGGGGGGTCCGGGGTCGATGCGGTTCAGGATGCCATCGAGCCCCGCCATCAGCATGGCCGCGAACGCGAGGTACGGGTTGCAGCTGGGGTCCGGGGGCCGGTACTCGATCCGCTTGGACTTGGGGCTGGCGGAGTACACGGGGATCCGGATGGCCGCACTGCGGTTCCGCTGCGAGTACACGAGGTTCACGGGCGCCTCGTAGCCCGGCACCAGCCTGCGGTAGGAGTTGGTGGTGGGCGCGCAGAAGGCCAGCAGCGCCGGCGAGTGCTTCAGCAGGCCCCCGATGTAGTACAGGGCCAGCTCGCTCAGCTGCGCGTAGCCGCGCGGGTCGTAGAACAGGTTGCGGCCCTCGTACCACAGGCTCTGGTGCGTGTGCATGCCGCTCCCGTTGTCGCCGAACAGGGGCTTGGGCATAAAGGTGGCGGTCTTCAGGTGCTCGCGGGCGAAGGTCTTGACCAGGTACTTGTACATCTGGACCCGGTCCGCCATCTCCGTGAGGGTGGAAAAACGCATGTCGATCTCACACTGCCCTGCGGTGGCCACCTCGTGGTGGTGCACCTCCACCTCCACGCCGGCCTCCCGCATCTTCCGCACCAGCTGGGACCGGAACTCCTGCAGGCTGTCCGTGGGCGGGACGGGGAAGTAGCCCTCCTTGTACCGGGGCTTGTAGCCCAGGTTGGGACGCTCCTCCCGTCCGGTGTTCCACGCGCCCTCCGCGGAGTCCACGAAGTAGTACCCGCAGTGGACGTTCTGTTCGAACCGCACGTCGTCGAACACGAAGAACTCCGCCTCGGGGCCCCAGTAGCTGGTGGTGGCGACGCCCGTGCGGACCAGGTAGTCCTCCGCCCGCTGCGCCACTCCCCGCGGGTCCCGGCTGTACCGCTCCCGGGTGATGGGGTCGTACACGTCGCAGACCAGGATCAGGGTGGGGGTCTTGGCCATGGGGTCCACCCGGGCGGTCCGCGGGTCAGGGACGAGGATCATGTCGCTCTCGTGGATGTCCTGGAACCCGCGGATGCTGCTGCCGTCGAAGCCCACCCCGTCCCCGAACAGGTCCTCCGACAGCTCCTCCACGGGTACCGAGAAGTGCTGCCAGCCGCCCACCAGGTCCGTGAACCGCAGGTCCACCATCTGGATCCCGCGGCGCTCGCACAGCTCCAGCACGTCCTCGGGGGTGGCGACCGGCTGCTCGCGGGCTCGTTGACGGACCACCGCCATGGCGCCCTCCTCAGGACTGCGGCCCGGGGGATGCCGCTTGGGCTGCGGGCTCCGCCCGGCGTAGGTCGGGGACTCGCTCCAGCAGCTGCTCCAGCTTCACGCCGGTGAGGGACTCCACGAGGGTCGGCAGCTGGGCCACCACCCGGGCCACGTCCGCGGGGATCCGGGACACCCCGGCGCCGGAGGCGTCCGCGTTCACCACCACGATGCGCTCGGTCCTCGCGAGAGGCTCGGACACCGCCCGGGCCAGCTCGGGCAGGACCCGCACGATGAGCTCGGTGATCGCCGCCTCGTTGTATTGGCTCCACGACTCCGCCTTCTTCCGCATGGCCTCCGCTTCCGCCAACCCCTTCAGCCGGATGACCTCCGCCTCCGCGGCGCCCTGGGCCTTGATCTCCTCCGCCCGCCCGATCCCCTCGGCTTCCAGACGGTAACGTTCTGCCTCCGCCAGCACCTCCGTCCGCTGGCGCTCCACCTCGGCCGGCTTGAGGACGGTGGCCAGCAGCTCCTTCTCCTTGCGGGCCACCTCCCGTTCCTCCAGCTCCACGAGCTTCTCCCGCTCCACGATGCCCACCTGGATCTCCTCCGCCTTCACCCGCTGGGCGATGCGGTAGCGGTGGAGGTCGTAGCTCAGATCCGCCTCCGCCCGCTTGGCCTTGACCTCCGCCTCGTACTCTGCCTTCTTCAGCTCCATGTCCCGCTGCGCCTGGGCGATGGCGGTCTCCGCCTGGAAACGCGCCTGCTGCGCCTCCTTCTCCGCCTCCGCCTCCCCCTTCACCGCGTCCCGCTTCACCTGGGCGATGCGGGGCCGTGCCAGGGCCTCTAGGTACCCCTGGCTGTCGGTCACGTTGCGGATGGTGAGGGAGACGATCTCCATGCCCATCTTGTGCAGGTCCTCGCTCGCGGCCTCCCGGACGCGGCGCGCCAGCTCCGAACGGCCCCGGTAGATCTCCTCCACCGTGAGGGTTCCCAGGACCGCCCGCATGTGGCCCTCCAGGGTCTGCAACACCGTCCGCATCACGTCGTCCCGGGAGCGGGAGAGGAACTGCTCCGCGGCGACCGCGATGCTGTCCTCGTCGCCCCGGATCTTCACCTGGGCCACCCCGTCCACGGTGACGGGGATGGCGTTCACCGTGTACACCTCCGGGGTGCGGACCTCCAGGGTCATGAGTTCCAACGACATGCGCTGCACCTTCTCCTTGATGGGCCACACGAAGGTGCCGCCGCCGTGCACCAGCCGGTAGCCCACGGTCCGCCGCCGGCCGTCCGGCCCTGTCACCGTCCTCCGCCGCCCGGAGATGATGAGCACCTCGTTGGGGCCCACCTTCGTGTACCGGACCGCCCACACCACCCCGGCGGCGGTGGCCAGCAGGATCAGGACAACCCACCACACCCAGGTCACGTCGACCACCTCCTCACGCGTGGGACGAAGCCACGCCTACCGGTAGCCCCTCCGCGCGGACGAGCCGGTGGAAGGAAGCTCCGCCGTCCTCCTCCAGCACCACGTCCTGGAGCCCCGCTACCACCCCCGCCTGGGCCAGGTGCGCGGACAGGTACTCCCGCAGGGTGCCGGGGTCCGGCGCCACGTGCAGGCAGGACAGCTCCCGGCAGCTGGCGAACACCCGACCTTCCAGGCGGCGGATCGGCAACGTGACGCGGCCGGCACCCGACGGGTGGAAGTGGACGAAGCGCAGGGCAAGCCCTGTGGGCTCGCTGGATGCCAGCAGGGACCCTCGGGTGGAGTCACTGACCTCACTGCCCCACAGGGCGGCGGGGTGCTGCAGCAGGCCGCAGGCGACCAGGTCGTTCCCCACGCGTTCCCACAGCTCCAGCACTGCCCCGGGGCCGGCGGGCACCGACCAAGTCCGGTCGCGCGGGCCGAAGGCAGTCAACCGGCCGTCCACTCCGAAGACCGGGACCCAGACACCGGGACCTGTCCACACCAGCTCCGGCCAGTGCACGTCCAGGTCCGCAGCCGAGAACAGGGCCACGCTGACCGGTGCACGGCGCCCGCCGTTGCAGGACGCCAGGTAGTGGGCGTACCGGCCTACGAGTTCTGGCAGGTCCTTTCCCCACAGCCTGGGGCCGTCCGTGAGGGCCACGTAGGCTTCCCCCTCGCGGTACACGGGGCAGGCAGAAGTCCCGTTCACCAGCCAGAACCGCGGCGGCTGACCGGTCGCCAGCAGGCTGCCCAGCGCGTCCCGGAGCTGCTCGCCCAGGACGTGCAGGTTGCCCGCCTCCAGGGTACGCCCGGCCACCCGCACCCGGTAGGCTTCCCGCACCAGGGGGTCGCGGGAAGTGGGCCGCGGCTCCCAGTAGACGGGCAGGCGTGCCTCGCCGTCGCCGTTCCGCAGCACGTAGAAGTACCGGGGCAGGGTGCGGTCCGGACCGTGTCCGAACGCGGGGTTGCGCACAAGCCGGAGCTGCACCGCCGCGGCCCGGCTCGGCCGGGCCCGCACCGGGGGTGCGGCGGACTCAGAAGGCGGCGCAGGGGCCGGCCTCGCCGCCTCCTCGCCAGCCCTCGAGCGTCTCAGGAACCGGCTGGGCAACAGGGACCACAGGCTGAACAGGATCACGAAGGCTGCAACACCCAGCCACGCTTCCCACGTCACCGTACCCACCTCCTTCTCTCACCTCACGCGCGGCCCACCGGACCCGCCGCCACGGGCACGAGCTCCTCCGGGTAGCAGAGGGTGCCGTGCTCCGGCAGGTCGAGCCCGCTCAGTTCCTCCTCCCGCGGCGCCCGCAGGCCCGTGGTCTTCTTCAGGGCCCAGAACATCAAGAAGCCCGTGCCCAGGGACCAGGCGGTGACCGCCACCACCGCCACCGCCTGGGCCGCCAGCTGGCCCCACTGGCCGGTGACGAGCCCCGCCACGTTCCCGTAGGTGCCGTCCGCGAAGATCCCCACGCTCAAGGTCCCCCACAGGCCGCCGCCGGCGTGCACCGCCACCGCTCCCACCGGGTCGTCCACCTTGAGGACCCGTTCCACGAAGGCGGCGGTCAGCATCATCACCACCGTGGCCAGGGCCCCGATCACCACCGCGGCCCACGGGGCCACGTACGCGCACGGCGCGGTGATGCCCACGAGGCCTGCCAGGGCGCCGTTGCAGCTGAGGGCCAAGTCCGCCTTGCCGGTCCGGGCGAGGCTGTAGTACACGGCCACCACCGCGCCCGCGGCCCCCGCCAGCAGGGTGTTGGTGGCGATGGCGGCGATGCGCAGGTCGGTGGCGGCGAGGGTGCTGCCGGGGTTGAACCCGAACCACCCGAAGAAGAGGATGAAGGTGCCGGTGACCACGTACGCCATGTTGTGGCCCGGGATGGGGTTGGGTGAGCCGTCCGGGTTGAACTTGCCGATCCGCGGGCCCACCATGGCAGCTCCCGCCAGTCCCACGAGCCCGCCCACGGCGTGCACCACGCTGGATCCCGCGAAGTCGCGGGCGCCTGCTCCCAGGGGCAGGTTCGCGAGCCACCCCCCGCCCCACATCCAGTGGCCGTAGACGGGGTAGATCAGCGCCCCCACCAGGAAGCTGTAAGCCAGGTAAGCGGTGATCCGCATCCGCTCCGCCACCGCCCCTGCCACGATGGTGGCCGCGGTGGCGGCGAACACCATCTGGAAGAACCAGACCATCATGGTGCGCACGTCGTAGGCGTCGCCCGCCAGGAAGAAGCCCGACCAGCCCACCCACGGGTTGCCCCGCTCGAGCCCCGGCGCCACGCCGGAGCCTCCGAACATCAGGGGGAAGCCGAACGCCCAGAAGGACAGGGAGGCCATGCAGAAGTCCAGGAAGCTCTTCGTGAGGTAGTTGACGGTGTTCTTCGACCGGATGAGCCCCGCGCCCAGGAGCGCGAACCCCGCCTGCATGAAGAACACCAGGAATGCAGCCACCAGGGTCCACGTGAAGTTGACGGGGGCCGCGGGGTCGGCCTTAAGGGTGGCAGTGCCCGTGGGGTCCGCGGCCCACACGGGACCCGCCGCTGCCAGCACGGCCAGGGCTACCGCGAGACCACCGACGGAACGCATCCCCGCCCCCAAAAAGCAAGCGACGCCCGCCAGTCCGGCGGGCGTCGCGGCCCTGCCTACAGCGTAGCGCCACCGTCTAGACTGTCAAGGGGGGCGTGGCCGTGTCGTTGCCGGAAGCGGACGCCGTCGTGGTCGGGGCCGGCGCCGTAGGGTTGTGGTGCGCCTGCACGCTGGCGGAGGCGGGCCTGCGCGTGGTGGTCCTGGAGCGGGACCGGCCCGGCGCGGGAGCGTCGTGGGCAAACGCGGGCTGGGTGGTGCCGTCCCACAGCGTGCCCCTGGCGGAACCCAGCGTCCTGCGCCGCGGCCTGCGGTGGGTCCTGGACCCGGAGAGTCCCCTGTACGTGCCCCTGCGGCCGGACGCCACCCTTTGGAGGTGGCTGTGGCAGTTTCGGAGCTCCAGCACCGAGCCCCACGTCCGCCGCGCCCTCCCCCTGCTGGTGCGCCTGCAGCGGCGCAGCGCCGAACTGTACGAGCGGCTGGCCGCGCGGGCACCTGAGTTCGGGTGGCGGCGGACGGGTTCGCTCTCCGTGTTCCTCGACCCCGTGGAGTACCGGGCGTTTTTGCAGGAGCTGGATTTGCTCCGCCGCGAGGGAGTCGCCGCGGAGGTGCTGGAAGGCCAAGGCGCTCGGGCGCGGGAGCCGCTGCTCCGGCCCGAACTGGCCGGGGCGGTGTACTTTCCGGAGGACGCCCACCTGGACCCTGCGAGGCTGGTGACGAGCCTGGCGGAGCGGGCCAGGCAGCTGGGTGTGGAGGTGCGGTCCCCCTGCCAGGCGCGGCTGCACCGCCACGGAAGCGCCGTGGGGGTGGAGGTGGACGGCCGGGAGGTCCGGCCCGGGGCGGTGGTGGTGGCGGCAGGCGCGTGGAGCGCGCCGCTTTTGCGGTCGGTGGGGGTGCGCCTTCCGCTGCTGCCTGCCAAGGGGTACAGTGTCACCCTACTCGGCCGGCCCCTGCCGCGGAGCCCCCTGATGCTGAGCGAGGCGCGAGTGGCGGTGACCCCGCTTCCGGACCCGGAGGGGCTTCCACGGGTACGCCTGGCCGGCACCCTGGAGCTGGGCGTGTGGAGCGACGAGCTGAACCAAACACGCCTGGCAGCCATCCGCAGGGCGGCGGCGCGCTACCTACGACTGGACCCTGAGGGCGGTGAGGCCTGGGCGGGCCTCCGGCCGTGCACTCCTGACGGGCTGCCGGCTGTGGGCAGGCCGCCCGGGGTGGAGAATCTCGTGGTCGCTACCGGCCACGGGACCCTAGGGATCTCGCTGGCGCCCGTCACCGGGGAACTCGTGGCGCGCGTGGTGGGCGGGGACCAGCCCGCAGAGCTGGAGCTGCTGCGGCCTGACCGTTTCGCGCCGCGGCCCGGTTAGCGGCCGGAGTTGTCTAGCCGGACGGCCAGGGACGCCACTTCGAGCTCGACTTCCCGAGGCATGGGGTGCAGGCCCGGCGGGTACCGGTGCCCGTGCTGGAAGAGGTGATCCAGGCCCGCCAGGAGCAGCGCCGACGTGAGGTCGAAGGCGTCGTAGGGGTCACCCTGGCCTGCGGCCAGGTTGAACATCGCCCCTCCCGCGAGGAGGTACACACGCCGGTCCGGGAGGCGGACTTCCTCCACGTGCGCGCGCAGCCGGCGGGTCGGGTGGCGGCGGAGGGCGTCGGTGTCCAGCTCGCGGTTGGAGTGGCCCACGTTGAGGAGGAACGCGCCGTCCCGGAGGAGGCGGAAGTGCTCTTCCCTGAGGACGCGTTCCCGCCCCGTAGCGGTGACGACCACGTGCGCGGTCGGAAGGGCTTCTTCCAGGCTTCTGACCTCGCACCCCCCGTGGCGGGCCAGGAGCTGGCGGTCGGGGCTGAGCTCCGCGACGACGGGAACGGCCCCGAGCAACCGCGCGTACTCGGCCACCCCCTGACCCACCGGGCCGTAGCCCACCACCAGTACCCGCTTGCCGTACAGGGTCACGCGGGCCACCTCCAGGAACGTGGTCCACGTCACCAGACCCACCAGGTGTCGGTTGTGCAGGCCCTCTTTCAGGGAGAGCGCGTTCCAGTCCAGCACGGGGAAGGGCAGGCTCAGGTCCCGGAGGCGCTGGATGCCGGTCCCCGTGGCCTCCATGGCGGCCCGCACGGGCCCGGCCAGGGACGGCTCGCGGGCGGCGCGGGTCGCCAGCTCCGCGCCCATCTCGCACAGATACTGGGGGCGTTGCTCCAGAGCCCACCGGAAGCTGTCCTCCCAGTCGCGGTCGGACATCCCCGCCCGCGCGCGCACGCCTGCCCCGCGGTCCCGCAGGTAACTGCACACCTCGTCGCGCACGGTGGCGGGATTGCAGGTGACTACCAGGATCTGTGCGCCCGCGTCCTGCACCGCCTCGAGAACGGGCACCGTCTTGATGTCCAGGTGCACCGAAAACGCCACCCGCGTCCCGCGCAGGCCCCGGGCGCGGACGGACTGCGCCACGCGTTCGGTGAGCGGGGTCTGTTGCCGCAGGTACTCCAGCTCTTCCGAAAAGCCCAACCTCGCCTGCCCTCCTGAGTCCGCACCGGCCCCTGCGGGATCGTACCACGCCGGCGGCGGTGCCCGTGCGAGCAGGAATCCGGCGTGGCCGTCCCGTACCACCGTCAGAAACGACTTTCAAAGAAGGGGGTGGTGGCCGTGTGCGGTCCCGTGGTGATGGAGGCGGTGGCGGAGGAGGTGAGCCGGAGGCAGTTCCTGAAGTCGGCAGCGGTGCTCGCCGCGGGCGCCGTAGGCGCCCGGCTGCTGGGGCCCCGGGAGGTTCTGGCAGCACCCCGGGTGCCCGGGTTCTCCAGGATCCAGGACCTCACCCACACCCTCAAGCCGACGTTCCCCTCCTTCTCCGGCCAGCCGGTGTTCAAGACCGAGGTAGCCGTCACGGTCCAGAAGGACGGGTACTACGGGCTCAACATCAGCTACTTCGAGCACGTCGGCACCCACATGGACGCGCCCGCCCACTTCGGGGAGGGGGCCCGCACGGTGGAACGACTGGCCCCTGCGGTGCTGGTGGCACCCGTGGCGGTGGTGCACATCCACGAGCGCGCCGCCAAGGATCCCGACGCGCAGCTAAGGCCGGACGACGTCCGGGCCTGGGAGCGCCGGTACGGACGCCTTCCCCGCGGCGCCGCGGTGTTCATGCACAGCGGGTGGGAGTCGCGGGTCGGAAGCTCCCAGGCCTTCCGCAACCCCGACAGCTCGGGGGTGATGCACTTCCCGGGCTTCCACCCGGACACCGTGGAGTTCCTGCTCCGGGAGCGCGACGTGGTGGGCATCGGGGTGGACACCCTGAGCCTGGACTTCGGCCCCTCCAAGGACTTCAAGACCCACCGTACGTGGCTGCCCGCCAACCGCTGGGGACTGGAGAACCTGGCCAACCTGGCGCGCATCCCGCCCGCGGGCGCCTGGGTGTTCGTGGGAGCCCCCAAGGTGGCGGGGGGGTCCGGCGGCCCGTGCAGGGTCTTCGCCCTGTGGTGAGGCGGCAGGTCGGCTCCGAGGGAAGGGAGGGAGAGGAGGGATCGCGTAACCGAACCGTGAGGGTGCTGCGGGGAGGTGCGGCCCATGAAGATCACCTACTTCGGGCACGCCTGCTTCCTCCTGGAGAGCCGGGAAGGCAAGCGGATCCTGATCGACCCCTTCAACGACCAGGTAGGCTACCCCGTGCCGCGGGTGGCCGCGGACCTGGTGCTTGTAAGCCACGAGCACTTCGACCACAACTACGTGGAGGCGGCCACGGGCTCGCCCCGGGTCATCCGCGGGTTACGGGAGGGCGGCAGGGAGCACGCGGACGTGCGGGAAACCGTGGAGGGAGTCCGGGTGGTGGCCATCCCCACCTACCACGACAACGTCCACGGCGCCCAGCGGGGCAAGAACGCCATGTTCCGCATCGAGGTGGACGGCCTGAAGATCCTGCACTGCGGGGACCTGGGGCATGACCTGGAGGGTGCCAACTTCCACGAGGGGGCGTACAAAGGCGCCCTCAAGCCCGACATCCTCATGGTTCCGGTGGGGGGCCACTACACCATCGACGCGCGCACCGCGGAGATGGTCGTCAACCGCCTGCAGGCGCGGGTGGTGATCCCCATGCACTACCGCACGGAGGCCAACCCCGCGTGGCCCCTCGCGCCCGTGGAAGAGTTCCTGGCGGGCAAGCGCAACGTGACCCGAGTGGGCCACCGGGTGGAGGCCACGCCGCTGCCCAGCTACCGCGAGGTGTGGGTGATGGACTGGAAGGAGAAAAATGCGTGAGCGGCCGTAGCGTGCTGGCCCGAGTGGAGATCCCGCGGGGCAGCCGGAACAAGTACGAGTGGGACCCGGTCCGGGGCGTGCGGCTGGACCGGGTCCTCTATTCTCCCCTGCACTACCCCGCGGACTACGGGTTCCTCGAGGACACCCTGGCGGAGGACGGCGACCACCTGGACGTCCTGGTGTTCACCTTTGAGCCTACCTTCCCGGGCTGCCTGGTGGAGGTCCGGCCCATCGGCGTGCTGGACATGCGGGACGAGAAGGGCCGGGACCAGAAGATCCTGGCGGTCCCCGTGGCGGACCCGCGCTTCGACGGGGTGACGGACCTGCAGGGTGTGCCGGCCCACTTTTTGCGGGAGGTGGAGCACTTCTTCGCGGTGTACAAGGAGCTGGAGCGCAAGCCGGTGGAGATCTACGGGTGGGCCGGCGCGCAGGCCGCATGGCATCTGGTGGAGGAGGCCCAGGAACGGGCGCGCCGTCGGGAAGGTACGTAGGCCTGGTCCTCAGTCCGCCGCGTGCACCCGGGCGCCCCGCACAGCGCCGTAGACGGCGATCGCGAGCCACACCGCGTTGACGAAGGCCGAGGGGACCGCGCCGTAGTACACGCTGTTGATGCCCAGCAGGACGCTGCCGACGGCGTTGAGCCCCTGGTAGGCGAGGCTTCCGCCGTGCGCTCGCCGGCTGGAGACCAAAAAGTACGCGAGCAGCAAAAGGGCAGCGCCGAGCCAGCCCACCGCGTCCACCACGAGGTTCCGGGGCACCGCTACCCCTCCACCAGCCACCGCAGCAGGGTCCGGACGCCGAAGCCCGTGGCCCCCTTGGGCAGGTGGGGGGCCTGGCCCTCCTGCTTGTCCAGAAAAGCCACGCCCGCGATATCCAGGTGGGCCCAGGGGTGCGGCCCCACGAAGGCGCGCAGGAACGCCGCTCCCTTCTGCGCTCCTCCGTAACGGCCTCCCGAGTTCTTCCACTGCGCCACTTCGCCCCGCATGGCCTCCACGAACTCCTCGTACAGGGGCAGCTCCCACAGGCGCTCTCCCGCCCGCTGCCCTGCCTCCACGAGGCCGCGGACCAGGTCCGGGTCGTTGCCCAGGATGGCCGCCGCGTGGTATCCGAGGGCCACCATGGCGGCACCCGTGAGGGTGGCTAGGTCCACCACCGCGTCCGGACGGAAGCGGCGGGCGTACGCCAGGCAGTCTGCCAGCACCACCCGCCCTTCCGCGTCCGTGTTGGTGATCTCGATGGTCTGGCCGTCCATGGCCCGGACCACGTCCCCGGGCTTGAAGGCAGCCTCTCCCAGCAGGTTTTCCACCGCACCCACGACACCCACCACGCGGTGCGGGACCCCAAGGGCCGGCAGGGCCCGCAGGCAGGCCAGGACCGCCGCGGCGCCCGCCATGTCTGCCTTCATCGTCTCCATGCCCTCGTGGGTCTTGATGTCCAGCCCGCCCGCGTCGAAGGTGACGCCCTTGCCCACCAGCACGTAGGTTCTCCGGGCGCGGGGCGGGCGGTAGTCCAGCACGATCATCTGCGGTGGCTGGCGGCTGCCAGCCCCCACCGCCAGGATGGCGCCTGCGCCCATGCGGCGGAGCTGGAGGGGGCCGAAGACCTGCACGCGCAGACCGAGCTGGCGGCCCAGCTCCCGGGCGGTGCGGGCCAGGAACGTGGGGCTCACCTCGTTGGGCGGTCCGTTCACGAGGTCCCGGGCGAAGTACGTGGCCTCCGCCAGGACGCGGGCGCGGCGCGCCGCGGGGGCGGCACCGCGCACGCCTACCACCTCCACGGACTCCAGCCCCGGAGACGGGTCAGGTTTGTAGCGCGTGTAGCGGTAGGCGCCCAGCAGGGCTCCCTCCACCAGGGCCGCGGCCACTTCAGGAGTGGGTGGAAAGGCTCCCGGCCACAGCCCCAGCCGCCTGGCCCGTACGGCCAGGGCGTGCCGGGCCGCGGCGGCCGCGGCGCGGCGACTGGCGTCGGTGAGGTCCTCGGCGGCCCCTGTTCCCACCAGGAGAAGCCGCGCGGCGGGAAGGCGGCCGTGGGTGAGAACCTGCAGCAGGGTGTCCCGCTTGCCCTCGAAGTGGTCCAGCGCCACCGCCTCCCGCAGCCAGCCGCCCAGGGCGTGGTCCAGGGGCTCTAGACCCTCCAGGGGCTTTCGGGATTTCACAGGGACCGCCAGCACGTCGCAGGCCAGCCGGTCCCACGGTCGGTCTGAGGCCACCACCTTCATCGGGTTCCCTCCTCCGTGCCCCTGCCGGGGCAGGTTTCACGCTTCCTCCACGACTAGGCACGTCCCGACACCGTGGCAGTGGGACGCCGTCAGGACCCCGACCCGCTGACCCGGTGTTGCTCGGTCCGCCACCCAGCGCAGCGCCTCCTGCAGGGACCGGACGGCGATCGTCCCGACGCCATAGGCGAAGTGCAGGCACGAAAACCGCAGCACCGGCAGGTCCGCGTAGCGCTCCACGGTGCTGGCCAGGTCCCAGGTGCGCGGTCCCCGAGTGGCCGGACACACCTGCGGCTCCGGGCACGTCGCCGGGCACCGCCAGGCCGCCTCGCTCAGGTACCGCCGGTCTTCCAGGGTGACGTCGTAAGCCACCGGGTAAGACCCGGGCAGGGGATGTCGGGACACCCGGAGCTGCGGACGCAGGCGTCGGAGGGAGGCCACCAGCCAGTCCGCCAGCACGTGGGGAGCAAAAGGGGCAGGTACGAGCTGTGCGTCCGCGGGTGCCGCGGGCACGTAGTCTACTAGGTAGGCGGTCCAGTCCGCGGTGACCACCTCTGCCTTGCCGGTCAACTCGGCGCGGGCGCGGGCCTGCGGGTTGCGGTCCACCACTACCAGCCGTTGGTACCGCAGCCGGCCGCGCTCGGAAGCTCTTAGCAGCTGGCGGGCGTGAAAGCAGCCGTAGCACCCGCCGCCGAGGACCACCACCTCGGAGGCCTGCACCACCTCCGCCGGGGCGTCCGTCACGGCCTGTCCAGTCCCAGGTCCAGCTGGCGTCCGACCCCCCGGGCGCGGGCGCGCTCGTAGACCAGCCGCGCGGCCACCACGTCCTCCAGAGCAATGCCTTGGGAGCAGAACAGGGTCACCTCCTGCGGGGAGGCGCGACCCTGCACCTTTCCTGCCACCACGTCCCCCAGCTCCGCGGCCCGGTCCCACTCGAAGGCTCCCTCCGCGGCCGCCTGGATCAGGTCCCCGCACTCCCCCCTGGCCTGGGGAAGGTCGTCCACCACCACGCGGTGCGCCCGAGCCACCGCCTCCGCGTCCAGCTCCCGGCGGTGGGCCCAGTTGGAGCCCGCGGCGTTCACGTGCACCCCGGGCGGTAGCCAGCGGCCCAGCACGACCGGGTCGCGCGCGGTGGTGATGGTGCACACCACGTCCGCCGCCCGTACCGCCTCCTCCGCGGAGGAGGCGGGGAGGACGGGCAGTCCCAGGTGCTGGCTCATCTCCTGGGCGAACCGTTCGCGGCGCTCCGCTGTCCGGCTGAACACCCACGCGCGCTCGACAGGCCGCACCGCGCACACCGCCTCCAGCTGCGTGCGGGCCTGCCAGCCAGCGCCGATGACGGCCACGGTACGCGCGTCCTCCCGCGCCAAGTAGCGGGTGGCGAGACCGGTGGCCGCGCCGGTGCGCCTCTGGCCCAGAGTGTCTGCTTGGAGCAGGGCCACCAGGCGTCCCCGCTCGTCGTACAGCAACACCACGAACCGCCCGCCTTCTCGGGAAGTGGTGTACGCCTTAAGGCCGGCGACACCCCCAGGCCCCCAGGCTGCGGACATCACGTGCAGCACCGTGCCTCCGGCCAGGGCGGCACGGCCCCTGGGTACGTTGCCGGCCAGCCCCGCGGCCTTGTCCCGGAAAGCCTGCTCCAGGGCGTCCACCAGCTCCGGGACCGACACCAGGGAGGCCACTTCCGACTCGGTCAGGAAGAGGGTCATCTTTCCACCAGCTGCTCCACCACCGCGGCCAGCCGCGAAGGCGCCGGACCGGTGACCTCCAGATAGTCGTCCCAGCACCTGCGCAGCTCCACCGTCTCCGGTGTCCACACCCCCAGCAGCGCGCCGGTCCACGGTGGCACCTCAGGGTCCAGGGCGGCCCGGTCCAGGTAGGCCAGGACGTCGTCCAGGAACGTGCGCACGTTTTGCGCGTCCAGGCCCGGCGCGGAGAAGGGCAGCCCGGACAGCTCCTCGGACAGGGAGATCAGGATCCGGGCCACCGCCGCCAGGACCGCCAGGGATCGCACCGCCTGCCAGCGCGCCTGGATGTTGGTGGAGGTGGGGTCCGCTTCCCGCGCAGCGCGCATCTCCGCCATCCACCCGTCCGCCACGCCCACCAGACGCCAGGCGGCGCGCCGCAGGACTTCTCCGGGATCGGGCCGCGCCAGGGCCGCCCGGCCCACGGCCACCACCGCCTCGCCGACCTTGCCCGCGTACGGTGGGGTGACGATGCGCGGCATCAGGACCTCCCGCTCGTACACCCCCTGGGCCACCAGCGGTAGGTTCGCGGGGGTGATGCGTTCCGGAAAGTGTTCCCGGTACGCGGCGCGCACCCGCTGGCCGCGGGCACCGACGAGTTCCACGCCCAGGCGGAGCGGCACGAAAACGCCGGCCCCCCACAGCATGGCCCAGAAGAACCACCGCTCCCAGCCCAGCGCGGCCCCCGTGGTGAGGAAACCGGCCGCGCAACCCGCGAGGAGGTAGCGGCCGAAGCGCCGGCGGCTGTTTGCGGTGGCCAGCCGCGCGAGCCACAGCCCCGCGCCGGAGGATCGGGACGGCATCAGCTGACCAGCCGCTCCAGGGTGGCGGCGTCCAGCCGGCGGATCACCGCGGTGACCAGCCGCACGGTGGCCTCGAAGTCGTCCCGGTGGAGGATCGCGTTGTGGCTGTGGATGTAGCGGACCGGCGCTCCGATCACGATGGACGGCACGCCCACGCCGAAGGTGTGGATGCGGCCTGCGTCCGTACCGCCCCGCGCCACCCGGTCGAACTGGTAGGGGATCCCTTCCGCCTCCGCGGTCTCCACCACGAGATCCCGCAGCCGCACGTGGGGGATCAGGGTGGCGTCGTACAGCAGGATCACAGGGCCCTTGCCGAGCTTGCCCTGCGCCTCGTCCGGCTTCACGCCGGGCGTGTCCCCCGCGATCCCCGTGTCCAGGGCGATCCCCACGTCGGGCTGCACCAGGTGGGAAGCGGTCTGGGCCCCCCGCAGGCCCACCTCCTCCTGCACGCTGCACACCCCGTACACGGTGTTGGGGTGCGCTTCCTCCTGCAGGGCGCGGAGGACCTCCACCACCACGGCGCAGCCGAACCGGTTGTCCCAGGCCTTGGCCACCATCAGCTTCGGGTTGTGTAGGACCGTAAAGGGCGATTCGGGGACCGCGGGGTCGCCCGGGCGGATGCCGAACCGCTCCGCCTCCTCGCGGCTCGAGGCGCCCACGTCGATGTACATGTCCTTCACGTCCACGGGCTTCTTGCGCTCCTCTTCGTCCAGCAGGTGGGGCGGCTTGCTGCCGATGACCCCCAGCACGGGCCCCCGGCGCGTCCACACGCGAACCCGCTGGGCCAGCATGACCTGCGACCACCACCCGCCGAGGGTCTGGAACTTGAGGTAGCCCTCGTCGGTGATGCGGGTGACGAGGAACCCGATCTCGTCCATGTGGCCGGCCAGCATCACCTTGGGCTGGGGCCTCGTCCCCTCCTTGCGGGCCACGAGGCTTCCCAGGCGGTCCTGCAGGATCTCGCCCAGGGGGCTCAGGTGCCTGCGCAGGACCCCGCGGACGGGCTCTTCGAATCCCGGCACCCCCGGGGTCTCCGTGAGCTCCCGGAACATCTCCAGCATGCGGTCGGTCATGGCCCTCCTCCTCAGGACGGTAGCGGTTGGACCGCCCCGGCCCCGCAGTCCCGTGGGGTCTTCGCCGTCGGCCCGAACCTCTCCCCCGAGGCCGGGCCGGGTCCCATTCCGGACCTGCTTCTCCGTCCAGTTTATCGCCTGAGGGCATCACGCTCCCGAGGCGGAGTGCGCGCAGCGGGCCCGGCGGAAGGGTTTGCGTGCTCTGGAGTCGTACTGGCTCTGTGGCGGCCCGCCACAGGGCCGCGGGAACACCACCGGGACCCAGGCGGTCTTTGCGGAGGATCCCCATGGAACGCGCCATCGCCTACGCCAGACAGCGCCGTACGGAGTTTTTGGAGGAGCTCAAGGAGTGGCTGGCCATCCCCAGCGTGAGCACCCTGCCGGAGCACGGGCCGGACTGCGAGCGCGCCGCGCGCTGGCTGGCGGACCGCATGCGCCGGGCGGGCCTGCGCCGGGTGGAGGTGGTGCCCTCACAGCGCCAGCACCCCCTGGTGTACGGAGAGTGGGTGGGATTGGCCGGAGCCCCCACGGTGCTGGTCTATGGCCACTACGACGTGCAGCCCGCGGACCCGCTGGAGCTGTGGGAAAGCCCGCCTTTCGAGCCCACCGTACGCGGGGACAACCTGTACGCGCGGGGGGCTTCCGACGACAAGGGGCACGTGTTCGCGACCCTCAAGGCGGTGGAGAGCCTGCTGGCCACGGACGGCCTGCCGGTGAACGTCAAGGTCCTGGTGGAGGGAGAGGAGGAGAGCAGCGGGCTGGAGATCGCCCGCTACGTGCCCCGGCACCGGCGTCGTCTTCGGGCGGACTGCGCTCTCGTCATGGACTCCGGTTTCGTGCTGCCCGGTGTTCCGTCCATCACGGTAGGGCTGCGGGGCATCCTGTACACCGAGGTCGAAGTCCGCGGGCCAGCTAGCGACCTTCACTCCGGGACGTTCGGGGGAGCCGCACCCAACCCCTTCCACGAGATGGTGCGGCTGCTGGCCTCCCTGCGGGACCGGCGCGGGAGGATCCGCATCCCGGGGTTCTACCGGCCCGTGCGGGAGCCCTCGGAGGCGGAGCGGGCCGCGTGGAGGGAGCTAGCTATCCGAGAGGAAGAGTTCGCCCGCAGCATCGGCGCCCGCGGCACCGTGGGCGAGGAGGATTTCTCCCTGCTGGAGCGGCTGTGGGCGCGGCCCACCCTGGAGGTGCACGGGATGGGCGGCGGGTTCAGCGGCCCGGGAGCCAAGACGGTGCTGCCCGCCCGCTGCGTGGCGAAGGTGAGCATGCGGTTGGTGCCGGACCAGAACCCCGACCGGGTGTACCGGGCCTTCGAGCGGTACCTGCTGCGCAACGCCCACCCGGCTTACGAGGTGACGGTCCGCAAGCTGCACACGGGGCGGCCCTGGGTCGTCTCGCCGGAGGAACCCGCGGTGCAGGCCGCGGCCCGCGCGTGGTCCGCCGCCTACGGGGCACCCGCCCGGTTCGTGCGGGCGGGAGGTTCTGTCCCCGTGGTGGACCTGTTCAGCCGGGTCCTCGGGCAGCCGGTGGTGGTCACGGGGTTCGGCTTGCCGGACGACAACCTCCACGCGCCCAACGAGAAGGTCAGCCTGCCGCTGCTGTGGGGCGGGGTGGAGGCGGTCATCCGCTTCCTGCACGAAGTCCGCGCCCTGCACTGAACCGCTTTCCCCAGGCGGCACGGTGCGGGATACTGCTATCGGGATGCGGCGGCTGCGGGTCGCTCTGGCGCAGATCAACCCTGTGGTGGGGGACCTGGAGGGGAATGTCCGCCGCATCGCGGAGCAGATCCACCAGGCGCGCCAGCGGGAGGCGCACGTGGTGCTGTTCCCGGAGCTGGCGATCACCGGTTACCCGCCTGAGGACCTACTCCTCAAGCCGGACTTCGTGGAGGCCAACCTGGCGGCAGTCCAGGAGGTGGCCCGTCACGCCACCGACGTGGTGGCGGTGGTGGGGTTCGCGGATCGGGCGAACTACCTGTACAACGCGGCGGCGGTGTGTGCGGGCGGGCGGGTGCAGGGGGTCTACCACAAACGGCTGCTACCGAACTACGGGGTGTTCGACGAGAAGCGGTACTTCGCGCCCGGCCAGCACGCCCCCCTGTTCCTCCTGGGGGACGTGCCCGTGGCGGTGAACATCTGCGAGGACATCTGGTTCCCCGACGGGCCCTGCGCGGTGCAGGCGCGGGCGGGGGCTTTGGTGGTGTTCAACATCAACGGCTCCCCCTACCACCGGGGCAAGTGGCGGGAGCGGGAGGAGATGCTGCGCACCCGGGCCCGCGACTGCGGGGTCCTGCTGTGCTACGTGAACCTCGTGGGCGGCCAGGACGAGCTCGTGTTTGACGGGGACAGCGTGGTGCTGGACCAGACCGGTCGGGTCCTGGCGCGGGCGCCGCAGTTCGAAGAGGCCCTGGTGGTGTGCGACCTGGATGTGGCCGCGGCGCGGCGTCACCGGGCGCGGCGGACCGGCGTGGACGAAGCCGAGCGGTTCCCCGTAGGCGACGTGTCCCTGTGTCCTACGGTGGCGGTGGAGGTGGCGCTGCGGGAACCCTCCTCGACGGTAACCCCGGTGGTGGCGGAACCCCTTCCGGACCTGGAAGAGGTGTACCGGGCCCTGGTGGTGGGCACGCGGGACTACGTGCGGAAGAACGGCTTCCGTCAGGTGTTCGTGGGGCTGTCGGGTGGGGTCGACTCCTCCCTGGTGGCCACGGTGGCCACGGACGCCCTGGGTCCTGAGGCGGTGGTGGGGGTGTCCATGCCCTCGCGCTACACCTCTTTGGAGAGCGTGCGCTACGCGGAGGAGCTGGCCCGCAACCTGGGGATCCGCCTTCTGACCCTGGCCATCCGGGAGCCCTTCGAGGCGTACCTGGAGGCCCTACGCCCCGCGTTCCAGGGGCGCCCTGCCGACGTCACCGAGGAGAACCTGCAGGCGAGGATCCGGGGCAACTACCTCATGGCCCTGACCAACAAGCTGGGCGGGATCGTGCTCACCACGGGGAACAAGAGCGAGCTCAGCGTGGGATACGCCACCCTTTACGGGGACATGGCGGGCGGGTTCGCGGTGCTGAAGGACGTGCCGAAGACGCTGGTGTACGCCCTGGCCCGGTGGCGCAACGAGAAGAGGCCCGTGATTCCGGAGGGGGTACTCACCCGGCCGCCCACGGCGGAGCTGCGGCCCGGGCAGACCGACCAGGAGACCCTTCCGCCCTACGAGGTGCTGGACCCCATTCTGGAGCTGTACGTGGAGCAGGACACCCCACCGGAGGACATCGTCCGCGCCGGGTTCGACCCAGAGGTGGTGGCCCGGGTGGTGCGGATGGTGGACCGCAGCGAGTACAAGCGCCGTCAGGCGCCGCCCGGCGTGAAGATCACCCCGAAGGCGTTCGGACGGGACCGCAGGCTTCCCATCACCTCGTGGTACCGGGCGTGGGCTCGGGTGGAGGCGGGCTCCGTGCCGAGCGGCGAGGTCTCCTGACGGCTCCATGATCCGCTCCCTGAGCGTGGCGGAGACCCGCGCGGAGACCGTGGAGATGGTGTTCCCCGAGCACACGAACGCCCGCGGCTCGCTCTACGGGGGCCGCATGATGAGCTGGATCGTCACGGTAGGCACCCTCGCCGCCTCCCGGCTCGCCCGAGGGTTGGTGGTCCTGGGCTCCATGGACGAGCTGGACTTCCTCCAGCCCGTGCTGGCGGGCGAAGTGGTACACCTTGCGGCTACGGTCCCCCTGGTAGGCCGGTCCTCCATGGAGGTGGACGTGGAGGTCCACGCGGAGGATCCCACCACGGGAGCCCGGCGCCTGGCCACCCGGGCGTTTCTGGGCTTCGTGGCCGTGGACCCCGAGGGCCGGCCGCGTCCCGTGGGCGCGCGGGTGGTCCCCGCAAACCCGGAGGAGGACCGGCTGCAGGCAGAAGCCGGGGCGCGCCGACAGCGGCGCCTGAGCCGGCTCGCGCAGCGACGCCGGCCGGAGGCCGACGAACCCCCGCCCCGCCACCACCTGGAGACCTGCCGCGTCGTTTTCCCGGAGGACGCCATCGTGGGCAACCTGATGTTCGCGGGCCGCCTGGTGATGGACCTGGACGAGGTGGCGTCCATCGTGGCCATGCGCTACGCCCGGGGCCCGGTGGTCACCGCCTCCGTGGACGCCCTGGACTTCGTGAACCCCATCCGGGTGGGGCAGATCGTCCACTACCGCGCCGCTCTCAACCACGTAGGGTCCAGTTCCATGGAGGTGGGCGTGCGGGTGCTGAGCGAGGACCCGCTGTCCGGTGAGATCCGTCACACCTGCAGCACCTTCGTCACCCTGGTGCACACGGACCTCGCCGGCCGGCCGCGGCCCCTCCCTCCGTACGAGCCGCAGACCGAGGCGGAACGGCGGCGGTGGGAACAGGCAGACCAGCGCCGGCAGCTGCGGCGGGCCCGGATCCGGAGCGTGCGGTGAGCGGCCTGTGGTGGGCGGCCGCCCTGAGCCTGGTCCCGTGGGTGGAGCTGCGGGGCTCCATCCCCGTGGCCCTGGCATTCGGCTCCCCGCCGGTGGTGAGCTTTGCGGTGTGCACCGCGGCCAACCTGCTGGTGGTGCCCGTGGGGTGGACCTTTCTGGACTGGTGCTACGCGCGGTGGCTTTCCCGGTGGCCCTGGGTGCGCCGGCAGGTGGAGCGGGTCCGGCGCCGCGGAGAGGGCTACGTCCGCGGTTACGGGCTGGTGGGGCTGGCGCTGTTCGTGGCGGTGCCCCTGCCCGGCACGGGAGCCTACGCAGGCACCCTGCTGGGCTGGCTCCTGGGCATGCCGAAGCTGCGGGCCTGGGGCGCGGTCGCGCTGGGCGTGGTGGGGGCGGGAGTCCTGGTGACGGCGGTGAGCACGGGCGTGGTGGCCGGTTTCCGGTGGCTGGTCCGCTGACCCTTCAAGGCCGCACCGCCACGCCCCACGGCAGGTCCAGCTGCGTGCGGGGCCCCGAAAGGGTACGGAGCGGAGGGGTATCGCCGGAGGCACCGGGAGCGTAGACGGTCACGGAGTTGCCCGCCGCGTTGGCCACCACCAGCCGTCCCGCGGGGTCTACCACCAGGCCCCGCGGCGTGGAGAGTCCGGTGGCCGATCCCGCCAGGCGCTTTTCCGGCGGGACGTTGCCGGAGGCGCTCGACGGGTACACGGTAACCGAGTTGCCCGCGGCGTTGGCCACGTACAGGCGGCCGAAGGCGTCCACCGCCACCGCCGCCGGCTCGAGAAGTCCCGTCAGGCTCCCCGACAGCTGCCGTAGGGGCGGAACGTTCCCGGAGGCCGACGCGTCGAACACCAGGACCGAGTTGGCGGAGGAGTTGGCGATGAACAGCTCCCCACCGGCCAGGGCGATCCCGCGGGGCGTCGCCAGCAGGGTCCGCCCTCCCTCCACGACCCGCACGGGAGGCACGTTGCCGTGGGCGCCTGCGGGGTAGACGGTAACTCGGGACGGTGCCGCGTTGGCGACGTACAGGAGGCCGAACGCGTCCAGGGCAACGCCGGAGGGGCCTGAGAGGAGGGTGTCGGGCCCCTCCACCACGCGCACGGGCCCCGTGTTCCCCACCGCACCCGGACCGTACACGGTGATGCGGTTCCCGGACACGCTGGCCACGTACAGGCGGTCGGAGGGGTCCAGCGCCAGGCTGACGGGTGTTTCCAGCCGGGTGAACGGGCCGACGATGACGCGCACAGGGGATACGTCCCCGGAGGCGTCCATCGGGTACACGCTGACGGAGTTCCCTGCCGCGTTGGCCACGTAGATCCCCGACACGACCACCGGCCCCGTGCGCAGGACCACCGCGCAGCCGGCGAGAAATGCCACCACCGCGGCAGGGAAAAGTCGCCTTGCTGCCACGGTTCCAGGGTAAGCGGCCCGCGTCACGGCCCGTTGACATCCCGTCGGCGCGCGGGAACGCAGGCGCCGGGCTTGGGGATCCGGTCGCCGCGCCGAGCTCCCGGCCTCTCTTGACCCCGGGCCGCACAGTCCCTAGCATGGGTGCTGATCAAAACGAAGCGTCCCTGGGCGCGGCGGCCGCGGCGCCCGGGGACGTGTGCGTTTGGGGGTCGAGACCGCGACACGGAGGGCGCCGATGGACACGGTGGGACACCACTACATCGTGGAAGCCTCGGGGTGCGACCCGGAGGTCATCAGCAAGGTGGAACGGGTGGAGCAGATCCTCACCCGCGCGGCGGAGGTGGCGGGCGTGCAGATCTGGGCCATCTCCTTCCACCGCTTCTCCCCCGTGGGCGTGAGCGGCGTGGTGGTCATCTCGGAATCCCACCTGTCCGTGCACACCTGGCCGGAGACGGGGTACGTGGCCCTGGACATCTACACCTGCGGCGAGGAGGCGAAGCCCGAGGCGGCGGTGGAGTACGCCCTCGGGGAGTTCGGGGCCAAGAACGTCCACATCACGGAAGTGACCCGGGGCCTGGACGAGGGAGACCGGATGTACTTCCACAGCATCGTGACGTGGGAGGAGGAGCGGCTCCCGAAAGCGGCGGCGCCCGTGGCCCGGCCGCGCCCCAAGCGCAAGGCCGCCGCAGGACGGCCCCGCCGGTAGCCCGCCCCACGGAGCGTGGCCGGCCGACCCAACGGGACACCCGCAAGCCGTGCCCGGTACCGCCTGGGTGGCGTGGCGGGACTCACGGCACGGCGCCCGGGGGATGTCCGGGACGCGGGGCTTAGGGTGCGGCGGCCGTGTTGCTGAACGTCGTCGGCCCCGTGCTCCTCCTGGTGCTCACCGGCTACCTGCTGGGGCGCTACCGGCCGGTGGAGGTCTCCTCCCTGGCGCCCGTCTCCATGTACCTGTTCGCGCCGGCCCTGATCTTCCAGTCCCTCACCCGCTCGCCGCTCACCTCAGGCACAGCACCCCGTCTGCTGGCCGCGTGCGTGGTCCACCTCGTGGCCATGGTGCTGCTCGGCCTGGCGGTCTCGGCGGTGCTGGGCCTGCGGGGTGCCCGGCGGGCCGCCTTCGTGCTGCCGACCTTCCACTACAACGCGGGCAACTACGGGCTGCCGGTGTCCCTGTTCGCCTTCGGGCAGCCGGGCTTCCAGGCTGCCACCCTGGTGTTCGTGGTGAACGCCACCCTGGGGAACTTCACCGCCGGGGTCACCGCCGCCTGGGGGAGCCGGGGCGGTCTGAGGCGTGCGGTGGCGGACATGCTGCGCCTGCCCCTGGTCTACGCGGTGGTGCTGGCCCTGGGGGTGGTGGCTACCGGCTGGAACGTCCCCGAGTGGCTGGACCGTACGGTGGCCATTCTGGCCTCGGGAGCCATCCCCCTGCTGGTGGTGACCCTGGGGATCCAGCTGGCCCAGGGCGGAGGCGTACACGCTTCCGGGGAGCTGGTGGCTGCGGCCGCGCTGCGGCTGGTGGCTTCGCCGCTTCTGGCGGCAGGGTTCGCTTCCCTGCTGGGCCTGGAGGGCGTGGGGCGGCAGGTGTTCGTGCTGGTGGCGGCCATGCCGGCCGCGGTGAACACCTTCCTGTTCGCGTCCGAGTTCGACTGCGACCCCCGGTTCGTGGCCAGCGCGGTGTTCACCACCACCCTGGCCAGCTTCGCCACGGTGAGCGTCATCCTGTCGCTGTTGCTGTAAGCGGGGGAAGCCAGCCGGGCGAGTTCCTGCGCGGAAGCTACAGGCCGGCCAGGAAGGCCACCACCAACCGCCGGACGACCTCCAGCAGGACGAACGCCACCACGGGGGAGAGGTCCAGCCCGCCGACTGGTGGGAGTGCCCGCCGGAGGGGCGCCAGCACGGGTTCCGTGAGGGTGACGAGCAGCTGCACCGCGGGGGTCCGCGGGTCGAGTCCGGGGATCCAGCTGGAGAGCACCCGCGCGAGGAGGACCAGGCTGTAGAGGTAGAAGGCGTCGTTGACGAGCTCAGCCAGCGGGATCATGGGGGTCCGCAGCAGAACTGCGTTCCGTGCTTGCCGGGGAAGGACAGGGGCCCCGACCGGGGCCCCTGCACACGTCCGAATCCGTCGGGCCTACAGAGGCTTGACGTTCGCCGCCTGCGGACCCTTCCGGCCGTCCACGATGTCGAACTGCACCCGCTGACCCTCCTGGAGGGTGCGGTAGCCGTCCATGCTGATGGCGGTGTAGTGGACGAACACGTCCTTGCCGCCGTCCACGGAGATGAAGCCGTAGCCCTTCTCCGCGTTGAACCACTTGACCGTGCCGACTGCCATTCCCTTGCTCCTTTCGGCCTTGCCGTAGATTTTGAGCTTCCCGCCCGGGCGAGGGCTCCGGCCGAGCGTATCACGCCACGAGCGCGCTGTCAAAGGGCGTCGGGCTAGTCCGCCGCGGGAAGCCAGCGGAGGGCGCCCCTGTCCAGGACCCAGCTCAGCTGTCCTGCCTCCAGCAGGTAGGTGAGGTGGGCCATCACCGTGGCGCGCAGCAGGAAGTAGGTGGAAGGGTTGGTGGGAGGAAGGCGGAGTTGTTCGGCTACCCGGTGGACCACCTCGTCCGCGGTCGCGCCGGAGCCCACCGCCCGGCGCACTCGTTCCGTGGCCTGCCGAACCGCGCGGACGTTGGCGTCCAGCACCCGGGCAAGGTCTGGACGTCCCACAGGCGCCCCGTGGCCCGGTACGAACCACTCGTACGGCCAGCCGCGCAGGCGTTCCAGGGTGTCCAGCTGGCCCGCCACGTCGTGGGTGAAGGGGACCTCGTACTTCTCCAGCACCTCTGGGCCGAAGAAGCTGTCCGCGGCGTAGCACACGGGCCCGAACCCCACCGCCGCCTGGCGGGTAGCATGCCCGTCTGCCCGGTGCACCCGCAGCATGAGACCGGCCACCTGGAGTTCGCCGTCCCCGGTTGGGTACACGTGGTGGACCGCAGAGGGCTTGGCCATGAGCCACTTGTTCTGGAGCGCCTCGGGCGGACGCGCGCCGTACAGGTAGAAGGGCTCCAGGTAGGGGTTACGCAGCACCGCTTCCTCGAAGACCGGCGCCCAGACCTCCAGGTGCGGCACCTGCCGCAGCAGGTAGTCGTTGCCACCGTAGTGGTCCGCGTGGGAGTGGGTGTTCACCACCGCCACCAGCCGGAGCCCCCGTGCCTGCACCGCCCGGAGCAGGTTGCGGCCCGCTTCCCGGTCCCCTCCCGTGTCCACCGCCACCGCACGGCCGTCCGGGGCCCACACCACGCCCGCGTTGACGCCGCCGGGCAGGTATCCGCAGCCTTCCGCCAGCTGAACCAGTTCCTGCACCGCCGAGCCCTCCTCCCCCAGTTCAGTTCAGGGACGTCTCGGCTGCTCCCTCCCGTCTCCGCGCAGGCGGAGGCCCGCGGGCGTCGAACCTCCTCAAGCGGGGGTGAGAGCGTGGCCTATTACCTGGTTCGGGCAAGGCCGCGGGAAGGACGCATGGCGGAGCTGGCGCGCAGGCTTTCCGCCGGGGAGTTCCTGCGGATGCGGCCGTTCGGCCGGGCGCTCACGAAAGCTCTGGAGGGCGCGAAGCTGGACCCCGCCACGGGGGAGGCGGTCTGGGAAGAGGAGGACTACTGCAGCCCGCCGCTGGCCATGGAGCGGGAGGCGGTGCTGGATCACTACTTCGACGGCCTGAAGGTGGAGCCCGTACGCCGGGGGGAGGGCTGGACCCGCGTCGCCCACCTCCCGGGCCTGTGGGAGGTCCGTAGGGGCTGAAGCGTTCGGGCCGCGTGTCCGCAGGACCGGCTTCAGGTCGGCCCGCGTCCTACCGGGGTGGGGCGTGGCAGGTGAGCACGGGGATCGGGCTGCGCCGCAGCACGCACTCCGCCACGCTGCCGAGCAAGAGGTGGGCGAGCCCTGTCTGCCCGCGGGTGCCCGTGCAGACCAGGTCGACCTCCAACTCTTCCGCTGCCCGCACCACCGTGTTGCCTGCGGCTCCCAGGCGCACCTCCGTCCGTTCACCCTCCCGGGCCAGGGCCCGAAGCCTCTGCGTGGCCCGATCCTCCAGGTAGGCACGGATCCGCTCGCCCACCGCGGGGGCCATGATCTCTCTGGGGACCCCGGCGAAGGTTTCCGGGTCCAGCTCCACCACGTGCAGGAGGACCAGTTCGGCACCGCATGCGGCCGCCACAGTCCGCGCCCACTCTACCGCCGCGAGTGCCGGCGCGGAGAAGTCCGTGGCGGCCAGCACCCGCTGCACGCGCGGGTCGCGCCCGGGCCGCACGGTGAGGACCGGAACGGGGCTGGTGCGGGCCACGTGTTCGGCCACGCTCCCGAAAAACGCGCGCACCACGCCGGTGCGACCGTGGGTCCCCATACACACCAGGTCGGGTTTCAGCTCGTGGCAGGCCCGCAGGATCACGTCGCGGGGCGAGCCCTCCAGCACCACGGCCTCACCGCCCTCGAACCGCTGGGCCCATCGGTCCAGCTCCTCTGCCGCCCAGCGGCCGGCAGCTTGCCGGAGCTCCCGGGCGCCGGGCGCCCGCGTGACCAGCTCTTCCGGGAGTGCCCACCACTCCGCCTCCAGGGCGTGCAGGAAGGTCACCGTGGCGCCGAAGCGCTGTGCCAGCCACGCAGCCCACCGGGCCGAGGACTCAGAGGCAGGCGAGAAGTCCGTCGGCGCCAGGATGCGTTGCACCTTGCGCTCCACCTGTACCTCCTTTCAGTGCCGGACCTACGGACCGCGCGCCCACGGTACCATGGTGGACGTGCGAAGGCCCGCCCCAGACACCCGCACCCCGGCCGGGGAGGTACCCTGGCACGGGCTTCCGCCGGAGGAAGTGGCCTTGCGGCTGGGCACCGACCTGCAGCAGGGACTGAGCCCCGCCGAAGCCAGCCGGCGCGCCCGCTCCCTGGGGCCCAACGCGCTGCCCGAGGCTGGCGGCCCGAGTCCGCTTCGGGTCCTGTGGGCGCAGTTCCAAAGCGCGCTCGTCCTGGTTCTTCTTGGTGCCGCGGCGGTTTCCCTTCTGCTCGGCAACGCCAAGGAGGCAGTGGCAGTGGGCGCGGTGGTCGCGCTGAACGCCGGTCTGGGTTTCCTGCAGGAGTACCGGGCGGAGCGGGCGATGTCCGCGCTGCGGCGTCTGGTGGTCCCCCGGGCCCGGGTCAGGCGGGCGGGCCAGGTCAGGGAAGTGAGCAGCAGGGAGCTCGTCCCGGGGGACGTGGTTCTGCTGGAGGCGGGAGACCGGGTGCCGGCGGACGGCCGGCTGGTGGAGGCTGTGGGGTTACGGGTGGACGAGTCCGCGCTGACGGGCGAATCTGTCCCGGTGGACAAAGACGCCGGCGCCCGGCTGGCAGCGGGCGTACCGCTGCCGGAGCGGTGCACCATGGTGTACACGGGGACCGTGGTCACCGCGGGCCGGGCCGTGGCGGTGGTGACCGCCACGGGACCGGCCACGGAGCTGGGCCGCATCGCCCGCCTGGTGGCCGTCACCCGACCCGAGACGACGCCGCTGCAGCGCAGGCTGGAGCACCTCGCCCGCATCCTCGCGGGGGCCGGGGGAGCCGTGGTGCTGGCGGTGGCGGCTTTGGGATTCGCACGGGGCGAGGAGGCCGGGCAGGTGTGGCTGATGGCGGTGAGCCTGGCGGTGGCCGCGGTCCCGGAAGGGCTGCCCGCGGTGCTGACCGTGGCCCTGAGCCTGGGGGCGCAGCGAATGCTCCGCCGGCGGGTCCTGATCCGGAAGCTGTCCGCGGTGGAGACCCTCGGCAGCGTAACCGTCATCTGCACCGACAAGACCGGGACCCTCACGGAGAACCGTCTGCGCTTGGTGCACCTGTGGACCCCCGTAGGGACGGTGGCGCCGGGAGAGCCGCTGCCGCAAAGCGCGCGCCTGGCGGCCCTGGTGGCGTGCCTGTGCGGCGACGCGGAAGTAAACGGGGACGGACGGACGACCGGGGACCCCGTGGACGCGGCGCTGGCCCTCGCGGCCTTCGGGTGGGGCTTTCGAAGGCGGGAGTGGAACGCCGTGCTGCCGCGGCGGGGGGAGTGGCCCTTCGACAGCGCCCGAAAGCGCGTGACCACCGTGCACGGGGTGGAACATCCGGACAAGCTGTGGGAAGTGGGCGGCGCTCGATACCTCGTACTGGTGAAGGGCGCCCCGGAAGCGGTGCTGCCCCGGTGCACGCAGGTCTGGGTGGGGGCCGGGGCGGAGCCGTTGGGCGAGGTGTGGCTGCGGCAGGTGGACGAACAGGTGGAGGAGATGGCCCGAAGCGGCTTCCGCGTTTTGGCCCTGGCGTGCGGGTTTTGCCCGACGCTGCCGCCCGGTGAGGAGCAGGCCGAGCGGGAGCTGGTCCTGCTGGGGCTGGCGGCCCTGGAGGACCCGCTGCGGCCGCAAGTGCCGCAGGCCGTGGCACGTTGCAGGCGGGCGGGCATCCGGGTAGTACTGGTCACCGGCGACCACCCCACCACGGCCCTGGCGGTGGCCCAGCAGGCCGGCATCGTGGATCCCTCCGGGGCGCGGGTCGCCACAGGTCCCGAGCTTGAGGCCCTGTCCGGGGACCAGCTGCGGCGGGTGGTACGGGAGGTGTCGGTGTTCGCCCGGGTCCTGCCCGAGCACAAGGTGATTCTCGTGGAGGCGTTGCAGGCGCAGGGGGAGGTGGTGGCGGTTACCGGAGACGGGGTGAACGACGGTCCCGCCCTGCGTCGGGCGGAGGTGGGGGTGGCCATGGGGAGCGGCACGGAGGTGGCTAAGGAGGCCTCCGCGGTGGTGCTCCTGGACGACCACTTCGCCACCGTGGTGGCCGCGGTGGAAGAGGGGCGTGTGGTGTTCGACAACGTGCGGAAGTTCGTCCGCTACCTGTTCACCACCAACGTGGCGGAGCTGTGGACGGTCCTGGGGGCTCTGGTAGCTGGGCTCCCGTTCCCCCTCTACCCCCTGCAGGTCCTCTGGATCAACCTGGTCACCGACGGGCCGCCCGCCCTGGCCCTGGGCGTGGAGCCCCCGGAGGAGGACGTCATGCGTCGGCCCCCGCGTCGCCGCGACGAGCCCCTGCTGGCCGTGGGCCACCTACAGCAGGTGGTGGCGGTGGGGCTGCTGATGGGCGCCGCGACCCTGGCGCTCGGCGCCTATTTCCTGAAGCGGGGCCACCCAGGCTGGCAGACGGTGGTGTTCGCGGCGCTGGGGGCGGCGCAGTTCTTCAACGTGTACGCGATCCGCACGTCCACGCCCATGTGGCGGCCGGGCCCCGGCAACCCGGCCCTGGCAGCCTCCGTGGCCCTAGGGGCGGTCCTGATGGCCGCGGTGGTGTACGTCCCGGGCCTCCGGCCCTACTTCCGCACGTACCCCCTGGGGGCTGTGGATCTGTTGGTCTGCCTGGTGCCCGGGCTCGTGGCAGCCGTGGTGGTGGAAGCGGCGGAGCTGTGTGGGAGGCGGCGGAGGGAGGCGTGAGGGTGGCCTACGTCTGCCAGTCGTGCGGGTACCGCTCGCCGCGGTGGCTGGGCCGGTGCCCGAACTGCGACGCGTGGAACAGCTTAGTGGAGGAGTTGGACGTCCCCCGCAGGCCTGCTGCGTCCCGCACCGCGAAGCCCACCCCGCTCCCGGAGGTATCCCCGCTGCCCGAGGAGCGCTGGCCTACGGGGATCGGAGAACTGGACCGCGTGCTGGGAGGAGGGTTCGTCCCGGGCTCCCTCGTCCTGGTGGGCGGCGATCCCGGGATCGGGAAGAGCACCCTAGCCCTGCAGGCCGCGTTCCGGCTGGCCGAGGCCGGCCGCGCGGTGCTTTACGTGGCCGGCGAGGAGTCCGCGCAGCAGACCCGGATGCGCGCCGAACGTCTGGGGGCCGTGTCGCGAGGCGTGTGGGTGGTGGCGGAGACCGACCTGGACGCGGTGCTGGGTTCCGTCCGGAAGCTGCATCCGGCCCTCGTGGTGGTGGACAGCATCCAGACGGTGTACCGGCCCGACGTGCCCAGCGCCCCCGGCAGCGTGGGCCAGGTCCGGGAGTGCGCGGCGGCGCTGCTGCAGCTGGCGAAGTCCGAGGGGACTGCGGTGCTCCTGGTCGGCCACGTGACCAAGGAGGGGATGCTGGCGGGCCCGAAGGTACTGGAGCACCTGGTGGACACGGTGCTGTACTTCGAAGGCGACCGCCACCAGGCGTACCGGATCCTCCGGGCCACCAAGAACCGGTTCGGCTCCACCAACGAGATCGGCGTGTTCGAGATGGGACCGGGCGGCCTGGTGGAAGTGCCGAACCCGTCTGCGGCGTTTCTCGGCGACCGTCCTCCGGGTGCGGCGGGTGCGGCGGTGGTGTGCACCCTGGAGGGCAGCCGACCCCTGCTGGTGGAGGTGCAGGCGCTGGTGGCTCCTTCGGCCTTCGGCACACCCCGCCGCGCCACTTCAGGGGTGGACTACAACCGGCTGCTGCTGCTGGTGGCGGTGCTGGAAAAGCACGCGGGCTTCGCCTTCTCACAGGCGGACGTGTACGCGAACGCCGCAGGCGGGGTGAGGGTGGAGGAACCTGCCGCCGACCTCGGGATTGCCCTGGCCCTCGCCTCCTCGTACCGCACCCTGGCCCTGGACGGCCGCACCGTGTTCTGCGGGGAGCTGGGGCTGGCTGGGGAGGTGCGTCCGGTCCCGCAACTGGCCCGCCGGCTGGCGGAGGCGCGCAAGCTCGGGTTCGAGCGCGCCTTCGTGCCGCGCGGCGGAGCCGTGGAGAGTTCAGGGCTGGACGTGGTACCGGTCGGCACGGTGGTGGAAGCCCTGGAGCTGGCGCCCTGGCGGTAAGCTGCCGGTCCTGTGCCGCGGACACGGTCCGGGGGCCAGCTTATACTGGGCTCGAAATGAGTTCCGAGGGACGGACGGCGCGGCGAGCCGCGGCCTGGGCCGGGGCGGTACTGGGCGGGGCGCTGGGCGTCCAGGTGGTGGTGGCGCTGGCACCCTTCGTGCCCATCGGGGGCTGGCCGCGGGTCGGCGCGGAAGTGGCGGGCGCGGTGGCGGGCGGGGTCCTGGGAGCCACCCTCGCGCCGCCTGCCTGGCAGGCCTTCGTACGGGTGATGGGCCGGGTGCTGGTCCGGCTGGGACGCGTACCGTGGAGGGATGTGGAGATCGCCCTCGCGGGCTCCCTGGTGGGCCTGCTGGTCGCCACCGCGGTGGGCTACCTTCTGTCCGGGATCCCGGTGATCGGAGGTTACCTGAGGGTCGTGGCCCTGGTGGTGTTCGGGTACCTGGGCCTTCAGTTCGCCCTACAGCGGCGGGAGGAGGTGGCGGGCCTGCTGGAGCGCCGCAGGCCGCGGGGTCCCGCCAAGGTGCTGGACACCAGCGCCATCATCGATGGCCGGATCGCAGACGTGGTACGTTCGGGGTTCCTGGAAGGGCCGTTCTTGGTGCCGCGGTCGGTGCTGCGGGAGCTGCAGGCCATCGCGGACTCGCCCGACCCCCTACGCCGGGCCCGGGGCCGGCGCGGGTTGGACGTGCTGCACCGGCTCCAGGAGGACTCCCAGGCGGTCCAGATCGTGGAGGACGACGTGGGGGGCGAGGTGGACGAGCGGGTGGTGCGGGTGGCCCGGGCCGCGCGGGCCAGCGTGGTCACCACGGACTTCAACCTGAACCGCGTCGCGCAGCTGCAGGGGGTGCGGGTACTGAACCTCAATGACCTCGCCGCGGCCCTGCGGCCGGTGGTCCTGCCAGGGGAGGAGGTGACCGTGCAGCTCCTGCGGGAGGGCAAGGAGCCGGGCCAGGGCGTCGGCTACCTGGAGGACGGCACCATGATCGTGGTGGAAGGTGGTAGGCCGCTGGTGGGGACCACGGTGGAGGCGGTGGTGACCAGCGTCCTGCAGACCTCCGCGGGCCGCATGGTGTTCGCCAGGCCCAAGCAGGAATCCACGGCGCGGCGCGGCGGCCCGGGCGGGGCGGTGTCCCCCAGGTGAGCGGCCGGTCCAGACGGGGGCGGGTGGCGGCCATCATCGCCGCGGCGGGGCGCAGCGCCCGCATGGGGCAGGGTACCCCGAAGGTCCTGCTGTCGCTCCATCAGGTGCCCGTCATCGTGCGTTCCATCCTGCCGTTCCACCACAGCCCGCTGGTGGACGAGGTGGTGGTGGTGGCCACGGAGGCGTCCATCGACCGCGTGCGGGAACTGGTGGGCCGGTACGGGCTGGGCAAAGTCTCCGGGGTCGTGGCGGGCGGGCTGAAGCGCCAGCAGTCGGTGGCGCTGGGGCTGCAGGCGGTGGGCCCGTGCGAGCTGGTCCTGGTCCACGACGGTGCCCGCCCGCTGGTGACCGGCGACATCATCGAGCGGGTGGTGGCAGCGGCCCGAGAGCACGGGGCCGCGGTGCCCGCGGTCCCCGTGCGGGACACCATCAAGCGGGTGGACGGCGACCGCGTGGTGGAGACCCTGAACCGGGACGAGCTGCGGGCCGTGCAGACCCCTCAGGGCTTCCGTTACGAGGTGCTGGTGGCTGCGCACGACCGGGCGCGGGCGGAGGGGTTCTACGGCACCGACGACGCGACCCTCGTGGAACGGATGGGCCACCCGGTGGCGGTGGTCCCCGGCAGCCCGGAGAACCTCAAGATCACCACGCCGGAGGACCTGGCGATGGCGGAGGCGCTGCTGCAGTGGCGGGAAGGCTGAGGGTGGGCATCGGGTACGACGTGCACCCCTTCACGGCCGGGCGCCCTTTGGTGCTGGGCGGGGTCACCATACCCTACCCGCGCGGGCTTGGCGGCCACAGCGACGCGGACGTCCTCACCCACGCGGTAATGGACGCGGTGCTGGGCGCCTGCGGCCTCCCGGACATCGGGACCCTGTTTCCCTCCCAGGACCCGCGGTACGAGGGCGCGGACAGCCTGCACCTGCTGGAGGAGGTGCTGCGGCAGGCCCGGGACCGGGGCTTCCGGGTGGTGCAGGTAGACTGCGTGGTGGTGGCGCAGGAGCCGCGCCTGGCGGACTCGTTGCCGCGCATGCGGCAGAACCTGGCCGCGCGGATGGGCCTGGAGGTGGACGCGGTGGGGCTCAAGGCCACCACCCCGGAGGGGTTGGGCGCGCTTGGCCGCGGGGAGGGCGTGGCGGCCCTGGCGGTGGCCCTGGTGGAGCCGTGGGAGGCGTGAAGTCGCTGGTTGGCGGAGGAGCCCGGTGGCGCTGTATGTGACCAACACCTTGACCCGACGCAAGGAGCTCTTCGAGCCGTGGAACCCGCCGGAAGTCCGCATGTACGTGTGCGGGGTCAACCTGCACGGTCCGGCCCACGTGGGCCACGCTCGCAGCTACCTGTTCTTCGATGTGGTCCGCCGGCACCTGGAGTGGTCGGGGTACCGGGTCCGCCACGTGCAGAACTTCACCGACATCGAGGACAAGATCATCGCCCGGGCGCAGCGCGAGGGGCGCACGCTGGAGTCCATCGCGCGGGAGTACATCGACCGGTTCCTCCGGGAGATGGATGCCCTCCACGTCCTACGGGCCCACCACTACCCGCGGGCTACGGAGGCCATTCCGGAGATCCTCCGCATCGTGGAGGGGCTGCTGCACAAGGGGCACGCCTACGTGGTGGACGGCGACGTGTACTTCCGGGTGACCTCAGACCCGCACTACGGAAAGTTGTCGGGCCGTTCCCTGGAGGAGCTGCAGGCAGGGGCCCGGGTGGAGGTGGACCCTCGCAAGGAGCACCCCATGGACTTCGCCCTGTGGAAGGCCGCCAAGCCCGGGGAGCCCTCTTGGCCCAGCCCGTGGGGCCCCGGCCGTCCGGGCTGGCACATTGAGTGCTCCGCCATGTCCATGAGCTACCTGGGCGAGCAGCTGGACATCCACGGGGGAGGGGAGGACGTGATCTTCCCGCACCACGAGAACGAGATCGCGCAGAGCGAGTGCTTCACGGGTAAGCCCTTCGTGAAGTACTGGCTGCACAACGCGCACCTGCGGATGGAGGGCCAGGAGGAGCGGATGACCCGCTCCCTGGGCAACGTGGTGTGGATCCAGGACGCCCTGGCCCGGTACCGCCCGGACGCCATCCGCCTGTTCCTCCTGAGCTCCCACTACCGCACGCCCATGACGTGGCGGGAGGAGGCGGTGGGAGCCGCGGAGCGGGGCGCCGCGCACCTGCGGGCCGCGGTGGAGGCCGCGGACACCCTGCTGCGGCGTACCCGACCGTCCGGGCGCAGCTCGCAGGCGGCCCAGAAGCTGCGGGAGGAAGTGGCCCGGCTGCGGGCGGCCTTCCGGGCGGCCCTGGACGACGACTTCGACACGCCCTCCGCCATCGCCCACCTGCACGCCCTGGCTTCCGAGGTGAACCGCCTGACAGACGCCCTGGCCAAGCGACAACCCGAGGCGGGCGAGGCGGAGGACGCGGCCGACGCGGTGGCGGAGGCCCGGGACACCCTGCGGGAGCTGGCGGGCGTGCTGGGGCTGCGGCTTGCCCAACCCGTCCCCGAGTCCCTGGCCTTAGCCCTGCGCCGGTTGCTGCAGGAGGAGGAGGCGCTGCGCGAGGTGGACGGGGAGGGCTCGCCAGAGGCGGTTCTGGATCGGGTACTGGAGGTCCGTCAGCGCGCTCGCGACCGTCGGGACTTCGCCACCGCGGACCGCATCCGCCAGAAGCTCTTGGACCTCGGGGTGTCCGTGGAGGACTACCCGGGCGGAAGTCGCTGGCGCATCCGCGACGGGGCCTGAGGCGTGTCCGCACACGCTGCACACCGGAAGCCTGCGCCGGCGCGGGAAGCAGGTACGGGGCCGCGCCCGGAGCAGCCGGACCCCGCGGGCGACCTTGGGGGTGTGGTGGAAGGCCGCAACGCCGTCCGCGAGGCGCTGCGGGCGGACCAGCCGATCCGCAAGCTGCAGGTGTCGAAGACCGCGCGCCTCCGCGGCGGCCTTCTGGAAGTCGTGCAGGAGGCCCGCCGGCGCGGCATCCCGGTGCAGTTCGTAGACCCCCGCCACCTGGACCAGGTCTCCGTCACGGGGGCTCACCAGGGGGTGGTGGCATGGCTCGCGGTCCGGCCCCTGCTGGAGCTGGAAGAGCTGCTGGAGCGCGCCCGCAGCCTTCCGGACCCGGTCCTGGTGCTGGTGGACGGAGTCGAGGATCCAAGAAACTTGGGCGCCATCTTGAGGACCGCGGAAGCTGCGGGCGCGGTGGGAGCCGTGATCCCCACGCGGCGGTCCGCGGGACTGTCACCCGCGGTGGCGAAGGCCTCAGCGGGTGCTGTGATGCACCTGCCCGTGGCGGGTGTGGTGAACCTGGCGCGGGCGGTGGAGGCCTGCAAGGAGGCAGGGTTCCGGGTGGTGGCCGCAGACCCCCAGGCTTCCGTGGACTACGACGAGGCCCAACTGGACCCTCCGCTCGCCCTGGTGGTGGGCGGCGAGCAGCGGGGCGTGCGCCGGCTGGTGCGCGAGCGGTGCGACGCCGTGGTCCGCATCCCTATGCGGGGCAGGGTCGAGTCCCTGAACGTTTCGGTGGCCGCAGCCGTCCTGCTGTACGAGGTGTTGCGGCGCCTGCGGGCGCGGCAGCGGGAGACGAGGAGCCCGTGAGGAGAGTGCTGTGGGCCGCTGCAGGCCTGGCTGCCGCGTTTGCTGGGGCCGTGGTCTGGGACGACGCGCAGCACGCGGGACGGATCCTGCCCGGGGTGTGGGTCGGCGGGCTGCCCGCGGGGGGACTGAGCTCCGGGGAGCTGGAAGCCCGCCTGCGGCGGGCTGCTCGGGAGCAGCTGGATCGGGAGCTGGTGGTGCGGGCGGGCCCGCACCGCTGGCGGGTGCGGACGAGGGACGCCGGCCTGCGGGTGGACGTGGGGGCAGCAGTGCGCCGCGCCTACCAGCTAGGCCGTCACCCGAACCCCGTGGAGCGGGCGCGGGAGCGGTGGCGGCTGTGGACCGGACCCGTCACGGTGGAAGTCCCCTGGCGGGTGGATCACGGACAGGTCCGCGCCTTCGTGCGCCGCGTGTCTCGGACCGTACACGTCCCCCCGAAGGAGGGAAGGCTGGTGGTGGTGTCGGGCCGGGTGGAGGTGGTGCCGGGCGAGGTGGGGGCTGCTCTGGACGAGGCTCAAGCAGAGCACGCGCTGCGGAGTGCCCTGCTGTCCTTCTCCCGGGAGGCGCAGCTATCGGTGAAGGTCTTGCAGCCGCTGTGGACCGCCGGGCGGCTGCGGGCCCTGGGGATCTCTGACCGGGTGGCCAGCTTCAGTACCCGGGTTTCGCCTGACCCGGACCGCACCCACAACATCGCGCTGGCGGCCTCGCGGCTGCGGGGCGTGCTGCTGCCCACGGGGTCGGAGCTGTCGTTTAACGAGGTGGTGGGACCCCGCACCAAGGAGGCAGGGTTCCGCGAGGCGCCGGTCCTGGTGGAGGATGAGCTCGTACCGGGCGACGGCGGAGGCGTATGCCAGGTCTCCTCCACCCTGTTCAACGCGGCCCTGCTGGCGGACCTCGTGGTCACCCGCCGTGCCAACCACACCCAGCCCGTGCCCTACGTCCCCCTGGGACGGGACGCCACGGTGGTGCACGGTTCCCTGGACCTGCGGGTGCGAAACGACGGCCCGCCCGTGCTGCTGTGGTCGGAGCTGGCCGGGGATCGCCTGGTCGTCAGCATCTACGGGCGGCCGCAGCCCGGGCGCCGGATCCGAGTGCTGGTGGAGAGGGTGGAGGTGATCCCGCCGCCGCGGGGTGCGGTGGTCCGCCCAGACGCGCAGTTACGGCCCGGCGAGGTGCGGGTGTTACCCGCGCGGCCCGGGTACCGAGCGACCACGGTGCGGGAGGTGTGGGAAGCGGGGGTGTTGGTGCGGCGCGAGGTGGTGGCCCGGTCCGTGTACCGCCCGGTAGCCCGCACCGTGAAGGTGGGGGCGGGCCGGACGTCGGATTCCCGCCCGCTCCGTCCTTGACCGGTGGATAGACCGTCTCTATAATGACCCTAGTTTCCGGGGAATGGCGGTCCGGCAACATCCAGAGCGCGGAGGCGGTGCCGGTGGCGGTGGCGCGTAAGGAAGCGACTCCGTACCCCGAAATGCTCGATGAAGACCTGGTGGAGGCCGCCAAAGCCGGAGACGATCGCGCGTCGGAATTCCTGATCCACAAGTACCGTAACTTCGTCCGCGTCAAGGCGAAGGCCTACTTCCTCGTGGGGGCGGACCGGGAGGACATCATCCAGGAGGGGATGATCGGCCTCTACAAGGCCATCCGGGACTTCCGGCGGGACAAGCTGAGCAGCTTCCGGGCGTTCGCGGAGCTATGTATCACCCGGCAGATCATCACCGCCATCAAGACCGCCACCCGGCAGAAGCACATCCCTCTGAACTCCTACGTGTCGCTGAACAAGCCCATCTACGACGACGACTCCGACCGGACCCTCCTGGACGTGATCGGAGGGCTGAGGGTGGCTGACCCCGAGGAGCTGGTGATCAACCGGGAGTCCTCCGCCCGCATGCGTCAGCGGATCCGCCAGAACCTCAGCGAGCTGGAGCACCGGGTTTTGAACCTGTACCTGGACGGCAAGTCGTACCAGGAGATGGCCAACGAGCTCCAACGGCACGTGAAGTCCATCGACAACGCCTTGCAGCGGGTGAAGCGCAAGCTGGAGAAGAACCTGGAGCAGGACGACTAGCCCCGCGTGGTCCGCATCCCTTGCCCCCGCTGCGGGAGCGAGCTACTCCGGCTGACGCCCACAGAACCCGGAGAGCCGGTCACCTGCCCCCGCTGCGGCCACCGGTTCGAGCCGGAAGAAGAGTCCTGGGTGGATCCCGAGGACGCCTGAGACGGAAGACCCGGGGCGGCGCCCCGTTATCCCCCGATCTGGATCATCACCCGCCGGCGGGGAATCAGGCGCTCCGCCAGGGCGTGCCCGAAAGGCCGGCGGTAGGCCGCGGCCCGGAAGATCTCCCTCAGCTCCTCGTAGCTGGCGCCCCTCCGCAGGGGCGTTAGCAGGTCCTCCTCGTCGTCCCGCAGCAGGCACAGGCGGAGCTTGCCGTCCGCCGTCAGGCGCAGCCGGCCGCACTTGCTGCAGAAGGGCTCGCTGATGGGGCTGATGAACCCCAGGGTCCCCGCTGCACCGCGGATCCGGTAGGTCCGGGCTGGCTCCTCCCCGGACAGGTCCAGGGGCTCGAGGGGCCCGAAGGCGTCCTCCACCCGCCGCAGGGTCTCCTCCGTGCGTACCACCTGCCCCTCCGCGAAGTCCGCCACTTCCCCGAAGGGCATCATCTCGATGAACCGGACTTCCCAGGGGCGGTCCAGGGTCAGCGCTGCCAGGGGGACCACCGCGTCCTCGTTGAACCCGCGCACCACCACGGTGTTGAGCTTAACTGGACGCAGGCCCGCTTCCTCCGCGGCCCGGATCCCGTCCAGCACGTCCTGGAGCCGGCCCCCTCGGGTGATACGCCGGAACTGTTCGGGGTCCAGGGTGTCCAGGCTCACGTTGACCCGCCGCAGACCTGCCTGCGCGAGGGGCCCTGCCAGCTCCCGCAGCCGGACGCCGTTGGTGGTGAGGGCCACGTCCCGGATCCCCGGGATGGCCGCGATCCCCCGCACCAGGTCCACTAAGCCCGGCCGGACCGTGGGCTCCCCTCCCGTGAGCCGGACCTTGCAGACCCCCAGCTCCGCGGCGATGCGGGTGAGGAGGAGGATCTCGTGGTCCTGGAGGAGCTCCGCCGGCGGCCGGAACGCGATCCCGCCCGCGGGCATGCAGTACACACACCGGAGGTTGCAGCGGTCGGTAAGGGAGATCCGCAGATCCCGAAGGGGACGGCCGTACTGGTCCCGCAAGGCGGCCTCCGCTGGTCCGTCGAAGCGATTATACCAGGCGGTGCGCAGCTCGACGGGAGGAGGCCGCCGTAAGAGGAGGACCCTGTGAGTGGACGACAGGCAGCGGTGGTGTCGGTGCGAGGCGCCCGGCCGGTGGCGTACCGTTGTTCGCCCCAGGTCTTTCTTCGGACGCGGCTCGCAGGCGCGTGTGCATCCCGCGGGCGCCGCTCGCCCGCCGGCTGAAGTGAGGTAGGGGATCGATGAAGTCCTTGCCGTTTCACGTGGGGCAGCGGGCCGAGCTGCGGCGGACGGTCACGGAGGCGGACCTGGTCAACTTCGCGGGGGTATCAGGCGACTTCAACCCCCTGCACACGGACGCGGTGTACGCGGCGAAGACCCGGTTCGGCCAGCGGATCGCCCACGGCCTCCTGCTGGGCAGCTGGGTGTCCGCGGTCCTGGGAACCCGGCTTCCGGGCCCCGGGGCCATCCTGATGTCGTGCAGCCTGCGGTTCCTCCGGCCGACCCGCATCGGGGACACGGTCACCGCCTGGGCCGAGGTGGCGGCGGTGGGGAGCGACAGGCCCGTGGTGACCCTGCGGGTGGGCTGCACCAACCACCACGGGGAGGTGGTGGCGGAAGGGGAGGCGGTGTGCTACTGGGAACCGGTGGAGGGAGGGTGATGCGGCGCCTCCTGCTGGCCTCCCTGCTCCTCCCCCTCGCGCTGGCCGGGCTCGCGGGGCCTGGGGTCGGATTCGAGCCCGCGCTGCTGCACGAGGTCCTGCCGAACGGCCTGCGGGTGATAGTGGCGGAGCAGCCCCACTCCCCCGCGGTCACCGTGGACGTGTGGGTGCGGGTGGGCTCACGGGACGAGACCGACGAAACGAACGGCGCCGCCCACTTCGTGGAGCACATGCTGTTCAAGGGGACCCGCAGGCGGCCCGTGGGCCAGATCGCCCGGGAGGTGGAGAGCCTGGGAGGATGGACCAACGCGTCCACGGGCTACGACTACACCCACTACTACGTGGTGGCGCCCGCCGGGGCCGTGGACCGCGTACTGGACATCCAGGCGGACGCCCTCACGGACCCTACCTTTGAGCCCGCGGAGGTGGAGCGGGAGCGCGCGGTGATCCTCCAGGAACTGAACCTGATCCAAGACACCCCGGCTCGGTACGCCTTCTTCAAGCTTTTCAGCGCCGCCTTCACCGTGCACCCCTACCGCCGTCCCGTGGGCGGTTCGCCTGAGGCGGTGCGGAGGATGTCCCGGGACCAGTTGGTGGGCTTCTACCGGGCCCACTACGGACCGGCTAACGTGACCGTGGTGGTGGCGGGGGGCGTGGTACCCCGAGCCACCCTGGAGCGGATCCGGGCTCGGTTCGGCAGGTGGCGGCGGGAGGTGGCGCGGCGTCCTGCGCCGCCGCGCGAACCGCCCCTGGACGGAGTCCGGCGTGCGGTGGAGCTCCGAGACGTGCAGGTCGCGACCCTGGCTATGGGGTGGCTGGGGCCGGCGGTGAGCGACCCGGATCACTACGCCGTGGACGTGCTGGTGTACGCCCTGGGACGGGGGCGGGCCGCCCGCTGGGTCCGCAACCTCAGAGACCGGAAGCGGGTGGTGCAGGCCGTGTCCGTGGGCTTCCCCACCGCCCGGGACCCGTCGTTGGTGTTCGTGGTGGCGACCACCTCGGATCCGGACGAGTCGCGGGCGGAAGCCGCCGTTCGGGAAGAAGTCCGTCACCTGCGGCGAGACGGCATAACCGAGGAAGAGCTGCAGCGCGCGAAAACGCTGCTGGAATCTGAGGCCCGCACCGAGCAGCACACCAGCCAGGGCCTTGCTGCTAGCCTCGGGTTCGCGGCCACCGTGGCGGACCTGGACTACCACCGCACCTACCTGGAGAACGTGCGGGCGGTCACCCGTCAGGACGTTCTGGAGGTGGCGCGCCGGTACCTGGACCCCGACCGCTACGCGCTGGTCGCGATCCGGCCGAGGAGGAGCCCGTGAGGACCGCGGCGGTGGTAGTAGCGGTGGGGCTGGTGGCGCTGTCCTCTCCAGCGCTGCCTCAGCTTCCGGAGCCGGTGTTCTGGCACCTGCGCAGCGGCCTCCGCGTCCTCGCGCAGGACCTGCCCGCCAACGGGCTCGTGGCCGTTTCCGTGCTGGTCGGTGCAGCGCCCAGGGTGGAAGAGCCCGGGCAGGCGGGGATCTCCATCCTGACGCGGGAGGTGATGCTGCGGGGCACGGTCCGGAGGACCGGAGACGAGGTGGCCGAAGCCCTGGACTCTTTAGGCGCGAGCCTGCGGGCGCTCACGGGACCGGACCACACGGAGTGGACCCTCCTGGTCGCCGCCGAGCACGTGGACCCCGCGCTGGACCTCCTGGTAGAGGTCCTGACCCAGCCCAGGTTTGCCCCGGAGGACGTAGACTCGCAGCGCCGGATCGCCCTCGTCCGGCTGCGGCAGCAGCGGGATCAGCCGCAGGCGCGGGCGGTGGAGCTGGTCAACGGCCTGCTGTACCGGTGGCACCCGTACCGTCACCCCCTCCTGGGCACGCCTGAAACCTTAGCCCGCCTCAGCCGGGACGACCTGGTCCGGTACCACACGGCCTTCTACACCGCGCCTAACGTGGTGGTGTCCGTGGCCGGGGAGCTGCCGGTGCCGGTCGCCGTGGCGAAAGTGCAGAGGGCGTTTGCGGGCCTGCGGAACGACCCTCTGCCAGCCCGGGTCCGCCTGCTGGACGTCGCCGAGCGGGCCCTCGCAGAACAGCCCCTATCGCGGCAGGAGGTCCGTGAGCCGCAACAGACCGCTTCCGCGTGGATCGCGGTGGGCTACCTCGGGGTCGGGGTAGGGCATCCTGACTGGCCCGCCCTGCGGGTCGCCGGCACCCTCTTGGGAGGAGGGATGGCGTCCCGACTGTTCCAGTCCGTGCGGGAACGGGAGGGGCTGGCGTACGCGGTGGGCGCCGGGCTTCCAACCCAGCGGGGCCCCGCGGCTTTCACCCTCACCGCGGGCGTGGAGCCCGCCAACGTGGACCGCGCGGTGGCCGCCGTGCTCCGGGAGGTGGAACGGCTCAGGACCGAGCGCGCTCCGGAGGACGAGGTGGCGAGGGCCCGCAGCCGGGTGGTGGGCCTGCACCTGCTGGACCACGAGGACCTGCGTCGCCGGGCTTTCTACCCGGCTTGGTACGAGCTCCTCGGGGTGGGCTACCGCTTTGACGCGAGACTGCAACAGTTGGTCTCCCGGGTGACCGCTGCGGACGTGCAGCGGGTGGCGCGGCGGTACCTCGCACAGCCGGCCGTGGCGGTGGTGGGTCCGGCCCGGTGAGTCGCTCCGCGGCCGGACCCACGCGCCGGGAAGTGTTGTGGCTGCTCGACCGCATCGGCCGCGAGGTCCCAGAGGCCCGTTCCCTCCACAGGCGCCTGCAGGCCCGACGGCGGGCACCGCTGCTGTGGGTCCTGGTGCACACCGTCCTGTCTCACCAGAGCACCGGCGACCGCACCTACCGGGCGGCCCGCCGGGTCTACGCGCGCTACCGCTCCCTGGACCGGCTGGCTGGAGCCCGCGTGACGGAGCTGGAGCCGCTGATACGGGAAGTGGGGTTGGGCCGCCTGAAGGCGGCCCGGCTGGTGGCCCTGGCCCAGGCGGTGCGGGCCCGCTGGGGCGGTCTGCGCAGGTTCTCCGCGGTCCTGCGCTCGGCGCCGCTGGAGGACAGCTGGCGCGCCCTGCTGGAACTGCCCGGGATCGGGCCCAAGTCAGCGGCGGTGGTGCTCCTGTTCCGCTACGGACGTCCTAAGTTTCCCGTGGACACCAACATCCTGCGGGTCGCCCAGCACCTGGGCTGGGTGCGCGGACGGGACCCGGAACTGGTTCGCTGGCACGTGGAGCGGGTCCTGGGCCCGGACCCCGACGCCCTGCTGCGCGCCCACGCGTACCTTTTGGCCCTCGGGCGGGCCACGCAGCGGGGTCACGGGCGGCATCTGTGGCACAAGCTGAGGCGTGGGCAGTTGAAACCGCCCGCTGGCGGGGGTAGTATTTAAACAAGTTTCGAAGGGTACGTGTCCGGTGGATCGGCTGGCTGTCCGTGTGTTCCGCGCCCTGGGGGACCCCACCCGCTACCGCATCGTGCGGCTGCTGGCGGAGCGGGAGGAGGTGGCCTGCCGGGAGCTGGCCAAGCGGTTTCCGCTCAGCGCTCCGGCCCTGTCCCACCACTTCCGGGTGCTGCAGGAGTGCGGGCTGCTGCGGGTCCGCAAGGAGGGCCCGTACCATTACTTCCGGCTCAACCGGGCGCTGCTGGAGCGCGTGCTGGGCCGGTGGGGGAGGTGGGAGAGGGGCTGACCTGCGGGCTTGTCCTGACGGCTTTATTTCCACATTTTCCAAATTCCGGAAGAAAGGAGGAGGGGGACGGTGGATGCCCTGTTCCTGATCGGCCGGATCGTGCTGGGCGCTTTCTACCTCTTCAACGCCCTGAACCACTTCAGCCGGACGGAGATGCTGTCGGGGTACGCGGCCAGCAAGGGAGTGCCGTGGCCACGGGCCACAGTGCTGCTGACCGGACTGCTGCTCCTGGTGGGCGGACTCTCCTTCCTTTTGGGAGTCTACCCGAGGCTGGGGGTGGCCGCGGTGGTGGTCTTCCTGGTGCCGGTGGCCTTCTGGATGCACAACTTCTGGGCGGTGCAGGACCCCATGCAGAAGACGGTGGAGATGGTGAACTTCACCAAGAACCTGGCCCTGGCGGGGAGTGCCCTGATGTTCCTGGCCATCCCGGAGCCCTGGCCGTTGAGCGTGGGGGGGTGAGGGTGAGGGAGGCCGTGTCGCCGGCAGGGCTGGTGCGGGCCTGGGCCGTAGCCCTGCTGGGTTCTGCGGGGGCGAACGAGCTGTTGCGGTCGGCCCTGTGGGAGCTGCTGGCCGTGCCGGAGACGTTCCTGCCCCTTACCCGTCCCGCGGTGCTGTTGTGGACCACGGTGGGCGTCACCGGCGCCGCGGTGGCGTTCGCCCTGGTCGCCCGGTGGACGCAGAGTCCCGCGGGCACGTACCGGCGGCTGGCGGCTGTGGCCCTGCTGGTGTCGTGGGTGCCGGATGCGTTGCTGCCGGGCTCCCCGCGGTTCCCGGAGGCCACCTGGCAGCTGGCAGCGGGCCTTGCGGTGCTTCACGTCCCGCCGGCCCTTCTCAGCGTGCTGCTGTTCCCGAGGTGGGGCCTGCGCACCGTCTAGGCCCGCGGCGCGTGCTAAGCTCAGAGGGGAGCCGGCGTAGCTCAGCGGCAGAGCGGCGGATTTGTAATCCGCATGCCGGGGGTTCGAATCCCCCCGCCGGCTCCAGCTCAAACCCAGTCAGGACAAGCATCATAGCCAACTGCGGATGAGCCGGAGGTTCCGTCAAAAAGTGTGTAAACACTCAGGCGGCGACCTCCTTCCCGGCGGCCTCGATCCCGTCCTCGTACCGGACCCCCACGTAAACCTTGGCCAGCAGCTCCGGGGCGTTCAGCCGCCGGAACCTCGTCTGGGCCACCATCAGCATCTTCCAGATCACCGCCGCAGCCCGCTCCACCTTCTTGAACCGCTTGGCCGCAT
>JAVKKH010000012.1 GCA_031296405.1 Candidatus Tepidifontimicrobium thermophilum
AAGGTGGCCGCCTTCGCCTCACCCACCCCCGGCAGGGCGCTCAGTTCCTCCACCCGGGCCCGGCTGAGGGCCCGTAGGCCGCCGAACCGCCGCAGCAGGTCGTCGGCCAGGTGGAGGGCCGACCGGGACCGGGTCCCCGCGCGCAGGAGGATCGCCAGCAGCTCCCGATCCTGAAGGTCGTCCGGACCGGCGGCCGCCAAGCGCTCCCGAGGCCGCGCCTCGGGCGGCAGCTCCCGGATGGTGGGGCCGGTGGCGTACATCCCATGGAGTGAACGCGCCGGCTCGTGAGTTTTACACCCACCGCCACAGCCACAGGGCGAACACCACCCCCAGGAGCACCGCCAGGTTGAGCCGTACGGTGAAGCCCAGGGTGAAGGTCACAAGACCCAGGTCCAGGTGCAGGGCGGGGTCCAGTCCCGGCTCCACGGACCGGGCGAGGAAAGAAAGCTGCGGGAAGGCGGAGACGGCCTCCGCCAGCACCTGCCCCAGGACGCCGCCCGCCAGCACCACAAACACCAGCGGCACCCAGGAGCGGCGGGTCCGCCGGGTCACCCGGGGTCCTCCCCGCTGGCCAGGAAGCTCGACGCCTTCACCCGCCGGCGCGCGCTACGTCTTCGCTGCCTCGTCCGAGTCCTCTTCCTTGACCGACTTCCGGAAGTCCCGGATCGCCTTCCCGAGGGAACTCCCGATGCCGGCCAGGCGGGACGGTCCGAAGATCAGGAGCGCGATGACGAGGATGATGACGAGCTCGGTGGTTCCGATCCCGAAGGGCATCCGCCACCTCCGGTGGCATTGTACCAACCCGGCGGCCGGCTGTCCGCCCGGCGTTCCCAGAGGGCGTAAAGCAGCGCCACCCCCAGCAGCACCGCCGCAGCCAGCAGGGCCGGGCCCGAACGCAGCGGCCGGCCGCCTTGCGTGTGGTGCTGCTGCACTAGGTGTCCAAGCCTCAGGGCGACCCTGAGCCGGGCCGCCCGGAGCTCCGCATGGACGCGGTCAGCTCGCGGATCCACCGGGCGTCCTCCTGGAGCGCCTCCCTCACCCTGGGTAGCTTCGGTCTGCGGAGCCTCCGCCAGCCCCACGCGGCCAACCCCGCGCCCAGCCCCGCCACCACGCACCAGCTCACCAGCCCCGCCACCCAGGGCGCCACCCACTGCGCCAGCACCAGTGCCAGCACGGTCGGCAGGAAAAGGAGGGCACCCGCGGCGGCGGCAGCTCCCGCCAGCAGACCCACGCCGCCCCGGACCAAGTCCTGGAAGGCCTCCCTGCCCTCCAGCTGCAGGAGCTCCACGTGGGCCCGGACCAGCCGGGCCAGGTCCTCCGCCAGGGCTTCCCAGCCGTCCCGGGTGGCGGGCTCCACTACAGCACCCCGTGGGCCGTCACGATGGCCCGGGCGATCTCCACCAGTTTCTTGTTCTCCTTCTGGCTCTGCACCTGCATGCGGCGGAAGGCCTCGGCTTCGCTGATCCCCAGCCGCTTCATGAGGATCCCCTTGGCCCGCTCGATGACCTTCCGCGCCTCGAGGGCCTCCCGCAGGTCCGCCACCTCCTTCTGCAGGAGCCGGAACTCCTCGAACCGCGCCCGCGCCAGGAGGATGGTGGGGAGCAGGTCCTCCTCGCTCACGGGCTTGACCAGGTAGGCGAACACCCCGGCCTCCGTGGCCCGCTCCACCAGCTCCGGCTCGCTGTACGCGGTGAGCAGGATCACGGGGATGGGCCCGCGGGCGGTGATCTCCCGCGCCGCGGCGATCCCGTCCAGCTCCGGCATCTTGATGTCGAGGATGGCCAGGTCGGGGTGGTGGCGCTCGGCCAGCTCCACCGCCTCGCGGCCGTTGGTGGCCTCCGCCACCACTTCGAAGCCCAACGCCCGCAGCTGGGTCCTCAGGGTCATGACCCGGATGGCCTCGTCGTCCGCGATGAGGATGCGCAGACGGTCCTTCACGCCGTCACCTCCCCGACCGCCGGCCCCACTTCCTCCCCGGCCTCGGGCACCTGGAAATGCACCTCCGCCACCGCCCCGCCCTCCGAGCGAAGGGAGAAGGTGCCCCGCAGGTCACGGCTCACCAGGTCCCGGACGATACGCAGGCCCAGGTGTCCGTGCCGCTCCACGGAGAAATCCGGCGGCAGGCCCACCCCGTCGTCCCGGACCCTCACCCACACCTCCTGGCCCACCTGCCCGAGGTGCACTACCACCCGCCCGCGCCCGTCCGGGAAGGCGTGCTCCAGCGCGTTGTGGATCAGCTCGCTTAGCACCAGGGCCAGGGCTGTGGCCTGTTTGCTCGGCAGCCACACCTCCGGACCCTGGATCTCCACGCGCACCGCACGGCCCGCTCGGACCAGGTCCCGCCCGATGATCTCCCCGATGCGCTCCGCCAGCCGGCGTACCTCCACCGCCTCGATGCGGTCCGCGGACAGCATCTGGTGCACCGCGGCGATGCTCTTCACCCGGCCGATGCTGTCCAGGAGGCTCTTGCGGGCAGCTCCCCCTGCTTCGAGGGCTTCCAGGTACAGGAGGTCGGCGAGGGTCTGCAGGTTGTTCTTGATCCGGTGGTGCATCTCCCGCAGCAGGGTCCGCAGCTTCTCGTTGCTCTCCTCCAGGTCCCGCTGCTTCTCCCGGATCACCCGGTCCCGGGCCTCCAGGTAGGCCTGGCCGATGGCCAGCATCTGCAGGTCGATGGCCTCGTGGACCCGCTCCGTGGCCAGCATCACGTCAGGGGGGAATGCCACCCACAGCCGCCGGCTCAGCATCACCTGCACTTGGGCGGACAGGCTGCTGCGCAGCAGGCTCAGAGCCTGCAGGATCTCCTCCAGGCTGAACCCCAGTTCCAGCTGCTCGGAGGCCACCCGGTGCGCGTGCTCGAAGACCCGGTCGCGGGCCTCCAGCCGCTCCACCTCGCCCCGGGCCCGCATCACCTGGACCAGCAAGTCCACCGTCTGCTTCCCCCAGCGGTCAGACAGATCCGGGTGTTCGGCGTACCGGGCCACGCGGCGCTGCAGGGAGGCCCGCCACCGCCTGACCACCACCTCCCGGTACGCCTCCAGGTGACGCGAGGTGGTGGCCACGGCGAACGACACCATGGCCTCCCGCACCCTCCCCAGGGGCGTCCGCAGGCTGTCCAGCCAGTGCCGCACCGCCTCCACCGAGAGGCAGTGTACCCGAGCTGCGCGGCCGCCACCAGGCGACCGCCCGGGTGGGTCACGCCTCCAATGGGGCCTAGTGGCGGCGGGAGACCACGAACTCCGTGAGGGCCGCCAAGCTGTCACGCTCCGGCCCTCCCGGAAGTGTCTCCAGGATGCGGAGCGCCCGCTGGGCGTGCTGCCGGGCCACCTCCAGGGCGTAGGCGAAGGACCCGGATGTCTCCAGGGCGTGCCGGAGCGGGGCCAGCTCGCCTGCCCGGATCCACTTCTCCAGCCGCCGGCGCCCCTGCTCGTCCGCGTGGCGGAGCGCGTGGATCAAGGGCAGGGTGACCTTCCCTCCCCGGACGTCGCTGCCAATCGGCTTGCCTAGGACTTCCGGGTCGCTGGTGAGATCCAGGGTGTCGTCGGTGATCTGGAAGGCCACGCCCCAGTGCAGCCCGAAGGTGCCCAGCCGCTCCGCCAGATCCCCGTCCCCTCCCCCCACCAGCGCCCCTCCCGCGCACGCGGAGGACACCAGCTGGGCGGTCTTGCCTTCCACGATGGCAAAGTACACCGACTCGTCCGTGTGCGGGGTGTTGCCGTACTTGACCTGGAGCAGCTCCGCCTGGCTCATGCGCACGGTGGCGAAGGCCACCCGGCTCGCCACGTCGTCCCGCCCGACTCGGGAGAGCAGGTGGAAGGCCTTGCTGAACAGGTAGTCACCCAGCAACACCGCCACGTGGTTGCCCCACCGGGCGTTGGGCGTCGCCTGACCGCGCCGGCGGTCGGCCTCGTCGATCACGTCGTCGTGGATGAGGCTGGCCACGTGGATGAGCTCCACCGCCGCAGCCACCAGGTCACGGTGCGCCCCTCCCCCTCCTGCCAGGCGCGCGCACAGGAACGCCAGGGCCGGCCGCACCATCTTGCCGCGGGTATGCAGCACATGCGACACCAGCTCCATGAGGAAGGGGTCGTGGGCCGCCAGTTCCTGGCGCAGCAGGTCCTGCAGCCGCTCCAGGTCCTCGCGAACCGGGGCGTAGGCGGAGGCCAGGGCGTCTGCCGCGGCCTGCGTCATGGCTGGCGGCCCAGCCGCCGGACGTACTCCACCAGGGCCCAGATCTGGTCGTCCGGTAGCTGGCCGAAGGCCGGCATCCCGCTGCGGCGGGGAGTGTTGCCCAGGCCGTTCTTGATCACCCAGTGGGTAGCGCCCACCGGCATCCGTTCCTGAAAGGCCCGGAAGTGGAAGTTGAGGGGTTTCGGGTTCAGGGCCGCGCCCGCGGGGCCGTCCCCGCGTCCCTCGGGTCCGTGGCACACCGCGCACAGGGTGTCGTACTGGGCCTTCGCCTGGGCCAGCATGGCGTCCGTCACCGGACGCGGGGGCTGGTCGTCCCTGGCGTCCTCCGGGACCACCGCCAGGATGCCCATCACGTGCTCGGAGCCGTCCGGCGCCGCGGCGGTGCCTGCAGAAACACCCTCCACGTTCCGCGCCACCGGCCTGATTTCCGGCTGCACCAGCCCGCCCGCCACGAACAGGTACGCCAGGGCCCACAAAGGCAGCAGCACGTACAGCGCCAGCAGCCAGCGGGAAGGCCTCGCGGTGGTCGTTTCGTTTCCCATGTCGCCTCCTACCGCAGCGCCAGCAGGTACGCCACCAGGTCAGCCAGCTCCGCGTCCGAGAGGTACCGGTACGAGGGCATGCCCCCCGTGCCCGACAGCAGCGCCGTCCGCAATTCCTGTCCCGAGGTACGCGCCCCTACCCTTGACAGGTCCGGCCCTAGGCGCAGCCGACCCAGCAGCACGGGGTCCTGACCGGAGTACTGCTCCGCAGTTGAAGCCTGCCCCACGTCACCCGGCGCGCGCACCACGCCGAACCGGGCCTCCACCCCTCGCACCTGCTGGGTGTGGCAGACCACACACCCCTCCCTCACGTACACCCACCGCCCCCGCGCCGCCTGGGCTGACAGGGGCGCCGCCCGCGCGGTCCGGACCGCAGGATCTAGGGCGGGCAGGAGGGCGGTCACCACAAACCCGCACACCACCGCGGCCACCACCAGCCGCCCTACAGCTCCCACGGCATCCCTCACCGCACCACCTCCAGGACCCACCGCCTGGCGCACTCCTAAGACCCCGCCACCGGCAGGAGCTCCTGCTCCGCTGCGGGAACCGGTTCCCCGGAGTCTGAGGTCAAGAACAGGTTCCACGCGAACACCGCCTGGCCGACCCACACCAGCAGAGCCGCGGCCCAGGCCACGGCCAGCAGGGGCCGGCTGGCCTGTACCGCGTGAGCGAAGGGCACCGTGCCCGTGGCCCAAGCCGCACCCTGGCTCAGACCCGCCAGCAGCAGCGCGGGCGCAGAGAGCGCCCACGCCACCACCACCAGCCACAGATGCCGCCAGGCCAGGGCCCGGCTCGCTAGCGAGCGTCCCAGCACGTGTGGCGTCAGCAGGTACGCACACCCCACGGCCACCGCGGCACAGCCGCCCAGCACCAGAACCCGCACCCCCTCTCCCCACAGGGAGAGGTGCACCACGCGGCTGGGACCCACGAGGGACGCCAGCGCGCTCAAAGACACGCCGGAGGTCAGCGCCAGCCAGCCCGCCAGCACGAAGACCACACCGGGGTGGTCCCCGAGGGACTGCCAGTGCCCTTCCAGCGACCGCGCGGCACCCACGAGCAGCGTCGCCACCGGCAACACCAGCAGCCCCTGCGCCACAGCGCCCACGGTCTGCACCCAGAACGGCACCGGACCCCACACGAACTCCGCGGGCCCAGCGAGAGCCCCGAAACTGACCAGGCCGAACAGGGCGGCGAAGCCCACTCCCTCCGAAAGCCCGCGCCGGCCGGTCAGGGCCGACAGGACGTACAGGCAGACCCCACCGGCCAGCGGGACCCCCCATAGCCAGACCAGGCCTGCCCGCAGGAACGCCTGGCTCAGAGCGTCCAGGATCCCGTGGTAGGGGTTGTCGAAGGGCCAGAACAAGCCCTTCCCCAGTACTAGGACCAGAGGCAGCCCGGTGAAGCCCGCGAACACCAGGGCCAGCGCGGGGTCCCTACGGGGAGATCGGACGAGCGTGTTGCGAACCACCCACAACAGAAGCAGCGCGCCCGCTAGCCGGAGCAGGTCCACCGGCCAGGGAGCCTCACCGAGCGGTCGGCCTCGGGTCCAGCCCGTGGAGATCCACCACCAGCTGAGCACCTGCGCCACAGTCCACAGCCACAGGCTCAGGTTCGCGAGGGGCTCGCTCCACAGCCCCTCCCGGTCGCCCTGTCCCACCACCCGCAGCGCCGCGCCCACCAGGAGGTGGGACAGGAAACCGAACACCCACAGGTCCTGTCCGGTGGCCACCACCCGCCCGTGGGACACCCAGGGGACGTCCGCGAGGACCTGCGGCCAGGCCCGCTGCGCGGCGGCCAGCGCCTCGTAGGCCAGCGCCAGGATCCCCCACAGCGCGCCCGCGTACAGGAACCGCCGGACGGAGCTCCATCGCTCGTCGGTGAACATCCACGCCAGCATCCCGTGTCCCTTCCGCTACGCCTCCGCCACCAGACCGAAGGCCGCCACGAACAGCAACAGGGCAAAGAACACCAGGTAGAACAGGGCGTACCACAGGTACGTCTTCCACCGTTTCGGGCCAAACCGCGTCACCGCTTCCCTCCGGATCCGCGCACCCGGTCCACGAACTCCGCCACCGCGCGCAGGAAGTCCTCCCGCTCGTGCAGGCCGAAGGCAAAGAACGCGACCCGCTCAGGGTCCACCTTCTGCCGGCTCAAACGCTTCCGCAGCTGGTCGATGCGATCCTCCATGATCCAGTTGCCTTCCCGGTTGAGGCAGTCCCCCATGGGGCAACCGCACACGAAGGCGCCCGCGGCGCCGCTGCGCAGCGCCAGCTCCAACCACCCGGGCTTGACGAACCCTGAGCAGGGGACCCGGATCACCGTGACATGCGGCATGCCTACCAGGGTGTCGTCGGCGCTCAGGAGCCCCTCGCTGCGTACCGCCCAGTCGCACAGGAACCCCACGACCCGGGGGGCTGCCTCCTCCGCCTGCGGGGTCCGATCCGGTACCGTCGCCATGGCTCTCGCCTCAGGAACCCACCGGGGCCGCGGCGCGTGCGCCCCGCTGGATGCGCTGCTGTACGTCTTTGTCCAGCATCCTCGGCAACTCCAGGGCCTCGAAGGGGCAGGCGCCGATACAGATCCCGCACTCCACGCACCGGGAGTCCACCACCACTGCCAGCAGCTTCCGGTTGGCCGCAGCCCGGCTCTTCCCCGGGTACGGGCTCGGCACCATGTAGATGGCGTTGTACGGGCAGTCGTAGTAGCACAGCTCGCAGCCCGTGCAGTTCTCCTCCACCACCACCGCCTGGCCCAAGGCCCGGACGCCCCGCTGCTCCGGAGTCTCCCGCAGGGTGTAGGGGACCACCATGCCGTATGCCACCAGGGCCACCACCAGGGCCAGGGCCCAACCGGGCGCCAGCCAGCGGGCCAGCACGTACGGCCACAGGAAGAACCAGTCCACCGCGAACCCCTCCGGCGAGGCGCCCGGCTGCGCCGGCCGTCCGCTCGTGGCGGGCAAGGCGGAAGCGAGGATGAACAGCAGGCCCAGGCTGAACAGCACCCACACGGAGGGGGGCCAGATCTTGGGGTGGCGGAGGCGCACGTAGTGCCACCACAGGAGTACGTACAGGGTCATGGCGGGCCCCACGTGGAGGAACAGGAACCGCGGCAGGGTGGTGTCGCTCACCCCGGGGCCCCCCAGGAATACCCGGGCGAGCCGGTCTCCCACCAGGGGGACGGACCTCAGGGCCTGTACCGTGAGGCTCGTCAGCAGCTGCGACCGCTCGTCCCACACCAACAGGTAGCCGGTGAAGCCCGCGAAGCCCGACACCACCAGCAGGAACATCCCCGACAGCCACTGGCTGTCCCGGGCCTCCCGGTAGCGGTCCGTGAACCAGTTCCGGAACAGGTGCAGGAGGATGGCCACCAGGTACGCGTCCGCGGCGTAGCGGTGGATCCCGCGGAACACGACCCCGTAGGGCACGTCGCGGGTGAGGAACTCCACCGAGGCGTAGGCGCCCTCCAGGCTCGGCTCGTAGTACAGGAAGATGAGGATCCCCGACACCACCAGGATGGTGAGGAACAGGTTCGACAGCCCCCCGGTGTAGTACAGGGGGTTGAAGTCCTGCGGCAGGACGCGGTTGATCCAGGTGTCCAACCGCAGGGTGGCACTCTGCAGGCTCAGCAACAACCGCCGGTACACCCTAGTCCTCCGCGGTGAGGTGCGCCTTGCGGAACAGCACCACGATGACGGCGTACAGCACCAGCAGCACGCCCACGGCTCCCGAGGCCACCAGGCGCCGGTCGAACCACTCCCCGTACACCATCAGGCCGACGCACGCCAGGGCCAGTACCGCCAGAAAGCCCGCCACCGCCAGGTACCAGCCGCCGCGCTCTGGCTCCCTCACGGCCACCTCCCGCCTCGCTGGAAAGCCAGCCAGCGCTCGTACACCGCGACCCGTCGACGCACCCGGCCCGCCCGGCGGTCCGCGGCGTACAGCAGGTAGCCCGCCCACGCGGCCGAGACCACCAGCACCGCCAGCCACCCGGCCGCCACAAGCCACCGCTCCGGCTGGGGCTGTACCCACGCCAGGCGCGCCGCCTGCCAGGTGCCGTGCAGGCCTGCTACCGCCAGGCCGAAAGCCATCCCGAACCGGACCGCCTCCACCGCCTCACCCCACCGTCGCCCGGGCCGGCGCGGCCCGCGGCGCCGGGGCCGGCGCGGCGGCCTCTGCGAGCTTCCTCCGCCGGCGGTAACGGAACTCCAACACCAGGCCCAGACCCAGGGTGGCGGCGGTGACCAGCAGGACCACGTGCGGGTCCCTCCCGATCACGGCGATGTTGAACATGATGAGAGCGGTGAACACCAGGAAGTAGGTCAGGGCCATAATTCCCACCACGGTGAAGAAGGGGCGCTCGGACGGCCTGCGGCCCTTGCTGCGGTCGAGGAACGGCACCAGCATCCCGTACGCGATCAGCAGACCCGGCCCCAGCCCGGCCCACAGGGGCGGGGTGTACTTCACGTACTGGTACAGCGCCAGGAAGTACCAGTCGGAAAGGATCGGGAGCGGCGTCCGGTTGGGGTCGGCCCGCCGGCCCATCTCCGCGGGGAACACGTAGCTGGTGACCACCAGCATGAGGGCCAGGATCACCAAAGCGGTGGGGGACAACACGAACCGGCGCCGCCGGGTGAAGTAGAAGTAGATCTCCGCCGCCACCAGCAGCAGGGCCGAGATGCCGAAGTGGATGGCGTAGAAGCGCGTGAGAGTCCCCTGCCCTTCCGCGGGCCCACCCAGGAAGGCGAAGGCGATGGCGCTGCCGAACCGCGTCTGCCCGATGAGGGGCAGCTCATCCAGGTACACCGCCACCGTGAGGACTACCTTCGCCGCCCAGAAGGCCCGCTGGTTCCAGATCAGCAGGTACCCCGTGAGGCCGGAGATCATGGCCAGCACCAGGGAGCCGAACAGGATCATCCACGACAGCTCGTTGGGCCGCTTGTACTCGCCCAGGAAGTACATCCGGTAGATGCGCAGGGTGATGGCGAGGATCAGCATGTCCGCGCCGTACTTGTGCACCCCGCGGATCAGCCAGCCCAAGGGGACCTCGTGCTGGATGCGGAGGATGGAGTTGTAGGCGCCGTGGGTGGTGGGCTCGTACCAGATCATGAGCAGGATCCCGCTCACCACCACCGCGATCCACGCGAAGTACACGATCTGACCGAGGAGGTAGAGGGGGTTGTCCTGGCGGTCGACCTGGGTCTCGTCGAAAAGGTCCAGCTTCTCCTTGCGCTCCCGGAACCACTCCCGCAACCGGTCCCACATCGCTCCGGCTCCCTAGGCGATCCCGCCGGGCTCGGCGCCCGTCACCACGATGACCCCGTCGCGGATCTCGTAGGTGAAGTAGCGGGGGGGCCGGGGCGCGGGTCCCGACAGCACCCGGCCGGGCACCTCCCGGTCCGCGGGGTCGTAGATGGACAGGTGGCAGGGGCAGGCCATGAGGCCGTGGCGACGTTCCTCCGGCGGCACGTACCCGCCGTAGCCCGCCGTGACCTCCCGCCAGTTCGGCACGTAGTTGAAGATGCAGCCCAGGTGCGGGCAGATGCGGGAGAACACCACGATGTCCGTGGGCTCCTTCCCGGCCTTGTAGCCGGGGAAGCTCAACTTCCACGGCAGCTTGATGGCCACCCCGGGGACCGTGGCCGCCTTGGCCAGCTCCGGCGTGTACTGCGGGTACTTCTGGGTGAACACGAAGAACTTGCTGGACCAGGGCTCGCGCAGCTCCTCCAGGGTGGCGATGGGGAGCGGCTCCCCCTTCGGGAGGTCCCCCTCCGCGAGGTCCGGGGGCACCTTCCCCTGGGGAACCCCCAGCCCCGGCTCCAGGTTCGGCTTCAGGTAGCGCAGCACCGGCGCCAGGAAGGCGCCGAGACCCCCCAGCACCGGCACCGCACTCAGCGCCTTGAGGAACGTCCGACGGTTCACAGCCCCGCCTCCGTTGCCGCACCCGCAGCTAGCGCAGGTCCTGCGGCGGCGTGTACACGAACGTCCACAGGTACTCTACCACGCTCCAGATCTGGTCCGCCGAGAGCTTGCCCGCGTAGGCGGGCATGAGCTCCAGCCCGCGCCGCTGCACTCCCTCCGCGATCTTCTGGTACAGCTCCGTGGGCTTCCGGTAGGCCATCCAGTCCCGGTCCGTGAAGATCCCCGGCCCCACACCCCGCGCCCACGTCCACACCTGCTCGCGGATCCGGGCGGCCTCGGGACCGTTCCCGTCGCCCGCCACCCCGTGGCAGCTGGCGCACAGCTGGTTGTAGATCCGCCTTCCCTGTGCCAGCCGGTCCCGGCTCGTGGTCCGGCTCCACTCCCAGAACAGCACGTCCCAGATCTGTTCGTCCGTAAGGCGCGGATCACCCCCATCCACGGCACCGTAGGCGGGATGCTGGAAGCCGGGCATGGCAGTGTGGGGCCGGCCCCGGGCGATAGTCTCGAACAGGGCGAACGGCGCGTTCAACCGCATCTGGTCCAGGTTGTTGAAGCGGGCGGGCCGACTCGGCAGCGGCTCGGTCTTGGGGTGGATGCGGAACAGGCTCAAGAAGTCCGTGTACGGGTTTTTCTCCGGAGCGGTCAGCTGCTCCGCCATGGGGCCGTCCCCACGGCCCTCGGGCCCGTGGCACACCGCGCAGCGCGCCTCGTAGATCTTGCGGCCCTCGTCCGCGCTGGGCTTGCGGGGCATGAAGTTCATGCGCACCACGAACCCTTCCAGGGGCTGGTAGGCCTCCCTGGCGGGGGTGCTCACCCCGACGTACGGCTGGCAGCCCGCGAGGCCGAGAATCGCCGCCACCAGCAGCAACAACCCGCCGGCCCCCCCGCGGGGCCGCCGGCCGCACAGGGGTCCGGCTTGCCGTCGGTGCAACCTGCCTCCCGAATCAAAAATGAGCTGGCGTGTCTTTTTGACTTCCGATGCCCGGACTCCTCTTCGGCCTGCACACGCAAAGAGGGAGCCTCTCGGCCCCCTCCGTGAAGGTCCGGCCACGATTTTCCGTGCCCCGATCCGAGCCCGTCAAGCGCTTCCGGTCCGTGGACGCCGGGCCAGCCGCGCTGGCTCAGGGCGCGTTCCGCTCCGCGGGTGGCAACGGAGAGCGGGGTGGAGTGTACTCCTCCGAGTGCTTCACCACCACGCTGCGGGCCTCCAGGGTTCCGTCCGGCCCCAGCCGGCCTTCCACCACCGCGCCCTGCCCTTCCACCAGCAGCCCCTCCACGCTGCCCGCAAACCGCACCGGCAGCCGGGCCTGCCCGTCGGACAGCACGAAGCGCAGCGCACCGCCCTCTCGCCGGAGGGAGCCGGGTACTACCTGTCCGCCGACCCGCACCGGCCGTCGGGGGTCCAGGGTCCTGGACTGCAGCTCCGTGGGCGTCACGTAGTACACCACCGCCTCCCGGAGCCCGCCGGCCACCACGTAGCCCAGGGAACCCACCACCAGCAACACCGCGGCAGCAAGCCGTAGGCGCTTCACGTCTCCCCCTCTCCCAGCCTGGCCCTGGACACCTGCCGCAAGCGGCGCCACAGGCGCCAGGCGTAAACGCCCACCAGCAGGGCGGCGCAGCCGTACGCGGTTAGTACCCACGCCCAGGGGCTCAACGTTCCCCCTCCAGACTCGCGAGGCGCGCCCGTTCGGCCAGCAGCACACTCAGCAGGGCCAGGTAGGCCACGGCGTTCACCGCCAGCGGCAGGAGGAACTCCGGCGCCAACTTCACACCCTGCAGGCTGATGGACGGGCCCTGGTGCAGGGTCCGGAACCACACCACCGAGTAGTGGACCACCGGCACGTCCAGGAAGGCCAGCACCGCCACCGCCGCGGACAGCCTCCGGCCCCGCTCGGGGTCGTCCGCGAGATCTCGGACCAGCAGGCAGCCCACGTACAGCAGGAACAGCACCGCGGTGGTGACCAGCCGGGCGTCCCACGCCCACCACACGCCCCACACGGGCTTTCCCCAGAGCATCCCGGTGAGGAGGGTCAGCCCGGAGAACAGGGCCGCTAGCTCCGCGCCCGCGCGCCCGACGAAGTCCCACCGCCGGTCGCGCCGCCACAGGTACAGGGCACCAGCCCCGAAGGCCACCGCGGCGGCCCCGTAGGCGCTTACCGCCGCAGGGACGTGCACGTACATGATCCGTACGTACTCGCCCTGGTAGGCGTCCGGGGGGGAGCCCCACAGGGCCAGGAACAGGCCCACGCTCAACAGCGCCGCAGTCCCTCCCACCGCGAACGCCCGCAAGCCTACCCCTCCACCACCAGCTCGAACAGGACGGGGCCCACCAGCAAAAACAGGAGGTCGAACACCACCAGCACGCCCCACCACGGGCCCGCAGGCGCTCCGGAGGCCGCGGTCTCGGAAAGCCGCACTCCCGCCAGCAACACGGGAACCGTGGCGGGCAGGAACAGAAGGGGCATCAGCAACGGTCCTGCCCGCACGTGGGCCACCAGCGCGGCCAGCAACGTGCCCGCCGCGCCGAGCCCCGCTGTAGCCAACAGGGCCGCCAGGATCAGCACGCCCGCCCCGCGGGTTGGAGCGTCAAACAGGAGAACCTGCGCGCACCACAGTCCCGCAGCCAGGACCAGCAGCACCACGCACAGAGCCAGCCACCTTCCCCAGAACAGGTCCTCGCGGCTGCCGGGGTACAGCAGCAGCACCTCCCGGGTCCCCTCCTCTCCTTCCCGGTCCGCACCGCGTCCTGCCGCCAGCACTGCCGCCAGGAGGACGGACACCCACAGCGCCGACGGTGCGGCTTCCCCCCCACCTCCGGACACCAGCCCTAGCACCAGCAGGACTGCGAAGCCGAAGCTGCCCGCGGGGAGCACCGCGTCGCGCCCGCGCCACTCCAGGAGAAGGTCCTTGCGGGCCACGGCCGCCACCCGCCGCCATGCCTTCATCCCCGGCTCACTGCTCCTGCGAGCCCCGCGGTTCCCGAGCTCAGCAGCGTGCCCGACTCCAGTTCTGCCACCGCGTCGCACACGGCCCGGGCGCGGTGCCGGTCGTGGGTGGCCAGGACCACCGCGCCTTTCTGCTTCTTGATCCCCGTCACCAGCTCGCCCACCAGCCGGGTCCCCTCCTCGTCCAGACCCACGAAGGGCTCGTCCAAGAGCAGGACCCGGGGCTCTTGCAAACGGACCCGCGCCAGGGCGAGCCGCCGCCGCATGCCGAGGCTGTAAGTGCGTACCAGCCTGTGGGCCACCTGCTCCAGCCCGGCCCACCCCAGCAGCTCCGCAACCTGCCGCCGGGGCCGGCCACACAGGTCCGCGGCCAGGCACAGGTTCTCGAACCCGGTGAGGCCCGCGTACACGCCTGGGGACGTCCCCAGGAAAGCGCACAGTTCCCGCACCCGGTGACCCTCCGAGACCACGTCGTAGCCGCACACCCACGCGCGGCCCTCCGTAGGGCGCAAGGCCGTGGCCAGCACCCGAAGCAGGGTGGTCTTGCCGGACCCGTTGGGGCCCAACAGCAGCAGACACGTGCCCTCCCCGACCCGGAGTCCCACGCCCCGCAGGGCCACCACGGCCCCGAACCGCCGGCCCAGGGCGTCCGTCACCACGGGGTCTAGCGGCCGCACCGAACTCCCTCCTGCGCCCGCAACGGCGCGCAGACCTCCTCGGGGTCGAACAGGAAGAAGGGGTAGCCTCGGTCCGCGGCGACCTCGTGTTCCTGCACCTCCCGCCGCAACGCCTCCAGCTCCGCCTCCACTTCAGCGATCCGGTCCTGCACGTGGGCCCGCAAAGCCTCGTTGATGGCCCGGATGCGCCGGGCGAGCTCCCGGCGGGCGGACCGGGTCAGGTCCGCGGCCTCCAGAGCCCGGATGCAGCGCCACTTTTCCTCCACCAGGGGACGCGCCTGGGCGGGGTCGGCCAGGTGGCGGTCCGGGTTGTGCTGCAGGTCCAGCCACAGACGCTGCGCAGCCCCGTACGCCTCCCGGGGATCTGCGTGTCGCGCCAGCGGGAGATGGAAGGTGGCCGTGAGGACCGCGAAGGGCGGCGGTGTGACTCCGAAGAACTCCTCTAGGACCCGGTCGGTGACGCGGTCGTAGCGCGCGCCTCCCACGCCGTGCACGAACAGATCCGCCACCAGAAGCCGCAGGAACAGGGTGAGGGTGAGGGCCCTGGGGCGCAGGCCCTCCAGCCCACGGTCCGTGAGCTCGCCTACGGGCCTGCCCTCGCAGAACACCACGGGAGGAGCTCCGGGCCGCACGAATACCGGCCGCCGCTTCCCCTCCCGCACCAGCCAGAAGGGCAACTCCACCCAGTCGCCTTCCCGCCGTAGGTTGGGGAACGGCTGCGCCGGGGAGCGCAGGCCCTGCTGCCGGCGGTACTCGTCCAGGGCCGCGTTGTGGCAGGCGCGAAAACGCTCCGCATCCTGGGCGATCCAGGCGGCGAACTGGCCGAAGGCCTGCGTCTCCGACAGCTCGGATACGGTCACCTCCCAGTAGCGGACCTGCCGGTGCTTCGTCTCCAACCGTCTGCGCAGGCCGGCCCCGAAATCGCCCAGGTGCCGCGCGCGGGAGAGGCTTTCCAGGCCCGCCTGCTCTGCCCGGGAGACCCGCTCCAGGAGCTCCGGGAGACCGAGGGTCCCGAGGTCGTCCCGTAGCTGTGCGCAGAAAGCCCGCCAGCGGGCCTCCTCGGGTACCGGGGCTGCCTCGAAGGGAACACCGTCGCCGCACTCCACGAGGGTCCGCTGCACCCCCTGCAGCGTCCCGTCCCGCCTCGGGACTCGGGCACCCCAGGACTGGCACTCGTCGGAGTCCACCACCACGTGCAGCCCGGTCGCCCCCTGGCCCGCGCAGATGTCCACGGCCCACGTCTTGATCCAGATCCCCGGGTGATACAGGCCGGGCTGGTGGCCGGTGGCGACCCACGGACCGTGGGAGGCCTCAGGGGGCGCGAAGCCCCAGCGGCCCAGCAGGGCCTGGGCCCGTCCCACGAGCTCGGACCGGGCCTGCGCCCGCAGAGCGCTCAGGGGCCGGCCGAAGACGCTTGCTGCGTCCAGCCGCCGGGCGGTGGCTTCCGCCAGCTCCAGCCAACGGCTGAACTCAGGCGTGCAGAGGACCTCGCCGTGGCGCGTGGGGATGGACAGCTCGGTCACGTCGGTCACACTAACCCCTCCAGGTTCCGCACCCCGAGCTCCTCCCGCAGGAGGAAGGGCTCCCCGTACGAGACGCCCACCAGGGAACCGAAGTAGCGGGCGGCATCCCGCACCGCCTCCAGGACCCAGGAGTTGCCCCGCTCAACTCCGAACTGGCTCTCGTACGCGCGCAGGCTCTCCATCTTGCGCTCCAGCGTCTCGCTCACGTCGAACACGAAGGACGGCCGCCGCACCATGCGGTAGTGGGTGGAGAAGAAGTGCACGACCCGGCGCGGGTAGTGGGGCTCCCCCGGGATGTCCGTGTGGGTCAGCTTGGCGTAGAACCGCGCCGCCTCACACAGGGTGGCGGCCTGGACGTGGTCGGGGTGGGCGTCCTCCCAGTACGGCACGAACAGCCACTCGGGCCGCACCGCCCGGATCACCGCAGCCACCTTCTTGCGCGCCTCCACCCCGTCCAGCAGGAAACGGTTGGGCAGGTCCAGGATCTGGCGCTCCACGCCGAGAATCCGCGCCGCCCGTTCCGCCTCCCGCCGCCGCCGCTCCGGCGTGCCCACCGGGGTGGGCTCGCCATCGGTGAGGTCGCACACCACCACCCGCCAGCCCTGCGCCACCAGCGCGGCCATGGTACCACCCATGGCGATCTCCGCGTCGTCGGGGTGAGGGGCCAGGACCAGGACCGTCTTCACCGCGCGCCCGCCTCCCCGCTGGAGGCCGGCTGCTGCAGCCACCGAGCCGCCTCCCGCTCCAGCACCTGCAGGTAGTAACGCAGCCGGACCTCCGGGTCGTCCAGACCGCCCCAGAACCGGCGGTGGGGGTTCTTGTAGATGCGACCGATGGGGATCTCCCGGACCCGCAGCCCCCACCGGGCAGCCTGCACCCACACCTGCAGGGGCATGCCGTAGGAGGGCTCGTCCAGCTGCATCCGCCGCAGGGCGTCGGCCCGATACGCTTTGAACCCGCAGAAGGCGTCCGTGAGCCGGTAGCCCGTGAGCGCGTTCACCCGCTCGGTGACCTCCCGGTTGATCCGCAGCCGATCCGGGGGCGGCTCCTGGCCCCGAGACGAACCGGGGAGGTACCGGCTGCCGGACACGATGTCCGCGTCCTCCAAAGCACTCAGCAGGTCCGGGATCAGGTACGGCTCGTGCTGGGCGTCGCAGTCCATGGTGACCACTGCGTCGTAGCCGTGGTCGAGGGCGTAGCGGAAGCCGTCGATGAGGGAGGCGCCGTAGCCGCGATTCTCCGGGTGGCGGATCACCCGAACCTCCGGGAAGCGGGCCAGGATCTCCGCGGAGCCGTCCGTGGAGCCGTCGTCCACCACCAAGACGTCCGTCCCGGGTGGCGCGTAGTGCAGCACCGCCTCCAGGACCTCCTGGAGGGTCGCCTCCTCGTTGTACAGGGGCATCACCACCAGGACACGCCCGCTCATACGGCCTCCTGGAACGCCCCCCGGGCCGCCTGGAGGATCCGGTCCACCTCCTGCTCGCCGTGGGCGGCGGACAGAAACCAGGCCTCGAAGGGCGAGGGCGGCAGGTACACCCCTCGGGACAGCATACCGTGGAAGAACCGGGCGAATCGCGCCACGTCAGAGTTGCGGGCCGTGGCGTAGTCCACCACCCGCTGCGGCGTGAAGAACACCGTCAGCATGGAGCCCACTCGGTTCACCCACACCTCCACGCCCGCCTGCCGGGCCGCGTCCTGTAACCCCTCCTCGAGCACGTGGCCCCAGTGCTCCAGCCGCGCGTAGACCGCTCCATCTTCCAGCACCCCCAAGGTGGCGAGCCCCGCCCGCACCGCGACGGGGTTTCCCGAGAGGGTGCCCGCCTGGTAGACGGGGCCCTCGGGCGCCACCAGCCGCATGAGGTCGGCCCGGCCGCCGTAGGCGGCCAAGGGGAAGCCGCCGCCGATGACCTTCCCAAGGCACGTGAGGTCTGCCCGTACCCCGAACACCTCCTGGGCCGCGCCGTACCGCAACCGGAAGCCCGTGATGACCTCGTCGAACACCAGCAGCGCGCCGTAACGGGCCGTGAGCTCCCGCAACCCCTCTAGGAAGCCCGGCTCGGGGGGAACGGTGCCCATGTTGCCCGCCACGGGCTCCACCAACACCGCCGCGATCTCGTGCCCGCGCCGCTCGAAAAAAGCCCGCGCCGCGTCCAAGTCGTTGTACGGAAGGGAAACGGTGGCCTGCACCGCCGAGGGCGGCACCCCCGCGCTGTCGGGCAGGTCGAAGGTGGCCACCCCCGAACCCGCGCGCACCAGCAGGGCGTCCGCGTGGCCGTGGTAGCCGCCATCGAACTTCACCACCCCCTCGCGGCCCGTGGCAGCCCGAGCCACCCGCAGGGCGCTCATGACCGCCTCGGTGCCCGAGTTCACCAACCGGACCGCCTCCACCGACGGCACCGCTGCGCACAGCCGCTCGCAGAACTCCACCTCCCACGGTGTGGGCGCGCCGAAGCTGCTCCCGTCGGCCACCGCCTGCTGCGCTGCCCGCACCACCGCCGGGTGCGCGTGGCCCAGGATCAGCGCCCCCCAGGAGTTCACGCAGTCCACGTAGCGCCGTCCGTCTGCGTCCTCCACGTACGCGCCGTTGCCCCGCACGAGGAAGGGCGGATTTCCCCCCACCGCGCGGAACGCCCGGACCGGGCTGCTGACCCCCCCGGGCATCACGCGCCGGGCCCGCCGGAACAGTTCCTCCGAAGCCGTCACCGCAGCAGCCGTGCAGCGTCCTTCGCGAAGTACGTGAGGATCCAGTCCGCGCCCGCGCGGCGGATGGCCAGCAGGACCTCCATCATGGCCGACTCCAGGTCCAGCCAGCCCCGCTGCGCCGCCGCGTGCAGCATGGCGTACTCCCCGCTGACACAGTACGCGGCCACGGGGACCTCCCAGCGCTCCCGCACCGCCCGCACCACGTCCAGGTACGGGAGGGCGGGCTTGACCATCACCGCGTCCGCACCCTCCGCCACCTCCTCCTCCACCCGGCGCAGGGCGGCCCGCAGGTTCGCCGGCGCCAGCTGGTAGGCCCGTCGATGGCCGAACCGCGGGGCAGATTCCGCGGCGTCCCGGAACGGCCCGTAGAAGGTGGAGGCGAACTTGGCCGCGTAGCTCAGGATCGCCACCTGCGGGAAGCCCGCCCCGTCCAGGGCGCGCCGGATGGCGGCCACCTGCCCGTCCATGACCCCGCTGGGCGCGATCACGTCCGCCCCCGCCCGCGCCTGGCTGGCGGCGATGCGGCCGTACAGTTCCAGCGTACGGTCGTTGTCCACCGTCTCCGGCCCCTCGGCCAGCACCCCGCAGTGGCCGTGGTCGGTGTACTCACACAGGCACAGGTCGGCCATCAACGCCACCCGGTCTCCGAACTCCGACCGGAGGGTCCGCAGGGCACGCTGAACGACGCCCTGCTCGTCCCACGCCCCGCTGCCCACCGCGTCCTTGTGGGCGGGGATCCCGAACAGGATCACCGCACCCACGCCCAGCTCCACCAGCTCCCCCACCTCCTTCACCAGGCTGGGGAGGGTGTGCTGCACCTGACCCGGGAGCGAAGGGATGGGGAGCGGTTCCGGAATCCCCTCCTTCACGAACAGGGGCGCGATCAGGTGACGGGGCGAAAGCTCCACCTCCTGGGAAATCCTCCGCAGCGCCTCCGTGCGCCGCAGGCGTCTGCTGCGGAACGCGGGAAAGCTCATTGGGACCCCTCCCCTCCTGCCACGAGGACGCGGACCACCGCCTCCACCAACCCCTCCTGGGTGTAGGTGTGCGCGATCCCCACCACCTGCAGTCCTGCCCGACCTGCCGCGGACGCAGTCACTGGTCCGATACACACCACGGGCACCGACCGCAGCAGGTCCAGGCCACCGCACAGCCGTACCGCCGCGCTGACCGCGGAGGGGCTGGCGAACGCGGCTAGGTCCACACCCCGCCGGAGCACCTGTTGCAGCCGCTCGGCTTCATTGTACGCGGGCTCCGTGCGGTAGGCGGCCACCACCTCCACCCGGGCTCCCAGGCCGCGGAGGCCTTCGGGGAGGACGTCCCGGGCCTCCTGGGCGCGCACCACCAGCACCCGCGCCCCGCGGACTCCCTGCTGGCGGAAGGAGTCCACCAGGGACTCCGCCACGTAACGGGCCGGCTGCAGGTGCACAGGCCAGCCCAGCTGCCGTGCCGCCTGTGCGGTCGCCGGCCCGATGCACGCCACGCGCAGGCCTGCAGGCCAACGGGCGTCACCTCGGCCTGTCCACTGCGCGAGCGCCCGCACCCCGTTGCGGCTGGTGAACACCACCCAGTCGTAGGCATGCAGGGTGGCGGCCGCCTGCCGGAGGGGCTGGGGGTCCTGCGGCGGGAGCACGCGGATGACGGGCACCGCGTGCACGGTGGCCCCCAGGGCTTCCAACGCGGCCCTGAGGCCTTCCGCCTGCTCCGCCGGCCGCGTGACCAGCACCGTGCGGCCCTCCAGAGGCCGGGCGGGCTCCCTATTCACGGCCCGCCTCCCATCAAGGACAGAAACGGCCGTACCTCCTCCGCGACCTCGTGTCCCAGGCGCTCCGGATCGTCCGGCCGCCCCTCGCGCCGCGCGGACACCTGGCGGCTTCCGTCCTCCGACAGCACCCGCACCTGCAAACACAGCCGGTCGCCCTCCACGGTGGCCAGAGCCCCCACGGGGAGCGTGCAGCCGCCTCCCAGGGCCCTCAGGAAAGCCCGCTCGGCGCGGACCGCGGCGCGGGTGGGCGGGTGGTCGATCTGGCGTGTCAGTTCCACCAGCGGGGCGTCGGACTCCCGCACCTGCACGGCCAGCGCCCCCTGCGCGGGAGCCGGCAACATCACCTCCGGGTCCAGGTACTGCCGGATCCGGTCCTCCCACCCGCCGCGCACCAGCCCTGCCGCCGCCAGCACCGCGGCTTCCACTTCTCCCGCGTCCACCTTACGCAAGCGGGTGTCCACGTTCCCGCGCAGGGGTACGACCTCCAGGTCCCGGCGGTACGCCAGGAGCTGCGCCCTCCGACGCGGGCTGCTGGTGCCGACCCGAGCTCCTCGGGGCAGGGCGTCCAGAGTCGGCCACCGGCCGACCAGGGCATCCCTCGCATCCTCCCGCGGTGGGGTCGCGGCCACCACCAATCCACCCGGGGTCTCCGTGGGGAGATCCTTCAGGCTGTGCACCACCAGATCCACGGTGCCCTCCAGCAGGGCCCGCTCCAGTTCGCGGGTGAACCAGCCGACGCCGCCCAGCTCCGCGATGGGCCGGGAAGAACGATCGCCCGCGGTACGCACGGGCACCACGTGGAATTGCAGTCGGGGGTCTGCGCGCCGCAGCAGCTGCAACACCCAGTCGGTCTGACGCCGGCTGAGGGAGCTGGCCCGGGTGCCGACTCGCAGGGTCAACGGCCGGCTTTGGACTCTCCCGCAGCCTGAGGCCCGTCCACCTCGAAGCCCAGCAGGGTGCGGGCGGCTTCCACGTACACCGAGTCCTCGCGCCGCGCGATCTCCTTCAGACGGACGATGGGACCGTGCAGCAGTCGGTTGACCACCGACTGCAGCAGCCCTCGCACCGCCTCCCGCTCTTCTTCCGTCAGCCCGCGGAGGCGGGGCAGGGCCCTGCGCCATTCTTCCTCCGCGACCGCCTCCGCGCGGGCGCGCAGGGCGGTGATGAGGGGGACCACCTTCAGGGAGCGGAGCCAGGCGGCGAACCGGTCCAATTCCTCCGCCACGATCCCCTCTGCGTGTGCGATCTCCGCCTGCCGTGCCTGCCGCGCGGCCTCGCTGACCGCCCGCAGGTCGTCCACGTTCAACAGGCGCACCCCCGGCAGCTGACCTACCGCAGGGTGCACGTCCCGGGGCACCGCGATGTCCACGATGAGCAGCGGTTCCCGCCGGCCCTGCACCGCCTGCGCCACCAGCTCCGGCTCCACCACCGGGTGCGGGGCCGCGGTGGAGGTCACCAGGATGTCCGCCCGCGCCAGGGAACTGCCCAGCTCGTCGAACCGCACCGCCATCCCGCCCAGCCGCTCCGCCAGCGGGCGGGCGTGTTCCAGGGTGCGGTTGCACACCACTACGGCCCCGCAGCCTGCCTCCAGCAAGTGCCGGACCGTGAGCTCCGCCATCTCCCCGGCGCCCAGGACCAGGACGCGCCGGCCGGCGAGCCCGCCCAACAGCCGACGGGCCAGCTCCACCGCGGCCTCCGGGACGGACAGCGAGCCGCGCTCGATCCCGGTGCGCTGCCGGACCCGGCGGCCCGCGGCGATGGCGTGGCGGAACAGGGCGTCCAGCAGCGGGCCGGTGGCACGGGCACCGCGGGCTGCGCCGAAGGCCTCCCGCACCTGGCCGAGGATTTGGACCTCACCCACCATCATGGAGTCCAACCCCGCGGCCACTCGGAACAGGTGCCGGACCGCCTCGAGCCCCCACAGGGCGTACACGTAGGGCTCCATCTCCCGGGGTGCAAGCCCGTGGTAGTCGCACCAGAAGTCCAAGACCGCGCGGGTCCCCACGGAGGCGTCCTCGGCCACCACGTAGGCCTCCGTGCGGTTGCAGGTGGACAGAATGACCGCCTCGTGGAGGCCCTCCCGCGCCCGAAGGAGGGCGGAGGCCGTCCCCAGACGACTCTCCAGGAACGCCACCCGCTCCCGAACCTCCACCGGCGCGGTCCGGTGACTGGTACCGACGCAGAGGATGTTCATGGCAATTTCTGGGTCGAGAATAGCCCCCGGGCCGGGGGGCGTCAAACGGCCGGGCTGCCTACAGGAACCGGACCCCGTTGATCTGCAGCTTGAAGGCGCAGCCCAGGTGCTCCGCCGCCCGACGGCACATGACCATGCGGGACAGGAAGATCTCGAAGTACTCCATCACCGGCGCCTTCTCCGTATTGATGGTCAGCTCTAGGGTGATCTCCCTGGCCCGCTCGTCCACCCGCAGGAAGGAGTGCTCCACCGCGTAGTTCACCCGGTCGTGGATGTCGAAGGTGGCGGGGTCAGGGTTGCGGACCCGGCTGCGGTGCACGTCCGACTTGTCCGCCAGGATCACCGCGGCCCCAACCGGGCTCACGGGCTGCCCGTGGGACTCCTCGTGGTTGCCGATGGCGCTCATCACCACCGCCCGCTCCGTGGGGTCCATCCCCAGCCGCTGCAGGATGGCCCCGGCCAGCAAGGCGCCCGTGTGCTCATGGTTCAGCCGGCTGACGAGGTTGCCGATGTCGTGCAGGTACCCGGCGATGGCTGCCAGCTCGCACTCCCGCTCGGGGTAGCCCAAGCGGCGAAGGATGTTGTAGGCGATGCGGCTGGTGAGGGACGCGTGCCGCACCCCGTGCTCCGTGTAGCCCAGAACCCCCAGGGACTCGTTGGCCCGCTCCACGTACGCGGCCACCTCCGGGTCGTGCCGGACCACCTCCACCGTCACCCGGGTGGGGACCAGGGCAGGGGTCGGCTCAGGCATAAAGCCCCCGCAGGCGGCGGGCCTCCACGATGCGCTGGACGCCCAGGCAGTACGCGCCCGTGCGCAGGTCTACCCCCAGCTGGGTCGACAGCTCCATCACGTCCCGGAAGGCCTGCCGCATCTTGTCCTCCAGCCGGGTGCGCACCTGGTCCTCCCGCCAGAAGTAGCCATACCGGTCCTGTACCCACTCGAAGTAGCTGACCACCACCCCGCCCGCGTTGGCCAGGATGTCGGGCACCACAAACACCCCCCGCCGCCGGAGGATCTCGTCGGCCTGCAGCGTGGTAGGGGCGTTCGCACCCTCCACCACCACCCGGGCGCGGATGGCGTGGGCGTTGCTCCGCGTGATCTGGTTCTCGATGGCCGCGGGCACCAGCAACTCGCACTCCAGCTCCAGCAGCTCCGAATTGGTGAGGGTGCGCGCCCCAGGGTAGCCCACGACGCTCCCCGTCCGATCCCGGTGCTCCCGCACCAGCCGCGGGACCAACCCTTCGGGGTGGTAGACGCCGCCGTGCACGTCGCTGACCGCCACCACCCGGGCCCCGGCTTCGTGCAGCAGACGGGCGGTGTTCCAGCCCACGTTGCCGAACCCCTGCACCACCACCCGGGCTCCTTCCAGGGGCATCCCCAGGTGCGCGAACGCCTCCCGAGCCACCACCAGGATCCCCCGTCCCGTGGCCTCCTCCCGGCCCCGGGAGCCGCCCAGGGGGACAGGTTTGCCCGTCACGGTGCCCGGCTCCAGGTAGCCCCGCTTCATGGAGATGGTGTCCATCACCCACGCCATCACCTGGGCGTTGGTACCCACGTCCGGCGCGGGGATGTCCTTGTCGGGTCCGATGATGTCGAAGATCTCCGCGGTGTAGCGTCGCGTGATGCGCTCCAGCTCCCGGTGCGACAGCCGCGTGGGGTCACACGCGACCCCGCCCTTGCCTCCCCCGAAGGGGATGTCCACCACCGCGCACTTAATGGACATGTACGCGGCCAAGGCCTTCATCTCGTCCAGGTTCACGTTGGGGTGGTAGCGCAGCCCGCCCTTGCACGGCCCCCGGGCGGTGTCGTACTGGACCCGGTAGCCCGTGAACACCTCCACTCGCCCGTCGTCCATCTCCACCGGCAGGGAGACGATGACGCACCGCCGCGGGTGCTTCAACGGCCTGCTGGTGGACTCGTCGTAGCCCAGGATGGCCGAGGCCCGGTCGATCCACCGGCAGACGGCCTCAAACGGGTTCTCCTGCTCCGCCTCCAGCACCACCGACATCCCGCCACCCCCACAGCAGCGCCTAGCCCGACTTCGCCTTCGCCTCGCGTTCCTTGCCCTCCGCCTCCGGCCGCCGGCCCCGCACGGACGCCACGGCGGCGCGGTCCGCCCGCACGCGGACGTTGGGGGCCAGTTCCAGGGTCAGGACGTCGTCCTGCACGTCCGTGATGGTGGCGTGCAGCCCGCCCACGGTAACCACCCGGTCGCCCTTGCGCAGCTTGCTCAGCATCTCCTTCCGCCGCTTCTGCTGCTGTTGCTGGGGCCGGATCAGCAGGACGTAGAACATCACCAGCAGCAATGCCCACACGATCAGGGTGGGCAGGAGGCTGGTCTGCCCCTGCGCCCCCTGCGCCTGCAGGAAGATCATCGCGCCTCCCCTACCTGTGTCATCGGCCTCTCGCCCTCCTTCTTCCACCCCGCGGGGCCGTTCTCCTGGAAGGTTGCCGGGCGCCGCCACCCCTACCCCCGAGGCCGGCTGCAGTATAGCACGGGCCGTTGTGGTCGCGGTCCGCGTGGTACATGCCTATAATGCGTTCAGGACAGACCGTACGCGGGAGGACGTGGTGGCGGAGGAACGGCCCCGCAGGACAGTCGCGCACGACCCCCAGAAGGAGGCCGAGCGCAAGCGCCTCATCGAAGAAGCCAAGGCGCGCTGGGCGGCCCGGAAGGCGGAAGGCGGGGCGCCAGTGGCCCCTGCGGCCGCGCGGCCGCAGGAGGCTAGGCCAGCCGCCCAGGCTCCCAGTGTCCCCGTGCCCGTGGCGAGCCACAACCCCGGCGGCAGCCCCATCAGCCCGCCCGCCAACCCCAACCTGGTGGCCGTGGGGACCGTCAACCAGGCCGTGGAGATCCAGGCAGACCCTGCAGAGGAGGCGAACCTCCGCAAGCTCCTGGGAGGGCTGGGGGCCTACCCCAACCCCCTGAGGCGCGGCGCCTGGCAGGTGGACTACCGGTACTGGCAGGAGGCCAAGCGGCGCCTGGAAGCGGCAGGCTACAAGGTGGAGGGCCGCGACTACATGGGCCGGCCTCTGGACGAGTGGGAGCCGCTCACCCGGGGTTGGGTCCGGGTGGAACTTTAGACGCCCGTTTCCCCGAAGCCGGTCACCGTGCGGCAACCTGCACGCCCGTGTAGTAGTACTGCAGGATGCGGGCGAAGTCCCAGCCTCGCATTGCCATCCCTCGCGCGCCCCACTGCGACAGCCCCACTCCGTGGCCCCACCCACGGCCTTCGAAGGTGGCTAGCCCGCCCTCGACCCTCACGGTGAACAGGGTACTGCGGAGGACGTCTGGCCCCAGCAGCGCCCGCAGCCGGTGACCGGCAAGCTCCCACGTCCCCTCCGCGCCCCCGAAGCGCACGCGCAGGGCCCGTCCCGACTCGCTGACCTCCGCCACCTCCACCCAGCTGAGCCCGCGGGCCGGAAGCCCCGCCATCCGCAGGACCTCCTCCAGGCGCGAAAGCGGCACCGACAGTGTCCAGCGCTCGTACGGCGAACCCGCGACGTAGGGGTCCTCGACGCCCCGTAGGTACGGGTACGCCCTCCCCCACACGTTCTCGCTGGATTCCGTCCTGCCCCCGGAGTCCGCGTGATACACAGCCAGGATGGGCTGGCCGCCGTACGCCAGGACCAGGCTGCGGGTGGCGTCCACCGCGGCGGTGGTCCGCGGGTCTTCGAAGGTCACCCCTCCGTACACCTGGGAGTCGGTGGTGTCCCGCACGTCGTAGCCCTCCCGGGCGAACCGCCCCAGGCTCGCCAGGGCCAGGGTCCTGGCCGCCACCGCCTGCGCCTTCACGGCCTCCGCGGGCCACGCGGGGTTGATCTCCATCTTGAGGACGCCGTACAGGTACGACTCCAGGTCCAGCTCGTTCACCACCGTCATCCCGACGGCGTCCCGCCGCAGCTCCACCACACCCCGGTAAGCCCGCAGCTTGTCCTCCACCCGCACGGGCCGGTCGCCTTCCGCGGAGACCCGCACCACAGGCCCGTAACGGGCCACCCCGGGCACCTCGATCCCCCCCGGCGCCGCGCGGAACGCCCACGCGCCCAGGGACAGCTGGTCCTGCCGGTCACTCTGGACGTCCAGGACCCGCAGGGGCGCATCCGCGCTCAGCACCACCTCCGGGCGGCCCACCAGCAGGCCCACCCGCACCAGCTGGACCCGCTGGGCGGCCACCGGCCCCGCAGGAGTCCCCAGGACCGCCGCCGCGGCTAGCCCGGCCAGGAACAGCCTTACCGCCTCGCCCACCACAGGGCGTTCAGGAGCAAGGTCAGGACCACGCTGATCACGATACTGGTCACTACCGGGAAGTAGAAGGTGAACCCGTCCCGCTGGATCAGGATGTCCCCGGGCAGGCGTGGCAGGGTCACGCGGGGGACCAGCAGGAAAAACAAGCCGACCAGAACCAGGACCACGCCGAACACGACCAGCAGCCGACCCAGCTCGGTCATGGTCTCCCTCCCTTCCGGACTGTGCAGCCGCTCGGCCTAGAATAGCGTACCCTGCGAGCGCGCGTCGCGGGGAAGCGGAAGACCCAGGTGCGCGTAGGCTGCGGGCGTGATCCTGCGGCCCGCGGGCGTGCGGGTGAGGAAGCCGATCTTGAGGAGGTAGGGCTCCACCACCTCCACGAGGGTGTCGACCTCCTCGTGGAGGGTGGCCGCCAGCGCCTCCACGCCCACAGGCCCTCCGCCGTAGACCTCCGCGATGACCCGCAGCAGCTCGCGGTCGAACGCGTCCAGCCCGGCTTCGTCCACCCCTTCGAACTCCAACGCTTCCCGGGCCACCTCCTCCGTCACGCGTCCGTCGTACCGCACCTGGGAGTAGTCCCGCACCCGCCGCAGCAGCCGGTTCGCCACGCGGGGCGTCCCCCTGGATCGCCGGGCGATCTCCCGAGCCCCGCCGTCGGTGATCGGCACGCCCAGGATCCTCGCGGACCGGTGGACCAGCTGCGTGAGCTCGTCCTCGGAGTAGAAGTCCAGGTGGTAGAAGATCCCGAAGCGCTCCCGCAGCGGCGAGGTGAGCAGGCCCGCGCGGGTGGTGGCCCCGATGAGGGTGAAAGGCTTGAGGGTGTACCGGAGCGTGCGCGCGTGCACGCCGCGGTCCAGGACGAAGTGCACGCAGAAGTCCTCCATGGCCGGATACAGGAACTCCTCCACGGACCGCGGCAGGCGGTGGATCTCGTCCACGAACAGCACGTCCCCGTACTCGAGGTTGGTCAGGATGCCCATGAGGTCACCCCCCCGCTCCAGGGCGGGCCCCGAGGTCTGCACCAGGTTCGCGCCCATCTCCGCGGCCACCACGTTGGCCAGGGTGGTCTTCCCCAGTCCGGGCGGCCCGTGCAGGAGGATGTGGTCCAAAGGCTCTCCCCGGGCCCGCGCCGCCTGGATCGCGATGCGCAGCCCCTCGCGGACCTTGCCCTGCCCGATGCACTCCTCCAGGGTTCGGGGACGGAGGTGGCGCAAAAATCCCGCCTCCTCCGGGGGGATCTGGGTGCTGGAAAACCGCTCCCGGCTCATGGCTCCTCCTCACCGCCCGAGCTGCGGCGCTGGGCCCGGTACACCTCCTGGAACAGCTCCTCCGCACTGGCCACCTGGGGGTTGCGGCGCAGCGCCTCCTCCACCATCCGGCGCGCCTCCGCGGGCCGGTGGCCCAGCTGCCGCGTCAGGACCTCCAGGACCTCCTCCCGGAAGTCGCCCGCCGGAGCGGGCGTCGGGGCCGGGCCCTCCCGCAGCAGGGCGTACTTGGCCACTTTGCCGTGGAGGGCCGCCACCACCTTCTGCGCGGTCCGTTCGCCCAGACCCGGGAGGCGTTTGAGGAAGTTCACGTCCCGGCGCTCGATGGCATCCGCGATCTCGTACACCGGGCGGGTCATGGCGCGGACCGCCCGCGTGGGCCCCATCCCGTCTACGGTGATGAACCGCTCGAAGAACTCCTGTTCGACCCGGCGCAGGAACCCCACCAGCAGGGGCTTGGGGTGGTTGGCGCTCACCTGGTACGAAACGTGCAGTTCCACGGTGTCGCCCTCCTGTGGGTTCCACTGGTCCGCGAGGTACGCCGGCAGGGCGACCTCGTAGCCCACGCCACCACACTCCACCACAAGGGTGCCCTCTCCCCTCTGCACCACGCGGCCCTTCAGGTAGGCGATCACCTCGCCACCACCGGCGCTCTCAGCGGGAAGCCTGACCGTACCAGCACCGTAGCGGCCAGGGCGAGGGCGTCCGCGGCGTGCGCGTCCAGCTCGCCCTGCAGCCCCAGGCAGGCCCGCAGGGCAGCCCGCACCTGGGCCTTGGTGGCGCGGCCGTTGCCACAGACGGCCTGCTTGACCTCCGCGGGCGTCAGGGCGCGTACCGGCGCTCCAAATTCTGCGGCCGCCAGGTACAGGACCCCCCGCACGTGCCCCATGAGGATCGCGGTCCTGGGGTGCTGGGGGTGGCTGAACACCTCCTCGAGAACGACCCACCCGGGCCGGGCCTCTCGCAGCACGGCGGTGGCCTCCCGGTACAGGTCGCGCAGTTGACCTGCAAGGTCTGGTGCGCTCGCCCGCAGGACTCCCACTTCCCGGACCACGAGCCCTGTGCGGCTCCCCGCCAGCACCGCGTAGCCGGTGCTGCGCAACCCGGGGTCTAGCCCGACGACCACCATCGTCGAACGAGGATTCTACGACCCCTGCGCGGACGCCTTCTGGCCCCCGGGGACCTGGGCCAGGACCGGAAAGGGCCGTCCCTACCCGACCCGCTGCAGGATCTCGTCGGGGATGTCGAAGTTGGCGTACACCTGCTGGACGTCGTCGAGGTCCTCCAGGGCTTCCAGCAGGCGCAGGACCCGCTCCGCGGTCGGTCCCGTCAGCGGCACGGTGGTCTTCGGTACCTGTTGCAGTTCCGCGCTGGCCACCGGGATCCCGGCCTTCACAAGGGCGTCCCGCACCCGGACCAGCTCTTCCGGGGCTGTCAGGACCTCGTAGGTGTCCCCCTCGGTGCGCACGTCCTCCGCGCCCGCCTCCAGGGCCTGGAGCATGAGCTCGTCCTCCGACACCTTGGCCCGCTCCACCTGGATCACGCCCTTCAGGTCGAACATCCACGCCACCGCCCCGGCTTCCGCTAGGCTGCCCTCGTGCCGGTTGAACACCGCCCGGACCTCCGCGGCCGTGCGGTTCCGGTTGTCGGTGGCGGCCCGGACCAGGATGGCCACTCCGCCCGGCCCGTAGCCCTCGTAGGTGACCTCCTCGTAGTGCTCACCGCTCACCGCACCGGTCCCGCGCGCGATGGCCCGCTGGATGTTCTCGTTGGGCATCCCCGCGTCCCGCGCACGGTCGATGGCGCTGCGCAGCCGCACGTTGGTCTCGGGGTTCCCGCCGCCCTCCCGCGCAGCCACGATGATCTCGCGGGTCAGCTTGCTGAACAGCCGACCGCGGACCTTGTCCATCTTCTCCTTCTTGATCCGGATGTTGTGCCACTTAGAGTGTCCCGCCATGGCCCCTCACCTCTCCTGCACCGTCACGGTGGCGGTGGAAGCGGCCCCGCTCGGGCCCGTGGCCTCTACCGTGACGCGGTACCGCGCCCCGGAGAACCGCAGGGCCGACTCCACGGTATACCCGAAGGACCCGTCCGGGGCGACGGGGAGCTTTGTGTCTACCACCTTCACGGGAGCCGGCCCGCCCTCCAGCACCACCACCAACCTCACCTGAACTCCGGGGACCGCGCGCCCTTCCACCACGAACGGAGAGGTCACCGTGGCTCCGTCCTGCGGCTGAAGGAGGACCACCGACTGCGGCTGGAGGGTCGCGTCCTCCGGCGGATTCGTGGGACGCACTTCCGGCGGGGGCGAGGGAGCGGGCTCGCTGCCCCGGAGCACCGCCCTCCAGCCCTGCTGCTGGCAACTTCCGTCCGCCGCGTACTTCACGCACACGGGCACGCGCACGACCCCTTCAGGCATTGGGAAGTCCGCGGGCGGCCGGCCCGCCAGGGCGCGCTTGACGAACCGCGCCCACAGACGGGCGGGCACCGACCCGCCCACCACCCGGTGGGTGGGGCTGTTGTCGTCGTTGCCCACCCACACCGCGACCGCCAGCTCCGGCGTGTACCCCACGAACCAGGCGTTGCGGTAGTCGTCGGTGGTACCCGTCTTGCCCGCCGCGGGCCTTCCCACGTCCGCGGCCCGCCCGGTGCCGCGCAGGATGACCCCGCGCAGCAGGTCGGTCATCAAGTACGCCACGTCCGGCCGCAGAGCCATCCGCCGGTGGGGCTGGACCTCCTCCAGGACCCGGCCTCTGGAGTCCAGGACGCGGGTGATGGCCACGGGCTCCGCGTACACCCCCCCCGCGGCCAGGGTGGCGAAGGCCGAGGCCATCTCCAGGGGCGTCACCTCGGACGTGCCCAGCGCCAGCGACAGGTTCGGCTGCAGGGGACTGCGGATCCCCATCCGCCGCGCAGTGTCGATGACCGCCTGCGGCCCTAGCTCCACCAGCATCCGGACCGCGGGGATGTTTCGGGAGTGCTCCAGGGCCACCCGTAGTGGGATCGGGCCCCAGTACGTGCCGTCGTAGTTCTTGGGTCGCCAGTAGCCCCACCCCGCGATGCGGTACTCCACCGGCGCGTCCAGGACGACCCGGTCGGGTGAAACCCCGTGTTCCAGCGCCGCCACGTAGATGAAGGGTTTGAAGGCGGATCCCGGCTGACGCCGGGCCTGCCACGCCCGGTTGAACTGAGATCGCTGGAAGTCCACCCCCCCGACCATGGCCAGGATCCGACCGGTTCGGGGCTCCACCGCCACCAGGGCTCCCTGGGTGACCCGCAGACCTGCCCGGCGCGCCTCCTCGACTCCCCGGCTGACCACCTCCTGCGCGATGGCCTGCAGCCGCGGGTCGAGGGTCGTGTACACCCGCAGCCCGCCACTGTACACCGCGTCCTCGCCGTACCGCTCCACCAGGTACGGGAGCAAGTACGAAACGAAGTACGGCGCCCGCACTCCCACCAGGCCCAGGTTCCTCGGACCCGGGCTGACCTGCAGGCGGGCTTTCTTGGCAGCCTCCGCTTGGTCCGGGCGCAGGAACCCCAGCTCCACCATGCGGTCCAGCACCACCTCCTGGCGCCGCTTGGCGGCCGGGAAGTTGTCGAAGGGCGAATACCGCGAGGGAGCCTGGATGACTCCCGCCAGAAGGGCCGCTTCCGGGAGGGTGAGTTCCCGCGCGCTCTTTCCGAAGAACAGGCGGGAGGCCATCTCCACACCGTAGGCGCCGTTCCCGAAGTAGACCTGGTTGAGGTAGCGCTCGAGGATCTCCTCCTTGGTCAGCCGGCGCTCGATCTCCACCGCCAGGAGGATCTCCTGCAACTTGCGGTCCAAGGTCCTCCGGGGCGTCAGGAAGAGGTTGCGGGCCAGCTGCTGCGTGATGGTGCTCCCGCCCTCCACCACGGACTGCCGGGTGAAGTTGCGCCACGCGGCGCGGAGGATGCCGCGCACGTCCACCCCCCGGTGCTGGTAGAACCGCTCGTCCTCGATGGCGATCACCGCCTGCTGGAGCACCGCCGGGATCTCAGCGAGCCTCACGTACGCCCGGTTCTCCCGGTACAGGCTGGCCACGAGCTCCCCGTTGGCCGCGTAGATACGGGTGGCCTGGCTGGGGGGTCGGTACAGGGCCACCAAGTCCGGGAGGTTGGCACGCAGGGAGCTCAGCAGGACTGCCAAAGTCACCGCGCCCAGGGACGCCAGCGCGGCCAGAACCACAAGCCCGCGGACCGCCCAGCCGGCCCAGGCCGACCGCCCCCTGAACCCCCGGTGACCCCGCCGGTGCCTCACGGCTTCCCCCTCGCGCCCGCCCTGAGGGCAGCCAGGACCTCGTCCCCGTGGCCGTCCGGCTTCACGCGCCGCCACACGCGCTCCACCCTTCCGTCGGGACCGATCAGGAACGTGGTGCGGGCCACCCCCCACCGCTTCCGGCCGTACAGGGTCTTCTCCTCCCACGCCCCATAGGCCTGGGCCACCTTGCCCTCAGGGTCCGACAGCAACGGGAAGGGCAGGCGGTAGCGCTCGCGGAACCGCGCGTGGGACTGCGGGCTGTCTGGGCTCACACCCAGCACCACCGCCCCCGCCCGCTGGAGTCTAGCGTGCACGTCCCGGAAGGAGCACGCCTCCCGGGTACAGCCCGGGGTGCCATCCCTGGGGTAGAAGTACAGGACTACCCGCCGGCCCTGAAAGTCCCGCAGCCGCACCCGCTGGCCCTGGTGGTCCAGCAACTCAAAATCCGGCGCCGGGGCGCCCGGTTCCACCACCTGCAGCCACCTCCACTTCCGGCTTCCATGATACGCCCTGGACGCGCCGCACCGGACGCGGCTTGTGGTACAATCCTGGACGCGTGGGGACGTAGCTCAGCTGGGAGAGCGCCGCGTTCGCAACGCGGAGGTCGGCGGTTCGAATCCGCTCGTCTCCACCAAAGATCTCCGAAGCCCCAACGCACCCGGGCCCGTTTCGGTCCCTAAGTCAGAAAACCGCCGACCTCCGGCCGGGGCCCCCGGCAAGTCGGCCCCAATACCTCCCGCCCCGCAACCACGTCCTCCGACTTGCCGGGGTGGCCTCGGCGGTTCGAATCCGCTCGTCTCCACCAAAGATCTCCGAAGCCCCAACGCACCCAGGCCCGTTTCGGTCCCTAAGTCAGAAAACCGCCGACCTCCGGCCGGGGCCCCCGGCAAGTCGGCCCCTCAGCGCCCGTGGAGCCTGCGGGAGTGCCCAGACGACTCCCCCGGGGGAGGGCCAGCGGGCGGGCCTGCGCGCCCGTGGTGAAGCTGCACCCGAGCCACCACGGGTACGCCGTGCCGGTGCGGCCGCCGGTCTGCTGTATGTCGGGAAGGGGGCTACCGGCCTTCCGCGGCGAGGCGCAGCAGCTCCGCCACGCCCCTTGCGGCATTCTTCCGCTGGGCGAGGTCGCGGCTTCGGATCCCCTTCACCGCGAGCTCGTCCGCGGCTTCCACCACCAACGTCCAGCTCATGCCCTCTCGGTCATTCCGCAGGTCCGTGAGGATCCCTTGCCCCTGACCGTCGCACACGTGGCCCCAGGCCCGGTTGAAGTTGCGTCCCTGAGGGCCCTCGATACAGTTGAGGGCGTGCCCGAGGTGTTGCTCCACGTAGCCCATGGTGTCCCCGCCAGCGGCAAACCCTGCATGGGTGGCCGCCGTCCGCGCCTGAACCTTCCAGGCCGGTCCGCGGCTCCTGCGGGCTGCTGCTGATGGTAGTAAGCGTGTCCTGCGGTCGCGAGGCCCACCACGAGGACAACGACCGCGATCCACTGCGTCTCCGCACCTCCCGTCGAGCGCCTCGAGCTCCATCCTGGAGGGGTGGTTCACACCTCTGTCACGGGCTTAGTACCGCGGTCGCCGCGATCCCTCCCTTACTCCCCCGCCTGTCCCGCCCGTCAGAAGCTCACGGCGGCCGGACCACAAACGCGCCGGTCATGCCCTGAGCCGCGTGCTGGCCCACGCTGCAGATGAAGCCGACCTGCCCCGCGGCCACCCGGGGAACGGTGAACTCCACCTCCGCCCGCTTGCCCACATCCACGAACACGAACCGGCGGCCGTCCGCGGTGGTGCCCTGCCGGAACTCACCCCGCACCACCAGCTCCGTGTGGTTGAACAGCTCCGAGGCGATGTTGTGGGGGCGCTGGGTGTCCTCGTTCACCAGCTCCAGCACCACCCGCTCCCCCTGTCGGAGCTGGATCAGGCTGGGCTCGAACTTGAACGAGGTCAGGGAAACGCGGATCACCCGCGGTGCGGGGCCCGCGGTCACCCCCGCAGTTACCCACCCCATCACCAACAGGGCCAACAGCATCGTCCGGACCACGGTCGCCGTCCTCCTCTCCCTGGCGTGCACCGCACGGTGCGGACCCATGGAACCGGAAACCTGTAACGTCCGCTTCACGCCGGGAAACCCGCGGACCGGTGTTCAGCCGCCCAGGTACGCCCGCTTGACCTCCGGATTCTCCCGCAGCTCCTCCGCAGAGCCCGACAGCACCACCTGGCCCGTCTGGAGCACATAGCCGCGGTGGGCCACCTGCAGGGCCATGTACGCGTTCTGCTCTACCAGCAGGATGGTGGTCCCCTGGCGGTTGATCTCCTGGATGGCGTCGAAAATCTGCTCCACCAGGAGGGGGGCCAGGCCCATGGACGGCTCGTCCATGAGGAGCACCCGGGGCCGGGCCATGAGGGCCCGGCCGATGGCCAGCATCTGCTGCTCGCCGCCGGACAGGGTACCGGCCACCTGAGCCGCGCGCTCTTTCAGGCGGGGGAACAGGGCGAACACCCGCTCAAGGTCCTCCCGCACCCCCTGGGAGTCGGTGCGGGTGAAGGCCCCCATCTCCAGGTTCTCCAGGACCGTCAGCTGGCCGAAGACACGGCGGCCCTCTGGGACCTGGACCACTCCCCGCTCCACAATGCGGTGGGGCGGGATACGGGTGAGGTCTTCGCCCTCCAGCCGTACGGCCCCTGACCGGGGCCGTAACAGTCCGCTGACGGTGTTCAGGGTGGTGCTCTTCCCGGCGCCGTTGGCGCCCAGGAGGGCCACGATCTCGCCCGCCTCCACCTGCAGGGAGACCCCCTTCAGGGCGTGGATGTTGCCGTAGTAGACGTGCAGGTCCTCGAGCTCCAGCAGGGCCATGGTCTTTTATCCGAGGGCTTCCGCCTTGACCTTCCGGGTGCCCAGGTACGCCTCGATGACCCGCGGGTCGTTCTGCACCTGCTCGGGTGTGCCCTCGGAGATCTTTTCCCCGTAGTCCAGCACCGTCACCCGGTCCGAGATGGTCATCACCACCCGCATGTGGTGCTCGATGAGCAGAATGGTGATCCCCAGCTCGTCCCGCAAGCGCCGGATGAACTGGATCATCTCCGCGGTCTCCGCGGGGTTCATGCCTGCGGTGGGCTCGTCCAGCAGCAGGAGCTTGGGCCGGGTGGCTAACGCCCGGGCCAGCTCCAGCTTTCGCTGCTCCCCGTACGGCAGGTTGCGGGCCAGCAGATCCCCCCGGCCGGCGAGCCCCACGAATTCCAACAGCCGCCGGGCCTCCGCGTGGGCCCACCGTTCCTCCCGACGCACCGCGGGGCTGGCCAGCACCGCGCCCACCCAGGTGGACCGCAGGTGCATGTGCAGCCCTACCAGCACGTTCTCCAGGGCCGTCATGTTGGCGAAGAGGCGGATGTTCTGGTAGGTACGGGCGACCCCGAGGTGCGCGATCTCGTCCGGCCGCAGGCCGTCCACCCGTTGGCCGGCAAACCAGATCTCGCCCTCGTCGGGGCGGTAGAACCCCGTGACGCAGTTGAACAGGGTGGTTTTACCCGCCCCGTTGGGGCCGATGACGCTGTGGATGGCCCGCTCCTCCACCTCCAGGTCCAGGGCCCGGATGGCCACCAGCCCGCCGAACCGCTTGGTCATCCGCCGGGTGACCAGGATGGCCACGCTAGGCGCCCCCCTCCGTGGCCGCACCCACGGGCGTCCGGGCCAGTCCCGCCGGTTCCTCCTCCGCCGCGTGCAGCTCCCGCCGCTGGGCCGCCGCGGGCAACAGCCCCTCGGGCCGCAGCAGCATCATGGCCACCAGGACAGCTCCGTAAACCAGGAACCGGAACTCGCCGAACTCCCGCAGCAACTCCGGAAGCCCGATGAGCACCGCGGAACCCACGATCACCCCGGGGATGCTGCCCATCCCGCCCACGATGATGAGGGCCAGTACCTGGATGGAGATCAGCAGCTGGAAGCTGTGGGGGAACACCGAGCCGACCATCACCGCGAAGATGGCCCCTCCCACGCCCGCGAAGGCCGCGCCCAGGCCGTACGCCAGGAGTTTGACGCTCACCAGGTTGATCCCCAGCGCCTCCGCCACGTCCTCGTCCTCCCGGATGGCCATCCAGGCCCGGCCCAGCCGGGAGTCCTGCAGCCGCCACGCCACGTAGGCCACCACCGCGGACGCCACCACCGTCAGGTAGTACAGGTGCTGCGGTCCGGAAAATTCGAAGCCCGCCAGCACCGGTTTCGGGATCGCCAGGACCCCCTGGGATCCGCCGAACCAAGGCCGCAGGGCGTCGGACAGGACCAGCAGCCGCACGATCTCCCCGAACCCCAGGGTAGCGATGGCCAGGTAGTCCCCGCGGATCCCCAGTACCGGGATCCCCAGGATCACGCCCGCGATCAGGGAGACCAGCACCGCAACGGGGACTGCCGCCCAGAAGGACCAGTGGGCGATCCCGTGATCGCCCACCGAGGTCAGAAGCCCCACGGTGTAGGCACCGATGGCGAAAAACGCCACGAACCCCAGGTCCAGCAGACCCGCCAGCCCTACCTCCAGGTTAAGCCCCAGTCCCATGAGGGTGTACAGGCCCACGATCACCAGCACCTGCGCCACAAACGGGCCGCCGGCGATCGGGAGGGCCGCCAGCAACAGGACGCCCACGAAGCTCCACAGCACCCGCTGGGCCTTCGGGGGAAGGGCAACCCTGCCCGCCCGACCCCAAGACGCCTGCCGCAGAGCCGCGAGGGCCGCAGAGAACGCGAATGTGGCCGCGATCCCCTGGGCGGTCGGTCCCCCGCCTGCCACGAACAGCCAGTCCCGGACCGGCGCGAGGGGTTCGGGCTGCAGGACCAGCAGCACGAGCTCTTGGAACAGCGCGAGGCTGAGCGCGGCCGCGGCCCCCACCAGAATCGGCCGGACTACCCGTGCAGGCGTGCACGCGCCCGCACCACCCACGAGGCCCACCCCTGCGCCAACGGCCACGGCGGCTGCCCAGGCCACCCGCGCCGGTTGGCCCCCAGAAAGTAGCTGGAACAGGGCCGGCGAGGCGTTGACGAACATGGTCCGCAGGTCCACCAGCGACCGCAGCCACACCAGCAGGCCCACGCAGAACCCCACCGTCGCCCCCGCCAGCAGCCCGGCCCACAGCCGGCCTACAAGGCTTGCCGAAAAGCGGCGGGCCGCGGTCCAGCCGCTGGCCAGCAGGACCGCCAGGAGGAGCACCTGGCCCGCGGACAGAACCCCGTCCACCACCCACCGGCCGTGCAGGGCCTCCACCAGGCCCACCAGGCTCACGAACCACGCTACCGCGCCGAACACCAGCCCCACACGCCACACGGCTACGCCCTCTTAGCCGCGAGGCGCTCGCCCAGGATCCCCTGGGGCCGGAAGATGAGCACCATGACCAGCATGGTGAAGGCGATCACGTCCTTCAGCTGGTAGGGCGCCACGATCCCCAACCCGTCCAGGAACAGGGCGGGCCCCACCGACTCCACCACGCCCAGGAAGAGGCCGCCCAGCATAGCGCCCGGGATGTTCCCGATGCCGCCCAGCACCGCGGAGGTGAAGGCCTTGATCCCTGGCACGAACCCCATGAAGAAGTGCACCTGCTTGAACACCAGCGCGTACAGGATCCCTGCTGCCCCCGCTGCGGCTCCCCCGATAGCGAAGGTGAGCACGATGATGCGGTCCACGTCGATCCCCATGAGGGCCGCGGCGTCCTTGTCCTCGGACACCGCCCGCATCGCCTTGCCCACCTTGGTCCGCATCACGAACTGGTAGAGGGCGAACATCAGCACCGCGGCGCTGGCCAGGACCACCGCCTGCGTTCGCAACACGCCAATCCCCAGGATCTGCCACTCGCCCTTGAACAGCTGGAACTCCGGGTACGCCTTGAACCCCGAGCCGTACAGGCCCCGGAACGCGTACTGGAGGAAGAAGGAAGCGCCGATGGCGGTGATGAGGGGCACCAAGCGCGGAGCCCGGCGCAGGGGCCGGTAGGCCACCCGCTCCACCAGCACCGCGACCCCCGTGGACACCGCCGCGGCCACGGCCACCAGCAGCAGGAGGCTGAGGATCGGGTGCCGGTCGAGGAAGCCCGAGGCCGCCAGGGGGGCAGCCACGAAGTACGCGGTGTAGGCCCCGCTCATGAACACCTCTCCGTGGGCGAAGTTGATCATCCGCAGGATGCCGTACACCATCGTGTAGCCCAGGGCGATGAGGGCGTAGATCCCTCCCTGGGCGAGGCCGAAGACCACGAAGTCCACCCACTGCTCCCCCGTGTACCGGCCCAGGCGCAGGGTCCCCACCGTCCCCCACACCACGACCACGATGACCGCGAGCCGGAAGGCCCACAGGAAGGCGTCCACGAAGTTCAGCCGCCTCGCTACGGGCCGCCGCAACGCGCCCGCCGCCACGTTCCCGACCTCCCTCCCGAGCAAAGGAGAGGGCGGGGGAAGCGCGGACTCCCCCGCCCCCTCGACCGTGCCGCCTACCTCTTCATGGACCAGACCTTCTTGGGATCCACCCCTGGGTTCCACTTCGCGGGGTCCGCGGAGATGGTCTGGTAGACGGCGATCTTCGGGTCCGCGCAGTCGCCGTACGGGTTGCAGGTGAGGTTACCGGTGATCCCCGGGAAGTTCCGGGTGGCGAACAGCGCGTCCCGTAGGGCCTTGCGGCCGATGTAGGTGTTGCCCTGCGCGTCCTTCTTCGCCACCTTCTCGATGGCCGCGAAGATCATCATGGCCGCGTCGTAGGCGTGGGCGTGGAAGGCGCTCAAGGGCTTTTCCCCGTACTTCTTCTGGTGCTTGTCCAAAAACTGCTGGTACTTCGGCCCCAGGGCCTCCACGGACAGGTCCGGGCTGGAGTTGTACACCCCGCGGGCCGCCTCCCCCGCGGCCTTCCAGAAGTCCGGGGAGAAGGTGCCGTCCGCGCTCATCAGCTTGACGTTCTCCAGTCCCGCCACTTCCTTCGCCTGGCGGGTGATGTGCCCGCCCGCGGCGATGAAGATGGGGTAGTAGATGAGCTGCGGCCTGCCGGCGGCGATCCGGGTCAGCACGGGACGCATGTCCGTGTCGGTAGGCGAGACGGCCTCCTGGGAGGTGATGGTGCCGCCCAGCCGCTTGAACACGTCCGCGAACACGTTCGCCAGCCCCTCCGCGTAGGGGCTACCGTCGTGGATGGTGGCCGCCCGCCGCACGCCCAACACGTGGTAGACGAACTGCGCGGCGGCCCGCCCCTGCACCAGGTCGTTGTGGGCAGTGCGGAGGTAGCAGGCGTACTCCGGGCCCCGTTTGGGGTCCGTGAGCCTGGGCGCGGTGTTGGACGGGGAGACCGTCACGATGCCCTGCTTGCACAGGATGGGTGCCCCGGGGACCGCCTCGCTGGAGCAGCTGCTGCCGATGGCAGCCACGATCTGGCGGTTGGCGGCGAGCTTGGTGGCCGCGGTGGTGCCGCCCTCCGCGTTGCACCCAGTGTCCTCTCCGATGAGCCGCACGGGGTGGCCGGCCACCGTCTTCTTGTCGTCGATGGCGATTTCGATCCCGCGCCGGCTGTCGACCCCCAGGCTGGCGTCGGGACCAGCCACCACCAGCCAGTACGCGATCACGATGGGCTGCCCGCGGGCCACGCGGACCACGCCCCAGTCGTCCGTCACCGGCCCCATCCGGACCGGAGCCGCATAGGTCACCGCCCAGGACGTGACGGCGACCAGCACCGCCACCAGGACGGCCCAAGTCGCTCTGGCCTTCCTCATCGCATCAGCCCCCCTTGCTGGCAGTTTTTGTGCACGCGCACGTGAGTGTACGAAGGCTCCGTTGCCCTACGGACCTCACCCCCTTTCGAACGTGCGTTTGCAGCCTGGCAGACCCGACCCAGCAACCTAGGCTTCGCTAACCTTCGCCCCACTCCTCCCGGCGCCGCCGCGGGGCCCGGTAGCCACCGCATCCCGGAAGATCAGCGCGCCAGCTCGCCCACCGGTACGAGCCGGACCCCCGCGCGTTCCATCTCCGGCACCATCTCCGCCAGCACCTCCGCGGTGTGGGGCCGGTTCGCGTGCCCGATCGCCACGGCGCTGCCGTGGCGTCGCGCGAGTTCCACCAGCTGCCGGATCTGGGTCCGGACCGCCTCGGGCGAAGGGTCGTTGTCCAGGAACACCATACGCCGGGCCACCCTCACCCCCAGTTCCTTCGCCACCACCTCCGCGGAACTTTTCGGCGTGGTGCGGGAGTCCACGAAGAACATCCCGTCTTCCCGCAGGGCCCGCAGCACCGCCCTCATCACCCTCGGATCGGCGGTGGCCTTCGAGCCCATGTGGTTGTTGACCCCCACCGCCCCGGGTACAGCCCGCAGGGCGGACTTTACGGTGCGGACGATGTCCTCCTCCGCCATGTCCACCCGGACGGCTAGCTCACCCAACTGAGACGCCAGCTCGGGGTCTTCCGGTTCCATAGGCAGGTGCAGGAGGACTTCCAGGCCGGCCTGCCGGGCCCTGCGGGCCAGTTCCTCCGAGTGCGGGAGCCCCGGCAGGATGGCCAGGGTCAACGGCCGGCCGACTCTCAGGGCGCGGTCAAGCTCGTCCAGCCGCATCCCCGCGTCGTCCAGTACCACCGCGACCCGGACCTGCGGGGAGCTTTTGTCCTCGGAAGGCCGCAGGTGGACCCGCAACACAGGCAAGACCTTGCCCTGGTGCTCCAGCCCCACCTCCAGCACTTGCCCACGGCCTTCCGGACGGCTGGCCAGCAGGACTCCGCCTGCGTCCTCGGCGGCCTTCACCAGGGCACCGGTGGCGGCCTTAACGTTGGCGCCGGCCGGCAGCTGGACCCGGTAACGGGCCCGCCGCCAGACGAGGGAGCCGTCCTGCCTCGCCTCGCTGCCCAGCGCCTCCCAGCGGGATCCCGCGGGCAGAGCCTCCAAAACCTTCCCCCGCAGGGCTGCGGCCTCTGGCTCCGCGTCCAACCCGGCGGGTGCCGGCGGCGGTGTCGAGGTCTGCACGCGCGGGGGCGTGGGAAGCTGGGCGGGCCGCTGCGCCGGCGGCCGCGTGCACGCAAAAGCCAGCCCGGCCACCGCACCCGCCACCGCCAACAGCCACAACCAGGGGCCCGAAGGACGCCTGCGACGGCGTGGCGGCCGGGTTCTCGTCACAGCTCACCGGTTCCGGAGGACTTCCACCGCTTTGCGCAGCTGCTCCAGCCGGATGGCCTCCACCTCGCGGTCGGTCTTCCCCTCCACCCGGTCGCCCGCCAGCACGTCCGGCTGGATCCCCTTGCGGTGGATGTCCCGGCGCTTGGGGGTGAGGTACTTGGCGGTCGTGATGGTTGCTCCGCGGCCCCCGGGCAGGTCCACCACGGTGGTGATGACCCCCTTCCCGAAGGTCCGCTGGCCCACCAGCACCCCGGCCCCGGTGTCCTGCAGAGCGCCCGCCACGATCTCGCTGCACGAGGCGGTGCCCTCGTTCACCAGCACCACCACGGGCTTGCGGTACTTCTCCCGCGGGGTGGCGTTTACCGTGCGGGTCCGGCCGTCCCGGTCCACCTCGTGCACGATGGGCCCCCTCGGAACGAACCAGTCCGCCACCGCGGTGCACTGGTCCACCAGCCCTCCCGGGTTGAAGCGCAGGTCCAGAACAAGCCCGCGGGTGTTGCGGGCCTCGAGACGCCGGAGTTGCGCGGCGAACCGTTCCGCGGTGTCTTGGTTGAACGCCAGGATGCGCACGTAGGCGGCCTGCGCATCCCGTACCACCCGACGCTCCGCGTCGGTGAGGGCCTCCTCCCCTTGCACGCTCACCACCTCGATCCGCGCCCGGGTGATGGAGACCTCGAAGGTACGGTCCCCGCGCTGGATCCGGAGGCGCACCGTGGTGCCCTCCGGCCCCCGGATCCGGGCCACCGCCTCCTCGATGGGCATGTCACGAGTGGGGACTCCGTCCACGTGGGTGATGTGGTCGCCGGCCCGCAACCCCGCCTTGGCGGCGGGGGTATCCGGAATCGGGGCCACCACCAGGAGCCTGCTGTCCTTCTTCTCGATGAAGATCCCGACTCCGTAGAAGAAGCCCCGGAAGTCCTCGCGGAACCTGCGGTAGCCCTGCGCGTCGAAAAAGGCGGTGTAGGGGTCGTCGAGGGCCTGCAGCATCCCGCGGGCGGCGCCGTCGTACAGCTTCCGCCAATCCAGGTTGCGCTGGATGTAGCTGCGCTGCAGGTGGTCTGCCAGGACCTGCAGCATCCGCTGCCCCTCCGTGCGGGCGTCCGCCGCGGAGGCCTGCCGCAGGCCCAGGGCGTACCCCGCGGAGAACACCACGGACAGCACCACCACGATCGCCAGGCCCGACAGCACCGGGTTGCCACGCTTCATCACCCAGACCCCCTTACAGACGTGGGCGGTGTCCTCCCCGGCTCACCGGAGTGGGTCCACGGGCCGGCCGTTCACCCGGATCTCGAAGTGCAGGTGGGGGCCGGTGCTGTACCCGGTACTCCCCACTCGTCCCACGAGGTCGCCCTCACCGACCCGCTGTCCCAGGGACACCAGGATGGAGGACAGGTGCCCGTAGAGAGTGGCCACACCGCCACCGTGGTCGACCACGACCAGTTTACCGTACCCTCCGAACCAGCCCGCGTACACCACCGTCCCTCCCCCGGCTGCCCGCACTGGGGTCCCCCACGGCGCGGCGATGTCCACCCCGTGGTGTGGGCGGACGATCCCGAACAGGGGGTGCCGACGCAGCCCGAAACCGGAGGTGATGGCGCCCCGCGCGGGCCACGCCAGCCCGAACCCCAGGCGCCACCGCGGGCCGGACCCGGTTCCCCCGACGGGCGCCAGCCGCTGGAGTAGCGCCTCCAGCCTCCGGGAGTCCTCCTCCAGCTCTTCCACCAACTGTTCGTACGCCGCCCGCTCTTTCTGGACCCGGGCCAGCAGAGCGCGCTTGCGGGCTTCCTCCTCGGCCACGAGCCTCCGCCGCTCCGCGACGTCCGTCCGGACCTGCTCTACCTCCGCCCGCTCCCGCGCCAGCTGGTCCCGCAGCGCCTCCCAGCGCCGCCGCTCCTCTTCTGTCTGGCGCACCAGCTCGGCGTCTTGGCGCACCAGGCGGCCGAGGAAGTCGAGCCGCGTGAGGAAGGTGGGGAAGTCCGCGGAGGCCAGCAGGACGTCCACGTAGCCCGCGCGCCCCCGGCGGTGGATGGCCCGCAGCCGCTCCTCCAGACGGCTCTGGAGGCTGTCCAACCGTTTGCGGGAGGCGGCCTCCCGGACCCGGCTGAGCGACTCCCGGGCCCGCACCGTGCGCAGCCGGCCCTCGAGCGCCCGCAGCTCGTGCTCCAGCTGCTCCCGCGTCTGCTCGATGCGCTGCAGCTCGCCGAGGACGCTCCGTTCGTACCTGCGGGCCTGCCTCAGCTCCTGCCGCGTCCGCTGGAGCTGCTGGCGTACCCGCTCCAGCTCCCTGCGGCGGTCCTGGTACGGGCCCGCGTGCGCACCCCCGGAAGGCAGCAGCACCGCGGCCGCGAGCAGGAGGAGGGGGACGACGCGGAGGTTCACCGGGCGAGAAAGCGTCTCACGGACACCGCGGCACCCAACAGCCCGACCGCGGTGCCGACGGCCAGCAGGCTCGCCACCAGGGGCAGGACGACCTGGGAGGCCGGTAGCACGGGGAGGAAAGGCCACGCCTGCTGTAGGCGCGCCACGGCCCACGGGTAGAAAACCGTCCACAGCACGGACGCGCACACCGCGGCCACCAGCCCCTGTAACAGCCCCTCCACCAGGAAGGGCCAGCGTACGAACCAGCTGGTGGCGCCCACCAGCCGCATGATCTCCACCTCCTGCTGCCTGGCCAGCACCGTCAGCCGCAGGGCGTTGGTGCTGACCACCACCGACACGGCCCCCAGGACCCCCGTAGCCGCCGCGCCCGCACCCCGGACCAAGCGGGTCAGACCCACTAGGCGGTCCGTGGCGTCCTCCCCGTAGGTCACCTCCACGACCCCCGGCACGGACCGCAGGGCCTCGGCCACCCGGCGGAGGTCCTGGGCCTGCTCGGGCCGCACTTCGAGGGTGTCCGGGAGGGGGTTCTGCCTCACCGCGTCCGCCAGCTCCACCCCGCCCAGGGCCTCTTCAAGCCTGCGCAGCGCCTCCTCCCGAGGGACGAAGGACACCGTCCGGACGCCGGGGATCCGCTCCGCGGCCCGGCGCGCGCCCTCCCTCTGGGCCGGCGAAAGACCGCCCCGCAGGTACGCCACCACCACCAGTTGGGCTTCCACCCGCGCCGCTACCGCCTGAAGGTTCCACAGGGTCACCAGGGCCCCGCCGAAGGCCAGCAGGGCCGCCAGGATGGAGCTCACCGCGGCCACGGACATCAGGCCGTTCCGCCAGAACCCCACCACACCCTCGCGGGTCAGGAACGCCACAGAGGAAACTGCGGCCTCAAGACGCGACACCCTCCGCGCCGGCCGCCCGGCCCCGGACACGGCCTTGGGACGTTCACGGAACAGCGCGGGGCTTCGCATACCTCCCCCACACCTCGTCCCGGACCACCTGCCCTTCCTGCAGTTCCACCACCCGACGCCGCAGGATGTCCACCACGGTCTTGTTGTGGGTGGTCATGACCACCGTGGTGCCGCGCAGGTTGATCCGCGAAAGCAGCTTCACGATGTCCCAGGAGGTGTCGGGATCCAGGTTTCCGGTGGGCTCGTCGGCCAGCAGGATCCGGGGCTGGTTCGCCAGGGCACGGGCGATGCTGGCCCGCTGCTGCTCTCCGCCCGAGAGCTGACGGGGGAACGCGTCCGCGCGCTCCCACAGCCCCACCAGCTCGAGGGCCGCCCGCACGCGGGCGGGGATCCACGCGGGGGGCGTGCCCACCGCCCGAAGGGCGAACGCCACGTTCTCGTACACGGTGCGGTCCGCAAGCAACTTGAAGTCCTGAAACACCACGCCCAGATGCCGGCGCAGAAGCGGGACTTGAGCTGGTCGCAGCCGGTGCACGTCCCACCCGGCCACCCGCACCCGGCCGCGGGTGGGCAGCTCGTCCCGGTACAGGAGGCGCAGGAGGGTGGACTTGCCCGCACCGGTGGGCCCCACCAGGAACACGAACTCCCCTTCGTCCACGGAGAGGGAAACGTCACGCAGGGCCACCCGGCCGCCGGGGTAGACCTTGTAGACGCCTTCCAGCTCGATGAGGGGCACGGCCCGTTGCTCCGTCGACCGCTGCGTCGTCTGCCGCCAACCCGGCCCACAAGCCCGGGTTCTTCGGCCTGTGTTCGGCCTAGTAGGTCGGGAATCCTCCCCGGAGGAGGCGGTCCAGATCCCACGCTCCGAGGGCGGACACGAGCGCCGGGGAAGTCAGGTCCATCTGCAGAGGGGTCACCGACACGAAACCGTGACTGAGGGCGTGGCTATCGGTCCCCGGTTCTGCTCCCTCCGGTGAGGTCCGCTCCCCCGCGATCCAGTAGTACGGCCGGCCGCGGGGGTCGGTGCGCCGCTCCAGCCGGGTGCGGTACCGCCGCGCGCTCTGCCGGGTGACCTGGACTCCGCGGATCTGCCCCACCTCCAGGTTCGGCACGTTCACGTTCAGGAGCGCGTCCGGAGGGAACCCCCGCCGGCACACCTCCTCGGCCAGCGCGGCCGCGAAGGCGGCCGCCACCTCGTACCGAGGGTCCCGCTCCGCGTCCAGGGACACCGCGATGGCGGGAATGCCCAGGATGGCGGCCTCCATGGCGCCGGAGACTGTGCCCGAGTAGGTCAGGTCGTGTCCGATGTTGGGACCCAGGTTGATCCCGCACAGGACCACCTCGGGCCTGGCCGGGAGCAGCCCGTACACGGCCAGGAGCACGCAGTCCGCGGGTGTCCCCGTGGCGGCCCACGCCACGGCACCTGAGCCCGGGATCCTCGCGGGCGACACCCGCAGGGGCTTGTGGAGGGTGATGGCATGCCCGCTGGCGGACCGGTCGTGGTGGGGGGCCACCACCGTCACCTCCCCCACGCGCTCGCAGGCCCGCACGAGGGCGTGGAGTCCCTCCGAGTCGATGCCGTCGTCGTTGGTGACCAGGATCCGCACGCGTGGAGCAGGCGACCTGATCCCGGCCGGTGGTCAGGCCTCCCGCCGGGACTCGGCCTCCGCCACGGACTCCTCTACCCAAACCCGATAGGCGGCCAGGGCGTCCTCCACGGGCAGGCTCACGACCTCGGGGACCTGGTAGGGGTGCAGGGCGGCGATGCGGTCCCGCAGAGCAGGGAAGCGCTCGCGGGTGGTCTTGACGACCAGGAGGACCTCGCCTGCCTCCTCCACCGCGCCCTGCCACCGGTACACCGACCGCACCCCCGGGACCACGTTCACGCACGCGGCCAAGCGTTCTTCCACCAGGGCCCGGGCGATGCGGTGAGCGTCCTCCGGGTGCGGGGCGGTGACCAAACAGACCAGCATGCCGGACTCAGTCCTGGTCCCGCCACCAGTCGGGGGAGACGTCGCGCTCGGTCTTGAACACCCGGACCGTGGGCCGGGCGGGTGCTCCCGCCCGTTCCCGGGCCACCCGGGACCGCAGCTGCTCGTACTCCCGCAGGTCGGTGAGGACCTTGATGGTGTTCCACACCACCTCCTCCACCTGCGGGTTGGCGCCCTTGAGCAGAGCCAGCAACGGCTCGATGACCGTCTTGTCGTGCAGCTTCCCCAGCAGCCGGATGGCGAGCCGCTGCACCTCCGTGTCCTCGTCCCTCAGCAGGCCCAGCAGGGTCTCCCTGGCCCGTGCGCCCTCCACCTCGAAGAGGGCGCGTAGGGCGAACTTCCGCACCTTCGGATTGCCGCCTGCCACCGCGGCCCGCAGGGCCTGCAGGGCCTCCGGCGTGGACGCCAGCTTGCGGAAGGCCGCCGCCACCTCCTTGGGCAGCTGCACGTCCCGGTCTCCGGAAGGGGCCTCCAGCACCCCCCGCTCCTCCAACCGGGGCAGGGTGTTCACGACCGTCTCCTGCAGCCTGGCGTCCGTCAGGAAGAGGCGGACCAGGGGCTCCACGGCGCGCTCGTCCCCCAGCCTCCCGAGCAGCGCCACCGCGTACGCCCGCACGTACTGGTTCTCGTCCTCCAGGGCACCCAGCAGGGGCTCCACTGCCCTGCCCTTGATGTCCTCGATGATCCGCAGCACCTGGTTGTGCACGCGCCGGCGCAGGTTCCGGTCCTTGAAGGTCTCCAGGAGGGGCCGGACCGCGGGTGCGCCGATGCGCACCAGGGCCTGGCTGGCCGCGTTCTGCAGCGTGCGCTCCCGCCGGCCCAGGACCCGGATGAGTCCGTCCACCGCTCCGGCATCCGCCGCCTGCTGGACCTGGGTCACTGCCTCCTGGACCACCTGCTCCGACCGGTCCCCCAAGGCGAAGCGGATCCCCTCGAGGGCCCTCGGGTCCCTCGCGCGCAGCCGACCCAGGGCGTGGACCGCGCTCTTGCGCACGTACTCGTCCGGGTCGTCCAGGATCCGGCTGAGGGCGTCGATGGCCTCGGCCACCACGGGGGCCGGAGCCTCGGGAGCGTCCAGCTTGCCCAGGCTGAGGGCCGCGTCGCTGCGGACCGTCGCGTCCGGGCTGCGCAGCCGTTCCGTGGCCTCCTTCACCAGTTGCTGCCAGCTGTCCTTCGCCATCGCACAACTCCTTCGGCGCCCGTGACCTGCGGGCGTAACTCCCCTGCCTTTTTGGGCCGAACACGGATCCGCGAGAGGTGGGCGCCTGCGCTATTCTCCCACGTTCGCCGGCTCCCTGGCAAACCCACCGCGTTGCAGCCCCGGGCCGGGGCTCGTATACTGGCTTCGAACAGGCGCTCGACCATGGGTGCGGCATCCTCCCCCCGACGCAAGCGGGCCGCGCGGTTCGCCAACCCCGCGGAAGAGGAGTTCGCCCGGATCCTGGACTTCTACGGGATCCGGTGGGAATACGAGCCGCGGTCCTTCGTCCTCAGCTGGGACCGGGCAGGCCGTCCCCGGGAGCGCTTCACTCCGGACTTCTACCTGCCCGACTTCGACCTGTACATCGAGCTGACGACCCTCAAGCAGGCCCTGGTCACCCGGAAGAACCGCAAGATCCGGAAGCTCCGGCAGCTGTACCCGAACGTGAACCTCCGGGTCTTCTACGGCCGCGACTTCCGGAACCTCCTGTTGAAGTACGGCCTGCGGCCGCCGGCGGCCTCGGCCGCGCCCCGCTCTGGCGCCTCATGAGCGCCCTCCGGAGTCTGGACGAGGACATCCAGGAGGTGCTGTTCGACGAGGCCGCCCTCCAGCGGCGGGTGCGGGAGCTGGCAGCCGAGCTGGAGCGCGACTATGCGGGGTTGCGGCCTCTGCTGGTGGGCATGCTGCGGGGTTCCGTGTACTTCCTCTCGGACCTCAGCCGGGCCCTGCGCATCCCCCACGAGATCGACTTCATGGCCATCGCCGCCTACGGTACCCGCCACGCGGCCACCGGCGCGGTCCGGCTGCTCAAGGACCTCGACGAGGAGATCACCGACCGTCACGTCGTCCTGGTGGAGGATATCGTGGACACCGGCCTCACCGCCGCCTACCTCACCCGCCTGCTGCGGGCGCGCCGGCCTGCCAGCCTGGTCATCTGTACCCTGCTGGACAAGCGGGTCCGGCGCATCGCGCCCAACCTGCCCCTGGCGTACGTGGGGTTTGAGGTACCGGACCGGTTCGTGGTGGGCTACGGGCTGGACTACCGCCAGCTGTACCGGAATCTCCCGTACATCGGGGTCCTTCGGGACGAACTCCTTAGCCCGGGAGGCCCTCCCTAGGGTCTACTCCGTCTGCGCGCCCACGGGCTCCCGCCGCCCTTCGAAGACCACCTTGCCGTCCCGCACGTCCGCGACCACGTGGTCCCCCTGGCGGAACCGGCCGCGCAGCAGCTCGTCCGACAGCGGGTCTTCCACCAGGCGCTGGATGGCCCGCCGCAGGGGCCGGGCGCCGTACTGCGGGTCGAACCCTTCCTGAACCAGCAGCTCCCGGAGGGCGTCGGTGAACTCGATCTCCATCCCCTGGCCCCGCAGCTCCCGCCGCACCCGCTCCAGGAGGATCCGGACGATGGAGTGCATCTGCTCCTTCGTGAGCGGCCGGAACACGATGATCTCGTCGATGCGGTTCAAGAACTCCGGCCGGAAGGTCCGCTTGAGCTCCTCCATCACCAGGTCCCGCATCCGCTCGTAGGCCCGCTGCTGCTCCACCCGCTCATCCGTGGTGGCCCGGAAGCCCAACACCGGCGCGTCCCGTTCGATCTGCGGGGCGCCCACGTTGCTGGTCATGATGAGGACGGTGTTCTTGAAGTCCACGGTCCGTCCCTGCGCGTCCGTGAGCCGACCGTCGTCCAGGATCTGCAGCAGGACGTTGAAGACCTCCGGGTGCGCCTTCTCGATCTCGTCCAGCAGGACCACCGAGTACGGCCGGCGGCGGACCTGCTCCGTGAGCTGACCGCCCTCCTCGTAGCCCACGTACCCGGGCGGCGCGCCCACCAGGCGTGAGACCGTGTGCCGCTCGCTGTACTCCGACATGTCAATGCGGATCAGGGCGTTCTCGTCCCCGAACAGGAACTCCGCCAGGGCGCGGGCCAGCTCCGTCTTGCCCACGCCCGTGGGCCCCAGGAAGATGAAGGACCCGATGGGCCGCTTGGGATCCTTCAGGCCCGCCCGGGCGCGGCGGACCGCCCGGGACACCGCCGCCACCGCCTCCTCCTGGCCCACGATCCGCTCGTGCAGCTTCTCCTCCATCTTGAGGAGCTTTTCGGTCTCCTCCTGCATGAGCTTGGTCACCGGGATGCCCGTCCAGCTGGAGACGATCTCCGCGATGTCGTCCTCGGTGACCACGGTGAGGTCCCGGCCCCGCTGGCTGCGGCGGCTGGCCTCCAGCTCCTCCAGCTTCTGCCGCAGGGCCTTCTCCCGATCCCGAAGCTGCGCGGCTCGCTCGAAGTCCTGGTTCTTGATGGCCTCCTCCTTCTCCCGGCGGGTCTTCTCCACCCGCTCCATGGCCTGCCGGACCTCGCTGGGCAGGAAGGAGGCCTGCAGCCGGATCCGGCTCGCGGCCTCGTCCATCAGGTCGATGGCCTTGTCGGGGAGGAACCGGTCCGTGATGTACTTCTCCGCCAGGGTGGCCGCGGCCACGAGGGCGCCGTCGCTGATCCGGACGCCGTGGTGCGCCTCGTACCGCTCCCGCAGGCCCCGGAGGATCTCCACTGTCTGCTCCACCGTGGGCTCCGCCACCAGGATGGGCGCGAAACGGCGCTCCAGGGCCGCGTCCCGCTCGATGTACTTCCGGAACTCGTCGAGGGTGGTGGCCCCGATGCACTGCAGTTCCCCGCGGGCGAGGGCGGGCTTGAGGATGTTGCTGGCGTCGATGGCCCCCTCCGCGGCGCCCGCGCCCACCAGGGTGTGCAGCTCGTCCACGAACAGGATGACCTCGCCCTGGGCCTTGCGGATCTCGTCCATCACCTTCTTCATGCGCTCTTCGAACTCCCCGCGGTACTTGGTGCCGGCCACCAGAGCCGCAAGGTCGAGCTGCACCACCCGCTTGCCCCGCAGGCTCTCCGGCACGTCCCCCCGGACGATGCGCTGCGCGAGGCCCTCCACGATGGCGGTCTTTCCGACCCCGGGTTCGCCGATGAGGGCCGGGTTGTTCTTGGTCCTCCGGCTGAGGATCTGGATGACCCGCTCGATCTCCCGCTCCCGCCCGATGACGGGGTCCAGCTTGCCCTCCCGGGCCATCTTGGTCAGATCCCTGCCGAACTCGTCCAGGGTGGGCGTCTTGCTGGAAGGCCGTGTGTACGTGGACGTCCCCTCCTCCCCGAGCAGGTACACCACCTGGGCCCGGACCCGTTCGAGATCCGCTCCCATGGCCTCGAGCACCCGGGCCGCTACCCCTTCGCCCTCCCGGATGAGTCCCAACAGCAGGTGCTCGGTGCCGATGTAGTTGTGACCGAGCCGCCGCGCCTCGTCCAGCGCGAGCTCCAGCACCTTCTTGGCACGCGGGGTGAAGGTCACCTCCTCGTACGGGGTACGGTCGCCGCGGCCGATGGCGCTCTCGATCTCCGCCCGGATGCGCTCGGGCGAGATGTGCAGGCTCTCCAGGACCTTGCTGGCCACCCCCTCGCCTTCCCGAACGATCCCGAGCAGGATGTGCTCGGTCCCCACCGCGCTGTGATTCAACCGTTTGGCCTCGTCCTGGGCCAGGATGATCACGCGCCGCGCGCGCTCCGTGAACCGCTCGAACATCGGCATCCGCTGCCCCCTACCGCTCTCGCCCTCCAGCTCCGTCCTGCCGACCTTCCTTACACTGGACGGTTTCGCAACCCGGGCCTCCCTCTCCTTCCTCCCGATCCCGGCGCCCGGGTCCTCCGGCCACCGGTCCAACGCCGCCACCGGCCACGGTCATTCCCGCGCCGCCCTCAAACAGAGAACCGCCGGCGGCCCGGCGGCTCCCGCGCTGTGCAGAACCGGACCAGGGCCTAGGAACCCAGGCCCGTGATCTGCAGCCGCAAGAACCCCGCAGGCACCTGCACCTCCACCACCTCTCCCGGACGCCGCCCCAGCAGGGCGCGCCCGACCGGAGACTCGTTGGAGATGCGGGCTTGCGAGGGGTCCGCTTCCGCCGAACCCACGATCCAGTACTCGTACTCCTCCCCGCTCGCCAGGTCCCGGACCCGGACCCTGGACCCGACGGCCACTTCCCCGGAGGCCCCGTTCCCCTGGATGACCTTGGCGTTCCGCAGCAGCTGCTCCAGCGCCAGGATCCTGCCCTCCACGAAGGCCTGCTCGTTCTTCGCGTCCTCGTACTCCGAGTTCTCGCTCAGGTCGCCGAAGGCCTTGGCCTGCTTGATCCGCTCGGCCACTTCCTTGCGCTTGACCGTCTTGAGGTACTCCAGCTCCTCCTCGAGCCGCCTGAGCCCTTCCGGGGTGAGGAACGTCTCCTTCTCCATAGCGTCTCCCGGTCGTCCCGGCTTTTCGCCGGTGGACTCCACAGGGGACGTGGGCAAGAAGCGTGCCGCGGGAAAAGAAAACACCGTGGGCCCGCGCCCACAGCGTCCCCTGTTTCCTCCCGTATTATACGGCGCCGCCTCCGGTTCCTTCAAACCGGGGGCCCCGCCGCGCTCAGTCCCCGGGCCCGCTTCCGGATCCGCTCCACCTCGTCGTCGCCGATGGCGCGCTCGAACCGCCGGAAGCCTGCCAGCCGGAACCCGTGCTTGCGCGCGATGCGGGCGATTTCCTCCACCCGGTCCAGCCGGACGTCTGCCCCCAGGGTGTAGGACTCGTACCGGCCCTCCAGGGCCAACGCCATCGTCTCGGCCATGCACGCCTCGCAGGTGCCGGGGGGGAAGCCGAAGTCCAGTCCGAAGTCCACGTCCCCCGGGACCTGGATGACCCCGCCGTCCAGCACCAGCACGTCGTCCCGGCGCGCGTACACCTCCCGGGACACGTTCCGGGGACGGGCCACGTCGCACACCACCGCGCCCGGCTTCAGGTCCTCCGGCTCCACCAACACCGTCGTGGCGCTGGTGACCGTCAGCACGATGTCCGCCTCCCGCACGGCCTCCCGAACCCTGTCCGTGGCCTCCACGGAGCAGGCCGATTCCGCCCGGATCTGGTCCGCCAGCTGCTCCAGACGTTCCCGCCCACGGGCCACCAGGGTCAGCTGCCCCACCTGGCGAGCCAGCAGCCGGGCGCAGGCCGCCCCGATGGCGCCCGTGGCTCCCACCACCGCAGCTCGCGCTCGGGACGGGACGATGTCCAGCCGCTGCGCGGCCACCAGGGCACCCTCCACCGCGGTGGCGGCGGTGTACGAGTTGCCCGTGGTCACGGGGATGGGCGACCGCGCGGCCACCGTCACCCCGCGGTCGCCCACGATCTTGGTGAAGGCCCCAAGCCCCAGGATGCGGGCTCCCAGCCGGTGAGCGATCTCCGCACAGCGTACGAGCCGGCGGTAGACGAACTCCGGGTCCGAGGCCAGCAGGACCCGGGGAGTGAGGGGCAGTCCGATGAACCAGCCCTCCGCCTGCGTCCCCACCGCGGAGCGGATCCCGGTGATGTGGGAGACCACCAGGGGCGGCACCCTCCGGAAGGCCGCCTCTACCCACCGCGGTGGCAACGCCCGGGTGAAGGGGTATTTGCGGGCGAAGTCCTCCGCCTGGAGCGGGTGGATCACGAAGGCGAAACGCTCCACCGCTTACGCCGTCCTTCCCCCCGCCCCGTCGTGGGCCTGACGGTCGTACAGGCGGCGCAGCTCCTCCCCGCGCGGGGCGTTCAGCCACTCCACCCGCGGGCGGAAGCCCAGGCGCTGCATCCACTCCACGTACTCCCCGGGCGCGATGGCCTCCGGAGGCTTGCCCGCGAACGCCACCACCAGCGCCTGAAACACGTTGGTCCCCAGGGACCGCCCGCCGATCTCCGGCGTCACGGTGACCAGCAGCGCCACGCCGCGCCGCCGGAGCTCCTCCACGTCCTGGCGCGTGAGGGTCTGGCTCAGTACCACCTTGTCCCTTAGGTCGTCGGGCATGTACCGGCGGATGAAGTGGAAGTCCCCCGCCACCACCTCGGCCCAGCGGAAGTACCCCCCGTACCGCGGGGTGGTACGCTCCTGTCGGACCCCGGTGGGGTACAGCCACCCGACCGGCAGCTGGGTGAGGAAGGGAAGCAGCAGGGCAGCCAGGACGCGTACTGCGCGCAACGACCGAAGGGGGAACGGCAGACCCAGCGCGAACAGGAAGTCACCGTACACCACCTGAGCGCCCGCACGGTCGAAGGCTTCCGCCATCCCGTACCGGTCCACAGAGCTCACCTGCAGCACCCGGCGGCCCCGCAGGGAGTAGCCCACCACCTCCGGCAGGTAGTGGAGGACCACGTACGGCTCCCACGCCTGCTTGAGCCCGCTTCCGTCCACCACCGGGGTCTGCCGGACCCGGCGCACCAGACGCACCGCATCCCGGAGGCAGTAACGCCGGCGGCCCGCCTGCAGGAAGAGGTCCATGCCCCCCAGCCCGATGGCGTCCACCTGCCCGTCCAGGGACTCCAGCAGCTGCGCGCACCGGCGCAGGTCGCCGTCCGTCCCCACCCGCTCCAAAAGCACCCGCTCGCCCAGCAGCTCCAGCTCCACGCGGCTGTCCCGCCGGGACGAGCCCAGGCTCACGCTGACGACCCGTTTCACGACGCCAATGTACCACGCCGGCGGGCCCCGGCTGCCGACGGGACCGTCGTCTACCGGGCCTCCGCCCGTCGGTTGCGGAGGAACAGGATCCGCAGGCCCTCCAGGGTCAGCAGGGGGTCGTGGTGGTGGATGCACGTGAGCTCCTCCGCCAGCAAGCGGGCCCACCCGCCGGTAGCGATCACAGTGACGGCTTCGCCCAGCTCCCGCTGGATCCTCCGGACGATCTCCTCCACCTGCCCCACGAACCCGTAGTACACCCCCGCCTGCATGGCGGCCACGGTGGACCGGCCGATGGCGCTGCGCGGTTTCTCCAGGTCGATGCGGGGCAGCTGCGCGGTGTGCTCCGCGAGAGCGTCCAGGGAGATCCCGATCCCGGGCGCGATGGCCCCACCCAGGAAGTCCCCCTCCCGGGAGACCGCGGTGAAGGTGGTGGCCGTGCCGAAGTCGCACACCACGCTGGGTCCGCCGTACTTGGCGAAGGCGGCCACCGCGTTGCAGATGCGGTCCGCGCCCACCTCCCGCGGGTTCTCGTACAGGATCCGCATCCCCGTGCGGATGCCGGGCCCCACTACCAGCGGCCGCGTCCGGAAGTACCGCTCGCAAAGCCGCTCCATGGTGTCCAGCAGGGGCGGGACCACGCACGACACCGCCACGTCCGTCACGTCCCGCAGGCCTAGCCCCGCGTGCTCGAACAGGTGGGCGAACAGGATCCCGTACTCGTCCTCCGTCTTCCTCAGCTCCGTGGACACCCGCCAGTGCACCCGCGGCTGCGCGTCCCTCTCGGGGTCGGAGTAGACGGCCAGCTTGATCTGGGTGTTGTTCACGTTGACGGCCAGAAGCACGATCCAGCCCCCTACACCAGCCGGGCAGACCGCAGAGCCCGGTACACGGGAACGGTGACCACCACCGCCAGCACCGCCTCCGGAAGGCCGTGGGTGGCCCCCACCAGGAACGCCGCGCCGGGCGGCATCATGTCCGGGAACCGCAGCACGATGAGGCCCAGCACCCCCACGGTGTTGGTCAACGTCCCCACCACCGCCGCCGCGCCCACGGGTGCGTCGTCCCCCCGCAGCGCCGCGTACGCGGCCAACGCGCTCACCAGCCCCACCACCAGCCCCACCCACGGGGCGGGAGCGGTGGCAGCGGCCACCGCGTGGTACAACTCCACCAGCCAGCTCCGCGGGACCCGGCCGGCTCCGAACGCCGCCTCGAACGCCGCCGCGCCGGGGCCGAGGGCGGTGAACACTGCGGCCCCACACGCCAGCGCCGCCACCAGCTGCGAGGCCCGGCGCGTGAGCGCCCTGAAGGCGTAGGCGCTCAGGACCCCGATGAGCAGCCGCGGGAGGAACGCGATCAGGGGGTCCTTGAAGAAGGGGAGGGTGGCCCGGGTGAAGCTGAAGAAGCCGAACACCGCTCCCACCAGGGCTCCCGCGAGCGGCCCGCGGGCCAGGCCGGCCAGGATGACCGGGATGTGCATGGTGGTGGCCGCGCCCGCGGGCGTGGGAGCGGGGATGAACCCGAGGCCCGGCACGGTGCCCAGCACCGCGCTCACCGCCCCCAGCGCCCCTACCACGGTCAGATCCCGGGCGCCCAAACGAAAACCTCTCCGCGCCTGCGGAGAGGCAGATGGGATCCTGTTCATCCTGCACCTCCGTTCCAGTCTGGTTTGTCCAGTACCGGACGGACCGAGACGCAGTCGGTTCGCCGGGGTCCGGCTCCTGTCGGATGCCGGCCCGCCAACAGCCTAACTGCCCCGCGGGCTTACCGCAAGCCCGATGCTTCGCCCCCCCCGGTTCCCGCGGAGTCCGCCAGGCCGGGGATGCCGTGCAGGCCCCGGGCCGTGCGCACCGCCCGCCGGATCGCCTCCGCCACCACCCCCGGGACTGCAGCCGCCACCACGTCGTAGGCTCCCTCCACCTGACCCGTACTGAGGGCGAAGAAGGTGTCGCCATCCAGGGTGGTGTGGGATGGGGACACGGCCTGGGCGAGCCCGTGGTGGGCCACCCGCGCCAGCCGGTTGCACTCCACTTTGGAAAGCGCCACGTTGGTGGCCACCACCCCGATCACCGTGCTCTGCCCCAGCATCCGAGGCGGGACGTAGCCGCTCTGCAGCAACGCTGCCGAGCCTACCAGCTCTCCCGTGGCCGGGTCCCGCGTGCCGGCCAGCACCGAACCGTCTGGCGCCAGCACGTCGCCCACGGCGTTCACCACCACGAGCGCCGCCACCACCCGACCACCGGGGAGGACCGCGCTCCACGTGCCCACCCCGCCCTTCATGGCCCCCGCGGGGCCCAGGAGCTTGCCCACGGTGGCACCAGTGCCGGCCCCTACGCTGCCCTCCTCCACGGGACCGCTGGAGGCCAGCTGGCAGGCGGCGTAGCCCATAGCGGCGTCCGGCCGCACGTCGGGGCGGCCCAGCCACAGGTCGAAGATCACCGCCGCGGGCACGATGGGGACCTTCGCCACCACCACGTCGTAGCCCGCTCCCCGCTCCTCCAGGTACCGCATCACGCCGTCCGCGGCTGCCAGGCCGAAGGCACTGCCGCCCGTCAGGAGGACGCCGTGTACCTGGTGGACCCGGTTCAACGGGTGCAACAGGTCCGTCTCGCGGGTCCCCGGAGCGCTGCCCCGAACCTCCACGCCCGCAGTGGCCCCGGCCTCGCACAGGACCACGGTGCAGCCCGTAGCGGCCTCGCGGTGGGTGGCGTGGCCGACTGCCACTCCTTCCACGTCAGTGATGCCCGACATCGTCTTCCCTCCCTTCAGCCCACCTCCCCTGCCACGATCCGCTTGCGCCGGCCGTCCGGAAGCCGCAGGACCAGCGCGCCGTCCTCGTCCACATCCTCCGCCACGCCCTCGTAGACCCCCGACGGCAGGTACACGCGGACGCGCCGGCCCAGGGTGGTGGACCTACGGCGCCACCAGTCCAGGAGGGTAGCCCAGTCACCGCCGCGGAACAGCTCGTAGGCGATCTCCAGTTCAGACAGCAGAGCCTGAAGTAGCGCGGCGCGGTCCACCGGCCCTCGGACGGTCTCCTGCAGGGACGTGGCTCCCTCTGGCAGCTGGTCTGCAGCCACGGCCACGTTGATCCCCACCCCTACCACCACCCACCGCACCTCAGGCCCGGACTCCACGAGGATGCCGCCCACCTTCCTGCCCTCCACCACCAGGTCGTTGGGCCACCGCAGGCCCAAGGAGAGCCCGCAGGCGCGCTCCGCGGCGCGGCTGCACGCTACCCCTACCGCCAGCGCGAGGCGCGGCAGCTCGTGCGGCGCCGCCAGCGGGCGGAGCACCACCGAAAGCCACAGGCCGCCCGGCGGGGAGACCCAGCGCCTTCCGAGCCTTCCCCGGCCCTCCGTCTGGGTGCGGGCCAGCACCACCGTCCCCTCCGGGGCCCCCTGCTCCGCGAGGCTGCGGGCCACGTCGTTGGTGGACGTCACCTGCTCGAACCAATGGACACGGCGGCCCACGTAGCGCGTGCCGAGGTTGCGCTGCACGTGCTCCAGCTCCACCGGCCCTTCCCTCACCGCCGCTGGACCCGCTGATCCGCCACCGCGGGCAACAGGGCAACCACCGGGGTCCCGTCAGGCAGCACCAGGTCCGGCGCGATCTCGCACAGCGGCACGAGGACGAACGCGCGCTCCCGCATGCGGGGGTGCGGCACGATGAGCTCTGGGGTCCGGACCACCCGCTGGCCGTACAGGACCAGGTCCACGTCCACCGTTCGCGGCCCCCAGCGGACCTCGCGCACCCTGCCCAAAGCCGCCTCGACCCGCTGCGCGCACCGCAGCAGCCCGAGCGGGTCCAGGGCGGTGCGGACTTCCACCACGAGGTTCAGGAACGGCGGCTGTTCCGTGAAGCCGACGGGTTCGGTCTCATACCAGGAGGACTGGCGCACCAACCGCACGCCCTCCGCGTCCAACAGGCGAAGGGCCGCGAGCAGGTTAGCCTCCCGCTCCCCCAGGTTGGACCCCAGTGAGAGGAACACCCGCTCTTCCACGCGCCTCACACCGCGGACGGGCCCACCCGAGGACGCCGCCGCCGCTTTACCCGCACCGCCGCGAATCCCACCGGCCCTCCCAGCTCCACGTGGGGCTTGCGGACCTCCACGCAGACGGCCTCCACCCGGTCCAGCTCCAGGAGCCGGTGCGCCACTTCCTCCGCCACCGCCTCCAGCAGCGCCTTGGGCGGCCCCAGCAGCACCGCCTGGACCCGCCGGTAGATCTCCCGGTAGTCCAGGGTGTCCGCGAGGTCGTCACTGTGGCCGGCAGGGTGCAGGTCGCACTCCACCTCTGCGTCCACGAAGAACACCTGGCCCCGCTGCCGCTCCTCGGGGAGAACCCCGTGGTAGCCGTAAAAAGCCATGTCCTTCAGCACGATGCGATCCACCGCCGCCTCCCGGGCCACACGGGAGATTGCGCGCTAGCGATCCGGTGCCCAGCCCCGCACCACCGCGTCTGCCACCCGCACCACCCGCGCCATGGCCCGCACGTCGTGCACCCGCACCACGTCCACGCCGCACGCCACCGCCAGGGCGACCACCGCCGCAGTGCCCTCCACGCGTTCCGCGGGCGGCAGCCCGCCCAGGATCACACCGATGGTGCTCTTCCGGGACGGCCCCAGGAGCACCGGGCAGCCCAGCTCCCGGAAGGCCCTCAGGTTCCTCACCAGCTCCAGGTTGTGCTCCGGGCGCTTGCCGAACCCGAAGCCGGGGTCCACGAGGATGCGGTCGCGGGGGATCCCGTGCCGTTCCGCCCACTCCACCCGCTCCGCCAAGAAGTCGCGCACCTCCGCCACCACGTCCTCGTACCGCGGGTCCCGCTGCATGTCCTGGGGCGTGCCCTTCATGTGCATCAACACCACGCCGCAGCCCGAGTCCGCTACGACCCGGACCATGTCCGGGTCGTGCCGGAGGGCGCTGATGTCGTTCACCATGTCCGCGCCCGCCCGCAGGGCCTGGCGTGCCACCTCCGCCTTGGTGGTGTCCACGGAGATGGGGACGTCCACCACCCGCCGCAGCGCCTCCACCGCCGGCACCACCCGCCGCAGCTCCTCCTCCAAGGGCACGGGCGCGGCACCGGGCCGGCTGGACTCCCCGCCCACGTCCAGCAGGTCCGCGCCGTCCTCCACCATCCGCCGGCCCACCTGCACCACCCTCTCCAGCCACCCCGGCCCGGTGAGCAACCCGTCGCCGCTGAAGGAGTCCGGGGTCACGTTGACGACGCCCATCACCAGGGTCCGGTGCCCGAACCGCAGGGCACGGCGGCCGCAGCGCAGCTGCTGTGCGGTCACTCCACCAGCCTCGCTTCCAGTACGCGGAGGACGTCCAGGTTGGCCGAGCGCAGGGCCCACGCCGCCACCTGGGCCAAGGCCTCCGCGGGCACCAGCCCCACGAACTCCGTGGAGGCGACCTCCACGCCGAGCCGCGCGGCCTCCCGGCAGACCGCCTCGTACAGCACGTGCAGCGGTGTGGTGCGGTAGTCCAGGACGTTCACGGAGACCTGTACCCCGCCCTGAGGCAGCGCCCACCCGGCCGCCTGGATCCCCGGCAGCCCTCCCGAGGATTGGCGGACCCGCCGCGCCACCGTCCGGGCGACCTGCACGTCCTCGGTGGCCAGGGTGAAGTTCCACGCGATCAGCAACCCCCGCGCGCCGGTGGCCGTAGCGCCCGCGGTGGGGTGCAGCGCGGGCTCGCCCACGTCCGGGTGCCGGTCGGGCTCCGTGATGGTGGACTGCAGGCCCTCGAATCCCCCGCGCCGGATGTTCGGCAACCACCGGCGCTCCGGACGGACGGCGGAATGCGCGTAGAAGTACACGGGAACACGGTGACGCTCCCACAAGGCCCTCGCGAAGGCGCGGCTCAGCTCTACGCAGTCCTCCAGGGTCACGCCCCGCAGGGGGACGAAGGGCACCACGTCCACCGCGCCGATCCGCGGGTGCAGCCCCTGGTGGCTGCGCAGGTCGATCCGCCGGACGGCCACCGCGGCCAGCGCCAGGGCCGCGTCCAGCACCGGCTGGGGCGGCCCCACGAAGGTGAACACGGACCGGTGGTGGGCCCCGTCCCACGAGTAGTCCAGCAGCCGCACGTGCGGAGTCGACCGCACCGCCTCGGCCAGCTCCTCGATCACCTCCAAACGCCGCCCCTCGCTGACGTTCGGAACGCACTCCACCAGCGGCCTGCCCACCACCGTCACCCCGCCGCGTGTATCATACGCTGGGAAAGGAGGCCATGGCCGCCGTCGACCGACCCCGTGCCGAGCGCCTGAGCCGGCTGCTGTCCCTGATCCTCCGGCACAAGCCGGAGGAGTTCGGGATTTCCCTGGACCCGCACGGCTGGGCCCCGGTGGAAGCGCTCCTGGAGGCGGTCCGGCGCCAGCGGGGCTGGGAGGACGCCACCCCGGCGGACCTGGAAGCGGTGGTGCAGCTGCCGGGGCGCCGCCGGTTCGAGCTGCGGGACGGGCGCATACGGGCCCTGTACGGACACAGCGTCCCGGTGCAGCCCGAGGGCGCGCCGCAACGTCCGCCCGAGTGGCTGTACCACGGCACCGCCCCCGAGCGGGTGGCCGTCATCCTGTCGGAGGGCCTGCGGCCCGGTACGCGCCGCTTCGTGCACCTCTCCCTCACCCCCCTGCAAGCCAGGGAGGTGGGGCTGCGGCACAGCCCCCGACCGGTGGTCCTGACGGTCCTGGCCCGCCGCGCCCACGAGGCCGGGGTGGCTTTCTACCGCGCCAGCGGGGACGTGTACCTCGTTGATGCGGTCCCTCCGCAGTTCCTCCTCCCGCCGGAAGGCCGCCCCATCGAACCCGTCACTCCCGAACCGGTGAGAAGTGTACCACCGTGACCCAGTCCTCCAGGGTCACGGGCCGTCCGTAGATGGACGACAGGAACTCCAGCAGGTCCTCGTGACGCCGCAGCTCCGGGTGGTCCCGCTCGATCTCCCGCGGGGTGAGGTCTTTCACCTGTTTGTACTCCGTTCGGTCGATGACCGCGCAGAAGATCTTCTGCCGCTCTCCGAACCGGCGGCCTACGGTGACCCACACGATCTGCCCCTCGCGGTACTTGTCCCGTTTGTCGCCCAGGCGGATGGTGGCGGTCTTGCGCCCCTGCCGGAGCTGTTCTGCGAACACGCTGGAGTAGAAGTTCAGCGCGTACACATCCCCCTCCTCACGGCCGAGCGAGGGTGACCGTGGCGGTGCGGTCCCCCCTCCGTTTGGAGCCCCGGGCCACCTCCTTACCCTGCAGGGTGTAGCGGATGGACACCTGTTCCAGGCCGCCCAGGGCCGGGGTCGTGATCTGTGCCGGGGGGCTGAAGAGCCGGTCCGCGGCCACGTCGGTGGCGTCGCGGAAGAACTGCGGCCACTCCGCTCGGACCTGGGGCAGGGCCCGGACCCCGTCCATGGCCACCTCCAGCTCCGCCACGCCGCCGTGCAGGCGCACCGACCGCACGGTGCCCTCACCCACGAAGCTCTCGGTGAGGTTGCGGATCACCGCCTCCGCGCTGGGGGGACGCCGGGCCGCCTCGTACCGGGCCTGCAGCACGCCCAGGACGACGGCCAGCACGGCCACCACGCTCACGTACACCAGTACCGGCCGTCGCAGGTCTTCCTTCAGGTTGCGCTTCGCCAACACTTCCCCCCGCCACGGCGTCGGATTCGGACCGAAGTATACTATAGGCGCGAGCTCTAGGCGCGAGGCGTGGCAGACGGGAGGGAGGTGGTGCGCGGTGGAACGCGCCGCCCTCATCGTGGTGGATCTCCAGAACGACTTCTGCCCGGGCGGGGCGCTGGCGGTGCCGGAGGGAGACCGGATCGTGCCCCTGGTGAACGCCCTGGCCCAGGCGTTTGCGCGCGCGGGCCGTCCTGTGGTGGCCACGCAGGACTGGCACCCGCAGGACCACGTGTCCTTCCGGGACCGCGGAGGCCCTTGGCCGCCTCACTGCGTCCAAGGCACACCGGGAGCGGATCTGCACCCGCAGCTGCGGCGGGAGCCCATCACCCACATCGTCCGGAAGGCGTACCGGCCCGACCAGGAGGCGTACTCCGGGTTCCAGGGGACGGGCCTGGCGGACCTGCTGCGGGGCCTCGGGGTCGAGGAGGTGTACGTGTGTGGGCTCGCGACCGACTACTGCGTGCACGCCACGGCCCTGGACGCGGCCCGCGCGGGGTTCCGCACCGCGGTGGTGGAGGACGCGGCGAGGCCCGTGTACCCCGAGCAGGTGCCCGAGCGGCGCAAGGAGTGGGAGCAGGCGGGCGTCCGGGTGGTCAAGGGCGAGGAAGTGCTGGCCGCTTCCCCCGCCTGAGCAGGCCCGCCCGGGCGGGGGCGCCCACCCAAGCTCGGCGGCTGCGGATCCCGTGAACTTAACTGGCCTCCGGCTTGGGGCGCAGGGAGGGGACCACGGGCGGAGCGGGGACGGTCCGCGGTGGAGCCTGCACCTCCAGGGCGCCCGGCGTGGGCGAGTCCGCGTCGAGGGGCTGGCCGGCCAGCAGCCGCTCGAGTTCCTCCGCGTCCAGGGACTCCTTCTCCAGCAGTGCCCGGGCGATCACCTCGAGCTTGTCTCGGTTCGCCTCCAGGATCTGCCGGGCCCGGCCGTAGCACTCGTCGATGATCCGCCGGACCTCCTTGTCGATCTCGTACGCGACCTCCTCGCTGTAGTTCCGGCTCTCCACCAGGTCCCTTCCTAGGAACACGGGCCCGTGCCGCTTGCCTAAGGACATGGGTCCCAGCTTCTCCGACATCCCGAAGTCGGTGACCATCTTGCGCGCCATGTCCGTGGCCTGCTCGAAGTCGTTCTCCGCGCCCGTGGTGACCTCCCCGAACACGATCTCCTCCGCCACCCGGCCGCCCATGGCCACGGTGATCTCGTCCAGCAGCTCGGCCCGGGTCCGGGTGTACCGGTCCTCGGGGGGCATCCCCATCACGTAGCCCAGCGCCATGCCCCGCGAAACGATGGTCACCTTGTGGGGCGGGTCCGCGTGGGGCAGGAGCTTCCGCAGCAGGGCGTGTCCGGCTTCGTGGAACGCCACCAGCTCCCGCTCCCGCTGCGACAGGACCCGGCTGCGGCGCTGGGGTCCCGCGATGACCCGCTCGATGGCCTCGTCGAACTCCGCCATGGTGATGCGGCGCTTGTTCCGGCGCGCGGCCAGCAGGGCCGCCTCGTTCACGAGGTTCGCCAGGTCAGCGCCCGAGAACCCCGGGGTCCGCTTGGCCAGCACGTCCACGTTCACGTCCTCCGCCAGCGGCTTGCCCCGCAGGTGCACCTCCAGGATGGCCCTGCGGCCCTTGGTGTCGGGGTTGTCCACCACGATGCGCCGGTCGAACCGGCCCGGGCGCAAAAGCGCCGGGTCCAGGATGTCGGGGCGGTTGGTGGCGGCGATCACGATGATGCCGGCGTTGGGATCGAACCCGTCCATCTCCACCAGGAGCTGGTTCAGGGTCTGCTCCCGCTCGTCGTGGCCCCCACCCAGCCCCGCGCCCCGCTGGCGACCCACCGCGTCGATCTCGTCGATGAACACCAGGCAGGGCGCGTTCTTCTTCGCCTGGTCGAAGAGGTCCCGCACCCGCGAGGCCCCCACCCCGACGAACATCTCCACGAACTCGGAGCCGGAGATGGAGAAGAAGGGCACCCCGGCCTCCCCGGCCACGGCCTTGGCCAGCAGCGTCTTGCCCGAGCCCGGCGGGCCCACCAGCAGGACGCCCCGGGGGATCTTGGCCCCCAGGGCCTGGAACTTCTTGGGGTGCTTGAGGAACTCGATGATCTCCTGCAGCTCCTCCTTGGCCTCGTCCACCCCGGCCACGTCGTCGAAGGTGACTTTAGGCTTGGACTCGTGGTGCAGGCGGGCCCGGCTCTTGCCGAAGGAGAGGGCCTGGTTGCTTCCGGACTGGGCCTGCCGGATCATCAGGAACCACAGCCCGATGATGAGGAGCAGCGGCAGGAAGCTGCTGAGCAGGTTCGGCCACGGGGAGTTCCGCGCGGGAGCCTCCACGGCGAAGGGGATCCCCTTCTGGCGCAGCAGCGCCTGGATCTGAAGGGTGGCCTCCTTGGAGTACGTGGTGCGGAAGGGCTGGCCGTCCCGGCGCTCCCCGGTGATGGTGCTGTTGTCCTCGTTGAACACTACCTTCCCCACCACCTGGCCCTGCTCCACGAGGGTGAGGAACTCACTGAAGTCGATGGACCGGGGCACGGTGCGGGTGCTGCGGTACATGGGGACCAGCACGAACAGCACCACCGCGACCACGAGCGCCCAGACCACCAGGCTGCGCACGTACCGGTTGGTCACCGGATCGCCTCCTGCCCTTCCCTCACGCGCGCCGGCCCGCCCCGGCCGACCGGGAGTTGTTCACCCAGTATACCATCGGCGGCTCCCGCCTCCAGTGTAGCCCCTGCCTCCAGGGGCCACGCCCTCAACCGCAGGCAGCCTACCGCGTCGGGCGCGGGACGCGCCGCGTCCGCCACGCGGTAGCCCACCACCCACAGGACCTCGCCGTCGCCGGTGGCCACCAGGGGGAGACGGTCCCGCTCCCACCGCGGAACCCGCAGGTCCACCAGCAGGTCCTGCAGCTTGCGGGTCCCCACCCTCAGCCGGATTCGGTCGCCGGGCTGGCGCGTGCGCACCACCAGGTCCTGCGTGCCGTACCGTTCGTCCAGCTCGGCTTCCCACCGGCCCGTGGGCTCGGACTCGCCCCGGGGTCCCAGCCGGGCCTCCACCACCAAGCCCAGGTCCGGAACCCACGCGCGCCCGGGCACCGGCAGGGGTACGGGCTGCAGGCTGCTGACCTCGCCCGGCGTGCCCACCCAGAAGCTACCCGACCCCCGCCGCACCCGTGCGCCTCCCGGCAGCACCAGCTCCTGACCCGCCCGGCCGCTCCGAAGCAACCGCCGTGCCTCCTCCACGTGAACGAAGGAAACCGTCGGGAGGTTTCCCGCCAGCTCCCGCAGGACCCGACGCTGCAGCCCTACGGGCAGGTCCAAGAACTCCTGCAGCGGCGCCGTCCAGCCACCTTCCGCGGGCCGCGCAATACGCCGCAACGTCTGGCCGACCCACTCCGCCCACACCGCCTCCTCCTCCCGCACCACCTCCGCCAGGTGGGCCAGAGCCTCCGGGAGACGCGGGTTCTCCGCCACCAGGATCGGCATCAGCCGCGTCCGGACGCGGTTGCGGGCGTAACGCGGGTCGACGTTGGTCTCGTCCTCCCTCCACGCCTCACCTTCCTGGCTCAGGAAGTCCCGCAGGGCCTGCCGCCGGCACCGCAGGAGGGGACGGACCACGGTGATCCCGGGCGCCAGGGGCCGGATGGGCCGGATGCCCGACAGCCCGGCCACCCCGGTTCCCCTGAGCAGGCGCAGCAGAACGGTCTCCGCCTGGTCGTCGAGGGTGTGCCCCGTCGCCACCGCCTGTGCACCTGCCTCGCGGGCCATCTCCGCCAGAGCCGCGTAGCGGGCCGCCCGGGCACGCGCCTCGAGGTTCGCCCCGCCCAGCCCCTCCAGACGGCGCAGGAAGAAGGGCAGCTGCAGGCGCCGGGCCAGCTCTGCGACAAGGGCCGCGTCCGAGTCCGCGGAGGTCCGCAGCCCGTGGTGCACGTGCCCCACGCTGAGCCTCCACCGCCCCTGTGCGCTCAGCCGGCTCAACAGGCGCACCAGGGCGACGGAATCCGCGCCCCCGGAACATGCGGCCAGCACGTGGGTCCCCGCCGGCAGCAGACCGTACTCCTCCACGGTACGCTGCACGGTCCTCAGGAGGGGGTCTCGGACTCCGGCCACGGCCGGCCCGGCGGTGTGCGGTCGCGCGCGGGTGGACAACTGCCTCGCCTCGGTGGTGGCGGCGGAGGGCTTCGAACCCCCGACACCGCGGGTATGAACCGCGTGCTCTAACCAACTGAGCTACGCCGCCCCACGCCGAGTATACCGCAGGGCCCGCGGCGCGGCCCAGGGGTTGGAACCTTGCCAAAAACCAGGAGTCCCGGCCCACCGCCGGGACTCCCAACTTCTCTATTACCCCTCCTCCTCCAGGTGGGTGGGGGTGCGATGTCTACTCAACGGCGCACCACCTCCTTTCCTTGTGGCCACCGGGCCCCGGCAGCTGGGATTGGCCGGGGCCTGAAAGACCCGCGCACACGTCCGAACCCCGAGCGGACCAGACTCGGCCCCGCGACCTTTGCGGGCAACGTAGCACGCCACGTTGGCGCTGTCAAACGCCCGGGCGTACCATGCAGTCGATGGCGCGTCGTCCCGGATGGTGGCTGCTGGCCCTGGTGCTGCTCTCCGCGGGGGTCCGGTTCTGGCGGCTGGGGGACCCACCGAAGCAGGTCTTCGACGAGATCTACTACGCCCGCACCGCGCACGAGTACCTCACCGGCCAGCCCATCTACGAGTGGACGCACCCTCCCCTGTCCAAGCTGCTGGTGGCGGTGGGCATCCGCGCGGCGGGGTTTGACCCGTGGGGCTGGCGGGTGGTGCCCGCGGTGTTCGGGACCCTGATGATCCCCGCCCTGTACGTCTTCGGGACCCTCGCCACAGGCCGGCCGTCGTCGGGCCTCGCGGTAGCCGCTTTGGGTACGCTGGACTCCATCTGGGTGGTGGAGTCCCGAATCGCCAAACCCGAAGTTTTCCTCGCGACCTTCAGCGTGCTGGCCTACGCCCTCGCGTGGGCTGCGGTGCGCACCGGGCGGTGGGGGTACCTGGCGGCCGCAGGAGGTGCCGCAGGCGCGGCGTGTGCCACCAAGTGGACCGGTCTCGCCAGCCTGGCAGCGCTGGGTTTCCTGGTGGCGCTGGCGGGGCCGGGCGTTGGCCGGCGCTGGCCGGGGTGGGCCGTAGCCGCGAGCCTGCTCGTTGTGCCCCTGGCCGTCTACGCGGCCAGTTACGTCCCGCACGTGGCGCGGGGGGAAAACCTGGCCGACCTGGCGCGCCTGCACGTCAACATGTACCGCTACCACGCGACCCTACAGGCCACTCACCCCTACGCCAGTCCGTGGTGGTCCTGGCCCCTGCTGCTGCGGCCCATGTGGTACTACTACGAAGCCTCCAGCGGCTGGATGAAGGGGATCTTCGCGGTGGGCAACCCCGTGATCTGGTGGGCCGTGCTGCCCGCGGTCGTCGCCGCACTCCGGCAGGTGCGGAACTCACCTCCCCTGGCCTTCGCGGCGGTCGGGTTTGCCCTGAGTTACCTGCCGTACGCGTTCGTGGGACGGTTGCTTTTCGTGTACCATTTCACTCCGGTGCTGCCGTTCGGGTACCTGGCCCTGGCTGCGGGCCTGGAGTCGGCGCGGGGCCCGCTGGCGCGGTGGATCCGTGGGTACTGGACGGCGGCCGCCTTGGTGTTCCTGTACCAGCTGCCGGTCCTGACCGCGTACCCGGTCCCGGCCACCTGGTTGCGGTGGTGGACGCTGGTCCGTTCTTGGGTCTAGCGATTTGGCACACCAACGAGACGGGGGAGCCCATGACGCTGTTGCTGATCCTGATCTCCGTCCTCCTGGGGGCCGCGGGCCAGGTGTTGCTGAAGATGGGAGCCCTGCGGGTAGGGCCCGCCTCCGAGGTGGGCCTGCTCCTGTGGCGGATCGTCACCAGCCCCCACATCCTTGCCGGCTTCGCCCTGTACGGGGTGGCCAGCGTGCTGTGGATCGTGGTCCTGTCCCGCGCCCCGCTCAGTCTGGCCTACCCGCTCCTGTCGCTGGGGTACGTGATCGTACTGCTGGCTTCGGCTTACCTGTTCGGCGAGACGATCCCTGCGGTGCGGGTGGCAGGGGTTGCCGCCATCATCCTGGGACTGGTGCTGGTGAGCAGCAGCGCGTGAGTCCCCGCCAGGACCTTACAGAAGCCATATCCGGAGGGGTCAGCGCGTTCGTCCCGTGCCACAACGAGGAGGGCAACGTGGAACGCGTGGTACAGGCGGTGGTGAGCACCCTCGAGGGCCTCGGGGTGCCCTTCGAGGTCATCGTGGTGGACGACGGGAGCACGGACCGCACCGCGGAGCTGAGCCGCCGCCTGGCGCAACAGGACCCCCGGGTCCGGCTAACAAGCCACCCCCGCAACCTCGGCTACGGCGCGGCCCTGCGAACCGGCTTCGCTGCCTCCCGCTACCCGTGGATCTTCTTCACCGACGGGGACGGCCAGTTCGACCCCCGAGACCTGTTGCGTTTGCTGCCCCACGCCGCCTCCGCGGACCTGGTGGTGGGCTACCGGCTCCGACGCCGGGACCCCCCGCACCGAAGGCTGTTCGGGTGGCTGTGGAACCTCCTGGTGCGGGCGTGGTTCGGCCTCCGGGTGCGGGACGTGGACTGCGCTTTCAAGCTCCTGCGGAAGGAAGTCGTCGAGGACCTGCCCCTGCGGGCCACCGGCGCGTTCCTCAGCACGGAGCTGCTGTGCCGGGCTGCTGCCCGCGGCGCTCGCGTGGTGGAGGTGGGGGTGCCCCACTACCCGCGACGGTGGGGGCGTCAGAGCGGCGGCCGGCTGGACGTGGTGGCGCGCGCGTTCGTGGAGCTGTGGCGGCTCCGCCGGGAGCTGCGGGCGCACCGCGGATAAGCGGCACTGCACCTTCCTGTGGAACCAACGCAGGCGGGAGTGCGGGCCCGGCCTAGCCTGCCTCACCTGCCTCCGCGGGGAACACCACGACCCGCGCGGTGGTAGCCCGCACCCGGACCCGGGCACCGGGCCTGAGGGCAGCCTCGCCAGCGACCCGACACCTGACCACGCGGCCCGACGCCAGGCGGACCTCGTACAGCGTCTCCGGGCCGCGGAAACGTCGGCCGACTACCACCGCGGGTCCGTCCACATCGGGCTCCACGGCCAGGTCCGCAGGCCGCAGCATCACCTCCACCAACGCGCCTTCCGGGAGCCCGTTGCAGGGGAAGTCCCCGAGTTCGGTGCGGGCCACGTGGTCGCGGACGCGGCCGGGAAGGAAGTCCGCCTCGCCCACGAAGTCCGCCACGAACCGGCACGCGGGCGCGTGGTAGATCTCCTCCGGAGGTCCCACCTGCCACAGCCGCCCCCGGCTCAGCACGCCAATGCGATCCGCCAGCGCGAACGCCTCCTCCTGGTCGTGGGTCACCACGATGGCAGTACTCCCCTCCACCTTGAGCAGACGTCTTAGCTCCTCCCGCATGCGCCGCCGCAGCTCCGGGTCCAGGCTGCTCAGGGGTTCGTCCAGCAGCACCACCGAGGGCCTCGGCGCCAGCGCCCTGGCCAGGGCCACGCGCTGCTGCTCTCCTCCCGACAGCTCGTGGGGGAACCGGCCCGCCAGCTCTGCCGCACCCACCCGGTCCAGGACCTCGTGCGCCCGCCGGAGCTGCTCGGCCCGGGACATGCCGCGCAGCCCGAACGCGACGTTCTGGAGCACGGTGAGGTGCGGGAACAGGGAGGGCTCCTGGAAGACCATGCCCACGCCGCGCGCTTCCGGCGGAACCCAGCGCGGTCCTGCCACCACCTGGCCAGCCAGCTCCACCCAGCCCTCGTCCGGGTGCTCGAGACCCGCCACGATCCGCAGCGCCGTGGTCTTCCCGCACCCGCTGGGCCCCAACAACACCAGGATCTCTCCGGACTGCACGGACAGGGTCAGGCCCGACAGCGCCTGGACGGTCCCGAAACGCTTGGACACGCCCACCAGCCGCACCCAGGCTTCCGGGGTACGTTCCGTTTCCCTCGCGTGCGCGACCATGGGCAGTCCTCCCGTACCCGGTTTAGGCTAGGCGAATCCCGCTACCCCGGTCAATCCGATCTGGACCCGATGGGTCAGCCGAAGCCAGCCCCGCAGGGGCCTCCGCCCGGGACCGGTGCACCGCCCGGTCCAGCCACAGGACGGGCACCAACCCTACCGCCAGGATGCAAAGCCCGGAGGTGGAAGCTTGCATGAGCCGCTCGTCGCTGGCCAGGAGGTAAAGCCGGACGGCCAGGGTGTCGAAGTTGAGGGGACGCAAAACCAGAGTGGCCGGGAGCTCCTTGAGTGCGTCCACGAACACCAGCAGGGCCGCGGTGAAGATACTTCCCCGCATGAGGGGGGCGTGTACCCGCAACAGGACGCTTCCGGGTCCGTGCCCCAGAGTCCTGGCGGCCCCTTCCAGGGTCGGCCCGATGCGGCTTAGCCCTGCCTCCACGGTGCTCAGGGCAGCAGCCAGGAACCGCACCAGGTACGCGTACACGAGGGTGAAGGTGGTGCCGGTCAGGACCAGCCCCGTGGGGACTCCCCACCACCGCCGGAAGTACGCGTCCACGGTGTTGTCCAGCCACCCGAGGGGCACCAGTACGCCCACCGCGACCACCACGCCCGGCACCGCGTAACCCAGGGACACCACTCGGGCCGCCAGACGCATCACCGGGGTAGGGGCAAGGCGCAGCCCGTAGGCCAGCAGGGCCGACAGCAGCACCGCCGCGCCGGCCGCGGTGGCGGCCAGGACGAACGTGTTGCCCGCCAAGCGGAGGAACGCCCGACCCCACAGGGGATCCCCGCCCACCCAGGCCATCCACCCGAGGTACCCCCCGGGAATCCCGAACCCCAAGGCCGGAGGGACCAGGCACGCCACCAGCGCCAGAGCAGCCCGCGGCCCCGTGAGTTGCTGGGGTCGCGCTTCGCGCACCGGGCCTGCCGGCCGGTGGTACCGCTTCCGGCCCCGGGAAAGCCGTTCTGCGGCCACCACCGCCAGCACGAACCCCATCAGCCACACCGCCAGTTTTGCCGCCCCCAGTACCGACCCGAAACTGAACCACACCAGGTAGATCCCCGTGGCGAAGGTGTCCAGCTCGAAGTACTTGACCGTGCCGAAGTCCGCCAGCACCTCCATCGCCACGAGGCTCAGCCCCGCGGCGATCCCGGGCCGTGCTACGGGGAGAGCGACCCGGAAGAAGGTGCTCCACGGCCCGTGGCCCAGGGTCCGGCTCACCTCCCACACCACCGGGGACTGCTCCAGCAGCGCCGCGCGGGTCAGCAGGTACACGTACGGGTAAAGGACGAAGCTGAGGACGAACACCGCGCCACCGAGGGAGCGGATCTCCGGAAACGGGTACCCCCGGGTCCAGCCCAACCAGCCCCGCAGCGCGGACTGTATCGGGCCGGAGTACTGCAACAGGTCCGCGTAGGTGTACGCCACCAGGTAGGCGGGCACCGCCAGGGGGAGCAGCAACAGCGCCTGGCACAACCGGCGGCCGGGGAAACGGTACGCGGTGACCAGCCAGGCCGCGCCCACGCCCACCCCCAAGGTCCCCACAGCCACCCCCAGGAGAAGCCACACGGTGTTGCGGACGTAACGGGGCAGGACCAGCCGGACGAACTCCGCCCACGCGGCCTCGGACGGGAAGAACACGCTGGCGGCCACGGTGAGCACAGGCAGGGACAGAGCGCCGGCCACACTGAGGCCGGCGGCGGGCAGAAGCCCGTGCCAGGTCCGCCGCCGGACCCGGGTCACCGCAGCACTGCCCGTACCCGCGGCCCTGCTGCCAGGCGTCACCGACGGCCCTTCACCTCCAGCCCGCGGCCACCATGAGGTGCAGGGCCCTGCCGCCGTTGGCCGCGTAGGTGGCGGCGTTCAGCGTGTCCTCCCGGAGGTTGGCGGGCGCGATGGCGGCCATGGGGTTGCGGATCCCCCGTACCGCGGGGAATTCGAAGTTGCCCTTGCTGAACACTTCCTGCGCGAAGTCCGAACTCAAAAACTCCAGGAAGGCCACCGCGGCCTGGCGGTTCCGGGAGGTAGCGACCACGCACGCGCCGCTCAGGTTCACGTGGACCCCGCGGTCCTCGGGGCCCTGGTTGGGGAAGAACAGCCCTACCCGCTGCGCCACTACACGGTCAGCAGAGTTGGACGAGTTCAGCAGCCGCAGGTAGTAGTAGTGGTTCACCAGGGCCACGTCGCCCTCCCCCGCGGCCAGGGCGCGCAGCTGGTCGGTGTCTCCCCCCTGCGGCGGGCGCGCGAAGTTGGCCACCATCCCTCGGGCCCACCGGGCCACGAAGGCCTCGCCGTGCCAGGCGATGAGGGCGCCGACCAGGGACTGGTTGTACACGTGGCTGGAGCTGCGCACGAGCACCTTGCCCCGCCAGCGCACAGACGCCAGGTCCTCGTAGGTGGACAGGCTCGCCCGGTCGACCCGGGCCCGAGAGTACGCGATGACCCGAAAGCGCTTGGTGAACCCGAACCAGTACCCCTGCGGGTCGCGCAGGTGTGCGGGGATCCTGGCGTTCAGCACGGGCGAGTCCACGCGGTGGCACAAGCCCAGCTGCTGGGCCCGGTACAGGCGCCCGGCGTCCACCGTCACCAGCACGTCCGCGGGACTGTTGGAGCCTTCCGCCCGGATCCGCTCGATGAGCTGGTCCGCGTCTCCTTGGACGAGGTTCACGCGTACCCCGGTCCTGCGGGTGAACTCCTCGTAAATGGCCTCGTCAGTGTCGTAGTGCCGGCCGTTGTACAGGTTGAGCTCCCGGGCCTGCCCGGAAGCCCGGGGCTGGGGGAAAGCGAGAAAGGCAACCACCAAGGCCAGTAGGGGCCAGAAGGCAGCGGGACGTGCTGGCATCGTGCGGCCACCTCCGTGCGCGGTTGTTGACTTGAGAGGTCAAGATTGCGGCATTAGGCTATTCTAAGCCCTCTTGATTGTCAAGCCTAACCTTCCAGCTCTGGCGGGGCTGGGTGGGGCTGGACGCGCACGCGTCCTGCGGCCTCCCGTCCGACGGCGTGCCGGAATCCGTCCGCTTCGAAGAAGATCGGTCCGTTGAAGGGCGCCACCTCCAGTACCCGCACACGGGCGTTCGGCACCAGGTGGAGGGACCGCAGGTAAGCCACCAGCTGGGGGTCCTCTTCGGGGATCGCGCAGACCACCCCCGTCTGCCCTTCCCCCAGATCTGCCAGGGTTTCCTCGGGTAACGGGCTGACCGAACCGTCCGGGCGCGGGATGGGGAGTCCGTGCGGGCACCGCTCGGGCGAGCCCAGGACGTGCTCCAACCGGGCCTCCACCTCGGGGCTGATGACGTGTTCCAGCTTGCACGCCTCCTCGTAGACCCGCTCCAGCTCAAGACCCAGCACGTCCGTGAGCAGGCGTTCTGCCAGCCTGAGCCGCCGCACCACGCGCACCGCCACGTCCCGGCCGGCAGCCGTCAGCCCCACCCCCTCGTCCGTGCTGCACACGTACCCCTGCTGCTCCAGCCGCTTGAGCATCTCGGAGGCGGAGGGCACGGAAACGCCCATGAACTCGGCCACCTTCGAGACCGTGGCCGGCGGGGCGGTGTGCTGCAGGGCGAACACCGCCTTCAGGTACATCTCCGTGCGTTCGGTCTTCGCGATGTCGTGCGTGGACACCGGCTACCTCCCCGGAAACCATAGCACGGGACCGGCTCCGTTGGCGGGGGCCGGCCGCCGTGGCAAGCTGGAGCCGTGGCGCATCGCAGGCTCGCTTCCTTCCAGCGTCACGTGCGGCTGGTCCGGGCAGCCCGGAGCCAGTACGCCGCCTCCGGCTACACCCGTATCTTCGCAGACCTCCCGGGCGAGCGGCCGCCCCGCTCCCTCCACCTCCCGGGGTTTTCCCCCTCGCGGCCCGACCTCACGGGTCGCGACCCCGCCAACCGACTGCTGGTGGTAGAGGTGGAGACCTGCGACACCCTGGACCTGGAGGAGACCGCCCGCCAGTGGCAGCTGTTCCGGGCATACGCGGACAGCTGCGGCGGGGAGTTCCACCTCGTGGTCCCGGAGGAGTGCCGGGACCGGGCCACGGAGATCCTCGACCGGCTCAGCCTGCGGGTAGATCGCCTGTTGAGCTTTCCGCTGGCCGAGGCGTGACCGGCTACGCGGGTTGTAGCTCCTCCAGCCGTTCCAGGGCCCTGTGGATCTCCGCCTCCGGGTAGTCGAAGTCCGGCAGCCGCCCGGCGAGGTACTCCTCGTATGCGGCGAGGTCGAAGTGCCCGTGCCCGGACAGGTTGAACAAGATGGCCTTCGACTCCCCCGACTCCCGGCACGCCAGGGCCTCGTCGATGGCCCGGCGCACCGCGTGTGCGCTCTCCGGGGCCGGCGGGATCCCCTCCGTGCGCGCGAAGGTCACCGCGGCCTCGAACACCGCGTTCTGCGGGTAGGCCACCGCCTCGATGTAGCCCTGGTCGTACAGCAGGCAGACCGTGGGCGCGTCTCCGTGGTAGCGAAGCCCGCCCGCGTGGATCCGGGGCGGGATGAAGGTGTGTCCCAGGGTGTACATCTTCACCAGCGGGGTCATGCGGGCGGTGTCCCCGAAGTCGTAGAGGTAACGTCCCCGGGTGAGGGTGGGACACGCGGTGGGCTCCACCGCCACCACCCGCAGGTCCCGGCCCCGCAGCTTGTCCTGCAGGAAGGGGAAGCTCAGGCCTGCGAAGTTGCTCCCGCCCCCGATGCAGCCGATCACCACGTCGGGGTAGTCGTCAAACAGCTCCATCTGCCGCTTGGCCTCCAGGCCGATGACCGTCTGGTGCAGCAGCACGTGGTTCAGGACGCTGCCCAGGGAGTACTTGGTGTCGTCGTGGGTCGCCGCGTCCTCCACAGCCTCGCTGATGGCGATCCCCAGGCTCCCGGGCGAGTCCGGTTCTTGTTCCCGGATGGCCCGGCCCGCCCGGGTCCGGTCACTCGGGCTGGGCACCACCTCCGCGCCCCACGTCTCCATGAGCACTCTGCGGTAGGGCTTCTGCTCGTAGCTGACCCGCACCATGTACACCGTGCACTCCAGCCCGAACATCCGGCAGGCCATGGCCAGGGCCGAGCCCCACTGCCCTGCCCCGGTCTCCGTGGTCAGGCGGCGCACGCCCGCCTGCTGGTTGTAGAAGGCCTGCGCCACCGCGGTGTTGGGCTTGTGGCTGCCCGCGGGGCTGGTGCCCTCGTACTTGTAGTAGATCCGGGCGGGCGTCTGCAGGGCCGCCTCCAGCCGCCGGGCCCGGATCAGGGGTGTAGGCCTCCACAGGCGGTACACCTCACGCACCGGCTCCGGGATCTCGATCCACCGTTCGGTGCTCACCTCCTGCAGGATGATCTCCCGCGGGAACAGCGGCTCCAGGTCCGCGGGGCCCACCGGCTGCTTGGTTCCGGGGTGGAGGGGCGGTGGAGGAGGGGCGGGCAGGTCCGCCAGGATGTTGTACCAGGCCTTCGGCAGCTCGCTCTCGGGCAGCACCACCTTAACTAGGTCCCTCATGGCCTCCTCCTGCGGGGGTTTGAACGCGGGGGTTCGACGCAGCGCCTGGTGGCCCCTTCCAGGGTCCGCCCCGCTACCTCGGGGAGCCCTTGGGCGACCGCGCTCCGAGGGTCCAGCCCCAGGCGCGTCAGGGTGGAGGCCAGTCGCCGCCGGGCCACCGGGCCGTCTCGCACCGCCACCTCCACCCACCAGCCGAGGTCCACCTCACGGCCGCCTCCGTACGCGTGGACCCTCTCCAGCACCACCCCCACGCCTCCGGGTAGCGTCGAGGCCCTGCTGTCCGGGCCGGATGCAAGCTGACCCAGTACGGCCGGAAGAATTCTGACCCACCTCGCCGAACCGAAACCTATTCCTGGCAGGCAGTGAGGGTCGGTCGATGTTGCGAGGTGGGTCTGTGACGGAGATTATGCGGCTGCACACCTCAGGGCTGTCAATTCGGGAGATCGCTCGCCGGAAGGGGTCTCCCCGGAACACCGTGCGCAAGTGCCTGCGATGGCCGGTGGTGCGGGGTTACGGGCCGCGTCCGGGGCGGCCGACCAGGTAAGTGGACGTACGGTAAGGCTGCGCGCCTAGGGATTCCTTGTACGGCTCGTCACCGCGCAGGAGGTCGTAGTCAGCGTAGCCGTCCTCGATGGCGGCCCGGATGCGCCAGAGGGTCAGCACGAGTCCGGGCGACAAACGGAGGAGGCCGTCCGGGTTGACCGCGGAGAGGTAGCTGTAGACAGACCGGCCGAACCGGAAGTCGTACACCGCCGCCTGTACCGTCTCCCCCACCTTGA
>JAVKKH010000013.1 GCA_031296405.1 Candidatus Tepidifontimicrobium thermophilum
GGAGCACCTCTGACCAGCTCTCCACGGACTCCCGGTAGCCCGGTACGACCGCCACCACCTCCTTGCGGCCGTCCACCAAGCCCGCTATGGCCACCAGCAAGGCCGCCCGCTCCCTCTGGTAGCCCCGCCTTCACGTACACCCCGTCCACCCACAGGTACACCACCTGCAGCCCCTCCAGCCGCCGCGTCCGCCAGGCCTCCCACTCCCCCTGCCACCGCTCCTTCAGGCGCGCCACGGTGCGGGCGGAAAGCGGCGCCTCCTCGCCCAAAAGCCCCCGCAGGGCCAGGTCGAAGTCCCCCTCCGCTCAATTCGTGCAGGTACAGCTCCGGCAGCAGCTCCGAGACTGCCTTGGTGCGCCGGGCGAACAGGGGGAGGATCCGGCTGCGACTCTACTCCTCCAGGCCCCGTACCCGCGGCCGCCGCAGGGTCACACTCCCCACAGGGGTCAGCAACTTCCGGGGCCTCCCGTAGCCGCGCCATTACCCGGCCGGCCCGTCCACGGTCGCCCGCCGCTGGTACTTCACCCGGCCCAGCAGCTCACTCACCTCGGCCTCCAGAGCCGCCTGGAGCAGCTTCTGGATCGCCTCCCGGAGCTCATGGGTGCAGCCCCTCCCAGGTGGGGCTTGACGTCAAGCTCCTTGACGTGGTCCGCTGGTGCATGGCGGTGGCTCTCCTCCTTTCCGGGCCTTCCAGCCCAGGTTTTTCCTCTAGGAGGAGGGTACACCGCCCTCGCTTTTCCACACTTTTCGAGGGTACCTCCTACCAGGACTGGATGGACGCCTACTGGGCGAAGGATCTGCAGGAGCTCTTCCGGCTGGAGCGCCGGGATTCCTTTCTGCAGTTCGTGGAGCCGCTGCTCGCCTGCAGCGGCAGCCTGTTCGAGGCCAGTCGCTACGCGCGGGAGTGCGGCGTGAGCCACACCACGATCCGGAACTATCTGGCCGTTCTAGAGGCCACCTACGTGGCCCACCGGGTCCGGCCCTTTTCCCGGCGGGCGGCCACCGAGATCGTGGCCGCCCCGAAGGTCTATGGCTTCGACACAGGCTTCGTCCTCCACTTCCGCGGCTGGTCGGAGCTGCGCGAGGAAGACCTGGGTTGGCTGTGGGAACACTATGTGCTCAACGAGCTGCACGCCCGCCTCCAGACCCGACGGCTACACTACTGGCGGGACAAGCGGGGCCACGAGGTGGACTTTGTCCTGGCCCTCGGCCGGTCGGCTCCGGTAGCGGTGGAGTGCAAGTGGAAGGCGACGGCCTTCGAGCCGAGGAACCTCCTGGCCTTTCGCCGTCGCTACCCCGCCGGCCGCAACTTCGTGGTGGCGAGCGACGTGGACCGTCCCTGGGTCCAGCGGTTCGGAGACGTCACGGTGGAGTTCGTGGGCCTGGCGGATCTCCTGCGTGTGCTCGCCCGGCTGCCGGTGCAAGCAGACATTCCGTGACGGACTGGTCCGGTCGCGGCGAAGGGAGCTCAGACGGGCCTGTAGAAGTCTCCGCAGGGATGGCGGCGCCATCCACGAACGCGTCCCAGAGGTGAGGGCCTTGCACAATCTCGTCAAGCACCGACTGCAGGAGGGGGGCGTGGCGGTAGGTTACTGGCTGACCCTGCCAAGCCCCTCTGTGGCGGAGATCCTGGGAGCGCTGCCGCTGGACTGGCTGCTGGTCGACCTGGAGCACAGCCCCATCGGCTGGGAGACCCTCGAGGACATGCTGCGGGCCCTGCGGGGAACCTCCGTGGTGCCGCTGGTGCGGGTCCCCTCGGGGGAAGCGCCTGTCCTGAAGCGTGCCCTGGACAGGGGCCCGTGGGGCGTGGTGGTGCCCCTGGTCGGCAGCGCGGAGGAGGCCCGACGGGTGGTGGCCGCCTGCCGGTACCCGCCGGACGGCATTCGGGGCGTTGCGGGGACCCGCGCGAGCGGCTACGGTGCGACGTTGCCGGAGTACTTCTCCACGTGGAACCGCGAGGTGCTCATCGCCTGCCAGGTGGAGACGCTTCAGGCGGTGGAGTCCGTGCACGAGATCGCAGGGGTGGAAGGGGTGGACGTCCTGTTCGTGGGACCCAACGACCTGTCGGCGAACCTGCAGCGGTGGCGGGACCTGGAATCAGAGGAGTTCCGCCGCGCGGTGGACCGGGTCCTCGACGCGGCCCGCCGGCACGGGAAGGCCGCGGGGGTGATGTGCACGGGGCCCGAGGACGCCCTGGCGCGGGTGGACCAGGGCTTCCGCTTCATCGCCCTGGGGTCCGACGCCCGGCTGTTGAGCGGGGCGGCAGCCCGGGCCACCGAGGCGTTCCGGGCGGGCCTGCGGGAACGCGGCCTCGATGTCTGACCCCGGGGACGCACATCCCGGTGGCGGCTTTCAGCGGGCCAGGAGATAGCCCATCCGCCGCTGAACGAGCCGCGCCGCGGCAAGGGGGCTCAGGCGGTACAGCAGGTCCATGGTGCGGGCGTCCCGGCCCACCAGCACCCGGAACGCGTCCCGTTCTACCGCGTCCAGGACGATCCGCGCGGCGTCCGCGGGCTCCAGGACAGGGACGTGGGCCCGGCCCACGGCCTTGGGGACCTCGACCCCAGAGTGCGCGGCGATGTCCGTGCGCATGGCGCCAGGCAGCACCAGGGTGACCCGCACGGGCGTGCCCTGCAGCTCCGCCCACAGGCCCTCCGTCAGCAGCTTCACGGCGGCTTTCGATGCCCCGTACACGGTCTGGCCCGGAACGGGCAGGAACCCGCCCATGCTGGCCACGTTCACCAGGTGCGCCTCCGGCCGGGCCAAAAGCCGCGGCAGGAAGGCGCGGGTCATGAAGAGGGTGCCGTAGAAATTCACCCGCATCACCCGCTCGATGGCCTCCTCGTCCAGATCCTTCAGGGGGAGGAAGGGCTGGATGACTCCCGCGTTGTTCACCAGGGCGTCCACCTGGCCGTGAGCCCTCTCCACCTCGTCCGGCAGGGTCTTTACCCGTCCCTGGTCGGTGATGTCTAAAGCGTGCAGGCTGAGGTGTTCAGCCAGATCCCCGGCCTCGGCGCGTGTCTGCTCCAGTCCCTGCGGCCGCTTGTCCACCGCCGACACCCGGGCCCCGCGCCGCAGCAACTCCAGGGTCAGGGCGCGCCCGAGCCCGCTGCCGGCCCCGGTGACCACGAACACCTTCCCGGCGGTTCTCATCCGGCACCTCCGCCGCCACGTTCTCTCCGGCTGGGTTTCGCGCGGGGCTTAGACGCCCCTGCAGGACACGGCAGTCCCCCCTCGGACCCCGCGGAGCGCAGGAGGACGGAGCGGGCCCGGGGGTGTATAGTGTTCTTGCCAAGAGGACAATATGTCCGTATAGCGGACAGGAGGTGAGGGGCGTGAGGCGTTCGGGCGGTCGGCTGGCCGCGGTCGCCGTCGTGGCGGCCCTGGTGTGGACGCTCGCTCCCGCGATCCGCGCGGGCGAGGTGGTGACGTTGCGGTTCTCCAACTGGCACCTGGTGGAGACCGTGTGGGGCCGGTCGTTGCGGGAAGCCATCCGCATCTTCGAGAGCCGGAACCCCGGCATCCGCATCGTGCCGGAGCCCATCTCCTACGGGGAGAAGGAAGCCCGCTACCAAGCGGAGTGCGCGGCCCGGCGTATGCCGGACGTGGTCAAGCTGCACAACTTCTCCCTCGCCATGTTCTTCGAACTCGGATGCGCCGCGGACCTGACGCCCTTCGTCCAGAAGGAGGGTGCTGACTTCCTCAAGAGCTGGTACGAGTTCCCCATCAAGTCCCTCACGTATAAGGGGCGCCTCATGGCCATGCCCGGGGACTACATGTCCATGGTGCTGATCTACAACCGGGAGCTGTTCCGGGCCGCGGGCCTGGACCCCAACCGGCCCCCCCGCACGTGGGAGGAATTCCGGGACTACGCCAGGCGCCTGACCCGCGACACCGACGGCGACGGACGCGTGGACCAGTGGGGGTTCAGCATGCCCGCCTCCAAAAACCCCGGGCTGCCCCTGCGGATCCTGCCCATGGTGTGGAGCTTCGGGGCGGACTTCCTGACCCCCGACGGCCGGCGTTCGGCGATGAACACCCCGGAGTTCCGGGAGGCGTTCCGGTTCATCGTGGAGTTGGCAACCGTGGACCGGGTGACGCCACCCGGGGTCACCACCTTCGGACCGCAGGACGTGCGCATCCAGATGGCCCACCGCCGCATCGCCATGAAGATCGGCTCCGGGTGGACCTACCCCATCGTGAACGCCATCAACCCGCAGCTCAACGCCGCGGAGGTGCTGGAAGCGGCACCGGTCCCCGCGGGCCGACGGCGTATCACGGCCGCGTGGCTGTCGGGTTGGATCATGAGCCCGCACACCGCCCACCCGGAGGCCGCGTGGAGGTTCATCAAGTTCCTCACCAGCAAGGAGACCGAGAAGAAGTTCTTCGAGGACAACCGGGTGATCTCGTCCCGGAAGGACGTGAACCTCCTGCCCCTCGTCAAGATGGACAAGTTCTCCCGGGTGATCGTTCAGGAGCTGCAGCACGCCCGCCTGGAGCCCCAGCTGAAGGAGTGGCCGGAGATCTTCGACGCGTTCGCCACCGCCCTCCAGGAGGCCATCACGGGCGCGAAACCGTGGGAGCGGGCCCTGCTGGACGCCCACACCCGGGTGGAGGGGATCCTTGCACGGCGTTAGCCGTGCCGCCACTGGCTGGATCGGCCCACGGCGGGCCCTGAGGCTCCGGGAGCCCGCCGTGGGCTACCTGTTCGTGGCCCCCGCGGTGGTGCTGCTGATAGCGGTCCTGGTCTACCCCGCCCTGACCACCCTCCGGCTGAGCGTGACGCTGCCGGGGGGACAGCTGGGAGTGCAGCACTACGGGCAGCTGCTGTCCGACCCGTTGTTCTGGCAGGTGGTGCGGCAGACGGCGGCGTTCGTGGTGGCCAGCGTATCCGCCCACCTGCTTCTGGGGCTGGGGGCGGCCCTGGCGGTGGCGGGCACCGTCCCCGCCCGCGGGCTGTTCCGGGTGGTGGCGTTGCTCCCGTGGGTGGTGCCAGACGTGGTGGCGGGGATCGTGTGGAAGTGGATCCTCAACCCCCTGTACGGTGTGCTGAACGACCTGCTGATGGCTGGCCGCCTCGTCGACCAGCCGCTGGAGTGGCTCACTCACCCCTCCCTGGCTCCCCTGAGCCTGATCCTGGCCAACGTGTGGCGGGGTTTCCCCTTCGTCATGGTGATCCTGCTGGCGGGGCTCCAGAGCATCCCCCAGGACCTGTACGAGGCCGCGAGCTTGGACGGAGCAGGGTCGTGGGCCCGGTTCCGGTTCGTGACCTTGCCAGGGCTACGGAAGGTCCTGGTAGTGGCCCTGGCCCTGGATACCATCTGGGAGGTCCGGCGCTTCGGCCTCGTGCAGGCCATGACGGGCGGAGGCCCCGGAACCCTCACGGAGGTCCTCAGCACTCAGGTGTTCAAGCAGTACTTCCAGTTCTACCGGTTCGAATACGCCTCGGCGATGGCCGTGGCCATGACCGTCCTGCTGCTCGCGGTGAGCTTGCCCTACGTGCGCATGATCATGCAGGAGGAGTGACGTGCGGCGCAGGGCGGGAACGGTGCTGGCGACGGCGGCGCTCTTGCTGCTGTCCGTGTACGTCCTGTTCCCGTTCGGGTGGATGCTCGTTACCGCCCTGAAGACCGAGCAGGAGGCCCTGCGGATCCCGTCCACGTGGTGGCCACACCAGCCCACCCTGGACGCCTTCGTGGTGATGTGGACCCGGAAGAACTATGCTCTGTACTTCTTCAACAGCACCGTGATCTCCCTCAGCACAGCCGTGCTGTCCAGCGCGGTGGGCGCCCTGGCCGCGTACGGGTTCTCCCGCTTCCCCCTCCGGGCCGGGACCTTCCTGATGGGCTTCATCCTCACCACCCAGATGCTGCCGGGGGTGTTGCTGGTGGGCCCGTACTTCCGGATGCTGTCGGCCCTGGGCCTGTACGACACGCGGACCGGGCTCGTGATCGCCTTCCTCACCATCTGCCTGCCCTTCGCCACGTGGATGATGAAGGGCTTCATCGACTCCGTGCCCCGGGAGCTGGACGAGGCCGCCCGCGTGGACGGGTGCGGGTGGCTGGGGATCTTCCTCCGTGTGGTCCTGCCGCTGTCGTTGCCGGGACTGGTGGCCACCACCCTGTTCGCCTTCCTGCTGGCGTGGGGGGACCTCCTCTGGGTGTCCACCCTGACCCACAGCGAGTCGATGGTCACCGTCACCCTGGCCATCGCCCGCACGGTACAGGAGTTCTACGTGAACTGGCCGGAGCTGATGGCGGGTGCCCTCATCGGCGGGCTGCCCAGCATCGTGCTGTACTTAGCGCTGCAGCGGTGGTTCGTCCAGGGGCTCACCGCGGGTGCGGTGAAGGGGTGAGAAAGGTGCGGGCGCTGGTGAAGACCGGAAGGGGCGAGGGACTGGTGGAGCTGCGGGAGGTCCCGGAGCCGCGGCCGGGTCCGGGAGAGGTCCTCATCGAGGTCCAAGCTGCCTCGGTGTGCGGCAGCGACGTGCACATCTACCACGACCGGCACCCGTACTGGCCCCCCGTGGTCCTGGGGCACGAGTTCGCGGGGGTGGTGGCGGAGGTGGGGCCGGGTGTGGAGGGATACCGGCCCGGCGACCGGGTGGTGTCGGAGACCAGCACGGGGGCCTGCGGCCGGTGCTTCCTGTGCCGGACCGGAAACCGCCAGATCTGCCCGGACAAGCGGGCACCCGGGATCGGCCGGAACGGGGCGTTCGCGCCGTACCTGGTCATGCCCGCAGAGCTCCTCCACCGGATCCCCGAGGGGCTCTCCTTCGAGGAGGCCGCGGCCACCGAGCCGACGGCGGTGGCGGTACACGCGGTGGCAGAGCGTGCCGCGGTCCGGCCAGGGGAGCGGGTGGTGGTCCTGGGGCCCGGGCCCATCGGGCTGCTGTGCCTGCAGGTGGCCAGGGCGTGCGGGGCCGCGTGGGTGGCCGTGGTGGGGACGCCCCGAAGCGCGCAACGCCGGCTGCCCGCGGCGAAGGAGCTGGGCGGGATTCCCATCGAGCTCGGCCGGGAGGATCCCGTGGCCCGGGTGGCGGAGCTCACCGAGGGCCAGGGTGCGGACGTGGTCCTGGAGACCTCGGGTTCCCCGGCCGCGGTGGCCCTGGCACCACACTTGGTGCGGCGGCTGGGGCGGGTGTGCGAGCTGGGGGTCACGGGCAAAGGTGAAGTGAGCTTCCCGTGGGACGTGGCCCTGTTCAAGGGCGTAGACGTACAGTTCTCCTTCAGCAGCCGCCACAGCAGCTGGGTGCTGGCCCTGCGGCTGCTAGCGGAAGGCCGCGTGCGCACCGCGCCGCTGCTGGACGTCCGGCTCCCCTTGAGCCGGTGGCGGGAGGCGTTTGAGGCGGTGGAGTCCGGGCAGGCCATCAAGGCGCTGCTGTACCCCCAGGAGGTGTAGGGAGGTGGAGCTGGAAGGGCGGACCGCGCTGGTGACGGGGGCAGGCCGCGGGATCGGTCGGGCCATCGCCCTGCGGCTGGCAGAGGCGGGCGCTCGGGTGGCGGTGAACGACGTGGACGCGGAGGCGGCCGAGCGCGTGGGGTCCGAGGTCCGGGCTCTGGGCCGTGAGGCGCTCGCGGTCCCCGCGGACATCACCCGCTGGGAGGCGGTGGAGGCCATGTGCCGGGCGGTGGCGGAGTCCCTGGGTGGCTTGCACGTGCTGGTGAACAACGCGGGGATCATCCGGCGGGGGACCCTGGAGACCATGCGGCTGGAAGACTGGCACGAGGTCCTGACCGTCAACCTCACGGGCGCCTTCTACTGCTGCCGCGCCGCGGTGCCCTACATGAAGGAGGCCCGGTGGGGTCGCATCGTGAACGTGTCCAGCATCGCGGGGAAGATGGGGGACATCGCCTCCGCGCCCGGCTACGGGCCGTCCAAGGCAGGCCTGCTGGCCTTGACCCGCACCCTGGCGCGGGAGCTGGCGCCGTTCGGCATCACGGTGAACGCGGTGGCGCCGCACGCCATCGAGACCGAGATGAGCGCCCAGTGGACGCCCGAGCGGCGGGCACAGATCCTCGCGGGGATTCCCGTGGGGAGGCTGGGCAGGCCTGAAGAGGTGGCGGAGGCGGTGGCGTTCCTGGTCTCCCCCAAGTCGGGGTTCATCACGGGTGAGACTTTGGACGTGAACGGCGGCGCGTGGATGGACTGATGTCGCGCTACAGACCCGAAGACCTCCGGCGGTTCGTGGCACGGGTCCTCGAGAGCGCCGGGGCGCTGGCGGAGGAGGCGGAAGTGGTGGCCGACGCCCTGGTGTGCGCGGACCTGAGGGGCGTGCACTCCCACGGGGTCGTGCGGGCGGGCATCTACCTGGACCGGCTGCGGGCCGGCTCGATCCGGCCGGGCGCGCAGCTGGCGGTGGTGCGGGACTCGGGGGCCGCGGTGCTGTGCGACGCGGGGAGTGGGTTCGGGGTCGTAGCCGCCTGCCGGGCCATGGACCTGGCGGTGGAGCGGGCACGCCGGTACGGCGTGGGCGCGGTGGGGGTGCGGAACAGCAACCACTGTGGCATGCTGGCGTACTTCGTCCTGCGGGCGATCGCCCAGGGGGCCGTGGGCGTCGCGTTGTCCAACGCGGACGCCCAGGTGGCACCGTACGGCGCGCGGGCCCGGTACCTGGGGACCAACCCCTTGAGCGTGGGGATCCCCGCGGGGGAGGAACCTGCCATCGTCCTGGACATGGCGACCAGCGAGGTGGCGCACGGCAGGGTCCAGGCCGCGGCGGTGCGGGGAGAGCGAATCCCGCCCACGTGGGCGCTGGGCCCGGACGGCCGACCCACCACTGACCCGCAGCAGGCTCTGCGGGGTGCCCTGGTCCCTTTCGGCGGGGCCAAGGGTTCCGGTCTGGCCCTGGTGGTAGACGTGCTGGCGGGTCTGGTCACGGGCGGCCGGTCGGGCCCAGAGGTCGTGCCCCTGTACGAGGAACTGCACCGGCCTCAGGGCGTGGGGCACCTCATGCTGGCGCTGTGGCCAGAGGCGTTCTGCGGTCTTCGGACGCTGCGGGACCGGGTGGACCGACTGGTGCGGGACATCCGGGCCCTGCCACCTGCGGAAGGGTTCGACCGCGTGTGGCTGCCGGGCGAACCGGAGTACCGGAGGCAGCTGGAGTACGCGCAGGCGGGGATCCCCCTGCCGGAGGAGGCGGTGGCGGTGCTGCAGCAGCTGGCGGAGAAGGCGGGGCTTGCGGCCCCGGAGGCGGTGCCGTGACCGAGGCTCAACTGCGACTGGCCAAGGACAGCGTCCAGTCCGTGGAGCGGGCCGCGGCGCTCCTGCGCGCCCTGGGGGAGGCGGGCCGGCCTCTGTCCGCGGGGGAGCTGGCCGCGGCGGTGGGCCTGCCGCGGCCCACGGTGTACCGGCTGCTCCAGACGCTCTGTGCAGAGGGGCTCGCAGCTCAGAACGGCCGCTCCTTCGTCATCGGCTCCGGGGTGCTGTGGCTGGCGGCGCGGCGCCTGGAACAGCTGGAGCTGCGGACCGTGGGCCGTCCCGTGCTGGCGGAGCTGCGGGACCGGACAGGGGAGACGGTGCACCTGGGGGTGCTGGAGGGCGGCCGGGTGGTGTACGTGGAGAAGCTGGAGTCCCCGGGCCCCCTGCGCATGGCCTCCATGGTGGGGCGGATCGTGCCTGCCCACAGTACCGCGTTGGGGAAGGCCATGCTGGCGTACCTGCCGCGGGAGCAGGTGGAGCAGATCGTGCGGCAGCACGGGCTGGCGCGCCGCACGCCCAACACCATCACGGAAGCCGGCCGGCTGTTCCAGGAACTGGCCACGGTCCGGAGCCGGGGGTTCTCCATCGACAACGTGGAGAACGAGGAGGGCATCCGCTGCGTGGGTGCGGCCATCTTCGACCACCGGGGGAGGGTGGCGGGGGCGCTCAGCGTGTCGGGTTCGGTGGCCAGCATCTCCCTGGAGCGCGCGCGGCGGGAGCTGGGGCCTCTGGTGCGGGAGGCCGCCCAGCGGATCTCCCAGGCCATGGGGTGGTCCGCCCGCGGAGTCCGACCGGGAGGCTGAGGGCGTTGGCGGACCTGGTGTCCCTGGGTGAGGCGCTGGTGGAGTTCGCCGCGGTGGACGGCTCCCTGGAGGAGGCGGACACCTACCGCCGCGGGTTCGGGGGGGACACCTCCAACTTCGCGGTCGCCGCGGCACGCCTGGGCGCCCGTGTGGCCTACATCACGCGGGTCGGGGACGACGAGTTCGGTCGGTCCCTGCTGCGCATGTGGCAGCGCGAGGGGGTGGACACCGCCTACGTGCAGGTGGCGCCGGATGAGCCCACGGGGATCTACTTCCTGGCCCACGACCGGGAGGGCCGCGGTCGGTTCACGTACTACCGGGCGGGGTCCGCGGCCAGCCGTCTGTCCCGGGATGGATTGCCCGTGCAGGCGCTGGACGGAGCGCGGCTGCTGCACACCAGCGGAATCAGCCAGGCCATCTCCGCATCTGCCCGGGAGGCGGTGCGTTGGGCGATGGAGCGGGCGCGCCGGCAGGGCGTGGTGGTGAGTTACGACCTCAACGTCCGGCCCAAGCTGCTGCCCCCCGACCGCTTCCGGGCGTTGGTCCTGGAGACCCTGCCGCTGGTGGAGCTGGCCTTCCTGAGCACGGAGGACGCGGAGTACGTGTTCGGAGGCTGCGACGAGCAGCAGACGCTCCAGGCGGTGATCGACGCCGGGGCGCGGGTGGCGGTCCTCAAGCGGGCGGAACAGGGCTGTGCCGTGGCCACCGCGGAAGGGGACCGGCTGTCGGTACCCGCGTGGCCCGTGGACGTGGTGGACTCCACGGGCGCCGGGGACGCCTTCGATGCCGCCTTCGCCGTGAAGTGGCTGGAGGGGCGTCCTCTGGAGGAAGCCGCCCGGTTCGCCAACGCGGTGGGTGCCCTGGCCACCACCGGCCTCGGCGCCACCGCGGCGCTCCCCACGAGGCGTCACGTGGAGGCGTTCCTGGCCGGGCGCGCCCGACTGTAGCCCCACGTCCTCGACGCCGGGCCGCGCTTGGGGTAATCTGCTGACTAAAAACTCCGGTCCACCACTCGCCGTGCGGGTCCCCATCGAGCGTCTGCGGGAGGACGTCCGGCTGCTGGGCAGCCTGCTGGGGCAGGTGCTGCAGGAGCAGGAGGGGCCAGCTGTGCTGGAGCGCGTCGAGGGCATCCGGCGCCAGGCCATCGCGCGGAGGCTAGATCCGTCTCCGGAAAACGAGCGGGCCCTGCGGGACCTGGTCTGGGGTCTGGAGCCAGCGGATGCGGACCGGGTGGTGCGCGCCTTCGCGCTGTACTTCCACCTCATCAACCTGGCGGAAGAACACCACCGTCTGCGGACCCTGTGGGAGCGGGAGGTGCGGGGCCAGCCCGCGCCCCGGCCGGAGTCGGTGGCCGCGGCGATCGCTCACCTGCGGTCGGAAGGCGTGTCCCCTGCCCGCCTGGCCTCCGTTCTCGAGCGGCTGGAGCTGCGGCCGGTGTTCACCGCCCACCCCACAGAGGCCCGGCGTGCGTCGATGCTGCTGCACCTGCGGGCGGTGGCGGACCTGCTGGCCGCCCTCAACGACCCACAGGCCACCCCGGAGACCCGGAGCCGCGCCACCCAGGCTCTCCTGGCGGAGATTACCGCGCTGTGGCAGACGGACGAGCTGCGTCCCCGCCGCCCCACGCCCCTGGACGAGGTGGCCGGAGGCCTGTACTACCTGGAGCGCAGCGCGTGGGTGGTGGCCCCCGTGCTGTTCCGGGACCTGCAGGAAGCGGTCGAGCACTACGCGCCCGACGCCCGGCCGGCGGTGCGGCCGTTCCTTCGGTTCGGCTCGTGGATGGGCGGGGACCGGGACGGGAACCCCCACGTGACGGTGGAGGTGACCGAGCAGACCCTGCAGCTGCACCGACAGCGCGTGCTCCGCCTGTACCTGGAGGAAGTGGCAGCGCTGGGCCGGGAGCTGAGCGTGTCCACCCGCCGCACGCGCGTCTCCGAGGAGCTGGCCACCTCCCTGCGGCGGGACCTGGCGGAGCTTCCGGAGCTGGAGGCTGACCCGGAGTTCCCGCCCGCCACGGAGCCGTACCGCCGGAAGCTAAGGGTGGTGGAAGAGCGGCTGCGGCGGGCTCTGGACGGCGGGACCGGCGGCTACGCGTCCCCGGGGAGTTTCGTGGAAGACCTGGAGCAGGTCCGACGCAGCCTGGAGGCGCACCGCGGGGGGCGCATCGCCCGGGGACGGCTGCAGGACCTCCTGGTGCGCGCGCACACCTTCGGGTTCCACTTCGCCGCCCTGGACCTGCGGCAGGAGAGCAGGGTGCATGAGCGGACGGTGGCGCACCTGCTGCGACGGGCAGGCATCGTGGAGGACTACCTGAGCCTCCCGGAGCGGGAGCGGGTCAGCCTCCTGGCGCGGCTGCTGGAGACGGGCCCGGTGGAGGCGACCCCGGAGGACCCCGAGGTAGCGGAGGTGGTGAGACTTTTCAGCGCCATCCCCCGCTGGCAGGCGCGTTTCGGGCCGGAGGCGTGCCAGACGTACATCGTGAGCCTCACGGAGTCCGCCAGCGACGTCCTGGAAGTTCTGTGGTTGGCTGCCCAGGTGGGCCTGTACCGGAAAGACGGCGCCGGGGTAGCCAGCCAGCTGCACGTGGTCCCTCTGTTCGAGCGCATCGACGAGCTGCGGCGCTGCGGGGACGTGCTGGACCAGCTGCTCCGCCTCCCCCCTTACCGGGCCCACGTCCGCGCGTGGGGGGACCTGCAGGAGGTCATGCTGGGCTACTCGGACAGCAACAAGGACGGCGGTTACCTGGCGGCCAACTGGGCGCTGCACCGCGCGCAGAAGGCGCTGCCGGAGGTCGCCCGCCGACACGGCTGCGCGGTGCGGCTGTTCCACGGGCGGGGTGGGGCCATCGGCCGCGGCGGCGGGCCCACGGAGCGGGCCATCCTGGCGCAGCCCCGGGAGGCCGCGGACGGCCGGTTGAAGCTCACCGAGCAGGGGGAGGTGCTGGCCGCGCGGTACAGCAACCCCCGGATTGCCCGGCGCCACCTGGAGCAGCTCACCAGCGCCCTGATACGCGCGTGCCTGGCCCCTGCCCCGGAGCCGGACGGGCGGACGCTGGAGCGGTGGGAAGCCATCCTGGACGACCTGGCGGAGCGCAGCCGCCGGGCCTACCGCGCCCTGGTGGACGACCCGGACTTCCCGCGCTACTTCGCGCAGGCCACCCCCATCGCGGAGATCGGACGCATGAACATGGCGTCGCGGCCCGTGGCCCGGGGCCGCCAGGCAGGTGTGGAGGAGTTGCGGGCCATCCCGTGGGTGTTCAGCTGGACGCAGACCCGCGCGAACCTGCCGGGGTGGTACGGAGTCGGCAGCGCCCTGGACGGCTTTGCCCGGGAGGACCCGCACGCCCTGACGGAGCTGCGGGCCATGTACGCGGGCTGGCCGTTCTTCCGGTCCGTGGTGGACAACGCGCAGATCAGCCTGGGCACCGCGGACCTGGAGGTGACGCGCCTGTACGCGCAGCTAGTGGAGGAGGAATCGGTCCGCGAACGGATCTACCGCCGCATCCGGGACGAGTACGAGCGGACCGTCCGGATGGTCCTGGAGGTCACGGGCCAGCGGGAGCTCCTGGACAACTCCCCTGTCCTGCAGCGGTCGGTGCGGCTGCGCAACCCCTACGTGGACCCCATGAGCTACCTGCAGGTCCGGCTGCTGCGGGAACGCCGGGCGCGGCCGGACGACCCGATGGTCGCGGAGCTGGTGCAGCGGACCGTCAACGGGATCGCCGCCGGCCTGCAGACCACGGGCTAGTCACCACAGGACTGACGGTCGGCGGTGCAGAACTCCTCCACCACGCCGTGGTCGGGAGGCCGTATGGGGCGGACGCTTCGAGGACGCCACCTGCTGAGCGTACGGGACCTGTCCCCGCAGGAGGTCCGCCAGGTGCTGGACCTGGCCCACCACCTCAAACGCGAACACCGGGCGGGGATCCGTCACGAGGTCCTGACAGGTAAGGCCGTAGCGCTGCTGTTCGAGAAGCCTTCCCTGCGCACGCGGGTCACCTTCGAGGTGGGCGTGCGGCAGCTGGGCGGCTACTCGGTCTACCTGGCCCCTCAGGACGTACAGCTGGGGGTCCGGGAGACCGTACCGGACGTGGCCCGCAACCTGTCCCGTTGGGTCGACGGCATCGTAGCCCGGGTCAACCGGCACGCGGCCCTGGTGGAGCTGGCCGAGGCGGCGGCGGTGCCCGTGATCAACGCGCTGTCGGATTTCGAGCACCCCTGCCAGGCCCTGGGCGACCTGTTGACCCTGGAGGAGCGCTTCGGCGGGTTTTCGGGGATCCGTGCCGCGTGGGTGGGCGACGGGAACAACGTGTGTCACTCGTTCCTGCTGGCGGCTTCCCGCGTGGGTCTTTCGGTGGCGGTGGCCACCCCGCCCGGCTACGCCCCGGACCCCGACGTGGTGGCCGAGGCTCAGGCGGAGGCACGGCGGTGGGGTGCGTCCGTCCAGGTCCTCACGGACCCCCACGAGGCGGTGGCCGGGGCGCACGTGGTGTACACGGACGTGTGGGCCAGCATGGGCCAGGAGGCCCAACGGGAGGAGCGGCGCCGCGCCTTCCAGGGGTTTCAGGTGAACCGCCAGTTGCTGGACAGGGCGGATCCCCAGGCGGTGGTGCTCCACTGCCTTCCGGCTCACCGGGGCGAGGAGATCACGGACGAGGTCCTGGACGGGCCGCAGTCCGCGGTGCTAGACCAGGCGGAAAACCGCCTGCACGCGCAGAAAGCGGTCTTGGCCCTCGTTCTCTAAAGGGGACGTTTTCCGCGGGAGGGGTGACCTGTCGAGGAAGGCCCCCGATCCCCGGACCCGTGTCGGCCGTGGCTGGGGTTGTTTGAGCAGGAGGCGAGTCGGTGTCGCTGCCCGTGGTGGTCCGGCCCAACGACCTCATTGACATCGCCATCGTGGCGTTCGTGGTCTACCAACTCATGCTGCTGATCCGGGGGACACGGGCGGTGCAGCTGGTCCAGGGTATGGGGGTCCTGTTCGTGGTGTACGCGGCGGCCAGCGCCCTCGGGCTGCACACCCTGCAGGCCATCCTGGGCTACCTGGGTGCCATCATCCCGGTGGCCCTGCTGGTGCTGTTCCAGCCGGAGCTGCGGAGGATCCTGGAGCAGATCGGCCGGGGCCGGTTGCTGTGGCCTCCCAGCGCCCTGGAGCGGGAGGTGGCCCTCCGGCTGGCCCACGACGTGGCCCGCGCCGCCCGGGTGCTGGCGGAGCGCCGGTACGGGGCCCTGATCGTGCTGGAGCGGCGGACGGGGCTGGCGGACTTCGCGGAGACGGGGATCCGCCTGGACGCCCTGCTCAGCGTCCCTCTGTTGCTGAACATCTTCCAGCCCAACACCCCCATGCACGACGGGGCGGTGATCGTGCGCGGCAACCGGGTCCTGGCCGCGGGCTGCGTGCTGCCCCTCAGCGAGAGTCCCTTGCTGAGCCGGGCCCTGGGCACCCGGCACCGGGCCGCGGTGGGTATCACGGAGGGTACGGACGCGGTGGCGGTGGTGGTCTCGGAGGAGACCGGGACGGTGTCTCTGGCCCGGGACGGTACGCTGAGCCGGGGGCTCGGGGAAGAGGAGCTGCGGGCGGAGCTGTTGCGGCTGTTCGCGCCCACGCCCGCGCGGCCCGCGCCTGGATGGCCGTGGCGGCGCGGGGGGTGAGGGTGGCGCGGTGCGGACGGCGGAGCGGAACCTGTACCGGGTCCTGTCGCTGGCGGTGGCGGTAGCGCTGTGGTACATGGTGGCTGCGGACCGCAACCCGCAGGTGGAGCGCGCGCTGACCGTGGAGCTGCGCGCCCGAGGGCTGGCGGCGGGCCTCGTTCTGGTGTCCATGCCCTCGCGGGTGGAGGTGAGGGTCCGGGGACCCCGGTCTGCGGTCGCGGAGCTGAACGCGGACGGTCTGGAGGCGTACGTGGAGCTGGCGCAGGTCGCCGAGCCGGGTGAGTACCGCGTCCCGGTGCGCGTACGGGCCCCCCAAGGGCTGCGGCTGCTGGGCGTGCAGCCGGAAGAGGTTGTGGTGGGCGTGGACGCGGTCGCCCGCCGCCAGATGCCCGTGGAGGTGGTGCTCCAGGGAACGCCCGCACCCGGGGCGGTGTTGGGGCAGCCTTCGGTACAGCCGGCCCGGGTGACGGTGCAGGGCCCCAGGTCGCTGGTCCAACAGGTCCAGCGGGTGTGGGTGGCCGTGGACGTCACCGGGCTCCGCACCTCCCTCACGCAGAGCCTGCGCGTGCGGGTGGAGGACCAGAACGGCGCAGAGCTCCAGGGGGTGACCTCGCAGCCCCCGAACGTCCAGGTCAGCTTGCCGGTAGGGGAGGGCGCCCTGGCCAGAGCCGTGCCGGTGGTGCCCACCATCACCGGACGCCCCAGGCCAGGGCTTTCGGTGGCCCTGCTGGAGGCCAGTCCTGCCGTGGTCACGATCCGCGGGCCGCAAGAGGCGGTGCTGAACGCGTCGTTGCTGCTCACGGAGCCTGTAGACGTGAGTGCCGTCGAAGGAGAGGTCCGGCGCACCGTGCGGCTCCGCCTTCCGCCCCGGGTCCGGTCGGATAGCGGCCCTACGGTTTCGGTGCGGGTGGTGGTGCTGCCCACCCCCGTCTCCCGGGAGCTGGAGGTGGCGCTCACGGTGCGCGCAGAACCCGGCGTCGAGGTGCGGGTGGAGCCGGCCACGGTGCGCGTGGCCGTGGTAGGTCCCAAGGAAGCCGTGGAACGCCTGCAGCCGGACCAGGTGGAGGCCTTCGTGACCGTGCCGCCTCAGCCGCCGGCGGCCGGGCGGCTTCCCGTGCGGGTGAGCGTGCCCGAGGGCCTGGTGGTGGCGTGGGTGGACCCGCCCGAAGTTTCAGCCCGTGCGACCCGCAGGTAGGAGGGAGGAGGCCCTGGACCGTCCAGAGATCGCACAGACCGCATCCAGCGACGCCGGGGTCCCGAGCGGTCTGCCCACCAGCCACGGAAAGTTGTTCGGGACAGACGGGATACGCGGGGTCGCCAACGACACCCTCAGGCCGGAGCTCGCGCTGGCGGTGGGCCGTGCCGCGGCTCGGGTCCTGGGCGGCGGGACCTTTCTGCTGGGCCGGGACACCCGCGTGTCCGGACCTATGCTGGAAGGCGCCCTGGTGGCTGGCCTGTGCTCCGCCGGAGCTCGCGTGCTGCGGGCAGGGATCCTGCCGACTCCGGCGGTAGCCTACCTGGTCGGGGAGGTTCGGGCCAACGCAGGAGTGGTGGTTTCCGCCTCACACAACCCCATCGAGGACAACGGGATCAAGTTCTTCGGGCCGGACGGCCGTAAGCTCCCGGACTCGGTGGAGGCGAGGGTGGAGGCCGTGCTGGCGCACGACGGCCCGCGGCCTACCGGGGTGGACGTGGGAGAAGTGGAGGACTTTCCGGAAGCCCAGGAGCTGTACCTGCGCCACCTCCTGCGCTACGGTCCGCCCGTCCGGGGGCTGCGGGTGGTGGTGGACTGCGCGTTCGGAGCCGCGTACCGACTGGCTCCCCGGCTGTGGGAGGCCCTGGGGGCCAGTGTGGTGGCGCTGCACGCGGAGCCCGACGGCTCCAAGATCAACGTGGGCTGTGGCTCCACCCACCCCGCAGTCCTCCAGCAGGCTGTGGTCCAGCACCGGGCCCACGTGGGGTTCGCGCACGACGGGGACGCGGACCGGGTGGTGGCGGTGGACGAGTCCGGCGCGGTGGTGGACGGAGACCTGATCCTCGCCGCGTGCGCCCGTCACCTGCACGCCCGGGGGCAACTGGACCCGCCGGTGGTGGTGGTCACCGTCATGACCAACCTGGGCGTCGAGCGCGCTCTTCAGGGAGAGGGAATCCGGGTGGAGCGGGCGCCCGTGGGCGACCGGTACGTGCTGGAGCGCATGGAGGAGTTGGGCGCGGTCCTGGGCGGGGAGCAGAGCGGCCACGTGATCTTCCGCCACCTCGCCACCACGGGGGACGGGCTGCTCACGGCGCTGCAGCTCGTGCGGGTGATGCAAGAGTCCGGTCGGTCGCTGGCGGAACTCGTCGCCGGAATCCCCCGCTATCCTCAGGTCCTCGTGAACGTGCCGGTCCGCTCCCGCCAGCGGCTGCTGCAGGATCCGGCGGTGCGCCAGCGTGTCGACCTGGCGCACCGGGCCCTGGGGAACGACGGGAGGGTGCTGGTGAGGGCGTCCGGAACGGAGCCGGTGGTGCGGGTGATGGTGGAGCACGAGGACGCGGACCGGGCCAGGACGATGGCAGAGGAGCTGGCTGCATTCCTGCGGGACAAGGACCAGGGACCCGGTGGGCGGTGAGCAGGTCCGACGGTGACCGATCGGACGACCTGTGGCGGGCCTGGACCTTCACGTGGATGGTCTCCGTCGGGGTCGGGGGCGTCCTGCCGCCCCTGGGGCCCCACGGGTTCCAGCCCGGGGGCCCCGCCTACCACCTGGTGGGCTTCTCGGTGCTAACGGTTCTCCTGTCCCGGAGGATGCCAGCCGTTCGCGCGGCGGCCCTGGCGTGGCTGTACGGGCTCCTCATGGAGGGGGTGCAGAGCTTCCTGCCCTACCGCGGCGCGGAGCTGGGGGATCTGGCGGTGAACCTGGTGGCCGTGGCCCTGGGGATGGTGGCGGTAGCCGTTCGGGGGCTGGCACCGGGTCGCTAGGGTGGCTGCGACAGGCTGACCGTGGTGCACTGCGTTAGCCCTGCGGTCGCGCGGATCCACCGTTCGGAGGGTGTGAATCCGCCGACCGGCCGGTTGCGCGGTAGCCCGGGGTCTGGTACACAACAGGCAGGGCTTGTCAGGGAGGTGAGAGGGGAACAGTTGGGTTGCAGCGCCAGGACCCGCAGCCTGTGTGGGCTGCGGGTTGACGAGGCGGGGGATCTCGACGGGAAGCTCTGGCTTCCTGCTCGGCGGGTGACCCCAGGCCCACCGGCGGGCCTCCGGAAACCCATCCGGTGCGCAAAAGGTAGCTGACAAAGCCCGGGGGCGACCCCGGGACAAAAGGCTGCCGGCCGGCGCCGTCCTGAGCTGACCGTCGCGCTGGGCGTCCCACCTGAGCGCGAGGGTCCCACGAGAAAGTCAACCGACCCCCGGCCCCGCTTTTTGCGGGCTGACAGGAAATCCGTGTGCGCGAAAGGAGGGGAGCGTATGCGCACCACCCTGAGCGTGATCAAGGCCGACATCGGCAGCGTGGGCGGACACACCCTGCCCAGCCAGCGGGTCCTAGAAGTGGTGCGGGAGCGTGTGTTTGCCGAGCGCGGCAAGCTGCTGGTAGACGCTTACGTGGCCCACACGGGGGATGACGTCTGCCTGATCCTGTCCCACCACCACGGGGTGGGACATCCGGACGTGCACGCCCTCGCCTGGGAGGCGTTCCGGGCAGGCGCGGAGGTGGCCAAACGGCAGGGGCTGTACGGCGCGGGCCAGGACTTGCTGAAGGACGCCTTTTCGGGCAACGTACGGGGCCTGGGGCCCGCCGCGGCGGAGATGGAGTTCGAAGAGCGCCCCAACGAAGCCGTGGTGGTATTCGCCGCGGACAAGACCGAGCCCGGCGCCTTCAACCTGCCCCTGTACCTCGCCTTCGCGGATCCCATGTACTCCTCCGGCCTGCTGCTGTCCCCGGACCTCCACCAGGGCTTCCGGTTCCGCATCATGGACGTGGACTACACGGAGGGGGACCGGACCATCACCCTGGACGCGCCCGAGCGCCTGTACGACATCGCGGCGCTGCTCCGGGACACCCACCGCTACGTCATCGAGTCCATCTGGTCCCGGAAGTACCCGCAGGAGCAGGCGGCCGCGGTGTCCACCACCCGGCTGCGCAACATCGCGGGCCGGTACGTGGGCAAGGACGACCCCGTGGCGGTGGTCCGGGTGCAGAAGATCTTCCCGGCCACGGAGGAGTTCGGGCCACCCTTCGCCGTGGTGCCCTTCGTGGCCGGGGACACCCGCGGCAGCCACAACCTGCCGCTGATGCCGGTGCCCATCAACACCCCTGCCAGCACCTTCTTCTGCGTGCCCATGGTCTCGGGCCTCGCCTTCTCCGTACACGAGGGGAAGTTCACCGAGCCGACGGACCTGTTCGCGGACCCCTTCTGGGCCCACGTGCGCGACCGCGCGGCGGCCAAGGCCCTGGAGATGCGCCGGCAGGGATTCTTCGGGCCGGCCATGCTGCCCATGTCGGAGCTGGAGTACGGAGGGATCGTGGCGCGTCTGGAGGCGCTGGAGAAGGAGTTCGTGGTGAGCCGCGAGGCGGAGCCCGCAGCCGCCGGCCAGTAGGCCGCGGCTACGAGACCGGTTGCCCCGGCGGCCGTCGGTCTCGGGGCGGGAGGCGTCTATGTGCGGCATCATGGGCTACATCGGAGAACGGGCGGCGATCCCCGTCCTGCTGGACGGACTGAGCCGGCTGGAGTACCGGGGCTACGACTCCGCGGGTGTGGCGGTGGCCCACGACGGCACCGTGCACGTGCGCAAGGCGGCGGGAAAGCTGTCGCGCCTGCGGGAGATCCTGGAGCGCGACCCGGTCCCGGGCAACGTGGGCATCGGCCACACCCGCTGGGCCACCCACGGCCAGCCCACGGACACCAACGCCCACCCCCACACGGACGAGTCGGGCCGCTTCGTGGTCATCCACAACGGGATCATCGAGAACTTCCTGCCCCTCCGGGAGGAGCTCGCCTCCCGGGGTCACCGTCTGAGCTCGGACACCGACACCGAGCTGCTGGCGCACCTCATCGAGGAGGAGTACCGGGGAGACCTGGTGGAGGCCACCCGGCGGGCTGTGCGGCGCGCCTCCGGCGCGTACGCCCTCGTGGTCCTGTGTGCGCAGGAGCCCCACCGGATCGTCGCGGTCCGCATGATCAGCCCCCTGGTGGTGGGCTTCGGGCAGGGGGAGATGCTGCTGGCCTCGGACATCCCGGCCCTGTTGCCGTACACCCGCGACGTGCTGGTGGTGAACGACGGAGAGCTGGTGGTGCTGACCCGGGAAGGGGTGCAGCTGGAGAGCCTCGAGGGGGGAACGGTCTCGCGCAGCCGCATGCACGTCACGTGGACCGCGGAGCAGGCAGAGCGCGGCGGCTTCCCGCACTTCATGCTGAAGGAGATCTATGAGCAGCCGCGCGCGCTCCAGGAGACTCTCATGGGCCGGCTGGACGGCGACGGGCCCGTGGTCCTGGAGGACGTCCACCTCGACGCCGCCTTTGCCCGGGCTCTGAACAAGATCTGGATCACCGGTTGCGGGACCGCTTACCACGCCGGGCTGGTGGGCCGGTACCTGTTCGAGCGGGTCCTGCACCTTCCCACGGAGGCCGACTACGCGCACGAGCTCCGCTACCGGGACCCCCTGGTCCGTGCCGGGGACCTGGTGGTGGCCATCAGCCAGTCCGGCGAGACCGCGGACACCTTGGCCGCCGCCCGGCTGTGCCGGTCCCGGGGTGCCCGGGTGCTGGCCGTGACCAACGTGGTGGGCAGCACCCTGAGCCGCGAGGCGGACGACGTCCTGTACACACGGGCGGGCCCCGAGATCGCGGTGGCCTCCACTAAGGCCTACCTGACCATGCTGGTCGGGCAGGTCCTTCTGATGCTGTACCTGGGCTCTCTCCGCGGGAACCTGCGCGCTGACCGGGCCCGGCAGCTGGTGGAAGAACTCGCGGTGCTGCCGCGGAAGGTCCAGGAGATCCTCAACCATCCAGCGCCGGTGGAGGCTCTGGCGCGGGAGGTGGCGGACAGCGAGCACGTGTATTTCATCGGGCGCGGCCTGGACTACGCAGTGGCCATGGAGGGTTCCCTCAAGCTCAAGGAGATCTCCTACGTGCACTCGGAGGCCATGCCCGCGGGCGAGCTGAAACACGGCACCCTGGCCCTGGTGACTCCGGGGACTCCCGTGGTGGTCGTGCTGACGCAGGCGCACGTGTACGAGAAGACCGTCTCCGGGCTCCAGGAGGTGAAGGCCCGGGGGGCCAGGGTGGTCGCCGTGGCGTACGAGGACGACCCAGAGATCGGGAAGCTGGCGGACCGGGTCCTGCGGATCCCGCGCACCGACGACCTGCTGAGCCCGGTGCTGGCCGCGGTCCCCCTGCAGCTGCTGGCCTACTGGGTGGCCCGAGAGAGAGGGCACGACATCGACCAGCCCCGGAACCTGGCGAAGAGCGTGACGGTGGAGTAGCGGGAATCCCAGAAGCCCGCGCCGAACCGTACCCTCTCGGATGGACGGGCCGGGCTACCGCGTGGACCCTGCACTTCTGGAGCTGCTGGCCTGCCCCGCCTGCCACGGTGGGCTGCGGCAGGAGCAGGACCGCCTGGCGTGTGCGCGCTGCGGCCGCCGCTACCCCATCCGGGACGGCATTCCGGTCCTGCTGGTGGAGGAGGCGGAGGGTCCGGAGGGGGTAGCGTAGGTGGTGCTGGGCGTCGGGGTGGACGCGGTGGAGGTGGCACGCATCCGGCGGGCGGTGGACCGCTGGGGCGAGAGCTTCCTGAACCGGGTGTACACGCCCGTGGAGCTGGCGCGGGCGTCGGGCCGAGACGGCCCCGCGCGCCTGGCGGTTCGGTTCGCCGCCAAGGAGGCGGTCATGAAGGCCCTGGGCTACGGGTGGGGCCGGGTCCGGTTCCGGGACATCGAGGTCACCCGCGACCCGGGGGGCCGGCCACAGGCCAGGCTGTACGGCGCGGCGGCCCGGCTGGCAGAGCAGGCAGGCGTGGTGGCCGTACACCTGTCTCTGTCCCACACCCGCGGCTACGCGGTCGCTGTGGCGGTGGCGGAGGGGCGGCGTGAAGCTGGTGACCGCTAGCGAGATGCGGGAGCTGGAACGGCGGGCCGCGGACGAAGCGGGGCTGCCCACGCTGGTGTTGATGGAGCACGCGGGCCGCGCGGTGGCCCAGGTGACCTGGAAGCTTCTGCGGGAGCGGGGCGGGAACAGGGTCGTGGTGGTGTGCGGGAAGGGGAACAACGGAGGGGACGGCCTGTGCGCATCCCGCCACCTGGCCAACGCAGGGCTGTCGGTGCGGGTGTACCTGCTGGCCCGCGACCAGGACCTGGAGGGGGACGCGGCCACAAACCTGCGGGCGCTCCGCGCTGGGGGCGTCGAGGTGGACAACGTGGTGGGCGCGGTGGACACGGCCCTTCGCGCTGTGGGAGTGGGTGCGGACGTCATCGTAGACGCCATCTTCGGCACGGGTTTCCGCGGCAGCCCCATGGGCCTGGCGGCCCGTGCCATCGAGGCCATCAACGACAGCCGGCTGCCCGTGGTGGCAGTGGACGTGCCTTCTGGCCTGGACGCGGACACGGGCAGGGTGGAAGGCCCGTGCGTGCGGGCACAGGTCACGGTGACCATGGGCCTGCCCAAGGTGGGCCTCTTGCTGTACCCGGGTGCGGCGTACTGCGGGCAGGTGGTGGTGGCGGACCTGGGGCTCCCACGGCGCCTCGTCCTGGAGGGCTCCCTGCTCCCCACGGAAGTGGCCACCGCAGCGCAGGTGGCCAGGTTGCTGCCCCCCCGGGCGCCGGAGACCCACAAGGGCACCTACGGGCGGGTGCTGGTGGTGGCGGGTTCTTCCCGGTTCCCCGGTGCACCCAAGTTGGCCGCCCTGGGCGCGCTGCGGTGCGGCGCAGGGTTGGTGCGGCTGCTGGTACCGAGCTGCATCTTCCCCGCCGTGGCCGCCTCCGCCCTGGAGTTCATGCCCGCAGGTCTGCCGGACGCAGAAGGCGCCGTGGATCCCTCGGCCCTAGACCTCGTCATGGAATATGCCCAGGACGCAGACGTGGTCGCCCTGGGGCCTGGCCTCACCACGGCGGAAGGGGTGAACCGGGTCGTCCGGGGCGTGCTGGAGACCTGCGACCGCCCCCTGGTGCTGGACGCCGACGCCCTCAACGTCCTGCGCGGCCACCACAGTGTCCTGCGCGCGGCCCGTGCGCCCGTGGTGATCACCCCGCACCCGGGAGAGCTGGGACGGCTCCTGGGTATTTCCACCTCCGAGGTGCAGCGCGCGCGCCTGGAGGTGGCGAGGTCCGCGGCCCGCCTTACGGGCGCGGTGACCCTGCTGAAGGGGGCTCGCACCGTGGTGGCATCCCCCGAGGGACGAGTGGTGGTGAATCCCACCGGCAACCCCGGGATGGCCTCCGGAGGAATGGGAGACGTGCTCACGGGCGCGGTGGCCGCTCTGCTGGGCCAGGGTCTGGTGCCGTTCGACGCCGCGTGGGTGGCCGCCTACCTGCATGGCCTTGCGGCGGACCTCCTGGCGGAGGAGTGGGGGGACCGGGGGTTGCTGGCCCACGACGTGGCGGAGCGGATCCCCGAGGCCATCTACCGGGTCCGCACCGGACAGGCCAGGGAACCGTTTAGCTACCTCCATGCGGCCAGCGTGGGTTGAGGTCGACCTGGACTCCGTCCGGTCCAACGTGCGCGCCACCCTGGGGGTGCTCCGCCGGTCCACTCAGCTGCTGGCCGTGGTCAAGGCGGACGCGTACGGACACGGTGCCGTGCCCGTGGCCCGGGCGGCGGTGGAGGCGGGCGCCACGTGGCTGGGCGTGGCGCTGGCGGAGGAGGCCGTGCACCTGCGCGCCGCGGGGCTTCAGGTACCTGTGCTGGTTTTCGGCTACAGCTCGCCTGAAGCCGTCGTGGAAGGGGCCAGCCAGCGGGTGTCCTTCACGGTGTTCTCCGCCCAAAGCCTACAGGCTGCGGTGGAGGCCAGCGCCCGGTCCCCGGTGGGCGTGGCTGTCCACCTGAAGGTGGACACGGGCATGACGCGGGTCGGGTTCCCGCCGGAGGAAGCCGCCGAGGTGGCGGACCGGATCGCCCGCACACCCGGACTGCACCTGGAGGGCGTGTACACCCACTTCGCGTGCGCGGACACGGACCAGAGCTTCACCGTCTCCCAGCTACGGCGGTTCCTGGCGGTAGTGGAGGCCCTCCGGGCCCGGGGACACCACGTGCCGTTCGTGCACGCGGCCAACAGCGCGGCCACCTTCACGCTGCCAGCCAGCCACCTGGACCTGGTACGGGTCGGCATCGCCCTGTACGGTCTCTCCCCGGGCGTACCCGCCCCTGAGCTGCGGCCGGCGATGCGGGTGGTGGCCCGGGCGGTGCAGGTGCGCCGCGTGCCCGAGGGGACACCCGTGAGCTACGGCGCCAGCTACCGGACCCCGCGGCCGGCCACCATCGTGACGGTCCCGGTAGGCTACGGGGACGGGATCCCCCGCAACCTCTCCAACCGAGGGTTCGCCAGCCTGCGGGGACACCGGGTGCGGTACGCGGGAGCCGTGTGCATGGATTTCCTCATGCTGGACGCGGGCGACCTGGAGGTCGAGGAAGGAGAAGAGGTGGAGCTGGTAGGCCCCGCGGCCCCTGCGGAGGAGCTGGCTTCCCTGTGCGGGACCATCCCGTACGAGATCGTCACGCGCCTGGGCCCGCGCCTGCCGCGGGTCTACAGAGGAGCGTCCCCGCGGGTCTGATGGACGTTTTGCCCTTCGGATCGCGGGCCCTCCTGGTGCGGCTGGGCACCGCAGTGGACCCCAGGCTGCTGGCCCAGGTGCTGCACGTGGACCGGTGGCTGCGGAAGGTTCCCGGAGTGGTGGAGACGGTGCCTGCCTACGCGTCCCTGCTGGTGCACTTCGACCCCCAGACGGTGGACGCGGAGGCGCTGGCGGAACGGGCACGCCAGGCTCCCGACAGCCCGGAGGCCCCGCTGGAAGGACGGCCGCACGAGGTGCCCGTGGTGTACGGGGGCGAGTTCGGCCCGGACTTGGCGGAGGTAGCCCGGTGGGCGGGACTCTCGGAGCGGGAGGTGGTGGAGCTGCACACGGGGACCGAGTACCTAGTCTACATGCTGGGCTTCTCGCCCGGCTTCCCGTACATGGGAACGGTCCCTCAGCGCATCGCGGTCCCCCGGTTGCCCCAGCCGAGGCCCAGGGTTCCGTCCGGGTCGGTCGCGGTGGCAGGCCGGCAGACGGGCATCTACCCGTCTCCGAGCCCCGGCGGCTGGCGGATCCTCGGCCGCACGCCCTTGCAGGTGTTCGACCCCGCACGCCGACCACCCGCGCTGTTCGAGGTGGGAGACCGGGTGCGCTTCGTGGCCGTGGAGGAGGCGGACTGGCAGGCGGCCCCTCCCGTGCGGGAAAGGGAACCGGACGGCGTACCGGCCTTTGTGGTGCTGGATGGCGGCCTGCTGTGCAGCGTCCAGGACCTGGGCAGGTTCGGCTACAGACGCTTTGGGGTGCCGGTTTCAGGCGCCATGGACCCCGAAGCGTTGCGGCAGGCAAACGCCGCGGTCGGAAACGCGCCGGAGTGTGCCGGACTGGAGTTCACCTGGCCTGGTCCGGCCCTGGAGGCGCTGGTGGACGTGGAGGTGGCCCTGGCGGGCGCGGACTTCGGCGCGGAGGTGGACCGTTCCCCTGTGCCCCTGGGCGAGGCCGTGAGGGTCCGCCGGGGCCAGGTCCTGCGTTTCCGCACGCCCCGGTGGGGTAGCTGGTGCTACCTGGCGGTGGCGGGCGGCGTGCAGGCCCCGGAAGTCCTCGGGAGCCGCAGCACGCACGTGCCGTCGGGGTTGGGCGGGAAGGTGTTGCGCCGCGGAGACCTGGTGCGTCGGGCCCGCAGGATCCCGGGCGTAACCAAGCCAGCTGCACCCAGGGGCTCCGGGCCCCTGAGGGTCGTTGCGGGTCCTCACCTCGCGGCCTTCGAGCCAGGGGCCCTGGACCGCTTCCTGGCCGACGAGTACGTGGTCACCGCCCGCAGCGACCGTTCCGGCTACCGACTGGAGGGCCCACGAGTTGCCCACGCGGGTGCCGGCGAGATCCTGTCGGAGGGGATGGTGGTGGGTGCGGTGCAGGTCCCGCCGTCCGGGCAGCCCATCGTGCTCATGCCGGACGGCCCCACCACAGGCGGCTACCCGGTCCTGGCGGTGGTGGTGGAGGAAGACCTTCCCCGGCTGGCCCAGAAGCGTCCTGGGGAACGCGTGCGTTTTCAGCTGGCCTAGGGCCTCACGACCTCAGGACCGCTCCAGCGGCTCGTAGCCCGCTCAGCCTCCAGCCGGAAGGCCCCTGAAGACTGCCTCCGTCCAGCTCACCACCCGTTCCGCGTCCGCCAGGGCCCGCTCCGCGTCGGACTCCCCGTACAGGTCCTGCGGCGGCGTGTCCGTTTCCTCGTCCCCATAAAAGGCGAGCTCGCGCTCCCGCGCCAGGCGTCGGGAGATGGCGGCGAGTTCGGTGACCTCCTGCCTCAGTCGGTCTGGGAAACGGGCCGCGTGGGCGCGGAGGGTGGCTCCCACGTCGTGCAGTCGGGGGACTTCCACCCCGGCGGCGCGCAACGCCGCCTTCAGGCAGAGTTCCACGACCTCCTGACAGCGGCGGACCACTAGGTTCCAGGCTCCCCGCTGCCGCAGGGAGCGCGCCTCCTCCAGAACCACCGTGGCCTGGTTCAGGAGGGCGCGCGCCGCGGTCCGATTGGTCACAGCTCGAACACCTCTCCCGGTCGGTAGTCGGGCTTGAGGTCCCAGTACTGAACACGGCCCATCCGGAGCCTGCGCGCCCCCAGCCGACGGAGCGACTCGCGCATGCGGTCCAGCACGGAGCCGAAGAAGCCGTCGCGGTCGTAGAGGAGGACCGCGTCCTCCACCATGTCCAGGTACAGAAGCCGAGGTCGGCGGGCCTCGTCAGGCGTCTTGAGGATCGGGTGGACGTCCGTATGGATCCCGTCCCTGCGTAACGCCTCCAGAAGCGGTTCTACGGCCTCGTCCGCCGGGCCCAGCGCGTCGTGGCGGGCGAGCCGGGAGGCGGGAAGGCGCTCCACCACCAGGAGCAGGTCCACGTCGGAGGTCGGCCCGGCTTCGCCCCGGGCCACGGACCCGAAGAGCACCGCGGACACCAGGGAGGAGCCCAGGCTGCGGTGCAGGGCGCTCACGTACGCCTCCGCCAGCTCCCGCAGGCGCGCACTGACCGTCTTCGCGTCAGCACTCACGGTATCAGCCTAGCACCCCCTGCCACGGCGCACCGCCGAGGCGGCGGCGTACAGGCTCCACCCGGCCAGCAGGACGGTGGCCAGTGCGGCTCCGTAGGAAGCGGGTCCGGACAGTACCGGCCACAGGGCCGGCCAGGGCGGGGTGGCGTACTGCGGGAAGCTGGCCGCGTACGCGAACCCGTACGCGAGGTTGGCCAGCAGCACGACGGAGAGGGCGACCCAGAGTGCTGCGCCGCTGTAGCCGCGAGCCCAGGCGGCCAGGGCTAGGGGCAACGCCGGGAACAGGTACCGTTCGTGCATACGGGTGGCCACGGCGAAGACAACCACGCACACCGCGGAGGCGCCGAGGGCGGCCACGGCTGGGTCGCCACGGGCCGCCACACGCCAGGCCACCCACGCTATGGCCACGGACGCCAGCACGAGGCCCCACACCGAGCTCGCAACGCCCAGGACCGGCAGCGTGTCCGGCTTCCAGTTCAGGCCGGTGAGGTACCACAGGTTGAGGGCGTTCACCGACCCGTAGGGGTAAGTGGTGGAGGCGGAAACGGCAAGGCGCGCGAGCCCCACGGGTGAGAGGCCGAACAGCAGCCCCCCTGCTGTCACGGTGAGCGCGCAGCTCCCCGCACTCCACGCCAGTGTCCGAAGCCCGGCCCGGCCGCGGACGAGGCCGAGCAGGAGCAGGGTCCCGGCAGCCGCGTACTGCGGCTTCGTGAGGGCCGCCCACCCGAACAGCACTCCCGCCCACCCTGGGTTACCTCGGTGCAGGGCGACGGCGCCGCCCAACAGCCACGCCACCGAGACGGACTCCGCCTGGCCCCACCAAGCCCCGGCCAGCAGGACCGCGGGGTTCCACAGGTAGGCCGCGGCCGCCGCCTGGCCCCGGGTTCCCCCCAGGCGCCACAGAAGTGCCGCCACCGCGAAGTCCGCAGAAGCGGGGACCGCTTTGAGGAGCGGGCCGGCTGCCCCCGGCCACGCGTGCACCAAGAACCCCAGGGGCCACAGGAGCGCTAGGTAGCCGGGCAGGTAGTCCGCGAACTGCCCCGGCGCGTAGAAACGCCAGGGCCCGACCTCCGCCAGCCGCAGTGCCCAGGCGTGGAAGGCCGCCAGATCTGCGGGGTGGCCAGGCGCCCAGAGCAACGCGGCCCGCGCCGCCGCGGCGGCAGCCCACGCTACGGCCCACAGGACGCGTGAGGTTCCGGCCGGGGCCAAGGAGTTCATTTGGGTCCTCCCGCGGTCGGGGTCCGGCGCGATGGTACCACCAGGAGGCAAGCCGGCCTGCGTGGAAGCTTCAAAGGTGCCCATGAGGGTGGGGGTGCCGAGGGAGCGCAAGGACGGCGAGTACCGGGTGGGCCTGACCCCGGCGGGCGTGATGCAGCTGGTGGAGGCCGGCTGTCAGGTGGTGGTGGAGTCTGGCGCGGGTGAAGGCAGCGGGTTCTCGGACGAGGAGTACGTGCGCCGGGGAGCCCGCATCACCCGGGACCCGGCGGAAGCGTGGGGCTGCGAGCTGGTGATGAAGGTCAAGGAGCCTCTGCCCGAGGAGTACGGGTACCTGCGCCGGGGGCTGGTGCTGTTCACCTACCTCCACCTAGCTGCGGACGAGGCGCTCACCCACGCGCTGCTGCGTTCCGGGGCGGTGGGGCTGGCGTACGAGACCGTCCAGTTGCCGGACGGAGAGCTACCTCTGCTTACGCCCATGAGTGAGGTGGCGGGCAAGCTGGCGGTGCAGGAGGCCAGCTACTACCTCAAGCGCACGCAGGGCGGGAAGGGCACCCTGCTGGGAGGGGTCACGGGTGTGGCCCCCGGAACCGTGGTGGTGCTGGGCGGTGGGGTGGTGGGGACCAACGCGGCCAAGGTGGCCCTGGGGATGGGTGCCCAGGTCACCGTCCTCGAGCGGAACCCGCGGCGGATGGCCCACCTGGACGACATCCTGCACGGTCGCATCCAGGTGCTGGCCAGCAACCCGTACACAGTGGAACAGGCGGTGGCCTACGCGGACGTGCTCATCGGTGCCGTGCTGGTCCCGGGCGCCCGCACCCCCAAGCTGGTACCCGCGGACTTGGTCCGTGCTATGAAGCCAGGGTCGGTGATCGTGGACGTGTCGGTAGACCAGGGCGGGTGCGTGGAGACCATCCGGCCGACCAGCCACAGCCAGCCCGTGTACGAGTGGGGCGGCGTGATCCACTACGGGGTTACCAACATGCCCGCGGCGGTCCCCCGTACGTCCACCGTGGCGCTCACCAACGCCACCGTGGGCTACGCCATCGCCCTGGCCCGGAAGGGTTGGCGGGAAGCGTGCCGGCAGGACCCGGCCCTGGCGCGCGGGCTGAACGTGGTCGACGGCCGGGTCACTCACCCGGGCGTGGCGGAAGCCCACGGCCTGGCCTTCACGCCCTTGGAGGAGGTCCTGCGGGCCTGAACCGACCGGCTCCAGGGTTTTCGAAGCTAGGGGGTGGGCAGGTTGGCGAAGATGGCCTCCACGGACTCCGGCATCTCCGGCCGGATCCGTCCCGCCGCGATCTCCTCCAGGGCCACGGTGACCGGGTTCTGCGAGTCCACGTCCACCAGGGGCAGCTGTCCGGACCTCAGCTCGCGGGCCCGCTTGGCGGCCAGCATCACCAGCAGGTACTTGTTAGGCACCCGTTCCAGCAGCGTCTCGATGGGCGGACGGATCATGGCGTCTCCCTCCCGACCTCCACAGGGTATTCTACCGTGTGGAGGAAATGCAAGCCGTCCCGGACGGCGGGTGGGGTGAGGCTGAGGTGGCGACCCTCGAACTCCAGCAGGTCACCACGGGTACTGTGCCGGAGCGCTTCCTGCGGGCGGTGCGGGAGCGGGGCCCGCGGGTGGCCCTGTGGCACAAGCGCAGGGGACTGTGGCACCCGGTCACGTGGGCGGAGTACGGTCGCGCGGCGCAGGAGGTGGCCTGCGGGCTGCTTGCCCTAGGCTTCCAGCCTGGCCAGGCCGCGGCCATCATCGGCAACAACCGGCCGGAATGGCTGTTCTGCGACATGGGGATCCTTCTGGCCGGGGGCCTCTCGGTGGCGGTGTACGCCACCAACCCGCCCGAGCAGTGTGCGTATATCCTGGGGCACAGCGAAGCCCGGGTGTTCTTCGTGGAGGACGAGGAACAGCTCGACAAGGCCCTGGAGGTCCGAGGCCAGCTCCCGCACCTGGAGCGCATCGTGGTCACGGACCCGGAGGGGCTAGCCGGGTTCTCTGACCCTCAGGTCCTGACCCTGGACGAGCTACGGGCCCTGGGCCGCGCCGCATGGGACCCCGAGGGCCTGGAGCGCCTCGCCCGCAGGGCGTCTGAGGATCAGGTGGCTATCCTGCTGTACACCTCGGGCACCACCGGCCCGCCGAAGGGGGCCATGCTGACGCACCGGAACCTCCTGTGGACCGCGCAGGCCCTGGGCGAGACCAACGCCCTGTACCCCACGGACACCGCGCTGTCCTTCCTGCCCCTGTCGCACATCGCGGAGCGCATGCTGAGCGTGTACCTGCCCCTCGTGTGGGGGTACGCGGTGTACTTCGCGGAGAGCCTCGACACCCTGTTCCAGAACCTGCAGGAGGTGCGTCCCACCGTCCTGTTCGCGGTCCCGCGGCTGTGGGAAAAGCTGCACTCGCAGCTCGCCCTGCACATGCGGGAGGTGGACGCGTTCAAGCGCGCCGCGTACGAGGCGGCCCTGCGGGTCGGGCGGCAGTACGCCCTGGCGCGGCTGGCGGGCGAGGCCGTCTCCCCCGCCCTGCGGGCCGCGCACGCGCTGGCGGAGCTGGCGGTGCTGCGCCCCCTCCGGCGCCGTCTGGGGCTGGACCGGGTGCGGTTCGCGGTGTCGGGGGCCGCCCCCATCGCTCCGGAGATCCTGGAGTTCTACCACGCCCTGGGGGTGCGGATCCGGGAGGTGTACGGACAGACGGAAGGTAGCGGTCCGACTACCATCCACCAGGGGGACCGCATCCGGCTGGGTACCGTCGGCCAGCCCCTGCCCGGAGTGGAGGTCCGCATCGCCCCCGACGGCGAGATCCTGGTCCGCGGCCCCAACGTGTTCGCCGGCTACTTCAAGGACCCGGAGGCCACCGCGCAGGCGCTGCGGGACGGATGGCTGCACTCCGGGGACGTGGGGGAGATGGACGAAGACGGCTTCTTGCGGATCACCGACCGTAAGAAGGACCTGATCGTGACCGCGTACGGGAAGAACATCGCGCCCGCGTACGTGGAGAACCTGCTGAAAACCAGTCCCTACATCCAGGACGCGGTGGTGGTCGGCGACCGGCGGCCCTACCTGGTGGCCCTGATCGTCATCGACGAGGACAACGTGGCGCGGTGGGCTCAGGACCGGCGGATTCCCTTCTCCACTTTCGCGGACCTGAGCGGCAACGAGCAGGTGCGGGAGCTGGTGGCCCAGGAGGTGGAGCGGGTGAACCGGTCGCTGAGCCACCCCGAGCAGGTGAAGCGGTTTGCCCTGCTGCCCAAGCGGCTGTACCAGGAGGACGGGGAGGTCACCCCCACCCAGAAGGTGAAGCGCAAGGCCATCGTGGAGAAGTACCGCGACCTGGTCGAAAGCCTGTACCGCTGAGGGCCGGTGTCCGACCGTCGCGGGTTCACGCCCACCGCCGGCGGGGCCGCCACCGCCGGAATCCCTTGGGGGAGGGCTCCCGCTGGATACCGAGGTAAAGCTCCTGCACGTTGGGGTCCTCCCGCAGCCGCTCCGCCGGCCCCTCCAGCACCAGGCGGCCCGCCTCCAGGACGTACCCGTAGTGGGCCACCTGGAGGGCCATGCGGGCGTTCTGCTCCACCAGGAGGATGGGGATCCCCTCCCGGTTCAACGACTCCAGGATGGAGAAGATCTGCGCCACCACCCGCGGCGCAAGGCCCAGGGACGGCTCGTCCAGCAACAACAGGGACGGCCGCAGCAGCAGGGCCCGGGCGATGGCCAGCATCTGCTGCTCGCCTCCCGAGAGGGTCCCCGCCTGTTGCCACAGTCGCTCCCGGAGCACGGGGAACCGATCCAGCACCGCGTCGTACTCCGCCCGGCCGTACCGACGCGCGTAGCCCACCAGCTGCAGGTTCTCCTCCACCGTGAGTTCCGGAAACAGCCCCCGGCCCTCGGGGACGAGAGCCAGCCCCATGCGGGTGATCGCGTCCGGGTCTTTCCCGTTCAGGCGGACCCCGCGGAAAGTGACCTCGCCCTTCTCGGGCTGGTCGGGGATCAAGCCCATGACCGTCCGAAGCAGCGTACTCTTCCCCGCGCCGTTGCTACCCAGGAGGGCCACCACCTGGCCCTCCCGTACCTGCAGGGAAACCCCTCGCAGGACCACCAGCCCCTTACGGTAGCCTGCCTCCACGTTCCTGACGGACAGGACTTCTGCGGTCACGCCCCTACGCCCAGGTACGCCTCCACCACCTTCGGATCCCGCTGCACCACCTCGGGCGGCCCCTGCGCGATGACCTCCCCGTGGTCCAGGACGACCACGCGTTCCGAGAGGTCCATGACCATCCGGAGGTCGTGCTCCACCAGCACCACGGTGAGCCCGAAGACCCGCCGGGCGTCCTGCAGCCGGTACTTCAGCTCGTCCTTCTCCTCCGCCACGAGCCCCGCGGAGGGTTCGTCCAGGAGCAAAAGGCGTGGCTGGCTAGTGAGGGCCCGACCCAGCTCGACCACCTTCTGGACCCCGTGCGGAAGCGCGGCCACCGGGCGGTCCCGGTAGGCCTGGAGCTCCAGGAACTCCAGGATGGCCTCCGCCCGCTCCCGCTGCCGGATCTCCTCCTCCCGCGCGCGGCGGCTCCACACCGCCACCTCCCACACCGGGGTGCGGAAGTGGCGGTGACAGCCCAGCAGGAGGTTGTCGAGCACCGTCATCCCGCGGAACAGCTCCAGGTTCTGGAAGGTGCGGGCCACGCCCATCCGGGCGATGGCGTCGGGCGAGGCCCGGGTGATGTCCCGGCCGTCGAGCACCACACGCCCGCGCTGCGGTCGGTACAACCCGCAGATGCAGTTGAACAGGCTGGTCTTCCCGGCCCCGTTGGGCCCGATGACGCTTATTAGCTCCCCGGCCCGCACCTCCAGGCTGACGTCCTGCAGGGCGGCCACCCCTCCGAACCGGAGGGTCACACCCTCCACCTGGAGGAGTGGCCGCCCGCCCACGCCGGTGCTCAGAAGCCCGTGGGGTAGCTGATCCAGTCCGACAGGCGCGTGTACCGGCCGCCCTCCGCCCGGGTGAGGAAGACCCGGTTGGTGCCCTGCCGGCGGTCCGGCCCGAAGGTCACGCCCCGGATCACCTGGCCGTCCCAGTTCCGGATGCTCTCCATGGCGGTGACGAACCGCTCCTTGGTGAGCTCCCGGCCTGCCCGGCGGAGGCCCTCCACGAACGGCTCCATGAACGCCCAGCCCGCCAGGGCGTTGAAGGGGTTGGTGCGCAGCGCCGGGTCCACGCGGGTGAGGATCGCCAGGGCCTCGTCCACCCGGCTGTCGCCGGTGCCCGGCAGGGGGAAGAAGCCGGTGGAGATCACCCCGTTCCACGCCTCCCCCGCCAGGGCGAACATGATGGGGTCTCCCAGGGTGAACGAGCTCAGCAGCTTGGGCGTGTAGCCGATCTTGGCCATCTCCCGTACGATGAGGGCGCCGTGGCGCGGGGTGGCGTACAGCAGCACCGCGTCCGCCCGGGACTCCCGTAGCTTCACTGCCTCCGAGCTCACGTCCGCCTGGGTGACCTCGTAGGGGACCTGGGCGGTGATGCGGACCCGCGACCGCGCCGCCCCTTGCTTGGCGCCCAACAGCCCCTTCTGTCCGTAAAGGTCGTTCTGGTAGAAGACCGCGATGCTCTTGGCCCCCAGCTGCCGGGCTGCGTAGTCCACGAGGATCTTGGCCTCCTCCACGTAAGAGGGGTAGGTGACGAACAGGTACTTCTTGTCGCGGAACCCGTACCAGATCGTGGCGTCCGCGGTGGGGCTGATCCACACCACCTCGTTGCGCACGATGTAGTCGCGGACCGCGAACGCGTTGGCGGTCCCGATGAGGCCCACGATGGCGAACACCCCCACCCGTTCCACCAGCTCCCGCACGTTGGCCGCCGCCCTCGGAGGCAGGTAGCTGTCGTCCCGCACCACCACCCGCAGCCGCCGGCCGTGGATCCCTCCCTGGTCGTTCAGGTACCGGGCGTACGCCTCCATGCCGCGGCCCACCGCGCCCCAGTACGCTGCGGGGCCGCTCAGAGGCATCGACGTCCCGATGACCACCTCGTCGGCGGTCACGCCCCGTTCCTGCGCGCCGGTGCTCAAGGGCAAAGCCAGCAGCACCACCGCACACAGCCACGCCGCCGTCCGCATGATCTCCCTCCCCCTTTTGGTCTCTGCTTTCTAGACTAACGGGCGCCGTGCCCGCCCGCGAGGGCTAAACCCGTCGGTGGAAGGGCCGGCCGAGCAGCCCCTCGGGTCGGACCAGCAGCACCGCCACGATCACCACGAAACTCAAGGTGGCCTTGTACTTCACCGAGACGTACCCGGCGAACACACTCTCCGCTAGCCCCAAAATCAGGCCGCCCGCGACCGCCCCGGGCAGGCTGTCCATGCCCCCGAGGACCGCGGCGGCGAACCCCTTGAGGAACGGGTCCAGCATCATGAAGGGGTCCAGCAGCACCGCGGGTGCCAGCAACATCCCCGCGGCTGCGCCCAGAGCGCCGGCCACAGCCCACGTGGCCGCCAGTACCTGGCCTGCCGGCACTCCCAGCAGCTGCGCGGCCACCGGGTTCTGCGCCACCGCCCGCATGGCCAGGCCCAGCCGGGTCCTCTGCACCAGCGCCGAAAGTCCCGCCACCAGCACCAGGCCCACCGCCAGGGAGCCAGCGGTGAGCTCGCTCACCACGACCCCACCGAGACGAAACACGCGGACCTCGGACAGCGGGAAGGGAAACACCTTGGTGTCCGTGCCCCACACCCACACCATCACGCCACTGAGGAACAGGGCGAACCCCAGGGTCGTGATGACCAGGCTGAGGGCGGTGGCCTGCCGGACCGGCTTGATCAACAAACGGTAGAAGGCCGCGGACACCGCCGCGGCGCCTGCAAGACCGCCCAGGAGGGCCAGGCCGTAAGGCCAGCCGCGCGTTAGGCCGCTGAACGCGAAGAACACCCCCAGCGTGGCCAGGTCGCCGTGGGCGAAGTTGAGGACCCGCGAGCACCGGTACAGCAAGACGATCCCGAGCGCCACCAGGGCGTACAGGCTGCCCGCCGCCAGACCGTTCGCCACGTACTGGAGCAGCAGCGTCACAGGGGCCAGGTCCTCCAGTACCGCTGGATCCGCAACCACCGGGCGGCGAGCCCGCCCGGCTCGAACCGCAAAACGAGGATCACCGCGGCCCCGTACAGCACGTTGAGCACTTCCCCCATCCCCGACAGCGCCTGGGGGAGCAGGGTGAGGACGACCGCTCCCAGGATGCTGCCGCTGATGGAGGCGAGCCCGCCCACCACCACCATGGAGAAGAAGTACACGGACTCGAAGAGGGTGAACAGCTGGGGCTCCAGGAAGCCCACCACGTGCCCCATGAGGGCTCCCGCGACCCCCGTGTACGAGGCGCTGAGGGCGAAGGCCAGGGTCTTGTAGCGGGTGAGGTTCACCCCTGACACCTCCGCCGCCACATCACTGTCCCGGATGGCCACCCACGCACGGCCCACGTACGACCGGACCAGCCGCACCGCCACCCACACCAGCAAGCCGGCCACCGCCAGCACCGTCCAGTACAGCGCCCGCTCGTCCTTGAGGGAGACGCCGGCCAGCTGCACGTCGGGCAGGAACAGCCCTGACCGGCCGCCGGACAGCGCCTCCCAGTTGACCAGCACCTGGTGCACGGCCAGTCCGAAGGCCAGGGTAGCCACGGCCAGGTAGGGACCTGTAAGCCGGAGGGCCGGAAGGCCCACCGCGTATCCGAACAGGGCGCTCGTGACCGCGGCGCTAATCAGGGAGGGCAGAAAGCTCCATCCCAGGCGGGTCAGCAGCAACCCGTGGGTGTAGGCACCCACCGCGAAGAACCCGGCGTGACCCAGGGAGATCTGGCCCGTGTACCCCACCAACAAGTTCAGCCCCACCGCCACCACCGCGTGGACCGCGGCCAGGGTGACGACGTAAAGCGCGTAGCGCGGGGCGACCAGGGGCAGGAGGACAAGCCCGCCGCCTAACAGGAGCAACCCGGCCCAGCCCGTCCAGCCGGACACCAGGCGCAGGTCCTGCGCGTAGGAGGTCCGCAGCTCTACCACTTGCTTAGGTTACACTTCGGTTCTGTCCGTCGCTTCCCTCCCGCAGGACCCTGCGCCGGGACCCGCGAAGCGGACTCCCGTGCGGCGTCTTGGGGTTGTCCTGTGGGTTACCGGGACGGCGCTGTCCTGGGCGTGGGCACAGTCCGGGCCCCCTGACCTGGCCGGCAGCTGGGCCGCGTCGCGGATCCAGGTGCTCTTGGAGCGCCGGGTGGTCGACACCGACCCGGACGGCCTGTTCCGACCCGAGTCCACCCTGACGCGCGCGCGGTTCGTCCGGTGGCTGGTGACCGCGCGAGGGTTGCCTGCGGTCCGTCCGGACCGGCCCAGCTACCCCGACGTACAGGTTTCCAGCCCGGAGGCAGCCTTCGTGGAAGCCGCTGCCCGCTACGGGCTGCTGCCGGAGGAGAGCCGGTTCCGGCCGCACGAGCCCCTGCGACGGGCTGAGGCGGTGGACTGGGTGGTGCGGGCTCTGGGCTACACGTGGGAGGCCAGCTGGCTGGCCGTCCGGACCAATGCCGACCCCTCCAGTGCCCCCCTTCTCCTGGCCGCCCGGACCGAACCGCCCCTGCTGCAGGAGCCCTGGGGTGCCCCGCAGCGTGACCGCTTCATCACCCGTGCGGAGGCCGCAAGCCTCCTGTGGGCGTACCTGAGGGCGGTGGAAGAGGGCGTGCGGCTGAGGTACGAGCAGGAGCTGGCGCCGGGGGTGTCGGTGGTGGTTGAAAAGCGGGGCGCGCTGCGCACGCTGCCCGTCTGGCGGGTGCAGGTAGGGGCCTTCGCGAACCCCGACAACGCCCGGCGGCTGGCGGACCGCATGCGGTCGGCTGGGCTCGTGGCGTTCGTGGACGAGGTGGACGGGCTGTACAAAGTCCGGGTAGGCTCCTTCGCTACGCGTCAGGAAGCGGGGGAGCTGGCACAGCGTCTGAAGATGGAGGGGCTGCCCACGTGGGTGCTGTCCACGGTGCGGGACCTCGAGCGACTTTCCGTGCCTCAGTGGGTCGCAGCCTTGCGGGTGGATCCCCGGAGGTTCGAGGTGCGCCCGGTGCTGGCCCGGGATCGGGTCCCGGGACGGGAGCGGACTTCGGACATGGCCAGGCGCGCGGGCGCGGTGGCGGCCACGAACGGCGGGTTCTTCGCTCCCGACGGCGACCCCCTGGGGGGGCTCGTCATTGATGGGGAGTGGGTCAGCGAGCCTACACCGGGACGGTCGTGCCTGGGGTTGGGGGACGGAGTCGCACTGGTGGACGCCCTGGACTGGTACGGCGAGGTGCTGACCCCGGCTGGCGCGCTGCGGCTTTCCGGGTTGAACCGCAGGCGCAGAGCGGGCGAGGTGATCCTGTTCACGCCTCGCTACGGGGGTACCACCCCTGCCGACCCTTCTGGAGTCGAAGTCTTGGTGGTAGGGGGAATCGTCCGCGAAGTCCGATCCGGCGGCAGCAGCCCGATCCCCTCCGACGGCTCCGTGCTTTCCGCCGGCGGCTCCGTGGCCGCCGCCCTGGAGGTCCTCCGCCCCGGGGATCCCGTGCGGGTGACCCTTTCCCTTCGGCCCGCCTCGGGCGACCCACGGTGGCACAACGTCCGCCACGTGGTGTGCGGCGGGCCGCGTCTGGCCTCCGGAGGCGTGGCCGGCCCGTCCCACGAGGGCTTCCCGGAGGGTTTCCGGGACCGCCGGCACCCGCGTACCGCCGCGGGCGTGGCCGCGGACGGCAGCCTGCTGTTGGTGGTGGTGGACGGCCGGTGGCCGGAGCACAGCTTGGGCATGACCCTGTCCGAGCTGGCCCGGGAGCTGGTGAGCCTGGGGGCCGTGGACGCCGTCAACCTGGACGGCGGTGGCTCCACGACCCTGGTGGTGGGCGGAGCGGTGCTGAACCGTCCCTCGGACGAGGGAGGCGAGCGTCCCGTGAGCGACGCTCTGGTGGTGCTGCCGAAGGGTCTGTCTATCCCGCCTTCGCGGCCAGCTGGAAGATGGGCAGGTACAGGGAGACAACCATGGCCCCCACCACCAGGCCCATGAACACGATCATGGCGGGCTCCAGGGTGCTGGCCAGGGCGGCCACCGCGGCCTCCACCTCCGTGTCGTAGAAGTCCGCCACCTTCACCAGCATCTCGTCCAGGTTACCGGCCTCCTCCCCCACCTTCACCATCTGCACCACCATGGGAGGGAACAGCTCCACCTGGGACAGGGGGAGGGCGATGCTCTCGCCTTCCCGGATGCTGGCGCGGACCTTCCGGATGGCCTCCTCCACCACCACGTTGTCCACGGCCTTGCTGGTCACGTCGAAGGACTGCAGCAACGGCACGCCCGCGCCCAGCAGGGTGCCGAGGGTTCGGGCGAACCGCGCCAGGACGGTCTTCTGGATCACGGACCCGAACACCGGGAGGTGGAGCTTCGTCCGGTCCCACCACGCCTTGCCCACCGGCGTCCGCAGCCACCGCAGGAAGCCCCACACCGCCACCGCGATCCCCGGGATCCACACGTACCAGAAGGTCCGGAGGACGTAGCTAATTGCCATGACGATCTTGGTGGGCACGGGCAGGTCGCCCACGTTCAGCTCCTGGAAGAAGACCACGAACTGCGGGATGATGACCATGGTCATAAAGAGCAAGGCTCCCGTGGCCGCCAGGGTCAGGATGACAGGGTACACCATGGCGGACTTGATCTTCTGCCGCAGGGCGAACTCCTTCTCCAGGAAGGTCGCTAGGCGCTGCAGGACGTCGTCCAGGACTCCGCCGGCCTCCCCTGCCCGGACCATGTTCACGTACAGGGAGCTGAAGGCCTGCGGGTGCTTGGACAGCGCCTCCGCCAGGGTGCGGCCCTGCTCCACGTCCGCCCGTACCTTGCTCAGGACCTCCCGCAGGCGGTGGCTGGTGGTCTGCTGTTCCAGGATGGTCAAAGACCGCACCAGGGTCAGGCCGGAGTTCACCATGGTGGAGAACTGCCGGCTCATGAGGGCGAGGTCCCGCAGGGAGATCCCGCGGAACAGGTCGAAGAAGCTGCGGGCCTCCCCGGGGCCGGCCTTGGCCCGCTCGATGGCGGTGATGAAGAAGCCCATCTGGTGGAGCTTCTCCGCCACCTGGGCGTCGTTCTCCGCCTCCAGGGTTCCCGTCACCACCCGACCCATCTGGTCGCGGGCGGTGTACTGGTAGACCGCCATAACTACCCTCCTCCGTTTCAGGCGATCATCTTGCGGAGCTCGTCCGGATGAATGGCCTTCCCGATGGCGTCCTCGAAGGAGATCAGGCCCCGCTGGTACAGGTCCCGCAGGGACTGGTCCATGGTCTGCATCCCCCACTCCGCACCCGTCTGGATGGCGGACTCGATCTGGTGGGTCTTCCCCTCCCGGATGAGGTTGCGGATGGCGGGGGTGGCGATCATGACCTCCACCGCGGGCACCCGGCCGATCTCCTCCAGGGTGGGCCACGTCCGCCGCAGGGTGGCCACCGCGCCGGCCCGGCGGGCCGCCGCGTAGCTCTCCTGGCTTCCGAAGCGCCGTAGGAACAGCTGGTTGGGCAGGAGGATCTGGCTGATGACGGCCTCCAGCACCGAGCTCAGCTGCACCCGCACCTGCTGCTGCTGGTGGGGCGGGAACACGTCGATGATGCGGTCCACGGACTGGGCGGCGTTGGCGGTGTGCAGGGTGGCGAACACCAGGTGGCCGGTCTCCGCGATGGTGAGCGCCGCCGCGATGGTCTCCAGGTCCCGCATCTCGCCGATGAGGACCACGTCCGGGTCCTCCCGGAGGGCGGCCCGCAGGGCGTTGGGAAAGGACTGGGTGTCGAAGCCCAGCTCCCGCTGGTTGATCACGCTGCGCTTGTGCTCGTGCAGGTACTCGATGGGGTCCTCGATGGTGACGATGTGGCAGCTGCGCTCTTCGTTGATCTGGTTGATCATGGCCGCCAGGGTGGTGGACTTGCCCTGGCCCGTGGGCCCCGTGACCAGGATCAACCCCCGGGGCTTGCGGGTGAGTTCCACCAGGACACTGGGGAGGTTCAGGTCCTCCAAGCGCGGGACCTCGTGGGGGATCACCCGGATGGCCACCCCCACCGCCCCCCGCTGCCGGTACACGTTCACCCGGAACCGCCCGAGCCCGGGCACCCCGTAGGACAGGTCCAGCTCCCAGTTCTTCTCGAACTTCTGCTTCTGCAGGGTGTTGAGCATGCTGTAGGCCAACTGGTAGGTGTCCTCCGGGGTCAGCACCGGGTAGCCCGCAAGGGGGGTCAGCTTGCCCCACACCCGCATGATAGGGGGGACCCCTGCCGTGAGGTGCAGGTCGGACCCCTGACGGTCCACCACTTCCTTCAGCAGCTGCTCGATGTTCATCCCTCAGACCTCCCCGTACACGGTCTAGCTGCCCGCCACCAGGGCTTCCGGAGGTGCGTGCAGCAACCCGGCCTCCTTGAGCTGGCTGTAGATCTCCACCACCTTCGAGAAGCCCCGGAAGTCGCCCCGGTACTCCTTCTCGTGCTTGTAGCCCAGCTCCACGAACTTGTTCAGGGTGATGAAGAAGGCGAACTGCACGATGTTGGACTCTGCTTCCGGGGCGTCCCGGTTCTTGTCGATGAACAGGTTGAGGATGTCGATCCTGGGGAGTTCTTCGGGGTCCAGCCCCTCCTGCCGGGCCTTGGACTCCAGGTAATCCCGCAGGTCCCGGGTCGCCTTCCAGTCCTTGACCAGCACCATGGCCACGTCCAGGTCGTACTCCAGGTCGCCTGAGCCCACGCTGTGGTGCATGGTGGGCCGCTCGTACAGCTCCGACTCCCCGTCGTCCTCCGCAGGCCGCTCGTCCAGCCGGCAGCCCTCCTTGTCCAGGGGCGAGATAGCCAGAATCGGGGCCCGCAGCTCCAGGCTGAGTTCCGCCAGCTGTGAGGAGATCAGGTCCGTACGGGCCTTGTCGTCCGCGATGGGCTCGTCCAGGGGGATCTTCTGCAGGTAGTCCAGGCAGACGAGGATCCGGTCGGTGTCGTGCTCCTGCATCACGTTGTAGGCGTGGGCCTTGATCCGGTCCAGGGTGTCCCTCCGCCCGGCCTCCACCAGGTACAGGTAGGGCGCGAACCGGTACACCTCTTCCTCCGCGGCCCGCAGCTTCGACAGGCTGAGCGGGGAACGGTCCACGGTCCCCGCCAGGATGTCCGCCGGGCTCACCAGCATCTCCTTGGCCAGAAGCCGTGCAGCCAACACCTTTGCCGTCTGCTCCCACGAGTAGAAGAGGACGGGGATGCGGTGATTGCGGGCCACGTAGCTGGCCAGCTGCAACGCCAGGTTGGTCTTGCCCCGCCGGGGAGCCCCGGCCAGCCCGTAGTAGAAGCCCGGCCGGAGCCCTGAGAGCACCCGGTTCAGCCGATCGAAGGGCGAGATGGAGTACCCCAGCAGGCCTCCCGCGGAGGGATTCTGGACGTTCTCGATGAGCTCGGCCACCAGGTCCCCGACGGGGACCAGGCGCTGGCGCAGGCGCCGCTTCTGGACCTCGAACAGCTCCCCCACCACCTCGCCCACGAACCGGACCAGGTCCCGGGAGCCCGCGCGTTCCCCCTGACGGAGGAAGTCCTGGATCCGGCGCTGGACCGCCTCCAGCCTGCGGCGGCTCTCCCGCGCCTTGAGCGCGTCCAGGTAGCTGGCCATCTGGCTAGCGGAGGGCGGACGGGTCATCCGCACCGCCTGCAGCAATCGCTCCATCTCGGGGGTCAGCAGTCCCCGCTCGTGCACCTCGTGACGGACGCTCACTTGGTCCAGGGGAGCCGCGCGGGCCATGGCCAGTTCCAGCACCACCTTGCTCAGGCGCTGGGCCACGGGGTTGTCCAGCATCTCTGGCGCGAACCCCTCGTTGAGGGCCAGGCTGATCAGGTGTCGGTCGGCCATCAGGCCCGCCACGACCGCCACGTCCAGCTCGTACCGTGCGTCCATGGGTGTCAACACTTCCCTCCTGCCCCGGTGAGGTCCTTCAGGGGGCTGTTGGAGCAAGTTTCGTTCCAGGCTATCGGGTTGGCTTGCGGGCCCCGGGGACCTGTGCTACTTTCCGGTCAACCCCGGGCCCGCGGTCTGGGGCGGCTGGCGGCGGGGTACAATACTTGCTCTTCGCGTAGACTGGGAGCAAGGACGGCGGTGGCCGGGGGGCACCGGTGGCGAGGAGCCGGGAGAGGACCATGAAGGCAAGCGGGACGAAGGCCGAGCAGGCGGAGGCCGAGCTGGCTGCCCTCCGGGAGTACAAGGCATCTTTGGGGATCCCTGCGGGCAACCAGACCCTGGAGTGCGCGTGGCGGTACCACCAGGCCATCCGGCACGCCCACGCGGGCCGGCTGCAGGAGGCCATCGCGGAGTACAAAAAGCTCATCGAGCTGGCGCCGGAGGAGCCCATCCACTATCTGGATCTCGCGGACCTGTACCAGTCCGGGGGCTTCATGAAGGAAGCTGCGGTAGTCCTCCTGGCGCTGGGTGAGGTGTACGAGAGGCTGGGGCTTTCCCAGGAGGCAGTCAGCGTCCTGGAGCGCGCCGAAGCCCTGGAAGCGAGGGCGGACGGCCACCCGGCACCGGCCCGTGGGCTGGACGCCCAACCGTCCCCAGCGACGGGAGAGCCGGGGCCGGCGCCCGAACCGGCTGAGGAGCAGCACGGGGAAGCCGCTCCGATCGTAGGGGAGGTCCCCCCGAGGCCGGAGGCGGCGCAGGCGCCCTTCGAGGCTGCCGCCGCACTCGAGCACCTAGCCCAGGGCCAGGCCGAGACCGCCCAACGGAGTTCCGCCGAAGTGCCGGCCCGCGAGACGTTCGAGCGGCCCGTGCAGCACGAGCCAGGCGCGCCGCCTTCTGCGGCCTCCCTGCCGGTGCCGGACCCGGCGGCTTCAACTCCCCCAGCACCTCCTTCCGGACCCCGAGCCGCCGCGCGTCCCGGTGCGCCCACCCTGGTCCGGCGGGAAGCCCTGGGCGGCATCCTGGTCCGCATGGGGCTGCTGAACGAAGCGCAGCTGCAGCAGGCCCTGGAGATCCAGGCCCGCACCGGCGAGCGGCTGGGCCGCATCCTGGTCCGCATGGGGCTGATCGCGGAGGAGGACCTGGCGAAGGCCATCGGGGTACAGTGGGGCTACCCGTACGTGAGCCTGAGCAACACCCCCGTGGACCCGGAGGTGGTACGGCTGGTACCCCAGCACATCGCCTCGCGTCACAAGGTGCTGGCCTTCGGCCGGAACGGGGACCGCCTCCTGGTGGCCCTGGTGGATCCCCTGAACCTGCTGGCCTTGGACGACGTGCGGCTCGTCACCGGGATGGACGTGGAGGCCCGCATCACCACCGAGGACGAGCTGATGCAGGCGATCAACAAGTACTACCACGTGGGCTCCATCTTCGACCAGGCCGTGGTCACGGAGGAGGAGGCGGCGGCCGAGGAGGAGGTCAGCATCGACCGACTCCGGGAGATGGTGGACGAGGCCCCGGTGGTGAAGCTGGTCAACGTGATCCTGGACCAGGCCATCCGGGAGGGGGCTTCGGACATCCACATCGAGCCCCACCGCAACGGGCTGCACGTCCGCTACCGGATCGACGGGGTGCTCCACGACGTCATGTCGCCGCCGAAGAACCTCAAGGCGGCCCTGGTGTCCCGCATCAAGATCGTGGCGAACCTGGACATCGCGGAGCGGCGCCGTCCTCAGGACGGCCGGATCCACCTGAAGGTGGACGGCCGGGACATCGACCTCCGCGTCTCCACCCTCCCCACCATGTTCGGGGAGAAGGTGGTGATGCGCATCCTCGACCAGTCCAACGCCCTCATCAGCCTGAACCGGCTCGGCATGGCCAGCGACGTCCAGGCCCAGTGGGAGGAGCTGGCCAGCAAGCCCTACGGGATGATCCTGGTGACCGGACCCACCGGCAGCGGGAAGACCACGACCCTGTACGCCACGCTGAGCAAGATCAACACCCTCGACAAGAACATCATTACAGTGGAGGACCCCGTCGAGTACCAGCTCCCGCGCATCAACCAGGTCCAGGTGAACCCCAAGGCGGGGCTCACCTTCGCCACGGGGCTGCGGAGTATCCTCCGGCAGGACCCGGACGTGATCATGGTGGGCGAGATCCGCGACCGGGAGACGGCGGAGATCGCGGTGCAGGCGGCCCTCACAGGCCACCTGGTGCTCAGCACCCTGCACACCAACGACGCCCCCAGCGCCTTCACCCGCCTGGTGGACATGGGCATCGAGCCGTTCCTCATCACGTCGTCGGTGATTGGGGTCCTGGCCCAGCGGCTCGCTCGGACCATCTGCCCGAAGTGCAAGGAGGCGTACCGACCGCCCCGCGAGGCGGTGCGGCGCCTGTCGGAGGAGCTGGCGGAGGAGAAGGACTTGGTGCTGTACCGGGGTGCCGGCTGCGACTTCTGTCGCCAGACGGGCTACAAGGGCCGGACCGGGGTCTACGAGCTGCTGGTGGTGAGCGACCGGATCCGGGAGCGGGTGGTCCGGCGCGCCTCCGCCAACGAGATCCGGGAGGTGGCCCGCTCGGAAGGCTTCCGGACCATGCGGGACGACGGGATCCGTAAGGTGCTGGAAGGGGTCACCACCATCGAGGAGATCCTGCGGGTGGTGTACGTGACGGAAGGCGCCTGACCCCGGGCGTCTGACGGAGCCGACCCGGCCGCGACTCCTTCAGGGTCTCGGGAGGTTCGAGGTGCAGGCGGCGGTCCTCGTGCAGTTCAGCGTCCCCCTGGAAGTGCGGGAGGTCGCGGAGCCCGCGTGCGGGCCCGCAGACGCGGTGGTGCGGGTGGAGGCGTGCGGGGTGTGCCGTAGCGACTGGCACGTGTGGCGCGGAGACTGGGGCTGGGTGGGGGTGCGGCCGAAGCTGCCCCTGGTGCTCGGGCACGAGTTCGCGGGGGTGGTGGAGGCGGTGGGGGACGCGGTGGAGGGTTTCCGCCCCGGCGACCGGGTGACTGTGCCCTTCCGGATCGCGTGCGGACGGTGCGAGCTGTGCCGTAGGGGCCGGTCCAACCTCTGCCCCCGGCGCGGGGTGCTGGGGGTGGACTTGGACGGTGCCTTCGCACGGCGGGTTCGGGTCCCCGAGGCGGAAGCTAACCTCGTACGGCTGCCGGAACCGGTGGACTTCGTGTCCGCGGCGAGCCTGGGGTGTCGGTACACCACCGCGTACCACGCGGTGGCCAACCGCGCCGCGGTCCGTCCGGGCGAGTGGGTGGCGGTGTTCGGAGCCGGAGGGGTGGGGCTGTCGGCGGTGCAGATCGCTTCCGCCCTGGGGGCGCAGGTGGTGGCCGTGGACGTCCGGGAAGCGAACCTCCAGAGGGCCGCGCGGGAAGGTGCGGTGGTCTGCGTGGATGCTTCCGCCGAGGACCCCGTCCGACGTATCCGCGACCTGGCCGACGGGGAGGGGGCGCACGTGGCGGTGGAGGCCGTGGGCCTGGCGCAGACGATCCAGCAGGCGGTGCGCTGCGTCCGACGCGGCGGCCGGGTGGTTCAGGTGGGGCTGACCGGCCGGGAGGACCAGGGCTCCGTGCCCATCCCCGTGGACCGGGCGGTGCTCCTGGAGCTCAGCTTGCTGGGCAGCGCGGGCTGTCCGGGATGGGCCTTCCGGGGCCTGCTGGCCCTGGTGGCCTCGGGCCGGCTGTCGCCTGCTAGGCTGGTGGCGCGCACCATACGCCTGGACGAGGTTAACGACGTCCTGGAGGCCATGAACCGGTTCGAGACCTCCGGCTTTCACGTGGTCACCTGGTAACAGACGCCGTGATCAGCCGCCTCGTTCTCGCGGCGGGCGTGGTGGTGGCCCCGGACCGGGACCTAGTACCGGGCTACGTGGTGGTGGAGGACGGGCTCATCGCAGAGGTCAGGGAGGGCACACCACGCCGTGCCGACCGGGAGTTCCCGCACGGGGTGTTGGTCCCTGGCTTTGTGGACCTGCAGGTGAACGGGGCCGCCGGCGCGGACTTCCTTTCCTGCACCCCCGAACAGTTCGCCGCGGCACGGCGGTACCTGGCGTCCACGGGCACTACCAGCTTCCTGCCCACGTTGATCACCGCGCCCCCGGAGGTTGTCCGGGCAGCCGCGCAGGTGGTGGCCGTGGGCGCGGGAGGCGGTGCCCAGCCGGTGGGGCTGCACCTGGAGGGACCGGCCATCAGCCCGAAGCGGGCCGGGGCGCACGATCCGCGGTGGATCGTGCCTCCGGGCGATCCGAGCGTCAGGCGGCTGGTGGCTGACCTCGGCGGTCTTGTGCGCGCCGTCACCGTGGCTCCGGAACAGCCGGGCGGGCTGGAGCTGGTGCGGTGGCTTGCGGGCGCGGGGGTCGTCGCCTCGGTGGGCCACTCGGACGCCACCTACCAGCAGGCCCGGGAGGCCTTCGAGGCCGGTGCCGGCATGGTCACCCACCTCTTCAACGCCATGCGGGGGTTGCACCACCGGGAACCGGGAGTCGTAGGTGCCGCGCTGGAGGACGGCGCCTGGGTGTGCGGGTTGGTGGCAGACGGGGTGCACGTGCACCCGGCGGCCTTCCGCCTGGCCTACCGGCTGCTGGGATCGGAACGGATGGCGCTCGTGACCGACGCCATGGCCGCTGCGGGGGCTGCGCCGGGTCGGTACCGCCTGGGCGGAGCCCTGGCGACGGTCCTGCCCGGTGAGGCTCCACGTTTGGCGGACGGGACCCTTGCGGGCACCGTCCTGCGGATGGACGAAGCGGTAGACAACGCGACCCGGTGGGGCGTGCCCCTGCGGGACGCCGTCCGCATGGCCACCACCACTCCCGCGCGGGTCCTACGCCTCGAGGATCGCGGGCTGCTGCGACCGGGGCTGCGCGCGGACCTTTGCGTGCTGGTGGAGGGTCGGGCAGCCCTCACGGTCGTGGCGGGGGAGGTGGTGTGGGACTCGTTTTGAACCGCGGCACGGAACTTGCTTGAGGTTGCCGCGGAGGTGCGAGGTGGCCGAGACCCGAGTCGTGGTGGTGGGGGTGGAGGCATCCGGCTTGGTGGTGGCCAGCTGTCTCGCGGGGCCCAGCCGTCCCGTGCTGGCGGTGGAGCCTGACCGCGCCCGGCTTGCGGCGCTACGCCAGGGGCGCCTGCCGTTCTTCGAACCCGGGTTGGAGCCCTTGTTCCGCGAAGCCCTGGGCTGCGGGTGGCTAGAGCTGGTGGCGGATCCGCCTCTAGAGGCGGCGCTGTGGTGCGTGGCCACGGACCCGCGGCGGCAGCCGTGGGCGGACAGCCTCGTGGCTAGACTGGCGCCGGGCAGCGTGCTGGCCTTGCAGGCCCCCGTACCCGTGGGGACTGCCCAGTGGCTGCAGGACCGGCTGCGGGAGCGTCGGGGCGAAGGCTTTCCTGCAGGCGTGGTCTCCAACCCCCTGCTGCTCCGCCGGGGCCAGGCGGTGCGGGACTTCCTGCGGCCCCGGTGGGTGCTGTTGGGCGGAGACCAGCGCTGGGCCGTGGACGCGGTGGCGGAGCTCTACCGCGGTACGGGGGCGTTGCTGGTGCGGACCGACCACCGCACCGCGGAGGCCGCGGCCCAGATGGCGGACGCGCTGCCCGGCGTTTTCGCTTCCCTGCTGGAAGCTGCTCGGGAGCGCGCGGAGGCCTGGGGGGCGGACTTCGAGCTGTTGAGTCGGTTGGTGCTCTCGGAGGCCGTCGAGGGAGCGTTCCGCCGGTACGTGCACGGCCTCGGGCACGGGCCGGCCAGGGCCCGGGACCGTGCCCTGACCCGTGACGGGCAGGTGGCGTCTGGAACGCGCTGACCCGCGAGGAGAGTCCGCGTTGTAGGCTCGGACGATACCGACGGACACACACCGGGTGGAAGCGCGCCGCGCGGACCTCGGGGGGTAGGGTCCGCACGCGCGCGCTTCCTGCCCGGTGCCCTCTGCAGAACAAACAGAAGGCCCGTGCGCACCGCGCGAACGGGCCCAAAAACGAAACCACCGTTTTCGGCAACCCGGCCGACCTGCTCCTCGCAGGCCCCGTTGGCTTTGCGTCCCCGCGTTACCGCGGGTTTGCCCTTTCGAACGGTGCGCGGTTCAGTTTTGTACCGGCACAATAGCGCCGGCCAACCGGGCTGTCAATCCCCCGACCGGGCGAAATTCCACAAAGGACTGCGTTGCATCCGCGGGACGGTCCGTCTAGTCTGGAGGCGCCGCAGGAGGTGGGCGTTGGCGCGCTGGGCGGAGTTCGCGGCCACCCTGGACGCGGTGTCCCGTACGCCGTCGAAACGCGAGAAGGTCACCCTGCTGGCGGCCTACCTGCGCCGGCTCCCGGAAGAGGCGTTGCGGGTCGCGTGCACGTACCTGACCGGTCGCGTGCTGCCACCCGGAGATCCCGACAAACTGCAGATCGGCTGGTCCACCATCGTGGAGGTGCTGAAGGAGCTGTCCGGGGCTACCGACCGGGAGGTCTCGGAGCTGTACCTGCGGTGGGGGGACCTGGGAGACGTGGCCGCGGAGCTGGTGGCCCGGCGCCGCGCGGTACCCCTCTTCCGCGAGCCCCTGACCCTTGAGGGGGCCCACGCGCAGCTGCGGCGCGCGGCGGCCGCGCGCGGGAAGGGAGCCGCAGAGTTCCGGGCCGCGGTCCTGCGGGCGCTGCTGGAGCAAGCGCAGCCTATGGAGGCCAAGTTCCTGGTCCGGGTGCTCACCGGTGACCTGCGGATCGGGCTCAAGGAAGGGTTGCTGCAGGAGGCGGTGGCCGAGGCCTTCGGCGCTCGGCCGGGAGCGGTACGCCGCGCGGACCTGCTGTCCTCCGACCTGGGAGAGGTGGCGTGTCAGGCACGGCGGGGCGAGCTGGCGGCCGCCTCCCTCCGTTACTTCCGCCCGTTCCGCTTCATGCTGGCTGGCACCCTCGCGGACCCCGCGGAGCCCTTCCACGACGGCCCACAGGAGGTGCTGGCGGAGGACAAGTACGACGGGGTACGCGTGCAGGTGCACCGCCTGGGCGACCGGGTGACTCTGTACTCGCGCACCCTGGACGACGTGACGGACAGCTTCCCAGAGCTCCGACAGCCCCTGCTGCAACTGGGTCCCGCGTACATCGCGGACGGCGAGCTGGTGGCGTGGGCCGGGCAGCGGCCGGCGCCCTTCCAACGGTTGCAGCAGCGCCTGCGCCGGCTGGATCCTTTCCAGGTGGCGGAGCAGGTCCCCGTGGCCCTCTTCCTCTTCGACGTGCTGAAGCTCGGGGAGCAGGATCTGATGGATTTGCCCCTGGCCGAACGCCGCCAGCGCCTCCAGGCCATGGAGTTCTCCGGACCGGTCCGCCTGGCGAGCGCCCGACCGGTGCGGGACGTGGCCTCCTTACGGGAGGCCTTCCGCGACGCCCGGGAACGTGGCAACGAGGGCCTGGTGGTGAAACGCCTGGACGCACCCTACCGGCCGGGGCGGCGGGGCGGGCTGTGGCTGAAGTGGAAGGAGCCGCTGGCAACCCTGGACGTGGTCGTGGTGGGTGCGGAGTACGGCCACGGCAAACGGGCGGGGTGGCTCAGCGATTACACCTTCGCCGTCTGGGACGGCGACCGCCTGCGGGTGGTGGGCAAGGCGTACTCAGGCCTGCAGGACGCGGAAATAGCGGAGCTCACGCAGTTCTTCCTCCACCACACGGTGCGGGACTTCGGGCATTTCAAGGCGGTGGAGCCGAAGGTGGTGCTGGAGGTGGCGTTCGACGCCGTGACCCGTAGCGACCGGCACGACTCCGGCTACGCGCTGCGCTTTCCCCGCATCGTCCGGGTGCGCGCCGACAAAACGCCCCGGGAGGCCAGCACCCTGGAAGAGGTGGAAGCCCTGTACCGCCAACAGCGGGAGGGCTAGGGCCGTCGGTGTCTTTCCCGGCAGCGCACGGGTAGGGTACCGTAGGGGTGGAGGTCCTGGTGGTCTACCGGCTGCTCCTCCTGCTGCTCCTCGTCCTCGGGTCCGGCCTGGGCCTGGCCGCCCCGCAGGGGCCCGTGGTGTACCGGATCCGGGTAGAGGGGGTTATCTCCCCCGCCTCCGCCATGTACATCAGCCGCGGGATCCGGGAGGCGCACGCCGCGGGCGCGGTTGCTCTGGTGGTGGAGCTCGACACACCGGGGGGCCTGTTGAAGTCCACGGACGACATCACCAAGGCGATCCTGGCCTCGCCCGTCCCGGTGATCGTGTACGTGGCGCCTCCTGGTGCCCGTGCGGCCTCCGCGGGGGTGTTCGTGGTGTACGCAGCCCACGTGGCGGCCATGGCACCCACCACCAACCTGGGGGCGGCAACTCCGGTAACGGTGGGCGGGGGAGAGCAGGAGACGGAAAGCCAGAGGACCATGATCCGCAAGGCCACGGAGGACGCGGTGGCCAAGATCCGCACCCTCGCCCGCCGACGCGGGAGGAACGCGGAGTGGGGCGAGCGCGCGGTGCGTCAGGCGGCCGCGCTGCCCAGCGAGGAGGCGGTGCGGATGGACGTGGTGGACCTGTTGGCCGCGGACGTGCACGAGTTGCTGGCCCGCGTGGACGGGCGCACGGTCGAGGTCCTGGGCGGTGCCCAGGTGCTGCGGACCCGAGGTGCCCGCGTGGTGGACCTGGACATGGACCTCCGGGAGCGCTTCCTGGACCTGCTGGCGGAGCCCAACGTGGGGCTGATCCTCATGACGGTGGCCATCTACGGCATCCTGTTCGAGCTGAACAACCCGGGAGCGGTGGTGCCGGGTGTGGTGGGGGCCATCGCGCTGATCCTCGCGCTGGCGTCGTTCGCCATCCTGCAGGTGAACTACGCGGGCCTGGCGCTCATGGCCCTAGGGATCGCCCTGCTCATGGCGGAGCTGTTCGTCCCCGGATTCGGCGTGCTGGGGGTGGGCGGCATCGTGGCGTTCATCCTCGGCGGTATTCTGCTCACCAGCAACCAGGAGCCGTACCTCCGGGCCTCGGTGCCCCTAGTGGTGGCGTTGGGGCTGATGACCGGGGGCTTCTTCCTCTTCGCCCTGGGGGCGGGGATCCGCGCGCAGCGCAGGCGGCCCGTGTCGGGCCGGGAGGCGCTCGTGGGGCGCGTGGGCGTGGCGAAGACCGACCTGGACGGACAGGGCCTGGTCCTGGTGGCGGGAGAGGACTGGACCGCGGAGTCGGACGAGCCGGTACGGGCGGGCGAGCGCGTGCGGGTGGTGGCTGTCGAAGGGCTGCGGCTGCGGGTCCGCAGGGAGGGATGAAGGCCGCGGAGGCGGCCGCGGGCCGCGAGTGGACGAGCTCCAGCGAAGCCCGGACCCGCGGGCTGGGCGAGGCCCTGGGACAGGTGCTGCGGCCGGGCGACGTGGTCGCCTTGGTGGGCGAGCTGGGCGCCGGAAAGACCACCTTCGTGCAGGGCGTGGCCCGCGGGCTGGGGGTGTCCGGCTACGTGGCCAGTCCGACCTTTACCCTCGTGCGGGAGTACCGCGGCAGGGTGTACCTGTACCACGTGGACCTGTTCCGGATCGGGCCTGAAGACCTGGACGGCATCGGGTTCGACGAGCTGCTGGACTCCGGGGCCGCGGTGGTGGTGGAGTGGGCCGACCGCGCATCCGACCGCATGCCTGCGGACTGCCTGTGGGTTTACATCCACGGGACCGGCTCCCGGGTCCGCCGTCTTGACGTGCGGGCCACGGGGAATTCCAGCTGCCAGCTACTCCGATTGTGGGAACGGGAGGCGGAGGCCGAGCGTGCGGGTGTTGGGAGTTGAGACGGCCACCGGCACGGCCAGCGTGGCCCTGGTGGACGGTTCCGGTCTCGTGGCGGAGCGCACCGTGCGGGCGCCTGGAAGGTCCCTGGAGTGGTTGGCCCCGGCCATCTGGGGCCTCCTGCAGGACACGGGCTGGGGTCCAGAGGTCGTGGAGGGGGTGGCGGTGTCCGTGGGCCCGGGGTCGTTCACAGGCCTGCGGGTGGGGATCGCCACCGCGGTGGGGTGGGCGCGGGCACGGGACCTGCCCGCCTGCGGGGTTCCGACCCTGGAAGCTGTCGCTGCGGCCGTGGAGGCTCCCACCGTGGGAGTGGTGGTGGACGCCAGGCGCGGCGAGGTGGCGGCAGCTCTGTTCCAGCGGCGCGACGGCGGGCTAGTCCGGCTGGTGGAAGAGGTGGTGGCACCGCCGGAGGAGGTGGCGAACGCGTTCCGGGCGGCGGGTGACGCCGCGAGGGGCTGCGTGCTGGTCGGCGACGGGCTGGCGCGGTGGGCCGGGGTGTTCGCGCGGGCGCTGCCGGACAGCCGCCTGGCGGAGGCGGTGTCCTGGACCCCGCGTGCGGCTTCGGTGGCCTGGCTCGGCCGGCAGCGTCTCATGGAAGGCCGGGCGCAGCCGCTGGTACACATCCAGCCGTGGTATGGCCGCACGCCCGCGTTCCGGCAGGTGGGGCCAGGATGAAGGCGGTGGCGTCGGTTCAGATCGAGCCCATGCGGCTGGAGGACATCCCGCGGGTCCTGGAGATCGAGCGCCAGTGCTTTTCCACCCCGTGGCCGCGGGACGCCTACCGCCGGGAGCTGCAGGAGAACCGCAGCGCCTGCTACCTGGTGGCGCGGCAGAACGGAGTGGTGGTGGGCTACGCGGGCATGTGGGTGATCCTGGAGGAAGCCCACGTGACCACCCTCGCGGTGGAGCCCCGCTACCGGAGGCGGAAAGTCGGGGAACGGTTGCTGGTCGCCCTCATCGAGGAGGCCCGGGCGCGCGGGGCGCGGTGGGTGACCCTGGAGGTCCGGCGGTCCAACCACGCGGCCCAGGCCCTGTACCGCAAGTACGGCTTCCGGGAGGTCCACGTGCGGCCGCGCTACTACAGCGACAACGGAGAGGACGCCCTCATCATGTGGACCGGGAACATCTGGGAGGAGCCGTTCCGGTCGCAGTTCGAGGCCCTGAAGGCGGCCCTGCCCCGGTGAGGTCGGGGGCAGACGCGCAACGTCCTGCGGTGTACGGGCAGCCGGTTCTGGGGATCGAGACCTCCTGCGACGAGACCGCGGCCGCGGTGGTCCAGGGGACGCAAGTGCGGTCCAGCGTGGTGGCCTCGCAGGTGGACCTGCACCACCGCTACGGCGGAGTCGTGCCCGAGCTGGCGGCGCGCCGCCACGTGGAGCGTCTGGTGGCGGTGGTGGACGAGGCCCTGGAGCGCGCCGGGGTGGAGGTCGCAGACCTGGGTGGCGTGGCGGTAACGTGCGGGCCGGGTTTGGTGGGCGCACTTGCCGTGGGCGTGGCCTTCGCCAAGGCCCTGAGCCTGGCCGCGGGCAAGCCCCTCGTGGGCGTGAACCACCTGGAGGGGCACATCTACGCCAACGTGCTGGTGCACGGGCCTTTCCCCACGCCTGCTCTGGCCCTGGTGGTGTCCGGCGCGCACACCGACCTGTTGTGGATCCCCGAGTACGGCCGCTACCGGGTGCTCGGACGAACCCGGGACGACGCCGCGGGGGAGGCCTTCGATAAGGCGGCCCGGGCTATGGGCCTGGGCTACCCGGGCGGACCGGAGATCGACCGGCTGAGCCAGGAGGGAGACCCTTCACGCGTCCCCATGCCGGTGCCGCTGGCGACCGAGGACGGGTACGACTTCAGCTTCAGCGGGCTGAAGACCGCGGTCCTGCGGGCGCTGCAGCAGAGCCCGCCTCCGGAGGTCGCGGATGTGGCCGCGGCGTTCCAGAACGCGGTGGTCTCCCACCTGGTGCGCAGGACCGTACGGGCTGCGCGGGACCTGCGGCCGGCCTGCCTGCTCCTGGGCGGCGGGGTGGCGGCCAACCGGGCCCTGCGGGAGCGGCTTTCCTCGGAGGCGGACCGCCTGGGAATCCCTCTGTGGTTGCCGCCGCCGTGGCTGTGCACCGACAACGCGGCTATGATCGCGTGCGCGGGTGCGTTCCGGCTGGCTCGCGGTGAGCGGGCGGGCCTGGAAATGGGGGCCTGGGCCGATCTCCCCTGGCAAGACGGCGCAGGTGAGCCGCGGTAGCGGGGCGTGGCCGGGTTGGCCCCTCACATCCGTCGCAGCAGCCGGGACGAGTTCCCCAGGATGAACACGTCCGGCAGGGACTGAGCCGCGGCCGCCAGGGGCGGGGACAGCACGCCCGCTGCGGCCAGGGACAGTCCCGCGACGTTGTACGCGGCCGTGAACAGCAGGTTCAGCCACACGGTCCCCATGAACCGGCGCGCCAGGCGAAACAGCTGGGGGACCAGGGACCAGTCCTCTCGCAGCAGGACCACGTGGGCCGCCTCCGCGGCCACCGCGGTGCCCGCAGAGCCCATGGCCACCCCCACGTGCGCCTGCGCGAGGGCTGGAGCGTCGTTGACCCCATCCCCCACCATGACCACCACGTGCCCCTCCTCCTGATAGCGGCGGACCACCTCGATCTTGTCCTCCGGCAGCAGGCGCGCGCGCCAGGCGATGCCGAGCCGTTCCGCAAGCTCCCGTGCGGCGGCCTCGCTGTCCCCCGTGAGGAGTTCCACACGTTTCACTCCCAGGGCCGCCAGCTGCTGCAGGGACTGTGCCACTCCCGGACGCGGCCGGTCGGCCAGGGCCAGAAGGCCTGCCGCCCGGCCGTCCACGGTCACCAGCACCACGGTCCTGCCCTGCTGCTCGAGCTGACCTGCTGGGCCGTCGGGCGCTGTTCTCTCCGGCTTGCCCACGGTGACCTGCCGACCGGAGACGCGGGCCCGTACTCCGACCCCCGGCAGGGCCTCGAACGTTTCGGGAGGGATCACGTCCAGCTGGCGGGCCTGCGCGGCGCGCCGGACGGCCTGCCCGAGGGGGTGCTCGGAGTACCATTCGGCGGAAGCTGCAAGGGCGAGGACCTCGTCCGGCCGCCGTCCGTCCAGGGCCACCACGTCCACCACCTCCGGCCGGCCCACGGTGAGGGTGCCGGTCTTGTCCACCAGCACCACGTCCGCCCGTGCCAGCAGCTCCAGGTAGCGGCCTCCCTTCACCAGCACCCCCCTGCGGGCCGCGGCGCCCACGCTGGCCAGCACCGCCACGGGGGTGGCGAGGGCGAAGGAGCACGAGCAGGCCACCACCAGCACCGCGGCGGCGGCCAGGAGGTCCTTCCGCAGGAGGAACGTCAGCAGTGCCACCCCTGCCACTACGGGCAGGTACCAGCTGGAGAACCGGTCCGCGGCCAACTGCACGGGTCCCCGGTCGCGCTCGGCTTCCTGGACCATGCGGACCACGCGGCCGAAGGTGCTCTGCGGCCCCACGGCGGTGGCACGAATGCGAAGGTAGCCGGCCCGCACCACGCTGGCAGCGAAGACCTCGCTGCCGGGGTGCACATCCACGGGCATGGGTTCTCCTGTGATGGCCGCCTGGTCCACCGTGGCGGTCCCCTCAACCACCCGACCGTCCACGGGTACCGCCTCGCCGGGCCGCACCACCACCACTTCCCCTGTCTGCACCGCGTCCGCAGGGACCACCACCTCTGCGCCGTCCCGCTCCACCCGGGCCGTCTGGGGGCTCAGGCGCGCGAGGTGCGCCACCGCCTCCCGCGCCCGCTCCGTGGTGAAACGTTCCACGAACTCGCCCACCCGCATGAAGAACACCACCACCGCGGCAGCAGCCCACTCCCCCACCGCCGCCGCGGCCACCAGCCCCACGGTCATGAGGGTGTGGGCGACCACCTGGCCGCGCAGGGCCGCGCGGAGGACGTTGCGGAACACCGGCCATCCACCCGCCAGGACGACCACGAGCCATGTCGCGGTGGGAACGCGCCGAGTGAGTGCTTGAAGGAGCCCGGCCCGTTCTCCCAGGACGACCAGCACCAGCACTGCCCCGAACACCGCGCCCAGCAGCCGCATCAGAGAGCGTCCGTAGGCCGGTGAAGGGGTGGGGCGGGCCGGGCCGACCTCGTAGCCCGCGCGGCGGACGGCCTCCTGCAGCTGCCCGATCCCCGTGCGGGAAGGGTCGAAGCGCACCACGGCCAGACCGGAGGCCAACAGAACCTCTACCTCCTTCACCCCCGGCACCCCGGACAGAGCCCGCTGCACGTGGCGCGCGCAGTCCGCGCAGTCCATGCCGCGCACGGAGAGCTCCGCTGTGGAGGGTTCCGTCATGGGGCGTCCTCCTGCTCCGCGTAGCGGGTGCACTGGTACACCCCGCGCGCCACCTCCGCCAGGATCCGGTCCGCCAGGCCCAGCAGGGCGTCCACCCGGGGGTCAGTCAGCCGGTAGCGGACGAACCGGCCGTCCCGCTCCCGCTGTACGAGGCCGCAGTCCCAGAGGCACTGCAGGTGGTTGGACACGTTGGGCTGGCTCAGCCCGGTGGCCTGGACGATCTCCCCGACGGTCCGCGGCCCTTCCCGTAGGGACTCCAGGATGGCCAGGCGGGACCGGTCCGCGAACCCCCGGAACAGCTTGGCCTTGAGGGCTAGGGCAGTGGGGTTTGCCTGGATCAAAGCGGCCATGACACCACCTCAGCATATCAGTACCTACTGATACGATACCCGGACTTGTTGCGGCGTCAAGGGAGGGCTTGCAGGGACCCAGCCGCCCGCCTACACTTAGGGCTTGGATTAGCACTCTCCTGGTGCGAGTGCTAATCCCGCACGCCCAAATTCCACGGCCAAGGAGGGAGGCTCGCCATGAACCTGAAGCCTTTGGGTGACCGTGTGGTCGTCAAGCCCCTGGAGGAGGAGGAGCGCACCAAGGGCGGCATCGTGCTGCCCGACGTGGCCAAGGAGAAGCCCCAGCACGGCGAGGTTCTGGCCGTGGGGCCCGGAGCCCTCACGGAGGACGGTCGCCGCCTGCCCATGGACGTGAAGGTGGGGGACCGCGTGCTGTTCGCCAAGTACGCGGGCACCGAGGTGAAGATCGGCGACGAGGAGTACCTGATCCTGCGGCAGAGCGACATCCTGGCCATCGTGGAGCGGGAGCCCGCTGCCGCGAAGGCCTAGTCGGGAGGGATCGCCCATGCCCAAGGAGCTACGGTTCGACGAGGAAGCCCGCCGGGCCCTGGAACGCGGCGTGAACAAACTGGCCGACGCGGTGAAGATCACCCTCGGCCCCAAGGGCCGGAACGTGGTCCTGGAGAAGAAGTTCGGCTCGCCCACCATCACCCACGACGGGGTGACGGTGGCCAAGGAGATCGAGCTGGAGGACCCCTTCGAGAACGCGGGCGCGCAGCTGGTCCGGGAGGTGGCCACCAAGACCAGTGACGTGGCCGGCGACGGCACCACCACCGCCACCATCCTGGCTCAGGCCATCATCCGGGAAGGGTTGAAGAACGTGGCCGCCGGGGCCAACCCCATGGCGCTCAAGCGCGGCATCGACAAGGCCGTGGAGGCGGTGGTGGAGCACCTCCGGAAGGTCGCGAAGCCCGTGGAGACCAAGGAGGCCATCGAGCAGGTGGCCACCATCTCCGCCAACGACCCGTCCATCGGCAAGATCATCGCCGACGCCATGGACAAGGTGGGCAAGGACGGGGTCATCACCGTGGAGGAGAGCAAGGGGATCGAGACCACGGTGGAGATCGTGGAGGGGATGCAGTTCGACAAGGGCTACATCTCCCCCTACTTCGTCACCGACCCCGAGAAGATGGAGGCGGTGCTGGAGGAGCCCTACCTCCTGATCACCGACCGGAAGGTCTCCTCGGTGCGGGACCTCCTGCCCGTGCTGGAGCGGACCGTCCAGACGGGCAAGCCTCTTTTGGTCATCGCGGAGGACGTGGAGGGGGAGGCCCTGGCCACCCTGGTGGTGAACAAGCTGCGGGGCACCCTCAGCGTCTGCGCGGTGAAGGCGCCCGCCTTCGGGGAGCGGCGGAAGGCGATCCTGCAGGACATCGCCATCCTCACGGGCGGGACCGTGATCAGCGAGGAGCTGGGCCTCAAGCTGGAGAACACGGACATCTCCCAGCTGGGCCGCGCCAAGCAGGTCCGGGTCCGGAAGGAGGAGACCATCATCGTCGGCGGCGCCGGCGACCCGAAGGAGATCGAGAAGCGGATCCAGCAGATCCGCAAGCAGATCGAGGAGACGGACTCCGACTACGACCGGGAAAAGCTCCAGGAGCGGCTGGGCAAGCTGGTGGGCGGCGTGGCGGTGATCCGCATCGGGGCCGCCAGCGAGACGGAGATGAAGTACAAGAAGACCCGGGTGGAGGACGCCCTCTCGGCCACGCGGTCCGCGGTGGAGGAGGGGATCGTCCCCGGAGGCGGCGTGGCCCTGGTGCGGGCGCAGGAGGCGGTGGACGCGCTCAAGCTGGAGGGCGACGAGGCCGTGGGCGCCAGCATCGTCCGCCGCGCCCTGGAGGAGCCGCTGAAGCAGCTGGCGGTGAACGCCGGTCAGGAGGGGTCCATCATCGTGGAGAAGGTCCGGCAGCAGAAGGACCCCAACGTGGGCTACAACGTGCTCACCGGCCAGTTCGAGGACATGTTCAAGGCCGGGATCGTGGACCCCGCGAAGGTAGTGCGCTCGGCTCTCCAGAACGCGGCCTCCATCGCCGGTCTGCTCATCACCACGGAGGCCCTGGTGGTGGAGCAGAAGGAGGAGGAGGAACAGAAGACCTAGTGCGCACGGCGGACAGCCGGGGGAGGGCCGCAAGGCCCTCCCCCGCGTCTTTTCTGGAGGAGTGGGGCGCCGGGCGCCGAACTCCGCGGTGTGGCTTCAGCGGTGCACGCCTTCCGGACCCTCCTGTGGGCCGCGGTAGCAATTCACGCCGCGGTGTTCCTCGCGGCGTTCGCGCTGGACCTCGCCCGGCGGCGGCTGCCCGGCTGGCTGTGGGGCGTCTACCTGCCCGCGGCGGCGATGGTGGTGGTCCAGGGCCTGTCGGGCGTCGCCCTTTACGTGTCGGGTTCTAGACCGCCGGACAGTCTCCACTTGGTCTACGGGCTTTTGTCCCTGGCGGGGGGTGTAGCGGCTTTCGGCCTGCGGCCCGGCGGCTTCCTTCGTGCGTCGATCCCGGCAGGCCGGGAGGCCCGGGCGGTGGCCCTGGTCTCCCTCACGGTGGCGGCCCTGATGCTGCGGGCGTATCAGACGGGGACGCTGGACCGGTAGGAGGCCGCGGAGGCGAGACGTCCCCACCCCGGCGTTAAGCTCCCGTTAAGGCGATTCCGTGTTGACTTGGAGCCGACCCTGCTTCGCACGGGCGGGCGATCCCACCTTCTTTACAGGGAGGGGACCATGCGTGGAAAGGGCGGTGCCCGGACAGTCACGTTCTCCTGGGTACGGCACTGGCTGCGGCTTGCGGACCTCGCGAACCAGCCTGGAGCTCCAGGTGTGGAGGAGCTGGTGGAGTCCACCTGGGAGCGGCGGGTCAGGCGCAGGGAGTTCCTACGGGCTGCGGGTGGGGCGGCCCTGGCAGCTGTTGCGGAGCTGCTGCGCCCTACAGAAGCCCTAGCAGGACCCCAGGCACCGCGGGTGGTCATCGTGGGCGCCGGGATCGCCGGACTGGTCGCCGGCTACTCCCTGCGCCAAGCCGGGATCCGGCCCCGGATCTACGAGGCCAGCACCCGCACAGGGGGCCGCATGTTCTCCGTGGCGGGAGCCGTGGTCCCGGGCCTGGTGACCGAATTCGGCGGGGAGTTCATCGACACAGGCCACGAGGACATGCACCGTCTGGTACGCTCCCTGGGTCTGGAGCTGATCGACCTCCAGCACGGTTCGGAAGCCAGGCTGCGTCCCACCTTCTACTTCGACGGCCGTCGGATCTCCGAGTCGGAGGTCGTGCGCAACTTTCAGCCCCTCGCCCGACGGATCCGGCAGGACCAGGACGCCTTGGGCGACGTCGTCACCTACCGCCGGCACACCCCGCGGGCCCGGGAGCTGGATCGCATGTCCGTGTCCGAGTACCTGGACCGCGTGGGAGCTTCCGGATGGGTGAAGGAGCTGCTGGAAGTCGCGTACGTCGCGGAGTACGGGCTGGACGCGGGCGAACAGTCCGCTCTCAACCTCGTCCTCCTGATCGGCACGGAGCCGAGCACCACGTTTGAGGTCTACGGGGACAGCGACGAGCGCTACAGCGTGCGGGGTGGGAACCAGCAGGTCTGCGACCGGCTGGCCCTTCTCCTGCAATCCTCCCTGCACCTGGGTCACCGTCTGGTGGCGGTCCGGCCGCGGGGCGGCGGTTACCGTCTGGTTTTCGAGCGGCGGGGAGCGGGGGTGGTGGAGGCGGACGCGGACTTCGTGATCCTCACCGTCCCCTTCACCCTCCTGCGGGAGGTGGAACTGCAGGTTGACCTCCCGCCGGTCAAGCGGCGCGCCATCCAGGAGCTGGGGTACGGCACGAACAGCAAACTGATCCTCGGGTTCCGGGAGCGGGCGTGGCGCAAGGCAGATTCGTCAGGCGAGCTGTTCACCGACCTCCCGCTCCAGACCGGGTGGGACAGCAGCCGGGGAAGGCCGGGGACGGCGGGCACGTACACCGTGTTCCTCGGCGGCCGGGCGGGCGTGGATGTGGGCGAGGGGCTGGCGCGCGAGCAGGCGCAGAGGGTGCTCCCGGACCTGGAGCGGGTCTTCCCGGGAGTTCGCGGGGCCTACACCGGCCGGGTCGCGCGGTGGCACTGGCCCTCGGACCCCTTCGTGCGGGGCAGTTACGCGTGCTGGAAGGTGGGGCAGTACACCACCATCGCGGGTGCAGAGTTCGAGCCCGTGGGCAGGCTCCTGTTCGCGGGCGAGCACACCAGCCTCGACTACCAGGGCTACATGAACGGAGCCGCACAGACGGGAAGACGGGCCGCGCAGCTGGTCCGCAGGCTCGTAAGGAGGTAGACCCGTCAGCGGAGAAAGAGCCGGTTCCACAGGGCCCACAGCAGCGCCGCACCGGCCCAGCCCGCGCGGCCGAGGACCGCGAAGGCCGCTCCGGCCAGGGCGGCTCCCAACCAGGCCACCAGCTGGGCCCAGCTCAGCCACTCGGTAGCCTGCACTGCCCCAAGCCTCCGGATGAGCGCATCGGTCCAAGGAGCGAAGGGTACCGGCACGGGCAGGGGCTCGTAGAAAAACGCCAGCGTCCCGCTCGCCAGCAAGATCCCGGAAGCCGCGCGCAGGCCGAGGGAGTCACCCCGTGGCCGGCCACTGACGCGCAGGGCCAGCGGCCACAGGAGCACCGCCAGCGCCGGTGCTCCGCTCCGGAGGTCCGGGAAGACGAGGGCCGCCGGCAGGGCCGAGGAGTAGCCCACCAGGAACAGGCGAACCGACTGGACCTGCGCGTTCCACCCAGCCACCAGCCTGACCAGGAGGTGTGGAAGCCCCCACAGCACCATTCCGAGAAAGGGGTAGAGGGTGGTGTCCCGCACAGCCTCGCGCGGGTCCGAGACGAACTGGAACGCGGTGGCAGCGATCCCCAGGAGGGCCACCGCCACCACCATCAGGGCTGCAGCCGCAGGGCCTTCCCTCACCCCCTTGGCCGTCTGTTTGAACTCCTCCAGCAGCACGGGCGCCGACGCCAGCACGAGCGGCCACCAGCCCGACGGCTCCTCCACTTCCGACAGCCCGGCCCACGCCTGTGTCCCGGCCCAGTAGACGAGAACGAGGACGACTCCGGAGGCCAGGCCGTCCGCGGCTGCGTCCGCGGGATCCCGGGTCCCCCGCAGCCATGTCGCGGCCCCCGTGAACACCATCAAAGCACCGCACACCGCCAGCCCGTCCGTCCAGGCGCTCTGGAGGAACCTCGCCACCAGCCGGAGGACGGGTAGCGGCAGGGCCTCCAGTACGACCCGCGGCAGCAGGGCCGCCAACAGGGATGTGCCTCCCACAAGCGCCAGAGCCCCGCTGACCCCGTAGCGTCCCCACCGGCCTCCCAGCAGCCTCCGCAGCCGGCCCACCGCCCGCTCGGCGAGCTCCGAGGCGTCGTCCACCAGGTCCGCGGCCAGCCACATCCAGAACAGCCCGAGGAAGGTGAACAGGGCCGAGTAGCCCATGTGCAGGGCTTCGCCGAACCGACCGGGGCTCTGGAGAATACCCCAGGCGTAGACTCCCGCCATGCTCCAGAACAGCACCGTACGCTCCGGAGGAGGGCGACGTACCGTCCGGAAGAGAATGGTGCCGACCGCCAAGTACAGAAGGGCCCAGGCCGTCACGGAAGCCCACACCTGCCGCGTCAGCGGTGGGCTGAGACGTCCCAGCAGCAGAGCCCAGGGGATCAGCCAGAGGGGTGTTTTCCGGTCGGCCGCCAGGCGGGCTGCTTCGACCGCGTACAGAGCCCAGGCGGGCAGGAGCGCCACCCACCGAGGGAGAGCCAGCACCGGGGGCAGGAGGAGATACCAGAGGCCGTACAGTCCGGCCACGAAGCGGACCGAGGGATGGGCGGAGCGGATCCCGGACAGGAGAAGAGAGAACGAGACAGCGGCGATGCAGCCGAGCAACGCGAGGCCGGCGGGCGTCCCCAGCGGCTGAGCCCGCTGCGCGGGAGGCTCCCGTAGCACCGCCGCGAACCCGGCCAGGGTCGCCAGGAAAAGGGCCAGGGCCAGGGCGCCCCAGGGACCCAGCCGAAGAAGGCCCAGGAGGCCTTCTGCCGCCTGCCGGAGGTCTTTCCACTTGACGGGCACCCCGAGGTGCTGGCCCACGGCGTCCAGCGCCTGCACCCCGCGTGCGCTGACCCTCCGGAGGGCTCTCAACGCCTGCGCCGCAACGCCGCCACGCGATCCCGCCAAGCCTGGACCTCCTCTTCTCGGCCCTCCCCCCGCACGAGCCTTCGCTTGGCGAGGGCGAGCTGCACGAGCGCCGACCTCAGGGGTCCCCCAAGCCGGCTCCCATCGCGGATCACCGCATGGAACTCGTCGTCAGTGAGGGTCCCCAGGGCGACCTCTCCCCATAGATAGCTGGCCAGCAGCGCCCGCTGTCGGCGTGCACCCCAGACCCACACAACCACAAGCACCGCGGCCCCGCCCCACTCCAAGGCCAGAAGGCCGGCGACCGCCATCCCCGAGGGCTCCTGCCCAGGCCGGAAGGCCTGGGCCAACCCCAGGTACAGAGCGTGGCCCGCCGCCGCGCCCAGGACTCCGCCCAGCGCCCGGAGGACACGCGCCCGCTTGCCGCGGTCGGCCGGAGTCCATCCCAGTGCGGCGCCCAGCAGGGCAGGGTAGACTCCCTGCGCCAGGCAACCTCCGAGCAGGTGCACCAGCCTCCCGGGGTCGTCCGGCAGCATCGCGTCCCTGAACGCTGCCAGTCCCACGCCGGCTAGCGCGTATCCGAGCCCCACGAGGCTCCCTGCCACCACCCCGTGGAGCGCGTCCTCGAACCACCGGCCGGCCCGTGCCCGGATCGCGAGAACCACCACGGCTTTGGACAGCTCTTCCACGCCCCCGCGCCAGGCAGCCACCGGTGCCCCCACCCACGCGGCGGCAAACGGAGGCCAGGACCCGGCGGACTCAGGGAACAGGATCCCCAGGAGGGCTCGCTGAATGGCGCCCACCGCGCCGCCGGCCGCCAGGAGGGCCCAAAGGGCAGGCAACCGGTGTTCGTGGCGCACCGGCCACCACAACAGGAAAGCGTACACCAGGACGCACAGGTTGAGGATCCATGCGGGAGCTGGCAATCCTGTTGCCCTCCGGTTCCACAGTGGTGACAGGCCGGCTTAAAATCGCATTAAACGCGCGAAACGAGCGGCGGCGCGAGGATAGACGCTGCACCTTATGGAGCACGCAACCTGGGTCTTGCGGCCGCGCCTGCTGGAAGCCCTCCCGACGCGGGGCGGGTATGTGGTGTGGCTGCAGGCCCCCTACGGCTACGGCAAGACCGTCCTGCTCCAGCAGTGGACGGACAGGCTTCGCGCCCACGGGTGGCGGGTGTTGTGGGCCGACGCCGCGACCGGATCCCTCCTCGAACAGCTGGGACGGATGTTGGGCCTTCCGGGGCTCCCCTCGTGGGCGCTGTTGCAGTGCGTGCTGACGGAAAGCCCCACGGTGCTGGTGCTGGACGACCTGACCCCGGATACCCTCCTTTCCCTCCGGCTCCCCTCGGAAAACCTACTGCTGGGCCTGGCCAGCCGCGGTGAGCTCAGGTGGCCGGAGCTCCCCCGCGCGAGGACCGCGGGGCGGCTGGTTCACCTGACCGCAGACGACCTCCGCTTCCGTCTGGCGGAGGTCCAGCAGCTGTTGGCAGACGGAGCCAGAGCGTACGAGATCTGGGAGCGTACGGGAGGCTGGCCCATCGCCGTCCACGTGGCCGCCCTGACGGGCACCTTGGACCTGCAGAGTGCGCTCGCGCAGGGGGTGCGCGAGTCTTTAGGGCAGCAGGAGTGGGAGGTTTTGTTGCTTCTGTCGGCTGTGCCGGCCCTCCCGGAGGAGCTGGCGGAGGGTCCCCTGCGGCGGCTCCAGGCCTCGGGGTTCGTTCAGCGGACTGCCCAGGGGTTCCGCCTCCACGCCCTGTTTACCGAGGTGCTGCACGCCTGCGCGTGGACCGAGATCCAGGAGTCGGTGCGCCGGCGGGCTGCCGACCTGCCCCTCGAACTGCGGGCGGAGGCCTACCTGCGGGCGGCCCTGTGGAGGGAACTGGAGGCGCTCCTGGAATCTCCCGCGGCCCTGGATCTCGCTTCCACCGTCCCGTCTTCCCTGGTCAGGTGGTGTCGAGCCCTGCCGGGGATGGGGGGACCCTGGCGGAGGCTGGGCTACGGAATGGCCCTCTGCCTGACGGGTCGGCTCGGGGAGGCATTCCACCGCCTGGAGCGGCTCGCCCGGGAAGCGGACCGCCTGGACCCGGAGGTGGCGATCCGGGCCTGGGGGTTGATCGCCTACAACGCCCCTGAGGTGGACCTGGAGCTTGCGCTGCGGGCGGTGGACGAGGGGTACAGGCTCGTGCCCCGTGTGGATCCGCACTCGGCCGCTCGGTTCCTGAACTGGACCTGCTGGCCGTTGTGGAAGGCCCGCCAGCTGGAGCGGTTCCAGGCGGTCCTGGAGGAAGCCCGCAGTCTCCTTCCGGCGGACGACCCCTACGTGTTCCACCCCATCGGGTACAACCTGGCGTTCCTCCGCTGGCAGCAACAGGGCGACCTGGACTACTATCTGGCGTACAACCGCCGCACCGCGGAAGCTCAGGAGCGGGAACGCTCCCACAACCTCCCGCTCACCCTCCTGCAGACCGGCCGCCTCCTGCTGCTGGCAGGCCGACGGGAAGAGGCGCTGACCTGTTTCCGCACCGCCCAGGCCCAGCCGGGGCGGAACTTCTGGGCCGAGGCCCTGGCGGCCGCCTGGCAGGCCTGCCTGGAGCGGAAATGCGAGCCTTTCGAGCGGCTGGTCACCCTTGCCGAAACGTCAGAGAACCCGGAGCTTGAGGACGCGGTGCGGGGGCTCTGGGCCCGGACCCTGCGAGAGACGGGTTGTGTAGACGAGGCCGCCCAGGTCGTCCGGCCCGCGCGGGGTTTCTGGAGCCAGCTGGAGTTGGCCCTCAGCCTCTGGCACCTCGGAAGAGGGGACGAAGCCGTCGCCTCACTGCCCTCCCCTCCCTACGACCGGGAGGAGCGTGCCTATTACCACGCGGCCCGCTACCGGATCCTGAGACGCGAAGAGGATCTGGAGGCGCTGTGCGGGCTGACTTCCCTGGGCTCCCGGATCCTGCCGGCCCTGTTGTCGGTCTCAGAGCTTCCCCCGCACCGCCCTGAGCTGGCAGACGCCTACCCCATCGAGGCGGTGCTGCGGGCCGGTTGGAAAGAGGCGGTCGAGCGGAGGTTGGACGAAGTCCCGCCTCTGGTGGTGGAGATCCTGGGACGCTTCCGGTTGACACGTGTCGGGGAGGAGCTGTCGCTGTCGCCCACGGCCCGGGCCCTGCTGGTGCTCCTGGTCATGGGTCGGGAGCTGGAGGAAGTAGCGGGCCAGCTGTGGCCGGACGCGGACGCCGACCAGGCCCGCAACAACCTCCACGTGCAGCTGCACCACCTCCGCAGGGCCTTGCAGCCCTGGCGGGTCCCCACGTACTTGGCGGGGAACGCGCTGCGGAACACCCGGGTGGACTTCTGGGATCTGGAAGCGGCCCTGCAGCAGGAGGACGCGAAGTCCGTTCTGAGGCTGTACCGAGAGCCGCTGGCACCGGGGGTGGACCTCCCGGCGGTGGACGAAGTCCGGTACGCCCTGCAACGGCGGGTAGTGCACTGTCTGTACCAGGCGGGCCGCGACGCGGCTCCGGAGGAGGGCATCGCTTACTTGGAGCGGGTCCTCGAGCTGGACCCCACCCACGAACCCGCCCTGCAAGCCCTCCTGCGACACCTCCTGAGCCTGGGCCACCGGCAGGCCGTCCTGCGCTTCTATCGGGACTTCGAGGAGCGCCTTCGGGAGGAGGTCGGCGTGGCTCCCCTGCCAGAGACCCGGGCGCTCGTCCAGGACTATCTCCGTCCCGCCCTGCTAGACCGCCGCCGGCGTTAAGCGGGTTTTAAGTCCCTCCTGGTTACGTCCGGCCTTGGGGGCCCGCGTTCCGGGCTTCGAGCCGGTTGCCGGAGGGTACTGATGTCGCTAGAAAGCCAGCACGGTACGGAGGTCACGCAGGTTCAGCGCCTGGTGGCCATCGGGGGGTGGTGGCTGTGGTGGATCGCCATCGCGGGGTTCTTCCTCAAGCCGCCACACCCGCTTGTGCGGCGCCACGCAGCCTGGGCCCTCGGCTGGGGCGTCGGCCTGTCGGTGGTGTTCGGCTTCCTGCCCCTGCTGTTCATGCTGATCGCGGGTGCCACAGGGAACCGGACGTTAGCGGGAGTGGTGACCCTGGGAGGGCTTGGCTGGAACTTCCTGGGCTTTCTCGCGTGGTTCGCCGCGGCGGCGGTCAACACCTACGCCTTCCTGCAGGGGAAGGGACCCTGGTTAAGGCCCCCGGGGGAAGGGGCGCGTTAGAGCCAGCGGGGGCTGTGTTGCGGAACACACACGCACGCGGTCAGAGGTGAGGAGGGTCGCCATGGAGCTGCTTCTTACCGTCCCGCCCCGTCCTTTTTTCCCGTTCCCCATCGAGAAGTCGCCCGCGCCGGAGTTCACCGGCGCGCTCGAAGCCGGGGGGAGCGGGGTCCTGCTGGGCGTCCTCATCGTGGTGGTGCTCACGGCCCTGTACGTGGCCGTCCTCTACTGGGCGGACCGGCACGAGAAGGAGCCCGCCAGCGTGCTGGCTGCGGCACTGCTGGGAGGGGCGGTGGCGGCGCCCGTGCTGACCGTGATCGTGGAGCGCCTGACGGGGATCCGGATGTCCGTCTACCCGGCGAGCTTCCACGCCCTGAACGCCGCGCTCTTCGGACCCAACCCTGCCGGCGCGGTGGTGGAGGAGGGCATGAAGGCCCTGGTGATCCTGGCCCTCTTCCGGTCCCTTCCCCGCGAGTTCGACGGGACCCTGGACGGGGTCGTATACGGAGGGATCGTCGGGGCGGGGTTCGCCCTGGCGGAGTCCGCGGTGTACCTGTGGGACCTCTCGAAATCCGGACTGGGAGGCGGCATCAGCGCGGGGATGTTCTTCGGCATCCTCCTCACCGGCCTCACCCACAGCGCTTTCGGCGCCCTCTTCGGCGCCTCCCTGGGCGCGGTGCGGGAGTTCCGGCTGACGGGCTCGGCGGCGTGGTGGCTGCCGGTGGGCGGGTTCGCGGTGGCGGCCCTGTACCACGCCGCCTACGACGCCCTCGCCGCCCTGATCGGGTCCGGAACGGGCCCTTCCGGGTTGCTGGCGGCCGTGCGGACGGTGGCCGACTGGGCAGGGGTTGCCGCGTTGGTGGTCATCGTGGCCTGGGCTCTGCGCCACGAACGTAACGTCCTAGCCCGCTACCTGCCTGTGGAGGCGCGGGAAGGCCACATCCCCGAGGAGTACGCGGAAGCGGCCGCGCGGGGCCGGTGGGGTACGGTCCCGAAGGCCGCGCGCCAGTCCCTCGCGGAGCTGGCCTTCGCCCGGCGCCGGCTGGAGCGCGGGCTCGCCAGCGAAGCGGAGCTGCAGGTGTATCGCGACCGGATCCGGGAGGTCGGACGATGAACCGGAACCTGCTGATCGGCGGTGGACTGGGCTGCGGGTGTCTCACCCTGCTCGCGGTGGTGGCGGTCGTGGCCGCGCTGGTGGTCTTCGCGAGGCCGAAACCTTCCCCCGCGCCGACCCCTGCGGCCGCCCCTGCACAGCCCGGGTCTCAACCCACGGGCCCGGTGTCCCAGCCTGCGCCCCCGGCCCCTGCGCCGGCCCAGCCATCGACGCCGGCCCAGCCTTCAGCACCGGGCCCGCAGGCGGGTCCCTGCCCCCAGACACCTCCCAGGGGCCCCGAGGACCTCGGTAAGGGCATCTGCCCCCAGCAGGTCCCAGGGGTGGAGGTGGAGGGCGGGATGGCCGTGCGTCTTGGGCCGGACGGAAAGCCCACGGAGCCAGCCGGGACCTTCCGGGTGGGTGAGCCCGTGGGGATCCTCTTTGGCGTCCGCCGGATGGAAACTCAGGTGGTCACGCTGGTGGTAAAGATCGAGTCCCAGGAACGGGTGGTCCCCGTCACCAACCCGCAGCCTGTGGAAAAGCCAGGACGCACCCTTTACACCCTGGACACGCAAGGGGGCTCGTCTGGGCTATACGGGTTTGTCTTGGCAGTCCCTCAGGGCGGTCAACCTGCGGTCGTGCTGCTGGTGCCGTTCGCCCTGCAGTAGGAGCACAGTATGGCAGCCGGCACTGCGCGGTCAGGCTTCGGCACGGACACCTTCCTGAAGGCTGCGGGGCTTGTGGCGGGAGGGCTGGTGCTGTTCGTGCTGGCCCTGCTGCAGATGCTCCTCTTCTACCAATCCGCAGGAGGACTGGGCCGGTTCCTCATGGCGTGTTTCGCCGCGCTGTCCGTGGTGCCCTTTTACGCGGGCCTGATCCTCCTGCTGGACCGGCACGAGAAGGAGCCGGGGGGGCTGCTGCTCGGAGCCCTACTTTGGGGTGGGGTGGTGGCCACCTTCTTCAGCTTGATCTTCAACTCCCTCGGCGGGGAGGTCTTCCAGCTCGTGTTCGGCCCTCAGCTGGGCAAACAGCTGACCGGGCCCCTGCTGGCCCCCCTGACGGAGGAGACCAGCAAGGGGCTTGCGGTGCTGCTCGTTTTCCTGTTCTGGCGGCGCGAGTTCACGAACACCGTGGACGGCATCGTGTACGGGGCCCTGGCCGGGCTGGGCTTTGCGGCCACGGAGAACATCCTGTACTTCGCCCGCTTCCTCCGCGAGGGAGGCATCGCGGCCCTGACTGTGGGTTTCGTGTTGCGGGCAGTGGTGGGCGGCCTGAACCATTCCGTCTACACCGCCTGCACGGGAGCGGGTCTGGGGTACGCCCGGGAGAGCCAGGGAGCGGCACGCTTCGTGGCTCCGGTGGCGGGCTACTTCTGCGCCATGTTCCTGCACTTCCTCTGGAACCTGTTGGCGAGCTTTGCGGTTCCGGCCGCGGTCCGGTCTGCGGGTGCCGCGGGGCTCCTGGTTGTTCCGTTGATGTCCTTCTTCATCGCAGGGATCCCGCTGCTCTTGCTGGTGGCCCTGGCGTACTTCGCCTGGAAGCGGGAGGTGACCGCCATCCGAGAGGGCCTGCAAGAGGAGGTGGAGGCAGGCCGGATGCTGCCGGAACACGTGGAGCTCCTCACGCGGCCGCGGGAGCGGAGCCGCCGCCTGTGGTCGGTGTTGACCGCAAAGGGGCCGGGCGCGTGGAACCTGCTGCGGCAGCTGTACGACGCCGAGGTGGACCTGGCCTTCGCCCTCTGGCGGCAACGGCGCGGGGAAGCCGGACGCGATGTCCAGGTGCTCCGCGAACGGGTGCAGGCGCTCCGCGAACGGGCCGCCGCGTTGGGGCTTGTGGGATGAGGAGGACACTCACCGATCAGGCTGGGCTAAGTCCGTGGGCCGTGGTGGCCATCCTGGCTGTCCTGGCGGTGGGGTTCTTCGTGATGCTGGGGATCGGAGGGGTGGCGTGGTACGTGCTCGCCCGGCGTCCGGCTCCGCCCCCTCCCGCTCTGCAGCCCGGCCAGGAGCCGGCCCCGCAGCCTGCGCGTCCCGCGACGCCAGCACGCCCCGGACCGCAGCCCTCGTTTCCCGCCGGGCAGCCGTGGCCGTCTTCGCCTTCGGGGCCCTCACCTGCCGGCGGCCAGCCTGCGGGCCCGCCGCCTCAGGTTTCTTACTCGTGGTACCTCGACCCGGGCGGGGAGTTCTGCGTCCAGTACCCCTCGGGCTGGCGGGTGTTGCCGGGGGAGTCGGGGGTGAGTTTCACGCCGCCCGGTGAGGATTCGTCAGACGGTAGCTCTGCGTCCTTCTCGCGGATGCTGGCGACGTACGGCCGGGTGGTGCCCGCCCAACAGGATCTCGACGGGTTGGTGGGGCGCATGCGCAGACAGTACCCGGACTTGCGGGTAGAGACGCTGCAGATCCGGCCCATGCCCCAGGACAGCGAGTCCGCCTTCCTGGAGGCCTCCTGGACCAACGGTCGTGGTGAGCCCATGCACGGGGTTCTGCTGGGTGTGTACCTGCACTCGCGCGTGGCCAACTTCTCGATGAAGCACTTCAAAGCGTTTCAGGCACAGCGGGTGGCGTGGCCGAGCTTGGTCCCCGTGTTCCAGCACATGGCGCGCAGCCACGCTTTCCTCCCTCAGAAGCCGACTGAGGGACGTCCCAGGGAGGAGGCCCTGTGCCGGTAGCCGGAAAGAGAGGGGTTAGTGCGCTGGGGGTTTTCCTGAGCCTCGCTCTGGGGCTGCCCTTCTCCAGTGATTGGGTCGTGTACGTGGACCCCTCTGCTCGTTTCTCGGTTCGCTATCCCCGCGGCTGGCATATCCAGGAGGACCCGGTGGACGGCTGGGTGGCTTTCTACCGAGACCGTCCGCGGGAGGGGACGGCGTTCGTGGTATTCCCCGGCACGCGCCTGAGCGGAGACCTCGGACCGGAGGTGGCGGTCCGGGAGACGTTGATGCGCGAAGCGGGACTCGGCCGGTCGGCGGACGTCCGCCTGCGGCAGCGGATCACACCGCAAGGTCAGGGGATCTACACCGTCCGGGGAGAGGTGACCTGGAGGGGTGCGGCCGACATCCCCATGCGGGCGGTGTTCTTGACCGTCGTGGCCAGGCCGCCGGTGCACGGTGGGGACACCCTGGTCTTTTACCTGGTCCTGGCCCAGGCGCCGGAGCGGGAGTGGCCGCGGTGGGAACGCACCCTGACGGAGATGTTGCGGGACTTCAAGTGGATGGGAGGCTAGCGGCCGTGCCGGTCGGGTCGGTCCGGGCGAGGAACCCCTACCTGTTCCTGCAGCTGTCGCTGCTGGGCCTGTTCAGCTTCGTGGGGCTGTTGGTGCTTTTGATCCTCGTGGGCCTCGAGGGGCCGGTCGCGTTCTTGCTCGGTGCCGGTCTGGCTGTGCTCCCCGTGCCTGTGTACGTCACCGCCATCCTGTGGCTGGACCGGCACGAGAAGGAGCCGGGCTGGCTGCTGCTGGCTGCCTTTTTCTGGGGCTCCACGGTGTCCGTGCTGCTCGCCTTTGTCTTCAACCAGCTGTGGATGGCTGTCCTGAAGGCAGTCTTGGGGCCCCAGTGGGCGCTCCGGGTCACCCTCGGACTCGTGGCACCCCTGGTGGAGGAAACCGCGAAGGGAGTGGCACTCCTCGGCATGGCGGCCTTCCTCCGCGAGGAGTTCGACAACCTCACGGACGGCCTGGTGTATGGGGCGCTGGTGGGGCTGGGCTTCGGGGTGGCGGAGAACGTGCTGTACCTGGGCCGTGGCTATACGGCGGGTGGGCTGGGGACGCTCATCGTCCTGTTCTTCCTGCGCGTGATCCTCCTAGGCCTCATGCACTCCGTCTGGACGGGATGCACGGGGGCTGCCCTGGGCTACGCGCGCGAGCGCGGGGGAGCGGCCCGGTTCGTAGCCCCACCGGTCGGGTATCTCGGGGCGGTTTTCCTGCACGCCCTGTGGAACTCCAGCAACCTCGCGGTCGTTGCCGCGGTTGGAGAAAGAGAGTTGTTTCTGATCCCGGTGCTGTTCGGGATCATCCTGCTCCCGCCCCTCGTCGTGCTCGGGCTCCTGGCCTTCCTCGCGGAGCGGCGGGAACGGGAGCTGATCCGCACACACCTGGTGGACCTGGTCTCCTCGGGAATCCTCACGGAGGAAGAGCTGCGGGCGGTGGCCACAAGTGGGGTCAAGTCCCGCCGGCTCTGGGAGGCTTTCACGCGGAAGGGACCCGCTGGGTGGCTGGTTCTCCGCCAGTTCTACGACACGCTGGCAGAGCTCGCCTTCGCGCGGTGGCGGGCCTCCCGGGGGAGGCCGGCAGGGGCCTCCGAGGACCAGCTCAGGGGACAGCTTGTCCAGCTCCGGGCGCGTCTGGAGTCACTCGGGATTGCCTGGACGTGATCCACGCGGGCCTGGTGTCGACCCTTCTTCTCGTCGGCTTCGCGTCGCAGGTCGTAGCCCTGAAGCCTTACGTGGATCCGGAGTGGGGATTCCGGATCCTCCGGCCCGCTTCCTGGAGGGTGCACCGGGCGGAGGACCTGGGGCTTGTGATCTTCCACGCCCGCGGGCCGTTCCGCCCGCCTCGCTTTGTGCTGCTTCCGGATCTTCCCGTGCAGGGCCGCCTGCGGCCGCGCGAGGCAGCGCGCCGTGTGTTGGGCGACCTGCTGGGGCTGGACCGGCGCCCGGGGTTTCGGTGGGAGCTGGGCGGACACCCGTGGGCCGTGGGAGGGGAGTCCCGCTGGGGTA
>JAVKKH010000014.1 GCA_031296405.1 Candidatus Tepidifontimicrobium thermophilum
TCCTTATTCCTGCAGCGGAGCACCTCCTGCGAGTTGGCGCTCCCGCACCCGCCCCAGGCGGCCCACCAAAGACCTGGCCAAGACGAGCCCCACACTCACCGCCATCGCCAGCATGGCCCACACCGGCCTGACCAACCCGCTGGTGGCCGCCACAACCCCCACTCCGTTGAACGCCAGAGCCACGGCCACGTTGCCCACGGTCAGGCCGTAGCTGCGGCGGGCCAGCTCCACCGCGTCCACCAGGGCGCCCAGGCGTCCGCTCACCAGCACCACGTCCGCGGAGTCCACTGCGATGTCGGCGCCCGCGCCCATCGCCACCCCCACGTCCGCCTGCATGAGGGCCGGCGCGTCGTTGATCCCGTCTCCCACCATGGCCACGCGCCGTCCCTGTGCCTGCAGCGCCCGGACCACCTCCGCCTTCTGCCCCGGCAGGACCTCACTCAGGACCTCCTCGATGCAGGCCTCCTGCGCCACGGCCTGGGCGGTGCGCCGGTCGTCGCCCGTCAGGAGGACGACCCGGCAATCTCTGCCCCGCAGCTCACGCACCGTTTCCGCCGCGTCGCGCTTGAGCGGGTCTTCGATGCCCAAAACACCAGCGGGGCGCCCGTCCACGGCTACCAGGACCGTGGTCTGGCCCCGGCCTTGTAGCTCTCGCGCGACGGATGCAAGCGGTGCTGTGTCCACCCCGCGTTCGCGCAGGAACCTAGCGCTGCCGGCTAGGACCCATCGCCCGTCCACCCGGGCCTCGATGCCCCGACCCGGGTGAGCCGCGAAGTCCTCAGCACCAGGCACGCCGATTCCTCGCGTCGCGGCACCCTCCACCACCGCCCTGGCCAAGGGGTGCTCAGATGGGCTCTCGGCTCCGGCGGCCAGCCGCAGGAGCTCCTCCTCCGCCATCCCGAGGGTCCTGCACGCCGCCAGACGGGGCCTGCCCTCCGTCACGGTGCCGGTCTTGTCCAGCACGAAGGTGTCCACTCGACCCAGAAGCTGGAAGGCTTCCCCGGACCGCATGAGGATCCCGCGTCGGGCCGCCTCGCCGGAAGCCCGGACGATGGCGAGCGGCGTCGCCATCCCCAGGGCGCAGGGGTAGCCCATCACGAGCGCGCTCAAGGCCGCGAAGGCCCCCCGCGCCCAGTCGGGTCGGCCCACGACCAGCATTCCGCCAAGCGTCCAAGCGAGGAATCCCGCAGCCCCGGCAGCGAAGACGACCGGCACGAACCACAGGAGGACCCAATCCACCAGCCGCAGCACCCCCGGCTTGAGGGCCCGGGCCTCCGCCACGTGCCGCGCCACCGCCTGGAGGAAGCTGTCCGGACCGACCCGGGTCACCTCCACCACGAGGCTGCCCAGCTGGTTCAGCGACCCACCCACCACCTCGTCGCCCACAGACTTGTCTACCGGCATGGGTTCCCCGGTCAGCAGGCTCTCGTCCACCGCCGAAGCACCCTGCACCACCACCCCGTCCGCGGGAACGCGCTCGCCCGGGCGGACCCGCACCCGGTCTCCAGGCCGCAGGTTGCTCACGGGGACCTCCTCCTCGGAACCGTCGGGCAACAGCCGCCACGCGGTAGACGGCGCCAGGCTCAGGAGCCGGCGCACGGACTGCGACGCCCGCACGTGCACCGCGACCGACAGGTAGCCGCCGATGATGTGGAAGGCGAAGACGAACACCGCAGCCCCGAAGAACTCCCCGGGAGGGAAACCCGGAAGTACCAAGCCCACGGTCCCTCCCGCCACGCCCGCCAGGGCGGATGCGGCGGCCAGCACGTCCTGGTTCAGAATCCCCCGGCGGACGGCCTGCCACGCGTTGCGCAACACCCAGCGGCCGGGTCCCACAGCCGCGAACACGGCCAGGCCGCCCATAGCGAGGGCCCGCGGCTGGCTCGGACCCCACAGGGCGCTGGCCAGCATCATCGCGCTGGCGAGTCCAAGCAGGGCGCCGGCCCACCAGGCCAGACCGCGAGCGCGGCGCAGCTCGGTCTCTTCCTCCTGGACCCGGATAGCCTCGTCCGGGGGGCGCACGCGGAACCCGATGTCCTCCAGCGCCCTGGAGATGGCCTCGGCGGACAGGCGGTCCGGCTCGTACTCCACCAGGGCCTCCTCGTGCGCGATGGACACGTGCACGGACCGTACCCCGGGGAGCCGCAGGACCGCCTTGCGCACGGACTCCACACAGAGGGAGCAGTGCATCCCACCCAGCTTGAGGTGCAGCCGCTGCGGGCTCCAAGTCACGCGCACCACCTCCTCCCGGAAGACGGTAAACCTTCCACGACCCTGGAAGGTCAAGGGCCGCTCGACCGCTCCCGAGAGTCGCCCGGTCCTCAGGGCCGGTTGACGAGGGTCGTCGGCCCCCTTATCTTGGACGTGCGGGCGATGGGGCTCGCCCTTGTGTACCCGGTTCGCCGGGTTGATAGCTCCTACTGGGTTGCCAGTAGGAGCTTTTTGTTCGGGATGCGGGACCTGATTCTGACCCTGTCTGGCGAGGACCTGGCGCAGCTGGCGGAGGGCCTGTCCTCCCTTGGTTTCTGGCCCCTCGAGGTCGGCCTCGCGTGGCTTGTCGCCGAGGGCGCGCGCCGGTACGCAGCCGACCAGAGGACGTGGGAGGAACTGGCCGCGTCCAGGGCGCCCGATCGGGACGGCGTGCGGCTCGAGCTGCAGCGCCGGGAAGCCCTTGCGCACGCGCTGTCCATGCGCGCCCGGACCCTGGCTCGCGAGAGGGAGCGGGACATCCTCCGTGAACAGGTGGCTAGCCTCAGCGTGGAGTACACGCGGCTGCGCCGGGATCTGTTCGCCCTGCGGAGCCAGCAGGGGGCACCGTCCGGGCCGCCGGAAAAAGGGCTTGGAAAAGGGCAGCTTACGCCCGCGGGCGAACACGACGTCCTGGCCACGGTGCACGTTTCCCTGGACGAGGAGGCAGCCCAGGCGGTGGACGGCGTCCTGCGGACGGAGGGTTGGACCGAGCCAGAAGGCCTGCGGATCCTCCTCGGTTACGGCGCGGCGGTACACCTGTGGCCTGCGCCGGACGACGCGCTGCGGGCCCTCGGGGCCGCACGGGCCGAGCTTGCGACCCTGCGGCACCGCGCGTACCTGGCGGACGAAGCCGTGCGCGGGCTGCGCATGAACCTGGTGGGCCTGGAGGCCTCCGTGGAACAGGCCCGCCGATCCCTGGCCGAGTGGGGAAGGCGGCCGGGCGGACTTGCCCCTGCACCTCCGGACGCGCGGGTTCCCTCCCCGCCGGCGCCGCATGCGGGAAAAGGGCAGCCCATCCGGAGCTGGATCGGACGGTTCCTGCGGAGCGTGCGCCGTGCGTGGTGACGCCCACGGCGGCGCGCGGCGGGACGACCTGGTCTTCGCCAGGGTACGGGAGGCCCTGGCGTCTGGCGGATGTCCCGTCTGCCGCCTCGTCACCCACGCGGTCCAGCGGTTCCTGGACAACTTCCTGTACGAGCGCGTGAACGACCCTGAAATGCGCGACGAGCTGCGGGCCAGTTGGGGGTTCTGCCCAGAGCACGCGTGGGCGCTGCCGGCGCAGCGCAACCCAGTCCTGGGGGTCGCCATCGTGTACCGGGACCTCGTGGGAGCCCTGCGGGACCGACTGGATGCCGCGCTCCGGAGTCGGCCCGGACGCCGACGGGCTGCGGAGTCTGCCCTCCACCTCCTCCTGGGCCCCGTTGCCCCGTGCCCTGCCTGCCTGCACCGTCAGCGTATGGAGGAGGTGTACGTGGCAAGCCTACTGGAGCACTCTGCGGACCCTCACGTGCGGCAGGCCCTTGCGGGTCCGGCGCCCCTGTGTCTGCACCACCTGGTTCTCGCCGCCTCCCTGGCCAAGTCTGCAGAACAGCTCAAGCGCCTCCTGGAGGACCAACGGCAAGCCCTGGCGCGGCTGGAGGCTGACCTCTCCGAGCTTGTCCGCAAGCACGACTACCGCTTCCGGCATGAGGGACTCACCCTGGAGCAGGGTGTCAGCTGGACGCGGGCCCTGGAGGTGTTGGCCGGCCGCGACCCCAACGAGATCAGGGCCGCCCCGGACGTGCGGCCGCGACCCATCCGGTCGCCCACCCGACCATGAAGACCCCGACGCTCGGCATCCGGCAGGACCCCGCCCGGGAAGCGACCCGCTTCGTAGTACTGATGGGCGTCGTCAGCCTCCTGGCGGACGCCACCTACGAGGGCGCCCGCAGCATCCTCGGCCCTTATCTGCTCGCCCTAGGTGCTTCCGCCACCGTAGTCGGTTTCGTGGCCGGGTTCGGGGAGCTGGTGGGCTACGGACTGCGCCTGGTGTCCGGCCGACTGGCTGACCGAACCCGCCGCTTCTGGGACCTCACCGTCGCAGGCTACGTGGCCAACCTCCTGTCCGTCCCGCTCCTCGCCCTGGTGGGCCGGTGGGAGGCTGCTGCGCTACTGGTGGTGGCTGAGCGCGCGGGCAAGGCCGTACGGACGCCACCCCGGGACGCCATGCTGTCGTACGCGGCAAGCCGGGTAGGTGCCGGCTGGGCCTTCGGCCTGCACGAGGCCCTGGACCAAGTGGGAGCTGTAGCCGGTCCGTTGCTGGTCGCCGCGGTCCTCTCTGCCGGCGGCAGCCTGCGGTGGGGTTTCGCGGCCCTGGCGTTTCCGGCGGCCCTTTGCCTGGTGACGATCGCCTGGACCCGCACCCGGTTCCCGCAACCGTCCCAGCTGGAGGACAGTTCGGTTCCCGTGGACTTCCAGCTGCGCCGCGTACTGGGCCTCTACCTGATCGGTGTCGGACTGGTGGCGGCGGGTTTCGCGGACTTCCCGCTGCTGGCGTACCACTTCGCCCGCACCGCCGTCCTCCCGACGGCCGTCGTGCCCATGCTGTATGCGCTCGCTATGGCCACGGATGCGGGTGCGGCTCTGCTCCTGGGACGTTGGTTCGACCGGTACGGTACCATGACCCTCGCTGCGGGGACCGCGGTGACCGCCTTGTTCGCGCCTCTTGCCATTTTCGGAGGGCCTGCGGGCGCCTGGGTCGGGGTCGCCCTGTGGGGGATGGGAGTGGGCCTGCAGGAGTCGGTGCTGCGCGCGGCGGTGGCCCGCATGGTGGCCCAGGAACGCCGGGCCTCCGCCTTCGGGCTGTTCCAGACGGTATACGGTGTGGCCTGGTTCGCGGGCAGCGGCCTGATGGGATTCCTGTACGACGTGCACCCGCGCTACCTGGTTCTGTTCGCGGTCGGCGCGCAGCTGTCCGCCGCCGTGTTGTTCGGCTGGTCCGCTGCACGGTCCCCCCTACGACCACGATGAGGCGGGCACGCTCCCGGCGAGCCCGGATGGCATTGACGGCCGCGGGGAGCTTGCCGGATAATGCCCGCGGGCGATGGAGCCCGCCCGAACCGCCTCCCACGGAGGCTGATGGCTCCTACCCAAGTCGGGTAGGGGCCAATCTTTTTCGGCCTCTACCCCGCCGGAGGTCGACTCCATGGAAACCATCTGGTGGACCGCGGCAGCGTGGCTGGCCCTCGCCCTGCTCGCCGCCCTTCTGGGAAGCTGGCTGCGGGTCTCCGTAGCCCTCACCGAGATCCTCGTCGGAATCTTGAGCCAGCTGCTCATGGGGGTTTTCGGCCACACCTCGTTGCCCGGAGTCCGGGATGGCTGGGTGGCTTTCCTCGCGGGTACCGGATCGGTGGTCCTCACCTTCCTCGCGGGAGCCGAGCTCGACCCAGACGCCTTCCGCAGGCGCTGGAAGGAGGCCACGGTGATGGGTCTGGCCGGCTTCCTGGCTCCCTTTTTGGGCGCCGCGTGGGCCGCCCGGCAGGTCCTGGGGTGGGCTCCCCAGGCCAGCTGGGTCGCAGGGGTCGCCCTGTCCACCACCTCCGTGGCGGTCGTGTACGCGGTGCTCCTGGAACTGGGGATCAACCGCACCGAGTACGGCAAGGTCATCCTCGCAGCGTGCTTCATCAACGACCTGGGGACGGTGGTGGCTCTGGGGCTCCTGTTCGCTCCCTTCAGCTGGCGCACCGTAGTGTTCGTCGCAGCTCTCGGGGTCGCCCTATGGGGTTGCGCCCGCGCCGCCCGGCCCGTGCTGCGCCGCTTCGCTGGCCGGACCTCTGAGCTGGAAGTGAAATTCCTCCTGGGGGTGCTGTTCGCCCTGGGCGCCCTGGCGGCGTGGTCCGGGTCCGAAGCGGTCCTCCCCGCGTACGTGTTGGGAATGGCCCTGGCGGGGACCGTGGGCCGCCACCACGAACTGGTCCGACGCCTGCGCAGCCTCACCTTCGGGCTGCTCACCCCCTTCTACTTCATCCGCGCGGGGCTGCTGGTCCAGCTCCCCGTCGTGGCGGGCGGTCTGGGGACGTTCGCGGTGCTCTTCGCGGCCAAAGCCCTGAGCAAGTTTGCCGGCGTGTTCCCGTTGACCCGGGCGTACCGGTACGCGCGGGACGAGGCCATGTACACGACCCTGCTGATGTCCACCGGGCTCACCTTCGGGACCATTTCCTCCCTGTACGGCCTCACCCACGGCATCATCGACCAGGCGCAGTACTCCTTCCTCGTGAGCGCGGTCGTGGCCAGCGCGGTGGTGCCCACCTGGATCGCCAACCGCTTCTTCCTTCCCGCCCACCACGTGCAGCAGGCGGCTCCCGAGCTGGCCCTGGCCCCCGGAGGTGAATGATGTTCCGGCGCGTACTGGTCGGCTACGACGGATCCCCGGCAGCCCGAAAGGCGCTGCTGGCCGCTCTGGACCTGGCCAGCCGGTACCGCGCGGACGTGGTCGCGCTGGCGGTAGTGCGTCCGCCGGAGTTCGCGGAGCTGCAGGGCGAGGTGGACGCAGCCGTGGCTCAGTCCCGTGGACCGTTGGCGGAGGCCTTCCGCTGGGCCCGGGACCAGGCCCGCAAGGCGGGGGTTCCGGTGACCCTGCGCACCGAGGTGGGCCACCCCGCAGAGGTCCTGGTACGGGTGGCCCGTGAAGAAGCCTTCGACCTCATCGTCCTGGGCCGACGCGGGCTCACGCCTGTGCAGCGCTGGATGCTGGGCTCGGTCTCCGAGCGCGTGCTCCGGTACGCCCACTGCCCCGTGATGGTGGTCCACTGATGGACGAGGTTTCGAGCCTCCTTTTTGCTTCAGGCCAACCTCCGGCGCTCCGGGAACGACCGCCCGCATGCCTGCGGGACTTAGAGCTGGACCGGGTGGTGGAGGCCATCGTGGCGGACCGGGGGGAGTACGGCCTGGAACCCGTCTTCTACACCCCGCTGCGGGACAGCGACACGGTCTCCTTCCGCCAGGAGGTCTTCCGCGATTTCCGGGAGCCCCGAGTGTCGGACGCGGTCCGTGCCTTCGCTTCGGCCCTCCGCGCGGTGCGGGCCCACCTGCGCCGTGCGGACAAGGCATACTCCACGCTGGAGAAAGACCGCTGGTTCCTTGACGCGGCCCACCTCTACGTGCAGGCAGTCCTCGCGCTGTTGGAGGGCCTGTCCTCCTGTCCGCTCCACAGCCGTGGGCTCGTGCGCTTCCGCGACCTGCTGGCCGCGTACGCCGCTTCCCCCGCATTCCGCAGCCTCGCGGAGGCCGCCGAGAGCCTGCAGGCGGAGCTATCGTCCCTGCGCTTTGCGGTGCTCGTCCAGGGCCTGAGGGTCACCGTCCGCCCCTACCGGGGGGAGCCCGACCACGCGGAAGTGGTGCGGTCCACCTTCGAGCGTTTCCGACAGGCCCACGGCACCCCGTACGCCTTCGAGTTCCGGCACTCCGCGGAGCTGAACCACGTGGAAGCGCAGATCCTGGAAGGGGTTTCCCGCCTGAACCCGGACCTGTTCTTTCGGGTGGCGGACTTCCGGAGAACGTGCGGGGGACTGCCGGCACGTTGGATCGACGCCTTCGACCGGGAGGCCCAGTTCTACCTGGGCTACCTAGACTTCCTCGCTCCCCTCGAGGCGGCAGGCCTGCCCTTCTGCTTGCCCACCCTGCGCGCGGACAATTCAGAAGCCTTCGCCCAGGGCTGCTTCGACCTCGCACTGGCCGCGAAGCTGGTGGCGCACGGCCGGGTGCCGGTCCTCAACGACTTCCTCTTCCGTTCTCCGGAGCGGGCCCTGGTGGTCACCGGTCCCAACCAGGGCGGAAAGACTACCTTCGCCCGCGCGGTGGGTCAGGTCTTCTACCTGGCTTCGCTCGGTTGCCCGGTCCCTGGCCGGCAGGCCGCCCTTCCGGTGCCGGACCACGTCCTCACCCACTTTCCCCGCGGAGAGTACACGCTGGACCTGCACGGCAAACTGGAAGACGACCTTCTGAGGATCCGTGAGATCCTCCAGGTTGCGACCCCCAAAAGTGTGGTGATCGTCAACGAGATCCTCTCCTCCACCGCCCTCCGCGACGCCCGCACCCTGAGCCGACGGCTGCTGGGCCGGCTCTTGGAGATTGGCGGCCTGTGCGTGTGGGTGACGTTCCTCGATGAGCTGGCTTCCCTGAACGAGAAGACCGTGAGCCTGGTAGCCACGGTGCCGCCAGGCCAGCCCGAAGGGCGCACCTTCCGCGTGCTGCGTCGTCCAGCGGACGGGCGCGCGTACGCGGAGGCCCTGGCCCAGAGGTACCGACTCACGTACCACGACGTCCGCCAGCGCTTCGTCCCATGACCCCGCGCCTACTGTACCCCGACCGGGATTTCGACTGGCGCTGGGCCCTGCAGGCCGCCACGGTCCGAGCGGGCCTGCGGGCCGGCCACCACACTGCCCCTCCCCCAGGCTTCGATCCTTCCGCGGGACTTCCCCCAAACGTGGACGACCTAGTCCAGGACCTGGGGCTGTTACCCCTCCTGGAGGCCATGGCCGGGGAGGACGACCTGGTCTTCGAGGTCAGCCGGAGGCTCCTGCTGGAGGGCACGTCCGCAGACCCTGCTGTGGTGGCCCACCGACAGGCCGTACTGGCAGACTGTCTGGACAACCCGGACGCTGTTCTGGAGCTGTATGGGGTCAGTCTGGAGGCCGCAGACAAACTCAAAGGCCGGTATCTGGGCGTCCTCGCCCGCTACCCCGACTGGGTGCTGCGCGAGTCCGTCGGGACTCTCGCGGCGCTGCTGGGCTCCCTCCGCCGGCTGAAGTCCGCCGCGGATCGCCACGCGCCTCGCTTCCACAGCGAGGGCTGGAGGCGCTTGTTCGCAGCGCTGCACCGTGACCTGGAGGACTCCTATCTCGGTGAGATGCAACACCACCTGGACGCTCTGAGGCTACCACACGGCCACCTTTGGAGCGCGCGTCTTGGGCCTGCCAACAAGCCCACCGACCTCCTCCTGCACCCGCCTCCGGAGGGCCCCCGGAGCTGGCTGGAGCGGTGGAAGGCGTGGTTCCGTCGGGGCCAGGATGCCTACACCTTCGAGCTGTCTCCTCGCGATGAGGCGGGTGTCAAGGCCCTGGAGGCCCTGCGGGACCGGGCTCTGGCCTCAGCAGCCACGGCCGTGGGCCAGGCCGCCGACCACGTCCGGGACTTCTTCTCCTGCCTGCGCGCCGAACTCGCCTTCTACGTGGGCGGTCTGCGGCTGCACACTCAGCTTCGCCGGCGCGGATTCCCCACCTGCCTGCCCTCCGTGCATCCCGCAGGCTACAACCTTTCCGCCCGAGGCCTCTACGACCCCGTGCTGGCCCTGGCAACCGACCGAACTGTCGTCCCCAACGACCTCGAGGCGAACGGCAAGCGCCTCGTCCTGATCACCGGGCCCAACTCCGGGGGCAAGACCACCTTCCTCCGGAGCGTGGGGATCGCCTGGCTGATGGCGCAGGCGGGCCTGTTCGTGCCCGCCCAGTCCTTCGCCGTAAGCGTCTGTGACGGGGTGCTGACCCACTTCAAGCGGGAGGAGGACCCGCGCCTGGAGTCCGGCAAGTTCGTGGAGGAACTCCGTCGCATGCGAACCCTCGTGGACCTCGCCACCGCGCGCTCGGTGTTCCTGTGCAACGAGTCCTTCTCCGCCACCCACGAGCGCGAGGGGTCGGAGATCGCCTGCCAGGTTCTGGACGCGTTGACGGAAGCGGGGGTCCGCGTGTTCTTCGTTACTCACTTCTTCGAACTGGCGGATCGCTTCCGCGCCCGGCGATCCGGCTCCGTGCTGTTCCTGCGGGCGGAGCGGGACGCCCAGGGCCGGCGCACGTACCGCATGGTGGAGGCGGAGCCGCTACCCACCAGCCACGCGGAGGACGTCTACCAGCGGGTCTTCGGGACTGGTGCCGTATCGGGCGTGGGTGCGCGGTCTGGCTGAGCCGGCTACCGTTCCCGCGTTCCGCCGCCGGCCGCAGGCAGGACCACCGCCAGCCGGGCGCCGCCGGTCGGGCGGTTGGCCGCCTCCACCCGGCCCCCGTGAGCCAGGGCGATGTGCTTGGTGATGGCCAGCCCCAGCCCTGTCCCTCCCTCCGCCCGGCTGCGGGAAGGGTCGGCGCGGTAGAAGCGCTCGAACACCCGGGGGAGGTGCTCTGGAGGGATCCCTGGGCCCGTGTCCTCCGCCACCAGAGACACCTCCCCGTCGCGTAGCTCTACCTTGAGCACCACCTGGCCGCCAGACGGTGTGTACTTGACCGCGTTGTCCACCAGGTTCCCAAGGGCCTGCTCCAGCCGATCCCGGTCGCCCCGGACCCGCGCCTTTCCGGGCTGGACCACCAGGGCCACTCCCTTCCGCTCGGCTGCGGCCGCGTACCGCCGCGCCACCGCCTCCAGCAGTTCCTCCGCCTCGAGGTCCTCCCACCGCAGGCGCACCACCCCGGCCTCCAGGGCGGACAGGTCCAGCAGGTCGTTCACCAGCCGGCTCATACGGTCCACCTCCTGGAGCATCTGAGCGAGGAACCGGGCCGCCAGCTGTGGGTCTTCCAGTGCGCCGTCCCGCAGCGCCTCCGCCATGGCCCGCACCGACGCAAGGGGGGTGCGCAGCTCGTGGGAGACGTTGGCCACGAAGTCGCGCCGCACCGCCTCCGCCCGACGATCCTGGGTCACGTCCTGCACCAGGAGCAAGAACCCGCCTGAGGCCAGCCGACGGGCCACCACCTGCAGCACGCCGCCCAGCTCCAGGTCCCGCACCGCCTCGCCGGCCCGCTCTGCACGGTCCAGTAGTTCGTCCACCTCGTGGCGTCGAAAGAGCGCCACCGCGGACGTGTCCGCCGCCTGCTCGCGCTGGACGCCCAGCAGGGCCGCCGCGGGACGGTTCACCCACACCGCCCGCCGCCGGTGGTCCAGCTCCACGAGACCCCACGGGAGCGCCTCCACCAGCTCCCGGAGGTGGCTCCCCCGGGCCCGGGCCCGTTGCAGGTCCTCCCGCACCTCCCGCAGCACGGACTCCACCGCCGCGGCCAGCTCCCGGCCAGAAGCCCCCTCCCGCTCCAAGGCGCGCGGGTCGCGGAGTCCCTGCGCGACAGCCCGAACGGCCCGCCGCCAGGACCACTCCCGCCAGCCCGCCACCAGGAATGCGACGCAGGCCAGCCACCCGAAGGCCGCAGCCCACCGGTCCGCCGCGGCCCAAGCCCACGCGGCCGCGGCACCGGCCACCGCCGCCAGAACCCACCATGTCCGGGGACTCACGATGCTGGGTGCCCTGTACAGGGCGGATCAGGGTTCCAGACGGTACCCAACTCCGCGCACGGTCTCGATGCGCACCGCGGAGCCCGCCTCCCGCAGCTTGCGCCGAAGCCACGAGACGTGCACGTCCACGGTGCGCTCGTCCCCCTCATAGTCGTAGCCCCACACCCGCTCCAGCAGCTGGCCGCGGCTGAGGACCCGCCCTGCGTTTCGCAACAGGACCTCCAGCAGGTCGTACTCCTTGGGGCTCAGGGGCAAGGACCGGCCGCCGCAACGCACCTCGTGGCGCGCGGGGTCCAACACCAGGTCGCCCACCGACAGAGGAGCTGTCTGCTGGATCCCCCGCCGACGCAGGGCCGCCCGCACCCGGGCCATGAGCTCCCGCATGGAGAAAGGCTTGGTGACGTAGTCGTCCGCACCGAGGTCCAACCCCACCACGCGGTCGGTCTCGTCCGACCGGGCGGTGAGCAGCACGATGGGGACGTCGCTGTCCTGCCGCAGGATCCGGCACAGCTCGAACCCGCTCATGCCCGGCAGCATGACGTCCAGTAGGATCAGGTCGAACCGCTCGGACCGGGCCAGCTCCAGGGCCCGCAGGCCGTCCAGGGCCTCCGCCACCTCGTGGCCCTCCCGCTGGAGGGCGAACCGGATGGCGTCGACCAGGGGCGGCTCGTCGTCCACCACTAGGATCCGGGCCGCCATCTCAGGGGAAGGCGGCCGGCGCCAGGGCCTGCAAGGGACCCGTGTACCGCACGAGCTCCACGCCCGCCTCCTGCAGGAGCCGGGCTGCCATGGGGTCCGGATAGTCGCCCGCGTACACCACCCGGCGGATCCCCGCGTTCACGATCATCTTCGCGCACACCAGGCACGGCTGGTAGGTGGAGTACAGCGTGGCCCCCGCGATGGCCACCCCGTGGTAGGCCGCCTGGATGATGGCGTTCTGCTCGGCGTGGATACACAGGCACGTGTCGTGGCCGGTCCCCGGCGGAGTAGCCCCCGCACAGCGCGCGCAGCCACCGTCGCCGCAGTTCCGGAGTCCCCTCGGGGTGTCGTTGTACCCGGTGGACAGCACCATGCGGTCCTTCACCACCACGGCACCCACGCGCCGCCGGGTACAGGTGGACCGCGTGGCGGCCAAAGCCGCCATGCTCATGAAGTACTCGTCCCAGCCGGGCCGCTCCACCCTATCTGGTGCCGAACAGCCGGTCCCCTGCGTCCCCCAGGCCCGGGAGGATGTAGCCGTGGTCGTTGAGCCGCTCGTCCACCGCCGCGGTGTAGATGACCACGTCCGGGTGGTCCCGGTGTACCCGCGCGATGCCCTCGGGCGCCGCGATCAGGCACATGAGCTTGAACCGCGTCGCCCCGCGCTCCTTGATGAGCCGCACGCACTCCGCCGCGGACCCGCCTGTGGCCAGCATGGGGTCCAACACCATGACCTCCCGCTCCGCGATGTCCGGGGGCAGCTTGACGTAGTAGGTGACCGGTTCCAACGTCTCGGGGTCCCGCCAGATGCCCACGTGCCCCACCCGCGCCGTGGGCATCAGCTTGGTGATGCCCGGCTCCATCCCCAGACCCGCCCGCAGGATGGGGACCACCGCCAGCTCGTAGCCGGCGATGGACTTCCCCCGGGTCCGGGCGAGGGGCGTTTCCACCTCCACGTCCCGCGTCCGCAGGTCCCGGGTAGCCTCGAAGGCCAGGAGCATGCTGAGTTCCTCCACCAGCTCCCGGAACTCCTTGTGGGGGGTGTTGCGGTCGCGCAGGATCGCCACCTTGTGCTGGATCAGGGGGTGATCCACCACGAAGACCTTGGACACCCTCGCACCCCTTTCCGCCTGACCCGCCCGAAGCCCCCCACGCTCCCTAGGTGCGCGCCGGGGATGGCCGGGGCACGTCTTCCTCCGCGTAGATGGGGAAGTTCGCGCAGAGCTCGTGTACCTCCCTCCGCACCCGGACCTTCACCGTCTCGTCGTCGGGCGCGGCCAGCACCCGCGCGATCCACCGGCCGATCTGCCGCATCTCGTCCTCCCTCATCCCCCGGGTGGTCACCGCGGGGGTCCCCAGCCGCATCCCGCTGGTCACCGTGGGCTTCTGGGGGTCGAAGGGGACCATGTTCTTGTTCACCACGATGTGCGCCTCGCCCAGGGCGTCCTCCGCGACCTTGCCGGTGAGGCCCTTGCTGCGCAGGTCCACCAGCATCAGGTGGTTGTCCGTGCCCCCGGAGGTGATGTGGAAGCCGTGCCGCTGCAGCTCCTCCGCGAGCGCCTGGGCGTTGCGGACGATCTGTGCCGCGTACGCGCGGAAAGCTGGGGTGGATGCCTCCTGGAAGCACACCGCCTTGGCCGCGATCACGTGCATGAGGGGGCCGCCCTGGGAGAAGGGGAACACGGCCCGGTCCACCGCCTTCGCCAGCTCCTCCTTGCACAGGATCATCCCCGATCGGGGCCCCCGCAGGGTCTTGTGGGTGGTGGAGGTGACCAGGTGCGCGTAGGGCACCGGATCGGGGTGGACCTTTCCGGCCACGAGCCCCGCGAAGTGGGCCATGTCCACCAGCAAGTACGCACCGACCTCGTCCGCGATCTCCCGCAGCCGCGGGAAGTCGAAGTGCCGCGGGTAGGCGGTGGCGCCCGCCACGATCATCTTCGGCCGGTGTTCCCGCGCCAGGCGGGCCAGCTGGTCGTAGTCGAGCATCTCCGTGCGGGGATCGACCCCGTAGGGGATCACCTGGAACAGCTGCCCGGAGAAGTTCACCGGGCTGCCGTGGGTCAGGTGGCCGCCGTGGGCCAGGTTCATGGCCAGGATTTTGTCCCCCGGCTGCAGCACAGCGAAGTACGCGGCGAAGTTGGCCTGGGAGCCCGAGTGGGGCTGGACGTTGGCGTGCTCGGCTCCGAACAGCGCCTTCGCCCGGTCCACGGCCAGACGCTCCACCGCGTCCACGAACTCGCAGCCCCCGTAGTACCGTCGCCCCGGGTAGCCCTCCGCGTACTTGTTGGTAAGCACGCTGCCCTGCGCCTCCAGTACCGCGCGGCTGGCGTAGTTCTCCGACGCGATGAGGTTGATGCGGGTCTGCTGCCGCTCGATGTCCCGCACGATGGCGTCCGCGACCTCGGGGTCCTGCCGCAGCAGGAACTCCAGCATGACAGGTTCACCCCCTCCCGTACTTTCGTTCCACCGCCCGGATCTTCGCGAGCCGCCGGTCGTGCCGGCCGCCCTCGTAGCGGGCCTCCAGCCACGTGCGCACGATCTCCCGGGCCAGCTCCGGCCCGATCACCCGCGCCCCCAGGGACAGCACGTTGGCGTCGTTGTGGGCCCTCGCCATCCGCGCGGTGTAGGACTCCCAGCACACCGCGCACCGCACGCCCGGTACCTTGTTGGCCGCCATGGCCTCCCCGTTGCCGCTGCCGCCCAGCACGATGCCGAGGTCACATTCCCCCCGCGCCACCGCTTCCGCCGCGGGGACCACGAAGTCCGGGTAGTCCACGGGGTCCGGAGTGTGGGTGCCGAAGTCCTGGACCTCGTGTCCCAGGTCCTGGACGAACCGTTTCAGCTCCTCTTTGAGGGCGTAGCCCGCGTGGTCGCTGGCGATGGCGATGCGCACGGCCGGGTGGTTACTTCGCGGCCGAGACCACCTCCACCTGCCCGGCGTCCCACACGCGCTCCACGACCTCCGCAGGGATGGGGCCGGGCCGCAGCACCCGCGGCCGGACCCCGGTGCAGTCCACCACGGTGGAGGGCCGGCCCGCCAAGCGGCCGCCGTCCAGCACCAGGCCCACACGGCCGTCCAGGTCCGACAGCACCTGCGCCACCGTCACCGGCGCGGGCCTTCCCGTAGAGTTGGCGCTTGTCCCCACCAGCGGGGACCCGCACGCCCTCACCAGTGCCCTCGGCACGGGGTGGTCCGGCACCCGCAGGCCCACGGTGCCTGTCCCCGCGGTGACCAGCTCCGCCACCACACCCCGGGACGGCAGCACGACCGTGAGCGGTCCGGGCCAGAACCGCTTCATGAGCCTGCGAGCTCCTTCAGGGATCTCCGCGAGCTCATCGGCCTGTCGGACGTCCGCGAGCAGCACGGGCACGGGCTGGTCCGGAGGCCTTCCCTTGATCTCGAAGACCCGGCGGACGGCGGATGGGTTGGTGGCGTCACAGCCCAGCCCGTACACGGTGTCGGTGGGGTAAACCACCACGTCCCCCGCCCGGAGGGCCTCCACAGCCCTTCTGGGAACTGGAGCGTCGGCGTCCACACGCAGCACCGCTACGGGGTTCAACAGCAGCTCCACCATAGGCTCAGGTCCCTCCACGAACGGATGGCCGGTCGAAGCGGGCCTCGGCCCCACTGTACGGCCGTGGGGCCAGCGCCGCAACCGGCGATCGCTCACCTCCACCGCGCCACCACCACGCGCTCCAGCCCCGCCAGATCCCTCACCGCCCGCACCTCCCGGTAGCCCATCCGCTCCAGGGTCCGCATGACCTGCCGCGCCTGGTCCCACTTTGCCGCTACCTCCAACGCGAGGACCCCGCTTTCCCGCAACACCGCCCGCGCCTGGTCCGCGATCCGCTCGTGCAGCTCAACCCCGCGCGGGCCGGGCGCGAACACCGCCACCTCCGGCTCGGCCAGCACCTCCGGGGGCAGCTCCGAGCGCGCGGAGGGAGGCACGTACGGCGGGTTCGCCGCCACCGCGTGCGCCCGCAGGCCAGCCTGCAGCAACGGCTCCAGCGCGTCCCCGTGCAACAGCTGCACGCGCCCGGACACCCCGTGGCGTCCTGCGTTCCGCTCCGCCACGGCCAGGGCGTCCCGGGACACGTCCGTGGCGTACACCGTGGCGTCCGGCCGACGGACCGCCAGCGCCACGGCCACCGCGCCGCTACCCGTGCCCACGTCCACGTACGCGGGATCCTTCACGTCCCGCGTGGCCTCCAGAACCACCTCCACCAGGTGCTCCGTCTCGGGTCGAGGCACCAGCACCCGCTCGTCCACCCAGAACGGCAGCCCGCAGAACTCCCGCTCGCCTACCAGGTACGCCAGCGGCCTCCCGGACCCGCGCTGCTCCAGCAGCTCCACGTAGCGGCGCCAGGCACCCTCCTCCACCGAGGCCGGCCACCGCACGTACAGCTGCGCCCGGGTCACCCCGAGGGCACAGCGCAGCAGGACCTCCGCCTCCAGGGCGGCCGCCTCCACCCCGCAGGCGCTCAGGTGTTCCCTGCCCCACAGGTACGCCTCGCGGACGCTACTGGGTACCGCGCTTTTGCAGAAAGCGGTCCGGGGAGGAACTGGCCGCATGCGCTTCCTTCAGCGCGCCGCCTGAGCCGCCTGGCCGCGGGCGTGGGCCACCAGGGCGTCCAGGATGGGGTCCAGCTCCCCGTCCAGCACTGCGTCCAGGCGGTGCAGGGTCAGACCGATCCGGTGATCGGTGACGCGGTTCTGCGGGAAGTTGTACGTCCGGATCTTCTCGCTGCGCTCCCCGGTGCCCACCTGCTGCCGCCGGGTAGCCGCGATGCGCGCCTGCTGCTCCCGGCGCCGCAGCTCCAGCAGGTGCGCCCGCAGGATCCGCAGGGCCTTCTCCCGGTTCTGGTGCTGGGACCGCTCGTCCTGGCACGTCACCACGATCCCCGTGGGGAGGTGCTTGATCCGCACCGCGGTCTCCACCTTGTTCACGTTCTGGCCGCCCGCGCCGCCAGCCCGGAAGGTGTCCACCTCCAGCTCCTCCGGCCGGATCTCCACCTCCACCTCCTCCGCCTCCGGCAGCACCGCCACGGTGGCGGTGGAGGTGTGGATGCGGCCCGCGGCCTCGGTGGCGGGGACCCTCTGGACCCGGTGCACGCCGCTCTCGTACTTCAACCGGCTGTACGCCCCCTTGCCCGCGATGCTCAACGTGGCGGACTTCACCCCGCCCAGGTCCGAGGGGCTCAGCTCCAGCACCTCCACCTTCCACCCGCGCCGCTCTGCGTACCGGGTGTACATCCGGAGCAAGTCCCCGGCGAACAAGGCGGCCTCCTCGCCGCCCGCGGCGGGTCGGATCTCAAGGAAGATGTTGCGGTCGTCGTACGGGTCCCTGGGTGCCAGCAGATCCTCCAGCTCCGACCGCAGGGCCTGCCTCAACCCGTCCAGCCTCTCCAGCTCCTGGGCCGCCAGGTCCCGCAGCGCCGGGTCGGGGTCCTGTAGCAGGGCCTCGGCCTGGGCCCGCTCCGCCTCCACCTGGCGCAGCGCCCTAGCCCGCTGGGTCACCTCTTCCAGCTCCGCGTACTCCTTGGCCAGCTCCCGGTACCGTCCGGGATCCTGCAGGACGGACGGGTCCCCGAGCAGCCGGCCCAGTTCCTCATACCGCTGCTCCAGCCGCGCCACGCGCTCCTCCAGCAGATCCCGCACGCTCTTCATCACACCACCGTCCGCTCCAACGACCCTGAGTCCTCTCGATCCAGCACCGCCTGCAGGGCGCGGATGGCCACCTCCACCTGGCGGGGATCCGGTTCCCGCGTGGTCAACCGCTGCAGCCAGATCCCCGGCGCCACCAGGGGGCGCAGCCACCGCGACCGCGCCCCGGCCCGGATGACCTCGTACGCCACGCCCGCGATCAGCGGGACCAGCAGCACCCGCGAAACCACCCGCGCCCACAGGGGCGGCTTGCCCAGCAGCGAGAACACCCCCACCGCCACCAGGACCACTACCAGCAAGAACGACGTCCCGCACCGGGGGTGGAACCGGCTCTGCTTCTGCACCTCGTCCACCACCAGCGGCACTCCGCGCTCCCACGCGTTCACCACCTTGTGCTCGGCGCCGTGGTACATGAACACCCGGCGGATCTCCGGGAACGCCCCCACCGCGCCCACGTACAACACCAGGACCCCAGCGCGCACCAGCCCCTCCACCAGGTTGAACGACACCACCCCCCAACCGGGATCCACCCACCGCACCAACACCGTGGGCAACACGAAGAACAGGCCCACCGCGAGGCCCACGCCCAGCCCCAAGCTCAGGGCTACCTCGCGGCTCGAGAGGGGCCGTCCCAGCTCGCCCGCTACCGCCTGGCTGGCGGAGTACACGAGCGCCCGCGTGCCCAGCACCAGGGCCTCCCACAGCACCACCGCCCCACGGACCACCGGCAGCCGCGCCCACCGCCTGCGGACCAGCGCGCTCGGTCGGTGCAGCACCTCCTCCGCGATGGCCCCGTCCGGGCGGCGCACCGCGGTGCTGACCCAGTGGGGCCCGCGGATCATCACGCCCTCGAGGACCGCCTGACCGCCGATGGTGGCCCTCGGTGGGGAGCTCAGACGCCCTGTCACGCTTCCATCCTACCGGACCCGCGGCCGCCCCCAGCAAACCAGCAGGTCTAAGTCCTCAACGGGGAAAACGTCGGAACCCCCCCGCCCCATCCCGAAGTACCCGGGCACGACAGCGTGGGCAACCCAGAGGGCTACGGCAGGTAGCGCAGGGGGTTTACGGGCTGGCCACGGACCCGGACCTCAAAGTGCACGTGCGGGCCGGTGCACGCGCCCGTACAACCCACCCGGCCGATGACCTGCCCGCGGTCCACCTGCTGTCCGACCCGCACGAGCACTGCCGAGGCATGGCCGTACCACGTCTCCATACCGTCCCCGTGGTCCAGAACCACCACCAGTCCGTACCCGCCGTACCAGCCTGCCCGCACCACCCGCCCGTCCCGCGCGGCGTGGATGGGCGTTCCGCGCGGTGCCGCGATGTCCACCCCGGTGTGGTGGCGGCGCCATCGGGTGCCGAACCGCGAGGTCACCACACCCCGGGCCGGCCACAGGTATGCCACCGTCGCGCGGGTGCGGGGTAAAGCCCGGGCGGCCTGCGGGCCCGCGGCAGGGCCCGTGGGGATCACCAGCTTCTGCCCGATCTGGAGGCGGTCCCCGCGGATCCCGTTGACCTCCGCCAGCTGCTCCACCGGCACCCCGGTCTTGAGGGCGATGGCCCACAGGGTGTCGCCCTTACGGACGGTGTAGGTGGACGCCACCGCCGGGCGGCGTCTGGTACCTTCGCCTGGGGAGGGGACCCGAAGAACCTGACCCGGGCGGAGGAACTCTGCCTCCGAGATCCCGTTGACCTCCACCAGCGCGTCCACCGTGGTCCCGAACCGGCGCGCGATTCCCCACAGGGTGTCCCCCTCCACCACGGTGTACCGCTGGGACGCTACCCCCTGAGCCGCCATCTGCGGAGCCCTCTTCTTCGGGCGCCGGTCAGCCTTGGGGGTGCTCGCCGGTGAACCACGGGGCCTGTCGCGGGCCACCAGAAACGCCGGAGGCTGAACGACCTCGGGCAGCCGCGGACGCGGAGGCTCGCGGAACACCACGGAACCCGAAGCCGCGCGGTCAGTGGCCCTGTGAACCTCTGTGGAGCCGGTGCGCGGGCCCGGGAGCAACAGCACCACGCACACAGCCAGGGCTCGGAAAGCGGCGCGTCGCAACGCCCCTCCCGGGTATCCTTACCTGAGTATGGTTGCTGCTACGGACGACGCCCGCGCAACAGCGGACGCATAGATTATAGGCTAGGTTGTCAACAGGGATAGATTCGAACGAATGCCCGCCACGAGCGACCTGGCCCTCAATCTATCCCAGCTTCGCGCGTGGCCCCTGGCGAGGTTGGGGGATCCGTTGTTCTTTAGGAACCCACCCGGATCTCTTCCTCGGAGGACTTCACGATGGACCGGAGGAAGGCCGCGTTGTTGGGGGTCTTGCGCATCCGGTCCAGGATCAGCTCCGTCATGGCCACCGTGTCCAGCTGCTCCAGAGACTTGCGGAGCACCCACACCTTGCGCAGCTCCTCCTCCGTCAGCAGGAGTTCCTCGCGCCGGGTGCCGGACATCTTGATGTCGATAGCGGGGAACGTGCGCCGCTCCTGGAGCTTGCGGTTCAGGTGCAGCTCCATGTTCCCCGTGCCCTTGAACTCCTCGTAGATCATGTCGTCCATACGGCTGCCGGTGTCGATGAGGGCGGTGGCCACGATGGTTAGGCTGCCCCCCTCCTCGATCTTGCGCGCGGCTCCGAAGAACCGCTTGGGCCGGTGCAGGGCCGCGGGATCCAGGCCACCGGACAGGGTGCGACCTGAGGGCGGGATCACCAGGTTGTTGGCCCGCGCGAACCGCGTTAGGCTGTCCAGGAGGATCACCACGTCCCGCTTACCCTCCACGATCCGCTTGGCTCGCTCCAGCACCAGGTCCGCCACCTGCACGTGCTCTTCCGGCGGCCGGTCGAAGGTACTGGCCACCACCTCCGCCTCCACGGACCGACGCATGTCGGTGACCTCCTCCGGCCGCTCGTCCAGCAGCAGCACCATGAGGTACACCTCGGGGTGGTTCTGCACGATGGCCTGCCCGATCTTCTTCAACAGCGTGGTCTTCCCCGCCTTGGGAGGGGACACGATCATGGCCCGCTGCCCCTTGCCGATGGGCGCGAACAGATCCACCACCCGGGTGGTCAGGTCGCTGCCGGTCTCCAGGCGGAAGCGCTCGTACGGGAAGACCGGGGTCAGTTGCTCGAAGTGGGGACGGCTGCGCGCCTGCTCGGGATCCAGGCCGTTCACCGCCTCCACCCGCAGGAGGGCGTAGTACTTTTCGTTGTCCTTGGGGGGCCTCACCTGTCCCAGGACCTCGTCCCCCACCCGCAGCCCGAACCGTTTGATCTGGGAGGGGGACACGTAGATGTCCTCCGAGCCGGGCAGGTACCCGCTGGATCGCAGGAACCCGTAGCCCTCCGGCATGATCTCCAGGATCCCGGAGCGGAACATGAGCCCCGACTGCTCGGTCTGCGCCTGCAGGATCCGCATGATGAGCTCCTGCTTGCGGTACCGGCGGTAGTTGGGGATGTTCAGCTCCTTCGCAATCTCCTGGAGCTCGTTCAGGTTCTTGGCTTCCAGTTCCGCCAGCGCGAGAATCGTTGCCACCTCCAGTTCCTGTGCCCGTGTGTCCGCTGCCGCCCGGCCGGGCCGACCGGGGACGTCTCGGCGTTCTGCAAGGCGCGCCGTTCCGAAGCTCCGCGCCCGGGGTGCGGGTCGCTCCTACGACCCCCCGGCGGGCGCGGCGGTGCGGCTAGATAGCTCCGCCTGCAGCCTGCGCCAGTCCGCCAGGAACCGCTCCAGCCCCTGGTCCGTGAGCGGGTGGCGGAACAGCTGCTCCATCGTGGCGAAGGGCATGGTGGCGATGTCCGCTCCTGCCCGTGCCGCTTCCAGCACGTGCAGGGGGTGCCGCAGGCTGGCGGCCAGCACCTGGGTGGGGAACCCGTACCGCCGCAGGATCTCCACCGCCTGCCGGACCGTGTCCATCCCCACGTGGCCGATGTCGTCCAGCCGACCCACGAAGGGGCTGACGAACGTCGCACCCGCCTTCGCCGCCAGCAACGCCTGCACCGGCGTGAACACCAGAGTCACGTTGGTGCGGATGCCCTCCCCCCGGAGGGCCACCACCGCCCGCAAGCCCTCCGGCGTCATGGGCACCTTGACCACCACGTTCGGAGCCCAGCCCACAAACTCCCGGGCCTCCTGGATCATGCCCTCCGCGTCCAGGCTGGTGGTCTCCACGCTGATGGGGCCGGAGACCCAGCGGGCGATCTCCCGCACGAGCTCCCGCGGCTCCCGCCCCTCCCGCGCCATCAGGGTCGGGTTCGTGGTCACCCCGTCCAGGATCCCCCACGACGCCGCGGTACGGATCTGGTCAGGGTTGGCGGTGTCCAGGAAGAGGCGCATGCGCGGGCTCCGCTACGGTCCCTTCGCCTCAATGTAGCTCACGTCTCCCACGTCCCCCAGCAACAGCATGGCCAATTCGTCGTTGGGCTTCAAGTCCTGAAGCTGAGCGGGCCGGTCGTTCCGGTAAACCGCCACCACCGGGCCCAGGCGGAAGCTGCGGATGGTGGGCCCGTCGGTCACGGACAGGATGGACGGGTTCCCGGGCTGGATGGACCGGAAGCGGCCGCGCACGAAGCTGTACCGGCCCAGGACGTTCATGACCCCGTCCAGCGCTACCGCCGCGTCCAGCCGCGTGGCGGGGTCGTTGGCCCGCACCCGTCCGTCCGAGAGCAGGAGGAACTTCCGTTCCACCGCCAGGGCCACGTATCCGCGGTGTTCCGGTTTCACCTCCTGGGCGTCCTGCGCGGGGATGGGGCCACCGCGCTTGGCCAGCGCCTCCTGCTCCAGCCCGCTCACCCGCGCGGCCAGCTCCGCCACCTCCGCCCGCGAGATGGGCGCCCGCGGCCGGAAGGTGTTGTCGGGGAAGCTGGTCACGAACCCCTTGGTGAAAAAGATGGTCACCGTCATGGGCTGGGGCCGCGCGGTGACCACGCCCACCAACTCGTACCGGCCCGGCGGCACCGGCCGGTCGTTCTGGTCCAGCTGCTTCCACTTCGTGTCCCCGAGGACCACCTGCTGGTTGGGCTGCACCGTCAGCTTCAGGCCCTGGGCGGTGAACTGCTGGCCCAAAGACCAGCGGGCCACCTCCTCCCCGGACGGGCTGCGGATCACGAAGTCGTAGCGCTGCGACGTGGGGAACTCCACCTGAGCGGCCTGGCCCGACGTGTTGCGCAGGGACAGGGTGAGCCCGATCTCCTCCCCGGGCCCGTAGGTCCCCTTGTCCGTCTCCAGGATCACCTCCCACTCCTGCACCTTGCGGACCGCCTTGCGCTGGTTGACGGTTCCCGCGCTGGCCAGGGCCGCCAGCAGGCCGCGCGCACCGGAGGGGATCTCCTGAGCGTCCCGGTAGTCCGGCAGGGCGCCCCCGCCCTCCCGCAGTCCCACCGCCCGGGCCAGGGCGGTGAAGAAGTCCAGACGGGTGATGCGTTCTTCCGGCTGGAAGCGGCGGTCCTGGGGGATGGGGAACACCCCTCTGGCCGCCAGCTTGTCCAGCATCCGCTGCTCCGGCCGGCCCGCCACGTCGGTGAAGATCTGGCCCCACGCGGGTAGGGCGAGCACGGCCGCCAGCAGGACCGCGCAAACGTGCCTCCGGCCAAACACACCCACTGGACCTCCTCAGGTCTCCGTCAAGGGGGAACTGCTCACCGACGCGGCAACCCGTTCCCCTGGGCCTGGCGTCCCCACGTGCCGGGACTAGCTACTCGCCGGGACGGTGGTCAGGCCCGACCCGGGCCGCCTCCGCGCTGCGCAGGTCCGCCAGCTCCTGTTCGAGCCGGCGGATCTCCACTTCCAGCGCCTCCGCGGGCTCGCACAGGGCCGCCAGCTCTGGGTCCTGCAGGGTGCCCGCCCGGTACCTCGCGTGCACCAGCCGCCCGATGTCCGTGTAGCGGTTTTCCAGGCGGGCCTGCAGCGTCCCGATCTCCAGACGCACCCGGGCCGCCCGGGCGAGCCTCTCGGACTCGCGCGCCACCGAGGTGGCACCCTCCCGCACCGAGCGCACCACCCGGTCCAGCAGCTCCCGCGCCGCGCTCACGGCCGCATTATACCATCCGGAGCCGCGCGGGTCCTGTTACCATGGTCCGGGAGTGCGGAACCTCAAGGCGGAGCTGCAAAGGGCCCTAGAGCAGGCACTGGCCCTGCTCGGGGTGGAGGAGTCCGTGGACGTGCCGGTGCAACCGACCCCGCCGGACCGGCCCGGCGACTACGGCACCCCGGTGGCCTTCTCCCTCGCGCGAGTCCTGCGCCGTCCTCCCGCGGAGATCGCTCAGGAGCTGGCCGCCCGGGTCTGCCTGCCGCCCGGCGTGGTCGGTGCGGAGGCAGCAGGCGGGTATGTGAACTTCACCGTGGGGCTAGGAGAGTTGGTCCGGGCAGCCACCGAACCCCTCCGCCCGCCTGCGCCGGTGGGGCGGAGGGTGCTGGTGGAGCACACCTCCGTCAACCCGAACAAAGAGCTGCACGTGGGCCACCTGCGCAACATCGCCCTAGGTGACGCCCTGAGCCGCATCCTCCGATACGCCGGCTATGAGGTCCAGGTCCTCAACTACATCGACGACACCGGCCGCCAGGTGGCGGAGACCTTGTTCGCCGTGGAGCGGTACGGGCTGCGCTACGACGGCGTCACCAAGTACGACCACTGGGTGGGCCAGGCGTACGTCCGCCTGCACCGGGAGATGGAGGATCCGCGCCTCCGGGAGGAGCTCGAGGCAGGCGTGCGGGCGGTGCTCCACCGGCTGGAAGCCGGGGAGCTGCGGTCGGCGGTAGAGCGCGTCCTGCGGGCGCAGCTGGACACCATGTGGCGCCTGGGCGCGGAGTACGACGCGCTGGTGTGGGAGTCTGACCTCGTACGGGAAGGTCTCCTGCAGCAGGCCCTGGCCCTGTTGGAACACACCCCCTACGTGCAACGACCCCGTGAGGGGAAGTACGCGGGGGCCCTGGTGATGGACACGTCGTCGTTCGTACAGGGGCTGGAGGACCCCTACCTGGTACTGGTCCGGTCCGATGGCACCGCCACCTACCCGGCCAAGGACATCGCCTTCCAGTTCTGGAAGATGGGGCTGCTGCAGGGCCTGGGCTTCCGGCCTTTCACCCGGCAGCCCTCCGGCCGCCTCCTGTACACCTCCCACCCGGAGGGCGACCGCTCGGTGCGGTTCGGAGGCTGCGAGGAGACCATCAACGTCATCGACGCCACCCAGAGCTACCCCCAGCGGGTGGTGCGGACCGCCCTGGCCGTGGCCGGCCGGCCGGACCTGGCGGAGGGCGCCCACCACCTGGCCTACGAGACCGTGACCCTGGAGGGCCGCCGGATCTCTGGCCGCCGGGGTCACACGGTCTCCGTGGACGAGGTGCTGGACGAGGCGCACCGCAGGGCGCGGGCGGTGGTGGCGGAAAAGAACCCTGAACACCCCGACCCGGAGTCGGCCGCCGAGCAGGTGGGGATCGGCGCGGTACGGTTCGCCATGGTGAAGACAGAACCCCGCCGGCAGATCGACTTCCGCTGGGAGCAGGCCCTGTCCTTCGACGGGGACAGCGGGCCGTACGTGCAGTACGCCCACGCCCGGGCGGCCTCCATCCTGCGCCGGGCGGAGGAGGCGGGCGTGCTGACCGAGGAACCGGACTTCGCGCAGGCCACGGAGTACGAGAGGCCGGTGGCCCGCGCGTTGCTGGACTTCCCGGACGTGGTGGCCGCGGCCGCGGCCCAGCGCACCCCGCACGTTCTGGCCCAGTACCTGCTGGACCTAGCCGCCGCGTGGAACGCTTACTACAACGCCCGCCGCCCGGACGGAAGCCCCGCTACCCCCGTCCTCCAGGCACCGCCGGGGCTGCGGGGCGTCCGGCTGGCCCTGGTGCGCCAGGTGCGGGACGTGCTGCGTACCGGCCTGGAACTGTTGGGGGTCCCCGCCCCCGAGGTCATGTGAGCGTGGTGGCCGAACCCGTCCGCGTGCTGATCTTGGGGGCCGGCGGCCGGGACTTCCACAACTTCAACGTGTACTTCCGCCACCGGCCGGACTACCGGGTGGTGGCGTTCACCGCCACCCAGATCCCCAACCTCGCAGGCCGACGGTACCCACCGGAGCTAGCAGGTCCCGGCTACCCGGAGGGGATCCCCATCGTGCCCGAGGAGGAGATGGAGGCGTGGATCCGCCGGGAGGGCGTCCGGGAGGTGGTGTTCAGCTACAGTGACGTCTCCCACGAGCACGTGATGCACGTGGCCTCCCGGGCGCTGGCCGCGGGCAGCAGCGTCCGCTTCCTGGGCCCAGAAGACACCATGTTGCGGGTCCGCGTGCCGGTGGTGGCCGTCGGTGCGGTGCGCACGGGCAGCGGCAAGAGCCAGACGGCCCGCAAGCTGGCGCGCCTTTTGCGCGAGTGGGGGAAGCGGGTGGTGGTGGTCCGCCACCCCATGGCCTACGGCGACCTCGTGGCCCAGGCGGTGCAGCGATTCGCTTCGTGGGAGGACCTGGACCGCACGCCCCTGACGGTGGAGGAGCGCGAGGAGTACGAGCCCCACGTGGCCGTGGGCGTGCCGGTGTACGCGGGTGTGGACTACGGGGAGGTGTTCCGCAGAGCCGAGGCGGAGGCCGAGGTCCTGGTGTGGGACGGAGGCAACAACGACTTCCCGTTCGTCTGGCCCGACCGCTACGTGGTGGTAGCCGACCCCCACCGGGCCGGCCACGAGCTGCGCTACCACCCTGGAGAGGTCAACCTCCGCATGGCCCACGTGGTGGTGGTCAACAAGGTGGACACCGCACCCCGGGAGGCGGTGGAGGAGGTGGTGCGGAACGTCCGGTCCGCCAACCCCGGCGCGGTGGTGGTGGAGGCGGCCTCGCCCATCCAGGTGGATCGCCCGGAGGTAGTGGTGGGATGTAGGGTGGTCGTCGTGGAGGACGGGCCCACCGTGACGCACGGCGGGATGCCTTACGGCGCCGGGCTTCTGGCCGCCCGCCGACTGGGGGCGGTGGTGGTGGACCCGCGGCCGTACGCGGTGGGCAGCCTGCAGCAAGTGTTCCGCGACTACCCGCACCTCACCCAGGTGCTGCCGGCCATGGGGTACGGAGGCGAGCAGCTGCGGGAGCTCGAGCAAACCCTCCTGCGCGCCGAGGCGGACGCGGTGGTGGTGGGAACCCCCGTGGACCTGCGACGGTTGCTGCGCCTGGACAAGCCCGCCGCCAGGGTCCGGTACGAGCTGGAGGAGGTGGGCTCCCCGACCCTCGCGGACCTGCTGCGCAACTGGCTCCACGAGTGGGAGTCTCGCGCCCGGGCCTGAAGCCCTTCAGAAGAGCCGGATGGGCCCTACCCGCCCACGGTCGGCCACGTGCACGGAATCCACGAATCGGATCTCCCCGCAGCGCGCACCCATGACCAGGGTATGGGTGCGCTGACCACCGGCGAAGAACAACACCCCCTTGAACAGGTCCCCGTCCGTGATCCCGGTGCAGGAGAACACCACCTCGCGCCCCGGGACCAGGTCCTCGGTGAGGAAGACCCGGTCGGGGTCGTCCACCCCCATCCCCCGGACCCGCTCCCGCTCCTCGTCGTTGCGGAACCAGAACCGGCCCTGGATCTCCCCGCCGAGACAGCGCAGGGCCGCGGCCGCCAGCACTCCCTCCGGAGCGCCCCCGATCCCCATCACCGCGTGCACCCCGGTGCCCGAGAGGGCGGCCGCGATGGCGGCGCTGACGTCCCCGTCGGAAATCAACCGGATCCGGGCGCCCGCCTCGCGCACCTGCTCGATGAGTCCCGCGTGGCGGGGCCGGTCCAGGATCACCACCGTGATGTCCTGCACGCTCCGCCGCAGGGAGCTGGCGATGGTGCTCAGGTTCCGCGCTGTCGGCCACCGCAGATCCACCCGGCCCGCCGCGGCAGGCCCGACGATGAGCTTTTCCATGTACACGTCGGGAGCGTGCAGGATCCCGCCCCGCTCGCTGGCGGCAATGACGGAGATGGCGTTGGGCTGACCCCGAGCCACCAGGGTGGTGCCCTCCACGGGATCCACCGCCATGTCCACCGGGTAGCCCGTACCCGCGCCCACCTCCTCGCCGATGTACAGCATGGGCGCCTCGTCCCGCTCGCCCTCCCCGATGACCACCCGGCCGCGGATGGGTAGCTGGGCCAGCGCGCCCCGCATGGCCTCCACCGCCACCCGGTCCACCGCCTCACCGTCGCCCCGTCCCATGAGGCGGGCCGCGGCCAGGGCTGCAGCCTCTGTCACCTGCACGAACTCCAACATCAGGGCTCGTTCCACGGCACCCTCACTGCGGCGGCCGCGGTCCCAGCCGCACCCGCAGCTGCAGCCGCTGCCCGCCCCGGACCACCGTCACCGTCACCACGTCGCCCACCCGGCGCTGCAGGATCTCCCGCTGGAAGTCCGAAGCACCCTCGATCCGCTTGCCCTGCATCTCCACGATGATGTCCAGGGGCTTGACGCCCGCCGCCTCCGCTCCGCTGCCCGGCACCACCTGCTGGACCAGCACCCCGTGGTCTGCCGCCAGTCCGTACGCCTGCGCCAGCTCTCGGGTCACCTCCACGTACGCCACGCCGAAGAAGGGCCGCTGCACGCTGCCCGTGCGGATCAGCTGTTCCATCACGGACCGCGCCACCGAGGAGGGAATGGCGAAGCCGATGCCCTGGGCCTGAGGGATGATGGCGGTGTTGATGCCGATCACCTGGCCCGCGCTGTTCACCAGGGCGCCCCCGCTGTTGCCAGGGTTAATGGCGGCGTCGGTCTGGATCAGGTTGTCGATGACGAACCCGGGCACCTGGATGGAGCGGTTGAGGGCGCTCACCACCCCTACCGTCACCGTGCTCCCCAACCCGAAGGGGTTCCCGATGGCGATGGCCAGCTGGCCCACCCGCAGGGCGTGGGAGTCCCCCAGTTCTGCTGCCGGGAGCTTCCGGCCCCTGGGATCCACCTTGATCACCGCCAGGTCCGAGGGCGGGTCGGTCCCCACCACGCGACCCTCCAGCTCGGTGCCGTCTAGCAGCCGCACCCGGATCTGAGTCGCGTTCCGGATCACGTGGTTGTTGGTGAGGATGTACCCGTCCTCGCTGACGATGACGCCCGAGCCCGCTCCCTCCTGCGGGAACAGCTGGCCGAAGAAGTCCGGTGCGAAGCCGCGGGTTTGGATGTTCACCACCGCGGGCCGGACCTTCTCCACCACCTGGATGACCACGGACTCTTCCGCCTGCACCCGGACCACCCCGCCCGGGGCCGACGGTGCCTGTGGGGAGGCGACCACCACAGGGGTCGGGCCGGCCAGCCGTCGCGCGGACAGATAGCCGCCCACGGCCCCGCTGGCCACCGCCAGCACCACCACCGCCACCCACACCCCGAACCCGGGGCCGCGCGGCCTAGTGGGCGGCGGGGTATCTTGAGCCGGTCCGTACACGGAATAGGGTGTCGACATCCCTCTACCCTCCGCTCGGACAATTCTCCCTGCCCTTCTCCCCCATAATCTCACAACCCCCGGCCTCCCTTTCGCGGGCCCTCAGGCTCCGGCGCCGTCTGGCGGGACCAAAGGGGCATGAGGATCTTGATGTGGGTCACCCGCAGGAGGGCGTCGTCCCGACGGCCCACCAAGGGCGGGAACAGGGTCCACGGACCCGCGTCCACCCGGCACATCACCAAAAACCGCTCCGCGACCCGCCGCTGCCACTCCTCCTCGTCCAGCAGGTCGTCGGGGTCGTAGCGCGGCGCGATGAACGCGGAGAACAGCGGCGCGGTCCCCTGGGGCGAGGGGTCGAGCGGGTTGAGGGGACCCACCACCATCCACTGCGTCCCCAGCACCGCGCCCACCAGCTCCGGGCTGTGGGCGTGGTCCCGGGGGATGATCTGGAACCCGCCCACTTGCCCCACGGGCGAGGTAGAGATGTCGATGACGCCCGGGTGGTTGGCCCGCACGCGGCCGATGCCCACGTACTGCGTCCCCTGGAACCGGCCCACGCCCGCCACGGGCCGCAGCACCACCGCCAGCAGCTCCTCCGTGCCGTCCAGGTAGCGGGCCCGGATCAAGCCGCCGAACCGGTTCTCGAACTCCACCTCTGCGGGGTAGCGGGCAGGCCGCCGGACCACCACCCACAGCCGCACGCCCACGGTGGGGACCCAGCCGGCCACAGGCCGCAGCCCGTCCGGCCCCTCCGCCAGGACCTCGTTGCCCACGAAGGCGCTGTAGCGCCCGCCGAAGATCCCGCGGCCGCCAGGGATGTCCGTGAGGATCCCGTGGGGTGCCCACGGCGTGCCACGGGGCCACACGCTGAAAATGAGCCCACGGCCGTCGGCAGCCTCTCCTACCTTCACGTGCACCGCGTTGGCACCGCTGGCCACCACCGTGCCCGTCCGGCCCCATCGGCTGGCCGTGAACCCCACCGCGGAGCTCACCGCGGGACGTACGACCCGCCCGATCACCCTCCACGTGCGGCCGCCGTCCTCGCTGGCCTCCACCGCCCCCCCGGCCGCGTTCTCCAGCCGCCAGCGGTAAACCTCCACTTCGTCCACCGCGCCCGCGTGGATAGCACCCGAAGCACTCAGCCACACCGCGGCCAGCACCACCAGGGCACCCACCTTCCGGACCATCCGGTCACCTCCCTCCTGACCCATTGTGCGGGCAGGATTCCGCACCGGGAGACCCGAAAAGCCGAAACCGTGTTGAACTGGTTGCGCCGTCCCAAGTACGAGTCCGTGGAGCGGCGGGACATCCCCGCGGGACTGTGGGCCAAATGTCCCCGGTGCGCGCAGCTGGTGTACCGCAAGGAGCTGGAACGCAACCTGAAGGTGTGTCCCAAGTGCGGCTACCACCACCGCCTGAGCGGGCCCGAGCGGCTCCGGCTGCTGGTGGACGAGGGGACCTTCGAGGAGTGGGACGCGGAGCTCGCCTCCGTAGACCCTTTGGGCTTCCCGGAGTATGCGGACCGCTACCGTCAGGCGGTGCAGCGCACGGGCCGTCGGGAGGCGGTGCTCACCGGCCGCGGCCGCATCGAGGGTGTGGAGGCGGCGGTGGCGGTGCTGGACTTCGAGTTCCTCGGCGGCAGCATGGGCTCCGTGGTGGGCGAGAAGGTCGCCCGGACGTTCGAGCGGGCTGTGGAGCTCCGGCTTCCCGTGGTCACCTGCAGCGCCAGTGGCGGAGCCCGGATGCAGGAAGGCGTCCTGTCCCTCATGCAGCTGGCCAAGACGGTGGCCTCGGTGGGCCGGCTGCACGCCGCGGGGTTGCCCTTCGTGTCCGTTCTGTGCGACCCCACCACGGGCGGGGTCACCGCGTCCTTCGCGATGCTGGGCGACGTGCACGTGGCCGAACCGGGAGCCCTCATCGGCTTCGCGGGCGCCCGCGTCATCGAGCAGACCATCCGGCAGAAGCTCCCCGAGGGCTTCCAGACCGCGGAGTTCCTCCTGCGCTGCGGGCTCGTGGACCTCATCGTGCCCCGGTCAGAGCTGAAGAGCACCGTGGCGCGCCTGCTGCGGCTGATGAGCGTGGGCGGAGAGGTGACCGTTGACCACCGCGCCTGACCGGAGCGAGCAGGAGCGGGAGCTGCAGCAGCTGGAGGAGCAGCTGGCGCAGCTGCAGGCGGCGAGTCCCGACGTCCCCGACCTGGAGGCCCGCCTGCAGGCTCTGCGGGAGCGGGTGCAGGTCCTGCGGGAGGCCCTGTGGCGCCAGCCCACGCCCTGGCAAGTGGTGCAGGCCGCCCGTCACCCGCAGCGCCCCAAGCTCGCGGACTACCTGCAGAGGCTGTTCACGGACGTGGTGGAGCTGCACGGGGACCGCCTGTTCGGCGACGACCCCGCCATGTTCTGCGGGCTCGCGCGCCTGGACGGCCAGCCCGTGGTGGTGGTGGGCCACCACAAGGGCAAGGACACGCGGGAGAACGTGCACCGGCGCTGGGGCATGCCGAACCCGGAGGGATACCGGAAGGCCGCGCGGGTCCTGCGCCTGGCGGACAAACTGGGGTTGCCCGCGGTGGCGCTGGTGGACACTCCCGCGGCGTACCCGGGCGTGGAGGCGGAGGAGCGCGGCCAGGCAGAAGCCATCGCCCGCAGCATCCTGACCCTGGTGCAGCTGCGGTCGCCCGTGGTGGTGGCAATCACCGGCGAGGGCGGCAGCGGCGGGGCGCTGGCCATCGGGGTCGGAGACCGGGTGCTCATGATGCAGTACGCCATTTACTCCGTGATCCCGCCCGAGGGCTGCGCCGCCATCCTGTGGCGGGACGCCGCCCGCAAGGAGGAGGCCGCGTCAGCCCTCAAACTCACCGCGCAGGACCTCCTGGAGCTCGGCGTGGTGGACGAGGTGGTCCCGGAGCCCTTAGGGGGCGCCCACCTGGACCCGGAACGCGCCGCCCAGGCCCTGCGCGAGGCGCTGGTACGGCACCTGCGGGAGGTCCAGGCCGTCCCCCCTGAGGAGCGGCTACGGCGCCGCTACGATAAGTACCGGCGGATGGGCCGGTTCACCTCTCACCCCTCGGACCTGCTGGCAGGCGGTTGGTGAACCCGCCCCGAAAAGGAGCGCCGATGTCGGACGACCAGCGGCCCTCGCTGAACTTCGACGAGATCCGCGAGCTGGTGCGGATCGCCAGCGAAGCGGACATCACGGAGCTGGAGGTGGAGGCCGGGCACCTCCGGGTGGCCATCCGGAAGGCCCCCCGCGGGACTGCGCCGCCTACCCCGGTCAACCCTCCGGCCGCAGCCCCCGCCCCTGCTGCCCCGGCCCCGGAGGCACACAGCCCCCACTGGGTCCCCGTCACCGCGCCCATGGTCGGCACCTTCTACCGGGCTCCCGGACCGGACCAGCCGCCCTTCGTCCAGGAGGGCGACCGGGTGGAAGCTGGCCAGACCCTGTGCATCATCGAGGCGATGAAGATGTTCAACGAGATCCCCGCGGAGGTGTCCGGGCGGGTGGTGCGGGTGCTGGCGGAGAACGGGGCTCCCGTGGAGTACGGGCAGCCCCTGTTCCTCATCGACCCTCAAGGGTAGCCTCCCCGCATGTTCCGGAAGGTCCTCGTAGCCAACCGGGGCGAGATCGCGGTACGGGTGATCCGGGCGTGCCGGGAGCTCGGGATCCGCACCGTGGCCGTGTACTCCGAGGCGGACCGGGACAGCCTGCACGTCCGGCTAGCGGACGAGGCGTTCTGCATCGGCCCGCCTCCGGCTTCCGAGAGCTACCTGAACGTGCCCAACATCCTGAGCACCGCGGAGCTGCTTGGGGTGGACGCCATCCACCCGGGCTACGGCTTCCTGTCGGAGGACCCGCGGTTCGCGGAGATCTGTCGGGACGCCCGGATCGCCTTCATCGGCCCGCCCCCCGAGGCCATCGAGGCCATGGGCAACAAAGCCCGAGCCCGGGAGATCGCCCAGCGCGCGGGCGTCCCCGTGGTCCCCGGGAGCCCCGGACCTGTACGGAACGAGCGGGAGGCCTACCAGATCGCCGACCGCATCGGCTACCCGCTGCTGGTGAAGGCCTCCGCGGGCGGCGGGGGGCGCGGCATGCGGGTGGTGCACAACCGCGAGGACCTCGCCCGCGCCCTGCAAACTGCGCAGCGGGAGGCGGAGGCCGCCTTCGGCAGCGGCGAGCTGTACCTGGAGAAGTACCTGGAGGAGCCCCGGCACGTGGAGGTGCAGGTCCTCGCGGACAGCCGGGGCAACGCCATCCACCTCGGCGACCGGGAGTGCTCCATCCAGCGCCGCCACCAGAAGCTGTTGGAAGAAGCACCGGCCCCCGGATTATCCCCCCGCCTGCGGGCGCAGCTGTACCGTGCGGCCCTGCGCCTGGTCCGCACCATCGGATACGTGAACGCGGGCACCGTGGAGTTCCTGGTGGACCGCCAGGACAACTTCTATTTCCTGGAGATGAACACCCGCATCCAGGTGGAGCACCCCGTCACGGAAGCCATCACGGGCCTGGACCTGGTGGCCGAGCAGATCCGCATCGCCGCGGGAGAGCGCCTCCGCTTCAGCCAGCGGGAGGTGGAGTTCCGCGGCCACGCCCTGGAGTGCCGGATCAACGCGGAGGACCCCGCGCGGGACTTCCGCCCGTCCCCGGGTCGGGTGGTGTCCTTCGTGCCGCCCGGCGGCCCCGGGGTGCGGGTGGACACCCACGTGTACGCGGGCTACACGATCCCCCCGTACTATGATTCACTGGTGGCAAAGGTGGTGGCCTGGGGACGGGACCGGATGGAGGCCATCGCCCGCATGGAGCGGGCGCTCCGGGAGTTCGAGATCACGGGGATCCGCACCACCCTCCCGCTTCACCGGGCCATCCTGGACAACGCCTTCTTCCGGCGCGGCGAGGTGTACACGAACTTCGTCCAGCGCCGGGTGGACCTCGGCCAGCTCGGCCGCTGGTCGTCGTGAGCACGGAGGGGAGGACCCATGCAGCACGCGGAGCCGATAACCGTGCCGGTGGACACCCTCCTGGAGTGGTACCGGACCCTGGTCTTCTGCCGTCGCTTCGAGGAGCAGACGGAGCGGAGCTTCCGGCGCGGGAAGATCGGAGGCTACCTGCACGTGGCCATCGGCCAGGAGGCGGTCCCCCTGGGCTTTCTGTCCGCCATCCGTCCGGACGACGTGTTCTTCGTCTCGTACCGGGACCACGTGCACACCCTGGTCCGGGGCACGGACCCGGGCACGGTGATGGCGGAGCTGTACGGGAAGCTCGGGGGCACGTGTAAGGGCAAGGGGGGATCCATGCACCTGTTCGACGTCGCCCGAGGAAACTACGGCGGCTACGGGATCGTGGGGGGACACATCCCGCTGGCGGTGGGGGCTGCGTACGCGCTCCGCTACCAGGGGACCGACCAGGTGTGCCTGTGCTTCTTCGGGGACGGCGCGATGAACAGCGGAGCCCTCCACGAGGCCGCCAACCTGGCGGGGCTGTGGGGCCGCGAGGGCCTGTGCCCCGTGGTCTTCGTGGTGGAGAACAACCAGTACGGGATGGGCACCTCCGTGGAACGCGCCTCCGCGGTGGTGGAGCTGGCGCGGCGGTTCGACGCGTACGACATCCCGAACGAACGATGCGACGGGATGGACGTGGTAGCCGTCTACGAGGTGGCCCGGCGGGTCGTGGAGGAGGTGCGCCGCACGGGCCGGCCCTACGCGGTGGAGGCCCTCACCTACCGGTTCTCCGGCCACGGCGCCGCGGACCTGTTCCAGCCCTACCGTACCAAGCAGGAGGTGGAACGCTGGCGGCAACGCGACCCCATCCTCGTGCTGGAGCGGCGGCTCCGGGAAGCGGGCGCCCTGGACGACGAGGCGGTTCGCGAGGTGGAGGCCTGGGCGGAAAAACGGGTGCAGGAAGCGGTGAGCTTCGCGGAATCCAGCCCCGAACCGCCGCCGGAGGAGCTGTATCGGGACGTGTACGGGGCGTGAGGGACATGACCGAGATGACCTACCGGGAAGCCCTGCGATCCACCCTGGTGGAGGAGATGGACCGCGACCCGCGGGTGCTGCTCCTGGGCGAGGACATCGGCGTCTACCAGGGGACCTTCCGGATCACGGAGGGGCTGCTGGACCGCTACGGACCCAAGCGGGTCATCGACACCCCCATCTCGGAGCTGGGGTTCATTGGCGCCGCCATCGGCATGGCCCTGCTGGGGCTGCGGCCGGTGGTGGAGGTCATGACCTGGAACTTCTCCCTGCCCGCCGCGGACCAGATCCTGCAGAACGCCGCCAAGGTGCGCTACTTCTCCGGCGGGCAGGTTTCCGTGCCCCTGGTCATCCGGGGCCCCAACGGAGCGGGCGTCCAGCTTTCCGCCCAGCACTCCCAGTCCCTGGAGTCTTTCTACGGCCACTTCCCCGGCCTGCGGGTAGTGGCTCCCGCCACCCCCGCGGACGCCAAAGGGTTGCTGCGCACCGCCCTCCGGTCCGAGGACCCCGTGATCTTCCTCGAGCACGCGGCCCTGTACGGGATCAAGGGGCCCGTGCCCGACGGGGACTACACCGTCCCCTTCGGCCAAGCCGCGGTGGTCCGCCCGGGCCGGCACGTCACTGTGGTAGCGTACAGCCGCATGCTGCACCTAGCCCTGGCGGCCGCGGACGAGCTCGCCCGCGAAGGTGTGGAGTGCGAGGTGGTGGACCTGCGCAGCCTACGCCCCCTCGACATGGACACGGTGGCCGAGTCGGTGCGGCGCACGCACCGGGCGGTGGTAGTGCAGGAGCAGTGGCCGCTTTTCGGGGCCGCCGCGGAGGTGGCTGCGGGCATCTACGAACGGTGCTTCGACGACCTGGACGCGCCCGTGGAGCGCGTCACCGGGGAGGACGTGCCCGCCCCCTACGCCCGCAACCTCGAGAAGCTCGCGTTCCCCGACGAGGACCGCATTGCCCGCGCGGTCCGACGGGTGTTGCAGTAGCGACCGGAGGTGGGCATGGCCGAGGTGATCATGCCCAAGATGGGCGACGCCATGACCGAGGGCAAGATCCTCTCGTGGCGCAAGCGTCACGGGGACCGGGTGGAGAAGGGCGAGGTCTTGGCGGAGATCGAGACGGACAAGGTGAACGTGGAGATCGAGGCCGAGGCCTCGGGGATCCTCCAGATCCTGGTCCCCGAGGGCCAGGTGGTGCCCGTGGGGCAGGTGATCGCGTACATCGACGGACAGCCTGCTGAGGCTGCGGCGCGGCAGGCTCCTTCACCGGCCGCGCAGCCCGAGCAGGCTCCCGCCGCGGAACCTGCTCCGGCGCCCAGCGGACCTCCCACGGAGGTCGCTCCCCCCCGGGTGAAAGCCTCGCCCCTGGCGCGCCGCATCGCGGCCGAGCACGGCATCGACCTTGCCCAGGTACGCGGGACCGGGCCCGGCGGACGGGTGGTGGAGCGCGACGTGCTGGCCTACCTGGAGAGCCGGGCGACGAGGGCCCCTGCTCCCGCGGAGGCCGAGTACGAGGACGTCCCCCTGAGCCGCATGCGCCAGGCCATCAGCCGGGTGGTCACCCACAGCAAGCAGCAAATCCCCCACTTCTACGTCACCGCGGAGGTGGACCTCACCCGTGCCCTCGAGCTGCGGGAGCAGCTGCAGGAAGCCCTGGGCGAAGAAGGGCGGGTGACGGTGAACGACCTGGTTCTCAAGGCGACCGCCCTGGCCCTGCGACAGCATCCGGACCTCAACAGCCAGGTCGTCGACGAACGGACCCTGCGGCGGTTCCGCCGCGTCCACCTCGGGATCATGGTGGCCACCCCGGATGGCCTCATCGCCCCCGTGCTGCGGGACGCGGACCGTCTGCCCCTGCTGCAGCTCGCCAAGGAGGCCCGGCGCCTGGTGGAAGGCGCCCACGCCCGGCGGCTGCGGCAGGAGGAGTACGCGGGTGCCACCTTCTCGGTCAGCAACCTGGGCATGTACGACGTGGTCAACTTCGTGGCCATCATCCAGCCGCCGCAGGCGGGGATCCTGGCCGTGGGTCGGGCGCAGGAGCGCCCCGTGGTGCGATCCGGACAGGTGGTGGTGCGGTCAGTGCTGCAGCTTACGGTGTCCGCGGACCACCGGGTGACCGACGGGGTGGGGGCCGCCCAGTTCCTGGTGAACGTGAAGCGCCTGCTGGAGAACCCCGTGCGGCTGCTTCTGTGACCGCGTGGGGCCGGCGGGTCCCCGGGCCCCCCTAGCCCGCCAGCTCTTCCAGAGCCCGCCGGTACGTCTCGAAGTCCTGGGGGCTCCACAGGACCATGCGCACCACGTCGAAGCTCCCGGGGTGTTGCCGCAGGAACTCCAGCAGGGTGCGCAGCGCGATGCGTGCCGCGCGCTCCACGGGGAAGCCGTACGCCCCGGTGCTGATGGAGGGGAACGCCACCGACCGCAGCCCTCTCTCCTTGGCCAGAAACAGGCTGGACCGGTAAGCGCTGGCCAGGACCTCGTCCTCTCCCTCCTGGCCGCCCCGCCACACGGGCCCCACGGTGTGGATCACGTAGCGGGCCGGCAGGTTCCCACCGGTGGTGATCACCGCCTGGCCTGGCGGAAGCCGCCGTCCCGGGAGGGTCTTCACGATCTGCTTGCACTCCTCCAGGATGGCCGGTCCCCCGGCCCTGTGGATGGCACCGTCCACGCCCCCTCCGCCCATCAGGCTCGGGTTGGCCGCGTTCACGATGGCTTCGGTGGCCTGCCGCGTGATGTCGCCCTGCACCAGCTCTAGCACTCCTCCCCCTACGCGGACCGAGACTCTAGCCACCAGAGATCCCTCCTTCCTCCATCGCCACGTACGCGGCTCCCACTAACCCCGCCCGGTCTCCCAGCGCTGCGGGCACGATGCGCGCCGCCTGCCACGGACGCTCGAAGCTGGCCTCCCGGGCAGCCTCCCGCAGGGGGTCGAACAGCCAACGCCCCGCCCGCGCCACCCCCCCGCCGATCACCACCACCTCCGGGTTGAGCAGGTTCAGCAAACCCGCCACCGTCCAGCCCAGGTACCTTCCGGCCCTCTCAAAGGCTTCCCGGGCCAGGGCGTCGCCGGCCTCCGCGGCCTCGGCCACCTCCCGCGCGGAAAATGGCCGCCCCGTCGCCAGAACGCTGGGCCGGCCCTCCCGGATGCGCTCCTGCACCCAGCGGGCGATGGCAGGGCCTGAGGCGATGCCCTCCAGGTGGCCACGCCGGCCGCACGAGCACACCGGTCCTTCCGGGTCCACCAGCACGTGTCCGATCTCCCCCGCGGTGTCGGTGGCCCCCCGGTAAAGCCGCCCGTCCAGCACCAAGCCGCCTCCTACCCCCGTGCTGACCGTCACGTACACCAGGTGCCGGCTGCCGCGTCCCGCCCCGCACCACCACTCGCCCACCGCAGCAGCGTTGGCGTCGTTCTCCAGCACCACGGGCCGGCCCAGCCGTTCCTCCAGCATCCCGCGCAGGGGAACGTCCCTCCAGCCCTTCAGGTTGGGGGGCTCGAACACCACGCCCTCCCGCACGCTCAGGGGGCCCGGCACCGCCACGCCCACCCTGCCCGGCGGCAGAGGCCCCAGGCGTCGGACCAGCTCCCCGATGGCGTCCGCCACCGCCTCGGGCCCCGTCTGCGGTGTGGGCACCCGCACCGCCTCCATCACCGCCCCCGCCGGGCTCACCCGCCCTGCCCGGATCCAGGTCCCGCCCAGGTCCACGGCCACCGCGGCCTGCGCCACCGCACACCTCCCGACTCCCTGCAGGAACCCGGCCCTTCGAGCTCAAAGATACGCTACGAACCCACGGGCGTACCGCGGGAGGTGAACGATGACGTACCTGGTAGCGGCCGCCGTCCTCGGCCTGTGGCTGCTGTACTCCGCGGTGAAGATCGTGCGGGAGTACCAGCGGCTGGTGGTGTTCCGGTTCGGGCGGTCCGTGGGCCAGCGGGGTCCGGGCATCGTCTTCCTCATCCCCTTCGTGGACCGCGCCGTGTGGGTGGACCTGCGGGAGGCTTTCCTGGAGATCCCCTCCCAGACGTGCATCACCAAGGACAATGCGCCCATTAACATCGACTTTCTGATCTACTGGAAGGTGGTGGAGCCCGAGGCCTCCGTGATCCAGGTGGCGGACTTCGCGGGCGCGGCCCGGGGCATCGCCACCACCACGCTCCGCGCTGTGATCGGGGACATCGTCCTGGACGACGTCCTGGCCCGGCGGGAGCAGATCAACCACGTGCTGCGGGCCAAGCTGGACGAGGTGACCGAGCGGTGGGGTGTAAAGGTGACCGCGGTGGAGATCCGGGAGATCCTCCCGCCGCGGGAGGTCCAGGAGGCCATGACCCGTCAGATGTCCGCGGAGCGCAACCGCCGGGCGGTGGTGACCGAGGCAGACGGCAAACGCGAGGCGGCCATCAAGGTGGCGGAGGGCGAAAAGCAGGCAGCCATCCTGAAGGCGGAGGGAGACCGCCAGGCGGCCATCCTGCGGGCGGAGGGGTTCGCCCTGGCCCTGGACAAGATCTTCAGCGTGGCCCGCAACGTGGACAGCAAGACCATGACGCTGCAGTACCTGGAGGCTCTGAAGGCCCTGGGCGAGAGCCCCGCCACCAAGTTCGTGTTCCCCATGGAGTTCACGCGGCTGCTGGCACCCCTGGGCGACCTGGCTCAGAAGGCCGTGGAGGACAAGGGGCCGTCCGGGTAGCCGGCTACACGATGGCCTCGTGGGTCTGCGCGTTGAAGAGGTGCATCTTCCGCAGGTCCATGGCCACCGTGACCTCGTCCCCCATCTTCGCCTGGCTGTGGGCGTCCACCCGAGCTACCAGGGAGTGCCCGCCCGCGTCCAGGTACAGGATCACGTCGGAACCCAGGGGCTCGTGGACCTCCACCTTCGCGCGCAGGGTGACGAAGGAGGGGGGCAGCTGTCCGTCGCGCAGGGCCACGTCCTCCATGTGCTCTGGCCGGATCCCGAAGATCACCCGCTGTCCCTCCCACGGCCGCACGTACTCGTGCAGGTCGGGGGGGATGGGGACCTGCCAGGCCCCCGCGTCGAACACCAGGGTCCCGTTCCGCTGACGGACCTCGCCCGGCACGAAGTTCATGGAGGGGCTGCCGATGAAGCCCGCCACGAACAGGTTGGCGGGCTTCTCGTACAGGTTCATGGGGCTGTCCACCTGCTGCACCACCCCGTCCCGCATCACCACGATGCGGTCCCCCATGGTCATGGCCTCCACCTGGTCGTGGGTCACGTACACGGTGGTGGTCTGCAGCCTCGCGTGCAGCTTCTTGAGCTCCGCGCGGGTCTGGACCCGCAGGGCCGCATCCAGGTTGCTGAGGGGCTCGTCCATGAGGAACACCTGCGGCTCCCGCACGATGGCCCGGCCCACCGCCACCCGCTGCCGCTGCCCGCCCGACAGCTGCCGCGGCTTCCGGTCCAGCAGGTTCTCGATGCCCAGCATGGCGGCCGCCTCCCGGACCCGCCGGTCGATCTCCGCCTTCGGGTACTTCCGCAACCGCAGCCCGAAGGCCATGTTGTCGTACACGGTCATGTGCGGGTACAGGGCGTAGTTCTGGAACACCATGGCGATGTCCCGGTCCTTGGGCGGGACGTCGTTCACCAACCGGTCTCCGATGTAGATGTTCCCCTCCGTGGCCTCCTCCAGCCCCGCGATCAGGCGCAGGCAGGTGGTCTTCCCGCACCCGGAGGGCCCCACCAGAACCGTGAACTGCCGGTCCGGGATCTCCAACGTCACCCGGTTCACCGCCACCACGTTCCCGAACCGCTTCGTTACGTTCTCCAGGAACACCCGGGCCATGCCGGATTTCGCCTCCTTCGGTCTGTCCCCGACTAGGATTCCAGGCGCCGCTTGAGCTCGTCGATGGCCGCCACGGGGGTCGGATCCACCTCGTTCAGATAAGCAAGATACACGCTCACGAGATCCCCGAACAAGACGAGGGACAGCACCCGGCTGAGGCGCCCGTGGCCGTGGGCCCACACCTCGTGGAAGCCCGCCGCGCCCAGCGCCACCTCCCGGGTGACCTCCAGGCGGCGCACGAGCCTCGGCGGATCCTCTGGGTCCCGAAGGATCACTACCTCCAGCAGCCCCTCCGGCTGTCCGGCCAGCGCCCAGCCCACCGTCTCGTTGTGGTTCAGCTCCGGGAAGACGTTCCACGTGGCGTACACCTTACTGTTCTCGTTGAGCTGCGTCTTCCAACGCAGCGCGGCCGCCTCCGACAGGCGGGAGGTGGCGTAGACCACGGGGAGGCGGCCCACCAGGGCCCTCGCCAGCTGCTTGGCGGGGTTGTCCACGGTGGGTACTTCCGGGCCCCACCGAGCGGACAGCTCCCGCAAGACTGCCACCGCCTCGCCCACCTCCTCCTCCAGCCCCTCCGTCCACCCCCAGCGGTGCAGGGCTCCCAGCATCGGGCCCAGCAGGTAGCCCAGAGCCGCCCGGGGAGGTAGGCCCGGAGGAATCCGCACCCACGGGATTCCCTCCGCCTGGGCCCGGTCTGCCAGCTGGCCGCCCGAGGTCACCGCCACGCGCCGCGCGCCCGCCCTGCCCGCTGCCCCGTACGCGCTCAGGGTCTCCTCCGTGTTCCCGGAGTACGAGCAGGCGAACACCACGTCCTGGGGGCCCACCCACGCGGGCAGGCTGTAGTCCTTCACCACCGTGACGGGGAAGCCGACCCGGTCGTACAGGAGGCCGCGTAGGAGGTCTCCGCCGATCCCGGATCCGCCCATGCCCAGGACCAGCAGGTGTCGGGGAGATGGTGGGGGGGACCCGAGGTGCAACCCCAGCTCCCACCCCTCCCGCAGGAACTCGGGGGTGCGCACGACCAACCCCACCATGTCCTGGGGGTCCAGGGCGGAACGGCGTCCCGCGTCGTCCAACACGTAGCTCACGATGGTCATCTCTTCGGGATCCAGCCCTGGCACCCCTCTCCTGAGGCGGTGCGGCAGCCCCCCGTCAGGCGGTAAACTGCCCTTGCCATGGGTCGCTGCGTGCTGGCCGCCCTAGCGCGCCCAGAGGACGCCCGGGCCGCCCTGACCCTACTTTTGCCCCTCAGCCGCGCCTGGAGTGTAGAGCCCGTCCTGTGCCAGCCCGTGGCAGTGCCGCAGCGGGAACCGCTCAGCAGCGCGGCCACCGCGGCGCAACGCTGCCGGGAGCTGCTGGAAGCCGCGGTGCGGGAGCTGGGGGCAGACCCCCCCGTGCGGACCCTGGTGCGGGCCGGCTACGAGCCGTGGAGGGAAATCACTGCCGCATGCAAGGAGGAGGGTGCGGAACTCCTAGTGCTCCTCCGGCCCAAGGGTCTGGACGAACCCCTGTTCGGGCACTCCGCGGACGAGCTGCTGCGCAGTGCGCCCTGCGACACGGTCCTCGCGCCCGTCCTGCCTGCGGAGGCACTGTCCCGACTGCTGGTGGGCGTGCGCGGCGGGCCCAACGCGGAACTGGCGCTGCGCGTGGCTCAGGCACTGGCGGAGGCCTCGGGCGGGGAGGTCACCGCCCTGCACGTGTTCCGGGAGGACATCTCCGAGCGGGACCGCTGGCGGGAGGAGCGCCCTTACCTGGTGGTGATGCAGCGGGCCGAGCGATCGGTGCGCAAGCGCATCGCGGCCGGCAGCGCCGCCCACGTGATCGCCCGCGAGGCGCCCGCGTACACCGCGGTGGTCGTAGGCGCCACCGCGGATCCCAGCCGCCCTGCGGTCCAGCCTGTCCTCCGGGCGGTGGAGCCCCTGGTGGTGGTGCGCAGCGGGCAGTCTGTGCAGACGTGGCTGGCAGAGCACGCCACCGCGCCGGCCCGCTGGTCCAGGCCAGAAGTCGAGAAGTGGTTCGCGGAGAACACCTTCCACGCCCGGGAGTTCCAGGACCTGGACCGGCTGGTGGAGCTCAAGCGCCGGCGCGCCTGGACCATCAGCCTGGGACTGCCGGCCCTCAACGAGGAGGAAACCGTGGGGGCCATCATCCGGGTGCTGCGGGACCGCCTGATGCGCGACGTCCCGCTGCTGGACGAGATTGTGCTCATCGACAGCGACTCCACCGACCGGACGCGGGAGATCGCAGAGGAGGAGGGGATCCCCGTCTACCGCCACCGGGAGGTCCTCCCCCACCTCGGCTCGTACCGGGGCAAGGGGGAGGCCTTGTGGAAGAGCCTGTACGTGCTTCGGGGCGACGTGGTGGTTTGGGTGGACACGGACATCCGCAACATGCACCCGAAGTTCGTCTATGGCCTGGTGGGGCCGCTCCTGCGGGAGGACCGCATCCTGTTCGTGAAGGGGTACTACCGCCGTCCCGTCCAGATCGGCGACCGGCTGTACGAGACCGGCGGGGGCCGGGTGACGGAGTTGGTAGCGCGTCCCCTGCTGAACCTTTTCTTCCCGCAGCTGTCGGGCCTCATCCAGCCCCTGGCGGGCGAGTACGCGGGGCGGAGGGACGCGCTGGAGCAGATCCCCTTCTTCACCGGCTACGGAGTGGAGACGGGGATGCTGATCGACCTGCTGAACCGGTTCGGGCTGGAGGCCATCGGGCAGGTGGACCTGGAGCAGCGGGTCCACCGGAACCAGTCGCTGCAGAGCCTGTCCCTGATGGCGTTCCAGATCGTGCAGGTGATCGCGCGGCGGCTGGAGGACCGGCTGGGCACACCCCTGTTGGACGCCGCGGCCCGGACGCTGAAGCTGGTGCGCTACGAGGAAGGGCGGCTGTCTTTGGAGGAGCGGGAGGTGGTGGAGGCGGAGCGACCGCCCATGGTCACCGTCCCCGAGTACCGGGCCCGTCGCCAGGCCCTGGCTGCGGGATCACGTGGCGATGGCTGATCGCCCCCTGGACCCACTGGAGACCGTCCGGTCGCGCCTGGACCCGACCACCGTCCCCTTCACTGACCGGGGCAGCCGCATCCTGGTGTTCCGGGAGCCCCACCGGCACCGGCTGTATGTGAGGGTGTGCGAGCGGTGGCCGAAGCTGGAGTACGCGGAAGGGACGTATCGGGTCCGGCCGCCCCTGCTGAAGGAGGTGGAGCTGCTGGACGGGGACGGGCAGCCCCTGGCGTGGGACCTGGCCGCCTACCCGCACGTGCTGGTGTTTCACACGCCCGCGGGACGGTTCGAGCTGTGCTTCGCCACGCCGGAGCTGCTGGCTCTGCGCCCGCCCCGCGGCCGTTGGGGTATCCGGTTTGTAGTGCGCGCGGACCACTTCACCCCGGACCGCCGGGGCGGCCGGGCGAGAGGGGTCCGCAACGTCGCGTACACCACCAACGCCCGGATCCTGCGGAACCAGGCGGTGGCTACGGAGGCCGGTCAGTGGCGGGTGACGGTGGAGGTGGACGACCACCCACAGCCGCTTTTCACCCTCAACATCACCCCTCGGCTCGGGTTCGACCGCCGGATCCAGCCCCTGGGCCTGTTCGAGGACGCGGAGCGGCGGTGGCGGCAGTGGTTCGACCGCGTCCCCCCGTGCCCGCCTAACCTGCGCGCCGCCTACCTGTACGCCTGGTACCTGATGCGGGCCGGGCTCATCAGCAGCCGGTTCTACGTCACCCGGGAAGCCATGGTCCCCTCCAAGGTCCACTACGTGGGGCTGTGGCAGTGGGACGCCTTCTTCCACGCCCTGGCCTACCGGCACGTGGACGCCCAGCTGGCCCACGACCAGTTCCGGGTGCTGTTCGACCACCAGCGGCCCGACGGCATGGTCCCGGACTGCGTGTTTGACGAGGGGCTGGTGGAGCGTATGGGGTACCCCGTGGACGCGTCCGTGACCAAGCCGCCGGTGGCGGGGTGGTGCCTGTGGCGCGTGTACGAAGCCACGGGGGACACGGACTTCCTGGACGAGATGTACGAGCCCCTGACCCGGTGGCAGCGGTGGTGGCTGGAGCGGTGCGACCGGGACGGCGACGGCGTCTGCCAGTACGACCACCCTTTCTCGTCAGGCCTGGACGACAGCCCCCTGTGGGATCGCGGGATGCCGGTGGAGTCACCGGACCTCAACAGTTACCTGTGCCTGCAGGCGGAGTCCTTGGGCCAGATGGCGGCGGCCCTGAGCCTTCCAGAGGAGGCCGCGCTGTGGCGGGCCCAGGCGGACCAGCTGGCCGCATCACTTTTGCAGCACCTCTACGACCCGAAGGCCAGGGTCTTCTGGGCCCAGCGGATGACAGAGCAGGGCCACGAGCGAGTACCCGTCCTCGCCGCGGTCTCCCTGTTCCCCCTGCTCACCGGCCGGATGCCGGAAGACGTCCGCGCTTCTTTGGTGGACCGCCTGGAGGACCCGGAGAGCTTCTGGACCCCCTACCCGGTACCCACCGTGGCCCGCTCGGACCCCACCTACGACCCGGACCGGATGTGGCGGGGCCCCGTGTGGGTCAACGTCAACTACCTGCTGATCGACGCGCTGCTGCGCTGCGGCTACCCAGACCGCGCCCGTGAGCTGTGCGACCGCACCCTGGACATGGTGGCGGCCTTCCCGGACATACGCGAGTACTACCACCCCGAGACGGGCCAACCGGGCACCAAGGCGGCTCCGGCCTTCGGGTGGTCCGCGGCGCTGTTCATCGACCTCGCCGTGCGCCGCGCCCAGGGGGAGATCTAACGTGGAGTTTGCGCGGGAAGTCCTTCGCGAGCTGGCGTCTCCGGTCCAGCTTGCAGCCGCAGCGCGGACCCTGGTGGCCGTAGCGGTCATCGTAGCCGCAGCGGCAGGCGTGGTGTCCCTGTCGCGGCGCGCGCTGGACCGCCTGCTTCAACCCTCGCCGGGAGTCCGGGACTACGAGGCACGGCTGGCCCGCGCCCGGACCCTGGCGTCCCTGGCCCACAGCGTGGTGCGCTACACCGTGTACTTCGTGGCGCTGGTGATGATCCTACGGCAGGTCCACGTGGACGCCACCGCGGTCCTCGCCAGCGCCGGGATCGCGGGGCTGGCAGTGGGGCTGGGCGCCCAGACCCTGGTGCGGGACAGCCTGTCCGGGTTCTTCCTGCTGCTGGACGGCGGCCTGCAGGTGGGCGACGTGGTGTCCGTGGGGGGGGAAGTGGGCCAGGTGGAGCAGATCACCCTGCGGAACACCCAGATCCGCCGGTACACGGGGGAGCTGGTGACCATCCCCAACGGCGAGATCACCCGCTTCGCGAACCTCAGCCGCGGCTACCTGCGCGCGGTGGTGCTCGCGACCCTGCCCGCGGACGCGGACCTGGAGGCCGCGGCAGCGGTGGCGCAGCGGGTGGTGGGGACCTGGGCTGCGGCGCACCCGGACTGGGTCACCGGTCCCGTGGAGGTGGACCCCCTGGTGGAGCTGTCGCCGGCGGGTGTCATCCTCCGCGTGGCCATCCCGGTCCTCCCCCCGTACCGGGCGGAGGCGGAGCGCCAGCTGCGCTGGCAGCTTCGGGAGGCGTTCCGGGACGCCGGGATTGCGGTTCAGGCGCTGTCGGCAAGCCCGTGGCCGATATGATGGGGGACGTGGGGGATCCGTGACCGGGATTTCCGACCGGCCCTCTCCCGGTGGCCGCCGACGTATCCTCGGCTTGGTACTGGCGGGCGGGCGCGGTGAACGGCTGCACCCTCTGACCCGAGACCGCAGCAAGCCTGCGGTCCCATTCGGGGGCAAGTACCGGATCGTGGACTTCGTGCTCAGCAACCTGATCAACTCCAACGTCTTCTCCCTGTACATCCTGGTACAGTACAAGTCTCAGTCCCTGATCGACCACCTCCGGCACGCCTGGCGGGCCAGCGGGCTGCACGAGGACCACTTCGTCCTGGTGGTGCCGCCCCAGATGCGGTGGGGCGACTCCTGGTACCGGGGCACCGCAGACGCCGTGTACCAGAACCTGAACCTCATCCGCGACTTCGGGCCCGCCCTGGTAGCCGTGTTTGGGGCCGACCACATCTACCGGATGGACGTCTCGCAGATGGTGGACTTCCACCTTGAGCGCGACGCTGAGGTGACGGTGGCCGCCCTGCCCGTGCCCCTCCAGGAGGCCCCTCGCATGGGGGTGCTGGAGACCGACGCCGACGGGCGGGTGCGAGGCTTCGAGGAGAAGCCCGTCCAGCCCCGCCCCATGCCGGGTCGGCCCGGGTTCGCCCTGGCCTCCATGGGCAACTATCTGTTCGACGCCCGCCTTCTGGTGGAGGCGGTGACAGAGGACGCCTCCAGGGACACGGAGCACGACTTCGGTCGGAGCATCCTGCCGGCCCTGGTTTCCCACCACCGCGTGTTCGCGTACGACTTCCACACCAACCGCATCCCTGGCACCAAGCCGTACGAAGAGCCCGGCTACTGGCGCGATGTGGGGACTCTCGAAGCGTACTGGCGCGCGCACATGGACCTGCTGGGGCCGGAACCCCGGTTCGACCTCTCCAACCACCTGTGGCCCATCAAGGGCGCACCGTACGCGGGCCCCTCTGCCCGCATCGTGTTCGGGGAGGTACGGGATTCCCTGGTAGGAGAAGGTTGCGTGATCCACGGCGGCCGGGTCGTGCGGTCGGTGCTGGGCCGCGAGGTGCGCGTGGAGGAGGACGTGGAGGTGGAGGAGTCGGTGGTGATGGACTACTGCGTCCTGCGGCCGGGGGTGCGGCTGCGCCGGGTCATCGTGGATCGGTTCAACACCCTGGAGCCGGGCACCGTGATCGGCTTCGACCCGGAGGAGGACGCGCGCCGCTACCACACGGACCCCTCGGGGCTGGTGGTCCTGGGCCGGGGGGCCACCCGGGCGCTGTAGTATTGACATTTTTCGATGCAGCGACTAGCCTGGGGCCATGGATCCGGTGCAGGTGACGGCAGTTCCCCTCGAGCTGTCCCAGACGCGATCTGGGGTCCCTGAGGTGCCGGAAGAGGCCCGACAGCGCTCGGTTGCGCTAGCGGCCGGGTTTGCAGCCCTGGGCGAGCCCGCCAGGCTGCTCGCGCTCCGGCTCCTGGCGCGGCGCGGGACCCTCTGCGTGTGCCAGCTGCAGGGGGCCTTGCTCCTGAGCCAGCCCACCGTGTCCCACCACCTGAAGGTGCTCAGGGAGGCGGGGCTGGTGGAGGTGGAACGGCGCGGGCCGTGGGCCTACTACCGGATCCGGAAGGACGCGCTCAAGCGCTTGGCGGGGGAGCTGCTGGATCTCCTGTAGCCGGCGCAGACCGCGGCCGAGGTATGTGCGGACCCCTTCCAGGAGGTGCGGACGTGAACGTCCGGCGCGCCACCCCGCACGACGAGCCCTCCGTGCTGGCGCTGCTGGCCCGCTGTGGGTTACCCAGCGCGGGCGTGCGGGACCACCTGCAGACCTTCTGGCTTGCGGAGGAACCGGAGGGAGTCATAGCGACCGCGGGGCTGGAGGTGTACGGGGAGGTAGCCTTGCTGCGGTCCGTGGCCACCGACCCGTCGTGCCGGAACCGGGGGATCGCACACCAGCTGTGCCGGGAAGCCCTCGCGGAGGCCGCCCGGATGGGCGTGCGCCGGGTCTACCTCCTCACGGAGACCGCGGCCGACTACTTCGCGCGTCAGTTCAAGTTCCAGGAAGTCCCGCGGGCGGAAGCGGACCCGCGGCTTCAGGCCTCCCAGGAACTCGCCGGGACGTGTCCCCAGACCGCCCGGCTCATGGCCCTGGCGGTCGAAGAATTGATCGATATCGATTAAAGATGTTCGGGGGGCCATGTCCGCCGGGGCGGTGAAGCACGCAGTGCGGTCGCATTACGCCGCGCTCGCCCGGGAGGGTAGCGCTGGCTGTGGGTGTGGCTGTGCGCCCCCACCGGCTTCACAGAACTCCGGTGTGGTGCCGTTGTCGTTGGGTTGCGGAAGCCCAGTCTCCCACGCAGACCTGGCCCCAGGAGAAGTCGTGGTGGACCTCGGAAGCGGCGCAGGTCTGGAGGTGCTCCGTGCCGCTCAGGCGGTCGGACCCTACGGGCAGGCGGTGGGCGTGGACATGACGGCGGAGATGGTCGTCCTGGCCCGGCGGAACGCCGCGGCCCTGGGTGTCGCCAACGCCCGCTTCGTGGTGGCTGAACTCGAGTCGCTGCCGCTGCCCGAGGGCTTCGCGGACGTGGTCCTCAGCAACTGCGTGGTGAACCTGGTCCCGGACAAGGCGCAGGCGTTCCGGGAAGCCCACCGGGTGCTGCGGCCCGGTGGACGCCTCGTGGTCTCCGACGTGGTAGCAGACCGCCCCCTCTCCCCGGAACTCCGGGAGGACCCACGGGCCTGGAGCGCTTGCGTGGCCGGCGCGGTGAGCTTGCGGGAGTACTTCCGGCTCTTGGCGGAGGCGGGCTTCCAGGCCGCGGAAGTCCTGGAGGAGTCGCGGGCCGACTGCGGCGATCCTTGGAGGGTGTCCCTGCGGTCGGTCACCCTCCGGGCCCGCAAGCCCCTTGGTTAGACCGCTGGTACAATCGCCTTGATGCAGCCCCTGGTCGGCCTGATCATGGGCTCCCGGTCTGACTGGGAGACCCTGCGCCACGCTGCGGACACCCTGGACCAGCTGGGGGTTCCGTACGAGGTCCGCGTGGTGTCGGCCCACCGCACGCCCGACCTGCTGTACGAGTACGCGAAGAGCGCGGAGGAGCGCGGCCTGGAGGTGATCATCGCGGGGGCAGGGGGCGCCGCCCACCTCCCTGGGATGACCGCGGCCAACACCGTCCTGCCCGTGTTGGGGGTGCCGGTGGAGACCCAGGCCCTCGGAGGTCTGGACTCCCTGCTGTCCATCGTGCAGATGCCCGCGGGCGTGCCGGTGGGGACTTTGGCCATCGGGCGGGCGGGCGCGGTGAACGCCGCCATCCTCGCGGCCAGCATCCTCGGGAACAAACACCCACACGTGCGGGAAGCCCTGCGCCGTTACCGCACCGCGCAAACCCAGGCGGTCCTGGAGCAACCAGACCCCCGTACGGCACCGTGAGGATCGGGGTCCTCGGCGGTGGGCAGCTGGGGCGGATGCTGGGCTTGGCCGGCCTGCCCCTCGGGGTGCAGTTCACCTTCCTCGACCCTTCGGAGGAAGCGTGTGCCGCGGCGGTGGGCCGGCACCTGCGAGCGGCCTATACCGACCCAGACGCCCTCCACGAACTCGCCCGCACCTGCGAGCGCGCCACGTACGAGTTCGAGAACGTGCCGTTTCAGGCCGCCGCGGAGCTTGTGCGCTCCGTACCGGTGTATCCTCCGCCCCCAGCCCTCGAGGTGGCCCAAGACCGGCTCAGGGAGAAGGAGTTCTTCCGCTCCCTGGGGATCCCCACGGCGGAGTTCGCGGCGGTGGACTCCCTGGAGGACCTGGAAGCCGCAGTGGCCCACTTGGGACTGCCCGCGGTGCTCAAGACCCGCCGGATGGGCTACGACGGAAAAGGGCAGCGGATCCTCATGGAACCGGAGGACCTCCAGGCGGCGTGGGAGGCGCTGACCGGCCCTCGGACCGGAAGTTCCCCCCTCCCCACGCCGCGCGTGGACGGGTTGTCAGGAGGTCTGCTGGCGGAAGCCCTGGTCCCGTTCCGGAGGGAGCTATCGGTGCTGGCCGCGCGGGACAGCTGGGGGGAGGTGGTCTGCTACCCGGTGGTGGAGAACCACCACGAGGGCGGCATCCTGCGGCTGTCCCTCGGCCCCGCCCCGGACCTGGACCCCGCCTTGGAGGAGCTGGCACACGCTTACGCCCGCCGCGCCCTGGAAGCGCTGGACTACGTGGGCGTCCTGTGCGTGGAGCTGTTCGAGGTGGACGGCCGGCTCCTGGCCAACGAGATGGCCCCGCGGGTGCACAACTCCGGCCACTGGACCATCGAGGGCGCGTCTACCAGTCAGTTCGCCAACCACGTGCGGGCGGTGGCGGGCTTGCCCCTGGGATCGCCCCGGCCTCGCGGATGGTGCGCCATGGTGAACCTCATCGGCCACCGGCCGGACCCCGCGGCCGTGCTCCGGGTCCCCGGGACGTCCTTCCACTGGTACGGCAAGGCGGTGCGGCCAGGCCGGAAGGTAGGCCACGTGACGGTGTGCGCGGACCATCCGGAGCAGGTGGCAGAGCGGCTAGACCAGCTGCGGCGCTGCGGGGTGCCCTTGCCGGCCCGCGCAGCGGCCGGCCTGTTCCGGCGTTGAGAAGCCATGCGGTTGAGCCGCCGCCGCTTCCAGCAGCTGGTGGAGGAAGCCCTGGCAGGGGTCCCCGAAGCCTTCCGCCAGGCCCTGGACAACGTGCACGTGGTGGTGGAGGACTGGCCCACGGCCGAGCAGCTGGCCTCGGTGGGCCTGCCCGAAGACGGTGTGCTGTTCGGGCTGTACGAGGGCACCCCGCTGCCAGAGCGCGGCATCGAACCCCCGCTGTTGCCGGACCGCATCACCCTGTTCCAGGGCCCCCTGGAAGAGGCGTGCGACAACGAAGACGAGCTGCGGGAGGAAATCCGCCGGACGGTCCTCCACGAGCTCGGCCACTACTTCGGCCTGGACGAGGACCGCCTGGAGGAACTGGGGTACGGGTGAGTTCCCGGGATCCGACACGCGGTCGGCCTTCGGGGGCTTCCGTTAGGCCGGCACCGGCTCTTTGCGCTCGATGGCGATCGCCCCACCCCGAACCGTGACCACCGCCACGTCGCCCTCCTTCAGGTCCCCCCGCAGGACCATGCGGCTCAGGGTGTTCTCCACCGTCCGCTGGATCAGCCGCCGCAGGGGACGGGCACCGTACTCGGGGCTGTAGCCCTCCTGCGCCAGCCACGCCCGCGCCTCCGGGGTGACCTCCACCCGGATCTTCAGGTCCGCCAGCCGGCGCTCCAGCTGGGCCAGCTGCAGGTCCACGATCTGCTCCAGCTGCGCCTTAGAGAGCGGCCGGAAAACGATCACCTCGTCCAGCCGGTTCAGGAACTCGGGCCGGAAGGTCCGGCGCAGCTCGTCCATCACGTACACCTTGGCCAGCTCGAAGGCGGCGGGGTCTTCAGGGTCCAGGTGCTGCAGGTGGTGGCTGCCGACGTTGCTGGTGAGGATCAACACCGTGTTCTTGAAGTCCACGGTCCGTCCCTGGGCGTCCGTGAGCCGGCCGTCCTCCATCACCTGCAGCAGCACGTTGAGCACGTCCGGGTGCGCCTTCTCCACCTCGTCGAACAGCACCACCCGGTAGGGCCGACGGCGTACCGCCTCGGTGAGCTGTCCGCCCTCCTCGTAGCCCACGTAGCCGGGCGGAGCACCCACCAGTCGGGACACCGTGTGCTTCTCCTGGTACTCCGACATGTCCAGGCGCACCATGGCGTCCTCAGAGTCGAACAACACCTCCGCCAGCGCCCGGGCCAGCTCCGTCTTCCCGACCCCCGTGGGCCCGAGGAACAGGAACGCGCCGATGGGGCGCTTGGGATCCTTCAGCCCAGCCCGGGCCCGCCGGATGGCGTCCGCCACCGCCTGCACCGCCTCCTCCTGCCCCACCACCCGCTGGTGCAGCCGGTCCTCCAGGTGGAGGAGCTTGTGCATCTCGCCCTCCAAAAGCCGAGTCACGGGGATGCCCGTCCACTTGCTCACCACCTCCGCGATGTCCTCCGCGTCCACCTCCTCCTTCAGCAGCCGCTGCGGGCCCAAGGACCGCAGCTCCGCCTCCGCCGCGGCCAGCTGCTTCTGCAGCTCCGGCAGCGTGCCGTAGCGCAGCCGGGCGGCCCGTTCCAGGTCTGCCACCCGCTCCGATTGCTCCAGTTCCACCTTCGTGCGGTCGATCTCCGCTTTCACCTGCCGGATGCGCTGGACGATCTGCTTCTCCTGCTCCCAGCGCCGCCGCAGCGCCTCGCTGTCCTGCCGCAGCCGGCCCAGTTCCTGCTCCAGCTTCGCCAGGCGTTCCTGTGCCGCGGGGTCCGTCTCCTTCCGCAGCGCCTCCCGCTCGATCTCCAGCTGCATGATCCGACGGTCGATCTCGTCCAGCTCCGCGGGCTTGCTGTCGATCTCCATCCGGAGCTTCGCCGCCGCCTCGTCGACCAGGTCGATGGCCTTGTCGGGCAGGAACCGGTCGCTGATGTACCGGGTCGACAGGGTGGCCGCGGCGATCACGGCCGCGTCTGTGATCCGGACCCCGTGGTGGACCTCGTACTTCTCCTTGAGGCCCCGGAGGATGGAGATGGTGTCCTCCACGGACGGCTCGCCCACGTACACCGGCTGGAAACGGCGTTCCAGGGCGGGGTCCTTCTCGATGTGCTTCCGGTACTCGTCCAGGGTGGTAGCGCCGATGCAGTGCAGCTCGCCGCGGGCCAGCATGGGCTTGAGGATGTTCGCCGCGTCCATGGCGGCGCCCTCCGCGGCGCCCGCCCCCACTACCGTGTGGATCTCGTCGATGAACAGGATGATCTCGCCCTGGCTGTCCGCGATCTCCTTCAGCACCGCCTTGAGCCGCTCCTCGAACTCCCCCCGGTACTTGGTCCCGGCCACGAGGGCGCCCATGTCCAGCTGGAAGATCCGCTTGTGCTTGAGCTGCTCCGGAACGTCCCCCCGGACCATGCGCTGGGCCAGGCCCTCCACGATCGCCGTCTTCCCGACCCCCGGCTCCCCGATGAGCACCGGGTTGTTCTTCGTCCGGCGGCTCAGCACGTGGATCACCCGGCGGATCTCCTCGTCCCGCCCGATCACGGGGTCCAGCTTGCCCTGCCGCGCCAGCTCGGTTAGGTCACGGCCGTAACGCTCCAGCACCTGGTACTTGGCCTCCGGCCGGGGGTCGGTGACCCGCACACGTCCCCGGACCTCCGACAGGGCCCGCAGCACCACCTCCTTGGTGACCCCGTTCTGCTGGAGCACCCGACCGGCTCCCGTCTGGGGAGCGTCCGCGAGGGCGAGGAGGAAGTGCTCCGTGCTGGTGTACTCGTCGCCCATGCGCTGCGCCTCGCGCTCCGCCGCTTCCCACACCCGTCGCAGCCCGGGCGCCACGTACAGCTCCGCGGTGCCGTGCACCTGCGGCAGGACCGCCAGCGCCTGCTCTGTCTGTTGCCGGATCCGCGGCACGGAAGCCCCGGCCCGCTGCAGCACCTGCGGCACCACGCCGTCCGCCTGGTCCAGCAGCGCCACCAGCAGGTGCTCCGTGTCCACCTGGGGGTGGTGGCGCTCCCGGGCCAGCTCCTGGGCCCGGAGCATGGCCTCCTGGGACTTCTCCGTCAGCTTCTCCCACCGCATCGGCCTCCACCTCGTCTCCGACCCCTACTTGAGCCCCATTCCGGCCCGGGGGTTGTCTCGCCGCAGCTTCGCCAGCTGCTCCACCAGCCTCCGCTCCTCCGCGGACAGCCCGCGCGGCAGCAGCACCTTCACCCGCACCAGCAGGTCGCCGCGTCCCCCGCCCCGCAGCCGGGGCATCCCCAGACCCCGGAGCCGCAGCACCTGACCCTGCTGCGTCTCCGGGGGTACCCGTACCTTGACCTTCCCCTCCAGGGTGGGCACTTCGATCTCCGCTCCCAGGAGTGCCTCCGTCAACGAGACGGGGATCTCGCAGATCAGGTCATCGCCCTCCCGGGTGAACACGGGGTGGGGTTGCACCCGGACCTCCACGTAGACGTCTCCGTCCGCAGCGCCCCGCACCCGGACCTTCTGCCCGGTCCGGACCCCGGGCGGGATGCGCACCGTGACCCGCCGCGGGAAGCCGTTGCGCACCACCAGCTCGCGCTCCGTACCCCGGAAGGCCTCCTCCAGGCTGATCTCCGCGGTGGCGGCCACCGGCGGCCTCGGCCAGAGCCGGCTCGCCTCGAAGGGCTCCCCACCCAGGTCTGCGAAGAACCTGCGGAAGAACTCGGAGAACCCTCCGAACAGGTCCTGGGGCTGCTCGAACAGGACGGTCCACTCCTCCGGACGAGGCCCCCCGCCGGGGCGAGTGAAGACCTGCTCCCAGGGCATCCCCCGCTCCCGGAGCTCCAGCATCTGGTCGTAGCGGGCGCGCTTCTCGGGGTCGCTCAGCACCTGGTAGGCTTCGTTGATCTCCTTGAACTTCTCTGCAGCCTGGGGGTCCTTGTTCACGTCGGGGTGGTACTGCCGCGCCAGCCGCCGGAAGGCCTCCCCGATGGCCCTGCTGTCGGCCTTCCGGTCTACGCCCAGGATCCGGTAGTAGTCCTTGAACTCCATGGCGTTCAAGTCCGCGGCCCCCTACTGGGCCACCCGTACCCGCGCGGGCCGCAGGACCCGACCGTCCAGCACGTACCCGGGCTGGATCACTCCCAGCACGGTCCCGGGTTCCACTCCCGCCTCCTCTGCGGAGGCCACCTCCACCGCCTCGTGCCTTCCGGGGTCGAAGGGCTCGCCCACGGCCTCCATGCGCTCCACCCCCAAGCTGCGCAGGTGCTCCAGCAGGGACCGGTGGGTCATCCGCAGCCCCTCCAGGATCCCCGCCACCAGCTCGTGGTCCGCGCCGCGCTCCGCGTACCCGATGGCCCGTTCCAGATCGTCCACGGCGGAAAGCACCACCAGCAGCATCTGCCGGCGGGTGCGCTCCACCGCGTCCCGCTGCATCCGGGCTGCGGCCTTCTTGTAGTTCTCCAGGTCCGCAGCCGCGTGGAGGAACTGCTGCCAGTTCCGCTCCGCCTCCTGGCGGTAGCGCTCCAGCTCCTCCCGCAGGGCCGCCACCTCCTCAGGCCTCACCGCCCCGGCGGCTTCCGGGGCCGGCTCCTCGGCCACCCCGCCGGTCTTTTCTGCCCCTGCCTGCGGCGGCTCCACGTCGTCCCCCTGCGGCTCCACGCCCTCCGGCTCCCGAAGCTCCTCCGACATCCTCCGAACCCTCCGCGCCTGCCGGGCCCCAGAACCCGTCCACGGGGCCTTGGGTACCCGTCACGCGTCTCGTCGCCCCACGCCTAGTCGCTGGGCTTGTAGTCCGCGTCGATCACCTCGCCGTCGCCCCGGGTCTCCTTGCCCCCGGTGCTGGCGCCCGTGGCGGCACCCCGGTACAACAGCTCGCTCAACCTGTAGGTGAGCCGCTGCACCTCGTCCGACAGCTGCCGGACCCGGGCCACGTCCCGGGCCTGCACCGCCTGGCGAAGCTCCGCCACCTTCTGTTCCAACTCCCGCCGGTCCGCTTCGGACACTACCTTGGCCTGGTCCCGGAGCAGCCGCTCCGTCTGGTAGGCGAGGCTGTCCCCGCGGTTCAGGATCTCCGCCTCCTCCCGCTTCCGGCGGTCCTCCTCCGCGTGGGCCTCCGCCTCCCGGATCATCCGCTCCACCTCCTCCCGGGTCAGGGTGGAGGTGCCGGTGATCTTGATGGACTGCTCGCGGCCCGTGGCCAGGTCCTTGGCGGACACCGCCAGGATCCCGTTGGCGTCGATGTCAAAGGTCACCTCGATCTTGGGCACGCCCCGCGGCGCAGGCGGGATCCCGTCCAGGATGAACCGGCCCAGGGTGCGGTTGTCGCGGGCCATGGGCCGCTCCCCCTGAAGCACGTGGATCTCCACCTGCGTCTGGCCGTCCTCCGCGGTGGTGAAGGTCTCGCTCTTGCGGGTGGGGATGGTGGTGTTGCGGGGGATCAGGACGGTCATCACCCCGCCCAGGGTCTCGATGCCCAGGGACAGCGGGGTCACGTCCAGGAGTACCACGTCCCGCACCTCGCCCGCCAGCACGCCCGCCTGGATGGCGGCTCCGATGGCCACCACCTCGTCCGGGTGCACCTCCTTGTTGGGCTCCTTCCCCGTGAGCCGGCGCACCAGCTCCTGGATCATGGGCATGCGGGTGCTGCCGCCCACCAGGATGACCTCGTGCAGGTCCCGCTCGCTGAGCTTGGCGTCCTGCAGGGCCTGCCGGAAGGGGCCGATGCACCGTTCCACGAGGTCCGCGGTGAGCTCCTCGAACTTGGCCCGGGTCAGCACCATGTCCAGGTGCTTGGGCCCCGTGGCGTCGGCGGTGATGAACGGGAGGTTGATGGTGGTCTGCACCATCGTGCTGAGTTCGATCTTGGCCCGCTCCGCCGCCTCCCGGAGCCGCTGCAGGGCCTGCCGGTCCTGCCGCAGGTCGATGCCGTGCTGCTTGCGGAACTCGTCGGCCAGCCAGTTCACGATCCGCTCGTCCCAGTCATCCCCGCCGAGGTGGGTGTCCCCGGCGGTGGCCCGCACCTGGAACACGCCCTCACCGATCTCCAGGACGGAGACGTCAAAGGTCCCCCCACCCAGGTCCCACACCAACACCGTCTCCGAACCCTTCTTGTCCAGCCCGTACGCCAGGCAGGCGGCGGTGGGCTCGTTGATGATCCGCAGGACCTTCAACCCCGCGATCTCCCCGGCGTTCTTCGTGGCGGTCCGCTGGGCGTCGTTGAAGTACGCGGGTACGGTGATCACCGCGGCCTCCACCTTCTCCCCCAGGTAGGCCTCCGCGTCCTCCTTCAGCTTCTGCAGGATCATGGCGGAGATCTCCTCCGGGGTGAAGGTGCGGCCTGCCGCGGGGATCTCCACCACCGCCATCCCGTGCTGGCCCTCCACCACCTTGTAGGGCACCATCTTCCGCTCCACTTCCACCTCGTGGAAGCGGCGCCCCATGAAGCGTTTGATGGAGTAGATGGTGTTCTCGGGGTTCAGGATGGCCTGACGCTTGGCCATCTGGCCCACCAGCCGCTCCCCCGTCTTCGTGAAGGCCACCACGGAAGGCGTAAGACGGCTGCCCTCCCGGTTCGGGATCACCACCGGCTCCCCGCCCACCATGGCCGCGATGACCGAGTTGGTGGTTCCCAGATCGATGCCGACGACCCTGCCCATGTCTCTCCCTCCTCCTGGGGGCGGCCCCTCGGGGGCCGCCCCCAGCTGTCGACGACCTCAGCTCACCGGACCTCCACCTTCACCTGCTTGGGCTTGGCCCGTTCGCTCTTGGGCACTCGCAGCTCCAGCAGGCCGTTGCGGTAGGTGGCCTTGGCCTCCTCTGCCTTCACCTCCGTAGGCAGCGCCAGGGTCCGGCAGAACTGTCCGTAGCGCAGCTCCCGCCGCAGGTAGTTGCGGCCGCGCTCCTCCTGCTCCTCCTTCGCCTCCGCCTCGATGGTGACGGTGTTGTCCTGGACCGTCACGTTCACGTTCTTGGGGTCCACGCCCGGCAGCTCTGCGCGGACCACCACGTCCTGGTCCGTCTCGAACACCTCCACCGCGGGCTCCCACACCACCGGCTCCCGCGGCTCCCGACGCCGCACGGGCCGCCGGCCGGTCAGCTCGTCGAACAGCCGGTCCAGCGACCGCTGCATCTCCCGCAGCTCCTCGAAGGGATCCCACCGCAGAATGCTCATCGCCTTCCCCTCCTTTCGGTTTGGGTGTCGCACAGCTCCAGCAACCACCGGGCCACCTCCTCGTGCCGTTCCTGGATCTCCAGGAACAGCCGGACCCCGGCCAGGTTCAGCCCCACCTCCTGCGTCAGGTACTGGATCAACCTCACCCGCTGCACATCCCGCTCACTGAACAGCCGGATGTGCTTGCGTCGGGCCGGACGGATCAGGCCCTTCGCTTCGTAGATCCGCAAGGTCCGCGGGTGCACCCCCGCCAGCTCCGCGGCCACGCTGATCACGTACACGGGCAACTCCTCCCGCCGGACGGTGCGCTCCGCCACAGCCCGACCTCGCCGACAGTTTCCACGTCCACCAGTAGCAGGGTGACAACGTCATTGTCAAGTCTTTTGACACTAAGACGCCTCGGCCTTGCGGGGCCAGCGGACCTGGTGGACCTCGTACGGGAACGGCGGCGTCCACCCTGCCGGCGGGCGCGGGTAGTCTTCCTCCCGCAGGTCCGGCCGCTCCGCGGCCTCCCCCGCGTGCACCCGCAGGAACACGCCAGACGGGGTCACCCGCTCCACGTCCTCCAGGGGTACGACCACCCGCCGCTCCCAGAGCGGACCCGCGGAGAACGGTGGGGACCCCGGGTCCGGAAAGTCGCCGGCCACCACCACCGCCTGCACCCGCCGGCTGTCGGGATCCACCACCACCGACGCCACCCGGCCCACCTCCTGATCCGTGGCGTACACGGCCTGCCCAACTTCCGGCTGCACCACCTGACGCCAGTTGGGGGGGATGTCCAGACCCGTCAGGTGGTTCGCAACTCCCCGCACTCCGGGCACCCGAGCGATAGCCCGTTCCAGCGCCCGCGCCGCCTCCAGGGACGGGAGCGTGCCCGTGAGTTCCACCACGCCGTCCCGCACCCGCAGGTAGTAGCCCACGAGGTGACGCGTGGCCTCGTCCGCCTGCACGGACGCCACGACCTCCTGCAGGAGTTCATGGTCCACCACCAGTTCGTTGCGTACGTCCACCACACCGGGGACCGACCGCGCCACCTCCTCCGCCCGTCCGGCCAGGGCCCGGTTGTGGACGTGACCCCGCAGCCGGACCACTCCGTCGGTCACCTCGGCGCGTACGGGGATGGCCAGGGTCCGGAGCAGCTCCTCTCGCTGGAGCGCCTCCTCCACGTCCCGCTCCAGCTCGTCGTCCGGCCGGTAGCCGGGCAGGCGCCCGACCGCCTCCCGGGAAGCTTCTAGGACCACCACGCCGTCCTCCACCGTACCCACCCAGTCCGCAGGGATCGCGACGTCACGGGAAAACAGAAGCCCCTGGCGGATCACCAAGTGCTTCACGCGCCCCGTGGCTGCGTCCACCAGCACCTGGTCCACCCGGCCGATGGGGCCGTCGCTGGCCAGCACCCGCTGCCCGCGGCGGATGGTGACCAACCGCTCGTCCGGGCGGGGTTCCGCCGGCCCTGACATCCGGCGCTGCAGCCCTTCCATCCGCCGCAGGGAACCCGGCAGCGCGAGCCAGGCGCCGCCCTCCCGCAACCGACGCCAGCCGGGCCACGAAAGGGACGCCGGGGCGTGGGCCTCCGCCTCCCAGTTGGGTAGCTGTTCCAGTTCCGCCAGCGACCCGCGAACCCAGACGGCTTCCTCCGTGGCGTCCTCCACCGCCTCCGCGGGGAGTACCACTTCCCGTCCCGAACCCAGCCGGACCACCACGGCGACCACGCGCCGCTCCCGGGGGCTCACCACCACTTGCGCCAGCTCCCCGGCCACGCCGTCGGAGGCGTGCACGGTGGCTCCGGGGCGGATCTCCAACCGCGCCGAACGCTCCGTCCTGTTCATCCCGCAGGCCCCCTCCACCTCTGCTTCCGTCGTCCTCCCAGTGTGCGGCGTGCGGGGGCGGGTTGTCAAGGTGCCCACCTTGACAAGCCGCCCGCACTGGGTGAGCCGGAGGGTCGGAGGATTACGGGGAGGATCTCAGTCCAGAGGGCCGGCCGGGGCGACAAGCTCACCGCGGCCGGACAGCAAACCCAGACCCCGCTCGCGAGCCGCCTGCTCCACTGCCCGGTCCACCCGGATACCGAACGCGTACGCGAGGAACGGGCCGGGCAGCCCGGCCTGCCGCAGCTTGTCCCGAAACGCGCTAGACCCCACCCGATCAGCCCACCGGCGCAACGCAGACACGGATAGCCGGGCCTTGGACTCCACCACCACGGTCAGACGGTTGCCCGAAGCGTCCTCGCAAACCGCTGCCAGGTCCACCTGCCCCTCACCGTCCACCGGGATCGGGTGCGGCCCCTCCAGGACGCGGAGGCCCTTGTCCTCCAGAACCATCAGCAGGATGTCTTCCGCGTGCTCCTCCACGGTCAACCCGAGCGCGTCTTCCAGGCGGCCCAGGCGCGCCTCCACCACGCGGAGCGCCCCCACGACCCCGGAAAGCTGCTGCTGCGTCCGCCGCTGCGCCTCCGCTAGCTCCGCCAGCGCCTGCTCCAGCCGCCCTACCCGCTCCTCCGTCCGTCGCTGCGCCTCCGCTAGCTCCGCCAGCGCCTGCTCCAGCCGCCCTACCCGCTCCTCCGTCCGTCGCTGCGCCTCCGCTAGCTCCGCCAGCGCCTGCTCCAGCCGCCCTACCCGCTCCTCCGTCCGCCGCTGCGCCTCCGCTAGCTCCGCCAGCGCCTGCTCCAGCCGCCCCACCCGCTCCTCCGTCCGCCGCTGCGCCTCCGCTAGCTCCGCCAGCGCCTGCTCCAGCCGCCCTACCCGCTCCTCCGTCCGTCGCTGCGCCTCCGCTAGACCGCGCACCTCCG
>JAVKKH010000015.1 GCA_031296405.1 Candidatus Tepidifontimicrobium thermophilum
CCCGCGACGTCCGCGTGGTTCAGGTACAGGTGGACAGCGGACAGGCTGCACCGGGACCGCACGTACTCCAGCACCGCTTGCCGCATCTGCTCCTTGCGGCGGAAGTACGTGGCCTCGCTGTCCACGAAGCGATCCACGAACGCCACCGCCACCGTCAGGTGCAGCTCGCGGCCCGTCCGCACTCCCATCACCTTCACGTCCTCCCCCGCCTCCGGGAATTCTTTCTTGAAAGCAGGGGAGTTGATGTACCGTTCCGTCTCCAGCACCACCCGCTCCGTCTCCGTGAGGGGCCAGTACCCGACTGCCGCGGAGGTGTCGTTGGCGCCGATCTCCTCCCGATGGAAGATGTCCACCAGTTCCGGAGAGCCCGGCTTGATCTGGATGTCGTACTCCACGTGCCGCTCCGGGTCCACGAACCGCAGGTTCTCCCGGATCCACCGCTTGGCCGTACGGATGGCCAGCTCGGGGATGGGGATCTCCACGTCCCCTACCCGGTAGGTGGCCCGGTCACCGAAGATCAGCCGCATGGGCTGGATCACCCGGCCGCCCCCAAACCGGACCTCCGCCTCCCCGGCCACGAGGAAAGCCTTGTCGATGTTGTGGTGCAGGATGGTCCCCACCTTCTCCAGGTAGGTCTTGCTGAGCTCCACGGAGACCTGCTCCATGATGGCGTCGCAGATGGAGTCGGGATGACCCACTCCCTTGCGCTCCACCAGCTCCACCTGGTGCTCGGACACCGGCAGGCCCGGCAGCGTCTCCACGAGGATGTTCCGCACCGTGCGACCCCCTGCCCTGGGTTTTTCAGTTGCCGCTTCGGTGTGCGCCCGGACCGGACCGCCCGGACACGCCACCATGGTAGCGTCCCTCTCGCCGGTTTCCAACACTCACCGGCGCCACCGCCGCGGGACGAACCACCGCACCAGCACGACTCCCGCCACGAACCCGCCCACGTGGGCCCAGAACGCCACCCCGCCCCCCACCTGGGCCGGCGCGCCCAGGGACGCCAGCCCGTAGACGAGCTGCAGCAGGAACCACAGGGGCAGAAATAGCACCGCGGGCACTTCCGCGAGCTGGGTGAAGAACCCCAGGGGGACCAGGGCCAGGATCCGCGCGTGGGGGAACAGGACCAGGTAGGCCCCCAACACCCCGGCGATGGCACCGCTGGCGCCCACCATGGGCACCGAGGAAGCGGGTTGGAAGGCCACCTGCAGCCCGGCGGCCGCGAGGCCACTGAGGAGGTAGAAGACCGCGAACCGGCCGTGGCCCATGGCGTCCTCCACGTTGTTCCCGAAGATCCACAGGTACAGCATGTTCCCCAGAAGGTGGAGCCACCCTCCGTGCAGGAACATGGACGTCACCAGGGTGAAGTACGGCGGGTCCGGGCCGAGAAGGCGCGCGGGGACGACCCCAAACGTCCGGAAGAACTCCGCCAGCTCGTCGGGCGGCAGGCCCACCTCGTACAGGAACACCAGGACGGAGGCAGCCAGGATGCTCAGCATGACCACCGGTGGCCGCCGGGCGGGGACGCTGTCGCGCAGGGGGATCAAGGGTCGGGCTCCGACCGGGCAGGTCCTACGAGGTCCAGGAGGCGGCCTCCACACCCTCGAGGTCCGCCACCGCCAGCAGGATCTCTTCCCGGTTCGCGTGCGGGGGCAGGCGCACGCCTAGGTGCAGGTTCACCTTCCCGTCGCGCCCCGCTTCCATCTGGACGCTCTCAATGTTAGCCCGGTGCTTCCCGAGCAGGGTGCCCAGGGTCCCCAGTTGCCCGGGTCGGTCCACCATGGTCACCGCCAGGGTCCCGAGGCCCGTGGCACGGCGGGGCAACCAGCGTTCCACCCGCGGGAACAGGTACAGCACCGCCCACGCCAGGGCCGTAGCCACCAGGGCCACCAGGTAGAAGCCGCTCCCCACCGCGGTTCCGATGGCCGCCACCATCCACAGGCTGGCCGCGGTGGTCAGGCCTCCGACCCCCGTGGGGTGGCGCCAGATGGTGCCGGCGCCGATGAACCCGATGCCCACCACGATGTTGGAGGCGATCCGCGCGGGGTCCGCCCCGCTCCCGAAGAATCCATAGAGGCTGATCAGGGTGAAGGTAGCGGCGCCGAGGGCCACCAGGATGTGGGTACGGAACCCCGCGGGCTTCTCCAGCACTTCCCGCTCGATGCCGATGATGCCGCCTAGCACCACCGCCAGGATGAGACGCACCACCAGTTCTGCGGGCTCCACCACGGACCGCCGCCCCGTGCCCCTAGAAGTTCCGCTCGCCCACCCATCGTAGGATGTCGCGGTAAGTGAGGGCAAGGACGAGCAGCAGCAGCAGGGCGAAGCCTACCAGGTGCACGTAGCCCTCCCGGCGCGGGTCCACCGCCCTTCGCCGTACCGCCTCCACCAACAGGAACGCGAGCCGCCCGCCGTCCAGGGCCGGCAGGGGGAGGAGGTTGAACAGGCCGATCATCACGCTCAGGAACGCGGTCATGAACAGGTAGGAGTCGAAACCCACCTGTGCGGCGTCCCCCAACAGCCGCACCGCGCCCACCGGGCCCGCCAGCTCCTGCAGCACGTCGCCGGACCCCACCAGGCGCACCAGGCCGATCACCATCTCCCGCATGGACCGGACCGTTTGTTGCACGCCCCACAGCAGGGCCCGGTGCGGGGCGAGTCGCTCCCGCTCCACCGCGGGCGTGATGCCCGTGATCCCCACCCCCAGGCGCGGATCCAGTCGCGGCGTGACCGTGACCTCGAAGCGCCGGCCGGACCGCTCCACGGCCAGCCGCAGGGCCCGGCCCGCGCTGCGGTGGATGGTCCGCACCATGGTCTGCCCGTCGGGGAGAGGCACGCCGTCGATGGCCACGATCCGGTCCCCGGGCCGCAGGCCGGCCTCCGCGGCTGGCCAGCCGGGCCGCACGGTGGCCACCACGGTGGTCACCCGACGGGGCAGGCCGTAGGCCCACGCGGCGGTCGCCACCAGGAGCACCGAAAGCAGCACGTTCATGACAGGACCCGCGGCCACGACCGCGATCCGGGTCCACACGCCCTTGCTGCGGAAGGCGTCCGGCCCTGGCTCCTCGTCGAAGTCCTCCCCCGCCAGGCGCACGTAACCGCCCAACGGGAAGACATTCAGCCGGTACTCCGTGCCGCCCCTCCGGCTGCGCCAGAGCGGCGGGCCGAAGCCCACCGCGAACGCCCGCACGCCGATCCCCGAAGCCTTCGCCACCAGGAAGTGGCCCAGCTCGTGGGCGAGGATCATCAGGCCGAAGGCCACCACGGCCAGCAGCATCGACATCACAGGCTCCTCACCAGCGCCCGCGCCCAGCGGTCCGCCTCCAGGATCTCCTCCAGGGTGGGGCGGGGACGGGGCTCGTGCAAGTCCATGGCCGCCCGCACCAGTTTCGGGATCCGGCCGAAGGGCACCTCCCCGTCCAGGAACCGCTGCACTGCCACCTCGTTCGCCGCATTCAGGACCGCGGGGAGGGTCCCCCCTACGGCCAGGGCCTCATAAGCGTACCCCAGACAGGGGAACCGCCGCAGGTCAGGCGGCTCGAAGGTGAGGGTCTGCGGGATCGTCCAGTCGAGACGGCCGAACCCGGGGGGCAGGCGGTCCATCCCGCTCAGGGCGTACTGGATGAACAGCCGCATGTCGGGCCGGCTGAGGTGCGCGAGGCTGGAGCCGTCCACGAACTCCACCATCCCGTGCACCACGCTCTGCGGGTGGATCAACACCTCGATGCGCTCCGCCGGGAGGTCAAACAGCCACCGGGCCTCGATGACCTCCAGGGCCTTGTTCATCAGGGTGGCGGAGTCCACGGTGATCTTCGGCCCCATGCGCCAGGTGGGGTGCTGCAGGGCCTCCTCCGGCGTCGCGGACTCCATGGACTCCAGGGAGCGTCGCAGGAAGGGCCCGCCGGAAGCGGTGAGCACGATGCGGCGCACGCGGTCGCGCCGCTGCTCCGCCTGCAGGCACTGGTAGATGGCGCTGTGCTCGCCATCCACGGGCACGATCCGGGCCCCACACGACGCCGCCCGCTCCCGCACCAGTTCCCCCGCGGCCACCAGGGTCTCCTTGTTGGCCAGGGCCAGCTCCTTGCCCGCCTCGATGGCAGCCAGGCTGGGCAGCAGCCCCGCCACCCCCACCACCGCCACCAGGACCACGTCCGCAGACGGCCAGCGGGCTACCTGTTCCAGCGCCTGCGGCCCCACCAGGAGCTCGCCGCGCCAGCCCGAAGCCATCTGCCGGAACTCCTCCACCGCCTCCCGGTCGGTCAGGGCCACCGCCTCGGGCTGCCAGCGCACGGCCTGCTCCGCCAGGGCCGCTGCGTCCCGCCGGGCAGCCAGGGCCACGACCCGCGCCCGTCCCGCCAGGGCTTCCACCACCTCCAGGGCCTGCCGGCCGATGGAGCCGGTGCTGCCCAGGATCGCCACACGCCGCGCGGGCCCGCCTGCTTTCACAGCCCGCCCGTCCACGCCGCAAACAGGTAGTAGGCCACCACGCCCGAGAACAGGAGCCCGTCGAACCGGTCCAGCACGCCGCCGTGGCCTGGCAGCACCACACCGGAATCCTTGGCCCGGGCCTCCCTCTTCAGCGCGGACTCCCACAGGTCGCCCAGCTGCCCGCTGAGGGCGCACAAAAGCCCTCCCGCCACCACCCACGCCGCAGGGAGTCCGAAGTACACGCCCGCGGCCGCTGCGCCCACCAGCCCCCCCGCCACGCCGCCCAGGGCTCCCTCTACGGTCTTGTTGGGACTGAGGTCCGGGGCCAACTTGCGCCGGCCCAGGGAACGGCCCACGAAGTACGCGGCGCTGTCCGCGCACCAGGTGCTGGTCAGCACCAGGAAAGTGACCGCCATGCCCTCGGGCAGTTGCCGGAGCAGCACCCAGTGGGCGCCGAACAGCCCCACGTACACCGTCCCGAGGGCAGCACCGGCCGCGTTGCCCAGCACCCGGCCCCGGCGGGCAGCGAGTTCGCCGGCGAGGGCGAGCAACACCACCAGGGCGACCGCTGCCAGAGCCCAGCGGGCGCCCGCCTGCGCCGCCAGGGGGAGCGCCCCGGCCCCCACGATTCCCACCGCCCAGGGCGAACCGTACCCCGCCCGTTGGGACAGGCTGTAGAACTCCCACGCGCCTATTGTCACCACCACGCCCGCGGCAACCGCCATCGCCCACCCGCCGGCCCAGACGGTCACCACCGCCACGGGGATCCCCACCGCGGCGGTCACCAGACGCCTACCCAGCATCCAGCCCCCCGAACCGGCGGACGCGGCTCTGGTAGTCCCGGAGGGCCTCCACCAGAGCCTGCCGGTCAAACTCCGGCCACAGCACGTCCGTGAAGTACAGCTCCGCGTACGCGGACTGCCACACCAGGAAGTTGCTCAGGCGCTTCTCCCCCGCGGTCCGGATGATCAGGTCGGGGTCCGGCAGCGGGTGCGTCTGCAGCCGGCTTGCCAGCTCCTCTTCCCCGATGGCGCCGGCTTCCAGTTCACCCCGGCAGACCGCCTCGGCTAGGGCGCGGGCCGCCTGGACGATCTCCGCTCTTCCCCCGTAGTTCAAAGCCCCCACCAGGTGTAGCACCTCGTTGCCCGCGGTGGACTCCTCCGCGTAGCGGATGGCGTCCTGCAGGCCGGCGGGGAATTCCGAGCGGTCGCCGATGACGTGCACGCGAACCCCGTTGCGGGCCAGCTCCGGAGTCTCCTCCCACAGCACCTGCTCGTAGAGGGCACACAGGGCTTCCACCTCTTCCCTGGGCCGGCGCCAGTTCTCGGTGCTGAAGGCGAACAGGGTCAGCACGCGGATCCCCAGCTCCACGGCGGCCTCCACGGTGCGACGGATCGCCGCCCGGCCGGCCCGGTGGCCCTCCACCCGGGGCAGGCCGCGGCGGATGGCCCACCGGCCGTTGCCGTCCATGATGATGGCCACGTGTACAGGCAGCCGCGCGGGGTCCAGGCCGAGGGCACGCAGTCCTTCGTCGTCCAGACGCTGGGGAGCCGAGGGGCTGGTCACGGGCGGTGCGGGCCAGCCGGTCCCCCGCTCCTGGGCCGCCGCAGCCGCACGTACCGCTCCCAGGCTACCACCAGCTCCACCTGACCCGCAGCGGTGGCCCGCTGCCTAACCACCCGCGGCAGCCCACCCGCGGGCGCGCTGTGCGGCGGAGACGTGGTGCGGATCTGGGGCGTCCAGCCGGCCGACCGCAGCTCCACCAGGGCCTCCTCCAGGGGCCAGGCGACCACGTCCGGGGGAGAGCTCATCAAACCTCCAGGATCTCCGCTTCCTTCTTCTGGAGGAGCGTGTCGATCTCCGCGATGAACCGGTCGGTGAGCTTCTGCAGCTCCTCCTGCGCCCGCCGCGCCTCGTCCTCGGAGATCTCCCGGGCCTCTTCCAGCTCCTCCAGGGTCTCCCGGGCCTCCCGACGCACGTTGCGCACCGCCACCCGCCCTTCCTCCGCGTGCTTGCGGGCCACCCGGACCAGCTCCCGCCGCCGTTCCTCCGTGAGCGGAGGGATGGGGACCCGCAGCACGACCCCGTCGGAGCTGGGGACCAGACCCAGCTCGCTCTGCAGGATGGCCTTCTCGATGGCCTTGGTGGCGTTGCGATCCCACGGCTGGACCACCAGCAGCCGTGGCTCCGGTACCGAGATGGTGGCCAGCTGGTTCAAAGGTACCTGGGTGCCGTAGTACTCCACCTTGATGTGCTCCAGCAGGGCCGGGCTGGCCCTCCCCGTGCGGAGGGTGGCCAGCTCCCGCGCGGTGGCCTCCACCGCCTTCTGCATCCGCGTGCGCGCCTCCTTGAGCACCTCCTGGATCACGGCGCACCTCCGATCAGGGTGCCCACGTGCTCGCCCCGCACGATCCGCTCCAGGTTCCCGGGTTCCTGCAGGTTGAACACCCAGATGTCCAGGCCGTTGTCCATGCACAGGGACACCGTGGTGGTGTCCATCACCTGCAGCCCCCGGTTGATGTACTCCAGGTAGGTCAGACGGTCGAACATGATGGCGTCCCGGTGGACCCGCGGGTCCTTGTCGAACACCCCGGGCACCCGGTTCTTGGCCATCAGCACGGCCCCCGCCTCGATCTCGATGGCCCGCAAGGCCGCGGTGGTGTCCGTGGTGAAGTAGGGGCTGCCGGTTCCCGCAGCGAACAGCACCACCCGCCCCTTCTCCAGGTGCCGGATGGCCCGCCGGCGGATGAAGGGCTCCGCGATCTGGTGCATGGCGATCGCCGTCTGGACCCGGGTCTCCAGCCCGTGCCCCTCCAGGACCTCCTGCAGCGCCAGGGCGTTGATCACCGTGGCCAGCATGCCCATGTAGTCCGCGGTGACCTTGTCGATCCCCAGCAGGCGGCTCATCTCCGCTCCCCGGACGATGTTCCCGCCTCCCACCACCAGGGCGACCTGCACCCCCAGTTCGTGTACCGCCCGGACCTCCCGGGCCACCACCCTCAGGACCTCGGGGTCCACAATGGAACGACCGTCCCCGCTCAGCTCCTCCCCGCTGAGCTTGAGGACGATGCGCCCGTACCGAAGCCCCGCCACGCCTGTACCGCCTGGGCCCGCGGGCTCCCCGCCCGGTGCCGGGCAAGCGACTAGCCCGCCTCCCCGAGCTTGAAGCGGGCGAACCGGCGGACCACGATGTTCTCCCCCGTGCGGGCCACCACCTCCGCGATGCGGTCCCGCACCTTCTTGCTCTCGTCCCGGATGAAGGGCTGCTCGAGGAGCACCACCTCCTCCAGCCACTTCCCGAGCTTCCCCTCCACCGCCCGCTCCACCGCGGCCGGCGGTTTGCCCTGCAGCTGCTGGGCCAGCTGCGCCCGCGCGATCTCGCGCTCCCGCTCCAGCTCCGCCTCCGGCACGTCCTCCCGCCGCACGTACCGCGGGTCCCGGGCGGCGATCTGCAGCGCCAGGTCCCGCACCAGCTGTCGGAACTCCTCCGTGCGGGCCACGAAGTCCGTCTCGCAGTTCACCTCCACCAGGACCCCCAGGCTGCCGCCCCCGTGGATGTACGCGTCCACGAGCCCCTGGGTGGCGGCCCGCCCCGCCCGCTTCGCCGCCTGCGCGAGGCCCCGCTTGCGCAGCAGCTCTACCGCCCGCTCCAGGTCACCGCCCGCCTCCTCCAGGGCCCCCTTGCAGTCCATCATGCCCGCTCCGGTGCGGGCCCGTAGCTCCTTCACCAGCTCCAGACTCACGGCCATCTAGACCTCCACGTCCTCCTCGTCGTACGCTTCGTAGGCCGCCTCCTCCATCCCCAGCTCCTCCGGCTCCGGCTTCTCCTCCTCGGCCGGCACCTCGGCCCCGAAGGCCGGCTCCGCCGCCACTTCCTCGCCCACCTCGCCGACCCGCTTGCGCCGCTCCTCCAGCCCTTCCAGGCAGGCGTCCGCGATCCGGCTGGTCACCAGCCGTACCGCCCGGATAGCGTCGTCGTTGCCGGGGATGGGGTAGTCGATCTCGTCCGGATCGCAGTTCGTGTCCACGATGGCCACCAGGGGGATCCGCAGCTTGCGGGCCTCCAGCACCGCGATGCGCTCCTTCCGGGTGTCGACCACGTATACCGCGCCGGGCAGCCGGTTCATGGTCTTGATCCCGCCCAGGTACTTCTCCAGCCGGGCCAGCTCGTCCAGGACCTTCGCCTGCTCCTTCTTGGGCAGCAGGTCCAGCTGGCCCGTGTCCCGAAGCTGCTCGATCTCCCGCAACCGCTCCACCCGCTTGCGGATGGTGTGGAAGTTGGTCAGCATCCCCCCCAGCCACCGCTGGTTCACGTAGGGCATCCCGGCGCGCTGGGCCTCCTCCCGGATCGCGTCCTGGGCCTGCTTCTTGGTGCCCACGAACAGCACCAGGCTCCCGTCGGCCACCGTGTCCCGAACGAACCGGTACGCCTCCTCGAACAGCGGGACGGACTTCTGCAGGTCGATGATGTGGATGCCGTTGCGTTCGGTGAAGATGAAGCGGGCCATCTTGGGGTTCCACCTCCGGGTCTGGTGCCCGAAGTGGACCCCCGCCTCCAGCAGCTGCTTCATGGTGACGACCGGCACGGAACACCCTCCCGGTTGGCCTCCGCCCGCCCTCCCCCAGAACGGGGACCGGAACCCCAGGCCACGCGGCCCGGGTGGCGGGCGTGCAAAAGTACGCGGGCCCGCAGGGCCCGCGCCCGCCGTAGTATACCACAGCACCGACGCCCGGGAGGTCCCTCCCGCCCGGGCACCGTCCTCGAAGGACCTGACCCGGGCAACGGCCCGAGCGTCCTACAGCTAGAGGATGTACCGGCTGAGGTCGCGGTCCCGCAGGAAGGGCTCCAGGCGCCGGCGCACGTACGCCTCGTCGATCACCACCTGACGGGGCCCTTCCGGGGCCTCGAAGCTGATCTCCTCCGTCACCCGCTCCAGCACCGTGTGCAGGCGCCGCGCGCCGATGTCCTCGGTGCGCTCGTTGATCTCGTGGGCGATGCGGGCGATGGCCTCCACCCCGTCGGGGGTGAACACCACCTCCACCCCTTCGGTGGCCAGGAGGGCCTGCACCTGCTTGGTCAGGCTGTTCTCCGGCTCCGTGAGGATCCGCACGAAGTCGCGGGGGGTGAGCCGCTCGAGCTCCACCCGGATGGGCAGCCGGCCCTGCAGCTCCGGGATGAGGTCGGAGGGCTTGCTGGAGTGGAAAGCGCCCGCGCACAGGAACAGGACGTGGTCGGTCCGGACAGGGCCGTACCGGGTGGTCACCGTACACCCTTCCACGATGGGTAGCAGGTCCCGCTGCACGCCCTCCCGGGAGACGTCCGGGCCCACGGACGGCCCCGAGCCGGCGATCTTGTCGATCTCGTCGATGAACACGATCCCCAGTTCCTCCGCCCGGCGCACCCCCTCCCGCTGGGCCTCTTCGTGGTCGATGAGCTTGCTGGCCTCCTCCTGCACGAGGATCCGCAGCCCCTCCGCCACCGTCACCCGCCGGCGCTTCCGCCGCTTGGGCAGGAGGCCGCCCAGCAGGTCCTGCAGGTTGATCCCCATCTCCTCCACACCCTGCGCGCCGATCAACTCGATGGTGGGGAAGGTCTGCTCCTCGACCTCCACCTCCACCACCTCGCGGTCCAGTTCCCCGGCCTCCAGGCGGGGCCGGAGGAGCCGTCGCCGTTCCTCCACCTCCTGCTGCTCCCGCCCGTAGCTGCTCTCGGGGACCGTGGGGGTGCGTCCGAGCAGGGCCTCCAGGGGGTTCGAAAAAGCGGGCCGCGGCGGGTCGGGGACCAGGATCCGGAGCATGCGCTCCCGGGCCAGACGCTCCGCCTCGGGCTGAACGGCCCGTATGCGCTCCTGCTTCACCATCTGCACGGAGACCTCCACCAGGTCGCGGATCATAGAGTCCACGTCGCGCCCCACGTACCCCACCTCGGTGAACTTGGTGGCCTCCACCTTCACGAAGGGCGCGTCCACGAGCCGGGCCACCCGGCGGGCAATCTCGGTCTTCCCGACCCCCGTGGGCCCGATCATCAGGATGTTCTTGGGGATCACGTCCCGGCGCAGGGGCTCGGGCAGCAGGCTGCGGCGGTAGCGGTTGCGCAGCGCCACCGCCACGGCCCGCTTGGCTGCCTCCTGGCCCACGATGTGCTTGTCGAGCTCCGCGACGATGCGGCGCGGTGTGAGTTCCTCCATGCGGAAACCCATCCCTGAACCACCCCGAGGAACGCCGGACTACAGGGTCTCCACCACGATCCGGTCGTTCGTGTAAACGCAGATCTCCGCGGCGATCCGCAGCGCCTCCCGCACCACCGCGTCCACGGGCAGGTCCGTGTGCCGCAGCAGTGCCCGGGCAGCGGCCAGGGCGTAGGGCCCCCCGCTTCCCACCCCCGCCACCCCGTCGTCCGGCTCCACCACGTCCCCGCTGCCCGAAAGGATCAACAGGTGCTCCCGGTTGCAAACCACCAGCACCGCCTCCAGACGCCGCAGGGTGCGGTCGGTGCGCCAGTCCTTGGCCAGGGCCACCGCAGCCCGCGGCAGGTTTCCGCGGTGCTCGCTGAGCTTGGCCTCGAACCGCTCGAACAGGGTGAGCCCGTCCGCGGCGCTGCCCGCGAACCCGGCCAACACGTCGTCGCCGATGCGGCGGACCTTGCTGGCGCCGTGCTTGAGCACCGTCTGGCCCAGGGTGACCTGGCCGTCGGACCCCAGGGCCGCCCGACCGTCCCGCAACACCGCCAGCACCGTGGTGTGCGACGTCCGCGCCATCTCCACCTGGCAGTCTACCGCGTGGTGGTGTCAGGCCACCAGGAGCGTCCGGCTTCAGGGCCCGAGTTGACGGTCCCGCCAGGTTTCGCAGCGGTGGCGTGTCAGGCGCGCGGGTGTGCGCGGTCGTAGACCTCCTTGAGCCGCGCCCGGGTGGTGTGGGTGTACACCTGGGTGGTCTGGAGGCTCCGGTGGCCCAGCAGCTCCTGCACCGAGCGCAGGTCCGCGCCGCCGTCCAGCAGGTGGGTGGCGAAGGTGTGCCGCAGGGTGTGGGGGGTCGCGCGCACGGCGCCCATGGACGCCCGCACGTACCCGGCCACCACCCGTTGGGCTCCCCGGGCAGAAAGAGGCCGGCCCCGGTGGTTGACGAACAGGGCTTCCACCCCCGGCTTGGCCAAGTGGGGCCGGCCGCGTTCCAGGTAGGCGTCCAGGGCCGACCGGGCGGCCCGGGTCAGCAGCACCACCCGCTCCCGGTCGCCCTTCCCCACCACCCGCACCTCCCGCCCGGACCGCACGTCCTCGGCCCGCAGGGCCAGCGCCTCCCGCAGCCGCAGTCCAGAACCGTACAGCAGCTCCAGCAGCGCCCGGTCGCGCAGGCCCAGGGGCGTGGCGGTGTCCGGGGCTTCCAGCAGTGCCCGGACCTGCGCGGGGCTCAGGTAGTTAGGCAGCCGGCGACCCCGCCGGGGAGCTCGGAGCCCGCGGAACGGGTTGGCAGGAACGCGCCCGGTGCGCACCAGGAACCGGAACAAGCTCCGCAGGGCGCTGAGCCGCCGGGCCACTGTGGCCCGCGAGCGCGAGGTGGCTAGGCGCACCAGATACCGTCGGGCCCGGGCCACGTCCACCTGCGACCAGCCGGTGACCCCCTCCGCCGCCAGGAAGTCCAGGAAGTGAGCCGCGTCGCGGGCGTACGCGGCCAGGGTGTGGCTCGAAGCCCCCCGCTCTGCCCGCAGCACCCGCAGGAAGCCGCGGACGTCCAGCAGGAGCGGCCTCAGCGCGCGGCCACGGGCTCCGGCGCCTGCTGGGTCTCGGTGGCCCTGCACGAGGTGTTCACGCACCGGTAGTAGGTGTCCCCCCTCCGGGACCGGCGCAGCGCCATGGGGTAGCCGCAGCGGCTGCAGCGCCGGTCCGTGGGCCGGTCCCACGAGGTGAAGTCGCAGGACGGGTAGTTGGCACACCCGTAGAAGATGCGGCCCCGACGGGACCGGCGTTCCACCACCTCCCCGCCGCACTTCGGACAGGTCACCCCGATGCCCACGGGCCGGGTGTAGGTGCACGCCGGGTAGCCGCTGCACGCGATGAAGGCACCGAACCGGCCCTGTTTGCGCACCAGTTCCCGACCGCAGGCCGGGCACGCCTCCCCCGTGGGTTCCGGCTTCGCGTCCACTTCCTCGATCAAGACCTCGGCCCGCTGGAGGTCCCGCTCGAAGGGCTCGTAGAACTCCCGCACCACAGCCACCCAGTCGGCCTGGCCCTCCTCCACCCGGTCCAGGTCCTCCTCCAGGTGCGCGGTGAACCCCACGTCCACGATGTCCGGGAAGTGCTCCAGGAGCAGGTCGTTCACCAACCGTCCCAGCTCCGTCGGCACCAACCGCCGGTCCACCACCCGCACGTAGCCCCGCTTCTTGATGGTCTCCAGGGTGGGCGCGTAGGTAGACGGCCGACCGATCCCCTTTTCCTCCAAGGCCCGCACGAGGGTCGCCTCCGTGTACCGGGGCGGGGGCTGGGTGAAGTGCTGCTGCGGGACCAGTTCGACCAGCCGCAGGGGTTCCCCCGGCACCAGTTCCGGCAGCCAGCCCTCCAAAAGCTCCTCGCCGTCTGCGGACAGCTCCCGGTACACCACGAGGAAGCCCGGGAACTTGACCCGCTGTCCGGTGGCCCGCAGGAGGTAGTCGCCCGCGGCCACGTCCACCGCCAGGGTGTCCAGCACCGCGGAGCTCATCTGGCTCGCCACGAACCGCTCCCAGATGAGCCGGTACAGCTTGTACTGGTCCGGCCGCAGGTACGGCTTCACCTTCTCTGGCGTGCGGAACACCGAGGTGGGACGGATGGCCTCGTGGGCGTCCTGGGCGCCCCGGCGCGCGGTGTAACGGCGCGGCTGCGGCGGCACGTACGAGGGGCCCCACCGCTCCCGCACGAACGCCCGCGCCTCCTCCTGCGCGGACGAGGCCACCCGCACGGAGTCGGTGCGCATGTAGGTGATCAACCCCACGGTACCTTCCTCGCCCACGTCCAGCCCCTCGTACAGCTGCTGCGCCAGGGACATGGTCCGGGAGGCAGAGTAGCCCAGCCGACGGTTGGCCTCCTGCTGCAGGGTGCTGGTGATGAACGGCGGTGCGGGGTGCCGTTGCTGGTCCCGGCGGCGTACCTCCGCCACCCGGTAGTCCGCGGCCTCCAGCTCCTCCAGGACGCGTCGGGCCTCCTCCTCGCGGGCGAGTTCCACCTTGGCGTCGCCCCGAAAGACCAGCCGGGCCTCGAAGACGGTGTCGTCGTTCTGGCGGCTGAGGCGCGCGGTGATGGTCCAGTACTCCTGCGGGGTGAAGGCCTCGATCTCCCGCTCGCGGTCGCACACCAGGCGGAGGGCCACGGACTGCACCCGGCCCGCGCTCAGCCCGCCCCGCACCTTCCGCCAGAGAAGCGGGCTGAGCTTGTAGCCCACCAGCCGGTCCAGCACCCGCCGCGCCTGCTGCGCCGCCACGCGGTTCATGTCGATGTCCCGGGGGTGCTGCAGGGCGCGGCGCACCGCTTCCCGGGTCACCTCGTGGAACTCGATGCGGCGGATGTTGGGGTTCATCCCGTTCAGGAGGGTCTGCAGGTGCCAGGAGATGGCCTCGCCCTCGCGGTCGGGGTCGGCAGCCAGGTACACGGTGTCGGCGTCCTTGGCCGCCTCCCGCAGCTCCTTCAGGACGGGACCCTTACCCTTGATCACGATGTAGTGGGGCGCGAACCCGTTGTCCACGTCCACGCCCAACTTCGACTTGGGCAGGTCGCGCACGTGCCCCATGGACGCCAGCACCCGGAAGCGGCGGTCCAGCAGCTTCTTCAGGGTGCGGGCCTTCGTGGGCGACTCGACGATCACCAGGCTCTTCTTCGACACCGCGATCCCCGCCGCATACCCCCTTCGGTCGGCCCCATCGTAGCACAGGGCGTCAACACCACCGTGGGGACCACCGCAATGACCCGGCCGGTGTGGGAGCGCGGGCACCTTCGCCCCTGCGGGAACGCGTCCCGCAAACCTAGCGGAAGAGGTCACGCTCCGGGCGCCGCACCAGCGCCCGGGCGCTGCCCTCGCCCCTGGCGGACCAGCCCCGGATCAGCACGAGGGGGCGGTTCTCGTCCGCCTGGCCCATCAGGAGGGTGGCCGCGGACGCCAGCTCGTCCGCCACCGCCTCCACGGAGCTAGACAGGACGTACCCGTACAGGTCGTGCCGCCCGCGGTGGTCCAGTAGCGGCTGCAGGCCCGCGACCCCCACGCACACCCCCACCGCGCCCTCCCGGTGTGCGCGGCCGTGGGTGTCCGCCACCACCACGCCCACCTGGCATCCGAAGCGGGCCCGCAGAGCCTCCCGCAGGCGCCGCGCGGATCCGTCGGGGTCAGCGGGCAGCAGGACGGCACACCCCGGGCCCGCGTTGGAACGGTCGACGCCGCCGTTGGCGCACACGAATCCGAGCCGGTGCCGTGTGATCAGCAGACCGGGACGCGCACGGACGATCTCCGTGGACTCCCGCAGCACCAGCTCCACCAGCCGCGGGTCCTTGCCCGTCTGGTGCGCGAGTTGCACAGCCGCCGCAGAAGGCCGGACCTCCTCCAGGCGCACCACCCGCCCCTCCGCCACCGAGACCACCTTGTGGGCCACCACCACGACGTCTCCGTCCTGCGGCCGGAGCCCGGACCGCTCCAGGGCGTCAGCCACCCACGCGCCCAGATCCTGTCCCGGCTGCAGCCGGCCACACGGCACCGCCTTCATCCAGATCTCCACGGCCCTCCCCGCCCCGCGCGTGGTATCCTGCGCAACGCAGGGATGCTACGGCGCAGGGCCCGGACTTCCCTCCGCGGGGGACGACATGAGGCTGGCGTTTTTGGGAGACGTCATGCTGGGCCGGTTGGTGAACCGGGCGCTGCAGAACCGCCCTCCCACGGACCCCTGGGGAGACGTGCTGCCCGTGCTGCGGGGCACCGACGGCGTGGTGTGCAACCTGGAGTGCGTGCTGTCCGACCGCGGGACCCCCTGGCCCGGGAAGCTGTTCACGTTCCGCTCGGATGCCCGGAACGTGCGGGTGCTGGAAGCTGGGGGCGTGCGGGCGGTGAGCCTCGCGAACAACCACGTGCTGGACTTCGGGGAGGACGCCCTGGCGGACTGCCTGCAGGTGCTGGACGCCGCGGGCATCGCCCACGCGGGCGCGGGCAGGGACGCGGAGGAGGCACAGCGGCCGGCCCGGTGGACGTGCGGGCGGACTCGCGTGGGCTTGGTCGCCTTCACCGACAACGAACCCGGGTGGGAAGCGGCACCCGGCCGCCCCGGGGTGTTCTACGCCCCCGTAGACCCCGAGGATCCCCGCTTCCAGCGGGTGGTGCAGCTCACCCGCCAGCTGGCGGCCGAAGTGGACGCGGTGGTGGTCTCCGCCCACTGGGGTCCCAACTGGGGCCGCCGGCCCCTCCCGGAGCACCGGGAGGCGGCACGCTTGCTGGCCCGGGCAGGCGCCCAGGTGGTGTGGGGCCACAGCGCCCACATCGTCCGGGGCGTGGAGTTCGTGGACGCATGCGCGGTCCTCTACAGCTGTGGGGACTTCGTGGACGACTACGCGGTGGACGAGGTGGAGCGGAACGACTGGTCCTTCGCCTTCCTCCTGGAGTGGAAGCCGGGCGGCGTGGAGGTGGAGCTGGTGCCCACCACCATCCGACACTTCCGGGCCGGGCTGGCGCACGGCTGGGAGCGGGAGGCCATCTGCCAGCGCATGAGGGAGCTGTGCGCGGAGCTCGGTACCGAGGTCCAGCCCAGCGAGCAGGGCCTGCGCCTGCGGCCGTCCCCAGAGCTACGCGGCTCGTGACCGCGGGGTCCGTCGGTTAACGCTGGCCGCACGAACCCCCGCGGACGAACCGCCCCAGCCTGGACCGGTGGCGCGCCACCCATCGGTAGGCGGCTTCCGTCACCCTGGGGAAAGCCTCCGCCAGGGCTGCCAGGGGGCGGCCGAAGGGCAGCAAGCGCAGCAGGGGTCCCACCGCGCGGCCGCCGGAGGCTACACGGCCCTCGGGATCCACCAGGTGCCACGACGCCGTCCGCACTTCCTCCGGCAGCCCCCCCAGCCACCGCGCCGCCTCCGGGTCCTGCAGCGCGCACGCGCGGACCCGACGCCCCCGGTCCCAACCCAGCACCCTCCCTACCGCCCACCGGCAGAAGCCGCAGTCCCCATCGTACAGCAGCACGTGCACGGCGGAAGACGCGCCCTCTGGCGGCACTTGGCTGCGGGTCATCGCGCCGGCACCTCCACCTCGGGGACCAGCCCGTGCACGATGTTCTCCGTGGCCCGGATGTGATCCAGCATGAGCTGGCGCGCCTGCGCGGGACGGTGCTCGCGGATGGCCTCCAGGATCCGCCAGTGGTACTCCGTGGAGTGGCGCAGCACCTCCTCCGAGTGGTGCACGATGAGGTCCAAAATCTCCGTGAGGGACGTCTGCAGCCGAACCACGCTGTCCAGGAGGAGCGGACTTTTTGCCGCCGCCGCGATCCCCACGTGGAAACGGGCGTCGTAGGCGCGGTAGACGGTAAAGTTGCGCTCCGCACCCCGCATGCTGGACAGCAGCTGCCCCAGCTCCCGGATCTCCACGGGGGACGCCCGCTCCGCGGCCAGCTCCGCGGCCGCGGGCTCCACGGCCCGGCGGAAGTCCAGGATGGCGGGGATGTCGTGGCGGACGCGGTTCAGCACCGCCCTCCGTTCCCGCGCCCGCGGAAGGTCCGGCCACCGGGCCACGAAGGTCCCGCCGGTCCGCCCGCGCCGGACCTCCAGGTAGCCCGCGTCCACCAGGATGCGCAGGGCGCCCCGCAGGGTGGACCGGCTGATCCCGAGCCGCCGGGCCAGCTCCCGTTCGGGCGGGAGCTGGTCGCCGACCTTGACCAAGCGGGCCTTGATCACCCCCGCGATGCGCTCCACCGTCTCCTCCACCACGTTGCGGGAACGCACGGGCGCGAACACCGCGCTCAGGAACCGGTCTGCGGTCCCCTCGGAGGCAGCCCCCCTGGCCCCGCGATCCCCCCTCTCGGGTGCCCCCGTCAACGGAACACCACGGGCACGCGGAGCACCACGCGGGCGACGGCGACCACCAGCCCGATCACCGCCACCAGCAGGGTAGACAGAGCCGCCGCCCCACTCAGTTTCCCGTCCGTGGTCAGCGTGAGGACCGCGGTGGCCGGGAGCTCCAGCCCCGGGGCGATGAGGAAGATCACCGCGCTCAGGGTCACCATGCTTCGCACGAAGATGTACACCGCGGACGAGAAGAAGGCAACCCGGAGCAGGGGGAACACCACCTGTACGAAGGTGCGCACCGCACTGGCACCCAGGCTCTGGGCCGCCTCCTCCACCGACCGGTCCACCTGCTGCAGGGCGGCGCTGGCCGCCAGGGTCCCCAGGGTCACAAACCGGAATACGTACGAGAGTACGATGATCCCCGCGGTCCCCACCAGCACCAGGGGCGGCTTGTTAAAAGCAAACAGGTAGCCCAATCCCACCACCGTCCCCGGGACCGCGGCGGGCAGTACCGCCAGGGCGTACAGCAGACGGGCGCCCGGTGGCCGCAGCCGGTGCACCACGTACGCCACCACCACGCTCAGCAGGGCGCCACAGAGCGCCGCCAGCCCGGACAGCTGGAGTCCCCGGAGCAGGACCTCCCGCACGCCCACCGCGTCCAACCGGTAGTGGGCGAGGGTGAGGGTCCAGTCGTACCCCCACACCCGGACCAGCGAGGCCGCCGCCAGCGTCCCGTACACGAGCAGGACGAACGCCGCCCAACCCCAGGCGAACGCACCCGCGGCGAGTCTGCCCCAGCCGCGGGGGGAGTACGCGTAGGGCCGGCTCTGCCCCGTGAGGGTGGCGGCTGCCTTCCGGCGGAAGTACCCGTCCAGGCCGAAGGAGGCGAGGGCCGGGACCAGCAACGCCACGCTGACCACTGCCGCCATGCTGAACCGCTGCAGCCCGAACACCTGCGTGTAGATCTCCGTGGCCAGCACCCGGTAGTCGCCGCCCACCACCACGGGCGTCCCGAAGTCCGTCACCACCAGGTTGAACACGAGGAAACTCGCCGCGGCGACCGCGTACCGCACGGTGGGGACGGTCACCCACCAGAAGACCCTCCAGCCCCGTGCGCCGAGGCTCTGCGCGGCCTCGTACAGGGACGCGTCCAGGGCGCTCAGACTCGTGTACAGCACCAGGAGGGCGTGGGGGAAACAGTAGAACACTTCCCCCAGCACGATCCCCACGGCGCCGTACACGTTCCAGTCCAGCCCCAGCAGGGTGCGGGTCACGAGCCCGTTGCGGCCGAACAGGAAAATGAGGCCCAGGGCCTGCACGAAGGACGGCGCGATGAGGGGGAGCAGCCCCACCATCCACAGAAACGACCGTCCCCACAGGTGGGTGTGGGTCAGCACGTACGCATAGCCGAAGGCCAGGACCACGGTCAGGACCGTCGAGAGGCTGGAGACCACCAGGCTGTTCCAGACGGTCTGGAACAGCTTGGGCTCCTGCAGGAACTCCGCGTAGTGCTCCCAGCTGAACGCACCCGATTTCCAGAAAGACCGGGCCACGATCTCGAGCAGCGGGTACAGGACGAAGACCGCGAAGGCCAGCAGCAGGACTCCCGTGGTGACCCGGGTCGTCCACAGGTCCCGGGCCGTCCACCGGCGGGGGACGGGGACCTGAAGCGCAGCGGGCGGGGCGCTCACGGGCGGGCGGGAAACACCAGGACCGCTTCCCGCGGCACGTGCACGGTGACCGGGGCGTGGCGCTGCAGCCCGGCGTCCGCCAGGACCTCCTGCGGCACGTCCACCGCCAGCAGCTCGCCGTTGGCGCTCACGTGCAACCGCACGTAGGGCCCGAAGAACGTCCAGGCCTCCACCCGGCCTGTCACGCAGTTGCGCTGGCTAGCGGCAGCTCCGTCCACCAACCGCAGCCGCTCCGGCCGGACCGCCAGCAGGACCGGGCCGGCGGGTAACAGCGGGCCCGCCACCTCGAGGAGGACGTCCCCCCAGCGGACCCCACCGTCCTCTCCCACCTCCGCCCGCAGGAGGTTGGTGGTGCCCACGAAGTCCGCCACGAAGGGGGTGGCCGGGCGCGTGTACACCTCCAGAGGAGGGCCTACCTGCTGTACCCGCCCCTGCCACATCACCACCAGTCGGTCCGCGATGGACAGGGCTTCCTCTTGGTCGTGGGTCACGTAGAGGACCGTCACGCCCAGCTCCCGCTGGATCCGGCGGATCTCCGCCCGCAGCCGCACTCGGATCTTCGCGTCCAGGGCCGAGAGGGGCTCGTCTAGCAGCAGCACACGGGGCTGGACGGCCAACGCCCGGGCCAGGGCCACCCGCTGCTGCATCCCCCCGCTCAGCTGGGACGGGTACAGGCGGGCGGCGTGCTCCAGGCCTACCAGGGCCAGCATCTCCGCGACCCGGGCCCGCACGGTAACTGCCGGAAGGCGGCGGACCCGCAGGCCGAAGGCCACGTTGTCCCAAACGGTCATGTGGGGGAACAAGGCGTAGGACTGGAACACGATCCCGAAGTTCCGCTCCTGCGGTGGCAGGTGGTGCACGGGTGCACCCCGGTAGTAGATCGCCCCCGCGGTGGGCGCCTCGAACCCTGCGATCAGCCGCAGGAGGGTCGTCTTCCCGCACCCGCTGGGTCCCAGCACGCACACGAACTCCCCGGGGGCCACCTCCAGGCTGACGCCGTCCACCGCCGCCACGGGGCCGAACCGCTTGGTCAGCCCGTCTAGGACGAGCTCCGCGTCCATCCCCCGGGTTCCCTCACCCCTCCTGCAGCGGACCGCCCCTCCGTCACCGGGTGAACCGGCGCTTCCACTCGTCCAGGATCCGCTGCCGGTGCTCGGCCGCCCACTGGAAGTCCACTTTCAGGAGCGGCACGGTGTGCAGCTGGGGGACGTGCGGGCCCGCGGTGACCCCCGGCATGGTGACGCCCATCTTCCACCTGGCGTACGCCCGCATGGCGTTCAGGCTGATGGCCCAGTCCAAGAACCGTTTCGCCGCGTCGGGGCTCCTGGCCCCCTTGATGAGGGCGTTCACCTCCAGCTCGTAGCCTGTGCCGTCCGGCCAGACCAGCTCCACGGGGAAGCCCTGCTGCTTGAAGCTGAGCACGGCGAAATCGAAGGACAAGGCGATGGGGATCTCCCCCTGCGCCGCCATCCGGGCTGGCGCTCCACCGCTGCGGGTGTACTGGGCGATGTTCCTGTCCAGCTCCGCCAGGTACTGCCAACCCCGCTGTTCCCCGAACTTCGTGAGCACCGCCACCACGTGCAGGAACCCCGTCCCCGAGGTGAGGGGGTTGGGCATGATGACGAGGCCCTTGTACTGGGGGTTCAGCAGGTCGTTCCACGTGCGGGGGACCGGTAGCCGCCGCTTCGTCAGCTCCACGGTGTTCACCGCGATGGCCCCCACGTACAGGTCAATCCCCGTCCAGTAGCCTTTGGGGTCGCGGAACTGTCGGAGGATCTTGTAGGCGCCCTTGGGCGCGTAGGGCTCCAGGATCCCCTCCCGTACGAGGGGGATCGTAGCGGTGGCTGCCACCCCCCACAGGACGTCCGCCTGCGGGTTCCCCTTCTCCGCCAGCACCCGCGCGGCCAGCTCTCCCGTGGACAGCCGCAGCACCCGGATGTCCAGGTCCGGGAGGTCCTGGCGGGCCACCTTCAGGTACTCCGCGATCTCGTCGTTCTCCAGGGCGGAGTACACCACCACCGGTGTCGCCGCGGGCGCTGCCAGTCCCGCCAGCAGCACCCCGCACACCGCAACGAGCCACACCACCACCCGCCGCAGTCCTCGGTCCTTCTTCATGTTCGGTCACCCCCCTTTCGAAGTTTCCTTCCTCTCCCCCGCGCGCTCACTCGGGGGTCAGGTAGGCCGCGGTGATCCCGCCGTCTACCACGAACACCGCGCCGTTCACGTAGGAGGACTCGTCGCTAGCCAGGAACAGCGCCGCCCGGGCGATCTCCTCCGCGCGGGCGAAGCGCCCCGCCGGGATGTGGACCAACCGCCGCTGGCGCCGGTCCGGGTCCGATAGCAGCTCCGCCAGGAGCGGGGTCTCCACCGGCCCCGGGCACAGGGCGTTGGCCCGGATGTTCTTCCGGGCGAACTCCACCGCGATCTCTCGGGTCAGGGCCAACACCCCGCCCTTGCTGGCCGTGTACGCCACCTGGGAGACCGCGGACCCCATCAGGGCCACGAAGGAGGCGGTATTGATCACCGAGCCCCCGCCCGCCCGCAGGAGGGCGGGGATCCCGTACTTGCAGCCCAGGAACACCCCCTTCAGGTTCACGTCCAGCACCAGGTCCCACACCCGTTCGTCCGTGTCCAGCACAGACCCGTCCTCCGGGTGGAAGATCCCCGCGTTGTTGAACAGAACATCCAGCCGCCCGTAGGTACCCTCCGCACAGGCCACCATGGCCTGCACGTCCTCCGTCCGCGTGACGTCCGCCCGGCAGAAGGTGGCTTCCCCGCCCGCGGCGCGGATGTCCGCCACCGTCCGCTCGCCCGCCTCCGCGTTGATGTCCACCACCACCACCCTCGCACCCTCCCGGGCGAACAGCTTCGCGGACTCCCGGCCGATCCCGCTGCCCCCGCCGGTGATCAGGGCCACCTTGTCTTGCAGCCGCATGTCGGCTCCCTCCCGGTTGCGTCTACCGCTCCGCTCTCTGCCGGGCCTGGCGGCGCTGTGCCGCGGCCTGGACGAGCGCCTCAAACAGCCTCCGGTGCACCGGGCTGTCCATGGAAAGCTCCGGGTGCCACTGCACGCCCACGGCCCACGCATCCTGTTGCCACTCCACCGCCTCCACGGTCCCGTCCGGCGCCCACGCCACCGCACGCCAGCCGGACGCCACGCGCTGCACCGCCTGGTGGTGCCACGAGCGCACGGACAGCTCGGGTTCTCCGAGGATGCCGGCCAGGCGGCTGCCAGGGTCCACACTCACCGGGTGGTCCGTAGGGGTTCGAGGGGGAAGCCGGTGCCGGACCGGTGCGTCCTCGCCCTCGGGCAGGTGCGGGATCAGGTCCCCGCCCCACGCCACGTTGAGCACCTGCGACCCGCGGCAGATTCCCAGGACTGGGACGTCCTGGTCCACCACCGCCCGGGCGAGATGCAGTTCGAAGCGGTCCCGCTCGGGGTCCACCAGGTACAGGGTCGGGTGGCTCTGCCCGCCGTAGCAGGCCGGGTCGATGTCGCCTCCACCGGAAAGGATCAGGCCGTCCACCACCTCCAGCACCCGCTCGGGGTGCGCTTCCCCGGGCGGCAGCAGGAGTGGAACGCCCCCCGCCCGCCGCACTGCGTCCACGTACGCGGCGGGCAGGCAGAACCGTCCGTGCTCGTCGCGGCCGTACGTGGTGATCCCGATCCTAGGCGCCTCCACCCGCTCCCTCACGCCCGCTCCAGGTACCGGGCCCGCTCCCAGTCCGTCACCACCTGGTCGAACTTGCGCTGCTCGGTGCGGAAGAAGTGCGCGTAGTGGTCCACCACCGCGTCGCCGAACACCTGCCGGGCCCACGAGCTGCTCTCCAGCCGCTTCACCGCCTCCGGAAGGGACCGTGGCACCTCCGGCAGGTCCGCGGCCGCGTACGCGTCGCCCTCGAACATGGGCGGCGGCTCGGTGCGGTTCTCAATCCCGTCCAAACCCGCGGCCAGCGTGGCGGCGAATGCCAGGTACGGGTTGGCATCGGCGCCCGGCACCCGGCACTCGATGCGCAGGGAGGGTCCGTGCCCCACCACCCGGAAGCCGGCGGTGCGGTTGTCGTAGCTCCACGCCACCCGGGTGGGCGCGAAGGATCCCGCCACGTACCGCTTGTAGGAGGCCGGGTAGGGGGCGTAGAACGCGGTGATCTCCGCCAGGTGCGCCATCCACCCGCCGAGGAACCACCGGAACAGGGGCGATACGTGCAGGGGGCCCAGGGCCTCCTCTCCGGGGAACAAGGGCCGGCCTTCCGCGTCCCACAGGCTTGCGTGCAGGTGCATGCTGGAACCGGCGTACCGCTCATCCCACTTGGCCATGAAGGTCACCGCCACGTTGTTCTGCCAGGCGACCTCCTTGGCCGCGTGCTTGAACAACGTGTGGCGGTCCGCGGTCTCCAGGAAGTCCGCGTAGCGCAGGTTGATCTCCTGCTGCCCGGGGCCCCACTCGCCCTTGGAGAACTCCACGGGGATTCCGGACCGCTCCAGATGGCGGCGCAGGGCCCCTACCAGGAATTCCTCCTTCGTCCCCTGCAGGATGTGGTAGTCCTCGATGTACCGGCCGAAGGGCTCCAGGCCCACGTACCGCTTGCGGGCCGCCTCCTCGTAGGAGTCCCGCAGGATGTAGAACTCCAGCTCCGAGCCGCCCATGGCCACGTACCCCAGGGCCCGGGCCCGATCCACCTGTCGGCGCAGGACCGTGCGGGGCGCCACCTCCACCAGCACGTCCCGCTCCTCCTCGTAGACGTCACACAGGACCACCGCGCTCGCGTCCAGCCAGGAGGCGACCCGCAGGGTCCGGAAGTCCGGCACCAGCCGCACGTCCCCGTAGCCCGCCTCCCAGCTCGTGAACGCGTACCCCGGCACGGGGTCCATCTCCATGTCGCAGGCCAGCAAGTAGTCGCACGCGTGCAGGCCGTCCGGAGCTACGTGGTCGAGGAAGAACTGCCCGCTCACCCGCTTGCCCACCAGCCGGCCGTACAGGTCCGGGAAAACCGTCAGGACGGTGTCCACTTGGCCTGTCTCCACCAGCTGGCGCAACTCCTCCAGCTCGATCCGACCCCGGATCGCCCGCTCCCCTCGCTCCACCCGCTCACCTCCTCCACACGCGCTATCCGCTACGCCGGAAGTACAGCTCCGGCAGCCAGGTCGCGATCTGCGGGAACGCCATCACGATCACCAGTCCCAGGATCATCACCAGTACGAAGGGCGTGATGGACCGGTAGATGTCCGCCAGGGTGATCTCCGGCGGTGCCATGGCCCGCATGAGGAACAGGTTGTAGCCGAAGGGCGGCGTCATGTACGCGACCTGGCAGGTGATCGTGTACAGCACCCCGTACCACACGAGGTCGAACCCTAGCTTCTTCACCAGGGGCACGTACAGGGGGGCCACGATGACCAGCATGGCGGTGTCGTCCAGGAAGGTCCCCATGAACAGGAAGGAAGCCTGCATCATGGCGATCACTGCCCAGGGCGAAAGGTGCCACTGCCCCAGGAACAGCTCCTCCAGGGCCCGGCTGGCACCGAGTCCGTCGAACACCGCGGAGAACAGCAACGCGGCCTGGATGATCCACATGAACACGCAGCTCACGCCGAGCGTCTTGCGGGTGGCCTCCACCAGAGCCCGCCAGGTGAGCCGTCGCCGGACCGCCGCAGCCAGGGTGGTGGCCAGCATCCCCACCGCCGAGGACTCCACGAGGCTCGTCACCCCAGCCAGGAACAGCCCCGTCATGGAAACGAAGATCACGAGGGGGATGATCCCCGCGCGCAGCAGCCGCAGCTTCTCTCCCCACGTGATCCTCTCCAGCTCTTCCTTCGGCAGGGGGGGCCCCAGCTCGGGTTGCAGCCAGCACCGGATCAGCACGTACAGGATGAACAGTCCGCCCAGGAGCAGCCCGGGCAGGATCCCCGCGAACCACAGCTGCCCCACGGGGACGCGGGCGATCATCCCGTACAGCACCAGGACCACGCTGGGCGGGATCATGATCCCCAGCGTACTCCCCGCCTGGATCACTCCCGTGACCATGACCTTGTCGTAGCCCCGTCGGAGCATTTCCGGCAGGGCCACGGTGGCGCCGATCGCCAGCCCTGCCACGCTGAGCCCGTTGATGGCCGCGATCAGGACCATCATCAGGATGGTCCCCACCGCCAGCCCGCCCCGGAGGGGACCAGACCACACGTGGAACATGTAGTACAGGTCGTTGGCGATCCCCGTCTCCGCGAACATGTACCCCATGAACACGAACATGGGCAGGGTGAGCAGCGGGTACCAGTTCAGGGTGGTGATGGCGGCGTCGAAGGGCATCTCCGCGGTCTCCGGACCCCATAGCCCCACCGCTGCCGCCACGCCCACGAACCCGATGACCGCGTACATCCGCTGGCCGGTGGCCAGCAGGGCCATCATGGAGAGGAACATGAGGAGGGCGATGGCGTTGTGGCTCACTCCATCGCCCTCCCGAGCAGGCGCGCCAGGTCCTTGAAGAAGATGGCCAGCTGCTGCAGGAGCATCAGCCCCATCCCTGCGGTCATGATGAGCTTGATGGGCGCCATGGGGGGCGCCCACGGCGTGTAGTTCACCTGGTTGTTCTCGATGGCCCAGAGACTGCTGCGGATGCCACCGTAGAAAAGGAAGGCGAGGTACACCAGGACGAGGGGAGTCGTCAGGCAGTCCATCACCAGCTTGGCGCGGGGGCTGAGACGGCTGTAGAAGAGGTCCATTCGCACGTGGACCGCGTCCTGTTCGGACAGCGCCCCGCCGAGGAGGTAGTACGCGGACATGGTGAACTGCGCCAGCTCCACGCTCCAGATGTGGGAGGTCCCGAAGGCCAACCGCGCCACGGACGCTTCCAGCAGGATGGCAGCTAGAACGAAGGTGAGGACCATGGCCAACGCCCCCACGGCCCGGCCTAAGCGCTCCACCCCCCGTACGTAGACCACCACGGGTCGGGGCATCCGCCGGATCGACGGGGCCACGGGATCCACGGGAAGCTGGCTCATCTGTCCGCAGGGCTCCGCAGTCGGCGCGGACTCGTCAGCCGCAGCGGTAGGGCGGGCCTGCTCTGCGCATGACCTCCGCGTACTCGCGCAGGATCTTCACCACCTGGGCTGTCCGCGGGCTGCGCTTGGCCACCTCGTCCCAGAACTTGTACGCCTCCTTCCGCACCGTGTCCCACTCCTTCTCCGGGATGGAGGTCAGCTTCAGCTTCCCGCCCTTCACGCGATAGTGGGCCTCCCCCCACCAGTACCAGTGCAGGCGGTAGTAGTGGGAGGAGTCGATGCACAGCCGGAAGAGGGTCTGCAGGTGGCGCGGCAGACGTTCCCAACTGCGGGTGTTGACCAGGTAGGAACCGATCCACGCCCCCGAGATGGGGTTCGTGAGGTAGTACCGGGTCACATCGGCCCAGCCCACCGTGTACACCTCCGTGATCCCGCTCCACGCCACGCCGTCCAGCTCCCCGGTCTGGATGGCCATCTGTACGTCCGCGTAGGGCAGGGACACCGGGACCACCCCGAACCGCTGCATGAACCGGCCTCCAGTGGGGAACATGTAGACCCGCAGCCCCCTCAGGTCCTTGAGGGAACGGATGGGCTTGGTGGTGGCGAAGTTGCACGGGTCCCAGGAACCCGCGCTGAGCCAGGTGACGTTGGGGACCTTCGCGTACGCCTCCCGCCAGATCTTGTCCAGGCCGTACCAGTGGAACAGGGTCGCCACGTCCAGGGAGTACTCGGTGGCGAAGGGGAAGTACGCGCCGAACACCGAGACGTCCACCGGGGACTGGGCAGAGTCCTCGTCCGTCTGCACCGCGTCCAGCACGCCCCGCTGCAGGGCCTTGATGAGCTCGCCCTGAGGCACCAGCTGGTCTGCATAGTACAGCTCGATGACCATCTCCCCGTTGGCCGCGAGGTTAAAGGCATCGACGGACGGCTTGATCACGTGCTGGCCCAGGGTGGTGCCCGCGTAGGTCTGCATCCGCCACTTGATCCTGGGCTGGCGCCGCTCCTGAGCCCGTACCTCTCGAGGGTGGATCCCCATACGCGCGAGCGCCGCCGCGGCGATGGTGGCCGCCATGGACGACGCTCCCCGCTTGAGAAACTGTCTGCGGCTGACGCCGTTCCCCTCCATGCTTCCCCCTCCCTTCTCGGTGGTCTCCCCTGCCGGTTTCAGGGCCGCGTGTCCACGAACACACTCTTCCACTCGCTGTAGTGGTCGAGGACCGCCAGGCCCAGCTCCCGCCCCACCCCGCTCTCCTTCACGCCCCCGAAGGGGGCCTCCAGGTGGACGCTGTGGCCGGAGTTCACCGACAACACCCCGGTCTCCAAGGCGCGGGCTACCCGCAGGGCGCGGCCCACGTCGCGGGTCCACACGGAGCCCGAAAGGCCGTAGCGGCTGTCGTTGGCGATGGCCACCGCCTCCTCCTCCGTGTCGAAGGGCATGGCGCAGATCACCGGGCCGAAGATCTCCTCCTGCATGATCCGCATGGCTGGGCGGACGTCCACGAAGATGGCCGGGCGCAGGTAGGCGCCGCGGCTTAAGGGACCGTCCAGCGGCACGTCTCCCCCACACAGAAGACGCGCCCCCTCCTCCTGGCCCACCGTCACGTACCCACGCACCCGCTCGCGGTGCGCGAGGCTCACGAGGGGGCCCATCTCCGTCTGCTCGTCCAGGGGGTCGCCGAGGCGGATCTGCTGGACCAGCTCCCCCAAGCGGGTGACGAAGGTGTCGAAGACCCGGCGTTCCACGAGGAGCCGGCTGCGGGCACAGCAGTCCTGCCCCGCGTTGCCCAGAGCGCTCCACGCCGCCGAAGCTACCGCCCGCTCCAGGTCCGCGTCCGCGAACACGATGTTGGCAGACTTTCCGCCCAGCTCCAGGGTCACCCGCTTGATCCCGTCGGCGCTGGATCGCAGGATCTCGCGGCCCACCTCGGTGGACCCTGTGAAGGAAACCTTCCGGACCAAGGGGTGGCGGATCAGAGCCCCGCCCACCACGCCGCCTGGACCCGGCAGCACGTTCACCACACCCGGAGGAATACCGGCTTCGGCCACCAGCTCTGCCAAGCGCAGGGCGGTGAGGGGGGTCTGCGTGGCGGGCTTGATCACCACCGTGTTCCCCATGGCCAGCGCAGGCGCCAGCTTCCAGGAGGTGATGGCGATGGGGAAGTTCCAGGGCACGATCAGGGCGCAGACGCCGATCGGTTCGCGGAAGGTCAGGCTGACGCCCGGGGCCGCCACCGGCACCGTGTGGCCGCCTACCTTGTTCACCGCTCCCGCGTAGTACTCGAAACAGTCCGCAGCCAGCTGCACTTCCTCCCGGGCTTCCCGGATGGGCTTGCCCACGTTGCGGCTCTCGGTGCGGGCCAACTCCTCTGCGTGTTGCCGGATGAGGTCCGCGACCCGAAGGAGGAGGCGACCCCGCTCACGGGTGTTCAGCCTGCGCCAGGGGCCCGCGGTGAACGCGCGGTGGGCGGCACCTACCGCGCGTTCCACGTCCTCGGGTCCCGCGGAGGCGACCTCCGCCAAGGGCTCCTGTGAAGCGGGATCCAGCAGGGTGAGGGTCTGTCCGGAAGCCGCGGGGACGGACTCACCGGCAATCCACAGCGGGTAACGCGGAAGTCCCCCCATCCCGGCCTCCGGGCTTTTGGTTTAGTTTTGGCCCTTTGTGCGGATCCTTGTCAAGGGGTTCGGGTCCGGTCTCGGTGGGAGAACCCCGACCGCGCACCGTTCTCCTCTGCGGGGCACCCACCCGCGCGGGGTTGCTGGCCCACCTGGCTCACGTAACGGCCTCCAGGAAGGCGCTGCACCAACCCGCGCACCTCCAGGGACACCAGCAGCGCGCTCACGGCGCCCGCGGTACCCAGCCCCGCGCCCACCAGTTCGTCCGGGAAGCGCGGCTCCCGCAGGCACTCCAGCACGCGTGCTTCCAGGGGCCCCACGGGGTGTTGCGGGGACGGGCCCGGAGCGATGCCCAGGGCCTGCAGCACGTCTGCCGCGGACTCCGCCCACCCCGCGCCCTCCCGGAGAAGGCGGTGGGGCCCCGCGGACCGCGGGTTCAGCACGCTGCCCGGTACTGCGAACACCTCCCGGCCCTGCTCCAGGGCCAAGTCCGCGGTGATCAGGGCGCCGCTTCGCAGGGTAGCCTCCACCACCACCACGGCGTGCGACAGCCCGCTGATGAGGCGGTTCCGCAGGGGGAAGTGGTGTTTGGCCGGTGGGGTACCCGGAGGGTACTCGCTCACCACGGCTCCGCAGGCGGCCACCTGGTCTGCCAGGTCCTCGTGCCCCGCGGGGTAGCCCACGTCCACCCCGCAGCCCAGCACCGCCACCGTGGGACCTCTGACTTCCAGGGCACCTCGGTGCGCCGCGGCGTCGATCCCCCTCGCCAGCCCGCTCACCACGCACACGCCGGCCGTTGCGAGCTCCGCGGCCATGCGCCGGGCCACGTACTCGCCGTCCGGAGAGGGATTCCGGCTCCCGACCACCGCCACCCGGACACCGTCGGGCAGGCGACCCCGCACGTACAGGGCGAGCGGCGGGTCCGGAATCTCGCGGAGGGCCTGCGGGTACTCGGGATCCGCCAAGGTCACCACCTGCGCGCCGCACCGGCTTGCGTCCTCCAGCAATGCGGCAGGACGGACGCGCCGCAAGAACTCCCAGAGCCTACGGGCGCACCGTTGCCCGACCAACTCCGCGAGCGTCGGCGCGCCCAGGGCCACCGCCCCCTGCGCGCTCCCGGCAGCCTCCACCAGCCGGTGCTTGACCCGCACGGACACGCCCGGAGCGGCATTCAGCAAAACCCACGCTTCGCGTTCCGTCATCGGGTGCGATCCAGGGAACGGTACTGGATGGCCTCGGCCACGTGCGCGGCTGTGACGTTCTCCGAACCCTCCAGATCGGCAATGGTGCGGGCCACGCGCAGAACGCGATCGTAGGCGCGGGCGGACAGGCCCAGCCGCTCGATGGCGGCCCGCAGCAGCTCCCGGCCCGCGGCGTCCGGGGTAGCCACCTTCCGCAGAACCCGGCCGGGGGCGTGCGCGTTACAGCGGTAGGATTTCCCTGCGTACCGCTGCTCCTGCAGCCGCCGCGCCCGGGCCACCCGGTCCCGAATGACGGAGGAGGGCTCACCCGTCTGCCCGTCCAGCAGCGTGCGGCTCTCCAGACGCGGGACCTCCACGTGCAGGTCGATACGATCCAGCAGGGGCCCTGAGACCTTGGCCTGGTAGCGGCGCACCTGGGAGGGCGTGCAGGAGCACTCGCGGAGCCGGTCCCCGCGGCTGCCGCAGGGGCAGGGGTTCATGGCGGCCACCAGGGTGAACCGGGCGGGGAACGTCACCGTGACCGCGGCACGCGCCAGCGTCACCCGACCTTCCTCCAGGGGCTGGCGCAGCGCCTCCAGGGCGTCCCGGTGGAACTCCGGTAGCTCGTCCAAGAACAGGACCCCGTGGTGCGCCAGGCTTACCTCACCTGGGCGCGGCACGTTCCCGCCGCCTAGCAGGGCCGCGTAACTGGCCGTGTGGTGAGGAGCCCGGAACGGCCGGCGACGCATCAGGGCACCCCTGGCCGGCAGCGCGCCCGCGGCGCTGTAGATGCGGGTCACCTCCACCGCCTCCTCCCACGTCATGGGCGGAAGGATGGTGGGCAGCCGACGCGCCAGCATGGTCTTCCCGGAGCCCGGGGGACCCACCAGCAGGACGTTGTGGCCGCCCGCGGCCGCGATCTCCAGGGCCCGTTTGGCGTGTTCCTGGCCCCGTACCTCGGAGAAGTCGACCTCCTCGTCCGGCTCGGGCTCGTGGGCGCCGTTGGAGGTCACGGGGGTCAGCAACAGCTCCCCGGACAAAAACCGCGCGGCCTCCAACAGATGCGAAACCCCGTACACCTCCACTCCGGGCACGATGGCTGCCTCCTGTGCGTTGTCCGCGGGGACCACCAGCCGCCGCAGCCCGGACCGGGCCGCGTGCAGGGCCGCCGACAGCACGCCGTTGGTCGGCCGTACGGCCCCGTCCAGGCTCAGCTCGCCCAGGAACAGGGTCCCCTCGCACGCTTCTGCGGGCAGCTGACCTGTGGCCGCCAGGACCGCCACCGCCATGGGAAGGTCGAAGCTGGGGCCCTCCTTGCGCACGTCCGCGGGTGCCAGGTTCACGGTGATGCGTCGGGTGGGGACCTCGAAGTTGGCGTTCTTGATGGCCGCCCGCACCCGCTCCTTGGCCTCCTGCACCGCGGTGTCCGGCAGCCCCACGATGGCAAACCCCGGCAACCCGGTGGCTACGTCCACTTCCACCTCCACGGGGTAGGCCTCCAGCCCGAGCACCGAGCTCGACCGCACCTTCGCCAGCATGCTCCTCCCTCCCCGGCCGGACCCGCGGCCCTGGGGTCTTCCACCGAGTGAACGCGGCAGACAGGCGAATTTGACCACCCGCGAGGCCCGCCGAGGTACCATGGGGCGGGGCGCAGACCGTCCCCCGGGGTTAGGGAGGAGCCGGTGGAGCGCAGCGCGGACTGGATGGAGCAGGCGCGGGGAGACCTCGAGCACGCACGGTTCGACGTGCAGGGCGGGTTCTACGAGTGGGCGTGCTTCTCCGCCCAGCAGGCCGCGGGAAAAGCCGTGAAGGCGGTCTTCCAGAAACTGGGGAAGGAAGCCTGGGGCCACTCGGTGGCGGGGCTGCTGGAGGAGCTGGCCGACCTGCGGGCCGTTCCCGAAGAGCTGCACCAGCTGGCGCTGGAGCTGGACAAGGCCTACATCCCCGCCCGGTACCCGAACGCCCACCAGCGGGGAGCTCCCCGGTACCTGTACACGCGGGGCGAAGCGGAACGGTTGCTGGGCTATGCGGCGCGCATCCTCGGGTTCTGTGAGGATCTCCTCGCCGCGCTATAGCCGCCAGCAGGTGCTCGACGCCCTGCAGGCGGCGGTTCCACGTCTGCGCGGGCTCCTGCCCTGCGGCGGGTCGTGTTGTTCGGCTCGTGCGCGCGGGGGGACTTCACCGCGGCCAGCGACGTGGACCTGCTGGTGGTGTACGCAGACCCACCCCGGCCGGACGCCTTCGCCGTGGTGCGCAGGGCAGTCGGGCTGCGCAACCTGGAACCCCACGTGTTCGCGGAGGGTGAGTTCCGGGCTGCCGCCGCCCGCTGGCGGCGGCAGCTGGAGGAGGGGGTGGTGCTGTACGAGGAGTAGCCGCTGCGCGGCACCCGCGGCGGCCACGGTCCGGATACCCGCCTAGCGACGCCGGAAGGCCGCGGCCGCCGACGCGATGCGGTCCAGGGCCAGCTCCAGGTTCTGGAGGCTGGTGGCGTACGAGATCCGCAGGTAGCCTCGCCCTCCCTCGCCGAACGCGGTGCCGCTCAGCACCGCCACGCCGGCTTCCTCCAGCAGGTAGTCCGCGAACGCTTTGCCGTCCGGGTCCAGCGCGCTCACGTTGGGGAAGGCGTAGAAGGCCCCCTGCGGGGTCGTGCACCGGATGCCGTCAATTGCGTTCAGCCCCGCCACCACGCGGTCCCGGCGGCGCCGGAACTCCGCCACCATGGCGTCCACGGCTTCCTGAGGGCCCTCCAGAGCCGCGAGCCCTGCCACCTGAGAGAAGGCGGCCGGGCACGAGTACACGTTCACCGCAAAGCGTGTCACCGCCTCCGCCAGCCTGGCCGGCATGACCCCGTAGCCGAGCCGCCAGCCGGTCATGGCGTACGTCTTGCTGAACCCGTCCAGGATGACGGTGCGCTCCCGCATCCCCGGCACCGCGGCGATGCTGTGGTGCTGGGCGTCGTACAGGATGCGGCTGTAGATCTCGTCCGACAGCACCCACGTCCTGCTGCGCAGGCACACCTCCGCGATGGCCTCCACGTCCTCCCGCGAGAGCACCGACCCGCACGGGTTGTGGGGTGAGTTCAGGATCACGAGCTTCGTCCGCGGACCGACCAGGGCCGCCAGCTCTTCCGGGTCCACGCGGAAGCCCCGCTCCTCCCGGAGACGCAGCGGTCTGGGCACCGCACCTACCCACCGCACCAGGGACTCGTAGATGGGGAAGCCCGGGTCCGGGTACACCACCTCGTCCCCCGGATCCACCAGGGCGAGGACCGTAAAGGCCATGACGGGCTTGCCGCCCGGGGTCACCACCACCTCTTTGGGGTCCACGGGGATCCCGCGGGTGCGGGACACGTACCGGGCCACCGCCTCCCGCAGCTCCGCGATGCCCGGAGACGGCGTGTAGTGCGTGTGACCCTCGCGCAGGGCCGCCACCGCCGCGTCCACCACGTGCGCCGGGGTGTCAAAATCGGGTTCGCCGATCTCCAGGTGCACCACGTGCCGGCCCAGCCGTTCCAGGGCCCTCGCCCGGCTCAGCACCTCGAAGGCCGTCTCCGTCCCGAGACGGGAAGCCACTGCGGACAGCACCACCTCCATGGCAACCTCCTCCGTACGGGTTGCGCCGTCAGGGCACCACCTGCGTACCTGCCTCACCCCGGGCAGCGGCGCAGAGGAGGTGGGGCGCCGCGATGGCCGCCCGGCGGCCTCCCGCGCGCAGGTAGCGCAAAACCGCCTCGACCTTCGGCCCCATGCTGCCCGGCGGGAAGTGTCCCTGCCTGAGGTATTCCTCCAGCTCGTCAGCGCCCACCCGGTCCAGCCAGCGTGGGTGGGGCGTCCCGAAGTCGAGGGCCACCCGGTCCACCCCGGTGGAGATCAGGAACAGGTCGGCGTCGAAAGCCTCGGCCAGCAGGGCGGAGGACAGGTCCTTGTCCACCACCGCCTCCACGCCGCGGTAGGTACCGTCTGGCTCCGGTACCACAGGGATCCCTCCGCCGCCCGCACACACCACGATGTAGCCCTCCTGCACCAGGGCCCGGATGGCAGCCAGCTCCAGAATCTCCAGGGGCTTCGGCGAAGGCACTACCCGCCGCCAGCCCTGTGGCTGGCGCACCATCCGCCACCCCTCTTCCCGTTCCAGCCGGCGCGCCTCTTCGTCCGTGTAGTACGGCCCCACAGGCTTGGTGGGGTTGTCAAAGGCCGGGTCGTGGGGGTCCACCACCACCCGGGTTACCACCACCGCCACGGGCCGGCGCACTCCTGGCCGCACGAACGCGCGCTCCAGGCCTTCCTGGATCAGGTAACCGATGCTGCCCTGGGTCTGTGCGTCCAGCACGTCCAGAGGCAGGCGGGGCAACACGCCCGCCTTGGCCGCCAGCTCTGCCCGCAGGAGGTTGAACCCCACCTGGGGACCGTTGCCGTGGGTGAGGACCAGCCGCCACCCGTCCGCCACGATCTCGGCCAGCTCCGCCGCCGTCTCCTGCAGGGTCTCGCGCTCCGCGGCCACGGATACGTCGCGGTCGTCCCGGAGCAGCGAGTTGCCGCCGATGGCCACCACCGCGAGTCCGCTCACGCACTGTTGCTTCGTCGCCCCGGACCGTCTTCCCTGGCGGCACGGACGCGAGAAGCGGACGGGCCTCAGGGCACCGTCGTGTTCCCTTGCGGGTATACTGGCCCAGAGGGCATCGGAGGTCGACCTTGCGGACGATTCGGGTGGTCCACTACGGGTTGGGTCCCATCGGCCTGGGGGTCGCCCGCATCCTCCTGGATCGGCCAGCTTTCCGGCTGGTGGGCGCGGTGGACCTCGCTCCGGAAAAACAGGGCCGGGACCTGGGAGAGCTGCTAGATACCGGACCCCTGGGGGTTTGGGTCACGCCGGACCCACAGGTGGCTCGGGAAGCCGACGTGGTGGTGCACGCCACGCAGTCCCGCCTGGCCCAGGTGGAGCCCCAGCTGCTGGAGCTGGTGGCCTGCGGGGCGGACGTGGTGTCCACCTGTGAGGAGCTCAGCTACCCCTGGTTCCACCACGCCGCGAGCGCGCGGCGCATCCACGAGGCCGCCCAACAGGCGGGGGTCACGGTCACCGGTCTGGGGATCAACCCCGGGTTCGCCATGGATTTGCTGCCCTTGCTGCTCACCGCGCCGTGCCGCCGCCTCCGACGCCTGGTGGTGGAACGGCGGGTGGACGTGCGCACCCGTCGCCTGCCGCTGCAGCAGAAGGTCGGTGTGGGCCTCACGGAGGAAGAGTTCCACGCGGGCGTGGCCGCCGGGATGGTGGGCCACGTGGGGCTGCCCGAGTCCGTGGCCATGATCGCCGCCGCGCTGGGCTGGACCGTAGACGCCATCGCGGACGAGGTACGGCCGGTCCTACGGGGCGGGCGGGTGGAGGGACTGCGGCAGGAGGCGCGGGGCCTGGTGGACGGGGAGGAGCGGATCCGGCTCGACCTCACGATGGCTGTGGACCTGGAAGACCCCGTCGATAGGGTCCGTGTGGAGGGAGACCCGTCCTTCGTGGCGGAGATCCCCGGCGGGCTGCACGGGGACGTGGCCACGTGCGCCATCGTCGCCAACGCCCTCCCGCTGGTGCGGGAAGCCCCGCCCGGTCTGCGCACGGTGCTCGACCTGCCACCCCTGCGGTACACTGGCTAGCTTCCTCAGTCCTGGGGCAGCGCCATCGCCAGTGCCACGCCCACCACCTCCGCGGCGCCTGCGGCCTGAAGCACGGCCGCGCACTCCGCCAGCGTGCTGCCGGTGGTCACCACGTCGTCCACCAGCACCAGCCGCAGTCCCCGCACCGGCTCGCGCACCACGAAGGCCCCGCGCACATTCCGCCGGCGTTCGTCTTCGTCCAGCTCTGTCTGGGACGGCGTGTCCCGGACCCGCGCGAGCACCCTCCGCGCAGGCGTGTTGAGGTACCGGCCCACCTCCCGGGCCAACTCCTCCGCCTGGTTGAACCCCCGCTGGGCCTCGCGACGCGGGTGCAGGGGTACGGGCACCAGGAGATCTGGGGTTTTCAGGAGCGGGTCTGTAACCAGCAGCTCGGCCAGGGCACGGCCCAGGGGACCCGCCAGCGCCAGCCTGCCCCGGTACTTCAACGCGTGGACCGCCTCCCGCAGCCGGCCCTCGTACCGCCCGAAAGCGCGCACCCTTAGGCGATTCCGGCGACGCCGGCAGGGCACGCACACGAACACCAACTCCCGCGGGCCCCGTAGGGGCCGGCCGCACACCTGGCACACCGGCCGCTCGATCCGCGGGAAGTCCAGCCAGCAACCCTCGCAAACGGGAAAAGCCCCCGCTCTCCCGCACACCTGGCAGCGGGGCGGGAACAGCAGGTCCACTGCGGCCACCCACCAGGGCCGCAGGATCCCGGCGAGGGCTTCCCGCACCGCGCCACCCATCCACGGAGTGAACGCGGCGGGGATAGTTTTTGGAGCGGCTACAGGACGTCCCGGACAGCTTCCCGGAAGGCCGCCACCGCGGCGATGTGGTCGTCAGGAGTCCTGAGCCCGCACCGCATGGTGTTCACGGCCAGGTGCGTGCCCCCCAGCCGTCGCCACAGCCCCACCGCCTCCCGCCACGCCTCCCGAGATGCGCTGCCGAAGTGCAGCCTTCCCTCGACCCCGAAGGTAGCCGGATCGCGGCCGGCTTCCCGCACGTAGCCGCGCACCCGCTCCACGACCGCCCCTGCTTCCGGGGTTGGGGCCAGCTGGGAGATCCAGCCGTCCGCGATCCGGGCCATCCGGCGCAACGCCGGCTCCGCCGATCCCCCCATCCACACCGGGATGGGACGCCGGACCGGGAGCGGGTTGATCCCGGCGCCTCGCACCCGGTGGTAGCGGCCCTCGAAGTCGACCAGCTCCTGGGTCCACAAAAGTCTCAGAAGCGCCACCTGCTCCTCCACGCGCCGGCCCCGGTTCCGGAAGTTTTGCGCTAACGCCTCGTACTCCACCGGGTTCCAGCCGAGCCCCACGCCCAACCGCAGCCGGCCACGGCTCAGCACGTCCACCTCCGCGGCCTGCTTGGCCGCCAAAACGGTCTGGCGCTGGGGCAGGATCAAAACCCCGGTCGTGAGCTCCAGTCTGGACGTGACCGCCGCCAGGAACCCGAACAGCACGAACGGCTCGTGGAAGGGCGAGGTATGGGTGTACGGTGGCTCACGGCCCAGGTCCCGCAGTCGCTCGGGGTGGGCACCCACGACGTGCTCGTAGGCCAGGAGGTAGTCGTAGCCGAGCGCCTCCACCGCCTGCGCGTACGCCCGCACCGCACCTGGGTCGTTGCCGATCTCCGTCTGCGGGAAGACCACTCCCAGCCGCACCGCTGCCCCCGGGGCCCCTGCTACGTCCCCTCCTCCCAGGACTCCAAGTACCGTCGCTGCTCGGGAGTGAGCTGGTCGATCCGCACCCCCATGGCCTCCAGCTTGAGCGCGGCCACCTGTCGGTCAATTTCTTCCGGGACCGGGTACACCCGGGGGGCCAGCTCGCCCGCAGACCGGACCAGCCACTCCACGCACAGCGCCTGGTTTGCGAAGGACATGTCCATGACCGCCGCGGGGTGTCCTTCGGCCGCGGCGAGGTTCACCAGGCGTCCCTCCGCCAGCAGGTACAGCCGCCGCCCGTCCGGGAGGGTGAACTCCTCCACGTGCTCCCGCACCCGACGCGTGCGGGTGCTCAGCGCCCGCAGACCCGCCACGTCGATCTCCACGTCGAAGTGGCCGGCGTTCGCCAGAACCGCACCGTCCCGCATGACCTCGAAGTGCTCGCGCCGGATGACATCACGGTTACCCGTGACGGTGACGAACACCTCACCACGCCGGGCCGCTTCCGCCATGGGGACCACGGGGAAGCCGTCCATCACCGCCTCCAGGGCCGCCAGGGGATCGACCTCTGTGACCAGCACGTGGGCGCCCATGCCCCGTGCCCGGGCGGCGACCCCGCGGCCGCAGCTCCCGTATCCGCAGACCACTACCGTGCGGCCCGCCAGCAGGACGTTGGTCGCCCGTAGGATCCCGTCCACCGCAGACTGCCCGGTGCCGTACCGGTTGTCGAACCAGTGCTTGGTCTTCGCGTCGTTGACCGCCACGATGGGGTAGCGCAGGGCGCCCGAGCGCGCCATGGCCCGCAACCGGACAACCCCGGTGGTGGTCTCCTCCGTCCCGCCCCGCACGCCCGGGAGTACGTCCGTGCGCTCCCGATGCAGCGTGGTGACTAAGTCCGCCCCGTCGTCCAGGGTGAGGTGAGGGCGGGTATCCAGGACCTGCTGGATGTGCCGGTAGTACGTGGTGCGATCCTCGCCCCGGACCGCGAAGGTGGGGACCCCGTACTCCACCACCAGGGCGGCGGCGACGTCGTCCTGGGTCGAGAGGGGGTTGCTGGCGCACAACGCCACCTGGGCCCCGCCCGCCACCAGGGTTCGCACCAGGTTGGCGGTCTCCGTGGTCACGTGCAGGCAGGCGCCGACCCGCACCCCCTCCAGGGGCCGCTCCCGGGCGAACCGCTCCCGGATGCGGCGCAGGACGGGCATCTGCCCGTCTGCCCACTCCACCCGCAGGACGCCTGAGGGCGCCAGCGCGGCGTCCTTGATCTCTCCCCTCAAGGGATCCCTCCCGACCGCGGAAACGCCGCCCGGTTACTCGATGAAGTCCTTCAGCCTCTTGCTGCGGGAGGGGTGGCGGAGCTTGCGCAGCGCCTTGGCCTCGATCTGCCGGATGCGCTCGCGGGTCACACCGAACTCCCGCCCTACCTCCTCCAGGGTCCGGGGCCGGCCGTCCTCCAGGCCGAACCGCAGCTTCAGGACGTTACGCTCCCGGGCGGTGAGGGTCTCCAGCACCCCCTCCAGCTGCTCCTTCAGCATGGTGTAGCTGGCGGCCTCCGCGGGGGCGAGCGCGTCCGCATCCTCGATGAAGTCCCCGAGGTGGCTGTCCTCTTCCTCCCCGATGGGGGTCTCCAGGGAGATGGGCTCCTGGGCGATCTTCATGATCTCCCGCACCCGCTCCACCGGGAGTTTCATTTCCTCCGCGATCTCCTCGGGGGTGGGCTCACGGCCCTTCTGCTGCAGCAGCTGCCGGGAGACCCGCACCAGCTTGTTGATGGTCTCCACCATGTGCACCGGGATCCGGATGGTTCGGGCCTGGTCCGCCAGCGCCCGGGTGATGGCCTGCCGGATCCACCAGGTGGCGTAGGTGCTGAACTTGAAGCCCTTCCGCCAGTCGAACTTCTCCACCGCCCGGATCAGGCCCAGGTTGCCCTCCTGGATCAGGTCCAGGAACAGCATCCCGCGGCCCACGTACTTCTTCGCGATGGCCACCACCAGCCGCAGGTTCGCCTCGATGAGCTTGCGCTTGGCCTCCTCGTCCCCGCGCTCCATGCGCTTGGCCAGCTCCACCTCCTCCTGCGCGGTCAGCAGGGGAACCCGGCCGATCTCCTTCAGGTACATCCGGACCGGGTCGTCGATGGAGATACCCTCCAGGGGCTCCAGCTCCGCGGCCTTCTCCTGCTCCTCCTCCTCTTCCTCGCTGTCCTTGACCGCGATGTCCATCTCCTGGAGGAGGTTGAACACCCGCTCGCTTTCCTCCGTGTTCTGCTCCACCGCGGGGATGGCCTTGACGATCTCCTCGTACAGCAAAAACCCCTTCTTGCGGCCCAGCTCGATGAGCTCCCGCAGCTCCGGCGAGAGGTCCTCGCTGAGGGGCCGCACGTCCACCACGGGCTTCTTCCGCGGGGGGACCGCGCGCTGTGCCTTTTCCCGAGCCATGAAACCGACGCTCCTTACCGTGGGCGCCTGGGACCCACTTTCACCTAAACGACGGGCGGATCCGACTTCCTCCCGCTACTCCACCAGGGCCTTCAGCTCCTCCTGCATGGCCCGGACCCGGTCCAGCTCCCCTGCCTGCTCAGCCCGGGCGATCTCCGCCACGAGCTCCGCCCGACGGCGCCGCCGCTGCTCGGCCCGGATGCGCGCCACCCAGCCGTCCTCGTCCGGCCGGGCAGGCCGGGGCCCGAACCACAGCCGGTGGACCACCTGTCGGGCGGCCTCGGAGACCGCCTCCCGCACCGCGTTCACGTCGCCGCTGTGGCGGAGGGCCAGGAACACCTCCCGGTGGAGGGGGTCTGTGAAGTCCTCCTGCCGGAGGACCTGCAGCAGCCGCACCCGGGCTCCCTCCTCGTCCAGCATCCGCTGCAGCAGGTGCTGCTCGGCCAGCTGCTGGGCGCTCGCTTCGGCCGCCGCCCGCACGGGGTCCGGCTCCTGGCCGGGACGGGCCTGGCGGCGCCGCAAAGCGCGCAGCCGGGCCCGCACCGCATCCTCCGGAATCCCCAGACGCTGGCTCAGCTGGCGGATGTGCTCGGACCGAGCGACGTCGTGGCGGATGCTGGCGACCAGGGGGAGAACTTCGTCTACCACCCTGACCTTTCCTTCTGGGGTCTGCGGGTGGCGGCGCAGGCTGGATTCCAGGGCAAAGTGCACGACAGGCAGCGCCCCGTCCAGCCGCCGGAGGAACTCGTCCCGTCCGTACGCCCTCAGGAAGGCGTCGGGGTCCAGCCCTTCCGGAAGGACCGCGGCCCGGGCCTCCAGCCCGACCTGTTCCAGCACCGGCAGCGCCCGCTCCACCGCCCGCCGCCCGGCCTCGTCGGAGTCGTAGACCAGGATCACCGCCGGACAGTGCCGCCGGAGGAGCTGTGCCTGCTCCACGGTCAGAGCCGTGCCCAGGGTGGCCACCGCCTCCTCGATGCCGTACTGGTGGCACGCCACCAGGTCCATGTACCCCTCCACCACCACGGCCCGGCCTGACCGGTGCAGCGCCTCCCGGGCCAGGTGCAGGCCGTACAGGGTCCTGGCCTTGGAGAACAAAGGACTGTCCCGGGAATTCAGATACTTCGGCTGGTCGCCCTCCCGGAGGGCACGTCCCCCCACGGCTACTGGGCGGCCCTGGGGGTCGAAGATGGGGAACACCAGACGGTGGCGGAAGGCGTCGTACCACCCGCCGTCTGCCCGGGGGTGGACCAACCCCAGGCGCTCCAGCAGCCGTGGCTCGTACCCCTGGGCGGTGAGGTGCCGGAGGAGAAAGTCCCAGCCGTCCGGTGCGTAGCCCAGGCGGAAGCGCCTGACGGTGGGCGCGTCCACGCCCCGCCGCTCCAGGTACTCCCGGGCCAGGCGGCCCGTCTCGGGGTGCGCCAGGGATCGCTCGAAGAAAGCCACGGCGCCGTCCGCAGCCCGGAGCCAGCGCTCCCACTCCCCCTTCCGGTGCTCGGGGACTTCCTCGAGCTGGATCCCTGCCCGGCGTGCCAGGTCCCGGACGGCTTCGGGGAAGGACAGGCCGTGGACCCGCATGACGAACTCGAACACGTCCCCGCCGGCCCCGCACCCGAAGCAGTAGAACAGGCCGCGCTCCCGGTCTACGGTGAAGCTGGGAGTCTTCTCACTGTGGAACGGGCACAGGCCCACATAGCGCCGGCCCTGCTTACGCAGGGTGACGTATGCCGACACCAGCTCCACGATGTCGGTGCGGGCACGCACGAGCTCCCGTGATGCCTGGGCGGCCATGTCCGAATCTATGTTCGCATCCAGCGCGGCAGGTCGCCGCCTCCGCCGGCCCTCCGCCTTCAGCGGAAGAGGGGCGCGAACACCAGGGCTACCACCGTCATCAGTTTGATGAGGATGTTGAGGGACGGACCCGCGGTGTCCTTGTACGGGTCGCCCACGGTGTCGCCGATCACCGCGGCCTTGTGGGCGTCGGAGCCTTTCCCGCCGTGGTGGCCCTCCTCGATGAACTTCTTCGCGTTGTCCCAAGCACCCCCGCTGTTGGCCAGGTAAAGGGCCAGGGGGACCCCCGTCACGATGGCGCCACCCAGGAGGCCTCCCAGCGCCTCCTTGCCCAGCACGAACCCCACCACCAGGGGGATAGCCACCGCGGACAGCCCCGGGACCACCATCTCCCGAAGGGCCCCCGCGGTGGCGATGTCCACGCACCGCGCGTACTCGGGCCGTGCCCGGCCCTCCAGCAGCCCGGGGATCTCCCGGAACTGCCGGCGTACCTCGTTCACCATGAGCTCCGCGGTCCGGCCCACCGCCCGCATGGCCAGGGCCGCGAAAAGGAACGGGACGATCCCACCGATGAACAGGCCGGCGGTCACGTCAGGGTCCATGATGTTGATGGCCTCCAGCCCCACCGCCTGCCGGTAGAAGAAGAACAGGGCCAGGGCCGTGAGGGCCGCAGAGCCGATGGCGAACCCCTTGGCGATGGCGGCGGTGGTGTTGCCCGCGGCGTCCAGCTGGTCCGCGACACCCCGCACGTCCTGGCCCAGGCCCGCCATCTCCGCGATCCCTGCGGAGTTGTCCGCGATGGGCCCGTAGGCGTCCACGGACACCGTCATCCCCGTGATGGACAGCATGCCGATGGCCGCCAGCGCGATGCCGAAGAAGTCCGCCAGCCGGAAGGCGACGATGGTGGAGAGGGCGATCACCACCAGCGGCACCACGGTGCTCAGCATCCCCAGGGCGGTGCCCGCGATGATCACGGTGGCGGGGCCCGTGCGGGCCGAGTCCGCAAGCCGCTGCACCTCCCGGCCCGAGGTGTAGTACTCCGCCACCAGCCCGATCACGATCCCGCTCAAAAGCCCCACCGCAGTGGCCCAGAAGGCCCGCAGGTCGCCGAACAGTGCCTGGGTCACCAGGTAGGAGCCCACCACCATGAAGGCCGCGGACGCGAACGTGCCCGCCCGCAGGGCCGCCTGCGGGTTGCGCGCCCCGCCCGCTCCCACGAAGAAGGTCCCCAGGACGGCGGAGACCACCCCCACCGCCGCCAGCCCCAGGGCCAGGCCCGCCCCCCGCTCGCCGTGCTGCGCGAGCCCGATGGCCAGCCCCGCGATCACCGAGCCCACGTAGGACTCAAACAAATCGGCGCCCATCCCGGCCACGTCCCCCACGTTGTCGCCCACGGCGTCCGCGATCACCGCGGGGTTCCGCGGGTCGTCCTCCGGGATCCCGGCCTCCACCTTCCCCACCAGGTCCGCGCCCACGTCCGCGCCCTTGGTGTAGATGCCGCCCCCCACGCGGGCGAACAGAGCCACCGACGAGGCACCCAGGGAGAACCCGATGACCTGGTTGGGGTCCCGCAGCCACAAAAACAGCAGCCCCACGCCCAGGATCCCCAGGCCCACCACGGTCATCCCCATCACCGCGCCGCCCGGGAAGGCCACCCGCATGGCCTCCGCCAGCCCCTTGCGGGCGCCGTTGGCGGTCCGGGCGTTGGCCCGGGTGGCGATCTGCATGCCGAAGAAGCCCGCCAGGATGGAGCAGGCGGCGCCCAGGACGAAGCACACCGCGGTCTGCGGGGTGATCTGCGGCACCAGCCCCGGCGCGGCCAGGATCACGAACAGCACCGCCACGAACACCGCGATGGCCCGGTACTCCCTTCGCAGGAACGCCATGGCCCCCTCGTGGATGGCGTCCATCAGGTCCCGCATCTGCGGCGTGCCCACCTCACGTCGCGCCACAGAGGCGGCCAGGTACCCCGCGTAGACCAGACTCACCACCCCCGCCAGGGGAGCCCACCACGTCGCGTCCAACGCTCTCACCTCCGCCGCGCGCCCGAGGGCGCGAAGGTCACAGTTCCCAACTCTTCGGGACGAACAGCTGCTCCGCCTTCCGGACCGCGTAGCGATCCGTCATGCCCGCGAGGAAGTCACACACCACCCGGTGCGGCGGCTCCCCGCGATCCAGCAGCTCCCGGTACTCTTCCGTCACCTCGTCGGGGTGTTCCAGGTAGTAGTCGAACAACATCCGGAGCAGGCGCTTGGCCCGGGGCTCTTCGCCCTTCGCCTGGGGGTTCAGATACACCCGCTCGAACAGGAAATCCTTCAGCCGGTTGAGGGCCTGCCGGACGGGCCCGCTCATGCGGATCCGCGGCTGGTCCTCGCTGTGGGTGACCACGTCCCGGACCAGGGTGTCCAGCCACCGCCCCCGGGTGGGCCCCAGGACCTCCCGGACGTCCGCGGGGATCTCCTCCTCCTTCAGGAGGCCCGCGCGCACCGCGTCGTCCATGTCGTGGTGCACGTAGGCGATGCGGTCCGCCAGCCGTGCCACCTGGCCCTCCAGGGTCTGCGGCAGGCCTGCCTCCTCCTCCCCGAGGTCCGCCATGCCCTTGCTGTGGGCGCCGATCCCGTCCCGCACCTCCCACGTGAGGTTCAGGCCCCATTCCCACGTGCCGTCCGAACGTCTGCGGCGCTCCAGGAGCTGCACCACCCGCAGGCTCTGGTCGTAGTGCCGGAACCCGCCCCACGCGGTCATGGCCTGGTCCAGAGCTTCCTCCCCCGCGTGCCCGAAGGGCGGGTGACCCAGGTCGTGGGCCAGGACGATGGCCTCCGTGAGGTCCTCGTTGAGCCGCAGCGCCCGGGCGATGGTCCGGGCGATCTGCGCCACCTCCACCGTGTGGGTGAGTCGGGTGCGGTAGTGGTCCCCCTCCGGGGACAGGAACACCTGGGTCTTGTGCTTGAGCCGTCGGAAGGCCTTGCTGTGGACGATCCGATCCCGGTCCCTCTGGAAACAGGTCCGCAGGTCGTCCTCCGGCTCCGGCCGCTCCCGGCCCCGGGAGTTCCGCGCCAGGGCCGCCCACCGGGAAAGCCGGCGGGCTTCTTCCTCCTCGATCCGCTCGCGGATGCGGCTGAGGTCCAATCAGGGCTCCCGCGTGACGACTAGGTACTCCAGGTGTGCCACCTTCCAGAACAGGTTTACCACGCGGCCGAGCAGCGCGTGGCGACGGGCACGCACCTGGGGGTCCGGGTCGTTGACCAGCACCTCGTCGAACAGCCGGGCCACGTGCGGCTGCAGCCCGCCCAGCTCTGCCAACACCCGCAGATAGGCCCTGGAGCGGACCAGCTCCTCCACCTTGGGCCCCGAGCGGCCCAGGGCGCGGTCCAGTGCCAGCTCCGCGGGCTGCTCCAGCGGCGAGGGGGACTGCCGCGTCTGTTTGTCCCAGATGCGGTAGGCGCGGTCGAAGGCCTCGTAGGCCCCGGCGAACTCCGGTCGCGTCCGGAACTCTGAAAGGGCCTCCGCACGGGCCACCGCGTCCACGAAGTCCGGGATGCCCGAGTACCCCGCAAGCACGGCGTCCACCACGTCGTGGGCGAAATCCCGCTCCAGCAGCCACGCCCGCACCCGGTCCCCCAGGAACTCCCCGAGCCGCCGGTGGGCACCCTCGAACTCGGCCCTTCCGCCGTAGGCCTGCAGGGCCGCCTCCATAAGGGCCGCGAGATCCACCCGGAGCCGTTCCCGCCGGTCGTGCAGGATGTCCAGCAACCCGGAAGCCGCCCGTCGCAGCCCGTAGGGGTCTGCGGAGCCCGTAGGCACGATCCCGACGCCGATGAACCCGGCCAGGGTATCCGCCCGGTCCGCCACGGCCAGCAGAGCCCCCAGGTCGCTCGCGGGGAGCCGGTCACCCGCGCCCCGGGGCCGGTAGTGCTCTTCGATGGCCTGGCACACGTCCTCCGGCTCGCCGTCCAGGCGGGCGTAGATGGAACCGACCACGCCCTGTAGCTCCGGGAACTCGCCCACCATGTGGGTGCTCAAGTCCGCCTTGCACAGCGCCGCGGCCCGCTGGAGGGAGGCGGCCCGGGAGGCGTCCAGCTCCGTGTGCTGCACCAGCCATCCGCACAGCGCCACCAGCCGTCCGACCTTTTCGTGCACGGACCCGAGCTTCTCGTGGAAGGTCACCAGCTCCAGCCGCTTCGCCCACTCCTCCAGGCGCCGTCTGCGGTCCTCGTGGTAGAAAAACCGCGCGTCCACCAGCCGGGCCCGCAGCACCCACTCGTTGCCCTCCCGGACGGTGTCCAGCCCCACCTCGTCGCCGTTCCGCACGCCCACGAAGGCGTTCACCAGCCCTGCGGACTTCCGGACGGGAAAGTACCGCTGGTGGTGGCGCATGACGGTCACCAGCACTGGCTCGGGGAGCTCCAGGAACTCCGGGTCGAACCGGCCCAGAAACGCCGTGGGCCACTCCACCAGGTCCGCGACCTCGTCCACCAGGTCCTCTGCGAGCTCGGCCTCGCCCTGTACCTCGCGGGCACGCGCCTGGACCTGCCGGACGACCTCCGCGCGGCGGGCCTCCCGGTCCGCCAGGACGTACGCGCGCCGCAGGACCGGTTCGTACTCCTCCGCGTGGGCCAGCTCGTGGGGTCCCGGGCTGAGGTGACGGTGCCCGTACGTGAGCCTCCCGGACCGCACGCCCGCCAGCTCGAACGGGACCACCCGGTCGTCCAGCAGGGCCACGATCCACCGCACGGGCCGCGCGAACCGCACGTCGTAGCCTGCCCAGCGCATGGTCTTCGGGAAGGTCAGGGAAGTGATGGCGCGGGGCAGGAGTTCCCTCAACACCTCCAGGGCCGGCTGCCCCCGGACCGCCCGGCGGGCGAACACGTACTCGCCTGCGGGCGTGGACCTGCGCTCCAGGGACTCCACCGAGACTCCCTGGCTGCGGGCAAAGCCCACCGCCGCCGCCGTAGGACGGCCCTGCCGGTCGAAAGCCACATGGACAGCCGGACCGCGCACCTCCTGTTCGGTGTCCGGCTGCCGGTCCGGGACGCCGGACGCAAGGACTGCCAGGCGCCTGGGCGTTGCCCAGGTCCGCAGCTCCCGCGCCGGAAGGCGCTCCCGGTCCAGCTCGGCCCGCAACACCCCCTCCAGCTGCGCCCGGGCCGGCTCCACGAACCGGGCGGGCAGCTCCTCGGTCCCGACCTCCAGCAGCAGGCTAGGCACGGGCCGCCTCCTGCAGGAGCGGGAACCCCGCCTCCTCCCGCTGGCGCACGTACGCCTCCGCCACCTGTCGCGCCAGCCTCCTGCACCGTCCGATGAGGGAAGCGCGCTCGCTCACGCTCAGCGCGCCGCGGGCATCCAGCAGGTTGAACAGGTGGGAGCACTTCAGCACGTAGTCGTGGGCCGGCAGCACCAGCCCCGTCTCTAGCGCCTTCAGCGCCTCCTGCTCGCACGCCTCGAACAGCCCGCGCAGCCTGGCCACCTCCGCCACCTCGAAGCCGTAACGGCTCCACTCCACCTCCTCCTGGCGACGGAGCTCTCCGTAGGTGACCCCGGGCGCCCACTCCAGCTCGAACACGCTGCTCTTCCGCTGCAGGTACATGCACAGCCGCTCCAGCCCGTACGTGATCTCCGCGCACACGGGCCGGCAGTCCAGCCCGCCGCACTGCTGGAAGTACGTGAACTGGGTGATCTCCATGCCGTCCAGCCACACCTCCCAGCCCACGCCCCAGGCCCCGAGGCTCGCGTCCTCCCAGTCGTCCTCCACGAACCGCACGTCGTGCCGCCGCAGGTCCACCCCCAGGTGCTCCAGGCTGCGCAGGTAGACGTCCTGCACGTCGTCCGGGGAGGGCTTCAGGACCACCTGGTACTGGTAGTACGCACCCAGGCGGTTCGGGTTGTCGCCGTAGCGGGCGTCCTGGGGCCTGCGGGAGAACTGCACGTAGGCCACCTTCCACGGCTCCGGGCCCAGGGCCCGCAGGAACGTGGCCGGGTGCTTGGTCCCTGCCCCCACCTCCACGTCGTACGGCTGCTGCAGGACGCAGCCGTAGTCGGACCAGAAACGGTCCAGGGCCAAGATCAGTTCCTGGAACAGCACCTGCTCCCTCCACGAAAGAAGAGACCCTCCGCCCAGGGACGGAGGGTCTCCGCGGTCCCACCCTGGTTCCGGGCTGCCGGAAAACTCCGGCGGCCGGCCCTCTACGCCCCGCTCACGGGGGGATTCCGGGAGGCTCTACGCCCGCGGGCTTGAAGCCTCCGGCTCGGGTGCGCCACGCGGCAGCACGCCGGCCCGGTTCCACCCGCCCCGGGCTCGCTGCACGGCGCCTCCACCGCGCCTCACCGTCTTTGCCTCCTTCGGACCTCGACTTTACACAACCTCCGGGCCGCGTGCAAACCACGCCATTGCCCTAGCCGATCCCCAGGGGCTCCTCCTCCCGCGCCCTGCCCGTGGGCCAGCTGGCCAGCACCGAGGCCACCGCGAACGCCACCAGGCCCGCCGCGGCCCACAGCACCGGCAGCTCGATGGTCTTCTCCTCGGTCCGGATGCGCAGCATCCCGCTGCGGTCCTGCCGGATCACTCCCCGGCACTGGCTGAGGGCCTCCGCCACCACCGCCAGGGCCCGCTTCGCCTGCTCCAGGTCCACTTCCATGCGAGCACCTCCCGCGGTGAGGTTCGACGCCGACTGCCGGTTTCCCCCTACCGCTCCAGTGCCTGCAGCACCCGCGCCGCCCGCAGCGGCCGGTCCGCCCTCGCCTCCGCGTACGAGACCACCGCCGCCACCAGCCGGGCGGCCGCACGGCCGGACACCCTCAGCCGCGCCACCTCCTCAGCTGAGGCTCGGGCCAAGAACCGCGCCGCACCGGCGGCTTCCCCACCGAGCCGCACGTGCCGCGGGTCGCCTTCCGCGCAGCGGGCGCAGCAGAAACCGCCCAACAAGGGGCTCCAGAGGTCTGCCCGGGCCTGCGCCCCGCAGGACGGACAGCGGTCCTGCGAGGGCCGGTAGCCCAGCTCGTCGAACAGCCTCAGCCCGAACCAGCTGGCGACCAGCCCGGGCTCGTACCGCCCCAGCAGCTCCAGGCCGTCCAGCAGGAGCCCAAACACCTCAGGGTGAGGCTCCGCCTCCGGCACCAGCTGCAGGAGGAGGTCCGCCAGAAGCCACGCATAGCCCAGCCGGTGTAGGTCCTCCCGCAGGTCCGCGTGGCCGTCCACCACCTCCACCTGCGCCACCACGTCCAGGACCCGGCCCCGGGCCAGGAGGAACCGGGCGTGGGTGAAGGGCTCCAGCTTGCCCGCCAGCCGGCTGGTGGTCCGGCGCACGGCCTTGGCCTTCGCCCGCAGCCGTCCGAACTCCCGGGTGAACAGGTCCAGCACACGGTCCGCCTCCCCCAGCCCGTGCCGGCCCAGTACCACCCCCTCCGCCTTGTATACGGCCACCGCGATCCCCTTACTGGAGGAAGTGCAACAGCCGGGACGCCAGCGACAGGAACACCGCGAACCCCACCACGTCCTGGAACGCCGTCTCGAAGGGGCCCGCGGTGGTGGCGGGGTCGAACCCCAGCCTCTTGGAGACCAGGGGGAACAGGGTCCCCATCAGCCCCGCGGTCAGCATGGCCGTCACCTGCGCGGCTCCGATCACCAGCCCGAAGGACGCCTTGCCCGACCACGCCACGCCGATGCTACCCAGGATGGAACCGATCACCAGGGCCATGAGCGAGGCGGTGGCCAGCTCCTTGCGCACCGCAGCCCACCAGCCCCGCAGGGTCACGTGACCGGTGTCGAGGCCCCGCACCACGATGGCGGCAGCCTGCAGGCCCACGTTGCCCGAGATGGCGGAGATGATGGGCATGAAGGAGGCCAGCAGGATCACCTGCTTGAGCACCTCGTCGAAGCGGGCGATCACGAACCCCGCGCCCAGCTCCACCCCGAGGGTCACCAGCAGCCACGGCAGCCGCAACCGCGCGGCCTGCAGGGGGCTCCGGCGCGCCATGGCCTCCGCATCGGCCCCCACCAGCCGCGCGTAGTCCTCGGTGAACTCCTCCTGCAGGACGTCCAGCACGTCGTCCACCGTGATGATGCCCAGCAGGCGGTCCTCCCCGTCCACCACCGGCAGGGAAACGAAATCGTGCCGCTGCACCAGCCGGGCTGCTTCCTCCTGTGGAGCATCCGCCCGGACCTTGATCACGTCGCGGGTCATGAGGTCCCGCACCAGAGTATCGGGCCGGCTGAACACGAGCCGGTACAGGGACAGCACGCCCAGCAGCCGCTGGCTCTCGGGGTCGGTCACGTACACGTAGTGCACGGTCTCCGCGTCCTCCGCCAGCCGCCGGATCACCGCGAGCGCCTCAGCGGCGGTGAGGTCCGGACGAACCGTAATACAGTCGGGCGTCATGAGGCTGCCTGCGGTCCCCTCGGGGTAGGCCAGCAGCCCCTTGAGGGCGTTCGCCCGGTCCCTCTCCATCTCTGTGAGGAGGGTCTCCGCCTCCTGGGGAGCGAGCTCTTCCAGGACGTCCGCGGCGTCGTCGGGGGGCATCTCCTCCAACACGTCCGCAGCCTGCGCACGGCTCAGCTTGAGGATCAGGCGTGCCGCGTCGTGGGAGTCCAGCTCGGCCACCAGCTCCGCCACCGCGTCCTGGCCCAGACGGGACACCAGGTGTGCGAGGCCCTGGGGGTCCAGACTCAGCAGGAAGTCCGCCAGCTCCTGCGGGGAAAGAGACCGGAGCCGCTCGATGCCGACCGTCTGCGGGTCGAGAAAGGCAGTGACCACAGCTCGCCTCCAGGCGCCCCCCTCCGCCGAAGGGCGCCGGGGCGGCCGGGCCTAGGTCGCGCCGGGCGACCCCCAGGCAGGCGAGGGACAGGATCTCGACAGCCTACCTGAACTGCCGCTCGTCATCGCGGACGCATTATCCTGGATCGGACCGCCCCCTTGTCAAGGACCGGGGCGGCGGTCCCAGGGGCGCTGCGGGAGGGAGGAAGTGGAACGCGTGGTGCGGGTGCTGTTTCCCGAGTGTCGGGAGGAGGCCCTGGAGGACCTGTACGCGGACCTGCGCTTTCCGGAAATTGCGGGCCGGCCCTTCCTTTATTTGAACATGGTGGCGACTGCGGACGGCGCGGCACACCTGGGGGGCCGGACCCGGGGGATGGGTGGGGCGGCAGACCGGGTGGCCTTCCGCAGGCTTCGGGAGCACTGCGACGTGGTCCTGGTGGGCGCGGGCACGGTGCGGCTCGAGGGCTACGGCCCCCCCCGGCTGGACCCGCGGGCCCAGGAACGCAGGCGCCGGCGCGGCTCGCCGCCCGTACCCCGGCTCGCTGTGGTTTCCGCGCGGCTCCACCTAGATCCTTCCCTGAAACTGTTCGCAGAGCCCCGCAACCGCCCCGTGGTCATCACCACCGAGGACGCGGACCCTTTCCGGAGGCGCGCTTTGGAAGCGGTGGCCGAGGTGGTCGCCTTCGGCCGGGGCTCGGTGGATCTACCCCAGGCCCTCACTTGGTTGTACGAAAGCGGAGTGCGGAGGGTCTTGTGCGAAGGAGGTCCCAGCCTGAACGCGCACCTGCTGGCAGCGAAAGTGGTGGACGAGCTGTTCCTGACGGTGGCGCCGCTGCTGGCCGGGGGTGCCGCGGGCCGGATCGTGGCCGGTCCGGTGGGCGGGCCCCTGCGGCTTGCGTTGCGCGAGCTTCGGGAGTACGGCGGGGAACTACTGGCCCGGTACCAGGTGGTCCGCTAGCGCGAGCCTGCGTGCGAGGAGCCGCCCGCGGACCGCCAGCACACGCGGCTTCAGGCCTCCTCCGCGCACAGGTCCACGCCCAGCTGGCGCGCCTTGTACATGCGGCGGTCCGCAACCGAGGCCAGCGCCTCCGCCGAACGCCCGTCGTGGGGGAAGGCCGCCACCCCTGCGCTCACGGGGATCCCCTTCCCCCACACGCCCTCTCGGGCAGCCAGCGCCCTGAGGGCCCGTCTCACGGCCTGAGCCGCCTCCGCGCGCCCGGTGTCGGGGAACAGGACCGCGAACTCGTCCCCACCGTACCGGCACACCACGTCGGAAGCCCGCACGGCCTCCCGGAGCTGCCCCGCCACCTCCTGCAGCACCAGGTCCCCGGCCGCGTGGCCCAGGGTGTCGTTCACCCGCTTGAGCCCCACCACGTCCAGCAAGGCGAAGGACAACGCGCCCGCGCCACGCCCCGCCCGGGCTAGCTCCTCCCGGAGCCGCTGCTCCATGTACCGGCGGTTGTACACGCCCGTTAGGGCGTCCGTGGTGGCCTGATGGGCCAGCAGGGCACGCAGCCGGGCACCCTTCAGGATGGCCGCCACCTGGTGGCCGAAAATGGTGGCCACCTCCACCGACTCCTCCCCGAAGGCCTCTGGATCACTGTGGCTATCGAGGTTGAGGAAGGCCTCCAAGCGGCCGTCGAGCACGATGGGGACGCCCAGGGTGACCTGCAGCGTGTCCATGTCGCCGTGACGGTCCATGGCCTCCGAACCCTGGACCGGCCGTGTGGCTTCAGCCCGCCGCCGGGCTTCTTCACCGGACAGCCACCTCGGCCTGCCCGCCAGCAGGGAAGCTTCGTCCAGCCCGTACCACCGCAGCCGATCCTGCTCGGTGAACCGCACGCCCCGCAGACCTTCCAGGTCGTAGCCCACCGCAGCCACGAACACGAACTCCTCGCCCTCCCGGACGGAGAGACTCGCCCTCTCGGCTCCGGGCACCAAGCGAACGGCCTCCCGGACGACCCTCTGGCACAGCGCCGCCACGTCCAGTTCCGCCGCCGCCAGCGCCCGGGTGACCTCCAGGAGTTCGTCCCGCAGGCCCACCGCCCGCTCCAGGCGTTCGTACAGAAGCGCGTTCTCCAGGGCCAGGGCCACCGGAGAGGCCACCCGTTCAAGGAACGACCGGTCCTCCGGAGGGATCCCGTTCACACCGGGAGCGTGCACCACCAGGACCCCCACTGGATCCGCCCGCCCGAGCAGCGGGAGGAACAGGCCGGTTAGGGGATCCTTCAGCTCCCCTCCGGGCACGTAGACCCGGGGATCCTCGGCCAGGTTCGTCACGTACACCGGCCGCCGCTTATGAACCGCCTCCCAGCTCAGCCCCCGGCCCCGTGGCACACGGCCCGCAGGGTACTGCGCGGAGATCCCGGAATGGGCCACTCCCACCAGCGCCTTGCCCGAAGGCTCCAGGAGGAGCAGCGCCACGCCGGCAAACCCGCCCTCCCGACACAGGGTGTCCGCCAGCCGCTGCGGCAGCGAGGACGCTTCCACGATGCCCTCGTGGAGCACCCGGACCACTTCCAGCAGCAGCCGGCTGCGGTCCCTGGGGACCCGTGGCTTCCTGTCGCGCAGGGCGGAACGGTCCATGCCAGATCGCACCCTCAGCAACTCCCGTGCCGTCTCCCGGTCAGCACGGGGACCCGCCCTAAGACAGTGACCGCGGCCACGGAGACCGCACACTTGTACGCTATCAGCCTCACCCCACGCCGGCGCGCACGGTGAGCCAACTCCGCGAAGCTAGGGTCTGCCTGCCAGTCCACCCGCAAACAACGGGCGTCGTCGCGCTGCACGAACCACACCACCGCGGCCTGCCCGCCCCTGCTGACCACGTCCGCCAGCAGGCGCAGGTGTCGGGCGCCCCGGGCGGTAGGGGCGTCCGGGAACAGGGCGACTCCCGCTTCCACCCGGTTACAGGACTTGGTCTCCACCAGCCACTCACCCGAACGGGTGTGGACGCAGAAGTCCACCCGCTCCCCGTCCAGGCGGACCTCCCGCTCCCAGGACCGCACACCCGCCACAGGCGGCAGCCCTCCTTGCTGCAGCGCCAGCTCCCACAGCCGGTTCGGTAAGTGGCTGTCCACCCCCACCCAACGCCCCAGGTGCCGGATCACGAGCAGCCTTCCCCGCGTGGTCCCCGAAGCGGTCCCGGAAAGCGCCACCCGCACCGGAGCTCCCGGGACCAGCAGCTCCGTCATGCGGCCGGAGTTGGGCAGGTGGACTCTCCACAGCTCGGACCTCACCTGCACCTCCGCGGCGAAGCGGTTCACCCGGCGCACGAACACACCCGCCGCGAGAGGACGGGGTAGGGGGAGGCGGACCAAAGTCCTACACGTCCCGCAGCTGGTCGCCCAAGGCCGCCTGCGCGGCGGCCAGGCGGGCGATGGGCACCCGGTACGGCGAGCAGGACACGTAGTCTAGACCTGCGGCGTGGCAGAACTTCACGCTGGCCGGCTCTCCCCCGTGCTCCCCGCAGATGCCCACCACCAAGTCCGGTCGCGTGCGGCGGCCGCGCTCGGTCCCAAGCCTCACCAGCTGCCCGACCCCGTCAGTGTCCAACACCTGGAAGGGGTCCTCGGGCAGCAGCTTGGTGTCCAGGTAGCGGGGCAGGAACCGGCCCGCGTCGTCCCGGCTCATGCCGAAGGTGAACTGCGTGAGGTCGTTGGTACCGAAGCTGAAGAACTCCGCCACCTCCGCCACCCGGTCCGCCAGGAGGGCCGCCCGCGGGACCTCTACCATGGTCCCTACCTTGTAGTGGATGCGCTGCCCGGTGCGCTGCTGCACTTCCTCCGCCACCCGCCGCACGATCTCCGCCTGCTGCCGGAGCTCGCTCGCGTCCGACACCAGCGGGATCATCACCTCAGGCTCCACGTGCACGCCCTCCGCCTGGCAGGCGGCCGCGGCCTCGAAGATGGCCCGGGCCTGCATCTCCGTGATCTCCGGGTAGAGGATGCCCAGCCGGCAGCCCCGCAGGCCCATCATGGGGTTGAACTCCCGCAGCTGCGCCACCTTCTGGCGCAGGACCTCCGGGCTCACCCCGATGCGCCGCGCGGTCTCCTGGATGGCCGCTTCGTCTGCAGGCAGGAACTCGTGAAGGGGCGGATCGAGGGTCCGGATGGTGACCGGATAGCCGTCCATGGCGCGGAAGATTTCCATAAAGTCCTGCCGCTGCAGCGGCTCCAGCTTCGCCAGCGCCGCCCGACGCTCCTCCGGACGGGTCGCCACGATCATCTCCCGCATGGCGTAGATGCGGTCGCCCTCGAAGAACATGTGCTCCGTGCGGCACAGCCCGATGCCTTCTGCCCCAAACTCCCTCGCCTTGCGCGCGTCCTTGGGCGTGTCCGCGTTCGCCCGCACCCCGAGCTTGCGGAACCGGTCCGCCCACTCCATGAAGACGGCAAACTCGCCCGCCAGCTGCGGCTCTTGGGTGGGCAGCTCGCCCACGAACACCTCCCCCGTACTCCCGTCCACGGTGATCCACGTGCCCTCCTCCAGCAGCCGGCCGTTGACCTGCACGCGCCGCGCCTGTGGGTCCACCACCAGCTCCTCGGCCCCCACCACGCACGGCTTGCCCATGCCGCGCGCCACCACCGCCGCGTGGGACGTCATCCCGCCCCGCGCGGTCAGGATGGCTTGGGACACCACCATCCCGTGGAAGTCCTCCGGGGTGGTCTCACTGCGGACCAGGATCACCCGCTCGCCGGCGCTGGCCAGCTCCTCCGCCCGGTCCGGGTCCAGGACCATGCGGCCGCTGGCCGCCCCGGGGGAGGCGGGCAGGCCCCGGGTGAGGTACTGGCCGTTTTCGTGCGCGTGCTGGCGCGCCTGCTCGTCCACCGTGGGGTGCAGGAGCTGAGCGAGCAGCTCCGGTTCGACCCGCAACACCGCGGTGCGCTCGTCGATCAACCCCTCCCGCACCATGTCCACCGCGATCCGCACAGCGGCGGCTCCCGTCCGCTTCCCGGCCCGGGTCTGGAGCATCCACAGCTTTCCGCGCTCGATGGTGAACTCCACGTCCTGCACGTCGCGGTAGTGGCGCTCCAGGCGCTGGGCCACCTCCACGAACTCGCGGTACACCTCGGGCATCTCCCGGGCCAGGTCGTCCAGGGGCTTGGGCGTGCGGATCCCGGCCACCACGTCCTCCCCCTGCGCGTTCGGCAGGTACTCCCCGTACAGCCGCTTCTCACCCGTGGCGGGGTTCCGGGTGAACGCCACCCCGGTGGCGGAGTCCCAGCCCAGGTTGCCGAAGACCATGGCCTGCACGTTCACCGCGGTGCCCAGGTCGTCGGGAATCCGGTGGACCCGCCGGTAGTCCACCGCCCGCCGGCCCATCCACGATCCGAACACCGCGCCGATGGCCAAGCGCAGCTGTTCGTACGGGTCCTGCGGGAAGTCCTGGCCGGTGTGCTCCCGGATGATGGCCTTAAACTGCTCCGCGATCTCCCGCAGCTCCTCCGCGGTGAGATCCGTGTCCTGCCGCCGCTGGCCGTCCCGCTGCTTGTAGGCCTCGAGGACCTCGTCGAACCTCTCACCCGGTACGCCGAGGACGATACGCCCGAACATCTGGAGGAAGCGGCGGTACGCGTCGTACGCGAAACGCGGGTCTTGTGCCATGCGGCTCAAGCCCTCTACCGTCCGGTCGTTCAGCCCCAGGTTCAGGACGGTGTCCATCATCCCGGGCATGCTGAACTTGGCCCCGGAGCGCACGGACACCAGCAGCGGCTGGTCCGGGTCCCCGAACCGCCGCCCCATGCGCTCCTCCACCTCCCGCAGGGCGTCCTGGACTTCCTCCCACAGCCCGGGCGGGAACTGACGGCCCAGGCGGTAGTACTCCCGGCAAGCCTCCGTGGTGACGGTGAAACCCGGCGGCACAGGGACCCCGATCCGGGTCATCTCCGCAAGGCCGGCCCCCTTTCCACCCAGCAGGTCCCTCATCTGGGCGTCGCCCTCCCAGAACATGTAGACCCACCTGCGCATTGGCTTCCCTCCAGGTCCTTGGGGGTTTCCACACCCAGTGTAGCGGCCTCTGGCGGCGGTGTCAGACACCGGGAGGAGGTGAGCGTCCCGACGAGGAATAGGGGAAAAGGCTTCTTTTCGCACCACAACCTCAAGGGGGTGGACGAACGTGAGGCGCCCGAGCGCGCTGGCTATCGCGTTGCTGGTCGTGGGGTTGCTGGCCGCGTCAGCGCCCGGCCAGTACAAGCCCGAGTTCAAGATGAGCGTGGTCGTCGGCCCCGCGGGTCCGTGGGGAGAGGCGGCCACGCGGTTCTCGGAACTCGTGCGGGAGCGCACCCAGGGCCGGATCAACGTGAAACCCTACTTCGCCGGACAGCTGTTCGCAGGTCGGCAGACCACGGAGTTCCTCCTCCTGGTCCAGGGGGTGGCGGACTTTGCCATCGGGTCCACCATCAACTGGTCCCCTCAGGTCAAGGAGCTGAACCTGTTCTCCCTGCCCTTCCTGTTCCCCGGGGACAAAGCCTACCGGGCCCTGGACGCAGTCCAGCAGAGCGAGGTGGGCAAGCGGCTGTTCCAGATCATCGAGTCCAAGGGGGTCGTCCCCCTCGCCTGGGGCGAGAACGGCTTCCGCCAGCTCACCAACTCCGTCCGGCCGGTGCGCAGGCCCGCGGACCTGCAGAACCTGAAGATCCGGGTGGTGGGCTCGCCCATCTTCATCGACATCTTCCGCTTCCTGGGCGCCAACCCCGTGAGCATGAACTGGGCGGAGGCGCAGACGGCCTTCGCGCAGGGGACCGTGGACGGTCAGGAGAACCCGGTGAACTCCGTGATCATCCCCTTCAAGCTGTGGACCACCCAGAAGTACATCACGGTGTGGAACTACGTGGTGGACCCCCTGATCCTGGGCATGTCCAAGCAGTCCTGGGACGCCCTCTCTGCCCAGGACAAGGACATCGTCCGGCGCACCGCCCTGGAGGTGATGGCCCGGCAGAAGCGGGAGGCCCGGGCCGGCCTGGAGGGCTCCCTGGAGGCGTTGGAGACCCTCCGCAAGAACGGGATGGAGGTCATCGTGCTGACCCCGGAGGAGGTGGAGGCCTTCCGGCAGGCCACCCTGCCCGTGTATCGCAAGTGGAAGCAGGAGATCGGCCGCACCCTGGTGGAGGCCGCGGAGAAGGTGGTGCAGAACACCCGCTAGCCAGGGGGAGCACGTGTCGCGGAACGGCCGCGCAGGAGTACCGGGGCGCTGGCTGGACGTCTTCGAGGAGGCGGGGCTCGTCCTCCTCTTCGTGGCCATGTTCGGCATCGCGTTTGCCAACGTGATCACCCGGTACTTCCTGCGCTACGCCCTGGCCTTCACCGAAGAGATCGTCCTGGCCGCCTTCGTGTGGGCCACCCTCCTGGGCGCCTCCGTGGCCTTCCGCCGGGGCGCCCACCTGGCCTTCACCTTCGTGGTGGACCACCTCCCCCGGCGCGGCCGGCGCGCGGCCCTGTGGGTCTCCACGGCAGCGACCGGCGTGCTGTGCGTCGCCCTGGCCTACTACGGCGTCCAGCAGGTCCGCCTGGAGCAGCAGCTGGGTTCCACCACGGAAGCCCTGGCGCTGCCCCAGTGGTGGTACACCCTCGGGGTCCCCGTGCTCGCTGTGGTGATGGTCCTCCGGGCGTTGCAGGCAGCGCTCCACGTGGACCGCTCCTTGCGCGGATGACCGCGACCCTGGCCTTCTTCGGCCTGTTCGTGCTCCTGCTGGCCCTGGGCGCGCCGATCCTGACCGCAGTGGGTGCCGCTGGCCTGGCGTTTCTGTGGACCCACGGGCTCGGGGTGCAGGTGATGGCGGCCAACGTGTACTCCAACATCGCCAAGTTCCCCCTCCTCGCCATCCCGTTCTTCATCCTCGCAGGCTACGTCCTGGACCGGGTCGGCGTGTCCCGCAAGCTGGTGGACCTGCTGAGTCTCCTCATCGGCCCGGTCCCCGGTGGCCTGGCCCTCGTGGCTGTGGGCGGCTGCGTGCTGTTCGGCGCCATCTCGGGGACCGGCCCCGCGGACACCGCGGCCATCGGTACCCTCATGATCCCCGCCATGGTCCGCCGTGGCTACGACGTCAGCTTCGCGGCTGCGGTGGTGGCCGCCGCTGCCACCACCGACGTCCTCATCCCGCCCAGCGTCGCCTTCGTGGTCTACGGGGTCATCACCCAGACCTCCGTGCCCCGGCTGTTCGCCGCCGGCGTGGTACCCGGCCTGCTGATGGGGGCGGCCCTAGCCATCCCCGTCTACCTCATCAGCCGGCGCCGGGGCTGGGGCGGAGACCGCTGGGGTACCCTGCCCGAGATCGCCCGGGCCACCTGGGACGCCAAGTGGGGCCTGCTGGCCCCCGTGGTCATCCTGGGTGGGATCTACAGCGGGATCTTCACCCCCACGGAGGCCGCGGTGGTGGGCGTGGCCTACGGGCTCTTTGTGGGCCTCGTGGTCCAGCGGAACGTGACCTTGCGGGACCTGTACGACACCTTCCTCGAGGCGGGCGTGGCCTCTGCCGTGGTCATGTCCGTGGTGGCCTTCGCGGGCCTGTACTCCTGGACGGGCGCCACCCTCGGCGTCATGGACCAAGCCGCCAAGGCGGTGGCCGGCCTCACCGACAGCCCCTACGTCCTTCTGCTCCTCCTGAACGGCCTTTTCCTGCTGGCGGGGATGGCCCTGGACGCCATCTCCATCTTCTACGTGTTCCTTCCCATCCTGATGCCCGTGATGGCGAAGTTCGGCTGGGACCCCGTGTGGTTTGGGGTGGTGATGGCCGTCAACCTGTCCATCGGCACCCTCACGCCACCCGTAGCCCTGAACCTGTACGTGGCCTCCCACATCGCCAAAGCCCCCCTGGGCCAGATCGCCAGGGCTGTGCTCCCCCTGCTGGCGTCCCTGGTGGTAGTCCTGCTGCTGCTCACGTACTGCCCGGCCCTGTCCCTGTGGTTCCCCGACCTGCTCGGCGTCCGCTAGCCGAGGCTGCCGTCCGACGGCAGAACAGCAGGTCCCTGCTCGCGCCAGCTGACCGATCGCCTCCCGCGGACCGAACTCCAGCTGCTGAACGAGAGCGCACCGAGGAAGGAGGCGCCGCAGCTGCGCCGCGTCCGGCGCCCTCCTCTGAGGGGCGGAGGTGTACCGGGCAGACCTGTTCTTACTTGACAGCCCGTACGAGGAGTGGCAGCGTTAGCTCACGACGGCGATCGCGGACTCGACAGGGCGGGGCCGATCGCCGAAGCGCAGCCGGGATGCGCGGCGCTGAGGGGACGGCGGCCGCGAGGAAGCTGCTGGATCTCGCAGAGTGGCTGCGCGTCTGGACGCCGCCCTCCCCTTACGAGGGTTGACACCGCCTGCAACCCGCTAGACCTACCGGCCCGAACTTCCTGCGGAGTATACTTCCACCTGAGGGGTGCCAGCTCCAAGGTCTGGAATGGGTAGAGGGGGCGCCATGCGCGGAGCGGTTCTGGCAGTCCTGGCAACTCTGCTGCTGGCCAGCCTGCAAAGCCCAACCCCCGGCCAGGAGGACCGGCCCACCGTCATGGTGGTGGACTTCGCCGTATCCATCGGCTGGCCGTCCGCCTCGGAAATCGTCACGGACCGTGTCGTGGCGCGCCTGAGGGAAGAGGGCTCCGTGAGGGTCCTGTCTCGGGCGCAGACCCGTTCCGCTCTGGAAGCCGCACGGCTGGAC
>JAVKKH010000016.1 GCA_031296405.1 Candidatus Tepidifontimicrobium thermophilum
TTGAGGAATGCGGATTTGTCCTCCATCACCACAAGCGTCGGGAGCTTGCCCCCGCCCGCGAAGGCCACGTTGTGGAAGCCCGCGAACTGCCACTCCACCACGTCCCCTACCGTGACGTCCACCTCCCTTGGGTGGAACGCGTTGGACCACACGCTCCCGTCCCGCGTGAGTCCTCCGGCCACCACCGTCCACGTGCGAGCCTGGGCCTTAGCGGGTGGTGGAGCCACCAACACCAGGGCCACCACGGCCGCGACGGCGAGACCGCGGTGCCACCGGACCATACCGACCACCTCCTCTGAGCCTTGTGGGTGCAGGGTAGCCCACGCGATGGATCCCGCCATCCGTGAAAAGGCGGATATCGCCCTCTCTAGGTCCCACAGACCTCCACAACCTCCACCACCCGCAGGAGCGGGGTGCGCGCCACCTGGCAGACGGCCCGGACCGCGTCGGCACTCTGCGCCTGAAAGAGGACCATGACCCGCCAGTCCGCGGGGATCCAGAGGGTCAGGAGGTAGTGCACCCCGGTGCCCTGGGCCGCTTCCTCGCACGCGGCGCGGGCGCGCACCGCCAGATCCCGCACCTGCTCCGGGGGAATGCCCGGAACGTCGCAGTCCGCGATGTACAGCGGCATGGATGGCCTCCAGGGAGGTGCAAGGACACTCGAAGCATAGGGGAGAGGACAGCGGCAGAACATCCGTGGAAAGGCGGACTGCGCTCGGGATCTTCCGGGAGCTTCAGAGCTAGGACTTCCCGACCGCCCCCTCCCCACCGTACGCGGTGCCCGCGGAGGAGGCGATTCCCTGCTCCACGGCCCATGCGGCAATCTGGGCCCGGGATCGGAAGCCAAGCTTGTTGAGGATGTGCAGCACGTGACTGTCGACCGTGCGCTCGGAGACCCCGAGCTCTGTGGCGATGTCGCGGTTCGTGAGGCCCCGGGCGATCCAGCTCGCCACCTCCTGTTCCCGCGGCGAGAGGTGCACGTTTCGCTTCTCCGCGAGAGCCTCCCGCACCACCTCCGCAAGCGGTAGCACCCTTCCCTTCGTGCGCTCCACCTCAAACCCAAAAGCACCCAGGAATGCCCGGGCCCGGTGGGAGGCGGCCTCGATGGCTGCGCGTTGGGGGACCGGAGGCGGAGAGCTCAGCTGGCTTCGCAGGCCCTCCGCCGCCCCAAGCCACCGGGCCGCGGCTCGTGGATCCCTCGCGAGCACGGCAAGCCCCTCTAAGCACTCCGCGATCCCCCTACGGGATCCCAGGTCCCACTGGAGGGCGAGGCCAGCACGATACCACTGTACCGCCTCCGTAGGACGGTCCATCGCCCGCGTGGTGGCCCCGAGATCCGCAAGGGTTCGGGCGATCCCGATCTTGTCCTGGAGCTCCCGGAACCGCTCAAGGCCCTGCTCCAGGAGCTCTCGGGCCTCCTCGTGGCGGCCCTGCTGGTGAGCGAGCTGGCCCATCTCCTGCAGACAGACGGCCACGCCCCATGGGTCCCCGCATTGCCGGTACAGGACCATGGCCTCCCCGAGCAGACCCCGGGCCGGCTTCGGCTTTCCCTCCGCGAGCGCCACAAGGGCGAGGCTGGAGCACGAGACCGCCACCCCCCAGGGGTGTCCCATCTCCCGGTAGCGCCGGAGCCCCTCCTCCAGGTAGGAAGCCGCGCGGCGGCAGTTCCCCCGGGCCCGGGCCACGTGGGCGAGGATCCTCAGGGTGGAGGCGATCCCCAGCGCATCCCCCGCCGCGCTGAACCCCTCCAGGGCCGCCTGTCCCCGGGTTTCCGCCTCCCCCAGGTCGTCCATCACCCAGGCCAGTAACGCCAGCGCCCGCAGGGCCCGGGCCCGCGAGAGAGGTTCCCCGTCTCCGCGCTCCAGGATGCGCCCGAGCCACATCCGGCCCTCTGTCCAGTACCCGCGCAGGGCCCAGAACTCCCCCAGGGCACCCGCTAAGCCGAGCGCGGAGGAGGTGTCCGCGCGGTTTAAGAACCTCTGTATCGCCGCCAGGAGGTTGTCGTGCTCGGCCTCCAGCCGGTCCAGGGTCTCGGCCTGCACGGGGCCTGCCATCTGCGCATCGCAGCGTTTTGCGAGCGCAAGGTAGAAATGGGCATGCCGGACCTCCGCATCTTCGACCTCATCGCTCAGCGCGAGCTGTTCCAGGGCAAACCCCCGGACGGACTCCAGCATCCGGAACCGCATCGGCTGCGGTGCCCGCTCCACGAGGCTCTTGTCCTGCAGCGAGGCCACGGCCTCCAGCATCTCCTCCGCAGGAACGTCGCACACCGCGGCCGCAGCTTCCACGGTCCAGCCCCCCCGAAAGACGCCCAGCCGCCGGAAGACCCGCTGCAACCCGGGCGGAAGCAGGGCATAGCTCCACCCCACCGCGGCGCGCAGGGTCCGATGGCGCTCGGGGAGGTCGCGGGCCGCGCGGCTCAGCAGGGAAAGCCGGTGGTCCAGGCGCTCCAGGATCGTCTGTGGCGGAAGCCACGCGAACGCGGACGCCGCGAGCTCCAGGGCAAGGGGAAGCCCGTCCAGTCGCACGCACAGCTCGGCCACCGCCCGGGCGTTTTCTGCATCGAGCCGGAAGGTGCGGTCCACGGCCCGCACGCGGTCCACGAGGAGGGCCACGGAAGGGATCCGGACGAGGCGATCCACCTCCGGGAGGTCGCGGAGGTCGGGCACTTCGAGGGGAAAGACGCTGAACCGGTGCTCCCCCCGCAGTCCCAGGGGTTCGCGGCTGGTGGCGAGCACCCGGAGGCCCGGGACCGCCTCCAGGAGGTGAGCCACGTTCGCGGCTGCCTCCAGCAGGTGCTCGAAGTTGTCCAGCACGAGCAGCAGCTGCTTCTTCCACAGGGCCGTGCCGAGGCGTTCCACCGGCGGCTGCCCCGGAGGAACTCGGATCCCCAAAACCCGGGCCACAGCCGACATCACCAGGGAGGGCTCCGGGAGGGGCGCGAGGTCCACGAAGGCAGTTCCATCCGGGAACGCCTCCGCACACCGGTGGGCGCACTCCACCGCGAGTCGGGTCTTTCCCACTCCGGGCGGCCCGGTCAGGGTCAGCAGCCGTGCCCCTGAGTCCAAAAGCAGCATGCGGAGCTCCGCAAGCTCCCGTCCCCGCCCCACCAGCGGGTCTCCCGGAACCGGCAACCGCCCCACCCTACAAGCATACACCCGCGGAGTGAAGACTTCCCTCGTCGCCGTGATAGACTGCTGCCTAGGCGGCCGAACTGTTGGCCTGCCGGTGGACCCGCGAGGAGGTGCTGAGGGATGCCAACGGTCTACCTGCCCGCACCCCTGCGCCGGCTGACTGGGGGCGCGTCTCGGGTCGAGGTCCCCCCGGGCACAGTGGCGGACGTGTTGCGTGCCCTGGACGAGCGGTTCCCGGGGATGCGGGCTCAGTTGTGCGACGAGGACGGCTCCGTACGGGCGTTCATCAACGTGTTCGTGAACGGCTCCGAGATCCGGACCCTGCAGGGACAGCAGACCCCCGTGGGGGACGAGGACGAGGTGTCCATCATTCCCGCCATGGCAGGCGGGAGCCCCCGGAGGTGCCTTTGTCGCTGAGCGGGGATCCATCCCTAGCCCTGGCGTGGCCCGCGTAAGGCCCCGGACGGGCCCGGGGGTCTGGGGAGGAGGAAGGCCGTGAGTCCCGGGGCGCCGCAGACACGGGGCAGCCCTCCGGCTACCGGACGGGTGCCGCTCCCGGACCTGCGCTTCTTCCCCACCTTCCGGGTCCTGCTGCACGAGGAGCACGACCCCGGGCGGGTCGAACGGCTGGTGCGCCGGCTCAAGGAGGAGGCGGTGCTGCGGAACCCGCCCCTGGTGGCTGCGCTGGGCGACGGCCGGGCGGTGGTGCTGGACGGCGCCAACCGCGTCACCGCGTTGGAGCAGCTGGGAGCGCCGCACCTGCTGGTGCAGGTGGTCCCCTACGCCGAGCCGTCGGTGGTCCTGGACCGGTGGCACCACCTGCTGGTGACGGTGCCGGAGGGTTTCCCGGACCGGTTAGGGGAGGGGCTGCCCGTGGAGGCGACCGATCCGGACGACGCCTCCCGGCGTCTGGCCCGCGGGGAGCTCGTGGCGTACGTGCGGGTGGGGGGGATCGCCCAGGGGGTGCCGCGGGCCCCCGACCTCGTGGAAGACGCGGACCGCCTGCGGCGGCTGGTGGCCGCCTACCGTGGCCGTGCGGTCTACCACCGCGTGGATTCCGAGGACTTCGAGGAGCTGACCGCGCGGTACGGCGGCGCGCAGGCCCTGGTGGCCTTCGGGCGGTTCCGGAAGGAGGAGATCCTGGAGCTTGCCCGCAACTCCGCGAAGCTGCCTGCGGGTGTGACGCGGCACATCGTCCCCGGCCGGGCCCTGCGGGTGAACCTCCCCCTGGAGGTGGTCCTCCGGCGCGGGTCGGTGGAGGAGAAGAACGCGTGGTTGCGGGCGTGGATCCAGCAGCAGCTGCGGGAGGGGCGAGTCCGATCCTACCTGGAGCCCACGATCCTGTTCGACGAGTGACGGAGCGAAGGAGCGTGCGGAGCGTGGCCTACCGGTTCGAGACGAAGATCCCGAGGATCGGGGAGGACCTGCTGCAGCGCATCGGCAACACGCCCCTGTTGCGCCTCCGCCGGGTCACCCGAGGGCTTCCGGAGGGCGTGGAGGTGTGCGTGAAGGCGGAGTGGTTCAACCCTGGGGGCTCGGTGAAGGATCGGCCCGTCCTGAGGATGATCGAGGACGCGGAACGCGCGGGGCTGCTGACCCCCGACAAGGTGCTGCTGGACTCCACCTCGGGGAACGCGGGCATCGCGTACGCCATGATCGGAGCGGCCAAGGGCTACCGGGTGAAGCTGGTGATGCCTGCCAACGCCAGCGAGGAGCGGAAGCGCATGATCCGGGCGTACGGGGCGGAGCTGGTGTTCAGCGACCCCCTGGAGGGCTCGGACGGCGCCATCCTGCTGGCCCGGCGGATCCAAGAGGAGGACCCGGACCGGTACTTCAAGCCCGACCAGTACAACAATCCCTCCAACTGGAAGGCCCACTACGACACCACCGGGCCGGAGATCCTCGCGCAGACGGAGGGCCGGATCACCCACTTCGTGGGCACCCTGGGTACCACGGGCACCGTGGTGGGCGTGGGGCGACGGTTGCGGGAAGCGAACCCCGAGATCGAAATCGTGGCGGTGGAGCCGGACGATCCGCTGCACGGGATCGAGGGGCTGAAGCACATCGCCAGCTCCATCCGGCCCGGGATCTACGACCCCTCGGTCCACCACCGGAAGATCGGGGTGAGCACCGAGGCGGCGTACGCCATGGCGCGGCGCCTGGCGCGGGAGGAGGGGATGTTCGTGGGGGCTTCCACCGGTGCCGCGGTGTGGGCAGCCCTGCAGGTGGCCAGAGACCTGCGGGAGGGGCTGGTGGTGGCGCTGGCGCCCGACGGAGGGGACCGGTATCTGAGCACCGCCCTGTGGCGGGACGTGTAGGCGGCCCGGCAGCGCGCGGTGTGGTATTTTGGTGACGTGGCAGACCGGGGAGCTGACACGCGGACCCAAGCCGCCGAGGCCGAGCGGTTGCGGCTGAGCCGGGTTCACCTGGAGGCCATGGTGGCGCACGCGCGGGAGGAAGCGCCCAACGAGTGCTGCGGTGTCCTGGCGGGACGGGACGGGAGGGTGGAACGCGTGCGGCCCGTGGCCAACGCGGACCGCAGCCCGTACACGTACCGGATGGACCCGCACGAGCTGCTGCGGGCGTACCGGGAGGCGGACGAGGAAGGGCTGGAGGTGCTCGGCTACTACCACTCGCACCCGGCGACCCCGGCGGTGCCGTCCCGCACGGACGTGGCCCGCGCGGTGGACCCGTTTGCCGTGTACGTGATCGTGTCCCTGGCCAGCGAGCCGCCGGAGGTCCGGGCCTACCGGATCTTGGACGGCCGCTACCGGGAGCTGGAGCTGAGCGTGGGGTGAGGTTCTCAACTCGGGCCGAGTACGGCCTGCGCGCCCTCATCGACCTGGCCCTGTTCGGCCACGAGGGGCCGGTGCAGACCCACGACATCGGCCGTCGCCAGGGCCTGCCGGAGCCGTATCTGAACCAGCTGCTGGCGCAGCTGCGCCGCGCCGGCTTGGTGGTGAGCAAGCGCGGCCCCCACGGGGGCCACCGGCTGGCGCGGCCCCCGGAGGCCATCCGGCTCCACGAGGTGTTCCTGGTCCTGGAGGGCACCACGTCCCCGTGGGAGTGTGTGGACCGCGACGACCCTGACTGCACGTACGCCCACGGCTGCGGGCTCCGGCCCCTGTGGCTGCGCCTGAAGGAGGCCACGGACGAGGTCCTCCGGAACACCACCCTCGCGGACCTGCTACCCGCCTTCCCCGTGCCCTCTCGCACCTCGGTCGACAGACAGCGGGCGCGGCCCGTGCTATAATCAACCTGGAAAAGCGGCATCGGTTCGGAACACGATCGGGAACAGGGTTTTCCTGGAAACGCGGGTCGTGCCCGACCGAGTGGGCTACGGGGGACAGAGCCCCAGGGGTGCGTTGTCCAGGAGGGCCCTGTTCCTCGTTTGTTGCGGACGTTCCATGGGGACGCCGGTGGCGGAGGAAAAGCTGGCCCGTCTTGCCCACCCCTCCGGGGCCGACGGCGCACCGGGACCCGAGCGGGATCGCGCCCGCTTTGAAGCTCTGGTGCGGGAGCACCTGGACGGCCTCTACGGAGCCGCTTTGCGCCTCACCCGCAACCGGGCGGACGCGGAGGACCTCCTGCAGGAGACCCTGCTGAAGGCTTGGCGGTCCTTCCACACCTTCCAGGAGGGGACCAACGCGCGGGCGTGGCTGTTCCGGATCCTCATGAACGCCCACATCGACCGCTACCGCAAGACCTCCCGGGAGCCCGAAACCACCGACGTGGAGGACGTGGGCGACTTCTACCTCTACAGCAAGGTGCAGGAGTCGGAGCTGCTCCGCAGGGCGGGCGACCCTGAGAAGCTGCTCGAGCGGGTGATGGAGCATGAGGTCCGCGAGGCGCTGGAGTCCCTGCCGGACCACTTCCGAAGCGTGGTGATCCTGGCGGACCTGCAGGGGTTTTCCTACCGGGAGATCTCGGACATCCTGGGGATCCCCATGGGCACGGTGATGTCCCGGCTGTTCCGAGGCCGGCGGCTGCTGCAGCGGAAGCTGTGGGACTACGTGCGGTCCCACCACCGGATCACCACCGCCGGGGAGGGCGCGGCCGTTGGACTGTAGGGAGTTCGAGGCCAAGCTGTGGGCCTTCCTGGACGGCGAGCTGGACGCGGCGGCCTGCGCGCAACTCCGGGCTCACCTGGAGGACTGCCCGGGCTGCCTGGATCACTACCGGTTCGAGGACGCTCTGCGCCTGTTCGTGCGGCGCTGCTGCCAGGAGACCGTCCCCGACGCCCTCCGCGCCCGGCTCGACCGCCTCCTGGCCCGCCTGGAAGAGTAGCTGCGGCCCCGGGGCGTGTCCCCGCAGGGCAGGCCGGCACCTCTCCAGTTCTCGAGATGGTCTAGACTGGTCCCCGGTGCGACGTGCGGCCATCGACGTCGGGACCCACTCCGTGCGCCTCCTCGTGGCGGACGTGCAGGACGGGGGGGTGCGCCCCGTCCTGCGCCGGCTAGAGGTCACCCGCCTGGGCGAGGGGGTGGATGGCACCGGGCTGCTCCTGCCGCAGGCCATCGGCCGGACCGTCCGTGCCGTGCGGACGTTCTGGCGCCTGGCGGAGCAGGCGGGGGCGGAGCGGGTGACGGTGGTGGGAACGAGCGCGGTACGGGAGGCGGCCAACCGCTCCACCCTGATCCGGGACCTGAAGCCCATCCAGCTCCGGGTGCTCACCGGGGAGGAGGAGGCAGAGCTGGGCTACCGGGGGGTCCGCGCGGGAGTTCCGGATGTCGCGGACCCCGTACTGGCAGTAGACGTGGGGGGCGGCAGCACCGAGCTGGTGTGCGGGAGCGGCGAACAGGTGCGGTACAGGGTCAGTCTGCCGGTGGGCTCCGTGCGACTCACGGAACGCTACCTGCACGCGGACCCACCCACGGAGGTGGAAGCGCTCGCGGCCCGACAGGAGGTGGCGGACTGCCTGAGGCCCCACCGGCACGCCCTGGCGGGCCCCCGGGTGGCCGTGGGTGTGGGGGGCACGGTGACTTCCCTGGCGGCGGTGGACCTGAGCCTGGATCCCTACGACCCTGACCGCGTCCACGGCCACCGTCTGTCCGCGAGCCGGTTGCGCTCGCTGGCACGGGGACTGTGTACGATGCCTCTGTGCCTGCGCCGACGCCTGCCGGGCCTCCTGCCCGAGCGGGCGGACGTGATCTGCGGGGGTGCCCTGGTGCTGGAAACGGTGGTGGAGGTTCTGGAGCTCGCGGAGGTGGTGGCCAGCGAGGCCGACCTCCTGTGGGGCGTAGTCCTGCACCTGTAGGCCTTCGACCAGCGGCACCTCTCGTCGGTTGAGCATGAAACGGGGCTAGGCTGTGCGGACCAAACTGGGACTCCTCCTCGTGGTGTTGGCCGCGGCGGCCGGCGTGCTGTGGTCCCTGGGGCTGGGGTTCCCGCGGGCGCCGGAAGCTGTAGACGCGGTGCGGGTGCGCAGGGGCGATCTGGAGGTGACGCTGGCCGTGTCCGGCGTGGTGGAGGCGCGGGCGGTGGATCTGGCCTTCCAGGTACCCGGGCGCCTGCGGTGGGTGGTGGCAGAGGGCCAGCAGGTGGCACCGGGGCAGGTGGTGGCAGCCCTGGAAGCCGGTGAGCTGGAGGCCGACGCACAACAGGCCCGCCACGCGCAGCGGGCGGCGGAGGGGGAGGCCCTGAGGGCGCAGGCCCAGGTGCGGGCAGCCTTGGAAGAGGTCCGCAGGGCCCAGGCGGCCACAGACGCGGCGCGCGCCCAGGTGCAGCAGGCGGAGGCGGCCTTACGTGGGGCCCAGGCGCGGCTGGCGGAGCTGGTGGCGAACCCGCGGCCCGAGGACGTCCGGCAGGCGGAAGCCGCGGTGAAGTCCGCGCAGGCCGCATGGGAGCAGGCCCGCCAGGTCCTGGAGGCGCAGGAGCGGCTGCACCGGGAAGGCGCTACCAGCCGGGCGCAGGTGGAGGCCGCTCGTGCCCAACACGATGCGCTGTTGGCGCAGCTCCAGCAGGCACAGGCCCAGCTGCATCGCGTGAGGGCGGGGCCATCGCGGGAGGCGGTGGCCGCCGCGCGGGAGCAGGTGCGCCAGGCCGAGGCCGCCCGCCAGGCCGCCGCCTCCCAGCTGCGTCAGGCCGAGGCCGCGCTGCAGGCCACCACCGCCGGTTTAGACCAGGCACGGGCTGTGGCCCTGGCGGCCCTCGAGCGCGCGGCGCAGGCCCGGGCTGCCCGCAGGGCGGCGGAGGAACGGCTGGCGCGGGCTGTGCTGAGGGCGCCCTTTGCGGGTCAGGCGACCCGGGTGTACCTGCGGGAGGGGGCTGTGGTCTCACCGGCCGCTCCGGTCCTCACCCTCGCGGACGCCAGCCGGTGGGTGGTGGCGGAGGTGGAGGAAGCGGACGTGGGGAAGGTTCGGGTGGGCCAGCGCGCCCGGATCACCGCCGACGCCTACCCGGGTGTGGCGGTCCCAGCGAGGGTCGTCCAGATCGCGGGCCAGGTGGACACCAAGGTAGGCACTCGGGTGGTGCGTGTCCGGCTGGACCTGGAGGCCCGCACCCCCCTTCGGGTCGGAACCGGGGTGGATGTGGACCTTGTGATCCGCCGGGTGCCCGGCGCCCTGCTGGTGCCCTTGGAGGCGGTGGTGTCGGCCGCGGACGGTGGAAGCCAGGTGTACCGGGTGGAAGACGGGGTGGTGCGGGTCCGGTCGGTGAAGACCGGCGAGCGCAACGAGGACCAGGTCGTTGTCCTGGACGGCCTGCGGGAGGGCGACCTCGTGGTCGTGGCGGAACCCGGCAGGCTGCGGGACGGGCAGCGGGTCCGGGTGCGGTCGGTGCGGTGAGCTCCGTCGTCGAGCTCCGGGACGTCACCAAGGTCTACCGCTTGGGTTCGGTGGAAGTCCGCGCCTTGCGCGGAGTCCGGCTGCAGATCGAGTCCGGCGAGTTTGTGGCCGTCATGGGGCCTTCGGGCTCCGGCAAGTCTACCCTGCTGAACATCGTGGGCTGCCTCGACCGCCCCACGGACGGCGCGTACCTGCTGGAGGGGCAGGACACCCGATACCTCAGCGACGACGCGCTCAGTGAGGTGCGCAACCGGAAGGTGGGCTTCGTGTTCCAGACGTTCAACCTGCTGCCCCGCCTGACGGCCCTGCAGAACGTGGAGCTGCCCCTGCTGTACGCGGGCGTGCCCCGGGCCGAGCGCCGTCGCCGCGCCGCCGAGTTGCTGGCGCGGGTGGGGCTGGCAGACCGGCTGTACCACCGCCCTCGGGAGCTGTCGGGCGGCCAGCAGCAGCGGGTGGCGGTAGCCCGGGCGCTAGCCAACCACCCCGCCATCGTCTTGGCGGACGAGCCGACTGGCAACCTGGACAGCCGGTCCGGGGAGGAAGTGCTGGCCCTGTTCCAGGAGCTGAACCAGGCGGGCGTCACCATCGCCCTGGTGACCCACGACCGGGAGGTGGCGGAACACGCGCGTCGCATCGTCACCCTGCGGGACGGCCGGGTGGTGCGGGACGAGCCCGTGCGGTCGCCCCGAGACGCACGCGAGGTGCTGCGCCAGATGCCTGGGGAACCGGAGGGGCCGTAGCTGTGGGGTTGCTGGAGGCGCTGCGGGTCGCGTTGGAGGCGCTGCGGGCCAACCCCCTCCGGTCGGTCCTGACGACCCTGGGCGTGGTGATCGGCGTGGCGGCGGTGATCACCCTGGTTTCCGTGGGGCAGGCGGCCCGCAGCCGGGTGGTGGGGGAGTTCGCCAGCCTCGGCCCGGACCTCCTGTGGGTGCTCCCGGGGAAGGCGGAGGAGGGCCAGCAGTTCGCCACCCAGGAGGGCCGGTTCACCCTGACGTTCTCGGACGCCCAGGCGATCCAGCGCGAGGCCCGCGCGGTGGCGGCGGTGGCGCCCTGGTTGCAGACCTCCATCGAGGTGACGGGCGGTGGCCGCCGGGAGGTGACCACCGTGATCGGGACCACCCCCAGCTACCTGCAGGTGCGGGCGCTGCGCCTGCAGCTGGGCCGGTTCCTCTCGGAGGCGGACGAGGAGCGGCGCAAGCGGGTGGTGGTCCTGGGTCCGACCCTAGCTCGCCGGCTGTTCCGGGCCCCGGAGCTGGCCGTGGGGCGGCGCGTGGTGATCAACGGCCGCGCCTTCGAAGTGGTGGGCGTCGTGCACCCCCAGGGGCAGGTGTTGGGCGTGGATCTGGACGACCGCGCCTACGTTCCCTTCAGCACGGCTCAACTGCTGTTCTCGGTGAACTACGCCTCGTTTCTGTTCGTGAAGGCGCAAGACACGGCTTCCGTCCTGCGGGCGCAGCGGGAGGTGGAGCGGGTGCTCCGCCGCGAGCACGGCGAGGAGGACTTCACCGTCCTCACCCAGAGTCAGTTCCTCGGTGCCCTGGACGCGATCCTGCGGGTGCTCACGGTGGCGCTGTCCTCCATCGCCGCCGTCTCCCTGGTGGTGGGGGGCATCGGGATCATGAACATCATGCTGGTGTCCGTGACGGAACGGACCCGGGAGATCGGCATCCGCAAGGCCGTGGGCGCCAAGCGCTGGGACATCCTGGCGCAGTTCCTGGTGGAGGCGGTGGTCATCAGCCTGGTGGGTGGTGTTCTGGGTATGGGGCTGGGACTGGTAGCGTCGTGGGCCATCGCCGCGCGGCTGCTGGACCAGGCTCCCACGGCCGCCGCGGCGCTGCCGGTGGTGGTGCTGGCCTTCAGCTTCTCGGTCCTCGTCGGTGTGGCCTTCGGGGTGTACCCCGCGTGGCGGGCCGCCCGCCTGGACCCCATCGAGGCCCTGCGGTACGAGTGAGCAGGTTTGACCGGAACGGGCCGCCGGCTATACTAGAGTTTGGCGACGCGGGGTGGAGCAGCCAGGTAGCTCGCCGGGCTCATAACCCGGAGGTCGCAGGTTCAAATCCTGCCCCCGCTACCACGATCTTCCTTGCGGGAATACCTCTCTTGGCCCTGAGCGGTGCCGGGTGGCACCGTTGTTGCTCCCACCGGAGGTGTATGCCGTACCGCCGCACCGCTCCCTGGCCGGTGGGGGAGGCCGGCCGCACTGCGGCCGGAAGCCCCCTCCGCCGGCTCCTGCTAGCGCCTCCGTCGGGTCCCCCGAATCCTCGGCCCCACCTGTGGCCTCAGCCGGAGGCCGGGGCGATGGAAGAGCCGCAGGGTCCCACCCTCCTGGTGGTGGACGACGAGGAAGCTTTGTGTCAGCTCATCCGGGACGCGCTGGCGCGACGGGGCTACCGGGTGCTGGTGGCCACCAGCGGGGTGGACGGCGTCCGTCTGTACCGGGAGCACGCGGGGCACGTCCAGCTGGTCATCCTGGACATGGTGATGCCCGGCATGGATGGCCGCGCGGTGTTCGACGCCCTGCGGACCATCGACCCGGACGTGCGGGTGCTGGTGAGCAGCGGGTACATGGACGAGGGGACCGCGGCCAGCATCCTGCGCCAGGGGGTCGCGGGGTTTCTGCGCAAGCCGTACACCCTCCGGGAACTGGTGGAAGCGGTGCAGGCAGCCCTCGGCAAGACTCCCTAGCCCCCCTCGCCCGTCCTGTATGATAGGGCTGGGCCGGCTCAGGAGCGCGCGGTGCGGCGTCGAGACAGTCTAACGATCGATCGGTCGACTCAACCCCGGAGCCGCGGGGGGGCCAACCGGGACCGCCTCTTGGAGGTGGCGGCCCGGCTGTTCCACGCGAAGGGGTATTCCGCCACCAGCATCCGTGATCTGGCGCGGGCCCTGGGGCTGGAGACCGCGTCCCTGTACCACTACATGGACAGCAAGGAGTCCCTCCTGTACGAGATCGCCCGCCGCTGCCAGGAACGGATGCTGGAGGCGGTGGAGGCGGTGGTCCGGTCGCCCCGACCGGCCCTGGACAAGCTCCGGGATTTCGTGAGGGTGCACGTCACGTGGATGATCCAGGACCGGGACGCGTACGCGGTGTTGTTGTCGGAGATGAAGTCGCTGTCCGGCCGCCGCCGGCAGGCGCTGGTGCGGCTGCGGGACGCCTACGAGGAGCGTCTGATGCGGGTCCTGGAGGAGGGCCAGCAGCAGGGGGTGGTCAGGGCGGACGTGCCCGTGCGCTACCTTCGCCTGGCGCTGCTGAACCTCCTCAACTGGACCCTGTACTGGTACCGGCCGGACGGCCCCCTGGGGCCCGCGGAGCTGGCGGAACTGCTGACCTCTGTGTTCCTGGACGGGGTCCGGCCCCGGGAGGGGTCTGGCAACACCACCGCGCAGAGGGGGTGACGGATGCGCAGCCCGGAGGAGTACCTGGCGAGCCTACGGGACGGCCGGCGGGTGTACTACCGGGGCCGTCGGGTGGAGGACGTCACCACTCACCCGCACCTGAGGAAGGGCGCGGACGTGTGTGCCCTCGACTTCCAGCTGGCGCACCAGCGGGTCGACGACCCCACCTTTGTGGTGCAGGACCCGCAGACGGGGCGGCGGTACAGCCGGTACTTCCACGTGCCGCGCGGCCCGGACGACCTGCTGCGGCGGAGGGACCTCATCGAGACGGTGACGCGGGAGGCCCGGTCCTTCGTGCCCCTCATCAAGGAGATCGGGACTGACGCGCTGTTCGCCCTCCTGATCGTGTGCGCGGAGATGGACCGGGAGCTGGGGACTTCCTTCCTGCCCCGGGTCCAGGCGTTCTACGAGCGGTGCCGGGACGGAGACCTGGCCATGGCCGTGGCGCAGACGGACGTGAAGGGGGACCGCGGCAGACGGCCTTCGGAACAGCCGCACCCCGACCTGTACGTGCGCTGCGTGCGTGAGACCGCCGACGGGATCGTGGTGCGGGGGGCGAAGGCCCACACCACCAACGCCGTGTACAGCAACGAGATCCTGGTGCTGCCCACCCGGGCGATGACGGAGCGGGATGCCGCCTACGCGGTGGCGTTCGCGGTCCCCGCGGACACGCCGGGCCTGACCTTCGTAGCCAGCCCCCGGGGCTTCGGGGCCACCAGTCCCTTCGACAACCCCCTGAGCAGCCGGTACGGGATCACGGAGTCGCTCACGGTGTTCGACGACGTCTTCGTGCCGTGGGAGCGGGTGTTCCTGTGCGGGCAGTGGGCCTACGCGGGGCCTCTGGCGAAGACCTTCGTGGAATTCCACCGGTTTACCGCCATCTCGTACAAGACCCCCCTGCTGGAGCTCCTGGTGGGTTCTGCCGCGTGGATGGCGGAGGCGCAGGGCATCGCCGCGGCGGGGCACGTGCGGGATAAGCTGGCGCGGCTGGTGATGTACGCGGAGACGGTCCGGGGGCTCACCACGGCCGCGGCCGTGGAGGGCAGGACGGTGGACGGGATCTTTGTCCCAAACGTTGTCCTCACCAACGCGGCGAAGTACTACTTCGCCCGCGGATACCACGACGCGGTCCGGGACGTGCAGGACATCGCGGGCGGCCTGTTGGTGACGGGGCCCGCGGAGGAGGACCGGAGCAACCCGGAGGTGTGGGCGCTCATTGAGCCCTACCTGCAGGGCCGCGCGGGCACGTCGGGAGAGGCGCGGCTGCGGATGATGAACCTGATCCGCGACCTGGCGGCCTCGGACCTGGGCGGTTACCTGGAGGTGCTGGCCATCCACGCGGAGGGATCCTTGGAAGCGCAGAAGCTCACCGTGCTCATGGACTACGACCTGGAGCGCGTGAAGCGGCTGGCGGCTCGGGCGGGGGGGCTGGAGGTGTAGCCGTGGCGCACGTGCGGGAGCTGTTTGACCTCTCAGGACGGGTGGCGGTGGTGACCGGCGGTTCCCGGGGCCTCGGCCTGGAGATCGCAGAAGGGCTCGGGGAGGCGGGGGCGCGGGTGGTGGTGGCCGCCCGCAGGGCGCAGTGGCTGGGCCCCGCCGAGGACCACCTGCGGGCCCGAGGGATCGAGGTGTCCGCGGTGGCCTGCGACGTGGCAGACCCGGAGCAGGCGCGCCGGCTGGTCCAGGTGGCGGTGGACCGTTTCGGCCGCCTGGACGTGTTGGTGAACAACGCCGGCGTGAGCTGGGGCGCGCCGCTGGAGGAGATGCCCCTGGAGCGGTGGAGGCACGTGCTGGACGTGAACCTGACGGGCACCTTCCTAGTCACGCAGGCGGCGGTCCCCGTGATGAAGGCCGCGGGCTGGGGACGGATCGTGAACGTGGCCTCGGTGGCCGGGCTGGTGGGTTCGCCCGCGGAGATCCTGGACGCGGTGGGCTACGCGGCCAGCAAGGGGGGCGTGGTCGCCCTCACCCGGGACCTCGCGGTGAAGCTGGCGCCCTTCGGCATCACGGTGAACGCGGTGGCGCCGGGCTTCTTCCCGACCCGCATGAGCGAGAAGCTGCTGGAGCGGGTAGGGGACCAGGTGGTGTCGCGGGTGCCCATGGGGCGGCTGGGACGCGAGGGCGACCTGAAGGGCGTGGTGGTGTTCCTGGCGTCCGAGGCGGCCCGGTACGTCACCGGACAGGTGCTGGCGGTGGACGGAGGTTCTACCGCTGTGTAACCCCCGCTGAAGGATCCCGGTCGGCTCCTGCGAATCCATCCCACGGACGCGACCATGCGGTCCCGTGCGCCCCTAAGTGGAATCCGGGTCCTGGAGCTGGGCAGCTTCATCGCAGGGCCGTACTGCGGCCAGCTGCTGGCGGACTACGGCGCGGAGGTCATCAAGGTGGAGCCCCCGCGGGAGGGGGACGCCATGCGGCGTTGGGGAGTGGCGCTGTACCAGGGCCGGTCGCTTTGGTGGCCCGTGATCGCGCGGGGGAAGAAGAGCGTGACGGTAGACCTGCGGCACCCAGACGGGCAGGAGTTGGTCCGACGGTTGGCGGACCGCTGCGACGTCCTGGTGGAGAACTTCCGGCCCGGGACCCTGGAGGGGTGGGGCCTAGGCCCTGACGTCCTGCTGGAGCGTAACCCCGCGCTGGTGTACGTGCGGATCTCCGCCTTCGGGCAGGCGGGTCCATACCGGGACCGCCCGGGGTTCGGTGCGGTGGCCGAGGCTATGGGCGGGTTGCGCTACCTGGTGGGCTATCCGGACCGGCCGCCCCCGCGGTTTGGGATTAGCATCGGCGACACCCTGGCGGGCATGTTCGGGGCGCTGGGCGCACTGCTGGCCCTTCGGGAGCGGGAGGTGCGGGGCGGGCGGGGCCAGGTGGTGGACGTAGCCATCACCGACGCGGTGCTGGCGGTGCTGGAGAGTGTGATCGCGGAGTGCAGCGTGACCGGCGCGGTGCGGGAGCGCAGCGGGACGGTGCTCCCCGGGGTGGCCCCCAGCAACCTGTACGAGACCGCGGACGGGCGGTGGGTGGTGGTGGCAGCCAACGCGGACGGGGTGTTCCGGAGGCTGTGCGACGCCATGGGCCGGCCGGAGTGGAAAGCCGACCCCCGTTACGCCACCCACGAGGCGCGGGGCGCCCACCAGGCGGAGCTGGACCAGGCCATCGCCCAGTGGGTGCGGTCGCTGCCCGCGGAAGAGCTGCTGGGCGTGCTGGACCGCCACGGAGTGCCCTGCGGCCCGGTCTACAACGCCGCCGAGGTCCTGGCGGATCCCCACTACCGCGCGCGGGGGGCCCTGGTGGAGGTGGACAACCCCGGAGTGGGCCGTGTCACCATGCAGGGGCCGGTGCCACGCCTCGCGGAGACCCCGCTACCGGTCCCGGGACCCGCGCCCGAGCTGGGGGAGCACACCGACCACGTCTTAAAGGAGCTCCTGGGCCTCTCCGCGGAAGACGTCGCCCGGCTGCGGGAGGCGGGTGTGGTGTGAAGCTGGCCTCGCCGCCCGGGACGTGCGCGGTGCGCCTGCAGGGGTGCCGGCGATCCTTCCGGACGCCCGACGGCGGGGTGTACGTGGCGCTGGATCGCGTGGACCTGGAAGTCCGCGCGGGCGAGTTCGTGGCGTTAGTGGGCCCCACGGGGTGCGGGAAGTCCACGCTGCTGAACCTGGTGGCCGGGCTGCTGCCGCCCGACGCGGGGCGGGTGGAGGTGTTCGGCTCGCCCCTGGAGGGGATCAACCGGCGCGCCAGTTACCTGTTCCAGCAGGACGTCCTGTTGCCGTGGAAGACCGCGGAGGAGAACGTCATGCTGGGGCTGGTGTTCCGCCGGGTGCCCCGGGAGGAGGCACGGCGGCAGGCGCGGGCCTGGCTGGAGCGGGTGGGCCTGCGGGGGTTCGAGAACCGCTACCCGCACCAGCTGTCCGGAGGCATGCGCAAACGGGTGGCCTTAGCCCAGAACCTCATCGTGGACCCGGAGATCCTCCTCATGGACGAGCCCTTCGCCGCCCTGGACGTGCAGACCCGACAGCTCATGGAGAACGACCTATTACGCATCTGGCAGGAGGAGCGGAAGACGGTCCTGTTCGTGACCCACGACCTGGAAGAGGCCATCGCCCTGAGCGACCGGGTGGTGGTGCTGTCCGCGGGACCTGCCGCACGTCCGGTGGGGGAGTTCCCGGTGGACCTCCCGCGGCCCCGGGACGTCACGGAGGTCCGGTTGGACCCCGCCTTCGGCGAGCTGTTCCGCCGGATCTGGGACCTGCTGCGGGGGGAGGTGCTACGTGCGTTCCGGCTCGGTCCCTGAGGCACGGTGGGGCCTGCGGGCGACCCAGGCGGCGGTGTTCGTCCTGCTGGTCGCTGCCTGGGAGGTGGCCAGCCGGCTGCGGTGGCTGGACCCGTTCTTCTTCAGCCGGCCGTCCAGCGTGGCGGAGCGGGTGGCCCGCTGGTTCGCCTCCGGAGAGGTGTACGTGCACATCTACGTGACCTCCCTGGAGACCCTGCTGGCGTTCCTGGTAGGGTCGCTTCTAGGGGTGGGGGTGGGGTTCGCGTTCGCCCTTTCCCCGGCGCTGTCGCGGGTGTTCGACCCCTACGTGAAGGTGGCCAACGCCATGCCCCGCATCGTCCTGGCGCCCATCTTCACGCTTTGGTTCGGGCTGGGGATCCTGTCCAAGGTGGCTTTCGGAGTTACCCTGGTGTTCTTCGTGGTGTTCTTCAACACGTACCAGGGGGTCCGGGAGGTGGATCGCAACGTGCTCAACAACGCCCGGATGCTGGGCGCCACGGACCGGGACCTGCTCCGCCACGTGCTGCTGCCCTCCGCCCTCGTGTGGATCCTCAGCAGCCTGCACACCAGCGTGGGGCTGGCCCTGGTGGGCGCGGTGGTGGGCGAGTACCTGGGGTCTGCCCGGGGCCTGGGCTACCTGATCCACCAGGCGGAGGCGCTGTTCGACACCACGGGGGTGTTCGCCGGGCTGGTGGTCCTGGCAGGGTTCGTCCTCGTCGTGGACCTGCTGGTGTCCTCCGTGGAGCGGCATCTGCTGAGATGGAAACCACCTTCCCACGTCGAAGAAGCCCTGTGAAGGGGGTGAGCGGAGTGCGGAGGAGTCTTGGACTGTTGGCGGTGGTGCTGTCGGCCTTGCTGGTGTGGCCCGCGGCGGCCCAGCAGGGCCGACCGGAGCGCAGCCGGATCGTGCTGGCGGTGGGAGGGAAGGAGGCCCTGGTCTACCTGCCCCTGACCGTGGCGGAGCGCTTGGGCTACCTGCGGGAGACCGGGATCCAGATCGACATTCAGAACTTCGCGGGCGGCGGGCCTGCCCTGCGGGCCTTGGTGGGCGGCAGCGCGGACGTGGTGAGCGGCTTCTACGACCACACCATCCAGATGCAGGCGCAGGGGCGGGACATCCGGGCCTTCGTGATGCAGCAGCGCTACCCGGGCTTGGTCCTGGCGGTGACCAAGGCCGCGTACGACGCCGGCGTCCGCAGCTTCCTGGACCTGCGGGGCAAGCGGGTCGGGGTCACCGCCCCGGGCTCCAGCACCCACTTCTTCCTGAACTTCCTGATGACCAAGGCGGGTGCATCCCTCGGCGACTTCTCCGTGATCGGGATCGGCGCCGGGGCCACCGCGGTGGCCGCGGTGCGCAACCGCCAGGTGGACGCCCTGGTGAACGTGGACCCCGTGGTCTCCCTGCTGGAGACGGCCGGCGAGATCGTGGTGCTGGCGGACACCCGCACCACCACGGGGACCCTGCGGACCTTCGGAGGCCCCTATCCCGCGGCCTGCCTGTACGCCACGGGCGAGTTCATCGAGCGCAACCCGAACACCGTGCAGGCCCTCACCCTGGCCATGGTGAAGGCGCTGCAGTGGATCCGGTCCCGTCACTCCGTGGAGGACATCGTGAACCTCATGCCTCCGGAGTACTACCAGGGGAACCGCGAGGTGTACACGCGGGCGGTGCGGAACATGCTGCAGTCGTACTCGCCGGACGGCCGGATGCTGGAGGCGGGGCCGCCCAACGTGCTGCGGGTGCTCTCGCAGTTCGACCCCCAGGTGAGCCGGGCCCGCATCGACCTCAGCAAGACGTACGAGACCCGGTTCGTGGAGGCGGCCCTCAAGCAACTGCGCGGTAAGTGAGCCCGTCTACCGGGAGGCGGCGCGGGCGGCCCGCGCTGCCTCCCGGGCCAGGCGGAGGGGCTCGGGGGTCCGGAACCTGCCCACCAGCTGCAGGACCACCGCCACCGCGGTGTCCGGGTCGGTCCGCCACCCCGCGTGCACACACACCGGCCGGACCCGGGGCCGGGTACGCACCCAGTACCCCACCAACTCACCCTGCACGTACAGGGGGCTGCAAGCGCCACGGCGGTCCTCGGGCGGCTGACCGGAGGCTACCAGGGGCCGATCCGTGATCCCCACGGTGGGCACGCCCAGCACCGCACCTAGGTGGAGCGCGAGGCCCGCCCGCCTGGGGTGGTCCCGGCCCGTGGCGTCCACCAGAAGGACGTCCGGCAGGCGCGGTAGCGCCCGCACCGCGGCCTCCAGGATCGGGCCCTCCCGCAGCGCCAGCAACCCGGGCTCGTACGGAGCCGGGACCTTTCCGGTCACGACCACTCGGCGTACGTCTTCGTGGGCGCACAGCACCGCAGCAGCCCAGCACGGCTCCCCCGCCTGACCGGCTCCTTCCCGGCCCCGGGGGTAGCAGGCGAAGCAGGCCCCCGCGACCCAGTGGCCCTCCGGCTTCCACGGCGGGGGCTTTAGAGAGCCCAGGCGCTCCTGCTCCCGCAACAGGGCGTCCGGGGTCGTCGGCCACCGGCAGGTTTCCACGCACGGGCTGTTCGCGGGACCGGGCCGGTCCCCTGCAGGACCCGTCCGAAGGTCTTGGGGAAAAACCTCGACTGTGGGACGGCGGATCTGGGTGGGCTGCTGCGGGTTCGCCCGCAAGCTGGAGGAGTACGCCCGCCACCTACCCGTGGTGGAGGTACAGCAGACCTTCTACCGGCTCCCGCAGGTGAGGACCGCGCAAGGCTGGCGCCGGCGCGTCCCCGAGGGGTTCGTGTTCACGCTGAAGGCGTGGCAGCTCATCACCCACCCGCCTACCAGCCCCACCTACCGCCGCCTGGGCCGGCCGGTGCCTGCGTCTCAAGCCGACCGCTACGGGTTCTTCGCGCCCACGGAGGAGGTCCGGGAGGCGTGGGCTCAGACCCTGGAGGTGTCGCGGGCCCTGCGCGCGTCCGTGGTGGTGTTCCAGTGCCCCGCGAGCTTCACTCCCACCTCCGTCCACGTGGCCAACCTGGAGCGCTTCTTCCGCACGGCTCCCCGGGACGGCCTCCAGTTCGCGTGGGAGCCCCGAGGAGACTGGCCGGAGGAGCTGGTGAGGCGGCTGTGCCAGGAGCTGGACCTCGTGCACTGCACCGACCCGTTCGTGGCACGGAGTGTGTTCGGGCACTTCCGCTACTACCGCCTGCACGGGCGCGGCGGCTACCGGTACCGGTACACCGAGGAGGACCTCCGGGAGCTCCGCGGGTGGTGTCAGGAACCCGCCTACGTCCTGTTCAACAACGTCAGCATGTGGGAGGACGCCCTGAGGTTTCAGGAGCTGTTGGGCAGCGACGGCCACCCGTGAGAGTCGTCTACCGCCGGTACGCCACCAGGACTCCATCCCTCAGGGGGACCACGGTGGCCGCGAAGTCGGGGTCCGAGAACACCGCGCGGGTGAACGTCCGGATGGCCTCCGTGGCCTCGTCCCGGACCCGGCGGTCCAGCACACGCCCGTACCAGAGGACGTTGTCCGCGAGCAACAGCCCGCCGGGTCGCAGCCGCGACTTGATGACGGGGAGCGCGTCCGGGTAGGCGGGTTTTTCGATGTCGTTGAACACCACGTCAAACGTTTCGTGCAGGGACGCCAGGTGTCCCACGGCCTCCGCCACGTGGAACCGGACCACGGACAGCAGCCCCATGCGGCCCAGGTACTGCCGCGCGTCCTCGGACAGCTTCGGGTCCCAAACCACGTGGTGGACCACACCGCCCCCGTTCTCCTGGACCGCGAGGGCGAACCACGCGGTGGAGTACCCGTACCCCGAGCCCATCTCGAACACCCGACGCGCGCCCGCGAGGCGGGTCAGCACGTAGAACAGCTGGCCTACCGCGGGGCCCACGATGGGGAAACCCGTGGCCCGGGCCCGCGCCTCCATCTCCTCCAGCACAGGATGTCGGGGCGGGACCAGGGACTCCAGGTACGGCATCAACCTGGCGTGGAAGAGGTCCACAACAGCACCCCCGCGGATGGGTTGGCCAATCACGCGCCGCTTCCTCCCGGGGAGTTCGGGGCCGGGCGTCGAAAACGGTAACAAAAGCCCGAGGGGGAGGGTTGCATGCGTTGGCTGGTGGCCGGGTTGACCGTGCTGGTGGTGTTCGGTACACGGCCGTCCGCGCGCCCACAGGCCGTGGATTGGGTCCGGGGGCTGGAGGTGCCGTGGGCCGTCGCGTTCGCCCCCGACGGCCGGGCCTTCGTCACGGAGCGGCCGGGCCGGGTGCGGGTGGTGCGGGCGGGCCGGCTGGACCCCCAGCCCGCGGCGACCCTGCCCGTAGCGCACGTGGGGGAAGGCGGCCTGCTGGGGCTGGCGCTGCACCCGCAGTTTCCCGACCCGCCGTACGTGTACGTGTACTACACGTACCGGCAGGACGGGCTGCGGAACCGGGTGGAGCGGTTCCGGGAGCAGGGCGGCAGGCTCGTGCGGGACCGGGTGATCGTAGACGACATCCCTGGTGCCTTCGTGCACGACGGGGGCCGGATCCGGTTCGGGCCCGACGGCATGCTGTACGTGGGGACGGGAGACGCGCGACAACCCGCCCTCGCGCAGGACCCGAGGTCCCTGGCGGGGAAGATCCTGCGGGTGACGCCCGACGGAGGCGTCCCCTCGGACAACCCGTTTCCTGGGTCTGTCGTGTACTCCCTGGGCCACCGCAACGTGCAGGGGTTGGCCTGGCACCCGCTGTCCCGCCGGCTGTACGCGACCGAGCACGGACCTTCCGGAGAGCACGGGTTCGCTCACGATGAGGTGAACCTGATCCGTCCCGGGGGCAACTACGGCTGGCCGGAGGTGCTGTGCGGGCAGGGCGGCCGGCCGGAGTTTGTCGAAGCCCTCGCGTGTAGCGGCGAGGACACCTGGGCCCCTTCCGGGGCGGAGTTCGTAAGGACCGGCAGCTGGCGCGGGCGGCTCCTGGTCGCCAACCTCCGCGGCGCCCACCTGCGCGCCTTCGTGCTCGCCCCTGACGGGAGCCGGGTGGAGCGGCAGGAGGTGGTGCTGTCCGGGTTCGGGCGCCTGCGGGACGTGGTGGAGGGCCCGGACCGCGCCCTGTACGTCCTCACCAGCAACCGGGACGGCCGGGGTCGGCCCGCAGCCTCTGATGACCGGATCCTGCGGATCCCGCTGCCGCCGTAACGGGGCCGGCGGTACCCCGGGAGGCAACGCGCCGGCCGGTGTACGATGGAGGCGCGAAGCCTGGCGGCGAGGGTCTTGGATGAAGGTCATGGTGGTGGACGAGCGGAAGGAACTCATCCGGGAGCCCTATGTTGTCCGACTGGGGGGCTGGACCCTGGAACGATACCTGCGGGAGGCGCCGGAGCACGCCCGCTGGGAGTTCGCCTACGGGGAGGTCGTGGTGTATTCGCCGGCGTCGGCTGAACACCAAGACCGGGTACGCTTCCTGCTGAGGCTCCTGGACGGGTACTGCGAGGTCCGTCGGTGGGGCAAAGTGCTGATGGGGCCGGCGGCAGTTCAGCTATCGCCCGAAGTCGTGCGGGAGCCGGACGTGTTCGTCCTGGCGCCGGAGGACGCCGGTCGTGCGCGCGGGACTCCCCTGCAGGTGCGGCCCGTGTTGGTCGTCGAGGTGGCCAGTGCACCCACCCGCAACATCGACCTACGGGAGAAAGTGCTCGACTACGCGCAGGCGGGGATTCCGGAGTACTGGGTGGTGGACGCCGACCGGAGCGAGGTGACCGTACACCGGCTCCGCGCGGGTGGTTACGAGGTGACCGTCCTGACAGGGGGGCGGCTGGCCAGTGACGCGGTGCCGGGTTTCTGGCTGGAAGTGGGGTGGCTCTTTCAACAGCCAATGCCGTCCGTAGGGGACTGCCTGGCCCGGGTGCTTTCAGCCGAGGCCGGCCGCCCCTGAACGCCGCGTGGAGCCCGCGGCGCGGATCCCGCCAGCAGACCGCCGCCCGCGGGACAGCCGACACGACGGTCACATCACCGAACCGGCACATCACCAGGGAGCCGGTAGTTCCTGAACGCCTGCCACAGGGCCACGTCGTAGCAAGCCTTCAGCGCCCCCGCGACCCAGAAGGGTGCTGCGCCGGAAGCGAGCGGGAAGCTCCAGCCCGCCAGCGGGGTGGCGAGTCCCGCTGCCACGTGGCGCACGGCCAACGTGAGGCCCGCTGCGGCTGCCCGCTCCTCCGGCAGGGCCGCCGCCATGGTGTACGCGCGCCGCACGGGCACGTCCACCTGCGACGTCAGGTGGCGCAGGAGGAGTGCGGCCGCGGAGGCCTCCCACGTGGGCAGCAAGGGGACCGTGCACAGGAGCGCGTTGGACGCGAGGTGGGTGCCCACCATGGTGGGCAGGAGGCCCCAGCGCCGTACCAGGAAGGGCGCCATCAGAAAGGACAGGCCAGACAGCAGGTTGGTGCCGAAGAAGAGGAGCCCGAGGACCGCAGGCCCGAGCCCGAATCTCTGGTGGAACCACAGAGCCACGAAGCTCTGAACGACGAAGCCCCCCGCGAAGGCGTCGAGGCCGAAGAGGGCCGTCAGCGCCAGGATCGGTCTGCGGGGCGGTCCCAGTCTGCCGCCAGCGACGGGGCGAGGAACGTCGGGAACACCCGCGTACAGGGGGAGCAGGGCTGCTGACACAGCTGCGAAAGCCCACATCACCACGGCGTTCGGGGCCGTCCCGGGATCCCGGGGCGGGACGAGCGTGGACAGGGCGGCGACCGCGAGGCCACCGGCGGCCGCCGCCGCAAACGCGGAGAAGTCGTACAGGGCGTAGACGCGGACGTGCCGGGAGGCAGGCGCATCCGTGGCCAGGGCCGTCTGCTCCAGCGCCTGGAATGCTGCTACGTCCTGCCCCGTGGGGCTTACCAGTCCCAGGGCGAAGGCGGCGGCCAGCAGGCGGAAGTCCGAGCTGGTGGCCACCACCGCGCCGGAGGCGGCCAGGGCAGCTGCGCAGCCCATCAGCGCCGGCCGCAGGCGGTGGCCCAGGAGGGTCGGCAGCGCTGCCCCCGCGGCCGCGCCGCCCCAGAGGGCCGCGGTGAACAGCAGGCCCACCTGCAGCGCGGACAGCCCCCGTCGGGACAGCTCGACCGCCAGCACCACGGACAGCGCGCCGTAGCCGAAGGTCCGAACCGCGCGGGCTGCGACCAGCCGCCCGAGGTGCCCGGGGGTCCGCCTCACCCGCCCTCCCGGACCCGGTGCTGGCACCAGGCGTACAGGGCCTCGTACAGCGGTGTCTGGAGCCTGAGCTTGGCGAGGTCGTCCTCCCCCAGCCACAGGGCGAAGCCGTGCGCGATGGCGCGCAGGCCCGCACACTCCGGCTCGATCCCCACGTCCTCCGGGATGTCCGCGCCGTGCACGATGCGGCCCAGCAGGTGCAGCGCCGGGTCATCCAGGCCGTAGCGGACCACGATGGACTCGAAGCTACAGCGGCCCTCCACGTGGCCCAGCTCGGCCCCGGGCACATCGAACGGGACGGCCCCCTCGAGGGCGGCGACCTCCAGCACGCGGTCCCCGGGCAGGAACAGGAACTCCGCCTCGGGATCCACGAACCGACGGATGAGCCAAGGGCAGGCGACCCGGTCCACCTTGGCGTTAGAACGCGTGACCCACTTCACCGTCCCACCCCCTCTCTTCTTTACGGTAGCAGGGGGACAGCGCGCGGGCAGGGCCTACAATCGGGTCGTGGCGCGACGGTTTCCGCGGGGCTTCCGCTGGGGGACGGCGACCAGCGCCCACCAGGTGGAGGGTTGCAACTGCAACAACGACTGGTGGTCCTTCGAGCACCTTCCCGGCCGCATCCGCGGGGGCGACCGGTCCGGCCGAGCCTGCGACTGGTGGCGCAACGCGGAGGCGGACTTCGACCGCATGGTGGCCCTGCACCTGAACGCGCACCGCCTGTCCGTCGAGTGGAGCCGCCTGGAGCCTGAGGCGGGGCGGGGGGACGAGTCCGCGGTGCGGCGGTACCGGCAGATGCTGCGGGGGCTGCGGGAGCGCGGCGTGGAACCCATGGTGACCCTGAACCACTTCACCCTGCCCCTGTGGGTGGCGCGCGCCGGTGGGTGGGAGAACCCCGCAGTGGTGGAGTGGTTCGGCGGGTTCGCCCGGCGGTGCGCGGAGTGGTTCGGCGACCTGGTGGACCTCTGGGTGACCGTCAACGAGCCGAACCTCGTGGTGGTGTTGGGCTACCTGCAGGGCCGCCATCCACCTGGAGTCCGGAACCCGCGGCGGGCCCTGCGGGCGGCCCGCCACCTCCTAGGTGCGCACGCGGCCGCCTACCGCGCCCTGCACGAGGTTCAGCCGCAGGCCCGGGTGGGGATCGCCCACCACCTGCGGCCCATGGACCCCGAGCGGGAGGGCCACCCCCTGGACGTACGGGTGGCCCGCTGGCACGGGGAGTGGTTCAACTGGATGTGGCTGGACCTCCTGCACCGCGGCGTGGCGGAGAGGTGGTGGAGTCCGGGTCCGCTGCCGGAGTGCGCGGGCACGCTGGACTTCGTGGGGGTCAACTACTACACGCGGGATCGCGTGAGGTTCGTGCCGTGGGCTCCGCACACGGCGTTGGGGGTCCACCGGCCCAGCCGGGGAGCTCCCACCAGCGACTTCGGGTACGGGGAGATCTACCCCGAGGGGCTGTACCGGGTGTTACGGGAGGCCTGGCAGCGGTACGGAAAGCCTCTGTACGTCACGGAAAACGGCCTTCCGGACGCGGAGGACCGCTGGCGGCCCCGGTTCCTGGTGGACCACCTCGCCGCCGTCCACACAGCCCTGTCGGAGGGGATCCCCGTGCTCGGGTACTACCACTGGTCGCTGGTGGATAACTTCGAGTGGACGGAGGGGTGGCGGATGAAGTTCGGGCTGCTCGGCCTGGACCCCACCTCCCAACGTCGGTGGCCGCGGCCGTCGGCTTCGGTGTACGCCGAGGTGTGCGCTGCCAACACGGTCCCTGACCCATAGAGCCCACCCGCGTCAATCCATTGAAAGGTTCTAGCCCAGCAGGGTTGACCCGGGCTGCCACTCTGCTACTATGAGCGTGGACGCGGTGCCCGGCGGGCACGGAGCCCGCCGGGGCCGCGTCGGCGTTTGTTCGAGAGGAACGTGTGAGGGCCGGCGCCCGATGAGGGAGTCGGGCAGCCGGCCCCCGTGTTGGAGGCCGCGGATGCTGCGTGCGCACCGCGAGGCGCTGTGGGAGGTCCGGAGGGAGACGGTGAAGGTCCAGGCGGATTACCGGCGGCTGCTGGACGGCGAGCGTCGGCGCCGTGCCCGGATCCGTCGCGAGCTGACCCAGTACGCCTCCGCCCACACGGCCTACCGCGGGGAGCACCGGGCCGTGCTGGAGGGTGCGAAGCGGATGGCCCGAGAGGGCCTGGACGCTCACCGGAAGGCCCTCCAGGAGAACGCCTGGCTGCTCAAGCTGGTCGCTCTGTACGAGCGGATCCAGCAGATGCGGGCGCAGCGTGCCCGAGCCCGGGCTGAGCGGGCGGTGCAGGTGCGTCCCGCGGCGGTACAACCGACAGTGGCTCAAACCTAGGCCACCCCACCCCTCGGCTCCCCCGGCCGAGGGTGATGCCCCACCCCCCACCAGCGGCGGCCCTCGCGGCCGCCGCTGGCTTTTCCTTGCGTTCAGTCGGAGGTTCTGAACGCCCGGATGCGCGGGTGGCGGCGGAGGCGCTGGAGGAAGTTGCGCTTGCTCAGGTACACGGCCTCCGGGGAGGGAAACAGGTCGGGCCGGCGCTGGCAGATCTGCTGCGGGCTGAAGCCGCAGACGAAGGTGCCGTACACCAGCACGCGCTCCCGCTCGTCCTGCGCGAGGGAGGAGACCGCAGACCACAGCTCCTCGCGCTGGAGGTTGGCGACGGCTTCCTCCTCGGGATCCACGGCCTCCGAGACCTGGGGAGGCTCTTCGAAGGCGCGGCGCTCTTGCTGGCGGACCACGTCCAGGATGGCGGTGTGGGTGCACATCTTCAGGTAACGGAGGAGGCTGGAGGCGTTGGGGAAACGGCGGAACTTCTCGGGATCCACCGCGGAGTGCAGCCGATCGAAGGCACGGTTGACGAAGAACGCCACGGGCTCCCCGGTCTGCGCGAACCAGGGGTGTCGCCGTACCCAGGCGGCCACCAGGTTCTCGTACCGGGCGTACAGTTCCCGCCAGGCCTCCGGATCCCTGTGGACCAGAGCCTTCCGGAACAGGGCGTACGCTTGCTCGTCCCGGTCCATCCACGTACCCCGTCGGCGAGGCGGAGGGCCCGCGCGGGTATGGGGGAGGTCGAGGGAGTATTCTGGCGAGGGACACGTGACTCCTTGCAGGAGGTGCCCATGCGGGTCCTGGTGACCGGGGGAGCGGGTTTCGTAGGCTCCCACGTGGTGGAGGTCCTAAAGGCCGCGGGCCACCGGGTGGCGGTGGTGGACGTGCTGGACCCAGGGCGTGCCGAGTTCGTGCCCGCGGACGTCCCCCTCTACCGGGTGGACGTGGCGAGCCCGCAGCTGGAGGAGGTGTTCCAGGAGGAGCGGCCGCAGGTGGTGTGCCACCACGCGGCGCAGGCGTCCGTGGCGGTGTCGGTCCGGGAGCCCCTCCGCGACGCTCGGGTGAACGTCCTGGGCGCCCTGAACGTGCTGGAGTGCTGTGTCCGCTACGGAGTCGGCCGGGTGCTGTTTGCCAGCACAGGGGGCGCCATCTACGGGGAACCCGACCGCCTGCCGGTCTCCGAGGACCACCCCACGAGGCCCGTGAGCCCCTACGGGGTCCACAAGCTGTGTGCGGAGCAGTACCTGGCCGCGTACGGACACCTGTACGGTCTGCGCTGGGTCGCCCTCCGCTACGGCAACGTGTACGGGCCACGCCAGGACCCCTACGGCGAGGCGGGTGTCGTGGCCATCTTCTGCGCGGCCATGCTGGAGGGCCGGCAACCGGTGATCTTCGGGGACGGCCAGCACACCCGGGACTACGTGTACGTGGAGGACGTGGCCCGGGCCAACCTGCTGGCCCTGGAGGCCGGCGCGCAGGGCGTGTTCAACGTGGGCACCGGGGTGGAAACCCCCACGCGCCGCATCTTCGACCTGGTGCGGGACGCGACGGGATTCCGGGGGGAGCCCCAGTACGGCCCCGCCCGTCCCGGGGACGTCCGGCGGATCTGTCTCGATATCGCTCGGGCCGAACGCGTGCTCGGTTGGCGCCCCCGGGTGACCCTGGCCGACGGGATCGCGCGGACCGTCGCCTGGTTCCGGGCGCAGGCGCGGACTGGACGGCGGGACGTACCATAGACGTGCAGGACGAGTCTGCCGGGAGCGGCGCATGCGTCCCATCTGGAAAGGCCACATCGCCTTCGGGCTCGTGACCATCCCCGTGCGGGTGTACGTGGCGCAGGAGTCCAAGGACGTGCGGTTCCGGCAGCTGCACGCGGCCTGCGGGACGCCCATCAAGCAGGTCCGCCGCTGCCCTCGGTGCGAACGGGACGTGGAGTGGCACGAGGTGGTGCGCGGGTACGAGTACGGCAAGGGGCGGTTCGTGCCCGTCACCGACGAAGACCTCCAGGCGGTCCCCCTGCCTACCAAGGGGACGGTGGACCTGTTCGGGTTCGTGCAGCTGCAGGAGATTGACCCCCTGTACTACGAGCGTGCCTACTACCTGGCACCTGACGCAGGCGGGGCCAAAGCCTTCAAGCTCCTCCAGGAGGCCCTGGCTGCCTCTGGCCGCGTGGGCATCGGGAAGGTGGCCCTGCGGGAGAAGGAGCACCTGGTGGCCCTGCGCCCCTACGGCGACACCCTCGTGATGGAGGTCCTGTACTACCCGGACGAGATCCGGGCGGTGTCAGAGCTGCCCGAGTTCCCCCTGGAGGTGAAGGTGCACCCCAACGAACGCAAGATGGCGGTGCAGCTGGTGGAGGGAATGACCATGGAGTTCCGCCCGGAGGAGTACCGGGACGAGTACCGGGAGGCGCTGTTGCGGGTGATCCAGGCGAAGGTGGAGGGCGCGCCTCCTCCTGAGTCGGCCGCGCCGCGGGAGGAGAAGGTGGTGGACCTCATGGAAGCGCTGAGGCGGAGCCTGGAGATGGCCAAGCAGCAGCGGGTCCGCCGCGAGGCGACTTCCCCGCCGGCCAGGCGGGTGGCGGCCATGCGGGAACGGCACAAGTGAGCGGGTCCCCCGGCGCCATGGGGCCGGCGGGCCGACGCGGAACCCACGTGCGGGCCGGGACCTCGGGGTTCGCGTTCCCGGAGTGGCGCGGCGCCTTCTACCCCGCAGATCTCGCCGCAGACCGGCTCCTGTCCTACTACGCGGTCCGGCTCCCCACAGTCGAGTTGAACACCACCTTCTACCGGATGCCCTCGGAAGAGACCTGCCGCGCGTGGGCGGAGCAGACCCCTCCGGGGTTCCTGTTTGCGGTGAAGGCGCACCGCCGGATCACCCACGTCAAACGCCTCCGCGACGTCGACGCCGAGCTGCGGTGGACGGCCGACCGGCTGGGGGTCCTGGAAGACCGCCTGGGCGCGGTCCTGTTCCAGTGTCCCCCGTCCCTGCGGTGTGACCTGCACTTGTTGGAACAGTTCCTGGCCGCGCTGCCACCCCTGCCCCGGGTGGCGGTGGAGTTCCGGCACCCTACGTGGTTCCAGGAGGGTACGTACGAGCTGCTGCGCCGCCACCGGGTGGCGTTGTGCGTGGGGGAGGATGAAGAGGGAAGCGATCCCCTGGTGTGGACGGCTCCCTTCGGGTACCTGCGCCTCCACCGGCTGCGGTACGAGCCGGACCATCTGCGGACGTGGGCGGACCGGCTGCAGGAAGCCCCCGTGGCGGAGGTGTTCTGTTACTTCACCCACGACGCGGGGCCCCAGGCGGTGGCGTTCGCCCGGACTCTGATGGAGCTGTGTGCCGCAGAACCGGAACCCAGCGGGTGCCGCTAGTCCGTACGGACCAGGAGGAAACCGTGGAAGGCGTCGGAGGACTGCACCACATCACGTGCATCGCCGCAGACCCGCAGGAGAACCTGGACTTCTACGCGGGCGTGCTGGGGATGCGGCTGGTGAAACGCAGCGTGAACCAGGACGACCCCGGGACCTACCACCTGTTCTACGCGGACGCGGAGGGCCGGCCGGGCACCGACCTCACCTTCTTCCCCTGGCCCCACCTCCCGCCGAAGAGGGAAGGCGCGGGGCTGGCGGTGGAAGTCGCCCTGGCGGTTCCGCAGGGTAGCCTGTCCTACTGGGCCGGGCGTCTGGCCCGCTACGGCGTGACCGCTCGGGGTTTGGAGACCCGGTTCGGAGAGCGGTGCCTCCTGCTGTCGGACCCCCACGGCCTGGCCCTGGCGCTGGTGGAGGTGGAGGACCGGCCCTTTGCCCCGTGGGCGGAAAGCCCCGTCCCCGCCGGGCTTCAGGTGCGCGGGCTGCACGGCGCGAGGATTCGGGTGGCTTCCCTGACCCCCACGGAGCGGTTCCTCACCCAGGTACTGGGCTTCCGCCGCGTGGCGGAGGAAGACGGGTGGGTGCGCTTCGCTGCGGGTCCGGGCGGGTCTGGCTGCTGGCTGGACCTGCACGGAAGCCCGAGCGCGGAGCCGGGAACTTGGGGAGTGGGCGGGGTACACCACCTAGCGTGGCGGGTGCGGGACGAGGCGCACCAAGCCGAGGTCCGACAGCGGGTAGCGTGGGCGGGGGCCAACCCCACGCCCGCCATCGACCGGTTCTGGTTCAAGTCCGTGTACTTCAGGGAGCCGGGCGGCGTGCTGTTCGAGCTGGCTACGGACGGGCCGGGTTTTGCGGTGGACGAGGATCCCGAGCAGCTGGGCACGTCCCTGGTCCTGCCTCCCTGGCTCGAGCCTTACCGTGGCCGCATCGAAGCCCAGCTGCCGGTGCTGAAGTATCCGCCGGTGCTAGAGCCGGTGGCCGGGGCCCCTTAGGACGCGGGCTTGCTGGTGCCCGCGGCCGGAGGTGGACACCTGCCGCGGGTAGAATGGGAACGTGGGGTGCCGGTACGCGGGGGGCCAGGTGTTGGGGCACGCTCCGGAGCAGGTGGTACGGACCGGGCCGGCCGGCTACGCGGCTGGGAGGAACCCTGTGCGGCCCCTCGTGGCGTTGCTGGCCGGCGGCCTGGGGCGAACCCCACCGGTAGACCGTCTCGGGGAGCGCGCCCACCTCTTCCTGTACGTGCTCGCTTACCGCTGGCTGAGCCTGCTGCCGGCGGCTCTCGCGGTGTTCTCGGTACCCTCCGCACCGACCCCGCGCACCTTGCTGGCTGCCGTGATCGGCTACAACCTGTGTATCACCCTGTTCCACCGGTGGCTCAACAACGCGGTCCTGCGGTGGCCAGCCCTGCTCGGCCTGGACATCTTCCTGTGTGGTGCGGCGGTGGCTGCAAGCGGCGGGGCGCGGAGTCCGTACTACCTGTACGTGTTGAGTCCCCTGTTCGGCGCGGGCGTGTTCTTCCGGACCCGCGGGGGACTCGTGGCCGCGGGGGCCACCACCGCGGCGTACGCGCTGGCGGTGGGGGTGGACAGTCTGGTTCTGGGGGGATCGTTCGACGTCGTGTCCGCCAGCATCCAGGTGGCCGGGTTCTTCCTGATCGGCGGGCTCTTCAGCAGCTTCGCGTCCCTGCTGGAAGACCAACGGGCTAACGCGCGGCTGCTGGAGCAGGTCCGGACCGAGCTAGTCCGGAAGACCACGGAGCTGCAGCGGACCAACCGCGAGCTGCGTTCCCTCCACTCGCTGGCGGTGGCCCTCCAGTCCGCCGCGGTGGACGTGCACGACGTCCAGCGGCGGGTCCTGCTGAGCCTGACCGAGGAGCTGGGCTATCCGCGGGCGTGGATGGCCCTGGTGGACCACGGAGACCTCAGCCTCACGGGCTGGATGGTGGCCGCTCGCGGCGAAGGCCTGACCGAGGAAGTCCCGCCCACCCTCCGCGTGGGCCTCCGGGAGCTCGGGGGACCCCTGGTCCAGGCTCTCGACGCACGGGTCCTGCAGGTGGTCACCGGACGCGCTGTCCTTCCAGGGAGCTCGGGGCTTCCCGTGCGGGAAGGAGGGCGGTACGTGGTCGTGCCCCTGTCCGTGCGGGACCTGCCGGTGGGAATCCTGTTGGTGGAAGCCCCGGACGGAGTTCCTGACGACAGGCAGTCTCTGGCCCTGCTGACCTCGGTGGGACACCAGGCGGCACTGGCCCTGTGGAGCACCCGCATGTGCGTGGAGCGCGCCCAGCGGTCTGCGGTCCTGGAGGAGCGGAACCGCATCGCGCGGGACATCCACGACACCGTCTCGCAGTGCCTGTTCGGCACCGTCTGTGCGCTGGAGGGCTGCCTGAAACTCCTCCCTGAGGACCAGCGGACGGTTCGGGAGAGGCTGGAGTACGTGCTCCGGCTGGCGTCCAAGGCCATGGCGGAGATCCGCCGCCTGGTCTTCGACATGTGGATCGGCGGGATGACCACCAGCGAGTTCGTGGCCGAGCTCCAGTCCTTCCTCCAGGACCTGGGAAAGCCTGACTCCCTGCGGGTGGACATCCGAGTGGAGGGGGACCTCACGGAGCTCACGCCCTTCACCCGCAAGCACCTGTTCCGGATCGCGCAGGAGGCCCTAGCTAACGCCGTCAAGCACGCTCAGGCCTCGGAGGTCTCGATCCACCTGGCTGCTTCGGGTCAGGCGGTCCGCCTGGTGGTGCGGGACGACGGGCGGGGGTTTGACCCGGAGCGGGTCTCGCGGGGCATGGGGCTGGCGGGCATGCGGGAGCGTGCCGCGGCCATCGGGGCCGCGCTGGAGGTCCGTACGGGGCCCGGGCAGGGGACCGCGGTGGAGGTGAGCGTTCCGAGGCTGGCATGCGTCAGTCCGCCCCGGTTCGCGTCCTGATCGCGGACGACCACGAGCTGGTCCGCCGCGGGCTCGCCATGCTGCTCGAGACCGAAGCGGGCATCCAGGTGGCGGGGGAGGCCAGGACCGGACGGGAGGCGGTGGAAGGCGTCCTCCGGGAGCGTCCGGACGTCCTGTTGGTGGACCTGAAGATGCCGGACCTGGACGGGCTCGGGGTGCTGAAGGCGGTGAAGGCCCGGGCCCCGGGCACACGGGTGGTCCTGCTCACAGGGCTGGAGGTGGACGAAGCCATCTTGGAAGCCGTCTACCAGGGCGCGGACGGCTTCCTGTTCAAGGACGTGCCACCCGCGGAGCTCTGCAAGGCCATCCGCGTGATCGCGGCAGGGGAGGTCTACCTCCAGCCCGCGGTGGCGGCGCGCCTGGTGCGCCTCCTGGCCCGGTCCCAGGAGGAGCCACCGGCCCGCAGAGGCGAGCTCACCGCGCGCGAACGGGAGGTCCTGCGGCTGATGGCCCGTGGTCACACCAACCAGGAGATCGCGGAACTCACGGGCCTGGCCGTGGAGACCGTCCGGTCCCACGTGAAGAACATCCTGCAGAAGCTGGAGCAGCCCAACCGGACGCGTGCAGTCCTTTTCGCCCTACAGTCCGGGCTGGTGGACCTAGCCGAGCTCCGGGGGCCGTGAGGGCACAGGCCCGCCGGCCGGGGTGGTCGCGGGGGAGGGAAGGATCTCGTCGAGGGCCAGCTGCGCGCGGATCACCTGCAGGTCCTCCGGGGTGGGCACGAACGGGTAATCCCGAAAGGGTTCGGACGGCCGGTAGGACCCGTAGGGGCGGGTGCAGCCTGGCCGACCGTCCGCGCCGGGGCAGCCGTTGGTGAGGAAGGGCAGGCCGCTGGAGACCGCCTGCTCCACGAGCGCGCGCGGGGCTGCGATGGCCGCCAGGGTCCCGTCCTCGTGGAACCGGAAGTGCTCCATCCCGAACCCCTCGGTCTCCACCAGGAACTTGACCAGCTGGATGCGGCGCCAGCGGGTCAGGGGGGCTTTCGGGTGTAGCCCCATCCGGGAGTCCGGCTCAGGGTTGAAGGAGAACAGGTAGGCGTAGATCTGCCGGTCCCGCAGCCGCACGAACAGCTCCACCAGGTCCCGGTCGCTCTCCCCCAGGCCTACCAGGGTGTGACAGTTCACCTTCCACGGACCGAAGACCTCGCGGCCCCAGCTGATGACCTGCCAGTAGTTGCTCCATCGCAGGCCTCCGGCCGGGACGTCCGTCCGCAGGCGGCGAAAGAGGGACTCGGTGACCGCGTCCAGGCCCACCCCGATCATGTCCGCGCCGAGGTCCTTGAAGTGCTGGAGGCGCTCCCGGGTCAGGGTGGGGGGTGCCACGAGGACCGAAAGGGGGGTCTGGACCCGACGCCGGATCCTCCGGATGATCTCGCAGGTGTCCGCGTAGGCCCGGCCGTGGGTGACCATGGAGATGCACAGGCGGGTGAGGGCGGACTCGTAGCGCGCCATGCGCTCCACGAGATCGTCCGTGGACACCAGGGGCCAGTCCACGCGGATGAAGGACTTCTCCGTGTAGGTCCCCGGTCGCGTGCGGGCGAGCCCGCAGTAGGCGCAGTCCGACCGACACCCGTCCTCGTACTGGAGCAGGAGGTTGATCCCGCCGAAGGGGAAGTCCCGGGAGAACCGGCCCGACCGGAAGCGCAGCACGATGGCGCTGGCCATGGAGATACGGACCCACTCGGGGCTCTCAAACCGCTCCGGTGCGGTCCGCAGCATGTTCCTTCACCTCCGGGAAGTAGCAGGACCCCTCCTGGCGGAGCGGTAAGGAGGCCTGGCGCGCCCGGGCACGCTCGCCCGCCTGCAGGACCGCCTCCACCAGCTGCTCCGCCGACGTCCCCAACGGCCTCCCCGAGAGGATCCGCGAGGCGATGCGGCGTAGCTCGCCCCGTTCCAGTCGGGACCACTTCAGGGCCGCCTCGAAGCGGGCCAGTTCCTCCGGGAACTCGTTGAAGTCTCCCACGATCATGGCGCTCTTGATGGTGGACCCCACAAGCGACAGGTAGACCCGCAGCAGGCCTGCGGGGGTCTTGACGAGCGCACTACCGGTCAGGTCCGGTTGCGGTCGCAGCTGGTCCACCCACTGCGCCGTCCGGTACTTTTCCCGTTCCAGTCGGGCGGCCCGCTCCCGCTCCGAGGGTTCCGGCTCCGCGGGGCTCAGAGATACGCCGAAGGTTTCCGCGTAGCCCTGCGCCACCACGACTCGCAGCGCGGCCCCGGTCCAGTGGGTCGACGTCTGCTCCGTGACGGTGGTGACCCGGTGGGCGACCGCTTCCACCCCCTTGTCGCCGAGCTTGGCGGCCGGGATGCGGAGGATCCGCAGCATGAAGGGGATGTCGAGGTCTGCGAGCACGCTGGCGTGGAACAACAGAGCTCCGTGGCCGTCCAGGTAGATCCCCAGGCCCGCGATCTTGCGGGTTCCCACCTGCAGGTCGTTCTTTCCGCCGAAGGCGGCGTGGATCCCGAGGCGCCGCAGCCCGGCCACGATGCCTTCGGAGAGCCGGCGGAGAAGCTCCTGGGGGTGTTCGGGGGGCGCGCGCATCACCAGCGCCACCCCCAGCTGGTCCTCGCCCATCAGGATGGCTCCCCCGCCCGTGGGACGGCGGTTCACGTGGGTCCCCGTCTGGCGGCAGGCTTCCAGGTCCACCTCGGCCTCCAGGTGCTGGTAGCGTCCGACGAGGGCGCAGTGGCTCCGGTACGTGTACAGGCGGAGGGTTGGCGGGCGTGCCGGACACCCCCGGGCGTAGTGCGCCATGAGGGCCTCGTCCAGGGCGAGCCCCTCGGCCGCGCCCACGCCGTCGTCCACCAGGAGCCGCCAGGTGTTGCTCACCGGCTTGCTGTCACCTCTCCGTCCTCTTCCGCGCTCCAGGCCAGCGAGCAGCAGAACTCGTAAAACCGCGGCTCCAGGCCTCGGCTGCGGGCGTAGTCGACCACTCCCTCCGCCGGGTACGCGATCCCGTTGAGGCCCTGGTCGACCGCCGCCCGGTCGAGCACCGCCTTGGTGTCGGCCATAGGCCGCGCGCAGCCCAGGTTGATGGGGGTACGGGGTAGCGCAGCGCGCGCGGCTCCGAAGAACTCCGCCACCTCATGGCGCGGAGGGGGTGGGAGATCGGCCATGGGCGTCCCCGAAAGGGGGACGAGGACCACGAGGACCAGGGTGGATACGGGGTACCGCACCACGAGGTCGAGGGCCCGGTACTCTCCCAGGAAGCGCCCGTAGTGCAGGCCGAGAACGATGTGGGGGATGATGCGGAGTCCCGCTTCGGCCAGCAAGGCCAGGGAACGCTCCACGTCCGACACCGTCCGATCCAGGTGGTAGACCTCGCGGATGGTCTGGTCTGCGCCGATCACGTCCAGCATCACCCCGTCGACGCCCGCGCGGGCCAGGGCTACAGCGACCTCCGGCGACACGAACCCCGAGTGAACCACCACCCGCATTCCAAGCTCCATCCGGATCCGTTGCACGTCGCGCAGGTGGGGCAAAAGGGGGACCCCTCCGGTCCGGGTGGAGCCGCCAGAGACCAACAGCCCCTCGGTGCCCTCCTTTCGAAGACGCCGGGCCAGCTGAAACAGGCTCTCGCCCGGAGGTAGTGCCAGCATACCCTCGAGGACCTTTGCCCTGCAGTGGTCGCATTGGAGGGCGCAGCCCCGCCCGGTGACGGACACAGGGAGGAACCGCCTGGGGTTGGTGGGCTTCCACTCGGACGTCTCCCACCGTTTCAGGCCTGGCGCGTAGAACTCCATGACCGGGGGGAAGTGTCGCCGGCGCACTTCAAACCCGGAGACCGCAGGCTGCTCCTCGGGTGCGACCTCGGACGGAAAACCCGGCCTCACTCCGCCAGCACCCCCTCGCGCCGGTACGCCTCCACCCGCTCGCGGAACCACAGGGCGATCCGCTCCGCTCCTTCCAGGAGATAGGCTCGCTCCGCGGGCAGCTCGGTGGTCTCCAGCTCCACCAACCACCCCTCCCCGTAGGGGTCCTGTTCTATCCTTGCCGGATTACTGAGGGCGACGGGGTTTTGCGCCACCACGCGTCCGGACACCGGCGCCACCAGCGGCCCCACGAACTTGGCGGCCTCGAGGCTGCCGAAGGCCTCACCACGCCGGACCACGGTACCCAAGGGCGCCAGGACGAGCTGGGCCAGGGTGCCGTTCACCTCCACGCCGAGGGGGTCGAACCCCACCCGCACCCGGGTGTCCGATACGGGCAGCACCCAAAGGTGGTGCTCCGGATCGTACAGCCGGTCCACCATCAGCTCGTACCGGCCTACCCGCACCGTAGAACCCGACATCTCCGCTCCCGAGGTGCCCTCACACCGCCAGGGCCGCGGCCCGTGACCAGGCTCCTGCCAGGCGACTACCGTCCTCCCCCCAAGCTTGCAGCCGGCGGACCGCCTCCTCTATCCCGGCGCCCTTCACGCCGGCAACTAGCCCTGCCAGGCCGTCCCGCGCCCGGGGTGCGATCCCTCCCACCGGGGCGACGTCCACCACACGTCCCGCCGCCCCGCTCGCCACGACCAACCCGCGGCCCACCTGCACTGCGCACACCCACACTCCGGCGCGGACCTTCACGTACCAAGTACCCTTAGGGCTTCCGTCCACCTCCCACAGCCAGCGCCGGCTCCCGAAGAGCCGGTCCAGCTCGCCCACCGTCGCCCGTTCGAACGCCGACAGTTCCCCTGCCTGGGGCGGCAGTCCCAGGGCGTCCGCGTAGGAGCGGGTGAGGGCAGCCTTGAACCCCTCGGGGTTCGCGGGCGTGGCCAGCACGTAGCGGCGGATCCGGCGTTCCACCTCTTCCCGGACGCGCGGATGGGGTAGGTTCAGAATGCGCGCGGCCCGCTCCGGACAGAACTCCTCGATGAGGTTGCCCACCACCACCACGGCCTCTTCCACCTGGCCACCTGCGTGGCCGGAGATCTTCCTGTCGTCGACCACCACCTCGCCGTAGGAGTCCAGGGCAGCGGGCACCCCCACAGCCTGGAACGCGCGCACGGCAGGCGACAGCAGGGCCCGGAGGGCCTGCTGTCGCGCGGGCGGCGCCCAGCGGGCAGGGACCGTGATCTGGAAGAACAGCTGGCGCGGGTCGAGGTAGACGGGGCCACCTCCCACCATCCGGCGGTAAACCGGTAGGCCGGCCCGCCCGCAGTAGGCGAGGTCCACCTCCCAGGGGCTGCGGGTGCGTCCAATGGACACGTACGGGGCCGCAGGACGGACGAAGGACAAGGTGGCGGGCGCGCCACGGGAGACGCCGTACGCCACCGCGTGCCACAGAGTCTGTGACCGCAACGGAGAGGCCTCTCCGAAGTCGATCACGCGCAGGATACCCCCGGCCTGCTCCATACGGGCCGGCAGCATCGTGACAGCGTACCCGCTGCCGAGCAAGCCCCGAACGCGGCGGGCGGCTTTCCCGTCCGGGGGATGACTGGCTCCCCCGAATGAGGGAGGCGCCTTCTCCCCCGCCCGGGGGTTGTGCGGCCCGACGCGCCTTCTAGACTGTGTGGGGACGCGACGGGGGGTGATGCCATGGCCTCCAGCGGGATCAAGCCGGACCAGGTTCTTGACTGTCGCGGGTTGCTGTGCCCGCTGCCGGTGATCAAGACCAACAAGGCCATCAAGTCCCTGGCGGTGGGGCAGGTGCTGGAGATGCTGGCCACCGACCCGGGCTCCAAGCCCGACATGCTCGCGTGGTCCCGGCAGACGGGCCACGAGCTGTTGGAGGTGGAGGAACAGGACGGCGTGTACCGGTTCCTCATCCGGCGGAAGGTCTGAGGGGGTGGGAGCATGCAGGCTGTTGCACCGGGGGTGGCGGAGGTCCCCGGAGCAGACGTTGAGCCCGCCGCGGGGCGCAGGCGTCGGCTCGCCATGGTGGCGTCCAAGGGGACCCTGGACATGGCCTACCCGCCCTTGATCCTGGCCACCACCGCATCCGCCATGGGCTGGGAGGTGGGGATCTTCTTCACGTTCTACGGGCTGGACATCCTCCACCGAAGGAGGCTGTCCCGGCTCAAGGTGGCGCCGGTGGGCAATCCCGCCATGCCGCCGCCCCTACGGGGCCTGCCGCTGAAGGTTCCGGACATCCTGGGAGCCCTACCGGGGATGCCGAGTGTGGCCACCGCCATCATGAAGCGGTGGATGCGGCAGTCCAACATGCCCGCCATCGAGGAGCTGCTGGAGATGGCCCGGGAGAGCGGCGTCAAGCTGTTCGCCTGCGCCACCACCATGGGCGTGATGGGAATCCGGCAGGAAGACCTCATCGACGGAGCCGAGTGCGCGGGGGCCACCACGTTCCTCGACTTCGCCTCCGGGGCGGACGTGACGCTGTTCATCTAGGGAGGCGGAACGTATGGAGCAGGACGGCCGTCGACGCATCCTGTACGTGCAGACCCACGGGGTGGACATGCCGGAGCGCAGCGCCACCCCCTTCTACCTGGCCGCGGCGGCCGCGGCCATGGACGTGGACGTGGGGATCTACTTCACCATGAACGGGCCGACGCTGCTGAAACGCGACGTCCCGGAGCAGTTGGTGGTCCCCAAGAAGGGGGGAGGCGGGGCGCCCCTGCGGTACTTCATCGACCAGGCCCTGGAGCTCGGGGTCAGGCTGTACGTGTGCCAGCCGAGCCTGGACCTGCACGGGCTCAGGCTGGAGGACCTCATCGAGGGGGTGGAGATGATCGGGGGTGCGGCGTTCAACGCCATGGCCCTGGAGGCGGACGCGGTGATCGCTTTCTGAGGGGGCGGTGGAGTCCGGGGGACCGGTTGCCCGGGTTCGCAACTGCCTGCTGCCTTTGGACCTGTACTACGTGGTGGAGGAACACCTCTGGCTGCGTCGGGAACAGGACGGCACGGTGACGGTGGGGATGACGGACGTGGCGCAGACCACCGCGGGCAGGGTGCTGGTGGTGACGTTCCGGCCGGTGGGCCGGCACTACGGGAGGGGTCGGCCGGTGGCGGTCCTGGAGAGCGGCAAGTGGCTGGGGCCTGTCCGGGCCCCGGTGAGCGGGGAGCTGGTGGCGGTGAACGCCGGGCTCCTGCGGGAGCCCGACCTGGTGAATCGCAGCCCGTACCGGCGGGGCTGGGTGGTCCGGTTGCGGCCCTCCGCGTGGGAGCAGGAGGTGAAGTTGGTGCAAAGCGGGCCGGAGGCTGTGGAAGCGTACGAGCGGTACATGGCAGAGCGAGACCTGGACGACTGCGTGCACTGCGAGGGGTACGAGCTGCCATGAACGGGGAAAAGGTACCGGTGAAGGTCTTCACCCACCCCACGTGTACCAGCTGTAAGGCCGCCATCCAGATGGTGGAGCGCCTGGCGCGGGACTATCCCGAGGTCTCCGCCACCGTGGTGAGCCTGGCCAGCGCCGCCGGGCGGGAGGAGGCACGACGGGAGGACATCCTGTCGGTGCCCACCATCCTCGTGGGCAGGGGACGGAGGCTCGTGGGCGTACCCCGGTGGGAGGAGCTGGTGGCCGCGGTGGAGGCGGAGGGACCTGCGGTGTCCTGAGGAGGAAACGGAGATGGCTCTGCACGCACCCCCGAGGCTCGAGCGGTACGCGGACGTACCGTACGAGGAGAAGGAACGGCTGTTCCAGGAGGTGAAGGCGGACCCGCGGTTCCCCGACTACCTGTACGGGTGCTACGAGTGCGGGATCTGCGTCGCGGCTTGCCCTTCGGCCCGCTTCTACGACTTCAGTCCCCGCAAGATCGCCCAGACCCTGGCCCGGGAGGACGTGGAGCTGTTCTACTACCAGCTGAACGAGGACATCTGGAACTGCTCCCAGTGCTTCTCCTGTAACCGCTGTCCGCGGGGCAACTCGCCGGGGGGCCTCATCACCCTCATGCGGGAGGTGGCGGTCCGCAACGGGCTGCGCTCCGCCAAGGAGGCCCTGGAGGGCTACAGCCGGGTCATCTACAAGATCATGTCCACCGGCACACAGGTCTCCCCGGACATGATCCAGGCGGACGCCTTCCCCGACTGGGGGCCGGTGGCGAAGGAGACCGCGGAGAACCTGGACCTGTGGCGCCGGGCCCTACCCCCGGAGACCATGCACACCACCACCACCGCCTGGGAGGTGGAGGACCGCACCCTGGCGGAGCTGTACGCCATCTGGTACATGACCGGGACCATGGACATCATCCGGGAGGTGGACGAGGGCCTGCACATGATCCTTTGCGACGTCATGGAGGAGCTGCTGGAGGAGAAAGGCTACGCCGTAGCGGGAGGAGGGGAGTGAGCGATGGTGCAGGGCGTCGGCAACTCACGGGTGTTCCGGCAAGACCCGGACCTGCCCGTACCCGAGGACGTCCGGGAACGCGTCCTGGAGCTGGAGGCCGAGGGGGAGTGGGTGGTCCAGCGGGTGCCCGAGCCGTACGCGGAGGTCCCGACGAAGTACGGGCGGACGAAGAAGGTCCCCCTGGCCCACACCTGGCACCACAAATCGTGTGGCCAGTGCGGGCACATCCCCGGCTACTCCACAGCCATCTTCTGGCTTCACCGGAAGCTCGGGCTGGAATACGACGATCCCCGGGATCAGACTTCCTGCACGGGGTGGAACTACTACGCTTCAGCCACTTCCAACGCCGCGGCGCAGGCGGCGGTGGCCGCGCGGAACTTCGCGGCCGCCTACGAGTCCGGCTATTTCCCCCTCATCCACTGCGGCACGAGTTACGGCCACTACAAGGAGGTCCGGGAGGAGCTCGTCAAACACGGCGAGCTGCGCCGCCAGGTGCGGGACATCCTGGGGAAGCTCGGCCGGCCCTTCGTGATGCCGGAGGAGATCGTCCACTACAGCGAGTGGGTCTACGCGGTCCGGCACGAGATCGCTGCGCGGCGGGTGCACGACTGCAGCGAGGTGGTGGTCACGGTCCACCCCGCGTGCCACTACTACAAGCTGGTTCAGGGGGACGCCATCTACGACCCCGACATCTACGGCGGCCAGCGCACCGCAGTGGTGACCGCGGTGGCGCAGGCGCTCGGGGCGCAGGTGCGGGACTACTCCACGTGGTTCGACTGCTGCGGGTTCGGCTTCCGTCACATTCTAGTCCAGAGGGACTTCACGCGGTCCTTCGCGGTGGGCCGGAAGATCGAAGTCATGGTGGAGGAGGCAAAACCCGACGTGGTCCTCACGCACGACACGGGGTGCGTGACGACCCTGGACAAAAGCCAGTTCGCGGCCCAGGTGCACAACCGGAAAGTGGGAGTGCCGGTCATGTCCGAGGCCCAGTTCGCGGCCCTGGCCATGGGAGCGCATCCCTACCGGGTCTGCCAGCTGCACTGGCACGCCGCGGACTACCGGCCGCTGCTGGAGAAGATGGGGATCGACTGGCGGGAGAAGTGGCGGGAGTTTGAGGACGACCTGGAGCGGATCCGCAGGGGGGAGAAGGAGTACCTCACCTGGGAGGACGTGGACGCGGAGGTGCCGGTCCGTCACTTCGTTCCGGCCAGCTGAGGGAGGTCTGTCCATGGCGAACGACGCGGTCCTGGTCGTCGGGGGCGGCCCTGCGGGGCTGGAGGCTGCCCGGGGTGCCGCGGACCTGGGTGCCCGGGTGGTGCTGGTGGAGGAGCGGGATCACCTGGGCGGCACGCCCATCTTCGAGCGGTACGCGGCCCTCACGCACGGGTTTCAGGACGCGGAGGAGGTGATGGAGCGGCTGACCCGGGAGGTCACCACCCACCCGAACGTGCAGGTGAGGCTGCTGACCCGGGTGGTGGGCTGCGAGGGCAGCGCGGGGGACTTCCGGGTCCGGCTGGCCAAGGTGGGGGACGGCACTTCGGAGACCGTCCACGTCGGCAGCATCGTGGTGGCCACCGGTTTCCAGCACTTCGACCCCGGCCGGGAGACGCAGGTGTACGGGTACTACGAGTACCCGGACGTGATCACCCTCGTCGAGGCGGAGGCGATGCTGAAGGCGAAGCGGTTCGTGCGGCCGTCCACGGGCCAGCCTCCCGAGCGGGTGTGCTTCATCCAGTGCGTGGGCTCCCGGGACCGCCAGATCGGCAACGAGTACTGCTCGAAGGTCTGCTGCGGGATCGCGTCCAAGCAGGCCATCGAGATCCGCCAGCAGGTTCCCAACTGCAAGGTGTACATCTTCTACATCGACATGCGGATGTACGGGTACTGGGAGAACGAGATCTACTGGCCGGCCCAGGAGCAGTACAAGGTCCAGTACATCAAGGGGATCGCCACCGAGATCATCCAGAAGGGGGACAAGCTCCTGGTGCGGGGAGAGGACACGACTCTGGGTCGGCCCATGGAAGTCCTGATGGACATGGTGATCCTGTCCGTGGGCATGGAGCCCAGCAAGGGCACGCGGGAGGTGGCCCGGGTCCTGGGACTCAAGCAGAACAAGTACGGTTTCATCGAGGTCCCCCACGAGGGGCTGGACCCCGTGGCCACCTCCGTTCCGGGCATCTTCGTGGCTGGAGCGGCTGCGGGTCCGAAGGACCTGGACGACACCCTTTCCATGGCCGGGGCCGCGGCCATGAAGGCGGTGGCCACCGTGCGGCGCGCGGCCGCTTCGCCCGCGGGCTGAGGCGCGGTGCCGTGCTGGGCGAACCGGTGACGGACTTCCGGGCCGGCGAGGAGTTCGCCCGGGAACTGTTCGCGCGACTGCCGTTGCGGGAGGTGGAACCGGTGGTCCAGCGGCTGGAGGAGAAGAGCCGCCGGTTCCGGTCCTTGCTGTCTCCCGGAGCGGTAGGGCAGCTGCAGGCAGACTCCCTGGCGGAGCTCCTCAGGCTCGTGTTCGGAACCCGGCGCCGCGCGGGCGCGCTGCTGGCGGACCCGGGTGCCGACGCGCTGCGACGGGCCCTGGAGGAGCTGCTGTACGGGAGCGGGTCTGTGGACCAGAGGTTCTGCGCCTTCTGCGAGTACTTCCCAGAACCGCGCCGGGAGGCGGAGGCGGTGGACCTAGCGGGCGAGGTGCTGCACTGGGTGGATCCGCACCGCTACTGGCTGTGGACCCGCTGGATGTGGAACCCGCGGACCCAGACGGGTGCCCTGCGGCTTCTGGTGGCGGACTGGCGGCCTTTGGTAGCTCCCACCGTGGGGGAGGCGTACCTGCGGGTGGGGGAGGCGGTGGCGTACGCGGAGGCCGCGCGGCAGTCCCTGGGCCTGTTCGCCCACGCGCCCGCGGGAACGCCGTCCTTCCTCACCGACATCTACCTGGCCTGCGTGTACACCCTGTACCTGTTCACTGCCCTCCGGATGCGGATGAGCCAGGAGTTTACCAAGATCCTCCCCGGTCCCTGGGAGCTCATGCAGCGCTTGCTGGGGGTCGGTGGCCTGGAGGTCTGAGATGCCGAAACCCGGACTGGACAAGGTCGACCGGATCTACGAGAAGGACGTGGCCGTCCTCGAGGGGATGGACATTTCCGGCCACTGGAACCGGATGTTCGAGCAGCGGGTGGTGTGGGACTACTCCACCGACGTCCTGGAGCGGATCACCGGGCTTCCTGGGGGCGAGTCCCTGGGATGGTGCTACCAGTGCGGGAAGTGCGTGCCCGTGTGTCCCGTGGACGTGGTGGGGGACTACGGACCCCGGAAGGTCTACCGGAAGGCCCAGCTGGGGATTGACCTCCTGCGCGACCCCGACCTGTGGCTGTGCACCACCTGCATGAACTGCCTGCGGGTCTGTCCGAAAGAGGTGAACATGATCGAGATCATGCCCGCGGCCCGGGAGGTGGCGGTCCAGGAGGGGCGGGTGCCGCCGGAACTTCAGAAGGTGTTCGAGAACACCGCCCGCTACGGCAACCCCATGGGCGAGTCGCCCCGGAAGCGCGCGGAGTGGGTCAAGGAAGCCGGAGTACCGGTCACGGTGCTGCCGCTCGATCCCCGGCCGGTAGACGTCCTGTGGTACGTGGGCAGCTACCCGTCCTACCATCCGCGCGGGAAGGATGCCGCGCGGGCCATGGCCCGGGTGTTCCACGCCCTGGGCGTAGACTACGGGATCCTGGGCCACGAGGAAAAAGAGGACGGGGACTCCATCCGCCTCGCGGGGGAGAAGGGGCTGTTCGAGGTGCTGGCGGAAGCGAACATCCGGACCTTCCGGAAGTACACCTTCAACCGCATCGTCGTCACGGGCCCGCACGAGTACAACGCCTTCAAGAACTTCTACCCCCGCTACGGGGGGAGTTTCGACGTCCTCCACTACACGCAGTTCCTCGCTCCCTTCCTCCCGCGCCTCCGGGAGATGTTCGTGAAGGAGCTCCCCTACACGGTGACCTTCCACGACCCCTGCTACCTGGGGCGCCACCACGGGGAGTACGACGCGCCGCGCCGGCTCCTGCAGGCCATCCCGGGGCTCCGCCTGGTGGAGATGCCGCGGTGCCGGGAGAACGGCTACTGTTGCGGTGGCGGGGGAGGGGGTATGTGGCTGGACGGGTTCTCGCGGGACTACCTGCGGGAGCGGCTGTCGGACCGGCGGGTCCGGGAAGCGGTGGAAACCGGCGCTGAGATCCTGGCGGTCTGTTGCCCCTACGAGGTGTCCCGGTTCGAGGACTCCGTGAAGGCCACGGGGAACGACGGGAAGCTGGTGGTGCGGGACATCATCGAGCTGCTGGACGAAGCCCTGGGCAGTCCCAGAGCAACGTGAGGTGGGCCGTGCACGTCGTCGTGGTGGGAAAGCTGGTCCCGGACCTGGTGGAGGACCTGGAGGTGGACGCCTCCGGGAGGGGGCTGGACCGCCAGTTCCTCAAGCTGGTGCTCAACGAGTTCGACGAGCACGCCCTGGAGGAGGCGGTCCTTCTCAAGGAGGCACACGGGGCCCGGGTGACGGTCCTCGCCCCGGAGGCCGAAGGGGTGGACGACGCCCTGTACACGGCGCTGGCGAAGGGCGCGGACCGCGCCATGAAGCTCGTGGGGCTCGGGGAGGCTCCCTCCAGCCGGCAGATCGCGGCAGCCCTGGCCTCGGCCCTGCCTTCCCTGGGCTTCGACCTGGTGCTGACGGGGGTGCAGGCCGCGGACGACCTGGACGGGCAGGTGGGCATGCTGCTGGCGGGATACCTCGGGCTCCCGCACGTGGGAGTGGTGACCGGGGTGGAGCTGGACCCGGACGGCAGCCGGGCGCGGGTCCGGAAGGAGTACCCGGGCGGCTGGCTGGCGGAGCTCGAAGTCCAGTTGCCCGCGGTCCTGGGGATCCAGGCGGCCAAGCAGCCCCCCCGCTACGTGCCCGTGAGCAGGGTGCGGCAGGCGATGAAGGAGCACACCCTCGAGGAGCTGAGTGCCGAGCCCGTCCCCGTGCCGCGGCTGTCCGTCCGCCGCCTGTCTAAGCCGGAGGCGGCAGGCCGCGCGGAGTTCCTGGACGGCAGCCCACAGGAGGTGGCAGCACAGCTCGTGAGCATCCTGGTGGAACGGGGACTGGTGCGGTAGACGCCCTTGGCTGCGCAGGAGGTGGAGGTCGCGGTGAGCGGGGACGTGTTGGTGGTGGCGGAGCGGTTCGGCGGTGAGTGGACCGAGGTGACGTTCGAGCTTCTGGCGGCGGGCCGGGAGGTAGCGCAGGGGCTGGGCGGGACGCTGTCTGTGGCCGCCCTGGGGCGTGGCACGACAGACCAGGTGAAAGCGCTCGGGGCGGCAGACGTGGTCCTGTACGCGGACGCCCCGGAGCTGGAGGCCTTCGTCCCGGAGGTGCACCTCAGGGTGCTGGAGGCGGTGGTGCGGTCGCGGCAGCCGCGGGCGGTACTGGTCGCCAACACCTCCACGGGGATGGACCTCGCCGCACCCCTGGCCGCGCGGCTGGGCGTTCCCTGCGTCGCCTACTGCCGCCGGGTGTGGGTGGAGGACGGCACGGTGGTCGCCCACAGCCAGGTCTACGGCGGCAAGCTGGTGGCAGAGGTGGCCCTGGAAGGCCCTGGGGTGCTCGCCCTGGTGGCGGGCAGCTACCCGGCGGAGGCGGGCAGGGGGACCGGGAGTCCTGCGGTGGAGAGGATCCCGCTTCCAGCCCTGGAGGGGCTGCACAGCCGTTTCCTGCGCCTGATCGAGCCGGAAGCCGCGGACGTGGACATCACCCGCGAGGAGATCCTGGTGGCCGTAGGGCGGGGGATCGGCGACCGGGAAAACCTCGGCCTGGCGGAGGAGCTGGCGGAGGCCCTGGGGGGTGCGGTGTGCGCTTCCCGTCCCTTGGTGGACAACGGGTGGCTGCCGAAGAACCGGCAGGTGGGCAAATCCGGACTGACGGTGAAGCCCAAGCTGTACCTGGCCGCGGGCATCAGCGGCGCCCCCGAGCACCTGGAGGGCATGAGGAGTGCGGAACTCATCGTGGCCATCAACACCGACCCCAAAGCCCCCATCTTTGACGTGGCCCACTACGGGGTCGTCGGTGACGTGCTGGAGATCCTGCCCGCCCTGACCGAGGAGGTGCGGCGCCGCAAGGGCGAGGGGTAGCCGTGCTCACGCCGGTGGAACGGGTGGCGTTCGTCCTGCTGGCGGCCGCCTGCGTGGGCTGGGCCGCGGTGGGTTTCTTGCAGGTGTTCCGCGCCATCGCGCGGGGACGGGGGAGCCTGTCCACGGACCGGGTGCTGGCGCGAGCGGCCTCCGCCCTGGTGGCCGTGCTGTCGCACCGCACCCTGCTGAAGACCCGGCGTCCGTGGGCGGTGGCTCACGCGTTGATCCTGTTCACGTTCACGTACTACTTCCTGGTGAACGTGGTGGACGCGCTGGAAGGGTTTTCTGGCTTCTCCACCGTGGGTCAGGGTGGCGTGTGGGGACCGTTCAACCTGGTGGCCGACGTCCTGAGCGTGCTGGCCCTGGTGGGCATGACCGCCTTCCTAGTGCGCCGGTTCGTGTTCCGGCCCCGCAGCTTCCAGTTCAACCCCGGGGTGCTGCTGCTCCCCGAGGTGGTGCGGGGGATCCGGCGCGACTCCGCGGTCGTGGGGGCTTTCATCCTCCTGCACGTGGGATCCCGGTGGACGGGGCAGGCCATCCGGATCGCCCGGCACGGTGCGGATCCGTGGCAGCCCTTGGCCTCCCTGCTGGGCGAGCTGCTGAGGCCCCTGCCCGAAGGAGTGCTGGCGGTGGGGGAGCACGTGACGTGGTGGCTGGCCCTGGGCCTGATCCTGCTGTTCCTCCCGTACTTTCCCCGCAGCAAGCACATCCACCTCGTCTTCGCGCCCGTGAACCTCACCCTGGGACTTCCCGACCCGCCGGGCCGGCTCGACACGAACTCCCGGGACGGCACCGGGGCCGCGCGGCTGGAGGACCTCCCCAAGCGCCGGATCCTGGACGCTTACGCCTGCATCATGTGCAACCGGTGCCAGGACGCGTGCCCGGCGCACGGGGTGGGCAAGAGCCTCAGCCCCGCGGCCCTGGAGATCAACAAGCGCTACTACCTGAACCGCCACCTGGCGTCCTTCAGCCGCGGGGCGGAGTCGCCTGCCCTGTGGGAGTACGCCATCTCCACGGAAGCCCTCTGGGCCTGCACCACCTGCGCCGCCTGCGTGCACATCTGCCCGGTGGGCAACGCGCCCATGCTGGACATCGTGGAGATGCGGCGGGAGCTGGTGGGCCGGGGGGAGGTGGAAGACCCCAACCTGCAGGACGCCCTGGTGAAGCTGGCCAAGTACGGGAACTCCTTCGGCAGGCCGGAGCGGCAGAGGGGGCAGTGGACGAGGTCCTTGCCCTTCCCCGTGAAGGACGCCCGTAAGGAGCCCGTGGACGTCCTGTGGTTTGTGGGCGACTTCGCGTCCTTCGACCCCAGGGGGCAGGAGCGGTCCCAGGCCCTGGCCCGGCTGCTGCACCACGCGGGGGTGGACTTCGGGATCCTGTACGAGGGGGAGCGGAACTCCGGCAACGACGTCCGGCGGGTGGGCGAGGAGGGCCTGTTTGAGGTGCTGGCGGAGCACAACATCCGCGCCCTGGATCGGGCCCGTTTCCGCGTGGTCCTCACCACCGACCCCCACTCCCTGAACGCCCTGCGCAACGAGTACGGGTCCTTCGGGCGGAGCTACCCGGTAGTCCACTACACCGAGTTGCTGCTGCAGCTCGTGCGCGAGGGGAAGCTCCAGGTACGCCGTCCGGTCGGCCGGAAGGTGACCTACCACGATCCGTGTTACCTGGCCCGCTACAACCGGGTGACGGAGCCTCCCCGCCAGCTCCTGGCCGCCGTGGGCGCGGAGCTGGTCGAGATGCCCCGCAACCGGGAGAACACCTTCTGCTGCGGTGCGGGGGGGGGCCGCATCTGGATGACGGAGCAGCCCGGCAAGGAACGGCCCAGCGAAAACCGGATCCGGGAGGCCGCGGCCCTGGGGGTGGACACCTTCGTGGTGGCCTGTCCGAAGGACTACGCCATGTACACGGACGCGGTGAAGAGCTGCGGGTACGAGGGGCGGATGGTGGTCCGGGACATCGTGGAGCTGGTGGAACAGGCCGTGGGGCTTCAGGCGGAGGTGGCGGTGGGGTGAACGGGCGGGTGGAGCTGGAGCCCCTCGCGCAAGCGGTGTGGTCCCGCATCCAGGCGCTCACCCGCGCTGCGGACCGGCTGGGCCGCTTTCCGGAGAACCCCCCGTGGCCGGAGCTGGGGGCCGAGGATGCAAAAGACGTCGGGCGGGAGTTCGCCCTGCGTCTGTTGCGGGCGGGTGCGGACCCCGTTAACTACCGGCTCCTCCAGGAGGTGGTCGAGCACCGGGCGCTGCCGCTGGTGGAGCTGGCGGGGCGTTTGGGGCTTCACCCGGCGGCGGCCCTGGAGCGGGTGGCGGACTTGGTGCAGGTGGGCCTGGTGGAACGTTCCCTGGTGGGGGACTCGGTACAGGCCACGGCCGCTGCGGAGGCGTTCGTGCGCCTGGTGGAGTCGGTGGCGGGAGGGGTGGCCGGGAAGACAGCAGGCCTGCGGGGGACGTCCCGGTGAGGTGCCCGTACTGCGAGTTCGAGGGCAGCCGCGGCGACCTGCACGGGCACCTGGCCACGGCTCATCCGGAGGAGGTGCCGACGCGCCTGGACGAAGAGGGACGCCTGTACTACCGCATCCGGTGTCCCTACTGCGGGTTCCAGCGGGAGCAACGGGTGAAGCCGCGGTGGCAGGACCCGGGCTTCCTGGTGGAGTTCCGCCGGGAGATCGTGCTGGTGGCCTTCGACCAACTCCTCTACCACCTGGAGGGCGTGCATGGCTGAACTGGCTGGCTGTCGGGTCCCTGAGGACCTGTACTACTGGGTGGAAAAGCACGTGTGGGCGCGGCCGGAGGAGGACGGGACGGTGACCGTGGGCATCACCGACGTGGCGCAGCACCTGGCCAAGACCATCATCGCGGTGACGCCCAAGGCCGTGGGCCGCACGGTGGAACGGGGGAAGAGCGCGGGGACGGTGGAGAGCGGCAAGTGGGTGGGCCCGATCACCTCCCCGGTGACGGGGAAGGTGGTGGCGGTGAACGAGCGGCTCAAGGCCGAACCCACCCTCGTCAACCAGGACGCCTACGGGGCGGGCTGGATCCTGCGGCTACAGCCCGTGCGGTGGGAGGAGGAGCGGCTCGCGCTGCTGACCGGCGCGGAAGCGGTGGACGCCTACCGGGTCCTGCTGGAGAGTCAGGGGATCCGGTGCCGGTGAAGGTGCATGGGCGTCTACAGGGCCTGTGAGATCCCGGAAACCCTGTACTACGACGTGGAACGGGACGTGTGGGTGCGGCTGGAGGCGGACGGCACCGTGACCCTGGGCATGACCGACCCCGCGCAGGCGCAGGCCGGAAGAATCGTCAACCTGACCTTCAAGCCCGTGGGGCGGCTCCTGCGCAGGGGACAGAGCGCGGCCATCGTCGAGAGCGCCAAGTGGGTGGGGCCTTTCCCCACGCCCCTCACGGGCGAGGTGGTGGCCGTGAACGAGGGCTTCCGGCGCGACCCGTTGCTCGCCAATAAAGACCCCTACGGCGCGGGCTGGCTGGTACGGCTGCGGCCCACCCACCTGCAGGAGGAGCTGAGGGAGCTGCTGACGGGCCAGGAGGCCTTCGAGGCCTACGCCCGGAAGATCGAAGAGCGCAACGTGCACTGCATCCGGTGCGCGGAGTGAGGGGTGCGGCATGGAGCCGGTCCGGGTGGTGGATCTGGGCGAGGTAGCGCCGGTCCGTTCCCAGGCAGTCTACCACGCGGTGGCCTACGCCATGGACGAGGGTACGCCCGACACCGTGCTGCTGGTCACCTCGTCCCAGCCGTACGTCTCCATCGGGTACCACCAGGACGCAGCCCGGGAGGTGGACCTGGAGTTCTGCGCGGCCCACGGCCTGCCGGTGGTCCGCCGCGAGGTGGGCGGCGGGGCGGTGTACCTGGACCGGAACCAGGTGTTCTGCCAGTGGATTTTTCAGCGGCAACACCTGCCCGCCAGATTGGAGGAGCGCTTCTCCCTGTACGTGCTGCCTCTGGTGGCCACCTACCGGCGGCTCGGCATCGACGCCTACCACCGGCCCGTCAACGACATCCAGGTCGCGGGGCGGAAGATCGGGGGAACCGGTGCTGCCTCCATCGGGCGCAGCGAGGTCATGGTGGGCAGCCTGATGTTCGACTTCGACCACGAGCTCATGGCCCGGGTGTTGCGGGTCCCGTCGGAGAAGATGCGGGACAAGGTGGTCCAGGGGATCCGGGACTACATCACGACGATGAGGCGCGAGCTGGGGGATGTGCCCGACCGGCAACAGGTCCTGGCCGTGTACCTGGAGGAGACCGCGCGGGCTCTGGGAAGGCCCCTGCAACCGGGTCAGCTCACCGAGCGGGAGTGGGAAGCGGCGGCGGAGCTCGAGGAGAGGTTCTCCTCAGAGGAGTGGCTGCACCAGAAGGGCGGGCTGCGGGCTTCCGGGGCGGTGAAGATCCACGCGGACGTGCACGTGGCGGAGGCTACGTACAAGGCTCCTGGCGGGCTGGTCCGGGCCACCGCCCGCATCCGGGAGGGCCGGATCGACGACGTGAGCCTGTCGGGCGACTTCACGGTGCTGCCCGCGTGGGCAATAGGAGCCATAGAGCAGGCCCTCCGGGGGCTGCCCTTGAGGGAGGACGTCCTCCGGCAGAGGGTCGCGGACGTGTACCGGGCCCTGGCGGTGGAGGCTCCGGGCCTCGCCCCCGAGGACCTCACGCAGGCCCTCGTGGCCCTGCGAGGCACGGTGGAGGGGACGCCGTGAGCCCCCCTGTGGTGGCCCCGTCTCCGGACCGGCCGGTGCTGTGGGGCAAGGTCATCGACCACCGGAAGTGTATCGGGTGCCACGCCTGTACCGTGGCGTGCAAGGCGGAGCACCTGGTTCCCTTGGGGGTCAACCGCACGTACGTGAAGCAGGTGGAGGTGGGCGTGTGGCCGGCCGTCCGCCGGCAGTTCCAGGTGACCCGCTGCAACCAGTGCGACGACCCCCCGTGCGTGCACATCTGCCCGGTCACCGCGATGTTCCGGCGTCCGGACGGGATCGTGGACTTCGACCGGGAGGTGTGCATCGGGTGCAAGGCCTGCATCGCCGCCTGCCCCTACGACGCCATCTACATCGATCCCGAAAGCCACAGCGCGGAGAAGTGCAACTTCTGCGCCCACCGGATCGACCTGGGGCTGGAGCCCGCCTGCGTGGTGGTGTGCCCGGAGCGGGCCATCGTGGTGGGCAATCTCCTGGATCCCAGTAGCGAGGTGAGCCAGCTGGTGGCCCGGGAGAAGGTGGAGGTGCGCAAGCCGGAGAAGGGCACCGCTCCCAAGCTCTACTACGTGGAGGCCAGCGGATTCACCCGGGTCCCCACCGGGGCGGCCCTGCCGGCCACGCACGCGTTCGCGCAGCAGCGGGAAGGGTACCCCGCCTGGAACGGGGAGGTGAGGGCGAGCCCTGGACGCACCGCGGCCGCGGCCCTGGTGTCCTACGACGTCCCGCACCGGCCGCCTTGGGACTGGCGGGTGAGCGGGTACACGTGGACCAAGAGCGTGGCCTCCGGCCTGTACGGCGCGCTTTCGGTGCTGTCCTGGACGGGGCGGGCGCTGGGCGATGTCTGGGACGTGGGAGGGAGGCTAGCGGCCCTGGTGTTCTTGTTGCTGACCGCGGCGCTCCTGGTGTGGGACCTCAAGCACCCCGAGCGGTTCTGGACCATCCTGGTCCGCCCCCAGTGGAGGTCCTGGCTGGCCCGGGGCGCGTTCATCCTCACCGGGTTCGGTGCCGTGGTCGCCGCGGACTTGGTGGTCCGCCTCCTGGGGTGGACGACCTCTGCGGGATTGTTGCAGGGAGCGGGGTTCGTGCTGGCGGTGCTGGCCGCGGTGTATACCGCCTTCCTGTTCGCTCAGGCCAGGGCCAGGGACCTGTGGCAGAGTCCGGTGCTGCCCGTGCACCTGCTGATCCAGGCCGCAGTGGCGGGCTCTGCCGCGCTGCTGGTCGGCGGGGCGTTCGTCGGGCTCCCGGCAGGGGCACAGACGGCCCTGGCCTGGACCCTGCTGTGGGGACTGGCGGGGCACGCGCTGCTGGCGCTGTCCGAGGGCCTGGGACCTCACCCTACCGACGACGCGGCCCGCGCCGCGCGCCAGATGACCCACGGTCGGTACCGGCTTGCGTACTGGCTGGGGCTCGGGGTCGGCGGTGCGCTTGCGGCCGCGCTGCTGGTCCTCCAAGTGGCGGGGTGGGTGGGGCCGTGGGCGGTCCCGCTGGCCGGCTGCCTGGCGCTTGTGGGTCTGTTGCTGTACGAGCACGGCTACGTGCAGGCGGGCCAGTCGGTGCCGCTTTCGTGAGGGTCCTGTGGAAGCCACTCGGACCGTTGCGCTCTTAGGGATGTCCGCGGCGGTGGGCGTGGTCGGCGCCCTCACGGGACTGGGGGGTGGCGTCCTGCTGGTCCCGCTTTTGACCCTGGGCTTCGGCCTCGACATCCGCACCGCGGCCGGCACGAGCCTCCTGTGCCTGGTGGGCACCCAGGTGGGGGTCGGGCAGGCCCTGAGGGGCACCGGCCTCGTGGACGAGCGGGCAGCCGTGCCGCTGGCCCTGGCGAGTCTGTGCGGGGCGTGGTTGGGTGCGGAGGTGGCGGGCTGGGTCCCCAGGCGGATCCTGTACCTTCTGTTCGGCGGGATCATGGGCGGGACCGTGGTGGCCATGCTGGCGCGGCCGGTGCAGCAGGAGCTGGCTGGCCCGCAAGGACCTGGTACGTCGGCTGCCCGTCAGGTAGCCGCCATCGCCTCCATGGCTGCCGCCGGGGTTCTCTCGGGCCTGCTGGGGATCGGCGGCGGAGCCCTGAACGTCGCGGTGATGCACCTGATCCTGCAGCTCCCGTTGCCGAGTGCTGCGGCCACCTCCAGCTTCCTGCACGGCGTGAAAGCCCTCGCGGGACTGGCCGCGTACTGGGCCCGGGGGGACGTAGCACCGTTGCAGGCGGCGCCCGCGGTCCTGGGAGTGGTGTGGGGGTCTACGTGGGGCGGGAGGCTGCTCGCCCGGGTGCCCGGCCGGGTGGTGCGCGCGGCTTTCCTGCCCCTGGTGGCCTGGGTAGCCGTCCAGATGTTCCGTCGCGGCCTGCAGACCGGCTGGTAGGACGACCATGGACCGCTTCGCTGCCCTGACGGCGCGGCTCGGCACCCTGGCTGTGCTGGCCGGAGCGCTGGGGGGCATGGCGGAAGGTCTGGAGACGTGGGCGGAGTGGATCGCGGGAGTGGGTATCGCGGGACTGATCTGCGTGCCCGTGGTGGATCTGCTGGCGCTGCGGGAGACCTTCCGACGGCGCGGGGAGCGGCGCTACGCAGATCTCACCACCCTGCTGCTGGCCGTGCTTGCGGTTGCGGCTGCCACCTCAGTGGTCCGGCACGTGTGAGAGGAGGGGTGGGGATGTGGACCCGACCTGCTGAGGGAGTCCAGGGCTTCGGAGGTCTTGCCGCGTTTCCCCCTCCCGACCGGTGGGACTCATGGACCGAGTGGGACGCCAGGGCTTGGCCGAGGCGGGTGCCGCGGGAGTACACGTTGATCCCCACGGTGTGCTTCAACTGCGAGGCCGCCTGCGGGCTGCTGGCGTACGTGGACAGACAGACGGGCGAGATCCGCAAGCTGGAGGGCCTCCCGACCCACCCGGCGAGCCGGGGCCGCAACTGCCCCAAGGGACCTGCGACCCTCGCCCAGATCCACAACCCGGACCGCATCCTCTACCCCCTGCGGCGGAAGGGCCCTCGGGGGAGCGGGCAGTGGGAGCGGGTCAGCTGGGAGGAGGCGCTGGAGGACATTGCCGCCCGCATCCGGCAGGCGCTGGCCGAAGGGCGCAGGGACGCGGTCGTCTACCACGTGGGCCGACCCGGGGAGGACTTCTTCCACGAGCGCATGCTGATGGCCTGGGGGGTCGACGGGCACAACAGCCACACCAACGTGTGCTCGTCGTCCGCGCGGTTCGGCTACTCCTTGTGGATGGGCTACGACCGACCGGCTCCAGACCACACCGACGCGCGGTTTATCCTGCTCCTCTCTAGCCACCTGGAGAGCGGTCACTACTTCAACCCGCACGCCCAGCGCATCGTGGAGGCCCGCAGCGCCGGCGCGAAGGTGTGCGTGGTGGACACACGCCTGTCCAACACCGCCAGCCAGGCGGACCTGTGGCTGAGCCCGTGGCCCGGGACCGAGGCGGGGCTGCTGCTGTCGGTGGCGCACGTGCTGCTGCGGGAGGGGTGGGTGGACGAGGGGTTCCTGGCGCGGTGGGTGAACTGGCAGGAGTTCCTCGCGGACCGGGACTACCTGAAATTTCTCGCGGAGCTCGGGTTCTTGCGTCGCGTTCCGGAGCGGGAGGACTTCCCCGCGTTCCTGGACACCCTCCGGGAGCTGTACGCCGCCTACACCCCGGAGTGGGCCGCGGCGGAGTGCGGGGTGGAAGCCGGGGCGGTGGAGTGGATCGCCCGGGAAATCCGCCAGGCGGGGCGCCGGTGGGCCAGCCACGTGTGGCGGGGTCCGGCCGCAGGAAACCGCGGCGGGTGGATGGTGGCCCGGGCCCTGATGTTCCTGCACGCGCTCACCGGGTCCGTGGGCACCAGGGGGGGCGTGCTCCCCAACGGCTACGCCAAGTTCGTGCCCAGGCCTCCCACAGTTCCGCCACACCCGCGGGTGTGGAACGAAGCGCACTGGCCGCGGCAGTGGCCGCTCAGTCACTTCGAGATGTCGTTCCTGCTGCCGCACCTGCTGGAGCGTCTAGACCACCGCATCGACGTGTACTTCACCCGGGTCTACAACCCGGTGTGGACGAACCCCGACGGCGCCATGTGGGTGGAGATGTTGCAGGACCCGGAGCGGATCGGCCTGCATGTGTGCCTGACGCCCGTGTGGAGCGAGACCGCCCAGTTCGCGGACTACGTCCTCCCCATGGGCATGGGGCCCGAGCGGCACGACCTCCACTCCTACGAGACGCACGGCGCCCAGTGGGTCGGGTTCCGCCAGCCGGTGCTGCGGGTGTTCCGGCAGCGCCAGGGGCAGCCTGTAGCCAGCACCCGGGAGGCCAACCCCGGCGAGGTGTGGGAGGAGGTGGAGTTCTGGTTCGAGCTGGCCTGGCGGATCGACCCGGACGGGAGCCTGGGGATCCGGCAGCACTTCGAATCCCCCTACCGGCCGGGGCAGAAGGTGACCGTGGACGACTACTACGGGTGGATCTTCGAGAACTCCGTGCCGGGGCTCCGGGACGAGGCCGAGCGCAGGCGGCTGACGCCTCTGGAGTACATGCGGCGCTATGGGGCCTTCGAGATCACCCGCGACGTGTACGAGGAGCACGAGCAGCTCGTGCCGGAGGAGCTGGTGGCACAGGCGGTGGTGGGCCCGGACGGTGGGGTTTACGTTCCTGCAGACCGGCTCCCCCCGCGCGCCAACCTTCGGCCGGAGCCCGGACCCTTCAGGGACAGCGAGGGACGGGTGCGGGTCGGGGTGGTGGTGGACGGGACGGTGAGGAAAGGGTTCCCGACGCCTTCAGGCAGGCTGGAGTTCTACTCGCGCACCCTGAAGGAGTGGCACTGGCCCGAGTACGCCATCCCCATCTACCCGCGGAACGAGGAGGAAGCGCGTCGGATGATCCACATCACCAGCCAGGTGTACTGGCGGTGGGTGGACCGGTCCCGAGGGGAGACCATCCTGCTGCCCACCTTCCGGCTGCCTACCCTGATCCACACCCGCACCAACGGCGCCAAGTGGCTGTACGAGATCTCCCACGTGAACCCCATCTGGATGCACCCGGAGGACGCGGAGCGCCTGGCAGTGAAGACGGGAGACCTGGTGCGGGTCGAGACGGAGGTCGGCTACTTCGTGGACCGGGTCTGGGTGACGGAGGCCATCCGGCCGGGAGTCGTGGCGTGCTCCCACCACCTGGGCCGGTGGCGGCTGTTCGAAGACCACGGCAGCGACCTGTGGAACTCCTCGTGGGTCCGGCTGGAGCGACAAGGCAGCCGGTGGCGCATGACGCCCCGCCGGGGTCCCGGGCCCTTCAACAGCTCCGATCCGGACTCTCAGAGGATCTGGTGGGACGAAGGCGGGGTGCACCAGAACCTGACGTTCGGGGTCCAGCCGGACCCGCTTTCCGGCCAGCACTGCTGGCACCAGAAGGTGCGCGTGGTGCGCGCAGGGCCGGACGACCGGTACGGGACCCTGGAGGTGGACACCACGAAGTCCAGGGAGGTCTTCCAGCGGTGGCTGAGCCTGACCCGTCCGGCGCCTGGGCCGGACGGCACCCGGAGGCCTTACTGGATGCTGCGGCCCCTGAAGCCCCACCCGGACGCGTACCGGATGCGGGGTCAGTAGGCCGAGGCGCCGGGTTGTGGGATCCCCCGAAAGGGGGACGGACGATTCCCCCTTGCGGGGGTTGCGCGCTCAGCGGGCGTGTGGTTAACCCAAGGCGGGAGGTGACGGGGGTTGCGGCCGGGGGTGGCCATCCTCGTGGCCCTTCTGTTTAACGGTTTCCTCATCGGGCAAATGCTCGCGACTCGTGGAGCTGCCCTGGTCTCCGCCCGCGAGGACGTCACCGTGGTCCGGGAGGACGTAGTCCAGGAGCGCCGGGTGCGGGCGGGGGAGCGGACGGTGCTGGAGGTGTCCACCACGGGGCTGGTGGAGGTGGTGGTGTACGAGTACGCCGGGGACGCGGGGGAGCTAGAGGAGTTCCGGGCGGGGCGGGTCCCGCGGACGGCGAAGGTGTTCAGCCGGGTGCAGGAGGTCAGCTACCCGCTTTCCAGCGTCACGGAGGCGCGCTTCTACGTACG
>JAVKKH010000017.1 GCA_031296405.1 Candidatus Tepidifontimicrobium thermophilum
ACGCGGACATGGTCCAGATCGGCGCCCGCAACATGCAGAACTACACCCTCCTGCGGGAAGTGGGCCGGGCCCGCTGCCCCGTGCTCCTCAAGCGCGGCCCCGCCGCCACCCTGGAAGAGACCCTCCTGGCTGCGGAGTACATCCTCTCCGAGGGCAACCCCTATGTGGTCCTGTGCGAGCGCGGCCTGCGCAGCTTCGACAACCACACCCGCTTCCTCCTGGACATCAGCGCCGTCCCCGTGCTCCAGCGCCTCAGCCACCTGCCCGTGCTGGTGGACCCCAGCCAGGCCGCGGGCAAGCGCCAGTGGGTCCCTCCCCTCGCCCGGGCCGCGGTGGCCGCGGGCGCCGACGGCCTCCTGGTCGAAGTCCACCCCGACCCCGAGCGCGCCCTCAGCGACGGCCCCCAGCAGCTGCGGCCCGACCAGTTCGCCCAACTCATGCACGAGCTGCGCCGGCTGGCCCAGGCCGTGGGCCGCAGCGTAGCCGGAGCGGCGGTGGGCGCGTCCGTTTGATAAGGAACGTGAATCGCGGCTGCGTTGACACCCACACGGGCCGCTGGTACAAGTAAACGCAAACGCACACCGGGAGGATCGGTGGCACGGCGACGCGGCCTCACCGATGGCCTGCACCGCCGGCCGGCCGGACCGGACCCAGGGTCCGGGGCACCCCAGGGCACCGTCCGAGGCACCCAAGCGGGGCTCCCCGGGTGTGCGTCTTTCAACCAGGCGAGGAAGGGAAGCAGTAGGCGCGGGAGCTCTCGCAGAGAGCCGGAGACGGTGTGATCCGGTAGAGCCAGGCGCTGAACCTCGTCCCCGAGCCTGCCGGGCGAACGTTTTTCAAGTAGTCCGGCACGCGGCCGGCGTGATCGGCGAACGAGGGCCGAGCTCTTGGGGCTCGGAACTAAGGTGGTACCGCGGGAGCCAACCCGTCCTTAGGTTGGCTCCCGCTGGTTTTCCGGGGCCCGAGTGAAGACAGAGGAGGAGGACGATGCGGGTTACAACGGTGGAGACGCGCAAGGCCACCCGAACCATCTCCGGGGCACAGGCGGTGGTACGGGTCCTGGAGGAAGCCGGGGTGGAGTGGATCTTCGGGCACCCCGGGGGCGCCTCCCTGCCCCTGTACGACGCGCTGTACGACGCGCCCAAGATCCGTCACGTGCTGTGCCGTCACGAGCAGGTGGCGGCGCACGCGGCCACCGGCTACGCGCGGGCTTCCGGCCGTTTCGGGGTGTGCACCGCCACCTCGGGCCCCGGCGCCACGAACCTGGTCACGGGGCTGGCGGACGCCATGATGGACTCCGCGGCGGTGCTGGCCATCACGGGCCAGGTCGTCCGGGCGAACATCGGGACCGACGCCTTCCAGGAGGCGGACGTCACCTCCATCACGACCCCCATCACCAAGCACAACGCGCTGGTGATGGACCCGCACGGCCTGGTGCGGACGTTGCGGGAGGCCATCTACCTGTGTCAGTCGGGCCGGCCGGGACCGGTCCTGGTGGACGTGCCCCGGGACGTTTTCCAGACCCAGATCCCCGAGGAACTGTTGGACGAACCCTTTGAGCCCCGGCGGCGTCCGGTGACCAAGGGGCACCCCGCCCGCATCGCGGAGGCCGCGGAGGCCATCTCCCAGAGCCGACGGCCGATCCTGTACGTGGGCGGGGGCGCGCAGGGCGCCAGCGAGCCCCTGGCCCGCCTAGCGCGGCGCTGCCGGATCCCCGTCACCGTCACCCTCATGGGGAAGGGGGCCTTCGACGAGACGGACCCCCTGTGCCTGGGCATGCTGGGGATGCACGGGACCGCGTACGCCAACTACGCCATCAACGCCGCGGACCTGGTGATCGCGGTGGGGGCGCGGTTCGACGACCGGGTGACGGGCCGGCTGAAGGACTTCTGTCCCCACGCCCGGTTCATCCACATCGACATCGACCCCTCGGAGATCGGCAAGAACAAGCCAGCGCACGTCCCCATCGTGGGCGACGCCCGGGAGGTGCTGGAGGCGCTGGAACCCCTGGTCCAGCCGCCGGACGTGGAGGCCTGGTGGAAGCAGATCGAGGAGTGGCGGACGCGTTACCCCCTGCGCTGGAAGCCCGGGCCGCTCCTGAAACCCCAGGAGGCCATCGAGGCCATCTACCGCGTGACGCGGGGGGAGGCGGTGGTGGTCACGGACGTGGGGCAGCACCAGATGTGGGCGGCCCAGTACTACAAGTGCCGCAGGCCCCGCACCTTCATCTCGTCCGGCGGGCTGGGCGCCATGGGGTTCGGTTTCCCCGCGGCCATGGGAGTCCAGTTCGCGCGTCCCGACGCCCTCGTGGCGGCCATCGTGGGCGACGGGGGCTTCCAGATGACCATGCAGGACCTCATCACCGCGGTGGAGTGGAAGCTGCCGCTCAAGATCTACGTGATCAACAACGGGTCCCTGGGCATGGTACGGCAGTGGCAGGAGCTGTTCTACAACCAGCGCTACTCCGCGGTGCAGCTCCGCAATCCGGACTTCGCGCGGATCGCGGAGGCCTTCGGGGCCGTGGGGATCCGGGTGGAGCGGTCGGAGGACCTGGAGCCGGCCCTGCAGCGGTCCCTGGAGGTGACGGACCGTCCCGTGGTGGTGGACCTCATCGTGGACCCAGAGGAGAATTGTTACCCCATGATCCCCTCGGGCCAGTCCGTGAAGGAGATGATCCTCGGTGAGTAACGCGCTTCCGACCCCGCAAGTGCGGTCCGAGCGCCGGGTGCTTTCCGTGCTGGTGGACAACGTGCCCGGGGTCCTCCTGCGGGTGGTGGCCCTGTTCCGGCGCCGCGGGATCAACATCCACAGCCTCGCGGTGTCGGTCACGGAGGACCCCGCGGTGTCCCGCATCACCATGACGGTGGAGTGTCCCGCGGCCCTGGCAGAGTCCGTGGTCAAGCAGGTCCGCCGGGTGGTGGAGGTCCGGCGGGTGCGGGACGTCACCGACGCGCCCCGCACGGAGCGGGAACTCGCGCTGGTGAAGGTCAACGCTCCCGCAGGCGTGCGGTCCGAAATCCTGGAAGCGGCCCAGGTGTTCCGGGCCCGTCCCATCGACCTGACGGAGAAGACCGTGACCCTGGAGGTCACCGGCAGCCCAGAAAAGATCGACGCGTTCCTGAACCTCGTGGCGCGCCATGGCGTGCGGGAGGTGGCCCGCACCGGGTCGGTGGTGCTGCTCCGGGGTTCGGCCACCACGTAGACCACAACGGCGGGAGGTGCGGAATGGCCAAGGTGTACTACGAGCGCGACGCCCACCCGGAGCTCATCCGGTCCAAGCGCGTGGCCGTCCTTGGGTACGGCAGCCAGGGGCACGCCCACGCCCTCAACCTGCGGGACCAGGGAGTGTCGGTGGTGGTGGGCCTGAAGCCCGGAGGCTCCTGGGACCGGGCGCGCGCGGACGGCTTCCGGGTGGTGGAGGTGGCGGAGGCGGTGCGGGACGCGGACGTGGTGTCCGTGCTGCTGCCCGACATGGTGCAGGCGCAGGTGTACCGGGAGTCCATCCGCCCCCACCTGCGCAGGGGACAGGCCCTGGTCTTCGCCCACGGCTTCACCGTCCTGTACGGGCAGGTGGAACCCCCTCCGGACGTGGACGTGTTCATGGTGGCGCCGAAGTCCCCGGGACACCGCATGCGGGAGGTGTTCGTGGACGGGCAGGGCGTGCCTGGCCTGGTGGCCGTCCACCAGGACGCCACCGGCCAGGCGAAGGACCTCGCCCTGGCCTACGCGTGGGGCGTGGGCTGCCTCCGGGCCGGGGTGGTGGAGACCACCTTCCGCGAGGAGACCGAGAGCGACCTTTTCGGGGAGCAGGCGGTGCTGTGCGGCGGAGTCACGGCCCTCATCCAGGCCGGGTTCGAGACCCTGGTGGAGGCCGGCTACCAGCCGGAGATCGCCTACTTCGAGTGCCTGAACGAGCTCAAGCTGATCGTGGACCTCATCTACGAGGGCGGGATGCAGTGGATGCGGTACTCCGTTTCGGACACCGCGGAGTACGGCGACTACACCCGCGGCCCGCGGATCATCGACGACCACGTGCGGCAGCGCATGAAGGAGATCCTCAAGGAGGTCCAGGACGGGACCTTTGCCCGGGAGTGGATCCTGGAGGCTCAGGCCAACTTCCCGTCCTTCCGGAACCTGCGGGTCCGGGCGGCGCAGCACCCCATCGAGGAGGTGGGCCGTCAGCTGCGGGCCATGATGCCGTGGCTGCGGCGCCCTCAGTCCAAGGCAGCACAGACCGTCGGGACGGGTGGAGGGAGTTAGGGTGACGGACCGCGTCTACATTTTCGACACCACCCTGCGGGACGGGGAGCAGTCCCCCGGCTTCTCCATGACCGTGCAGGAGAAGCTGGAGATGGCCCGGGCCCTGGCGCGCCTGGGCGTGGACGTGATCGAGGCGGGGTTCCCCATCGCGTCGCCCGGGGACCTGGAGGCGGTGCGGTTGATTGCCCGGGAGGTGCGGGGTCCGGTGATCTGCGGTCTGGCCCGGGCGCAACGCCAGGACATCGAGGTGTGCTGGGAGGGGGTTCGGGAGGCGGAACGGCCCCGGATCCACACCTTCATCGCCACCTCCCCCATCCACATGGAGCGCAAGCTGCGGATGAAACCGGAGGAGGTGCTGGAGGCCGCCCGCCAGGCCGTCCGGCTTGCCCGCTCCCTGTGTCCGGAGGTGGAGTTCAGCTGCGAGGACGCCACCCGCTCCGACGTGGAGTTCCTGTGCCGGGTGGTGGAGGCGGCGATCCGGGAGGGGGCCGCGGTGATCAACCTCCCTGACACCGTGGGGTACGCGGTCCCCCACGAGTACGCGAAGCTCGTCCGCACCGTGCGGGAACGGGTGCCGGACTCCGACCGGGTGGTCTGGAGCGTGCACTGCCACGACGACCTGGGTATGGCGGTGGCCAACTCCCTGGCCGGTGTGCAGGCGGGGGCGCGGCAGGTGGAGGGCACCATCAACGGCATCGGGGAGCGGGCGGGCAACGCGGCCCTGGAAGAGGTGATCATGGCCCTGGTCACCCGGCGGGACGTCTTCGGACTGCGGGTAGGGGTGGACACCACCCGCATCTACCCGACCAGCCGGCTGCTGTCCGCCCTCACGGGGGTGGAGGTCCAGCCCAACAAGGCCATCGTGGGCGCCAACGCCTTCGCCCACGAGGCGGGCATTCACCAGCACGGCGTTCTCAGCGACCCGCGGACCTACGAGATCATGACCCCCGCGTCCGTGGGAGTGCCCACCAACCGGCTGGTGCTCGGCAAGCACTCCGGACGCCACGGGCTCGTGCACGCGCTCCAGCAGATGGGCTTCCAGCTCACGGACGAGGAAGTGGAGCGGGTGTACAGCCGGTTCAAGGCCCTGTGCGACCGGAAGAAGCGGGTGGAGGTGGGCGACCTGGTGGCCCTTGTCCAGGAGGGGTTCGCCGCGGCACCCGAGACCTACCGGCTGGTGTCCTTCCGGGTCACCACCGCCAGCGACGAGCCGCCGCACGCCGCGGTGCGCCTGGAGCGGTCCGGCCAGCTCTACGTGGCCGAGAGCAGCGGGGACGGACCCGTGGACGCCCTGTTCGCAGCCATCAACGCGGCCACCGGCCGGCAGGTACGGCTCCTGGACTACAGCCTCCGGTCCGCCACGGGGGGCAGCGACGCCTTGGGCGAGGCGGTGTGCCGGCTGGAGGAGGGAGACCGGGTCGCCACGGGCCGCGGCAGCAGCACCGACGTCCTGGAGGCCAGCGCTCTGGCGTACGTGGCGGCCCTGAACAAGCTGGCGGAGACCCGGCCCGCGGAGACGGTCTCCGCGGGCCTGTAGCGAGCAGACCTGTCGAGGGAGATCCCATGGGGATGACCATCACGGAAAAGATCCTCGCGTCGCACGCGGGCCTGCCGAAGGTGGAGCCTGGAGATCTGGTGGAGTGCCGGGTGGACATGCTGTTCGCCAACGACATTACCGCGCCCTTGGCGATCCAGCAGTTCGAGCGGATCGGAGTGGACCGGGTGTTCGACCCGGACCGGGTCGCCTTCGTCCTGGACCACTACTCGCCCAGCAAGGACATCGCGTCTGCGGAGCAGTGTCGGATCACCCGGGAGTTCGTCCGCAAGCACGGCCTGCCCCACTTCTACGACGTGGGACGGGCGGGCATCGCCCACGTGCTCCTGGCGGAGGAGGGGTTCGTGGCCCCCGGCGAGCTGTTCGTAGGGGCGGACTCCCACACCTGCAACCACGGGGCCCTGGGGGCGTTCGCCACCGGGGTGGGTAGCTCGGACCTGGCCGCCGCCATGGCCACGGGACGCCTGTGGTTCCGGGTCCCGCCGACCCTGCGGTTCGTGTTCCGGGGCACGTTGCCCCGGTGGGTGACGGGCAAGGACCTGGTCCTGCGGATCATCGGGGACATCGGCGTGGACGGGGCCCGGTACGCCGCCATGGAGTTCGCAGGTCCTGTGCTGCAGCAGCTCTCGATGGACGAGCGCTTCTCCATCACCAACATGGCGGTGGAGGCGGGGGCCAAGAACGGGATCATGGAGCCGGACGAGGCGGTCCTGGACTGGGTCCGCCCCCGAGCCCGGCGTCCCTTCCAACCCGTGTACGGCGACCCGGACGCCTCCTACGCCGCGGTGTACGAGTACGACGTCACGGACATGCAACCCGTGGTGAGCGCGCCGTCCTCTCCCGCGAATGTGGTGCCGGTCACGGAGGTCAGCGGGGTCCGGGTGGACCAGTGCTTCATCGGCACGTGCACCAACGGGCGCATCGAGGACCTCCGTCAGGCCGCCCGGGTGCTGGCGGGCCGCAGGGTGCACCCGGACGTGCGGCTGCTGGTGATCCCGGCCAGCCCCCGGATCTACCGCCAGGCGCTAGAGGAGGGGCTCATCCAGGTGTTCCTGGACGCGGGGGCCGCGGTCTCCACGCCCACCTGCGGGCCCTGCATCGGCGGGCACATGGGCGTGCTGGCGGACGGGGAGGTGTGCGTGTCCACCAGCAGCCGCAACTTCATCGGGCGGATGGGCCACCGGGGCAGCAAGGTCTACCTGTCCAACGCCGCGGTGGCCGCCGCCGCCGCGGTGGCGGGGAAGCTGGTGCACCCCGACGAGGTGGTGCGGGAACCGGCACGGGTGTGAGGAGGTCGGCCATGGCGATCCGGGGCAGGGCCCACAAGGTCGGCGACCACATCGATACGGACCTGATCATCGCGGGGCGGTACCTGGTGACCACGGACCCCGTCAAGCTGGGGGAGCACCTCTTCGAAGACCTGGACCCGGAGCTGCGGCAGCGCATCCGGCCCGGAGATGTGCTGGTGGCCGGAGAGAACTTCGGGCAGGGCAGCTCGCGGGAGCACGCGCCTCTCGCCCTCGTGGGGGCCGGTGTGGCCGCGGTGGTGGCGGCATCCTACGCCCGCATCTTCTACCGCAACGCCTTCAACAACGGGCTCCTGCTGCTGGAGTGCCCGGAGGCCAGCAGGGCGGTGCAGGACGGGGACGAGCTGGAGATCGAGCCGCAGACGGGAGAGATCCGCAACCTCACCCGCGGGGAGGCGTACCGGGCCAAGCCCATCCCGCCCTTCATGCAGGAGCTCACGCAGCTGGGCGGCATCATCCCGTACGTGCGACGCAAGCTGGGACTGGAGGCGTCCTGATGCGGGTGGAGGTGTACGACACCACCCTGCGGGACGGCACCCAGGGTGCGGACGTGGAGTTCTCCGTGGAGGACAAGCTGCGGTGCGCCCGCGCCCTGGACGAATTGGGCGTGGACTTCGTGGAGGGCGGCTGGCCCGGCAGCAACCCCCGGGACCTGGAGTTCTTCCGGCGGGCCGCGCGCACGGCGTGGCGGCACACCCGGATCGTGGCTTTCGGCAGCACCCGTCGTGCGGGGGTGGCCGCCCATCTGGATCCGAACCTCCGCACGCTCCTGGACGCGCAGACCGAGTGGGTGGCGCTGTTCGGGAAGAGCTGGGACCTGCACGTGCGGGCGGCCCTGCGGACGTCCCTGGAGGAGAACCTCCAGATGATCGCAGACTCCGTGCGGTTCCTGAAGGGACAGGGACGGAAGGTGGTCTACGACGCGGAGCACTTCTTCGACGGCTTCCGCGCCAACCCTGACTACGCCCTGCAGACCCTCCGGGCCGCGGAGGAAGGGGGAGCGGACCGGATCGTGCTATGCGACACCAACGGGGGCAGCCTCCCGCACGAGGTCGGCCCCGTGGTCCAGCGGGTGCGGGAAACCGTCACGGTCCCCCTGGGCGTCCACACCCACAACGACGCGGGCTGCGCGGTGGCGAACGCCCTGGAGGCGGTCCGGGCCGGCTGTGTCCACGTCCAGGGCACGGTGAACGGCTACGGGGAGCGGTGCGGGAACGCGGACCTGTGCGTCCTGGTCCCCAACCTGCTGCTCAAGCTGGGCTACGAATGCCTGATTCCAGGAGCGTTGGCACGGCTCAGCCACCTGAGCCACTTCGTGGCGGAGCTGGCGAACCGCCCTCCGGACGACCACCAGCCGTACGTGGGCCGCAACGCCTTCGCCCACAAGGGCGGGGTGCACGTGTCCGCGGTGCGCCAGGACCCCACCACCTACGAGCACGTGGACCCGTCCACGGTGGGCAACCGGAGGCGATTCGTGGTCTCCGACCTGTCGGGGCGGTCCAACATCCTCAGCAAGGCGGAGGAGCTGGGCCTGCCCCTGGACCCCGCCAGCCCGTCCACGGCGCAGATCCTCGAGCGGGTCAAGTGGCTGGAGTACACGGGCTACCAGTTCGAGGGTGCGGACGCCTCCTTCGAGTTGCTCGCGCGGCGGCTGCTGGGCGAGTGGGACGACGGTTTCGAGGCCGGGCCGTTCCTGGTGGTGGTGCACCGCACGGAGGACCGCACGTGGGCGGAGGCCACCGTCCGGGTCCGGGTGGACGGCACGGAGGAGCACACCGCGGCGGAGGGCAACGGCCCGGTGCACGCGCTGGACCGGGCCCTCCGGAAAGCCCTAGAGCGCTTCTACCCCGAGCTGCGGGGTATCCGCCTGGTGGACTACAAGGTGCGGGTGCTGAACGCGGAGGCGGCCACGGCGGCGCGGGTTCGGGTGTTGATCCAGACCACGGACGGCCAGGACCGCTGGGAGACGGTCGGCGTGTCGGAGAACGTGGTGGAGGCCAGCTGGCTGGCACTGGTGGACAGCCTGAGCTACGCCCTGTGGCGGTCCCGCGGCCGGCGCCTGCGGGCCGCGGTGACGGGCGCGGACGGCGGGTAGGGAGGGAGACGCCATGGAGGAAGGCCACAGGCAGGAGCTGGAGGCGGAACTGGACCGGATGCTGCAGGCGTCCACCCCGGACCCAGACGAGGATCGGTGGACCATCGCCTGCATCCAGCAGATGTACTGACCGGTGGACGCGCGCATCCTCCTCCTGCCCGGCGACGGGATCGGCCCGGAGGTGGTGGCAGAGGCAGTCCGGGTGCTGGACGCGGTGGCCCGGCGCTACGGGCACCGGTTCACCTACCGCACCGAGGCCATCGGCGGCGGCGCCATTGACCGGTACGGGGACCCGCTTCCCGGCACCACCCGTGAGGCCCTCCGGGAGTGCGAGGCGGTCCTGCTGGGTGCGGTGGGAGGTCCCCGTTGGGACCACGGGCCGGTCCGCCCGGAAGCCGGGTTGCTGGCGCTGCGCTACGAGCTGGGGGTGTACGCCAACCTGAGGCCCGCCCGCCTGCTGGACGGCTTGGAGGCCGCCTCCCCCCTGCGCCCCGAGGTGGTGCGGGGAACCGACTTCCTCATCGTCCGGGAGCTCACGGGAGGCCTATACTTCGGCCAGCCCAAAGCCCGCGACGCCCGACAGGCGGTGGACACCATGGCGTACACCGCGGAGGAGGTGGAGCGGGTGGCCCGGGTGGCCTTCCGCGCAGCCCGGGCACGGCGGCGGCGGGTGCACTCCGTGGACAAGGCCAACGTGCTGGAGACCTCGCGCCTGTGGCGCCAGGTGGTGACCCGCGTGAGCGAGGAGTTCCCGGACGTCACGGTCGAGCACATGCTGGTGGACACCTGTGCCATGCAGCTGGTCCGCCAGCCGACTGCCTTCGACGTGATCCTCACGGAGAACACCTTTGGAGACATCCTCAGCGACGAGGCCGCCGCGGTGGTGGGATCCATCGGGATCCTCCCCTCCGCCAGCCTCGGGGACCGCCCCCCCTTTCTGTACGAGCCGGTCCACGGCTCCGCGCCTGACATCGCGGGGCGTGGGGTCGCCAACCCCCTGGGGGCCATCCTCAGCGCGGCCCTGATGCTCCGCTACTCCTTCGCGCTCGAGGAGGAAGCGCGGGCAGTGGAGGAGGCGGTGCGGGAGGTGGTCGGGGAGGGCACCACCACCCCCGACCTGGGGGGCCGCTGCAGGACCTCGGAGGTGGGGAGCGCGGTGGCCGAGCGCGTCCTCGGCAGGGAAACCTGAACTCCGCACCGAATCCCCGGGCGGGGCCACGGCGCCCGTCGCGAAACGCGCTGGAGGGGGGAACGGTGATGCGTCACCGGTTCGAACGGGTCACCCGACGTCGTTTCCTGAAGGACACTGCCCGGGCCGCTTCTGCTTTGGCGCTGTCCGCCTGGGGCCTGGAAGCAGGCCGCAAGGCCTCGGACGCTCAGGAGCTCACGTTCCCCGTGGAGCGCGGCGCCAGCCTGCGGGTGTTGCGTTGGTCCCAGTTCGTGACCACCGACCGGCCCATCTTCGAGGAGAACGCGGCGCGGTTCACCCAGCGCACCGGGGTCCCCGTCCGGGTGGAGTACGAGACGTGGACGGACGTACAGCCGAAGGCGGCGGCCGCCGCCAACGTGGGCAGCGGCCCGGACATCGTGATCGGGTTCTTCGACGAGCCGCACCTTTGGGCAGACAAGCTGGTCCCGGTGACGGACCTGGCGCAGTACCTGGGCCGCAAGTACGGCGGCTGGTTCGACGTCTGTCCCCAGTACGGCTACAGCCCGCAGCGGAACGCGTGGATCGCCATCCCCATCGGCGCACCGGGCGTGGCCCTGAACTACCGGATCTCCTGGGTCCGGGAGGCGGGGTTCGACCCCGACCCGGCCCGGTTCCCCAAGACCACCGACGACTTCCTGCGCCTGTGCCGCGCCCTGAAGGCCCGCGGCCACCCCACGGGGTTCGCCCTGGGCAAGGCAGTCGGCGACGGCAACACCTGGGTGCACTGGTGCCTGTGGGCCTTCGGGGGACGGGCGGTGGCTCCCGACAACCGGACCATCACCATCAACTCCCCGGAAACCGCCAACGCCCTGGAGTACGCGCGGGCTCTGTACGAGACCATGATCCCCGGCGTGGCGGGCTGGCTGGACCCGCACAACAACCGGGCCTTCCTGGCCGGCGAGGTCTCCCTGACCAACAACGGCATCAGCATCTACTTCGCGGCGAAGAACGACTTCCCGGAGATCGCCCGGGACATGAACCACGCCTTCTTCCCGGTGGGCCCCGTGGGCCGACCCACAGAGCTCCACCTCTTCAGCCAGGCGTACATCTTCAACTACACCCGCTACCCGAACGCCGCCAAGGAGTTCCTGCGGTGGATCATGGAGGACACCCAGTACGGCCGGTGGATCAACGGGATGCTGGGCTACGTGTCCCACCCCCTGAAGGCGTACACGGACCTGGCGGTGTGGCGGGCGGACCCGAAGCACCTGCCGTTCCGGGACGCGGTGGCCCGCATGCTGCCGCACTCGTATGCGGGCCGGCCGGGGCCGGAGGCCGCCCGGGCCCTAGCGGAGTTCGTGATCGTGGACATGTTCGCGGACGCCTGCACGGGCCGCCGCAGCGTGCGGGACGCCATCCGCGCCGCGGAGGATCGGCTGCGGCGCATCTACCGCAGCTAGGATGGACCGGCTGGAGGCCAGCCTCCCGCGGGTAGCCGCGCGGCGCGCCGCGGCGGGCAGCCTCCTGGAAAACCGGGACGCCCTGGGATGGGCTATGGTCGCCCCGGCCCTGTTTTTGCTGGGCGCCTTCCTGGCCTACCCGTTCCTCCTCGGCGTCTGGCTCAGCTTCACCGACAGCCGCATCGCCAACCCGGGCCGGTTCGTGGGGCTGGAGAACTTCCGCTACCTGGTCGGGGACGGGGTGTTCCGCCTCGCGGTGCTGAACACCCTCCTGTACGCGGGCGTGGCGGTGGTCCTGAAGTTCGTGCTGGGCTTCGCCCTGGCCCTCCTGGTCGACCGGGAGTTCCGGGGCAAGCGGTTCGTACGGGCGGCCATGCTCCTGCCGTGGATCGTGCCCACCTCCCTGTCGGCTCTGGTGTTCTACTGGATCTACGACAGCCAGTTCAGCGTCCTGACGTGGGTGCTGCGGGCGGTGGGGCTGGTCGACCGGTCCGTCAACTACCTGGGCGACCCGAACCTGGCCCGGGCCTCTTTGATCGCCGCCAACGTGTGGCGCGGGGTTCCCTTCTTCGCCATCGGCCTGCTGGCGGGCCTGCAGACGGTCCCCCGGGAGCTGTACGAGGCCGCGGCCATGGACGGGGCAGGGCCCTGGGCCCGCTTCCGGTGGATCACGTGGCCGCTTCTGGTGCCGGTCGCGGTGGTGGTCACGGTCTTCAGCACCATCATGACGGTGGGAGACTTCCAGCTCATCTGGATCGTCACGAAGGGAGGGCCGGCCAACGCCACTCACCTCTTTGGCACCCTGGCCTACCAGCGGGCCGTCCAGGGCGGCTTCCTGGGCGAGGGGGCCGCGGTGGCGGTGTTCGTGTTGCCGGTCCTGGTGGCGTGCGTGGCCCTGGCGTACCGGGCGCTGCGGCGGGAGGACTGACGTGAACCGCCCCGCGGCCAGGCTCCTGACCTTCCAGCTCCCCCTGGCGGCATTTCTGGTGTTCCTGCTGTTCCCTTTCTACTGGATGCTGGTCACCGCCCTGAAGCCCAACCGGGACCTTTACAACCTGACCGTGAATCCCCTTTGGACCTGGACGCCCACCCTGGACCACGTGCGCCGGCTCCTGTGGGACACCCACTTTTTGCCCTGGATGCGCAACACCCTGGTGATCTCCGTGGGTGCCACCGCGCTGTCCCTGGCTGCCAGCCTGCTGGCCGCGTACGCCATCGGCCGGCTGCGCTTCCGGGGCTCAGGCGTCCTGGGCATCACCATCTTCCTCACGTACCTGGTACCTCCCGTGATCCTGTTCATCCCCTTGAGCCGAATCGTGTCCGCCCTGGGCCTGTGGGACCGGCCCGCGGCGTTGGTGCTCACCTACCCCACGTTCCTGGTACCCTTCTGCGTGTGGCTGCTGCTGGGCTACTTCCGGACCCTCCCCCGGGAGCTGGAGGACTGCGCGCGGGTGGACGGGGCCAGCCGGTTCCAGGTCATGCGGTACGTGACGTTCCCCCTGGCGCTACCGGGCATCCTGTCCTGCTTGATCTTCGCGTTCACCCTCTCGTGGAACGAGTACCTCTACGCCCTGGTCTTCCTGTCCTCCACGGACCAGAAGACGGTCCCCGTGGGACTGGCCACCGAGCTGGTCACCGGGGACGTGTTCCAGTGGGGTCCCCTCATGGCTGGCGCCCTGCTGGGGTCCGTGCCCGTGGCGGTGGCGTACTCGTTTTTCGTGGAGCACTACGTGGCGGCCCTGACGGGCGCGCTCAAGGAGTGAAGGAGGCGAGACCGTGCGCAGCGACACGTTGAAATCCGGGGTGGCCCGGTCGCCGGCCCGCGCCATGTTGCGGGCCGTGGGCCTCAAAGACGAGGACTTCCAGCTGCCCTTTGTGGGCGTGGTGAACACGTGGACGGACGGCATGCCGTGCAACTTCCACCTGCGCGAGCTGGCCCAGGAGTTGCGGGCCGGCCTGCGGGAGGCGGGTGTGCTGGGGTTCGAGTTCGGCGCCCCCTCGGTGAACGACGCCATGGCGATGGGCACGGAGGCCATGCGGGCCAGCCTGATCAGCCGGGAGGTGGTGGCGGACGCGGTGGAGGTGGTCGCCCACGGCTACCTGTACGACGGGATGGCGGTGTTGGTGGGGTGCGACAAGACCATCCCCGGAGGAGCGATGGGGGTCATCCGGAGCGGGGTCCCAGGCATCGTCCTGTACGGCGGTACCGTTGCCCCGGGGGTCCTGGACGGCCGGAAGCTGACCATCGTGGACCCCTTCGAAGCGGTGGGGAGGTTCAGCGCTGGCCAGATGAGCCGGGAGGAGTTCGAGGCGGTGGAGCGGCACGCGGTGCCCGGGGCCGGGGCGTGTGGGGGCCAGTACACCGCCAACACCATGGCCCTGGTGCTGGAGGCGCTGGGTCTGTCACCGGTGGGCTACAACGCCATCCCTGCCACCGTCCCCGAAAAGAGGGAGGCCACCCGGAGAGCGGGTGCGATCCTGGCGGACGCGGTTCGGGCCGGCCGGACGCCCCGAGACTTCCTGACCCGGCAGTCCTTCCTGAACGCCATCGCCACCGTGGCGGCCACGGGAGGGTCCACGAACGCGGTGTTGCACCTGCTGGCCCTGGCTCAGGAGGTAGGGGTCGCCCTGGAGCTGGACGACTTCGACCGGGTGTCGCGCCGCACGCCCGTGATCGCGGACCTGCGGCCGTGGGGCACCTACACCGCCTGGGAGCTGTACGAGGCGGGCGGTACACGCCTGGTGTTCCGCCGGATGCTGGAGGCCGGCCTGCTGGACGGCGACCAGAGGACCATCACCGGTCGTACCCTCTCTGAGGAGGTGGGCGCCCCGGAGGAGGCACCGGGCCAGCGGGTGGTGTGGTCCGCCGAAAGACCCCTCAAGCCGCACGGAGGGTTGGCGGTCCTGCGGGGGTCCCTCGCTCCGGAGGGTGCGGTGATCAAGGTGGCGGGTACCGAACGAATGCAGTTCCGCGGGCCTGCCCGGGTGTTCGACGGGGAAGCCGCCGCGCTGGAAGCGGTCCTGGGGGGGAGGATCCAGCCTGGAGACGTCGTGGTGATCCGCTACGAAGGGCCCAAGGGCGCCCCCGGGATGCCCGAGATGCTCTCGGTCACTGCGGCGCTGGTGGGGCGGGGACTCGGGCCGGAGGTCGCCCTGGTGACGGACGGCCGGTTCTCCGGCGGCACGCGGGGCCTGATGGTGGGACACGTAGCTCCCGAGGCGCAAGTGGGCGGGCCCATCGCTCTGGTACGCGAGGGTGACCCCATCGTCATCGACGTGGAGAGCAGGCGGCTGGACGTGGACGTGCCGCCCGAGGAGCTGCAGCGGAGGAGGGCGGAGTTCGTGCCGCCGGCACCGCGGTACCGCGGGGGCCTGTTCGGCCGTTATGCATCCCTCGTGAGCTCCGCCTCGGAGGGCGCGGTCCTGAGGGTGGGGTAGAGGAGGGGCGTCAGCGCAGCCCGTACAGCATCCAGTACACCACCCAGCCGCTTCCGGCCACGTACAGCCACACCGGCAGGGTCCTCCGCGCGAGCCGCCGGTGGGCGTTGAACTCGCCACGCAGGGCCCGCCGGAGGGTGACCAGGACCATGGGCGCCAGCACCGCGGCCAACACCACGTGGCTGGCCAATACGATTAGGTAGGCCGTGCGCAGCCACCCGGTACCCTGAAAGGGTTTGGAACCGAGCAGGGCCCACCGGATCCCGTAGACCACCAGGAAGGCGGCGGCGAACGCGGAGGCGGTCAGCATGAACCGCCGGTGCCAGTCCACCCGCCGGGCCCGGATGCACAGGTAGCCCGCCACGACTGCCAGTCCGCTCACCAGGATCAGGCCGGTGTTCAGCGGCGGGAGCCAGAGGAGGGTGCTGGACTCGCCCACGATCGGATAGCCTACCTGCTATAATGGTACCGGATCCCCGGGGCGGTCGGACAATCGAGACCTCGTCGCGCGAACACGCGAGCCCGCAGTACCACGGGCTGCCGGGAGGAGGTGGTACGGTGAACGGTCCGCGTGTGGGCGAGACGAACCGCAACGCGTGGCTTCCCGCACGGGAGCCACCTACGGTGGCGTTGGTGTCCACCTACCCGCCCAGGGAGTGTGGGATCGCCACCTTCACCCGGGACCTCTCCCGGAACCTACGGGAGGCCGGGCTGCGGACGTGGGTGGTGGCCATGGACGAGGAGGGAGCCGGCTACGCCTACGGGCCCGAGGTCCGGGTACAGATCCACGAGGACGCCCTGGAGGAGTACCGCGCCGCCGCGGACGCCATCAACCGCAGCGACGCCCACGTGGTGAACTTGCAGCACGAGTTCGGCATCTTCGGCGGCGAGTGGGGCGAGCACGTACTGGAGCTCGTGGAACGCCTGGACCGGCCCCTGGTGATCACTCTCCACACCGTGCTGCCGGACCCTCCGCCGAGGGCGCGTCGGGTCGTCCGAGCGCTCTGCCGACGGGCTGCGGCCGTGGTGGTGATGAGCCCCTCGGCGGTGGATCTCCTGGAGGCGCGCTACGGGGTGCCGCGGACGCGGGTCCACGTGGTGTGGCACGGCGTGCCCACCATCGAGGCGGTGCCACGGGAGGAGGCAAAGCGACGCCTCGGGCTGGAGGGACGGCTGGTGGTGTCCACCTTCGGGCTAGTGAGCCCGGGGAAGGGCATCGAGGACGTCCTGGAGGCTCTCCCGGGGGTCGCACGACGCTATCCGCAGGTGCTGTACCTGGTCCTCGGCGAGACGCACCCCAACGTCCGCAGGAGGGAGGGGGAGCGCTACCGGAACATGCTGCTGGAAAAGGTCCGCGCGCTCGACCTCTCCCGCCACGTGCGGTTCGAGAACCGCTACCTGCGGGACGAGGAGATCGTGGCGTACCTCCAGGCCACCGACGTGTACGTGACGCCCTACCACAACCCGGACCAGATCGTGAGCGGGACCCTGTCGTGGGCCCTGGCGGCGGGGTGCGCGGTGGTGTCCACGCCTTACCGGTACGCGGTGGACGTGCTGTCCGACGGACGGGGGGTGCTGGTGCCGTTCCAGGATCCCCAGAATTTGGGGCACGCCCTCCAGGAATTGCTGGGCGACCCGCAGAGGCGGACCCGGCTGGGCGAGCGCGCTTACGCGGCGAGCCTGTCCATGCGCTGGCCCCGGGTGGCAGCCCGGTACGCCTCCCTGTTTGAGCAGGCTGTGGAGCGGGCGGCCGCGGAGGCCGCGGTATAGCTAGCCTTCCTGTCTGGCGAGCCCCTGTTCGCCTGAGGCGGACCTTATGGGTAGCCTGGATCGCGTAGCCGCCAGCGGCCCCCCTGAACGCCGGGTCGGCGCCTTCCCGGGTCCGGTGGAGCGCCACCTGCGGGGATGGGTGCGGGTGGCGCACCTGCGGCGCATGACCGACTCTTTCGGGATGATCCAGTTCTCCCGCGGTCCGGTACCCGAACCGAAGACCGGGTACACGGCCGACGACAACGCACGGGCTCTGGTGGTGGCCGCCCGCCTCGGCTTGGAAGACCTCGCGGAGGTGTACCTGTCCTTTCTGGATCGCAGCCTCCGGCCGGACGGCTGGTTCCACAACCTGTGGCGCCAGGACCGAACTCCGGCTCCGGATGGGCAGTCTGAGGACTGCCAGGGCCGCTGCCTGTGGGCTCTGGCAGAGGCAGCCGGCTCCGCCTTGCCCGCACATCTGCGCAGACGGGCGGAGTCCCTGCTGGAGCGGGCGCTACCTACCGTGGGCCAGCTGCGCACTCCCAGGGGACGGGCCAATGCATTGATGGGCTTAGCGCGGCTGGCAGACCCCGTACCGCTGGCCGCGGTGGCGGAAGCGCTGTGTGATCAGCTGGCCGCGACGGACCCCGCGTGGCCCTGGCCGGAGCCCGTCCTCACGTACGAGCTAGGCCGCGTGCCTTGCGGTCTGCTGCGTGCCTCACGGGTAGGCCTCGAACGCTGGCGCCAGGTGGCGCTACGGACGCTGGACTTCCTTTTGGACGTGATGGTGGAGGACGGTACGGTGGTACCCGTCGGGAACCGGGGTTGGTACTCCCGAGGCGGCCAGAAAGCCCGGTGGGACCAGCAGCCCGTGGACCCCGGGGCCCTCGTGGAGGCTTGCGTGGAGGCGTATGCCCTCACGGGCCAGGCTCGGTACCGGGAGGCGGCGCGCGCCGCCTGGGAGTGGTTCTGGGGTCGGAACCTCAAAGGGGCGGTCCTGGTGGACCCGTCTGGGGCGTGCCGGGACGGTCTGGGGGAAGACGGGGCGAGCGACAACCGAGGCGCCGAAGCGTGTCTTGCTTACCTTCTGGCCGCCCTGGCGTGGTCCGAGCTGGAGGTAGAAGGGCCGTGAGGGTGGCGGTGCTGGCGCCGGTGGCCTGGCGGGTACCTCCCCGGCACTACGGGGGCTGGGAGCAGGCAGTAGCTACGCTCACGGAGTCCCTGGTGCGCCTAGGGGTGGACGTGACCCTGTTCGCCAGCGGCGACTCCGTCACCTCCGCCAGGTTGGAGAGCGTGATCCCTAGGCCCGTCCAGGAGGACCCGGAGCTACGGGCCCGCAGCCGCGCGTACGAGATCCTGCACGCGGTCGCCTGCCTGCAGCGTGCGGAGGAGTTCGACCTGGTGCACAGCCACGCGGGATCCTTCGTGGTGGGCTATGCGCCCTTCGTGCGGACCCCTCTTGTGGTGACGCTGCACGGCTCGGGCGCGGAGCCCGACAGCCAGGTGCTGTACCGTCACTTCCGCCACCTCCCGTACGTGGCCATCAGTGAGGCCGAGCGCCGCCTGCTGCCGGACCTGAACTACGTGGCCACCATCCACCACGGGGTGGAGGTAGAACGCTTCCCCTTCGAGGGACGCCACGGGGACTACCTGCTGTTCGTGGGCCGGATCGCCCGGGTCAAGGGCGTCCACCACGCCATCGCGGTGGCCCGCCGCACCGGCATTCCCTTGGTCCTGGGCGGGATCGTGCCTCCCGAGGAAGAGGAGTACTTCCGCCGGGAAGTGGAACCGCACCTGGACGGGGAGCGGGTCCGGTTCGTGGGACCGGTGGACGCGGAGCAGCGGAACCGGCTTTGCTGCGGTGCCCTGGCGTTCCTGCACCTGGTAGAGTACGAGGAGTCCTTCGGCCTCACCATGATCGAGGCGATGGCGTGCGGTCTCCCTGTAGTGGGCACCCGCCGGGGTTCGGTCCCGGAGGTGGTGGCGCAGGGCCGCACCGGCTTCGTAGTGGACCACCCGGAGCAGGCGGTGGAGGCCGTACGGAGAATCCGCCAGGTCTCCCGGGAGGCGTGCAGGGCCTGGGTGGCCGAGCGCTTCCACGCCCGGAGGGAAGCGGAACTGCACGTGCGGGTCTACGAACAGGTCCTCCAGCAGGCTCGGGCCGGGGTTTAGACACGCTTGGCAGGCGTCTACGGCGCCTGCCCGTCCTGACGACTCCGCAAGGCGACCTCCCTGGCCCACGCCCACATGCGGTCCCGGGGCACCGTGGCCAGACACACCACGCTGTCCGCAGCCCCGTAGTACACGAGGATCTGCCCCCGGTAGTCCACGGCCCCGCACGAGAACACCACGTTGGGGACCAAGCCTTCCTGCTCGTACGGCTCCTCCGGTTCCAGGATCGGGCCGTCGCACCGGCCCAGCACCCTCCGAGGGTCGTCGAGGTCCAGCAGGGCCACCCCCAGACGGTAGGTTCGGGCTTCGTCCACGCCGTGGTAGATGAGGAGCCAGCCGTAGGGGGTGGCCAGGGGAGGGCCTGCGATCCCGATCCGGTTCCCGTCCCACATGCCTGGGCGCACCCGCAGGATGGGGCCGTAGTTGTGCCAGTGATGCAGGTCCCGGGACACTCCCAGGTGGATGTCAGGGAAGATGCGGTGCAGCAGCAGGTAGCGGCCCTCGAACTTTCGCGGGAACAGGGCAGCGTTCTTGTTGTCCCAGTTGCGGAAGGCGATGGCCCGGCGCCGGAAGTTCCGGAAGTCCCGGGTGGTGGCGATGGCGATGCGCGTCCTCCACGGCACTCCCGCGTCACCGAAGGGGGTGGGCCGCTTGGACGTCCGCGGCTTGAGGGCAGGGTACAGGGACGCGGCGGTGTAGCACAGGTAGTAGACGTCCCCCATCCGGGTCAGGCGTGGGTCCTCGACGCCCAGGCGTTCCCAGGGGTTGTCCACCGCGGGCTCGAACACCGGGCGGGGGCTCCGGTACTCCACCGTGACGCCGTCCTCCGCCAGGATCGCCAGCCCGAACCGGGAGATCCAGTCCAGACCCTGGGCGCGGTACAGGAGGTGGACCCGGCCCCGGTACACCGCCGCGGCGGCGTTGTACACCCAGCGGTTCTCCCACCAGTTGTCGGTGGGTCGCAGGATGGGGTTGGCGGGGTGCCGCTGCAGCCGCGGCGCGGAGACGACCACGGGAGAGTGCTCGAGGGTCGACCGCATGTCGTCCAGTTCTCCTTCCTCGCTTACCTCGCTTACGCGCTCCAGTTCAAGCGTGTTCCGGCCACCAAGACACCAGCATACTGCATGCCGCAAGGCCCACCCGGCCGCCCAGGGGCCGGGCGACTCAACTTCGCATAATGTACGTTATGTCAAGTAACCCCCCTCACCGGCCCCGCCTAGGACTTCCTCCACCCAGCCGAGGCCGGCGATGGCGGCCGGAAAGCCCCGGGTCGTGAGGGCCAGAAGGGCCACGTGCCGCACCTCCTCCGCGGTGGCCCCGGCCTCCAGGGCGCGCCGTACGTTCGACCGAACGGCCCCCTCGGCCAGGGCCCCGATGGCGATCCCCAGCTTCACCAGCCGCTGGGTCTTGGCATCCAGGGGCCCCGCGGCCTCGGTGGCCGCTCCCAGGCGGTCCAGGGCTTCCGCGACCTGGGGGTACCTCCGGCGGAATCCGGTGTACACCTGCGGCAGGTACTCCGACACGGTTCTCACCTCCAACAGTGTGTTCGACACCCCCCTGCGGGATCCTGGCGAGCACCTCAAGTTAGCTCGGGGGACCTGCACTCAGACCGCGGGCGCGCGCCTGGCCTCCTGTTCTTGCGTCTGCCCCGATTTCCCCCGCCAGCTGTCCTGTCTGGCGCGGAGCTCGCGGTAGTGACGCAGCTGGCGGTCCACTTCCTGCGGGGTCCAGCTGAGCTCCCGCGCCATGAGCTCCGCGATATGTGGCGCGGCCAGGTCTGCCGCGGCGGAGTCCAGCACCGCAAGCCGCGTGTGCAGGTACAGGCAGTCAGCCAGGGTAACCGCGTACTGCCGGCGGCACGCGTACGCCACCTCGGCGGCCAAGTGCGGCAGGCCGGGGGCCAGGCGGGCCGCCAGCTCGGGGGACTCCTCCATAATGGCCACCACTTCCGTCGCGGCCCCACCGTAAGCGGCCAGCAGGTGCGCCCTCTGGTCCGGCTCGAAGGGGCTGCGCTCCAGCTGGGTCCGCGCCTCCTCTAGCCCCGAAGCGCCCGCCAGGGGCAGCCCGTGCGTCCTGCAGCTCCTCGGCCTGCCCTCCATCCGGGCGATGGCGTTCACGGTGTCCTCCGCCATCCTCCGGTACGTGGTGAGCTTGCCTCCCGTCACGGTGACGAGGCCGCCTTCGGAGGCCACGACCACGTGGTCTCGGCTCAAGGCGGCGGTGGATCCCGCGGGCCGGCTCACCAGCGGCCGGATACCCGCGTAGACCGCGGTCACGTCCTCCGCCCGTAGCGGGACCCCCAGGTACCGGTTGGCGTGGTCCAGGAGGTAGTCGGCGTCCGCACGGGTCACCGGCGGCTCGTCCAGGTCCCCTCCGTAGGGTTCGTCGGTGGTCCCCAGCACGAGCCTCCCCTCCCACGGGACCAGGAACGCCAGGCGGCCGTCGTCGGTCTCGGGGATCACCAGGGCCGCCGACGCCCGCACCACATGCGGGCGCAGGACCAAGTGGACGCCCTTGCTGTGCCGGATCCGCACGGGAGGCTCTCCGGCCAGGGCGGCCACCCGCTCCGCCCAGATACCTGTGGCGTTGACCACCCACCGCACGGGCACCTCGGCTGTCCGTCCGGTCAGGCGGTCCACCACCCCCACAGCGCGGATGCGGCCACCCACGCGCTCGAACCCTACCACCTCGACGTAGTTCACCGTACAGGCGCCCAGCGCGCGGGCCGTACTCAGGACCGCCCGGGTGAGCCGCACGTCGTCCGTCTGTCCGTCCCAGTACAAGAAGGCCGCCCGCAGCCCTTCGGTCCGCAGGTCGGGGACCAGGTCGTGCACTTCCTTTACGGACAGGCGCCGGTGCCGCAACCGGGGGTCCCGGCTGAACAGGTCGTAGGCCCACAGCCCCACCCCGACGCCCACGGGCGCCAGCGGCGCCAGCCAGCGCGGAAGCCTCATCCCCAAGGGCCTGCGCGTCCCGCGGTACAGGGGAATCAAAAACCCCAGGGGCCGGACTACGTGCGGGGCCAGCCGGAGCAGCAGCTGGCGCTCCCGAAGGGCCTCCCGCACCAGCCCCAGGTGTCCCTGCGGCAGGTAACGGACGCCGCCGTGCACCAGTCGGGTGGACCGGCTGCTGGTTCCGGAGGCGAAGTCCCGGCGCTCCACCAGGCCGACGCGGTAGCCGCGGCTGGCAGCGTCCAGCGCCACTCCGGCGCCCGTGATCCCCCCTCCCACGACCAGCACGTCCACGCCCCGGGTGAGGATCTCCAGGGCCTCCTGCCGAGAAGGGGACCGCACAGTTAACCCTCCAACCAGCCGAAGGTGCGCTCCACGGCCCGTAGCCAGCGCCGGTACAGGGCCTCCCGAGCTTCCGCGGGCATAGCGGGCTGCCAGCTGCGGTCCGCGGCCCAAAGGGACCGTAGCTCGTCCAGGTCCTTCCACACGCCCACCGCCAGGCCGGCGGCGTACGCGGCGCCGAGCGCCGTGGTCTCCTGCACGGCGGCCCGCACCACCGGGATCCCCAGGACGTCCGCCTGGAACTGCATCAGCAGCTGGTTGCGCACCATGCCGCCGTCCACCCGCAGGGCCGGCGGCCGGACCCCGGAATCCCGCACCATGGCCTCCAGCACCTCCCGGGTCTGGTACGCGGTAGCCTCCAAAGTGGCGCGGGCGATGTGTCCCCGGTGGGTGTGGCGGGTCAGTCCCACGATGACCCCGCGGGCGTCGCTCCTCCAGTGCGGTGCGAACAGGCCGGAGAAAGCCGGCACGAAGTACACCCCGCCGTTGTCCTCCACCGACCGGGCCAGCTCCTCCACCTCCGGGGACGTGCGGATCAGGCCCAGGTTGTCCCGGAGCCACTGCACCGCAGCCCCCGCGATGGCCACGGACCCTTCCAGGGCGTAGGCGGGCGGGCTGCCACACAGCTGGTACGCCACCGTGGTGAGGAGGCCGTGGCGGGAGGCGACCGGTTGGGGGCCGGTGTTGAGGAGCAAAAAGCAGCCGGTGCCGTAGGTGTTCTTCGCCTCGCCCGGGGAAAAACAGGTCTGTCCGAACAGGGCGGCCTGCTGATCCCCCAGGTCCGCAGCCACCAGGACCCCAGACAGTTCTTCCACCACCGCCTCGCCGTACACCTCACAGCTGGAGCGGATCTCAGGCAGCATGGCGCGCGGGATCCCGAGTTCCCGCAGGATCCCGTCGTCCCAGTCCAGGGTGTGCAGGTTCATGAGCAGCGTACGGCTGGCGTTCGTGACGTCCGTCACGTGCACTCCACCCGCAGGCCCGCCCGTGAGCCACCACAGGAGCCACGTGTCCACGGTCCCGAACAGCAGCTCCCCCCGCTCCGCGGCCTGCTGGGCGCCGGGCGTGTGGTCCAGGATCCACCGCAGCTTCGGGCCGGAGAAGTACGTGGCCACCGGAAGCCCGGTCCTTTCCCGGAACCGATCCACCCCACCCGTGCGGCTCAGCTCCCGGCAAAGGGTGTCGGTCCGGGTGTCCTGCCACACCACCGCGTTGGCCACCGGGCGGCCCGTGGCGCGCTCCCACACCACCGTGGTCTCCCGCTGGTTGGTCACCCCCACCGCGGCGAGGTCCCGGGGCGTGATGCCCGCCTGGCTGCACGCCCGGCGGACCACCTGCCGGGTCCGTTCCCAGATCTCCACGGGGTCGTGCTCCACCCAGCCCGGCTGCGGGGTGATCTGGCGGTGCTCCTCCTGCGCGGAGGCCACCACGCGGCCCCGCTCGTCAAACACCAGGAAGCGGGTGCTGGAAGTCCCCTGGTCGACGGCGCCGACGTACCGCACCTACTTCTCCGTCTCCGTGAGCCCCTGCACGAACCACCGCTGCATGGCCACGATCACCACCGTGGGGGGCAGGAGGGCCAGCAGGGCGCTGGCCATGATCACCGGCCAGTCCACCAGGGCCTCTCCGGTGCCGATCATCTTCGTGATGGCCACCACCACCACTTCCTTTTCCAGCGAGGTGGTCACCAGCAGGGGCCACAGGTACTGGTTCCAGCCGTAGATGAACAGGACCACGAACAGCGCGGCCACGGTGGTGCGGGAGACCGGGAGGAGCACGCTCCACAGGAAGCGCAGCGGCCCCGCCCCGTCGATCTTGGCCGCGTCCACCAGCTCGTCGGGGACCGTGAGGAAGAACTGCCGGAACAGCAACGTCCCGGTGGCGGACACGGTGAGGGGCACGATCAGGCCGGTGTACGTGTTCACCAGCCCCAGGTCGGAGGCTACCTTGTACGTGGGGATGATCCGAACTTCCACCGGCAGCATCAGGGTCAGGAAGATGAGCCAGAAGGCCGGGGCCCGCCAGCGAAAGTCGAAGAACACGATGCCGTACGCGGACAGCAGGGACAGCGCGATCTTCCCCAGGGCGATCCCCAGGGCCACCACCAGGCTGTTCAGCATGGCCCGCGCCATGGGGATCCCGCGGATCCGCTCCCCGGTACCGGCGACGAACGCCTTCCAGTAGTTCTCCGCCGCGTGGGGTCCGGGCAGCAACCGGAGGGTCCCCGAGGTGACCTCCGGCAGGTCCGCGGTGGAGGCCACGAAGGCCACGTAGACCGGGAACACGAACAGCGCCACCCCCGCCAGCAGCACCACGTGGGCGGGGAGAAAACGCAGCCCCCGGCGGACCCGCCACCGCAGGCTTCCGGCCAGCGGTGCGGGGACCGCCACGGCACCGGTCGGGTTGGGAGCGCGTCCGAAGCCCCTCATGCGTAGTGCACCCGGCGCTCCAGGAACCGGAACTGGAAGCTGGTGAGGACAACCGCGAGGACCAGCAGGATCACCGACTGGGCGCTGGACGAACCCAGGTTCAGATTGACCACGCCGTCCACGTACACCTTGTAGATGAGGGTCTCCGTGGCCTTGCCGGGCCCTCCCTTGGTCAGGGCGTGGATCACCGCGAAGGTGTCGAACAGGGCGTACAGGGCGTTCACCACCAGGAGGAAGAAGGTAGTGGGGGCCAAAAGCGGCAGGGTCACCTGGCGGAAACTCTGGAACCACGTGGCTCCGTCCACCTGCGCGGCCTCGTGCAAGGAGCTGGGGATGGACTGCAGGCCCGCCAGGAAGAACACGAAGTTGTAGGCCACCCGGGACCACACGGACGCCACCACGACCAGCAGCAGGGCGTGGCTGCCGTTCAGGGTGTAATCCCAGCCCACGCCTGACCGCACCAGGGCGCGGCCGACGATCCCCACGCTGGGGTGGGCCAGGAAAAGCCAGAGGGCGGCGGCCACCGCGGGGGCCACCGCGTACGGCCAGACCAGCAGCGTCCGGTACACCTGCACGCCCCGCAGAGGCTGTGCCGCCGCAGCAGCCAGGACCAGGCCCAGCAGCATCGCGCCGGCCACCACCGCGCCGGAGAACAGCACCGTCACCCGCAACGCGTTCCCGTACAGGGGATCCCCGAGCACCGAGGCGAAGTTCGCCAGCCCGGCAAACGACGTCCGCAGCCCGAAGGGGTCCTGGATCAGGAAGGACTGGTAGATGCCCTGCAGGGCCGGCCAGTAGAAGAACACCAGGGTGAGCAGCAGCTGCGGCGCCACCAGCAGGTACGGCAGGAACGGCGCCCGGAAGAGCGACCTCCGCACCTCACGCCCTCCCCTTCGCCGCTCCCGGACTGCGAAAGGCCTGCAGGATCCGGTCTGGGAAGTCGGTGGCCACGCAGTCCTCCGGGTGAGCGCCCAGCCCCGCCTGCCACAGCCACAGGGCCCGGCCCGGGTCGTTCACCGTCCACGCGTACACGCCGACCCCGTGGCCGTGGAGAGCCTCCAAACGCTGGGAGGTGACCGCCGGGTGGTGCGCGCCCCACACCTGAGCCTGCCGGAGCCGGACGAACTCCAAGGGGTCGGTGGGGTCCAGGGCGTCCTGCAGGGCCACGAGCGCCACCTCCGGCCGCACCTCCCGGGCCCCCAGCAGAGGTTCGGCCCAAAACGAGGCCAGGCGGACGCGCTCCACCAGGCCCCAGCGGTCCACGAGGTCCACGACCTCCTGTGCCAGCCGCTTCCCCTCCTCCCCCTGCTCCTTAACCTCCACGTACGCGCCGGCGTCTGGGTGCTGGGCCAGCAACCCCAGCAGCTGTTCGAGAGACGGAACCCGTTCGCCGCGGTAGGCGCTGGAAAACCAGCTGCCCGCGTCCAGCTCACGGAGCTGGACGAAGCTGAACTGGCGCACGGCTCCGTGTCCGTCCGTGGTCCGGTCCACGGTGTCGTCGTGCACCAGCACCGGGACTCGGTCCGCGGTGTATCGGACATCCACCTCCACCCACCGGATCCCCAGCTGCAGGGCCTGGCGGCAGGCCGCCAGGGTGTTCTCGGGGGCCAGCCCCGCGCCCCCACGGTGCGCGCAGACGCGGGGCTGGGCCCGTGGCTGCGTCATCGGCCTGCGGTTCTCTGGAACTGCCGGAGCACTTCGTTGCCCCGCCGCACCGCGGCGTCCAGGGCCGCCTTGGGAGACTGCTGTCCCTGCAGGGCCCGTTCGACCTCTTCGTACAGGATGGTCCGGATCTCCGGCATGTTGCCCAGCCGGATCCCCTTGGAGTTCGCCGTGGGCCGGGTCCGGGTCAGCTGCTGGATGGGGATCTCCGCCCAAGGGTTCCGCTGGTAGTACCCGAGGGCCCTGGCCCGCTGGATGGCGGTGAAGGTGATGGGGATGTAGCCGGTCTCCATGTGCCACTTAGCAGAGACCTCCGGGCTGCTGAGGTACCGGAAGAACTCCGCCACCGCCTTGTACTCCTCCGGGGTGCGGCGCGGGGAGGTCATCACCCACAGGGACGCCCCACCGATGATGGAGTTCTTAGGTGCCCCCTTCACGTCGTCGTAGTAGGGCAAGAAGCCCACGCCCCACTCGAAGCGCGCTTCCCGCTGGTACCGGGCGAACAGTGCGGAGGACGCCGTCAGCATGGCGCACTCCCCTGAGGGGCCCAGGGCATCGCCTGCGGCGTCCCGGCCACCGTACTTGAACAGGCCTTCCCGCTGCATCTGCACGATGTTCTCCAGGTGCCTCACGTACAGGGGGGCGTTGACCAAGAGCTGCGCGTCCGTCCCATCGAAGCCGTTGGCCCGGGTGGCGAACGGGACGTCGTGGATGGCCCCGAAGTTCTCAAAGTGGATCCAGGTGGGCCACGCAGTGGACCAGCCGCACGGCGCCGCGTTGCTGGCCCGGATGCGCTGCGCCGCCTCCCGGAGCTCTGCCCAGGTTCGTGGCGGGCGCTCCGGGTTCAGCCCGGCTCGGCGGAAGGCGTCCTTGTTGTACCACAGGACCGGGGTGGAGCTGTTGAAGGGCATGGACACCATGCGCCCGTCCGGCGTGCTGTAGTACCCGCGCACCGCGGGCAGGTAGACGCTGGGGTCGAACGGGGTCCTGGTCTCCTGCATCAGCTCGTACACCGGCTTGATGGCGCCTCGGGCCGCCATCATGGTGGCGGTGCCCACCTCGAACATCTGGACGATGTGGGGCGCGTTGCCCGCCCGGAAGGCCGCGATGGCCGCCACCATGGTCTCCGGGTAGGACCCCTTGAAGGTGGCGTTCACCCGGTAGTTGGCCTGGCTGGCGTTGAACCCGCTCACGATGCTCTCCAACGCCTCGCCCAGCGGACCCCGCAGGGCGTGCCAGAACTCCACCTGGACCCGTGGGGCCTGCGCACGCCCGGCAGCGGCCCCCAGGACCAGCAACAGGGCGACTGCCGCCGCGCAGACGGCGCCCCGGTTCAACCGGCTCATGACCTCACCTCCTGTTGTGTTTGCTCCCGTCCGGTACCGAGTCGTTCGAACCCCTCCGGGAGGACGTCCGCGAGGCTGTCGAGGACGAACTCGGGCGGTTCCGGACACCGCGCCACCATCTCCCGCGTCGTGGCCCCGGTCAGTACCACGGCGGTGGCGCTGCCCATGGCCCGGCCCAAGGCCACGTCCGTCTCCAGCCGGTCACCCACCACCAGGGTGTCTTCCGGCCGTGTCCCCAGGTGCTCCAACAGAACCCGCGCCATGATGGACGAGGGCTTCCCCACCACCTCCTCGAGGGCCCGTCCCGTGGCGGCCTCCAGGGCCGCCACCACGGCGCCCGCGTCCGGGAGGCCGCCGTCCGGCGTGGGGCAGTACGGGTCGCGGTTGGTAGCGATGAACCGCGCGCCCCGCCGCAGGGCGTCGAACCCGATCTTCAGCTTGCGGTAGTCAAAGGTACGGTCGAAGCACGCCACCACGTAGTCCACCTGGTCGGGGTCCTCCACCAAGGAGAATCCCGCCGCCCGGAGCTCCCGCTTCACGGAGTCCTCGCCGATGACGAACAGCCGCGAACCGGGCGCGGTGGCCGCCAGGTGCTGGACCAACACCATGGAGGAGTTGATCACGTCCTCCGGCTGCGTGGGGATCCCCAGGCGAGTGAGCTTGGCCGCGTAGTCGTCCCGCGTGTACAGGGGGTTGTTGGAGAGGAACACCACCCGGGCCCCGACCCTCCGCAACGCCGCGATGGCGCGGTCCGCGCCGGGCAACAGGCGGTCCCCCAGGTACACCGTCCCGTCGAGATCCACGGCGTAGCCACGGTAGACGCGGTCGGGCCGGGACCGGGGCCTCATCCGCCGCCGCTCCCGAACAGCCCTCCGAGCCGCGCTCCCGTGAGGCGGTAGATGGCGTACAGGATAACCGCCGACAGCGTGACCAGCACCACGCCCAGGGCGGCAGCCTGCCCGAAGGTCCCGGAGGTGTAGAAGGTGAAGATGCCCACGGTGATCGTCTCCCACCCCGGCAGCACCAGGAGGATGGTGGCCGCGGCCTCCTGCAGCGCAAACAGCAGGGAGAACAGCGCCCCCGCCACCACGCCGCGCCAGATCAGGGGCAAGGACACGTCGAAGAACGTGCGGAGGCTGGAAGCGCCCACGCTGGCCGCAGCCTCCTCCATGGCCCGGTGCACCGTGAGCAGGGACGCGAAGGTCGCGCGCACCGTGTACGGCATCCGGCGGACCGCCAGCACCAGCGGCATCACGAACCACGACCGGGTGAGGGTGATCCCCGCCAGGGGTGCGTGGAAAGCCCGCAGGTAGGCGATTCCCACCGCCGTCCCCGGCAGCGCCAGCACCAGGGTCACCACCGAGTCCACCAGCTCCCGGCCTGGAAGGGAGGTCCGGGCCAGCATCCAGCCGATGGACACGCCCAGCACCAGGATCAGGGCCACCGCCACGGCGCCCCACCGGAGGCTGTTCACCACGTAGGTGGGCGTGAGGTGCAGGACCTGGTCGAAGTGCTCCAGGGTGAACCGCGTGGGGAACGGGGTCAGGGACCACGCCTTCCCGAAGGCCGCCAGCAGCAGTCCCAGGTGGGGAAGGAACGCCAGCCCGAGCACGGCGGCGAACAGGGCGGGTGCGATCAGCCGCCACGCGCCCCGGAGGGGCCGGCGCTCCACCGCGCGGTACGAAACCACCGCGTACTCCCGCATGGCCACTGCCCGCCGGGCAACCACCAGAAAGCCCACGGCCATGAGGGACATGAGGGCCCCCACCACCAGTCCCATGCGGAAAAGCCGGCGGTCCACGAACTGAACGATGTTCAGGTAGGCCTGGGCCGCCAGCAGGTCCTGCATCCCCACCACCAGGGGCGTGGCAAAGTCCGCGAAGGACAGGATAAACACCAGGGTCGCGCCCGAGACCAAGCCGGGTGTCAGCAGCGGTAACGTGATGTCCCGCACCCTGCGCAAACCCCGGGACCCCATGGCCTCCGCAGCCTCCTCGAGGGAGGCGTCCACCTTCGTGAGGGCGTCCACCACGTTCAGGGTCACCAGGGGGAAGTAGTGCAGGACCATGGCCAGGAGGACCCCGTGCCAGCCGTACAGGAAGTTCACCGGCCGGGGAAGCCCGAGGTAGTCCATCAGGAGCACGTTGACAGTGCCCGCGCGGCCGAGGACGAATACCAGGCCCATGATGCCCACCAGGGGAGGCATGACGATGGGCAGCACCGTGAGGTAGGACCACAGCTCGCGGCCCGGGAAGTCGTACCGTACCAGCAGGAACGCGGCCGGCAGTCCCAGGGCGAGGCAGCCCACCACGGTCCCGCCCGCGACCCACAAGGAGTTCACCAGAGCTTTCCGGTAGAAGGGGTCCCCCGCGAACTGCGCCAGGTAGTTCACGGTGAAGCGGCCTCCCTCGTCCGTGACCGCCTCCGCCAGGAGGCGGACCAAGGGATAGACCACGAACAGCAGGAGGAACGTGTACACCGGCGCAGCCCAGAGCCAGCCCGGCAACCGCCAGCGGGGCCGTGCGCGCGGCCAGGCAGCCTCCCGGGCCACTTCCACGCTCACGGGGCCTCCTCCGGAAACACCAGCGCCGACTCGGGATGGAAGCTGACCACGGTCCGCTGGCCCGGACTCAGGACGGGGTGGCCCTTGGGGTTGTGGACGTCCACCAGCAGGACCCGTCCCCCTTCCACCTCCACTTCGTAGCGGAGGAGAGAGCCCAAGTACTGCGACAGGGCCACTCTTCCGGGTACCCCCACGTCCCCGGGCGTCCCGTCGGAGATGCGGAGGGCTTCCGGCCGCACCGCCAGCACCGCCCGCGCCCCGGGGTGCAGGGGAGCCGCGGCGCGCCCGCGCAGCACACCCGCGGGAGTAGCGAGTTCCACCCACCCGTCCCGCAGGCCCGCAACGGTCCCCGGCAGGAGGTTGTTGGTCCCCACGAAGTCCGCCACGAACAGGTCCGCGGGTCGCTCGTACAGCTCCACGGGTGTGCCCACCTGCGCCACCCGTCCGTCCCGCATCACCGCGATACGGTCGGAGATCACCATGGCCTCTTCCTGGTCGTGGGTCACGTAGACGGTGGTGATCCGGAGCTCCTGCTGCAGCCGGCGGATCTCGCTGCGCAGCCGGGCACGGACCTTGGCGTCCAGGTTCGAGAGCGGCTCGTCCAGCAGCAACAGGCGCGGGTTGAGGACCAAGGCCCGGGCCACGGCCACCCGCTGCTGCTGTCCCCCGGACAGCTGCCCGGGTGTACGGTCCTCCAACCCCAGAAGGCCTACCTGCTGCAGGACCTCCTCCACCCGGCGGCGGACCTCCGCAGCCGGCAGCCGTCTGAGCCGTAGGCCGTAGGCGACGTTGTCGAACACCGTCATGTGCGGCCAGAGGGCGTAGTTCTGGAATACGATACCCACCCCGCGCTCCGCGGGCGGAACGCCGCGGACGGATACGTCGTCGAAGTACACCTCGCCCTCGTCGGGGTCCACGAAGCCCGCGAGGATGCGCAGGGTGGTGGTCTTCCCACACCCCGACGGTCCCAGGAGGGTGAACAGCTCGCCCTCCCGGATCTCGAGACTGACCCCGGCCAGGGCTACGGTGGCCCCGAACCGCTTGACTACGCCCTCCAGCCGGACCCGCATCCCCTACGGGCAGAAGCGGCGCTTGAGCTCCGCGTGTCGCTCCAGGACCAGCTTGCGGAACACCTCGTTGACCTCGCTGTACCGCTTCTGGGCCACGTTGTCGTCGTACACGTTGTGCACGGGTTTCTCGAAGAACGACTTGATCCCCGTGAACTCCGCCATGCGGGCCAGCGGCGAGCCGGGAGGGCCCTCCATCTTGTACTTGGGAGAGATCCCGTACTGACCCCGGGCCATCATGGTCTTCTGCCCCTCCTCGCTGAGGGCGAACTGGATGAACTCCCGCGCCGCCCGCGGGTTCCGGGCTCCGGCCAGCACTGCCAGCGGCTCCGGGGTGACGAAGGCGGCGGTCGGGTGCACGTACCGGAGCTCGTACCCGCTGAGCAGGTCCTCGAACGCCATGTAAGCGGGAACCGCGAAGCCCACCGCGAACTCGCCCTTGGCCACCACCGTGGGCACGTCGCGGCTGCGGGCTACGAAGATCCCGGTATTGGCCCCCAATCGCTGTGCCCACTCCCAGCCCTTCTGCCAGCCGTACAGCTGCAGGATCACCTCGTAGGTGGCGTGGTTGGAGCTGGACCGGTCCGGAGTCGCCTGCGCGATCTGGCCCTTAAGCCGGCAGTCAAGAAGGTCGTCCCACTCCCGCAGGGTCTGGAGCCCGACGCGCCGCAGCAGGCGCGGGTGGTACACCAAGCCGTAGGGGGTCAGGCAGCACCCTACCCAGAACCCACGGGGGTCCTTGAGGAGCACAGGCTTCGGCGTTCCGATGGACGCGGGGATCTCCCGGAGCACGCTTTCCGGTAGCTCCAGGGGGGCCAGGAGCTTACGCTCCGCCAGGTCGTCAAACAGGGCCGGCTCGCCGCCCCAGAAGATGTCCGCCTCGGGCCGCCCGCCCCACTCCCGGATGCGGCCGTAGGCCACGGGGGTGCCCGCGGACACCACGGTGACCTGCACGTCCACGTTGTGCCGCCGCCGCGCGAACTCGCGGAAGGCCGCCACCGTGGGCTCCGTCACCGTACGGGCCACCGGCGTGATGATCACCAGCCGGTTCTCGATGGCCTGCTGGGCCCGCGACGGCCACGCTGGCAGCAGCGTGGTCATCATCGCTACGCTCAGCAGCGTGACAACCCACCAGGACCGAGCTTCCCTCATCCCTCCACCTCCCTCTGTGACTGGTCCCCGCATCGCCTCGACACGGACTCCACCTCTTCCCTTAAGCCCCTTCCAAACAAGGCAAAAACCCACTCGACCCCGCACCCAGGGTCGAGCGGGTCCTCTCAGGTCTCTCCCGCCCGTATTCGGTTCTACCAAACTGACTATGGCCCAGCCGCGGGCCATCGGTCAAGCTTCCCGGGCGACCGTGGGCTGGACACGTAGACCCCACAGCCGCCTGGCGCTGGCTGACACCCCCACCGCCCCCGACCGGAGGATGACTGCCACCTGTTCGGGCTGGGTCACCAGCCCCGCCCCGATCACCGGGTGGGGTACCGAAGCCCGCAGCTCCCGGATCACGTACGGCACCGCCAGTCCGGGCAGGACCTCCACCAGGTCCGGGTCCGAGGCCCGCACCGCTGCGGTGCCCGTCCGCAAGGCCTCCGAGTCCACCATGAAAACCCGGTGGATGGCCAGGAGCCCCGCCGCCCTGGCCTCCCGCAGCAGGGCCCCCCGGGTACTCACCACGCCCGCCGCCCCCAGCTCCCTCAGCAGTCGGATCCCCGCGGCATCCTTGCCTACCCCCTCCACCAGGTCCAGGTGGACGTAGACCGGGATGCCGGCGTCCCCGCACCTCGGCAAGGCCTCCCGCAGCCCGAACACGTCGCCCTTGAAGAAGAAGATGGCCGCGGCCCCACGGCGGCAGGCCTCCTCCACGTCCTCCAAGCTGCGGACCGCGGGCACCACAGGGAGCTCCCGCAGCCGCGCCAGGAGCGCTTCCACCGCCGCGCTGGTGTGGCCGTCCGCCACTGTTGCAGCTCCCTCCCGCGACCTGCCCCAGTTGGGGCGCGCCCGCGTGTGGACCATTCCACTCCTCTGGCTCCGTCTCCTCCGGAGCTGCAAGACTCCCTTTCCACGGCCTTCCGGGTGCCGCACAATGGAGCCGAGACCGAGTCCCACAACCGACCCGGAGGTCACGCCATGGCGCTCCGAGAGGAAGCCCTCGACTACCACGCCCGCGGCAGGCCCGGCAAGTTGGCGATCCACATCACCAAGCCCTTCGCCACGCAGCGAGACCTGTCCCTAGCGTACACGCCCGGGGTAGCGGAACCCGTGCGGGAGATCGCCCACGCCCCCCTGGAGGCGTACCGGTATACCGCCAAGGGCAACCTGGTGGGGGTGGTGTCCAACGGGACCGCGGTGCTGGGGCTGGGGAACGTGGGAGCCCTGGCCAGCAAGCCCGTCATGGAGGGCAAGGCGGTCCTGTTCAAGCGGTTCGCGGACGTGGACGTGTTCGACGTCGAGGTGGACACCACGGACCCGGAAGAGTTCGTCCGGGTGGTCCGGGCCATCGCGCCCACCTTCGGGGGGATCAACCTGGAGGACATCCGGGCGCCGGATTGTTTCTGGATCGAGCAGCGGCTGCGGGAGGAGCTGGACATCCCCGTGTTCCACGACGACCAGCACGGGACTGCCATCATCGCGGGCGCGGCCCTGCTGAACGCCCTGGAACTGGTGGACAAGCGCATCGACGCCGTCCGGCTCGTCATCAGTGGCGCGGGGGCTTCCGCCATCGCCTGCGCGGAGTTCTTCCTGCTGCTGGGCATGCGGCGGGACCAGATCGTGTTGGTGGACACCAAGGGGGTCGTCTACCGGGGTCGCACGGACGGGATGAATCCCTACAAGGAGCGGTTCGCTGCAGACACCCCGGCCCGGACCCTCGCGGAGGCCCTGGCGGGTGCGGACGTGTTCGTGGGCCTGTCGGCGCCCAACATCGTGACCGGCGAGATGCTGAAGACGATGGCCGACCACCCCATCGTCTTCGCCCTGGCCAACCCGGACCCGGAGATCCCGTACGAGGAAGCCCGTGCTGCGCGGCCGGACGCCATCGTAGCCACCGGACGGTCCGACTACCCGAACCAGGTGAACAACGTCCTGGGCTTCCCCTTCATCTTCCGGGGCGCCCTGGACGTGCGCGCCCGCGCCATCAACGAGGAGATGAAGCTGGCCGCGTGCCGGGCCCTGGCCGCCCTGGCCAAGCAGGAGGTGCCCGACTCCGTCCTGCGTGCCTACGGCCTGGAGAAGCTGGCCTTCGGGCCGGACTACCTGATCCCCAAGCCCCTGGACCCGCGGGTCGCACTGTGGGTCGCGCCCGCGGTAGCGGAGGCCGCCATGCGTAGCGGGGTCGCCCGGCGGCACGTGGACCTGGAGGTCTACCGGGAGGAGCTGGCTCGGCGCCTGGTGCGCGGTCGCGAGGTGATGGGGGTGGTGTTCCAGAAGGCCCGGCGGGACCCCAAGCGCATCGTCTTCAGCGAGGGCGAAGAGCCCAAAATCCTGCGCGCCGCGGCCATCGTGGCGCAGGAGGGGATCGCCACGCCCCTGCTCCTCGGCCGGGAGGCGGTGGTGCGGGCGCGCATGGAGGAGCTGCGGATCAACGGCGCCATCCAGGTGGTGGACCCCGACCGGTTCGACGGGCTCGAGGCGTACGCGCAGGAGCTGTACCGGCTGCGCCAGCGAAAAGGGGTCACCCTCCGCGAGGCCCGCACCCTGATCCGCCAGCCCAACTACTTCGGGGCCATGATGGTGCGCAGGGGGGATGCGGACGGGTTCGTGGCGGGGCTCACCTACCACTACCCGGACGTGATCCGGCCCGCTCTCCAGGTCATCGGCCCGGGGCCGGGGGTCAGCCGCGTGGCGGGCCTGTACCTCATGATCCTGGACGGCCGGCCGTACCTCTTCACGGACCCCACGGTGAACATCGACCCCACCGAGGAGGAACTGGCGGAGATCGCCATCATGGCTGCGGACAAGGCCCGGGAGTTCGACCTGGAGCCCCGGGTGGCCATGATCTCCTTCTCCAACTTCGGGTCCACCCGCCACCCCCGGTCCGACAAGGTGGCCCGGGCCACGGAACTGGTGAAGGAGGCCCGCCCGGACCTCATGGTGGACGGCGAGATGATGGCGGACGTGGCCCTTTCCCCGGAGCTTCGGGCGGAGGACTACCCGTTCTCCGCCCTGGTGGGCGAGGCCAACGTGCTGGTGTTCCCGAGCCTGGAGGCCGCCAACGTGGCCTACAAGCTGGTCCAGCGCCTAGGAGGAGCTGTCGCGGTGGGGCCCATCCTCATGGGGATGGCGAAGCCGGTGCACGTGCTCAGCCGCGGTGCGGAAGTGAGCGACGTGGTGAACATCACGGCCATTGCCGTGGTGGACGCCCAGACCCCGAGGAAACCGGTGGGCGTCCGCTCGCTGTCCGGGGTCCGGCTGTGAGGGCTACTCCTTCTTGCGCTTGGCCCGCTCCACGTAGGTGCTGGTGGCCACCTCCACCCGCACCCACTCCCCGGGCGCGATGAAGGGGGGCACGAGGATCACCAGGCCGTTCTCCAGCCGCGCCTCCTTCCACACGTTCTCGTTCCCCACGGAGCGCGTGGGCGGCGCGGTCTCCACCACCTGCAGCTCCACCACGTCCGGAAAGACCACGCCCACCGCTTGACCCTCCGAGAACTCTACGGGAACCGTGCTCCCCTCCGTGAGGTAGGCGGCGGCCGGGCCCAGCCGCTCGTTGTCAATGGACACCTGCTCGAAGGTCTCGCTGTCCATGAAGTGGGTGGCCTCCGCGTCGCGGTACAGCACCTGCATGGGGCGCCGCTCCAGCTGGACGTCCTCCACGGTCTCGTCGGCGCGGAAGCGCACCTCGCGGACCGCGCCGGTGTGCAGGTTGCGGAGCTTCGCGTGGGTCACCCCACCCATCTGCCCGCCTCCTGCGTGGTAGGACGCCGTCACGACCTTGTACAGCTCCCCTCCGACCCGGATGGCCATCCCGCTGCGGAGTTCGGACGCCACCACCATGTCCGCTCCTCCCGCCCGCGCCTCCACGCTCTAGTATAGGCAGGCGGGCCCCTTCACGGGGACTCAGACCCGCGGAGCTGGATCCAGAGGCTCGCGACTTCCTGCGTCCTGTCCAGCTCCACGTCTGCCAGCCGCACCACGGAGCCCCGGGCCACCGGGGATCGTACCCGTACCCGGTGCGCCAGCCCCACGGGCAGGGCGTCGAGCCCGTCTGCCTCCTGCGCGGGCAGGAGCTTACCGAACACCGTGTAGCCTCCCTCCCCGTCCAGGACGTCCCCTGGCCTCAGGTCCCTCTTGGCTACCGCTACCACCTCCGCCAGCCGCTCCGCGGGCTGGCCCGTGGCTTCCCCCCGCAGCACCGCCCGGGCTACGCTCACGCCGACCTCCAGGCCCACCCAGTGCGTCGGGCGGTACAGGGCCGCGTACGTTCCTGAGGAGTCGGTCCGGATCCCGTACTCGGAGAAGCAACGTGCCACGTAGTCGGAACCCGCCCGCACCACGACGAACACACCCCACCGCAGGTCGCCGGGGACCGGGCTGCCGTCCGGGTTGAGGCTGGACACCACCTCCAACGTGCCCGCCCGCTCCAGGATCCCGCCCGCGTCCCGCGGCTTGCAGACCTCCGCCAGGCCGTCCACCCCGCAGGCCGGAAACTGCAGGCCCCCGCTCTGCGGTACGAGTCCCGTAGCGTTGGCCACCGCCGCCATCTCGATGGCGGACTTGGTGCCGTCCAGAAAGGAGGTGAACATGCGGGCGTTGTAGTCGCCGGCCGCCACCATCTCCGGAGTGAACCCGTAGTGCTCCCACACCTGGTCAGGGGTGACGAAGGAGTAGCCGGGCAGGTAGCGCGTACCCTTTCCCGCGCAGACGACCTCGAACCCGCAGATCCGGGCCCAGTCCACCAGCTCGCAGATCAGCGCCGGCTGATCCCCGTACGCCAGGGTGTAGACCACTCCCTGCTCCCGAGCCCGCTGCGCCAGCAGCGGCCCCACCAGCACGTCCGCCTCCACGGTGGCCATGACCACGTGCCGGCCCGCGCGGATGCCCTCCAGGGCGTGCCGGACGGCGGCCGCGGGAGAGCCCGTGGCTTCCACCAGCACGTCCAGGGCGGGCGCCGAGATCAGCGCCTGAGCGTCGTCGGTCACCCACGTCGTCCCCTGCCGCAGCGCCGTGGCCGGGTCCGGTGCGGAGAACCGTTCCTCTGGCCAGCCTGCGCGCCTCAGGCTCTCTCTGGCCCTGTCCGGCCACAGGTCGCAGACGCCCAGCACCTGCAGCCCCGGGGTGTGCAGGGCCTGGGCGAGGAACATGGTCCCGAACTTTCCGCTGCCCACGAGTCCGACCCGTACCGGCCTGCCCTGCTCCGCCCGGCGGGCTAACTCGGCGGCGAGCCCGCCAAACCCTGGGTCCCGTTCTCTCACCATGGCGTCCTCCGTCCTTCACCTGGCCTCGGCAGGGAAGTTGTGACCCCGCGTGGTACCATCTTGACCGTCACGGACAGGGAAGAAAAACGGGGAAGAGGGAGGGCTGGCATGAGGCGTTACGGGTTGCCCGGACTGGTGGTGGCCGCGCTGCTCGCGGCCCTGGTGGCGGGGGCCGACGGCCCGGTGGGAGCCCAGTCGGTCCCGCGGCAACTGCGCGTCGCCATCGGCATCGACGCGGACCGCCTGGACCCGGCTGAACAGACCACCACGACCATCGCCAACATCGTGGACTACATGTTCGAGACCCTGGTGGACCTGCACCCCACCAAGCAGCAGATCGTGCCCCGGCTGGCGACCCGGTGGCAGGTCTCCCGGGACGGCCTCACCTACACCTTCACCCTGCGCCGCGGGGTACGTTTCCACGACGGCACGCCGCTCAACGCGGAGGCGGTCAAGTTCAGCCTGGAACGGCTGAAGGACCCCAGGGTGGCCATGGCCCTCCGGTTCCTCGTCCAGCCCGTACAGTCTGTGGAGGCCGTGGGCGAGGACACCGTCCGGATCCGCCTGAACAAGGTCACCCCTACCTTCCTTTCGGACCTGTCCACCACACAGTTTGCCATCGTCTCTCCCACCGCAGTGCAGCGGGCGGGAGACCGCTGGCGGTCGGCACCGGTGGGGGGTGGCACGGGCCCGTACATGTTCAAGGAGTGGCGTCGCGGGGACTCCATCCTTCTGGAGCGCAACCCCAACTACTGGGGCAAGAAGCCCCTGTTTGATGAGATCCTGTTCCGGGTCGTCCCGGACGCCGGCACGCGCCTCACCCAGGTCCTGGCCGGGGACGTGCACCAAGCTATGCTGCCCCCGGCGCCGGACGTCAAGGGTCTGCGGCGCAACCCCCAGGTGAAGGTGGTGGAAGCGCCCAGCGACCGGGTGATCTTCGTGGCCATGAACACCCAGTGGGGCCCCTTCAAGGACGTCCGGGTCCGGCAGGCCATGAACTACGCGGTCAACAAGAAGGCGATTCTGGCCAGCGTGCTGTTCGACCTGGGTACGGTGTCCGACTCGCCCTGCCCGCCCATGATGTTCGGCTACCACAAGGTGCGGGACGGCGGCTGGCCCTTCAGCCCCACCCGGGCCAAGGAGCTCCTGGCGCAGGCGGGCTACCGGGACGGGTTCGAGGTGAACTTCTTCACGCCCACGGGGCGGTACATCCAGGACTTCCAGTTCGCGCAGGCCATCGCGGGCCAGCTCCGCAACGTGGGCGTCCGGGCCAACGTCACCACCATGGACTGGCCGAGCTACGTGGCCATGATCCAGACGCCCCTGGAAAGGACGCGGATCCAGATGCTCGTGCTGGGCTGGGCGTGGCCGGTGCTGGACTGCGACGGGGTCCTGTACGGTCAGTTCCACTCCTCCAGTCACCCGCCGCGCGGCCTGGGTCCCGCCTTTTACAGCAACCCGCGGGTGGACCAGCTCCTGGACCAGCAGCGGCAGGAGGCCAACGTGGAACGCCGGAAGGCCCTCCTCAAGGAAGCACAGGAGGTCATCTGGAACGACGCCCCGTGGATCTGGTTGTGGAGCCAGAAGTGGTACGTGGTGACCACCCGGAACCTGGACGGTGTGCTCATCCACCCCATCGAGAAGTGGACGGCCCTGTGCGAGCCCCAGGAGCCGGCGGTAGGCCACCACTGCGTGAACTGGAGGTGACGGCGTAGCCTGCTTTGGGGGCGTACGTCCTCCGCCGGTTGGCCCTGGCGGTCCCGACCCTGGTCGGGGTCACGGTGGTGGTGTTCGCCCTCATCCGGCTGGTACCGGGCGACCCCGCGCGGCTCGTGCTGGGCCTGCAGGCCTCGGAGGAGGAAGTCCAGCGCCTGAGGGTCGAGCTGGGGCTGGACCAACCGTTGCCGGTGCAGTACGCGCGGTTCCTCGGGCGGCTCGTCCAGGGTGACCTGGGCAGGTCGGTGGTCACCGGCGAGCCGGTCACCCGGGAGATCGCTGCGCGGCTGCCGGCCACGGTCCAGCTGGCGGTGGCCAGCACCCTGCTGGCCACCGCCGCCGGGATGGTCGCGGGCGTGATCTCCGCCACCCGACAGTACTCGTGGGTGGACTACCTCGTGATGACCGTGGCCCTGTTCGGCATCTCCCTGCCGGTTTTCTGGCTGGGGCTCATGCTGATGCTGCTGTTCAGCGTGCACCTCCGCTGGCTGCCCGCGGGAGGGTACGGGACGCCCGCGCACTTGGTCCTGCCCACGATAACCCTGGCGGCGTTCTCCGTGGCCATCATCGCCCGCATGACCCGCAGCAGTCTCCTGGAGGTGCTGCACCAGGACTACGTCCGCACCGCGTGGGCCAAGGGCCTGGGCGCGCGGGCGGTGGTCCTGCGCCACGCCCTGAAGAACGCCCTGATCCCGGTGGTGACCGTCATCGGGCTGCAGTTCGGAGGCCTGCTGGGAGGGGCCATCCTCACGGAGACGGTGTTCGCCTGGCCGGGGATGGGCCGGCTCCTGGTGGGGGCCATCGTGGCCCGCGACTACCCCGTGGTCCAGGGCGCGGTCCTGGTGTTCGCCGCCCTGTTCACCCTGGTCAACTTGGCGGTGGACGTGCTGTACGCGTATGTGGACCCGCGCATCCACTACGGTTAGCTGGGCCGGCCCCCGCGAGGCAGCCCGTACCCCGCCCACGGTGTGGCGGCGGCTGCGCCGGCACCGCACCGCGGTGGCCGGCTTGGCCGTCCTGGCCACGCTCCTGTTCGTGGCCGCGGCGGCGCCTTTGCTGTTCCCCGAGGACCCCACGGAGCCGCGGTTCGAGCGGGTCCTGCGGCCGCCCTCGCCGGAACACCCCCTGGGTACGGACAACCTCGGCCGTGACCTGCTGGCCCGGATCGCCTACGGGGGCCGCGTTTCCTTTGTCATCGGCGTGCTGGCGGTGAGCTTCAGCGCGCTGGTGGGAGTGCCGGTGGGACTGCTGTCGGGCTACTACGGCGGGAAGTTCGACCTGGTGGTCCAGCGCCTCGTGGACCTGCTTCTGGCCTTCCCGGGATTCCTTCTCGCCCTGACGTTGGTCGCCGTGTTGGGGGTCGGGGTGACCAACGTGGTGGTGGCCGTGGGCCTTGCTTCCGCCCCCGTGTACGTCCGGCTGGTCCGCGGGGTGGCCCTGTCGGTACGCAACCAGACTTTCGTGGAAGCCGCGAGGGCCCTGGGCGCTTCGGACCGCCGGATCCTGTTCCGCCACGTGCTGCCGAACTGTACCGCACCCGTGATCGTGCAGTCCACCCTCCAGCTGGGCACCGCGATCCTCACCGCTGCCGGGCTGGGCTTCCTGGGGCTGGGCGTAAAACCGCCCACACCCGAGTGGGGGACGATGTTGGGAGAGGGCCAGACGTACCTTTTCTCCTCCTGGTACATGGCCACGTTTCCGGGCCTGGCGATCTTCCTGACCGTGTTGGCCTTCAACCTCCTGGGGGACGGCTTGCGGGACGCCCTGGATCCCCGGATGAAACTGGCGTAGGAGAGTCGCCGATGAGCGGGAGCGTACGGCTCGAGGACATGACCTGGCCCGAGGTTCAGGCAGCTCTACAGGCTGGCGTACGGACCGTGGTGGTGGTCGCTGCCTCCACCGAGCAGCACGGGCCCCACCTGCCCCTGAGCACCGACGCCCTGATCGCGGAAGCCGTGGGCGAGCGGGTGGCCCGTCGGCTGGGAGCCTTGGTGGCGCCGGTGATCCGTCCGGGGTGCTCCGACCACCACCTGGCCTTCCCCGGCAGTCTTTCGGTCTCGCCTGGGCTCCTGGTCGAACTGCTGGCCAGCTACGTGCGGTGTCTGGTGCCCTACGGCTTCGACACCTTCGTGCTGCTCTCTTCCCACGGTGGCAACTTCCGGCCCTTGGAGGACGCCGCCCGGAGGCTCCGGGACGAGTACGGGCCGAGGGGCGTCCGGGTGGTGGCGGTGGCGGGAGACGCGGCGCTGGTGGACATGATGCGGGAGATGGTGGACGTAGCCGCGGGCCTGGGAGCGCCCCAGGACGTGGACGCCATCCACGCGGACGCCTGCGAGACATCCATCGTGATGCACCTGCGGCCCGACCTCGTGCGCGCCGACCGGATCGAGCCGGGTTTCACCGGAAGGCTCGACCTGGACACCCTCTTCCACGAGGGGCTGCGGGCCGTCACGGCCAACGGAGTCCTGGGCGACCCCCGGCGTTCGAGCGCCGAGATCGGCGCTGCAGTCCTGGACCGTCTGGTGGACCACCTGGTGGACCGGGTCCGCGCGCAGCTGGGTACCTGACTTCTCCACAGCGAGAAGGCGTGGCGATGCCACGCTTCTTGCCGCAGGGCGGATCTTCAGCCAACCGCCCGTGGGAACTCCGTGTCCACCCTCCGGGCGGCGTTCACCAGCTCCCTGGCGGCGGTCAGGTAACCCGAGAGGGCTCCCACGTTGCCCTTGAGGATCTTCAGTTTGCCGCGCATCACGGCCGCCAGCGGGTCCAGCTCGCCTTCCAGGACCTGCTTCCACGTCTCAGCCTCGGCGCTGATCACGTAGGGAGCACGTTGGAAGTCGTCCTCCGTCGCCACTCTCGCGTCGCGGCACTCGCCGCGGTAGAGGTCAAGAAGGATCGCCCGATTCTCCTCGATGCCCAGGGACGGGTCGGCCTCCAGGACCAGGACGAGCGGCCACTCCCAGCTGCGGGCAGCCTCCCGGTAGTTGGGGGTGGCGTTGATTCGCTCCTGGTAGGCCTTGGCCCACTCCGCCGAGAAAGCCTCGTATGCCATGGGGCCCTCCCTCCTGTCCGCCTGACGCCATGCTAGGACCTTCAGCGGCCAAGGACGGAGCCATCTGTTCTTGAAGAGCGCGGATCAAACCGCGATCGCCCCGGCCCGGAAATCCGAGGTCCCCATCCGGACGTTCACCAGGGCCGGCTTGCCCGAGGCCAGCGCCCGCTCGAGGGCAGGCCGCACCTGCTCCGGCCGTTCCACCCACTCGCCGTGCCCCCCCAGGGCGGCGACCACCAGATCGTACCGGGCATGGCTGAGGGCCGTAGCCACCGCCCGCTCGGGGCCGAACAACTGCACCTGCAGCCGGCGAATCTGAGTCCACGCGGCGTCGTTCCCCACCACGGCCACGAAGGGGAGCTCCTGCCGCACCGCCGCCTCGTACTCCAGCAGGTCCAGCCCGGCCGCACCGTCGCCGAGCAGGACCACTACGGGCGCCTCCGGCCGCAGGACGCAGGCCGCCAAGGCAAAGCCCAACCCCACCCCCAACGTCCCCAGCGGACCCGGGTCAAGCCAGCCGGCAGGGTACCGACGCGGCCGCACGACTTTCGCCGCGGTGCCGATGAAGTCTCCACCGTCCCCGATCACCGTCGTGCCCGGGGGCAGGGCAGCGTCGATCTCCGCACAGAGTCGGAGGGGATCTACAGGAACCGCCTCGCTCGTCACACCCGCCCGGATCCGGTCGGCCTCCTGGTGCTCTGCCTCCCCCAGATGGTCCAGCCATTGCTGGCGGGCCCGCGGGTCGTCCGGCTCGAGGCCCGCTCCCACCAACTGGTCGAGCACGGCCCCCGTGTCCCCGGGCAGCCCGACCTCCACGTCGCGGTTGCGACCCAGTTCTGCGCCGTCGAGGTCGATCTGGATCAGCCGGGCGTCCCGGTTGATGGCCTTGCCGTAGTCCAGGCGGAAGTCGAGGGGCGTCCCTGCCACCAAGACCACGTCCGCCTCCGCGAGGGCCTGCTTGCGGCTGAGCTGGAAAAAGCAAGGATCCTCGGGCCCCACCACCCCACGGGCCATCCCGCTGGTGAACACCGGGACCTGGCCCGCCCGTGCGAAGCGCGCCACGGCTTGCGGATCATGAGACCATTGGACCTGGCTGCCCACCAAAGCCACGGGACGACGAGCCTGACGGAGCACAGCCGCGGCTCGCTCCACGTCCGAGGGGCTGGCCGGGCAGGGCGGTCGGTCCGGCACCGGAGCCGGAAAGCGGACCGCTTCGAGGTTCACCTGGGCGAAGATCACGTCCAGCGGGATCTCCACGTACACGGGACCTGGAACGCCGTACAGGCTCCTGCGGAAGGCCAGGTTCAGGATCTCCGGCAGGCGCTCGGGGTCCTGGACCTGCACCGCCCACTTCGTGATGGGGCGCACCACGCTCAGGTGGTCCATCTCCTGCAAGCTGCCACGGCCCGCGTGCTCGAGGGGCCCCTGGCCCCCGAGGACGACCACGGGCGACTGGGCGCGGTGGGCATTGGCGATGGCGGTGACGGCGTTCATCACCCCGGGGCCAGCCGTGACGGCGGCGACCCCGGGCCGCCGGGTGATGCGGGCGTACGCGTCTGCCGCGTACACCGCCGCCTGCTCGTGACGGACGTCAACCACACGGATGTCCTCATCCAGGCAGCCGTCGTAGATGGGCATGATGTGACCACCGCAAAGCGTGAAAAGGGCCCGGACTCCCTCCCGGGCCAGCGCACGAGCGACGACGCGCCCAGCATGGACGAGCGCCACGGCGGTACCCCTCAGCGGATCCGTGGTCTCCGCATCCAACCGGTTTCAAGTCATGATGATACCGGAGACGTGGGCCCTGAGGGTCCGGGTTCGGGACAAGGAGGTGACGGATGTTCCCGCAGGGACGGAGCGTGGTCATGGCCAGGCGCGGGATGGTGGCTTCCGGCCATCCCCTCGCCTCCGCCGCTGGGCTTCGGGTGCTCATGTCCGGGGGAAACGCCATAGATGGGGCGGTGGCCACAGCCGCGGTCCTGGGTGTGGTACAGCCCATGATGAGCGGCGTGGGCGGCGACACGTTCCTCCTCTACTACCCCGCCCGGGAGGGGCGGGTCTGGGCTCTCAACGGGAGCGGCATCGCACCGTATGCGGCCAGCCGACAGTTTTTCCTCGACCGGGGCTACACGCGGATGCCCTTCCGGGGTATGCTTTCCGTTTCTGTGCCCGGGGCCGTGGACGCCATGGTCACCGCGCTGGAGCGGTGGGGAACCGGGAGGTTCTCCCTCGCGCAGCTGCTGGAACCCGCGATCTTCTACGCGGAAGAGGGGTTCCCGGTGACCGAGAAGGTGAGTGTTTGGATCGCAGAGGCGGAGGAGGTCCTGAAAGCTCATCCGTCCACCGCCCGGATCTACCTTCCCCAGGGCAGGCCACCCCGGCCGGGGGAGGTCCTGGTGCAGAAGGACCTAGCGCAAACCCTGCGCCGGATCGCCCAGGGCGGGCGCGAGGTCTTCTACCGGGGCGAGCTGGCCCGATCCATCGTCCGGTACTGCCGCGAGCACGGAGGGCTGCTCACGGAGCGGGAGTTCGCGGAGCACCAGAGCGAGATCTACGCGCCGCTGGAGACGACCTACCGCGGCTACCGCGTCCTGACCACCGCCCCTCCCTCCCAGGGCCTGATCCTGCTAGAGATGCTCAACATCCTGGAGGAGTTCGAGCTTTCCCGGCTGGGCTGGGGATCTCCCGATACCGTCCACCTCATGGTGGAGGCCAAGAAGGTGGCTTTCGCGGATCGGCTGGGGTACGTGGGCGACCCCCGGTTCGTGGACAACCCCGTCGGGACGCTGCTGTCGAAGGAATACGCCCGCCGCCGGGCCCGGGAGATCCATCCCTTCCGGGCCAGCGCCGAGCCCCGGCCCGGCTCCCTCCGGGAGGAACTGGGCGCCACCACCTACTTCGCGGTGGCGGACGCGGAGGGGAATCTGGTCTCCTACATCACCAGCCTCTCCGCGAGCTTCGGGTGTGCGCAGGTGGTGGAGGGAACGGGGATCCTGCTCAACAACCGGGCGGGAAGGGGGTTCACCCTGGAGGCGGGGCATCCGAACGTGATCGCACCCGGCAAGCGCACCATGCACACCCTGATGAGCTTCATGGCCCTTTATCCCGACGGGCGTCCCTTCCTGGTGTGGGGCACCCCGGGCGGGGACGGACAGCCTCAGTGGTGCGCCCAGGTGTTCACCAACCTGGTGGACTTCGGCATGAACGTCCAGCAGGCCGTGGAAGCGCCCCGCTGGCTGAGCTTCCCCGGTACGGACCCCGCAGACCTCCCGGCACCCTTCGAGCTCCGCGTGGAACCCGGCTTCGCCGAGGAGGCGGTCGAGGAGCTACAACGCCGCGGACATCGGGTGATCCCGATGTCCGGATTCGCCGGTGGAGCTCAGGTGATTCAGGTGGACCCTGCTGGCGTGTACCACGGAGGCTCCGATCCCCGGGTGGACGGGGCCGCCATGGGGTGGTGACGGAGATCCCGCCGGACAGGCGCCCGACACTCGGCCGTTGGACGACCCGGCCAGAAAATCCCCGCGGCTGCCGACCAGGGTGCGAACGGGTTTTCGCACTGACCGATGGCCCACGCTGCAGGAGTTCGGCGGGGTGCCGCAAAGAAAAGGGCGGGAGGTGGGAGTGTGCGCCGGCTGGCGGGACTGGTGGTGCTGGCGGTGGGCTTGCTGGTGGCCGGGCAGGGACTCTCCGTCTCCGCTGCGGTCCGGATTCGCTACCACGGCCACGCCTTTTTCGTGGTCACAGCTCCCGACGGGGTCCGATTCGCCATCGACCCCTACGGCCAGATCGGTTACCCCCTCCCAGAGGTGTCCGCGGACGTGGTCCTGGTCACCCACGAGCACCGGGACCACAACAACGTGGGACTGGTCCGCGGGGCGCGGGCCGTACTGCGGGGCCTGACCGCAGATGGCCGGGATTGGAACCGGATCCGCGAGCGCGTGGGCGTCACCACGGTGACCTCCATCCCCTCCTTCCACGACGACCAGGGGGGCACCAGCCCGCGCGGCCTCAACACCTTCTTCCTGATGGAGATGGGTGACCTCCGGCTCGCCCACCTGGGAGACGTGGGTCAGCCTGCCCTCACGGACGCCCAGCTCCGGGCGCTGGGCAGGCTCGACGTGCTGATGATCCCTGTGGGCGACGGTCCCTTTACCATCGGTGCGGCCGAGGCCACCCGGATCACCGAGCAGCTCCAGCCCGCGGTGGTCATCCCCATGCACTACAAGACCGCCGCCCGACCCGACTGGCCCGGCACGGACGAGGGGCCGTTTCTGGAAGGCAAGCGGGACGTCCTGCGGACCGGGACCACCTACGAGGTCCGCAAGGACCGTCTCCCCAGACCGACCCGGGTGGTGGTGATGGCCTGGAGATAGCCTTTCCCGGCGCGTAGGACCCGCCACGGTGAGGGGACAGCTCACGCCCCACGCTGTCGCCGCCCGTAGCGCCGTGCACCTTCTACTGGACCAGCCGGCGGCGCAGCAGCACCGCCGGGACGGGCAGGAGTACCACGGCCACCGCCGCCAGCCAGACTACCTCCGGGACCGCGGCCACCGGGGTCCCGAAGGCCAGGGCCCGGGTCGCGCGCACCACGTGGTACAGCGGCGTGAACCACGCCGCGGTCTGCACCCACCCCGGTAGGGCGTCCAGGGGAAAGAAGATCCCGCTGAACATGAACATGGGCGTGATCCACAGAGAGAAGTAATACGGGAACAGGTCGATGGAGGGTGTCACCGCGGTGAACGCCAGGGCCACCGTAGAGAACACGACCCCGCCGAGGAAAAACACCCCGGGGAGGGCCAGCGCCCACAAAGACCGTGCCACGCCGAACAAAGCTACGACCAGGAGGAAAGCGGTCCCGTAGATCACGCTGCGGGTGGCGCCCCACAGGACTTCCCCCACCGCCACGTCCTCCGCGGAAAGGGGCGTGGTGACGATGGCGTCGTAGGACCGGTCGTAGTAGAACTGGACGTAGGCGTTGTACGTACACTCGAAGGTGGCGCCGAACATCGCCGCGGAGGCCGCCAGACCCGTGGCCACGAATGCCACGTACGGGAGGCCCTGGATCTCCCTCAGGTAGGCCCCGAGCCCGAGCCCGAGGGCCAACAGGTACACGACGGGTTCCAGGAAGTTCTCCGGGACCGTGAAAGGGAACGTCTTCCGGAAGATCAGCAGGTTCCGCTGCCAGAACCGGAAAGCCCCCACCGGCGAGAAGTCCATCACTCCCGCAACCTCCTGCCGGTGAGCCGCAGGAACACGTCCTCCAGGGTCGCCCGCCGAAGGACCACCGCCTCCACGGGAAGCCGGAGCGCCCGCACCCGGTGCACCAGCTCTTCACCGTCGCGGGTGTGGAGGAACACCCGGTCGCCCGCCACTTCAAAACCCTCCGCGAGGCCTGCGGCCTGCTCTGCCACAGCCCACGCCGGGGCTCCGTCCGCCGCCACCTGCAGCTCCACCACCTCCCGCCCCACGTAGCGCTCCACCAGCTCCCGGGGCGGTCCTTCGGCCACGATGCGCCCGTGGTCCACGATGGCGACCCGGTCGCACAGGTGCTCGGCCTCCTCCATGTAGTGGGTGGTCAAGATCTGAGTCACTCCCCCACGCTTGAGCTGTCGCAGCCGGTCCCACACCGCGTGGCGTGCCTGGGGATCCAGCCCGGTGGTGGGCTCGTCCAGGACCAGCAGCCGGGGGTTGGCCATCAGGGCCCGGGCGATCATCAGCCGGCGCTGCATCCCCCCCGACAGTTTCGACACCCGTTCGTCCGCGCGTGCCTCCAGCTCCGCGAAGGCCAGCAGCTCGTCCGCCCGCCGCCGCGCTTCCGCCCAGCTCAGGTCGAAGTACCGTCCGTACACCACCAGGTTCTCCCGGACGGTGAGGGCGTCGTCCAGGGTCACGGACTGGTGTACCACGCCCAGCTGGCGTTTGATGGCCCTCCCGTGACGTCGGACGTCCAGTCCGAACACGCGCAACGAACCGGCCGTCGGCCGGGCGGTGCAGCAGACCATGCGCATGGTGGTGGTCTTGCCGGCTCCGTTGGGGCCCAGGAAGCCGTAGCACTCCCCCTCCCGGACCTGGAAGGAGATCCGATCCACGGCCACCAAACTCCCGAACCGCTTGAGCAACTCCTCCGCTTCCACCAGGGCCACGTAGGCTGGATTCGGAGGATCCCCGCGGACTTCCTGGCCTCGCAGTTGCGCTCAATCCCAGGGCCGGGTAGGGTCGGGCTTGAAGCCATAGGACGGCCACGAGGGAGGTGAAGCGTATGGTGCACGAGGTATACCCGCACCCCACGCGGGAGCTGGCAGCCAGGCGTCGGGAGCTGCAGCCGGAGACCCTGGACGCCTTCCGGCGTTTCTCCCAGCAGGTGTTCGCCGAGGGAGCCCTCCCGGCCAAGACCAAACAGCTCATCGCAGTGGCGGTGGCCCACGTGACGCAGTGTCCGTACTGCATCCGCAGCCACACCAAAGCCGCCCGACAGCACGGTGCCAGTCCTGAGGAGATCATGGAGGCCATCTGGGTGGCCGCGGAGATGCGGGCCGGAGCCGCCTACGCCCACGCCCTGTTGGCCCTGGACGCGCTGGAGGAGGACAGCGGCTAGATCCCTGCGGTACGGGCCCTCCGACTGCCGTCAGAACCCCGAGGAGCTGACGGTAGAGGTGCCGTCGCCGGAGAGCGTCACGGTGACCGTAGCCCCCTCCACCCGGGTCCCCGAGCGGCCCGTGGCCACCATCTGGCAGGCAGTACCGCCACACGAGACGTAGGAGAAGTCCCAGTTCTCGGTGGAGGCTGGCGAGGCAGTGAAACCGTCGAAGGTCTGCTTCTCGGCGTAGAAGCTCCAGGCGAACTCCCGCATCTCCTGGAGGCGCTCCGCGGCCTCGGCGAAGTACGCGTTGCGCCGTGCCGAGAGGTACGAAGGGAACGCCAGGGCCAGCAGGATGCCGAGGATGACCAGGACCATGATCAGCTCGACCAGGGTGAAGCCGGCCTCGAATCTGCCGCGCACGGCGACCCTCCTTCCCCCCCCGTACGTGGGTATCTACCCAAGAGGAGGAGGACTTAGACCTCCGGAAGGACGAGCCGCCTTTTATCCGTCCGGATGTACAGGCAGCCGGACGGAGCCTTGCCGCCCGGCTGCCAGTTCCCGAAGGGGGCAGTACGCGTCGAGCCAGCTCGTGACCTGTTCCCGCGCCCAGTGCGCCCACGGGCGGTCGCCGTACTCGGCCCGCCGGGCGGCGGAAAAAACCCTCAGGTCATCTCCTCCACCCCGGGCGGCAAAGGAAAGCAGGAGCCCGCACGGGTAGTGCACGCACAGGCCGCAGTGCTCCACCCGCCGGCGCTTCGCGCACAGCCGGATGGGACACGCCGCCTGGCCCAGGATCTCTTCCTGGGACGCGCACGAGAACGGGAGTGCCTCATACCAGGCACTGCCCTCCCAGTAGGCCCCGCAGACCCCCGCGTACCGCTCGGCCTGGCTCCCTCTCCAGTCACCTGCCATGGCTCACCGCCTCCTGCTACCAGTTAGCGGAGCGGCGACTGACCCGGCCATCGGCTCGACGCCCGATTCCGGACCGGTGGTATTCTGGGGACCGGAATGGTCGGCGTCCGGCTCGCTGCGGTGCTGTGGGCCGTGCTCCTGCTGGGCCCCCTGGTCGATCCCCACGCCCACGACCTGTACCACACGCACTGGGTGCTTTCCGAGGCCATCCCGAGCCCGGGATGGGACGTACCGGCCGGCCAGTCCCCGCCAAGGCCCGACCGGTCTCCCCATGCTCCTGGCGTGGTCTGGCTCCGCGGCGCGGACCCGTCTGTGCCGGCGGTGGTGCACCTGGGGGCCCTGGTGCCGGGGGCTGCGGTGCCGGTGCTGCTCGTCCCGCCCATGCTGGGTCCCCAGCTAGACGCAGGCCCCTGCGGCTCGTGGACTTCCGCGGACCTAGACCCCCAGGATCCCCCTCCCCGCCGCGCCTGACCACGCATCAGGGTTCGTGACCGAAGGGGTCCCCGACGCCCCCGTCGGGCACAGGAGGTATGCCATGATCTGGAGGGCAACTGCGGTCTTGGCGGTCCTGAGCGCGTCAGCGGTGGCCACGGTGGCCTGCTCCCGCACGGAGGCTCTCCGGGGCCAGCAGCTGGATCCCCCTCGCCCGGTCCCGGACCTAGTGGCCCGGGACCAGCGGGGCCAGGTGTTCCGGTTGGCCGACCAGCGGGGCAAGGTGGTGGTCCTGTTCTTCGGCTACACCACGTGTCCGGACGTGTGCCCGGCCACCCTGGCGCGGTGGAAGCGGGTCCGGCAGCAGCTGGGCGAGGATGCGGCCCGGGTGCGGTTCGTGTTCGTCACCGTGGATCCCGAACGGGACACCGCCCAGAAGGTGAGGGAGTACCTGGAGCTGTTCAGCCAGGACTTCATCGGGCTAGTGGGCTCGGAGTCGGAACTGCGGCCCTTCTACCAGGCCTTCGGCGCCGCGTTTGAGAAGGTACCGCAGCCGGGTAGCGCCGCCGGCTACCTGGTGGCGCACACCGCCGCGGTCCCCGTGGTAGACACCCAGGGGCGCTGGCGGCTTCGGTTCACCCAGGAGACCTCCGTGGACGACTACGTCCACGACCTCCGGGTGCTGCTCCGGGAGAGGAAATCTTGAAAACGGAGGGAGGGTTGAAGATGAGGACGGCAGCAATTCTCGCAGCCCTGCTACTGGCTGTGGGCCTTGCCCAGGCAGGGCAGGCGCCGGTGGAGGTGAAAAACCCGTGGGCCCGTCCCGGGAACCGCGGGGGCAATAGCGCGGTGTACATGGAGATCCACAACGCGCAGGCGTACGCTGACCGCCTGGTGGCCGCGGGCACCGACGTGGCGGAGGCGGTGGAGCTACACGAGACCCGCGTGGAGGGCGGGATGCACCGCATGAACAAGGTGGAGGCCATCGACGTACCGCCCAACGGCAGGGTAGAGCTGCGGCCCGGTGGCCTCCACGTCATGCTGATCAAGTTGAACACCGCCCTGCGGGTGGGCGACCGGTTCCCCCTGATCCTGCGGTTCGAGCGGGCCGGTCGTCTCACCGTAGAAGTGGTGGTGCGCGAGCAGGCGGCAGGAGGGGAACACCGGTGAAAGCCCGCCGAGCTCCGCTGGGCTGGCCGCTGGCGGCTCTGGCGGGTGCAGGCTTCCTCCTGAGCGGGTACCTTTGGTTCGGCACCGGCGGGGCAGAGCTGCGGCTCTGCCCCGCCGGCAGCGGCTGCCAGGTCGTACAGTCCAGCCGGTACGCGTTCCTCCTGGGAGTCCCGCTTCCCGTGTACGGGCTCGTGTACTACGGAGTTCTGCTGGTGGTGTCGGGATGGGGTACGGACCCCGCACGGCGCTGGCAGCTGGCGCTGCCGGTAGCGGCCGCCGGTTCGGGGGCGTCCCTGGTGTTCCTGGGCGTGCAGCGCTTCGTCCTGCAGACCTTCTGCACCCTCTGCGTCCTGTCTGCCGTGCTGTCGTTCGCTCTGCTCGCCCTGAGCTGGACGTACACCCGCCCCAAGGTAGGGTGGCCCGTGATGGTGCTGCCGGCGCTGGCCGCCCTCGTGGCGGTTGTGGGCGGCTACACCCTGACAGAACGCCAGACGGCGGCCACCGCCTACGCGGAGGGGCTGGCCAAGCACCTCGCGGCGTCAGGCGCCAGGTTCTACGGAGCCTACTGGTGTCCACACTGTACGGAGCAGAAGCGGATGTTCGGCGACGCAGCACGGTACCTCCCGTACGTGGAGTGCGACGCCCGCGCTCCGGACGGAAGGCCCGAGGAGTGCAGGAAGGCCGGGGTCCGGGCCTACCCCACGTGGGTGATCGGAGGACGGAAGTACGAGGGGACGATCCCCCTGGAGGAACTGGCCAGGCTGTCCGGCTACCCGCCGCCATGAGACGCTTGCTGCTCGCCTGGCTGGTCTTCGCGGCCCTCGCCGTGGCCACACCCGCTGAGGCCCAGGTGCGGTGCCTGTCGTCGTTTCCTGCGCCGGGGACGCGGCTGGAGGCACCTCCCGGCAGCGTCATCTTGTGGATGAACGAGCCGGTGGACCTCCAGCTGAGTCAGTTCCGGGTCCTGGACCCCCGCGGCCGGCGGTTCGACCTGCCCGCCCGGATCTCCGCGGACGGTCTGCGGGTGGAGGTTCCGCTGTACCCCCTTCCCGACGGCGTGTACGTGGTGCACTACCGGGCGGCGTCGGTCCTGAACGGGCACGTGAGCGTGGGGCTGTACAGCTTCGGGGTCCGCACGGCCGTCGAGGTGGAGGAGAGATCCTTTGCCGGGGTGGCGGCGCTGCGCGCGGTGGGCGCCGCGGCCACCCTGGCCGCACTCGCGTCGGGCTCAGTCCTCGGCGCAGTTCTGGCCACGCTGACCGCGTTTCTGGAGTGGGCGCAGGCCTCGCTCTCCACGGTCCCGGCTCCCTGGCCGATCCTGCTGCACGGTGGGTGGGTCGGTCTGCTGCTGGCCGGGACCCAGCCGGGGTGGGCCCTGCTCCTGGCCACCGCCACTACAGCCGCGTGGGCGGTACCCGTCCGGCCTCCCCGGACGCTGCTACGTCTGGTGGCCGCGGCCTGGATCCTGCTGGTCACGCCCGTAGTGGCCGCCGCAGGCGGGCCCCTGAGCTTGCTGGCCAGCAGCCACGGCCCCGCCCTGGTCCTCATGGTGGCGGCCTACGGGACCGCGGGCGTGCTCGCTGCTCTCGCGCTGCCCGTCCTGGGCGTGCGGGTACAGGAGCCTTCCTGGACGCGGCTGCTGCTGGCCCTGCTGCTCGCCGCGGCGTGGGCGCTGCGACCTGCGAGGGACGTGGGTGAGTTCTTCGCGCTGTGGACGGCTCTGGGCGCCCTGTGCGCTGGGGCGTACCTGCTGGGCCAGGGTCGCCTGCGGTGGGGGATTCGGCGGTGACGCGGCCGACCTGGGACCTGGTCGTGCTGGGGGCTGTGGTGGCCCTGCTGGGCTTCGGCACCGTGGCCTGGGGGCTGCGTTCGCGCCGCGGCTCCTCGGTGTGGGTGGGGGTTTTCGTCCTGGCGACCGCGGGCCTGTTCTTCCACCAGGCGGTGCGGATCTCGAGGCTCCCACCCCGCAACCCCATTCCCGCCACCGAACAGTCGGTGCAGCTCGGCCACCAACTGTACCGCGCTCACTGCGCCGTTTGCCACGGATCCGAAGGACGTGGGGACGGGCCTGCGGCCGCGAGCCTAGTGCCCAGGCCCGCGGACCTACGGCGCACCGCGCGCATGGCAGACCCGTTGCTGTTCACCCGCATCACCGAAGGCCTGCCGGGAACCGCCATGCCTGCGTTCCGAGACGTCCTGACCGAGGAGGAACGCTGGCACGTGGTGAACTTCCTCCGAGCTCTGGCGGACCGGCCGTGAGGGAAGCCCTACTTCCACCGTTCCTGCACGGTGCGCTGACCGGAGGTGGGCCCGGGTTTCTGGGCTGGACCCTCCTCATAGCCGGTCTGCTGCTGGCCTTCTACGGCGTGAAGGCAAGCCTGCGGACCGCGGAGGGGCGGGCTTTCTTCCTGGCGGGTCTTGCCGCTGCAGCCGTGAGCGGGGCCGGGCTGCTGCGACCAGCCCCGCCTCCTGCGGTCGTACCCTCCCGCAACCCGGTCCCCCTCACCGCGGAGTCCGTGGAGGCCGGGCGGCGGGTGTACGAGGTGCACTGCGCCGCGTGCCACGGCCAACAGGGGGCTGGCGACGGTCCCGCAGCCGCAGGCTTAGCCAGGGGGCCGGCGGACCTGCGCCTGCACGTTCCCATGCACTCGGACGGGCAGCTGTACCTGTGGATCACAGTGGGCGTCCCGGGAAACGCCATGCCGCCCTTCGGGGATCGTTTGAGCGACGAGGACCGCTGGCATGTAGTTAACTACCTGAGGGTCCTGGCCCTGAGCGCCCGTTGATACACGGGTGTGACGGAGGACAGACAGGTTGCGGTGGAGGTGAGCGGTGAGGGCATACAGAACCCTTGTGGCCGTGCTGGCCTGCGCTGGCCTTGTGGGAGTTGCGGCCGCGCACGCGAAGCTGGTACGCGCGGAGCCGGCTCCCGGAGCGGTGCTGCGCACTGCCCCCCGCGTGGTGCGCGCGGTTTTCAACGAGGAGCTCGCAGCACGCGGCAGCTTCCTCGTGGTCGTGGACGCGCGGGGCCGGCGGGTAGACGACGGCAAGAGCGGGCTGGACCTGGACGACCTGGACCGCAGGACCCTCCTGGCCAGGCTGCGGCCATTGGGGCCCGGCCGGTACACGGTCCGCTGGCAGGCCACCTCCGCGGACGACGGCTACGTGGCGCGGGGTAGCTACGTCTTCACCGTGCGGCCGTGAAGCGGGTACGAAGACTCCTCCTCGCCTGCCTGCTGGTGGCCACGACCGCGGGTCCGGCCCTGGCCCACGCGGTGCTGCAGACCTCCACGCCGGCCCACGGTGCCAGCCTGGATACCCCACCCGCGGAGGTGGTGCTGACCTTCACGGAGCCCGTGCACCCGCAGGCCAGCTCCGCACAGGTGGTAGACGCCGCGGGCCGTGTGGTCTCGGAGGGCTTCGAGGTGGTCCCAGACGGACGGACCGTGCGGGTGAAGGTGGGGCGCCTGGATCGCGGCACGTACACCGTGCGGTGGAAAGTCCTCAGCCGCCTGGACGGACACGTGACTGAGGGCCGCGTGAGCTTCGGGGTCGGCGTGGCTCCCGCTCCAGCCCCCCTGGCCTCGCAGGGTCCGCCGTGGTGGCAGGTGTTCCTGCGCTGGCTGGGCTACCTGGCAGCCCTTTCGCTAGCGGGTGCTCTCGCTTTCCAGCACTTGGTCCTGAGCGGAGCAGCTCCGGACCGGGCGGCCGAGGTCCGTCGTGTGGTGCGGGTGTCCGCGTCAGCCCTGGCCGCCGCCGGGTTGGCGGACACCCTCGCCCGCAGCGTGTGGCTGCAGTCGCCCGGACAGGGAACGTGGGCGACCCTGTGGACGCTGGTCCGGACCTCTCAAGAGGGTCCTTCCCTGCTCCTCCGCGTGGGCGCTGCGGTCCTGGCCCTAGACGCAGCACGCACCGGTTCACCATGGACGGCCGGGCTTGCGGGTGGGGCGGCGCTGCTGGGGATCACCGTCACGTCCCACGCGTGGGCCGTCGGGCCGCTGGCGGCGGCAGTAGACTGGCTGCACCTAGCCGCGGCCTCCGTGTGGGTCGGAGGGCTAGCCTGTGTGGCGGTGCTGCTTTCAGCCGCGCGGCCCCGGGACAGCACGGTACCGATTCTGCGGGCCTTCTCCCGGTGGGCGGGGTACAGCCTGGCGGTGGTGGCGGCCACCGGCGCTTACGCCGTGGTGCTGCACGTCCCCAGCTGGGACGCCCTGGCCGCGACCGGCTACGGGCGGTGGCTGGTGGC
>JAVKKH010000018.1 GCA_031296405.1 Candidatus Tepidifontimicrobium thermophilum
ACGTGGAGGTCACACAGCCGGGGTGGTGCTGCGTGGCCGCAGTCCTGAGGGGAACGTTGGGGGCGCTGGTGCTGGAGCTGACCCTCCCCGCGACACGCTTCTACGGGCACGCGGCGGCGGTGCGGGCGTCCGTGTTGTCCGCGTGTGGGTACCGCCTCGCCCAGGTGATCCCCCTGGTGCCCTGCCAGGCCTCCGCCCGGCGAACTCAGCTGGCTCGGTAGACCTCCCCCTTCGTCGCAGCGCACCGGGTCGCTCCGCTCTGGGGACCAGGGCCCAGACGCCCTCAGCCATCAGGAGACCTCAGACCGAGGGATCTGCGCCAGCTTCCAGTTGGCCTGTCTGAGGGAGGGACACGCGGACCAGCAGCACGGGACACTGCCCGGCGGCTACCACCCGGGACGTCACGCTGCCCGCCCACAGGGCGCTCACCCCGGACCTCCCGTGGGTGGCCATCACGATGAGATCCACCCCCTGACGGGCCGCCGTCTCCAGGAGGGTCTGCACAGGCTCGCCCCGCTCCACCGCGGTGCGGGCGGCCACCCCGGCAGCGCGCACCCGGCCCGCCACCTGCTCCAGGTATCGACAGGCTTCCGTGGCCTCCACGTCCAGCAGCGCCGCGGCCGCGGTGGGCATCAGCTTCGCTGCGGCCCCGCGCTCACCGGGGATCGTCTGCACCGTGGGCACCACCCAGACGAAGAGCAGCTCGGCCCGGCAGGCCAGTCCGATGTGGGTCGCCGGGTTCACGGCCGTCTCCGACGCCTGACTGCCGTCGAGGGGCACCATCAGGCGTCGGCACATGAACGCCGCCTGCCGGCCGTGGTCCGAGGGCGGCAGCAACAGGACCGGCACCTTGCCCCGCTGCAGCACTTGCTGCGCGACCCGTCCGTACAGAAGCCCGCGCAGCCCTCCCTGGCCGTGGCTGGTCATCACCACGAGGTCCGCGCCGGACGCCTCCGCGTGGCGGGCGATGGTGGCGGCCACGCCCTCGACCTCCGAACACACCGCCACCTCCACCCGGACACCTCGAGCTGCCATCCACCCCGCGGCGTCCTGGAGGTAGACCCGCGCCTGTTCCTCCGTCCGGAGGTGTGGGTGTCCGTGTACGGTTGCAGGAGCACTGACCTCGAGGACGTGGAGCAGGGTCACCGGTGCGTCCAGCCGGCGGGCCAGCTCCGCGGCGGCCGGCAGCGCGGACTCTGCCAGACGCGACCCGTCGAGCGGGACCAGCAGCCGCCTGAACACCGCTATCCTCCCACCGCCAGCCGGAACAACAGGAACGCGTTCAGGGCGATGATGAGAGCCGTCGCCACCCCGGCGAGGGCCGTCGTGAGAGGGTGGTTCGCCAGGGCCCCCATGATCTCCCGCCGGCTGGTGAAAGCCACCAGGGGAACGAGGGCGAAGGGCAAACCGAAGCTGAGGACCACCTGGCTGATGACCAGGGTGCGGGTGGGATCCAGGCCCGCAGCGATGACGCCCAGCGCCGGGGCCATGGTCACCAGCCGGCGTACCCACACGGGGATCTGCCGGTGCAGGAAGCCCTGCATGATCACCTGCCCCGCCAGCGTCCCGACGGTGGACGAGGACAGCCCCGAGGCCAACAGGGAGATGGCGAACACCGCGCTGCTGGCCGGTCCCAGCAGGGGGGCGAGGGTCCGGTGCGCCTCCTCGATGCTGGCGATGTGGCTGAGTCCCGCGCGGTAGAAGGTGGAGGCGGCCATGATCAGGATGGCCGCATTGATCAGGCTCGCCAGCGTCATGGCGAGGATGACGTCGATGACCTCGTAGCGGTAAAGGCGCTGCGCCTGCTCCACGGTCCGAGGCACGATGCGGTGCTGGGTGAGGGCCGAGTGCAGGAAGACCACGTGGGGCATCACCGTCGCGCCGAGAATCCCCGTGGCCAGCAGCACGCTCTCCGTGCCCGCGAACCGGGGGATCACCGCTCCCCGCAGGACGGCGCCCCAGTCAGGTCGGTCCAGGATCGTCTCGACCACGTAGCAGGCGGCGATCACGCCCACGAACCCCGTGATCACCAGCTCCAGGGGGCGGTAACCCCGCTGCTCGAGGGCCAGGATCAGGAGGGTGATGACGCCGGTGACCAGGGCCGCGGGCATCAGCGGGATACCCAGCAGCAGGTACAGCCCTAAAGCCGCGCCGAGGAACTCCGCCAGGTCAGTGGCCATCGCCACCAACTCGCTGATGACCCACATGCCCCACACCACCGGACGCGGCAGGCGGTCCCGGCACATCTCTGCCAGGTTCCGCCCCGTGGCGATGCCAAGTTTCGCGGAAAGGCTCTGCACGAGCATTGCGGTGAGGTTGCTGCTGAACAGCACCCAAAGCAGGGTGTATCCGAAGGCAGCCCCGCCCTGGATGTTGGTGGCGAAGTTGCCGGGGTCCATGTAGGCCACGCTGGCCACGAACGCGGGGCCCAAAAACGGCAGGATCCGGGCCGGCCCCCGCCGGGCGGTCCGCCCCTCGAGGACCTCCGCGGCGGTGCGCAGGATTCCGGTGTCCGCCGGGCGGGTACTGGCCTCGGCCGCTTCGGGGTCCGGTTGCCGAAAGTGAGGAGTCATCCCCTGGGGATGGGCTCGCCGTGGGGGTCGGTGTCGGGATGGCCGAGCAGCTCGTCGAGCCGCCGCTCCAGGGAGTCGGAAAGGGCGTGCTCCAGGCGGTCCGCCTCCTCGTGGACCTCGCTGGGGTCCAGTCCCAGGACCCGGTTCAGGTACAGCTCCAGGAGGCGGTGCCGACGGACCACCGCACGGGCGGCCGCCCAGCCGGCTTCCGTGAGCTGTACGGCCCGGTGGGGGTCGTGGCGCACCAGGCCCTGGCGGGCTAGGCGCTTCATCATGTTGGTCACCGAGGGAGCCGAAACCTTCAGGCGTCCGGCGATCTGCCCCACGGTAGCGGCCCCGCCGGACTCCGAGAGGGCGTACAGCGCCTTCAGGTAGTCTTCCACTGCCCTGCGCTTCACGTCCTTAACATAGGCTAAAGGCCGCGGTCGGGTGCAACCGGGTGGGCACCCGATGCGTCGGCGCGTCCCGATGCCAGGGGGACAGGGCCCTGGGCACAGAGCCGAGGGGACAGGGCCCAGGGGACAGCAGAGCTCGCGAGGTTCAGCCGGCCAGGTACGTCCCCTCGTCCGTACGGCGGACCCGGCCCCGCCGCTTCAGGTACTCGAGGTGGCTCAGGGTTTCCACCACCGCGAACCGCACGTTGTGGCTGTCCAGGTCCTCGCCGAACAGGGCCATGCATACCTGGTAGGCTGTCCGGGGGCCGTCCCTCAGGGTTTGCAGTACCGCCTGCAGCCGCTCCCGGTGGTGGTCCATCAGCTCTTGGACCCGCTCCGCGAACGTGTCGTAGGGGTCGCCGTGCCCGGGCAGGACCCGGCGCACTGGAAGCGGCCGCAACGTAGCCAGGCTCCGGAGGAAGTCGTCCAGGGGGTCTTCGCTACCCCTGGGCCAGAGCCCGATGTTGGGGGTGATCCTGGGCAACAGGTGGTCGCCCGCCAGCAGGATTCCGGACTCGGGGTCCAGCAGGCACACGTGGGCCGGCGCGTGCCCTGGGGTGACCAGGACCTGCCACCTCCTGCCGCCCAGCTCCAGTGGGTCGTCGGCGCGCAGAGCTCGGGTGACCTCGGGCGGACGGGTGGGGGCCCACACGCGCTTTCCGGACCGAACCACCTCCTCCACGAGGGGGGCGGGCACGCCCGCCTGAGAGAACTGGCTCGCCAGTTCGTCCCAGGTGGCCGCTTCCGGCTGGTACGCACGGGCCGCCTCCAGTTCCCGGGGCTCCATCCAGACCTCGCAGGCCAGCTCTTCTGCCAGCTCCGCGGCCATGCCGAAGTGGTCCGGGTGCGCGTGGGTGACCAGCAGGACTTCGGGCCGCACGCCCGCGCGCCGCAGGGCCTCCCGCAGCAGTGCCCTCGCCTCCGGTACGGGGTAGCCCGCGTCCACCAGAACCGGCGTGCCCCCGTCCCCCAGCAGGTAGACGTTCACCCACCGCATGGGGAACGGGATGGGCAGACGCAGCCGGTGGACTCCCGGGGCGACCGCTTCCAGCTCCGGGCGGAACTCCGTCATGCCCGGCCGAAGGCCTCGTGCCCCGTGATCTCCCGGCCCACGATCAGGGTGTGGATGTCGTAGGTCCCTTCGTACGTGTCCACCGACTCCAGGTTCGCCGCGTGCCGGATGGCGTGGTACTCGGTGGTGATCCCGTACGCACCCAGCACCTGCCGGGCCTCCCGCGCCACCTCCAACGCCGCCCGCACGTTGTGGCGCTTGGCCAGGGACACCTGCGCGTAGTGCATGCGGCCCGCGTCCTTCAGCTGCCCCAGCCGGTAGGCGAGCAGCTGGCTCGTGGTGATCTTGGTGAGCATGTCCACGAGCCGCTCCTGGGTGATCTGGGTGGCCGCGATGGGGCGGCCGAAGGCCACGCGGTCGCGGGCGTAGCTGAGCGCCTCCTCGAAGCACGCCACCGCAGCCCCCACCGCACCCCAGGCGATCCCGTACCGGGCCTGGGTGAGGCAGCCCAGGGCCTTGCCCAGACCCACGCCACCCGGAAGGGCCAGGTCGTCGGGGATCTCCACCTCGTCCAGCACGAGCTCGCTGGTGACGGAAGCCCGCATCGAGACCTTCGTGTGGATGTCGTGGGCGGAAAACCCGGGGGTGTCCGTGGGCACGATGAAGCCCCGTACGGTGTCGTTCTCGTCCCTGGCCCACACGATGGCCAGGTGTGCGATGGAGCCGTTGGTGATCCACATCTTGGTGCCGGACAGCACCCAACCGCGGGAGGTCCGCCGGGCGCGGGTGTTCATGGACGCGGGGTCGCTGCCCGCGGTGGGTTCCGTGAGCCCGAAGCAACCCACCAGCTCGCCCCGTGCCAGGCGCGGCAGGTACTGGCGGCGCTGCTCCTCCGAGCCGTACGCGTAGATGGGGTACATGACGAGAGCGCCCTGCACGCTGGCGAAGGACCGGATGCCGGAATCCCCCCGCTCCAGCTCCTGCATCAACAGGCCGTAGGCGATGTTGTCCAGCCCTGCGCACCCGTACTCCTCCGGCAGGTTGGCGCCCAGCACCCCCAGCTCACCCAGTTTGGGCACCAGCTCCGTGGGGAAGCGGCCCTCCAGCCACCACCGGCCGATGTGGGGGAGGATTTCGCGGTCCACAAACCGGCGGACGGTGTCGCGGGCAGACCGCTGCACCTCCGTGAGCAGGTCCTCCACCGCGTAGAAGTCCGAGGGCGCTCGGTACGCCACCTGTTGGGCCATGACGCCTCCCTCCCTTACGGGTGCGGCCACCGTCCCAGCCACCGCGCCCGGCGCAACAGCGGGGCCAGCCGGTACCGCTCCTCTCCATAGTAGTCCCGCAGGCCGTCCAGGACACCCGCCACCGCCCGCACGCCGGCGCGCTCCGCCCAGGCAAACGGCCCGTAGGGGTGGTTCAGGCCCAACCGCATGCCCAGATCCACGTCCTGGGGGCTGGCCACGCCTTCACCTACCGCGAAGGCTGCCTCGTTGACCAGGGCGGCCAGAATTCTGGGGAACACCCCTCCCGGGGCGTCGCCCACGCGCAGCAGGGGAAGCCCCAGGGCCGCGAGGTAGGGGGTGGGATCGTTGCGGGCCCGCTCGTGGGCCGTCCACTCCAGCAGCTTCCGGTCCGCGAGCGGCGGCAGGGTGGCGTAGCCCGCCACCCGGTCCGGGTGCTGCACCCAGCCGGCGCACTCGCCCGCGGCGGCGTTGGTGCACGCCACCAGCAGCGCCGCGTCGTCGGGCAGGTGCCGGTCCAGGGCCGTCACCAGGGACCGCTTGCGGTCGCGGTCCTCCACCTCCGCCTCGAAGGCCGCGGCCACGTGAAGAGCTCGGTCGGGTGGGCCCGAGAGCTCTACGACCTCGAACCCGCGCTCCCGAAGGCGTCCAGATAGCTCGCGGGCCAGGGCGGTGCTGCCGGCCACCGCGTACGGACCCGGGTGGGGCTGCGGGAGCGGCAGGGGCTGGGGCTCCGGGGCGGGCTTGGTGTAGTCGTAGAAGCCCCTTCCGGTTTTGCGGCCCAGCCTTCCCGACAGCACCATCTCCCGCTGCAGGGGGTGGGGACGGAAGCGGGACTCGCCCGCAAAGGCCTGGTGGAAGGACTGGGCCACCGCGTAGCCCACGTCGATCCCCACGAGATCCATGAGCTCGAAGGGCCCCATGCGGAACCCGCCGGCTTCCCGCGCGGCGCGGTCCACGGTGGCGCAGTCCGCCAGCCCCTCGCCCACCAGGCGCAGCCCCTCGCCGTAGAAGGGGCGGTTCACGCGGTTCACCACGAAGCCAGGGCTGTCCTTCGCCACGATGGCCGTCTTGCCCAGGGCGCGGGCGAAGGCCACCAGCCTCTCTACCACCTCCGGGGCGGTCTGCGGTGCCCGCACCACCTCCACCAGGGCCATCACGGGCGCAGGGTTGAAGAAGTGCAGCCCCGCCACCCGCTGGGGAAGTGCGGTCACCGCGGCCAGCTCGGCCACCGACAGAGAGGAGGTGTTGGTGGCGAGGATCGCGTGGGGCGCCACCGCCGCGAGCCGGGTGAACAGGTCCTTCTTCAAATTCAGGTCTTCCGGGGCGGCTTCCACCACCAGGTCGCAGCCCGCGAGGACCTCCAGGCTTTCCGCGGTCTGCAGCCGCTGGAGGGCCTGCGACCGCGCCTCGGGGTCCAGGCGGCCCCGCTGCACGAGGCGCTCGGTGTCCTGTTCGATCCGCTCCCGGGCTTTGGGCAGTACTTCTGGGAAGGCGTCGTACAGGACCACCGAAAAACCGGAGGTGGCGCACACCTGGGCGATGCCGGCGCCCATGGTGCCCGCCCCACACACGCCCACCGTGCGGATGCCGTGTTCCCTCAACCGGCGCCTCCTCCACTCCGTCCGCGCGGCCGTGCGAGCAAGCTGTCTACCGTCCGCGGAACGTGGGCTTCCGCTTCTCCAGAAAGGCCCGGACTCCCTCCTGCCGGTCCTCGGTGCCGAAGGCGAGCGCGGACAGCTTGCGCTCGTAGTCCAGCCCCACGTCCAGGGGGGTGTCCATGGACCGCAGCACCGCCTCCTTGGCCAGCCGCGCCGCCACGGGGGCTTTCTGCGCGATCTCCCGGGCCAGGGTCAGGGCGTCCTGCAGGTAGGTCTCCGCCGGGGCCACGCGGTTCACCACGCCCCAAGTGTACGCCTCCTGCGCGGTGAGCTGACGTCCCGTCAGGATCAGCTCCATGGCGCGGTGCTTGCCTATCAGGCGCGGCAGTCGTTGAGTCCCCCCGGCACCCGGGATGATGCCCAGGTGGATCTCCGGCTGTCCGAAGCGCGCCGTCTCTGACGCCACCACCAGGTCGCACAGCATCGCTAGCTCCCACCCGCCGCCCAGGCAGTACCCGCTCACCGCGGCTACCAGGGGTTTGGGGAACCGGCGGATGCGGTCCCACGCGCCGGGCCGGTGGCCGGCGATCATGCTGACCGCGGACTGGCCCACGAACTCCTGGATGTCCGCGCCCGCGGCGAAGGCCCGGTCGTCGCCGGTGAGCACTACCACCCGGCAGTCGGGGTCGGCCTCGAAAGCGTCCAGGGCCCTGGTGAGCTCGTCCAGCAAACGGGCGCTGAGGGCGTTCCGCACGTGCGGCCGGTTCAGGCGGACTAGGCCCACGTGCGGTTCAGGGGTTTCCACCAAGATGTCCTGGTAGGTCATAGCGCCCCTCCTGCGCTGGGATAGTCGGCGTGCCGTTGTTGCCGGGCGCTCCCTCGCGGGGCCCGTCACCTCGCGCGGGGCCGCGGGTGGAGGCCTGCCGGCGTCACGGGGCGCCCACCGGCTGGGCGCGCAGGGCTTCCCGCAGCCGGTACCGCTGCAGCTTGCCCGTGGTGGTCCTCGGCAGCTCCGTGGCGAAGTGCACCCACCGGGGGCACTTGTAGGAGGGCAGCTGCTGGCGCACGAAGTTCTTCAGTTCCTCCTCCAGGCCCGGGCCGGGCTGGTAGCCCTCCCGCAGGACCACGAAGGCCGCGGGCTTTTCCAGGCCCGCTTCGTCGAAAGCTCCCACCACCGCGGCCTCGCGCACCGCGGGGTGCTGCAGCAGGACCCCTTCCACCTCGAGGGGGGAGACCCACAGGCCCGAGGGCTTCAGCAGGTCGTCCGCACGCCCCACGTACCAGTAGAAGCCGTCCTCGTCCTGGTAGAAGAGGTCGCCGGTGTTGAACCACTCGCCCGCCAGGCACGCCTGCGTGCGGTGGTGGTCGTTCCAGTAGCCCGCGAAGATCCCGTCGTTCTTCACCCACAGGACGCCGACCTCACCCGCCCTTACGGGCCGGCCCTCCTCGCCCACCAGCCGGGCTTCGAACCCCTCCAGGATCTTCCCGCTGGAGCCTGGGCGCAGGCAGTCGGGCCGGTTCGAGAGGTAGATGGCTCCGACCTCCGTGGATCCCACGCCGTCGAAGATCGCCAGCCCGAACCGCTCCCGCCACCGTTCGAACACCGCCCGGGGCAGCGCCTCGCCGGCGGAGATGCAGCAGCGCAGGAACGAGAGCCGTACCGACCGGCCCGTGCGGTGCAGGTAGTCCAGCAGAGCGGCGTAGAAGGTCGGCACGCTGTAGAAGACCGTAGGCCGGTGCTCCTCCAGGAGGTCCAGAACGGCGCCCGGCTCGGGGCGGTCCGGGGACAGGATCACCTGTGCGCCGTACAGGAACGGGCCGTCCAGGGAGTTGTTGCGGCCGTAGGAGAAGAACAGCTTGGAGGTGGAGAACACCTTGTCCTGCGGTCCCAGGCCCACCACCTGCTGGCAGTGAGGCGGGATGAAGTGCAGCAGGTCGTGGTGCAGGTGCACCACCGCCTTCGGCCGGCCCGTGGTCCCCGAGCTGTACATCCAGAAGGCCATGTCGTCGGGGCTGGTGGGTGCCGGCTCAGGCACCCGGGCCGGCGGTGCCAGAAGGTCCTCGTACGCGGCCGCCCCCTCCAGGCGGGGCGCGGGGAAGTGCCGGTCCAGGGGCTCGTCGGAATCGGGCTGCACCACCACCAGGTGGCGCAGCCACATCAGCCGGTCCGCCACCTCCCGGATGCGGGGCAGGACGGTGCCGTGGACCACCAGGACCTTGGCCCGGCTGTGGTTGAGGTAGTAGACGTAGTCGTCCGGCCGGGCGTACGTGTTCACCAGCACGGGTACTGCGCCCACCCGCAGGGTGCCGAAGTAGGTGGCGAGGAACGCGGGGCAGTCAGCTAGACACACCACGACCCGGTTCTCCGGCTCCACCCCAAGCCGGGTCAGGGCGGCGGCCACCGAGTGCGCCTGTCTTTGGAGATCCGCGTACGTGACCGCAGAATCACCGTAGTGTACCGCCACCCGGTCCCCGCGTCCCTCGTCCACGTGGCGGTCCAGCAGGTGGGTCGCCAGGTTGAAGCTTCCGTCCACCGCCCCTATGGCACAGTCCGTTGACCGGCCAGTCAATGCGCCGGCTGCACCGCAAGATCTCCTGCAGGTGGCTCAGACGGCTTGCGCCTGTCTTGACCGGTCGGTTAATATGCTCTTGCGGGTTTGACCGACCGGTTAAATCGGAGGTGGGGGATGGCGGCAGCCACTGATTCGGCCCTGCTGCAGCGCATCCAGGAAGGCCGGCTGGTGGAGGGTCCCGAGCACGCCACGGAGCGCTACCTGGAGGGCCTCAAGCGTACCCTGGTGGTCTCCGCGGACACCGAGCTCATCAGCGCTCCCGCGTACCTGCGGGCCGCCCGGCATGCGCCCTCCCTGAACGCGTACGTGTCAGCCCTGGGGATCATCCAGGACGAGCTGGGCCACGCCCACATCGCCTACCGCCTCCTGGAGGACCTGGGGGTGGATACCGAGGCCCTCGTGTACGAACGCGACCCCAAGGACTTCAAGTACCCCTACGCCTTCGACGTGCCCTTAGACACCTGGACGGAGCTGGTGGTGGCGAACGCTTTTTACGACCGCGCGGGCTTCGTGCTGCTGGGGGACATCTTCCGCCACACCAGCTACGGGCCGTGGAAGCGGGCCCTGGTGAAGGTGGACCGGGAGGAGAACTTCCACCTGCGCCACGGGGAGCGGTGGATGGAGATCCTGGCCTCCGACCCGTCCACGAAGGCGGAGCTGCAGCGGGCGGTGGACTGGATGTTCGTCATGACGTTGGAGTGGTTCGGGTTGCCGGACCACCTGAAGCGGCACACGGAGCAGATCGAGTACGGCCTGAAGGGCTCCACCAACGACCAGCTCCGTCAGCAGTGGATGTCGACCGCGGTCCCCCTGTGTGAGCGGCTGGGTCTGAGAGTCCCCGCCCACTACGACCCCGACCGCGGGGAGTACGTGATCGACTGCCCGTTCCCAGCGGAGTTCGACGAACAGTCCAAGCGGTGGCGCTTCGAGGACGGCCCGGTGTCCTGGGACGCGGTGCTGGCGCGCTGGCGGCGCCGCGGCCCGGCCAACGGGGAGTTCGTGGAGCAGCTACAGCGGGGCTGGCGCCAGCTGCGGGCTGTGGCGTAGAGCCCAGCGGGGGTGTGGGGTGCCCACGGCAGAGCAGGTCCGCCAGGTCCTCCGCAGCGTCCTGGACCCGGAGTACCCGGTGAGCGTGGTGGACCTGGGCCTCGTCCGCGGGGTGGAGGTGCAGGGCGGCGTGGTGCGGGTCCGCCTGACCTTCACGTCCCTGGGCTGCCCCTGCGTGGAGCTGATCCAGGAGGACGTTCGCCGCGCGGTGCTGCAGCTGGACGGCGTGGAGGACGTGGTGGTGGAGCAGGTGTTCGAGCCATGGTCCCGACAGCACATCTCTCCGGAGGGGCTGCGGCGGCTTCGGGAAGTGGGGGTGGTGTAGTGGCGGACGCACCCGTCGCGGTGTACGAGGTGTTCGCGCGCCACGGGAACGAGCCGGTCCGGCACGTGGGCAGCGTGCGGGCCACCAGCCCGCAGGAGGCCGGCGTGTTCGCGTACACCCTGTACGACGAGCGGGGCTGGTCGGAGCTGTTCGTGGTCAGGCGGGACCGCTTGGTGCGGGTGGTGGAGCCGCGGTGAGCCGCTACTGGGTATTCGGCCGCAGGCGCTACGCGGATCCCCTGGAGCAGCAAGGGGTGTTGGAAGCGCCGGACGAGGACTCGGCCCGGCAGGAAGCCCACAGCCGGTTCCCCGGGGAGTGGGTGGAGCTGGTGCTGGTCCCCGAGAGCGAAGTGCACTGGGTGCTGGGCCCCACAAGGGAGGCGCAGGGTGTCGCAGGACAGGTGGACTGAGAGCGGGCCGGTGGCCGAAGCCCTGGGGACCTTTGTCGCCGCGGTGGCGGACGCCAAGTTCTTCCTCGGGCGGCGCGTGGCGGAGTGGTCCGTGGGCGCGCCGGAGCTCGAAAGCGCGGTGGCGTGCGCCGCGGTGGCGCAGGAGGAGTTAGGACACGCGCGCGTGCTGTACCCCCTGCTGGCGGACCTGCCGCTGCGGACTCCCCTGGCACCCCTGGAGCGGGAGGACGGTCGGGCGGTGGTGTTCTGTCCGGAGTTCCTCCGGCAGCCCTGGCGGAGCTGGCTGGAGGCGGTGGTGGGCCTGGCGCTGGTGGACACCGCCCTCACCGTGGCGCTGCAGGCCGCAACTTCCTCCGCGCACGAGGAGCTGGCCCGCAGGGCCTGCCGCATCGTGGAGGAGGAGCGCTTCCACACGGTGTTCGCGTGGGGTCGGGTCCGGGCGCTGGTCTCGCGGCTTCCCGCGGACGCCGGGGAGTCGTTGATCGCCACGCGGCTCGCTCAGGTGCTGCGGTGGCTTTCGGACGCCACCGCGGGGCTGGGAGTGCTGCGGGCGGCAGGCGTGGTGGACGCGACAGGTGACGCGGTGCGGGAACGGTACCTCACGCAGGTCCGCGCGCAGCTGGAGGGGTTGGAGGTCCAAATTCCCGAGCCGGTGGCGGCGGGTTAGGCGCACGGGGCGCGGCGTGGCGCAGCGGACGGACCAGCCGGCTTCGCCTGGGTCAGACGAAAGGCCCGGGGATCTGGGCGGGCAGGTCCGCTGCCCGTGGTGCGGCTCGGAGGAGGTGGAGCGGTTGGCGGAGTTCGGGCCCCAGCTGCTGACCCACGCGTACCGGTGCCGCCGGTGCCGCAGCCCGTTCGAGGTGATCCGTCGGTCCTAGACGCGAAGGTCCGCAGGAGGTGCTGCCATGGGCAGGATGCTGGTGGCCGGGGAGTGGGTAGACAGCCAGTCCAGGGCCGAGATGCCAGTCACCAACCCCGCCACGGAAGAGGTGGTGGACACCGTCCCGCAGGCGACGCGGGAGGACGTGGATCGCGCGGTGGCCGCGGCCAAGGCGGCGTTTGCGGACTGGTCACGCACCGACCCCGAACAGCGCGCACATCTCCTCCGCAAAGGCGCAGAGCGCGTGCGGGCCTGTCAGGAAGAGGTGGCCGACCTGCTGACCCGCGAGCAGGGCAAGCCCACCCACGAGGCCCTGGCGGAGCTCAACCACCTGCTGCACGGTCTGGAGTACTACGCGGATCTCGCCAGCAAGCTGCGGGGTAGCTACGTACCGCTCCCGTCGCACCTGGGCAGCTCCTTCGGGCTGGTGGTCCGCCGCCCCCTGGGGGTGGTGGCGGCCATCGTGCCGTGGAACTACCCCCTCACCCTCATGGGCACCAAGATCGGGCCTGCCCTCATCGCGGGCAACACCGTGGTGGTCAAGCCTGCCAGCACCACGCCTCTCGCGGCCACCCGGGTGGTGGGCCTGCTTCAGGAGGCGGGCCTGCCTCCGGGCGTGCTGAATGTGGTCACGGGTCCCGGTCGGGTGGTCGGCGAGTACCTGGTGGCGCACCCCGACGTGGTCCGGGTGGCGTTTACCGGGGAGACGGCCACCGGCCGGCGCGTTATGGAGATCGCGGGCCCGGCCTTCAAGAGGGTCACCCTCGAGCTGGGCGGCTCGGACCCGGTCATCGTGTGCTCGGACGCGGACCTGGACGCCGCGGTCCGGGGGGTGCTGGTGGGTCGGTACTGGAACTGCGGTCAGAGCTGTCTTGCGGCCAAGCGGGTGTACGTGTTCGAGGACGTGTACGACGCGTTCCTGGACAAGCTGCTGGAAGGGGTGAGCCGGTACGAGCCCGGGGAGGGCTGGGTGAAAGCGCAGCGGCCCAAGATCCGCCTCGGTCCGCTGCACACGGCCCGGCAGCGGGCGGAGGTCCTGGAGCAGATGCAGGACGCGCTGGCCCGAGGCGCGCGGGCGGTGGCGGGAGGCCGGATCCCGCAGGGCCGGGAGCGCGGCCACTTCCTGGAGCCCACGGTGCTGGTGGACGTGCCCCACGACTCCCGCGTGGTGCAGGAGGAGGTGTTCGGACCGGTGCTGCCGGTTTTCCGCGTCCGGGACATCGACGAGGCCATCCGGCTGGCCAACGACTCCCCGTACGGCCTGGGTTCCTCCATCTGGACCTTCAACGTGCGGTGGATCCACAAGGCCATCCACGAGCTGCAGGCGGGGATGACGTGGGTGAACCAGGTGCACTACGGCTACGACGAGCTTCCCTTCGGCGGGACCAAGCAGAGCGGGTTCGGAAAGGAACACGGGGTGGAGGCGGTGGACTACTACGTGGAGCTCAAGTCCGTGGTGGTGGGCGGCCTGCAGTAGCCGCGACCCCGACCCTGAGGAGGGAGGCCATGGCGGTGGAGTTCTCGCGGGAGGGCGGCCTGGGCTACGTCACCCTGAACCGGCCGCCCGCCAACAGCTACGACTTCGCGTTCATCGAGGAGCTGGACCGGGCAATCCAGCAGGCGGAGGCGGACCCGGAGGTCCGGGTGGTGGTGGTCCGCAGCGCCCTGGAGCGGTTCTTCTCCGCGGGCGCGGACGTGCGGGCCTTCTCGGAAAACCCGCCCGACCGCAACATGGAGCTGGTGCGCTACGCCCACCGGGTCCTGGGGCGCATCGCGCAGGTCCCCAAGGTGTTCATCGCGCAGATCGGCGGCCACGCCCTGGGCGGGGGGCTGGAGATCGCCCTGGCGTGCGACCTGCGGTTCGGCGCCCGGGGCGACTACCGGGTCGGGCTGCCGGAGGTGACTTTGGGCCTGCTGCCGGGCAACGGCGGCACGCAGCGGCTCCCGCGGCTTGTGGGCTGGAGCCGGGCTCTGGACCTGATGGTGACCGGCCGGACCCTGACCGCCGAGGAGGCTCACGCGTACGGGATCCTGGACCGGCTGGTCCCCGCAGAACGCCTGGCGGAGGAGACGGCTGAGTACGCCCGGAAGCTGGCCTCCGGGGCCGTGCGGGCCGTGGGCGCCATCAAGCTGGCGGTGCGGCTGGGAGTGGACCGGCCGCTGGAGGACGGACTGCGGCTGGAGCGGGAGCTGGTGGACGGGCTGTTCCGCAGCGAGGATGCCCAGGAGGGGATCCGGGCGTTTCTGGAAAAGCGCGCCCCGCTTTTCCGGGGTTTGTGAGGGGAGGACGGCCGTGGCGGAGATGTTCGTCGGCGGTGAGTTCATCCGCACCGGACGGGAGCGGTTTCCCGTGGTCAACCCCGCCACGGAAGAGGTGCTGGACACCGTCCCGCTGGCAGGCCCCGAGGAGGTGGACCTGGCGGTCCGCAGCGCCCACCAGGCCTTCCAGAGCTGGTCCGCTGTGCCCGCGGCACGCCGGGGTGACCTGCTGCTCCGGGCTGCCCACCACGTGCACGACCACCTGGAGGAGCTGGCCCGTACCCTCACCCTGGAGCAGGGCAAGCCGCTGCGGGAGGCCCGGCTGGAGATCCGCCGGTTCGTGGAGACCCTGGTGCACTACGCGGGGCTGGGCCGCAACCTGAGGGGCGGGTACGTCCCGAATTTGGACGAGGGAGCGTACGGGTTGGTGCTCAAGCGCCCCCTGGGGGTGGTGGCGGCCATCGTCCCGTGGAACTTCCCCACCACCCTGCTGGGCAACAAGCTCGGGCCGGCGCTGGTGGCGGGCAACACGGTGGTCGCCAAGCCCGCGGAGACCACGCCGCTTGCCACCCTGCGGATCGCGCAGCTGCTGCACGAGGCGGGCCTGCCTGCGGGCGTGTTCAACGTGGTGACCGGCACCGGCCCGGAGGCGGGTGAGGCCCTGGTCCGCCACCCCCTGGTACGGAAGGTGGCGTTTACCGGCTCCACCCAGGTGGGCAAGCGCATCATGGCCCTGGCGGCGGAGGGGGTCAAGCGGGTGACCCTGGAGCTGGGCGGGTCCGACCCCATGATCGTGTGCGACGACGCGGACCTGGACGAGGCGGCCAGCGCGGCCAGCGTGGGCCGGTTCTTCAACTGCGGGCAGGCGTGCGTGGCCGTGAAGCGCCTGTTTGTCTTCGAGTCCGTGGCCGAACCGTTCGTGGAGAAACTGCTGGCGAAGGTGCGGCGGCTGCGGGTGGGCCCTGGCCTGGAAGACGGCGTGCACATGGGGCCCCTGCACACCCAGCGTCAGAGGGAGCGCATCGAGGAACAGGTGCAGGACGCCCTGGACCGGGGCGCCCGGTTGCTCGTAGGCGGCCGGAGGCCGGAGGACCCGCGGCTGCAGAAGGGCTTCTTCTACGAGCCCACCGTCCTCCTGGACCCCGACCCCCAGTCCCGGGTGGCCCAGGAGGAGGTGTTCGGACCCGTGCTGCCCGTCTGGCGCGTGGCCGACCTGGAGGAAGCCATCCAGCGCGCCAACAGCTCCCCCTACGGCCTGGGTTCGTCCATCTGGACCCGCAGCCTGGAGCGGGCGTCCGTGGCCGCGGAGCGGCTGGAGGCCGGCTACACCTGGGTGAACTCCGTCAACCGGATCTACGACGAGCTGCCCTTCGGCGGGACCAAACAGAGCGGCTTCGGGAAGGAACACGGGCTGGAAGCGCTAGACTATTACATGGAAACCAAGTCCGTGGTGGTACGGGCGCTCGGGGGGTAACCGGGTTGACGACGGCCGCGGAAGTCCCGGAACGGTATAACGCCAGCACCCTGCTGGACCGCAACCTCGAACGGGGGCTCGCTCATAAGGTCTGCATCCGCTGGCAGGACGAAGAGATCACCTACGGGGAGCTTTACCGCCGGGTGTGCGGCTTCGCCAGGGCCCTGCGCAGCCTGGGCGTGCGGCGGGAGGAGCGGGTGCTGTTGGTGCTGGACGACAGCCCGGCCTTCCCCGTGGCGTTTTTGGGGGCCATCCGCGCCGGCGCCGTCCCCATCCCCACCAACCCCATGCTGCGGGCGGACGACTACGCGTACTTCCTGCAGGACAGCGCCGCCCGGGTGGTGGTCGCTGACCCGGCGCTGCTGCCGGTAGCGCACGAGGCCGCCTCCGGCCTAGCCGAGGCCCCTCAGGTAGTCGTGTCCCGTGGGAGCGCGGAGGGGGTGCTTAGCCTGGAGGAGCTGGTGGCAGCCCACGCGGGGGAGTTCCCGCCTGCCGACACCCACCGGGACGACATGGCCTTCTGGCTCTACAGCTCCGGCTCCACGGGCCGGCCCAAGGGGGTCGTGCACCTGCAGCACGACATCCTGTACACCTGCGAGACTTACGCCCGCCACGTCCTGCGCATCACCCAGGACGACGTCACCTTCTCCGCTTCCAAGCTGTTCCACGCGTACGGCCTGGGCAACAACCTGAGCTTCCCGTACTGGGCCGGGGCGTCCACGGTGCTGCGGTCCGGCCGCCCGACTCCGGAGGGGGTGTTGGAGACGATCCAGCGGTACCGGCCCACCCTGTTCTTCGCGGTGCCCACCCTTTACAACGCCATCCTCAACTACCCCGGAAGCGACCGGTACGACCTCTCCAGCGTACGGCTGTGCGTGTCCGCGGCGGAGGCGCTGCCCGCGGAGATCTTCCACCGGTGGAAGGACCGGTTCGGCCTGGTGATCCTGGACGGGGTGGGCAGCACCGAGATGCTGCACATCTACTGCTCCAACACCCCGGACTCGATCCGGCCGGGCTCGTCCGGCAGACCCGTGCCCGGGTACGAGCTGAAGATCCTCTCTCCGGACACCGGCCAGCCGGTGCCGCCCGGAGAGGTGGGGGACCTGTACGTGAAGGGCGACAGCGAGCTGGCTCTGTACTGGCACCAGCACGAGAAGACCAAGCGCAGCCTGCACGGGGGCTGGTTCTACACCGGGGACCGCTACCGGGTGGACGAGGACGGGTTCTACTGGTACGAGGGCCGCAGCGACGACATGATCAAGGTCGGGGGGCTGTGGGTGTCGCCCGTGGAGATCGAGAACACCCTCATCGAGCACCCCGCGGTGCAGGAGGCCGCGGTGGTGGGCGTTCCCGTGGAAGGGCTCACCCGCATCCGTGCCTTCGTGGTCCTCAAAGCAGGCCAGGCCCCCTCCGACGCCCTGGCGCAGGCGCTCCAGGAGTGGTGCAAGGACCGGCTGGCGCGGTACAAGTACCCGCACTACGTCACGTTCACCGACGACCTCCCCAAGACCGTGACGGGTAAGATCCAGCGGTTCAGGCTGCGGGAAGCAGGGGCTCCGGCTCCCGCGGGGAGCTAAAAGGGGTCTCGGGGAGGAGAGGCATTTGCACTAGGTTTCCTGGCACAGGCCGACCATGACGGTGCGGTTGACCGCGTGGTAAGGTACGGGCCAGTGTTCGCGAAGAAGCAAAGGAGGTGGTGGGACGTGCGGGGTCGACGGGTGGTAGCGGTCTGCGCGGTGGTGCTGGCGGTGGGGCTGGTGGCGAGCCTCGGGGGCGCGCAACAGAGGCCCCTGAAAGTGGCGTTCCTCAGTTCCCTGAGCGGGCCGTTTGCCTTCTGGGGAGTGAACGCCCGGGACGGGATGCGGATGGCGGTGGCGGAGCTGAACGAGGCGGGCGGGGTCCTGGGCCGGCCCGTGGAGTTCGTGGAGCGGGACGACCGCAACAACCCCGCGGAGGCCATCAGCGCCTTCCGGTTCCTGGTGGAGCGGGAGGGGATCAGCGCCGCGGGCGCGGTGATCAGCAGCGACGTGGCGCTCGCGGCCTCCCGGGAGGCGGAGACCCTGCGGGTGCCCCTGTTCCTGACCATGGCCGGCTCCCACGCCATCCTGCGCAAGACCAGCCGGTTCACCTTCCGGACGTGTCTGGTGGCCGCGCCCATGTACGTGCAGGCCATCGCGGCCATGGTCCAGCACGCTAAGTACGCCCGGGTGGGGAACCTCATCGCGGACTACGCGTGGGGCCACTCCATCCGGGAGGCCGTGGAGCGGTACGTGGCGGGACTGCCGGGCGTGCGGGTGCAGACGGAGGTGGCGCCGGTGACCGCCGCGGACTTCACCCCGTACCTGCGGCGGCTGCAGGCCTTCGACCCCCAGCTGCTGGTGATCGCGGGCCACCCGCCCGGCAACCCGGTCATCGTCCGGCAGGCCGCAGAGCTGGGCATGCGCCAGCAGCTCATCGGCTCCGTGCTGCCGCCCGAGCTCATGGTGCAGCGGGGCGGGGAAGCGGTGTTCAGCCGGTTTTTGGACTACTCCTGCGTGGACTTCACCACCCCGGCCTTCCGGCAGCTGGCCGCCAAGTACTACAGCCTGTACAAGCGGTACTTCGACAACAGCGCGTTTTCCGGTTACGTGATCGTGAAGATGGTGGCGGACGCGGCGAAGAAAGCGGGCAGCACGGACCCGCGGGCCGTCGCGGACGTGATCCGCAAGGGCCGGTTCGTGCAGCCGGGCTACGCTTTCCCTCACTCGTACACCGAGTGGGGCGAACTGAAGGAGGCGCGGATCGTGTTCTTCACCATCGAGCGGGGCGAGGTCCCGGGCGGGGTGTGCCCGGGCTGCGGCTGGGCGCAGAAGTACCAGTTCCGCAGCACCCTCCTGCAGCCGTATGTCCCGGCCGAGTGAGCCTGTCCTCCGGTGCCGCGGCATCACCAAGCGGTTCGGGGGGGTGGTGGCTCTCCGGGACGTGACGCTGGAGGTGGAGCCGAAAGCCCTGGTGGGGCTGATTGGCCCCAACGGGGCAGGCAAGAGCACCCTGCTGAACGTGGTGTGCGGCTTGAGCCGTCCGGACTCCGGGACCGTGGAGCTGGACGGCCGGCCCGTCACGGGTCTGCCGGCCCACGCGGTGGCCCGGCGCGGGGTGGGCCGCGTGCTGCAGATCCCTCGTCTATTCCCCAGCCTGACGGTGGAGGAGACCGTGCGGGTGGGTGCGCTGTTCGGCTCCCCTGACTCCCCCGGGCCTGCGCAGACCGCCCGGCGGGTCGACGAAGCCCTGGAGCTGGTGGAGCTCAGGGACCGCAGGACCGAGCCCGTGGGCCGGCTCAACACGCAGGAAAAGCGCCTGGTGGACCTGGCGCGGGCGCTGGCGGGCCAGCCCAAGCTCCTCCTGGTGGACGAGCTGATGAGCGGGCTCAACCCCGTGGAGATCCAGCGCTGCACGGCCCTGCTGCGCCGGGTGCGGGAGGAGCGGGGCGCGGCCATCCTGTGGGTGGAGCACGTTATGGACGCGGTGCTGGGCACGGTGGAACGGGTGGTGGTGCTGGACCACGGGGCGGTGATCGCCCAGGGCCCGCCCGCGCAGGTGGCGAAGGACCCCGCGGTGGTGGAGGCTTACCTGGGAGTAGACTTCCACGCGGCGGAGGTGGCGGGCTAGCCCATGCTGGAAGTCCAGGACCTGTGGGCGGGCTACGACGACGTGGCGGTGGTGCGCGGGGTCAGCCTGCGGGTGGCCGACGGGGAGGCCATCGCGGTGCTGGGCCCCAACGGCGCGGGCAAGACTACCCTGTTCCGCTCCCTGGTGGGCCTGGTGCGGCCCCAGAAGGGCTCCGTGCGTTTCGAGGGTCGGCCCCTACACGGCCTCCGGCCCCACGAGGTGGTCCGCCAGGGCGTGGCGTACGTGGCCGCGGAGCGGGAGCTGTTCCCCCAGCTGACCGTGCTGGAGAACCTGGAGCTGGGCGCGTACGCGCGCCCGGAGGGCGCGCGTCAGCGTCTCGAGATGGTGTTCGACCTGTTCCCCCGGCTTGCGGAGCGCAAGGGACAGCGCGCGGGGACCCTGTCCGGAGGCGAGCAGCAGATGCTGGCCATCGCGCGGGCGCTGATGGCGCAGCCGAAGCTGCTGCTGCTGGACGAGCCGTCCACCGGGCTGGCACCGAGGCTGGTGGCGGAGCTGTACCGGAGGCTCGAGACCCTCCGGCGGCAGGGGGTCACCATCCTGCTGGCCGAGCAGCAGGTGGGCGCGGCCCTGGGGCTGTGCTCCCGCGTGTACGTGCTGAAGGACGGGGGCGTGGCGTTTGAAGGGGAGGCCGCGGACCTGCGGGGCAGCGCGCAGCTGCGTGTGGCGTACCTCGGGGGGACGTAACGGTGGGCGTGGTCCTGGACGGGCTGGTGCTGGGGCTGCAGCTGGCGCTGCTGTCGGTGGGGGTCGTGTTCGTGTACGGCCTGGGCGGCGTGCTGAACCTGGCCCACGGGCAGGTGGCGGTGGCCGGAGGCCTGGTGGCAGCCCTGCTCCTGCAGGCGAGGGTGAACCCGGTATTGAGCGGGCTCGGAGGCGTGGTGGCTGCGGGTGTGGTGGCCCTCCTCCTGGACCGCACCCTGCTGCAGCCCGCGTACCGCCGCAGGGGCGAGGAGCGGCTGCTGCTGGCCCTCATCCTGACCCTGGGCACGTCCTTTGCCCTGGACGGTTTCTTCACCTTCCGCTACCCGAACGTGGCCCTGAGCCTGCGGCTAGCTGCGCCGTCGGTGGAGGTGGGCGGGATCACCGTGCGTACCGCCAGCCTCGTGGTGGGAGGTCTGTCCCTAGCGACCTTCGGGCTGCTGCTGGTGTTCCTGAAGGGCACCCGGTTAGGCAAGGCCATCCGCTGCATCATCCAGAACGAGGCCGGGGCGTGGCTGTGCGGCGTGGACGTGGATCGGGCGCGGACCGTTACCCTGTTCCTGAGCGGCGTGCTGGCAGGGGTCGCGGCGCTGGGACAGGGGTTCTTCTCGTACCTGGGACCCGACATGGGGCCGGAGTTCACCATCCTGGCCCTGATCGTGGCGGTGGTGGGAGGCGTGCGTAGCCTCACCGGCACGTTCCTGGCGAGCCTGCTTTTGGGGATGGTGAACGCCGCGCTGAGCTACTGGGTCGGCACCTACCTCACCTGGATCGCCCTCCTGGCGGTGGCGGTGGCCACTCTGCTGGTGCGTCCGGAGGGCCTGCTGGCGTACTGGCCATGAGCGTACCGTGGACCCGGCAGGCGGCCCCTGTCGTCGCGGTGGCGGCGGTGCTGGCCGCCGTGCCCCTGGGGGTGGGCGACAGCCCGTACCAGATGCGGATCGCCACCCTGATGCTGGTCCTGGCCTGCTATGCGGTAGCGTTCAACCTGCTGTTCGGACACACCAACCAGCTGTTCCTGTGCGTGGGCGCCCTGGCGAGCCTGGGCGGCTACCTGTCGGTGATCCTGGTGCGGGACCTGAAGCTAGCGAGCCTGGCCGCGGTGGGGCTGGCCACGGTAGCCGCGGCCGCCACAGGGGGCTTCTTGAGCTACGTGAGCGTGCGGCGCGGCTTCGGGGTGCTGTTCGTGGGGATCGTCACCCTGGCGGTCTCCCTGATCGTGCACAACCTCCTGCTGGGCCTGCGGGACCTGACCAACGGCGAGACCGGCATCGTGACCCGCGGGCTTGGGATGGGGCTCGGCGACCACCCGCTTAAGGCCTACTACGTCCTGCTGGCCGTGATGGTGGCCTCCCTTGCGGCCTACCGGTGGCTGTTCGGCTCTCGGCACGGTGCGGCCCTGCACGCCCTCAGCGAGGACGAGGTCAGCGCGGAGCTTTCGGGCATCGACGTGACGCGGTACAAGGTGGCCTGCGCGGCGGGTGCGTCGGCCCTGGTGGGCCTGGTGGGGGCCCTGTACGCGGACCTGAACGGGTTCATCAGCCCGTCGGTGTACGCGGTGGGGCACGTGGACATCCCGGTGCTGGTCGCCCTCCTCCTCGGCGGGATGCGGACCCTGCTGGGGCCCGTGGTGGGCGCGGCTCTGTTCAGCTTGGTGGACGAACTAGTGCGGCCCTTCGGTCAGCTGACGGTCCTGGCCTACGGCGTCCTGCTGGTGGCGCTGTTCCTGCTGTTCCGGCAGGGGGTCGTCCCGGTGGTTCAGAGCGCCCTGGGCCGACGCGTGCCGGCGCTGCGGGCCCCGAGCTCCCGGACAGCCGCCAAGGAGGAGGTGGCGGGTGGGACCGAGGCCGGACGGTAAGCTGGTCCCGCTCCGGGAGGCCATCTCCCGCTTCGTCCCCGAGGGCGCCACCGTGGTCATGGGCACGTGCCTGGAGAGCCTCATCCCCTTCGCCGCGGGGCACGAGATCATCCGGCAGCGCAGGCGTGACCTGACCCTGGTGGGCCCCATCTCCGACGTGCTCTTTGACCAGCTCATCGGTGCCGGGTGCGTGGCCCGCGTGGTGGCCGCGTGGGTGGGCAACGTGTCCGCGGGGCTGGGCCACGCGTACCGGCGCGCCACGGAGCACGGGATCCCGCGGCCCGTGGAGGTGGTGGACACCTCCAACTTCGCCGTGGCCCTGGCGCTGATGGCGGGCGCCCTGGGAGTGCCGTACCTGCCCACCCGGTCGCTTTTGGGCAGCGACGTCCCCCGCCACGCGGAGGCCTTCCGCTTCTCGGAAGACCCCTGGAGCGGCGAACCCCTCCTGCTGGTGCGCGCCATCCAGCCGGACGTGGCCATCCTGGCGGTGCAGCGGTCCGACCCGGACGGCAACGCCCACCTGTGGGGCAACCTGGGCGTGACGGAGGAGGCGGCTTTGGCCTCCCGGCACGTGGTGCTCCTCGCAGAGGAGGTGGTGGACCCCGAGGTGATCCGCAGCGACCCCAACCGTGTCCTGCTGCCCGGGTTCAAGGTGTCCGCGGTGGTGCACTGCCCGGGCGGCTGCCACCCCTCACCCGTTCCGGGCTACTACCGCAGGGACCACGCCTTCTACGAGGAGTACCACCGGGCCACCCGGACGGAGGAGGGCTTCCGGGAGTGGCTGCGCACCTGGGTCCTGGAGGTGCCCGACCGGCAGGCCTACCTGGAGCGGCTGGGGCCGCGGTGGGAGGCCCTGCGACGGCTCCAGCCGGCGCCCGCAGCTCCGGTGGACTACGCGTGGTGACCGACGTGGCGGACTGGACCGTGGGCGAGCTGATGGTGGTGGCCGCGTCCCGGGAGATCCGGGACGGCGAGGTGGTGTTCGTGGGCATGCGTCTTCCCCTGCTGGCCTACTGCGTGGCCAAGCGGCTGCACGCGCCCCGGTCCGTGGGGGTCTTCGAGAACGGCATCGTCCGGGACGTGCCGACCCCACAGCTCCTGTACACCATGTCCGACACCCCCAACGTCGTGGGTGCGGTGTGGTGCACCCGCATGGCCAACGTCATGGGCCTGCTGCAGCGGGGGGACGTGGACGTAGGCTTTATCGGCGGCGCCCAGGTGGACCGCTTCGGGAACGTGAACAGCTCGTACGTCGGGGACCCCCACCGCCCCCAGGTGAAACTTCCGGGCAGCGGGGGCGCCGCAGACATCGCGTCCCTGGCGAAGCGCCTGGTGGTGATCCTGCCCCACGGGCGGCACCGCCTGGTCGAGCGGGTGGACTTCCGGACTTCCCCCGGCTATGGCGACGGGCCCGGGTGGCGGCAGCGGGTGGGGCTTCCCCGCGGCGGGCCCAGTGCGGTCATCACCGACCGGGCCGTCTTCCGGTTCGACCCGCAGACGTGTGAAGCGGTGCTGCACCACTGGCACCCAGGGCAGTCCCTGCAGGACGTTCTGGAGAACACCGGGTGGCCCGTGCGGGTGGCGGACGGCGCCAGCCCCACACCGGAGCCGTCCGAGGAGGAGCTGGGAGTGCTGCGGGAGTACGACCCGGAGGGGGTGTGGACCGGGAACCGGAACCGGTCAGACCGGCCTTAGAACCAACAACGGGGAGGTGAGGAGCGTGGTCGGCTGGCGTGTGGCGTTAGCGATCCCCTTGGTCGTGATGGTGGCGTTGCTGCTCGGGCCGGCGGCGGGAGGTGCGCCCGTAGAGCCCGTCGTCCTGGGCGTGCCCACCGCCCTGGGCTCCATCGAGGGCGCGGACTCCCTGCGGGCGGTCCAGCTGGCGGTGGACGAGATCAACGCCCGGGGCGGGGTCCGGGTCGGAGGGGTCCGGCGGCCGCTGCAGGTGGTCTCCATCGACACGCGGGAGCACGAGCCGGGCATCCCCATCCACGACGCCCTCGCAGCCCTGGAGAAGCTCATCACGGAGCGGCGGCCCCACGCCATCGTGGTCGGGGCCTTCCGCTCGGAGGTGCTCCTGGCGGCCATGGACGTGGTGGCCCGCTACCGGGTGCCGTACGTGGTCACCATCGCCATGACGCCTGCCTTTGAGGCGCGGATCGCCAGTGACCCTGCCAAGTACAAGTACCTGTTCCGCATGGGGCTGCAGAGCGAGTACTTCGCCGGAAACCTGGCCCGGGTCCTGGGGTTCGTCAAGTCCCGTTTCGGGCTGTCGCGGGTGCAGTTCGTGCACCAGGACGTCCTGTGGGCCAAGGGCACCGTGGGGTTCCTGGAAACGTGGGCACGGCAGGCGGGCTGGAGTTTGGTCTCCGCGGACGCCTACCCCACGGGAGCCACCGACTTCTCCGCCAGCGTGCTCCGGGCCCGCACGGGCCGCACGCAGGTGCTGGTGCCCGTGTTCGACATGCCGCAGTCCGGCATCCTGCTCAAGCAGGTCAAAGGAGCGCGCCTGCCCGCGTTGGTCCTGGGGTTCATCAGCCCCGCGGTCCCCGCGGACGCGTGGCAGACCTTCGAGGGCGCGGTGGACGGGATGGTGCAGTTCGTGGCCGAGCCCGGGCCCATCGCCATCCGGGCGCTGCCCAAGTCCGTCCACTTCAACCGCGCCTACGGGGAGAAGTACGGGGAAGCGGCACGGCTCAAGCTCAGCGGCCACGGCCCCGGTCCCTCCTACGACGCGGTGTACGTGGTGGCCGCGGCCATGGAGCGGGCGGGTACCCTGGACCCGGACCGGGTGGCGGAGGAGATCCGGAAGACGGATATGGAAGGCGCCATCGGCCGGATCCGCTTCAACGACCGGCACCAGGTGGTCTACGGCGGCCTGCCCACGCAGACCGCCATCAGCCTGGCGTTCCAGTGGCGCGCGCCCGGCCGGCGGGTGGTGGTGTTCCCGGAGATGGCCGCGGAGGACGAGATCCGGCTGCCCGCGGAGATCGCACGCTAGCCCGGCGCGGGAAAGCCTCGCGCGGGGATGCCCGAGCTCCTGACGGTCCTGGTGTACGGGCTGGTGCAGGCCGCCGTGCTGCTGCTGGTGGCCCTGGGGTTTAGTGTGACCTTCGGGCTGTCGGGCATCCCCAACTTCTCCCACGGCGGGGTCTACATCCTGTCCGGATTTGTGTGCTGGTTTTCGCTGCGGAAGCTGGGCTGGCCGTACCCGCTGGCGGTGGCCGCCAGCGTGGCGGTGGCGGCCACAGTAGGCCTGCTGGTCTACGCCGCTGTGATCCGGCCCGTACGCCGGCTGGTCCTGGCGGAGGTCATCGCCACCTTCGCGGTGGGGGTGGCCATGCTGGAGCTGTTCCGCTGGATGGGGCTGGTGACCTACGAGTTCAACCTGCCCGCGGTGGTGGCGGGCTCCGTGGCTCTGGGAGACGTGGTGGTGGACGCGCACCGCCTGGTGGTGGTGGCCAGCGCGGCGGGACTCGGGCTCGCCCTGTGGTGGTTCGGCCGCGCCACCCGCACCGGCCTGGCCCTGCGGGCCATGGCGCAGGAGGAGTACACCGCGCTCAGCCTGGGCATCCGGGAAGACCGCATGGCAGCTTTGAGCGTGGTCCTCGGCAGCGCCCTGGCCGCGGTGGCGGCGGTCCTGGTGCTCCCCCTGGGTCTGATCTCCATCAACCTGGGCTACGACGCCATGCTGGTGGCCCTCGCGGTCACCGTGACGGGCGGTACAGAGCGCACCGCGGGGCTGGTACTGGCCGCGCTGCTGCTGGGCCTGTCGACGGTGGTGGCCGGCGTTCTGATCGGGCCCCACTGGAGCGAGGTGGTGTACCTGGCTGCCATCGTGGCGGTGCTGGCGGTGCGTCCGTCAGGGATCCTCGGCCGGCTGAAGGAGCTGGAGGAGCGGGTTTGAAGGCACCTGTGGCCTACCGCCGGGAGCGGCTGGACCGTGGCATCAAGGTCCGGTCTGACGACATCTTCGCGCTGGCGGGCTGGCCCGAGATCCTCTACCTGGCCGGGCCGCGGGTGGCCGCGGCCGGGTTCCTGCTGGTCTTTCCCCTCCTCCGGAACTGGACCGGCGACTACTGGCAGACGGTGTTCCTGGTGGCAGTTTCCATGATGCTGGCCGCGGTGAGCTGGGCCTTCCTGGAAAACGTGGGGTTGGTCTCCCTGGGCCACAGCCTGTTCTTCGGAGCGGGCGGGTACCTGACGGCCATCGCGGTCCTGGACCTGGGCCTGCCCCCGCTGCTGGCGGTGCTCCTGGGCACCGTGGGGGCTGCGGCGGGCTGCGCGGTGCTGCTGGCCCCGGTGCTGCGGCTGCGCGGGGTGTACTTCAGCCTCGTGACGTTCGCGCTGCCCCTGCTGTTCGCCCGGGTCATCGAGGCCACGAAGGTCCTGGGAGGGACCGAAGGGCTGGCCGGGATCCCCGGCTTGGGTTCCCTGGAGGTGCGCCAGTACCTGCTGGTGGTCGGGCTGTTGAGCGCCACCTTCGGGCTGCAGAGGCTGCTGGACAGCGACTACGGGCTCGTCCTGCACGCCATCCGCGACAACGACCTGAGCGTGCGGGCTTCCGGGATCCCCGTAGGGTGGTGGAAGTTCGGTGCCGTACTGGTGGGGGTGTTGCCTGCGGCCCTGGCCGGCGCGGTGCTGGCCACCCACTACCACGTGGTGGGCATGTCCGCCTTCGCCCTGGACTACTCGGTGCTGCCCCTGACCGCGGCGGTGCTGGGCGGTTCCGGAGCCATGGCGGGTGCCGCGGTGGGCGCGGCCCTGCTGGTGCCCTTTTCGGAGCTGCTGCGGGCCTTCGGGACCCTGCGGGTGGTGGCCTACTGCGCGGTGCTGGTCCTGGTCCTGGTCAGCGTGCCGGAGGGTCTATTCAGCGTGGTGCGCAGGCGTTACCACCAGTTCGAGCGCTGGGTCCCCCTGTAGGTGTGCCGTGGAGTCCCTTCTCGTGGTGGACCGGTTGGGCAAGCAGTTCGGCGGCGTCCGCGCGCTGGACGGGGTGAGCCTCGAGGTGCGGCCGGGGGAGGCGGTGGGCATCATCGGGCCCAACGGCTCCGGCAAGACCACCCTGGTGAACCTCATCACGGGCTTCGTGCGGCCCGACAGCGGTCGGGTGGTCTTCCGGGGCGTGGACATCACGCGGACCTCCGTGGAGGCCCGGGTGCGGATGGGGATCGCGCGTAGCTTCCAGACCCCCAGGCCCTTCTACCGGCTGCCGGCCTTCCGCAACGTGATCATCCCCCTGTGTTCCCGGCGGGCACGGGAGCGCCTGGGGTCGGGGTTCGGACGGCGGGAGGAGGTGGCGCTGGACCTCCTGGAGGAAGTGGGGTTCGAGCGGGACGCCGCGGCGGTCACCAAGCCCGCCTCCGAGCTCCCCCACGGCTACCTGAAGCGTCTGGAGCTGGCCCGTTGCCTGGCCCTGGACCCCCAGCTGCTGCTGCTGGACGAGCTGTTCTCGGGCATGAGCCCCGCGGAGACCGCGAGCCTCATCCCCCTGCTGCTGCGCCTGGTGGAGGAGGGCCGGTCTTTGGTCCTGGTAGAGCACCGGCTCGCGGAGCTTTTCCAGGTGGTCGGGCGGGTGGTGGTGCTGGACTTCGGGCGGAAGATCGCGGAGGGACACCCCGCGGACGTGATGGCGCGGGAGGAGGTCCGCAGGGCGTACCTGGGTGGGGAGGTGTCCGCGTCTGCTTGAGGTGGACCGCCTCGTGGTGTTCTACGAGAACGCCCTGGCGCTCAACGAGGTCAGCGTGCAGCTGAACCCGGCGGAGGTGGTAGGGGTTTTCGGGTCCAACGGGGCCGGCAAGACCACCCTGCTGAACACCGTGGCCGGGCTCACGTTGGTCTACGCGCGGCGGGAGGCCCGGCGCGGAGGGGTCCGGGTCACCGTGGCCGGACAGGTCCGCCTGGAAGGGCAGGACGTCACAGCTTGGGACGTGCCCGAGCGGGTACGGAGGGGACTCGTGCTCTGCCGGGAGCGGCACGCGGTGTTCCGGGATCTCACGGTCTCCGAGAACCTGCGCCTGGGCGGCTATCTCCGCTCGCGCGCGGAGGTGGAGGAGAGTGTGGCGTTCGCCTGCGAGCTCATGCCGCCCCTGCGCCGGCTGTGGCGCAAGCCCGCGGGCATGCTCAGCGGGGGCGAGCAGCAGATGGTGGCCATCGGGATGGCCCTCGCAGCCCGGCCGCGGTGGCTGCTGCTGGACGAACCCCTGCTGGGGCTGAGCCCCGCCCTGCAGGCGGAGATCGTGCGGGTGGTGGGCGAGATCCGCCGCCACGGGGTCGCGGTCCTGGTGGCCGAGCAGTACGCGCGGGCGGTGCTGCCGGTGGTGGACCGCGGGTACGTGGTCGAGAGCGGGGCCCTGGTCCTGAGCGGCACCCGGTCCGAGCTGGCCTCCCAGGCGGAGGTGCAGGCGGCCTACTTCGGAGGGAGCTGGGCTTCCCCACGCACGCACCCATGAGCTTTTCTGTCCTGGACGACGCTTTCCGCAAGGCCGCAGCCGACGCCCGGGGACGTGTGGCCCTGGTCTACCTGGGGCAGGGCTACACCTTCGGGGACCTGGAAGAGCTGGTGGAGCGGACGAGTCGGGGTCTGGTCCGGTTGGGCGTGGCCGAGGGCGAGCGCGTGGTGCTGTACCTTCCCCACTGCCCGCAGTGGCTGGTGGTCTGGCTGGCGCTGCAGCGCCTGGGAGCCGTGGCGGTCCCGGCCTCGCACCAGTACGCGGCCCAGGACGTGGCCTACATCGTCGCGGACGCGGGCGCGGGGGTGCTGGTGTGCTCGGACACGCTGTTCGGCTACGCAGCGCGGGTGCACCAGCAGGTGCCCCTGCGGGCGCTGGTGGTGACCGGCCTGGGCGACCTTTTGCCCTGGTGGAAGCGGGCCTTGGGCAGGAGCCTGGACCGTCTTCCCACGGGCCGGGTCAGACGTCTGCCAGAGGTGTGCACCTTCCGCGAGGTCCTTTCAGGTGTGCCCCGGCTCCCCGCAGGCCCTCCTGACGGTTCAGGCGCTCCGGAAGCCGGGCTGTGCGAGCTGCTGTACACCGGCGGCACCCTCGGACACCCGAAAGGGGTGCCCATCTCGCAGCACGCGCTGTTGGACAGCGTGCGGGTGCAGCGGGAAGCCAGCCTGGACGTGGTCCCGCGCGGGTCCGACGTGGTGGTCCAGGGAGCCCCGCTGTACCACATCCTGGGTCAGGCCATGGCTCTGGGTGCCCTGCTGTCCGGGGAGACGGTCCTGCTGCTCCCCCGGGTGAACTGGGACGCCCTGTTCCACCACGTCCAGCGGTACCGCGCCACCACCCTCTTCGGGACGCCTGCCCTGTTCCGGACCCTGCTGGAGCACGACCGGGCGGACCTGTACGACCTTTCGTCCCTGCGCTACTGCTTCTCCGCCGGAGACGCCCTGCCCGTGGAGGTCGCCCGGCGGTGGAAGGCCAGGTTCGGCCAGCAGATCTACCAGGGCTACGGCGCCACGGAGGCGTGCGGGGCCATCTCCCTGACCCCTGCGGGCCACGAGTTCCCGGAGGGGACCGTGGGGCGGGTGGCGCGGTCGCGGGAGATCCTGCTGGTGGATCCCCAGACCCTCGAGCCCGTAGGCCCCGGGCAGCCAGGAGAGCTGTGGGTGTGGGGTCCCCACCTGCCCACCCGGTACTGGAACAAGCCGGAGGAGAGCCGCCAGGCGTTTGTGGAGCGCGGGGGACGGGTGTGGTACCGGACCGGAGACATCCTGCGGCTGGACCCGGACGGCTGGCTGTTTTTCGTGGACCGCTCCGCGGACCTCATCAAGAAGCGCGGCTACCGGGTGGCGGCGGCCCGGGTGGAGTCGGTCCTGCAGGAGCACCCCGCGGTGGTGGCCGCCTGCGTGGTGGGGGTGCCCGACGACGAGGTGGGCGAGCGGGTGAAAGCCTTCGTGGTCCTGAAAGAAGGAACGCGGGGGGTTTCCGCCTACGAACTGACCCGCTGGTGCCGGGAGCGGCTGGCTCCCTACGAGGTCCCGGACTACGTGGAGTTCCGCGACATGCTGCCGAAGTCGCGGGTGGGAAAGCTCCTCCGGCGGGAGCTGCGGGAAGAAGAGCGGCGCAAGCGGGCTCCCTCCGGAGGCGCGGGAGCGACCCTGACCCGGGCCGGCGGCAGCCCTGCGTCCGCGGCGGCCCTGGGACGGGCCACGGTGGACCGCGCTCCGCTTGACAGCCCGTAGGCGGCTGGTAGGATACGGATGGCTGCCCGGCGGGGCGCTGCGGACCGGGCGGCTTTCCCGAGTCCCCCGGCGGGCAGGAACCTGGTCTGGCGCGGGCTCGGGCGCGCGGGGTCGGTCGCCCGTCCGTTGACAGACCGGATACCGCGTGGTAGTCTAAGCTTCCGCCGGTAACAGACCGGCGCGGACCTTGAAAACCGGATCGTGGCAGGAACGACGCGGCCGGAACAGAAATCCCCCGGGTCGGACTTCCGGCCCGAGGTGAGTCAGGGATTGAACTTTCCGACGGAGAGTTTGATCCTGGCTCAGGGCGAACGCTGGCGGCGTGCCTAAAACATGCAAGTCGAGCGGGGGTTGGCCGCGGGGCAACCCGCGGTTTCAGCTCTAGCGGCGAACGGGTGAGTAACACGTGGGTAACCTGCCCCGAAGACGGGGACAACCTCGGGAAACCGGGGCTAATACCCGATGCCCTCCCCCGGGGGCATCCCTGGGGGAGGAAAGGGTCGGGCGCAAGCCCTTCCGCTTCGGGATGGGCCCGCGGCCTATCAGCTCGTTGGTGGGGTAACGGCCCACCAAGGCGATGACGGGTAGCTGGCCTGAGAGGGTGGTCAGCCACACTGGGACTGAGACACGGCCCAGACTCCTACGGGAGGCAGCAGTTGGGAATCTTGGGCAATGGGCGCAAGCCTGACCCAGCGACGCCGCGTGGGGGATGAAGGCCTTCGGGTTGTAAACCCCTGTCAGGAGGGACGAAGCCCACTCTTCGGGAGTGGGTGACGGTACCTCCAGAGGAAGCCCCGGCTAACTACGTGCCAGCAGCCGCGGTAAGACGTAGGGGGCGAGCGTTGCCCGGATTTACTGGGCGTAAAGCGGGTGCAGGCGGCCGGGTAAGTCCCGTGTGAAAGCCCACGGCTCAACCGTGGGACGTCGCGGGAAACTGCTCGGCTTGAGGGCAGCAGAGGGTGGTGGAATTCCCGGTGTAGCGGTGAAATGCGTAGAGATCGGGAGGAACGCCAGTGGCGAAGGCGGCCACCTGGGCTGTCCCTGACGCTCAGACCCGAAAGCTGGGGGAGCGAACGGGATTAGATACCCCGGTAGTCCCAGCCCTAAACGATGCTCACTAGGTGTCGGGGGGTCACTCCCTCGGTGCCGAAGCTAACGCATTAAGTGAGCCGCCTGGGGAGTACGGCCGCAAGGCTAAAACTCAAAGGAATTGACGGGGACCCGCACAAGCGGTGGAGCATGTGGTTTAATTCGATGCAAAGCGAAGAACCTTACCAGGCCTTGACATGCCGGAAGTACCGAACCGAAAGGGGAGGGACCCGTAAAGTCGGGAGCCGGCACAGGTGGTGCATGGCTGTCGTCAGCTCGTGCCGTGAGGTGTTGGGTTAAGTCCCGCAACGAGCGCAACCCTCGCCTCTAGTTGCCATCGGTTCGGCCGGGCACTCTAGAGGGACTGCCGGCGATGAGCCGGAGGAAGGTGGGGATGACGTCAAGTCATCATGCCCCTGATGGCCTGGGCGACACACATGCTACAATGGCCGGGACAATGGGCTGCGAACCCGCGAGGGGGAGCCAATCCCAAAAACCCGGTCCCAGTTCGGATCGCAGGCTGCAACTCGCCTGCGTGAAGCCGGAATCGCTAGTAACCGCCGGTCAGCCACACGGCGGTGAATACGTTCCCGGGTCTTGTACACACCGCCCGTCACGTCATGGGAGCTGGCTCCACCCGAAGCCGGTGGCCCAACCCGAAAGGGAGGGAGCCGTCGAAGGTGGGGTCGGTGACTGGGACGAAGTCGTAACAAGGTAGCCGTACGGGAACGTGCGGCTGGATCACCTCCTTTCTAAGGAGCTCCGCGGTCCGGACCCCTCCGGGTCTGGACCGCAGGTCGCGGCCGTTCCTGCCACGCTCGGTTTTAGGTCCCCGCGGAGGAGGCGAACGTTCGCCTCCTCCGCGGCGTGATACCACCCCGCACGAGACGCGGGGGGCGAACCTTGACAACCGCATAGCGAGAGCCAGACGCAAGGGCCAAGACCAACGAAGCTCCTTCCAGCTGCTCCTGAGGGGGAACCCGTCAAGCGAGGATGGGCGCACGGTGGATGCCTTGGCGTCAGGAGCCGACGAAGGACGCTGCCGGCGGCGAAAGGTCCGGGGAGCTGCCGAGCAAGCTGCGATCCGGACGTCTCCGAATGGGGAAACCCGGCGGGGGTCATGCCCCGTCACCCACCGCGGAATCCATAGGCGGTGCGGAGGGAACCCGGGGAACTGAAACATCTCAGTACCCGGAGGAAAAGAAATCAACCGAGATTCCCTGAGTAGTGGCGAGCGAAAGGGGAGGTAGCCCAAACCCCGCGGGTGCCAAGCCCGCAGGCGTTGCCCGCGGGGGGTTGTGGGACGCGGTCGGACCGGGCTGCGGACCGGTCGGGAAGTTACCAATCCCCTCTCTAGGCGAACCGCCCTGGAACGGCGGGCCAAAGAGGGTGACAGCCCCGTAGCCGAAAGGGAGGGGACTTCCTGGGCCGCGCTCCCGAGTACCACGGGACACGTGGAACCCCGTGGGAAGCCGGGGGGACCACCCTCCAAGGCTAAATACTCCTGACGACCGATAGCGCACGAGTACCGTGAGGGAAAGGTGAAAAGAACCCCGGGAGGGGAGTGAAATAGAACCTGAAACCGTGTGCCCACAAGCAGTCGGAGGGCTATGCCGGTCCCGCAAGGGACCGGGATGCCTGACGGCGTGCCTATTGAAGAATGAGCCTGTGAGTTGTCGCGTGTGGCGAGCCTAAGGCCTTCGGGCCGGAGGCGCAGGGAAACCGAGTCTGAACAGGGCGCCGCTCCCGGAAGGGAGGGCGAGGGGGACCTCGCCAGTCGCACGCGGCAGACCCGAAACCGGGTGAGCTACCCATGGCCAGGGTGAAGCGCGGCTAACCCCGCGTGGAGGCCCGAACCCGTCGGTGTTGCAAAACCGTGGGATGAGCTGTGGGTAGGGGTGATATGCCAATCGAACCCGGAGATAGCTGGTTCTCCCCGAAATGCATTGAGGTGCAGCCCCGGTGCGGAGCGCCGCGGAGGTAGAGCACTGGATGGGCTAGGGCGGAAGAATCCGTACCGAACCCAACCAAACTCCGAATGCCGCGGCGTGCTCGCCGGGAGTGAGACGGTGGGGGATAAGCTCCATCGTCGAGAGGGGAACAGCCCAGACCGTCGGCTAAGGTCCCTAAGTCCCAGCTCAGTGGGAAAGGAAGTGGCACCGCCCAGACAGCCGGGAGGTTGGCTTAGAAGCAGCCATCCTTTAAAGAGTGCGTAATAGCTCACCGGTCGAGTGGTGCTGCGCCGAAAACGTAACGGGGCTAAGCTGGGCACCGAAGCCACGGGTTCGGCGCGGGCGCGGCTCGCGCCGAGCGGTAGGGGAGCGTTCTGCCGTAGGGGGAAGCCGGACCGTGAGGACCGGTGGACGAGGCAGAAGTGAGAATGCAGGCATGAGTAGCGAAAAGGCGGGTGAGAATCCCGCCCCCCGTAAGCCTAAGGGTTCTTACGGAAGGTTCGTCCGCGTAAGGTTAGGCGGGAGCTAAGGCGAGGCCGAAAGGCGTAGCCGATGCACAGCCGGTCGACATTCCGGCCCCGCTCGGAGTTCGTTACGAGCCGCGGAGGGACGCAGAAGGGTAGCTCTACCGGCGACCGGAAGTGCCGGGCCAACCGGGTAGGCTGGGGTCCCAGGCAAATCCGGGACCCCGTTAAGGCCGAGACGGGAGTGCGAGCGGACTTGAAACGTCCGCGAAGGGAGTGATCCCACGCTGCCGAGAAAAGCTTCGCGGCCAGAACTCCGGGCGCCCGTACCGCAAACCGACACAGGTAGGCGGGCACTGAAGGTGCCAAGGGGCGCGAGGGAACCCTCCTCAAGGAACTCTGCAAGTTGACCCCGTAACTTCGGGAGAAGGGGTGCCCCGGTAGGGTGAGGTGCTCCGCGCACCGAGCCCGAGGGGGCCGCAGAGAATAGGCCCAAGCGACTGTTTAACAAAAACACAGGTCTCTGCGAAGCCGCAAGGCGACGTATAGGGGCTGACGCCTGCCCAGTGCCGGAAGGTAAAGGGGAGGGGTTAGCTCGGCCTTCGGGCCGGGCGAAGCTCCAAACCGAAGCCCCGGTGAACGGCGGCGGTAACTATAACCGTCCTAAGGTATCGCCGGAAAGGCGCTGCCTGCCCGCCGGGCAACCGGCGGGGCAATACCTGGCTATATGCGGGGAAGCCCTGAGAGCCCTCCCTACGTTTCCGGCTGGACGCCGGCGTAAAAATGGCGAGGGATTGGGCAATCCGCAGGAAACTCCCGGCTTCACCGCTGGGAGGATCCTCAGAGGCCATACGCTGGGCATCTGGTCGGGAGGCTGGGATGAAGCTGTCTCCAGATTGGGTGGCGGGGTTCGCGGACGGCGAAGGCTGTTTTCACGTTTCGATCCAGCGCCACCCCTCCATGGCCATCGGGTATCAGGTGCTGCCTGAGTTCGTGATCGTCCAACACCGTCGCGATATCCAGGTACTCTACGCCCTGAAACGGTTCTTCGGCTGCGGCGTGGTCCGCCCCGACGACGAAGATCGCTACGCTTACCGGGTGCGGCGGCTGGAGTGCCTGGAACGCATCTGCGACTTCTTCCAGCAGCATCCTCTGAAAACGAGGAAGAACGTCGAGATGCGTCGGTTCCGAAAAATCGTCCTCCTGATGAAGGAGGGGCGGCACCGGACCCGAGAGGGGCTGTTAGAGATTGTTGAGATCGCTGCGCAGATGAACTCCGCGAACCGCCCGGCCCTGAAGCAGATCCGCCAGGAGCTCCTGGCCAGATGAAGAGATGGTCCACCCCGTGGCGAAAGTCACGGAACACGGTGAGCGAAATTCCTTGTCGGGTAAGTTCCGACCTGCACGAAAGGCGTAACGACTTGGGCGCTGTCTCGAGGAGGGGCTCGGCGAAGGTGTACCACCCGTGAAGATACGGGTTTCCCGCAGCTGGACGGAAAGACCCCGTGGAGCTTTACTGCAGCCTGATACTGGATGTGGTTTTGGCATGTATAGGATAGGTGGGAGGCTGGGAAGCGGGGGCGCCAGCTCCCGTGGAGCCACCCTTGGAATACCACCCTTGTCAGGACTACGTCCTAACCGGGGCCCTACACCGGGTCCTGGGACCGTGTCAGGTGGGCAGTTTGACTGGGGCGGTCGCCTCCTAAAGGGTAACGGAGGCGCCCAAAGGTCCCCTCAGCACGGTTGGAAACCGTGCGTCGAGTGCAAGGGCATAAGGGGGCTTGACTGCGAGACCCACAAGTCGAGCAGGGGCGAAAGCCGGGCCTAGTGATCCTACGGCGGCAAGTGGAAGCGCCGTGGCTTAACGGATAAAAGCTACCCCGGGGATAACAGGCTGATCTCCCCCAAGAGTCCACATCGACGGGGAGGTTTGGCACCTCGATGTCGGCTCATCCCATCCTGGGGGGGCAGTACCTCCCAAGGGTTGGGCTGTTCGCCCATTAAAGGGGTACGTGAGCTGGGTTCAGACCGTCGACGGAGGCGGCCCAGGCGGGTAACCGCCTGTGGAAAAACCGGCTCATAACGGGGAAGCCCTCCGGGTCCACCGACCGGATGCCGAGGGTGACCCCGTGGGAAGGTGAAGGCAGTGGACGAGACCACGAAGGCCTACGTAGCGGGGTTCCTGGACGGCGACGGAAGTGTAATGTTGCAACTGAAGCCAAGGCGTGACTACCGTTACGGCTTCCAGATCAAGGCGACGATCAGTTTCTACCAAGACCGACGGAGCCGACACGTCCTAGAGTGGTGGCGTGCGCAACTGGGAGTTGGCTCCGTACGGAACCGACCGGACGGCATCTGTCAGTACGATATCGAGGGCGTGGATGCCGTCAGTCGGGTCCTGGTAGAAGTCGCTCCGTACATCGTGGCGAAGAAGCAGCAGGTCGAGACAGCGGTGCGGTTGCTCTGCGAGATCCGGCAGAGTCCGCGACCGTCGCCACAGGAGTTCTTGGAGTGGGCCGAGCGGGTGGAGTCCTACCAGCGCCTAAACTACTCGAAGCGCCCGCGGTACGGGACAGAAGACGTACGGCGGGAGCTGGTAGCACGGCGCGCCTTCACCCCCGTAACGACTGAGGCCGTGGAGGCCGAGGCTCGGGCGGCGACCAGACAGGAACCCATCGCCCGGGCAACACGCCGGCACCCCCGAAAGGGGGTGGTGGGATAGTCTACCCCCCGAGGAAACTCGGGGAGACGGTGCGTGAGACAGGTCGGTCCCTATCCACTGCGGGCGTCGGTGGCTTGAGGGGGGCTGCTCCTAGTACGAGAGGACCGGAGTGGACGCACCTCTGGTGTACCGGTTGTCGCGCCAGCGGCACGCGCCGGGTAGCCATGTGCGGTCGTGATAAGCGCTGAAAGCATCTAAGCGCGAAGCACGCCCCAAGATGAGGCCACCCACCGGGTCAACCGGGTAAGGCCCCAGGTAGACGACCTGGTAGATAGGCCGGAGGTGGAAGCGCGGCAACGCGTGAAGCCGACCGGTACTAATCGGCCGAGGGCTTGAAGGGAGCTCCCCTTCGGGAGCAGCTGAAAGGAGCTTGGCGTCGGGCTCTCGCATGCGGAAGGCTTCCGACGCTGGAAGCCGTCGCGGTTCTGTCCAGGCAACGTCCGAGGAGACTGCCGCTTCCAGCGCCGACGGATCTGGGATTTCCCGGTGGCAATGCCGGAGGGGCCACACCCGTTCCCATCCCGAACACGGAAGTTAAGCCCTCCAGGGCCGATGGTACTGCGCTGGCGACGGCGCGGGAGAGTAGGTCGCTGCCGGGAGTGATGTGAGGGGAGAGGCGGAGCCGCCTCTCCCCTCGCGTTTCTGGGGGGAGACCGTCCGCTAGCCCCAGGACCAGTCCCGGAACTGATCCCGGAGCTTGGCCTTCTGGAACTTCCCCGCGGACGTCTTGGGGATTTCGGAGACGAACACGAACGCGTCCGGCAGCCACCACCGGGCAAAGCGGGGCGCGAGGAACTCCCGCAGCTCCTCCGCGCTGGCCTGCTGGCCTTCCCGCAGGACCACCACCGCCAGCGGCCGCTCTCCCCACTTGGGGTGCGGCACCGCCACCACCGCCGCCTCCTTCACCGCGGGGTGGCCCATGAGGGCGTTCTCCACGTCCACGGAGCTGATCCACTCCCCTCCGGACTTGATGAGGTCCTTGGTGCGGTCCACGATCTTCACGTAGCCCTCGGAGTCGATGGTCACCACGTCCCCGGTGCGGAACCACCCGTCAGAAGTCCACCGGTCGGGATCCTCCCCGCCGTGGTACGAGGCTGCCACCCAGACTCCCCGTACCTGCAGCTCCCCCATGGTCTTCCCGTCCCACGGGACCTCACCCTGGTCGGAGACGGCCCGGACCTCCACCAGCGGGGCGGGCAGGCCCTGCTTGGCGCGGTACGTGTACTGCTGGTCTTCCGGCAGGTCGGCCAGGGTGCTCTTGAGGCGGCTCACGGTCCCGAGAGGGCTCATCTCCGTCATGCCCCACGCGTGCAGCACGTGGAACCCCAGCTGGTCGTACGCCCGGATCATGGCCTCCGGTGCCGCGGACCCACCCACCACCAGGGTGCGGAGCTTCAGCTTCCACCGCTGGGGCTCCTTCCGCAGTGCGTCCAGGACGCCCAGCCAGACGGTGGGAACCCCTGCGGTCACGGTCACGCCCTCGGACTCGAACAGCTCCAGCAGGCTCGCCGGGTCCAGGTGAGGGCCCGGGAACACCTGCTTGCAGCCCAGCAAGGTGGCACCGAAAGGAATTCCCCAGGCGTTCACGTGGAACATGGGCACCACCGGGCAGACCACGTCCCGCTGGCTCAGCCCCAGGGCGTCCGGTAACGCCGCGGCCAGGGTGTGGATCACCAGGGACCGGTGGCTGTACACGACCCCCTTCGGGCGGCCGGTGGTGCCGGACGTGTAGCACATCCCCACGGGCGCTTCCTCGTCCAGGGGCGGGTAGTCCCAGGAGCCCGTGGCGGTCGCCAGGAGGTCCTCGTAGCTCTCGTAGCCCGGGGGCACCGGCGCGCCCGTGAGCGGCACCACGAAGACCCGCTCGAACGAGACGTGAGGCCGGACCTGCTCCACCAGGGGCAGCAGTACGTCGTCCGCGATGAGGAAGCGGTCCTGCGCGTGGCCGGCGATGTACGCGATGTCCGAGGGGTGCAGCCGGATGTTCAGGGTGTGAAGGACGCCACCCGCGCAGGGGACCCCGAAGTACGCCTCCAGGTGCGCGAAGTGGTTCCACATCAGGGTGGCGACCCGGTCCCCGGGCCGCAGACCAGCCCGCTGCAGGGCTTCCGCCAGGCGGCGGGCCCTGCGGTAGAAGTCCGCGTAGGTGTAGCGGTGCAGGGAGCGGTCCGGCAGGCGGGAGACGACCTCCACCTTCGGGTACAGTTTCGCCGCGCGCTCCAGGAAGTGCGGCAGGGTCAAGGGCACCCGCATCATGGTGTGCTGCAGGGTTTCCGTGCGGGTCTGCACGCGTTCCACCCCCCTTCGCCCGCCAGCGGTTCGCCGCCGCCGGGCCAAAACCCTGCCGGACGATCGGTCGACACTTGAGGGACCTACCGGCGGCGGGCGAGCTCCTCCAGCACCCGGCCCAGGGCTTCCAGCTCCCGCTGGAACCCGGCCAGGTCTCCGCGGCGCAGCAGCTCCTGGGCGAGCCGGTACCGGCGCAGGGCCTCGGCGGCCAGGTCGGGGCGCGGGGAACTTGCGCCGGGAGCCGTCGGCGGAGGCGCCCTGCCTTCCAGGACCTGAGACAGCGCTTCGTCCAGGGTGGCGGCCATGGCCACCCGTGGCCCCTGGGCCACCACCACCCGCCGCAGCTCGGGCAGCTGGCTGCGCTCGGCCTGCAGGAAGATGGGCTCCACGTACAGGAGGGACTGTTCCACGGGGACCACCAGGAGGTTGCCCCGGATCACGCGGGAGCCCTGCTGGTTCCACAGGGTCAGCTGCTGGCTGATGTAGGGGTCCTGGTTGATGCGGGACTCCACCTGCATGGGCCCGAAGACCACGCGGTCCTTGGGGAAGGTGAACACCTGTAGTTCGCCCAGGTTCGGCGGGTCGTTGCGGGCCGCGAGCCAGGCCACCATGTTGTCCCGGCGCTGCGGGGTCATGGGCAGGATGAGGACGAACTCCACCGTCCCCGCGGGAGCGTCGGGCAGGCGCAGCGTGACGTAGTACGGCTCCACGGGCTGCGGGCGGTCCGCGAAGATCTCGTTGGCCACCGCCCACACGTCCTCCCGGTTGTAGAAGACCCGGGGGTCGCGCATGTGGTAGGTGGCGTACACCTGGGCCTGCACCTCGAACAGGTCCAGGGGGTAGCGCAGGTGGGCCCGCAGGGAAGCGGGCAGCTCGTCGAGGGGGCGGAACAGCCCCGGGAAGATGCGGGCGTACACCCGCAGCACGGGGTCGGCGGGGTCCGCCACGTACAACCGCACGTCCCCGTGGTAGGCGTCCACCACCGCCTTCACGGAGTTCCGGATGTAGTTGAACGGACCTGTCGGCTGGCTGTACGGGTAGCGGTCGCTGGTGGTGTACGCGTCCACCACCCAGAACACCCGGCCGTCCGCCACCACCGCGTAGGGGTCCCGGTCGTACGAGAGGAAGGGTGCCAGGCGCCGGACCCGCTCGGGCACCGCGCGCGCGAACAGGACGCGGCTTTCGGAGGTCAGGTCGGTGGACAGCAGCACGCGCCAGTCCCCGAACCGGGTGGCGAAGGCCATGCGCCTGAGCCAGCCCCGCAGGGGGATCCCTGCGCGGCCCTGGTACCGCGTGGTGACGTTCTCGTCGCCCCGGGGGTAGTCGAACTCCTCCACCCGGGTGTGGACGATCACGTAGTTGCGGGTCAGCTCGCCGAAGTAGATCTCCGGACGGTCCAGCCGGAGTTCCGGAAACTCCGCCCGGGGCGGGATGTCCCGCAGCCACAGCTCCGGCAGGCCCTCTTCAGAGATCCGGTGCACGGGGGACGCCACCACCCCGTAGCCGTGGGTGTACACGAGGTGCTCGTTCACCCACGTGCGCGCCTGGGGCGGCAGGCGGGAGGTGTCCAGCTCCCGCACCGCCAGCATGAGCTGCTGCTGGCGCCCGCCGACCGGGTACCGGTCGATGTCCACGTCGGAGAAGGTGTAGTAGGCCCGCAGGCTCTGCAGCTGGCGGAACGTCTCCAGCAGGGGCCGGTAGTCCCACAGGCGGACGTTGTCCAGGGTGGCCCGCTGCCGCTGGACGGCCGCGGGGTCCAGCCGGTCCTGGGGTTGGAAGGGCACGAGCCGCACCCTGTGGAGCCCGTACGCCCGCAGGGTGGACTCGACGTGCGCCCGGAGGTACGGGGCCTCCCGGCTGAGTTCCGCGGGTGCGACCACCAGCTGCTGGACCAGAGGAGGTACCACCCCCACGCCCACGAACCACGCCGCCACCATCACCGCCAGGACCCCGGCCGCGAAGCGGAGGGTCCGCAGCCACACGTTCAGGAACAGCAGCGCCGCGCATACTGCCGCGAGGGCAGCGAGCAGCTGCAGCGCCGGCAGCCGGGCGTGGGCGTCCGCGTAGGTGATCCCGAACACCAGGCCCCGCTGGGAGGTGAGCAGCTCGTACGCGTCCAGCCGGAACCCCCCGGCCCGGACGAGGAGCAACAGCCCGGCCACCAGGGACAGGTGCGCCCTCGCTCCTGGCGGAAGCCGCAACAGGCCCCGCAGGCTCAGACGGGACGTGGCGGCCAGTAGGTACACCGCCAGCGCGCCCGCGCCGGCCACCAGCAGCCAGCCCCACAGCAAGTGCTGCAGGAACCGCCAGAAGGGCAGCCGGAACAGGTAGAAGGAAACGTCCAGCCCGAACACCGGGTCCTGTTCTCCCGCGGGCGCGGCGTGCAGGAACTGCTGGAACGCCACCCACTGACCGGTGCTGGCAAGCCCCGCCAGGACAGCCACCGCCGCGCAGCCCGGCCCCAACCAGCGCCGCAGGCCAGGGCGCGGGACGTACCGGGTCCCGTCAAGCCGCAGCTCCACCCGCGCGGGAGGCGGCAGGGCCCGCAGGGCGACCCGCAGGTTCAGGTACAGGATCGCCCACACCACCGCGGCCACGAAGGCGAACAGCCCTGCCTTCGACAGGGCCGGTACCCAGAACACGCGGGGATATCCGAGTTCTACGAACCACAACCAGTCCGTGTACCAGTAGGCCACGGTGGGCCACACCACCAGGGCCGTGGCCAGCACAATCAAGAGGTAGACCCGCCACGCCAACCTACCCGCCCTCCTCCTGCTCCCACCGCCTGTTCCGGTACTTCCACGCCCGCGCCCGGCCGGAGTCCACGTCGAACCCGTGGGCGCGGTGCGGAGTCCACCGTCCCTGATAGGTTGCCACCACCACGCTAGCTCCCGGAGGCAGGCCGGCTGCTTCCAGCTCCTCCGCGAGGTCCCGCAGGCCGCACAGCGCGGCGTCCAGCTCTTCGCCGTTCCGGGGGACGAACCGGCCCCGGACCATCACCGACTGCAGGTCCCACCGGAACTGGAACTCCGGGTGGGGCTTGCCACAGGACTCGAACAGCTCGCACAGGCTCCGGCGCGCGGGCCCGGCCAGTTCCGAGCCCACCAGGCCCAGGGCCTCCCGCAGGCGCGCGGGGTCTGCGAAAGCCCCCAGGCTCAGTAGGACCGAGGCCGGTGCCTGGCGGTCCTGCCGCAGGAAGCGCATGGTCCGCGCGGGCAGCAGGGCCTTCCAGGCCGCCCGCACGCGCCGGACCCCTTCCTCCGGGAAGGCGGTCTCGTCGTAGCCGAGGACCACGCCTGTAGCCTGGTGGAAACGGCGCACGTCCCGATCATACCGTGCCTGGGGCTCCGAGGTCGGCCCCCGGTTCTCCTGTTGTTCAGGGGCTCAGGAGGCGTACACCGGTGAACACGGTGCGGAAGACGACCGGGTCCAGCGTGGCCACCGCCAGGCCGTGATGCTCGGCGTGGGCCCCGACGAGGAAGTCGGCCACGATGCGCCGGGGCAGGACTCCGCCGCGCCGGGTGCGGGCGTACTCGCCCGAGGCCCTGCCGGCTCGTTCCCACACCACAGGCGGCATGTCCCACAGCACGTCCACCTGGGCCTTTTCGAGGAACGCCCGGAGCCCCTCCCAGCTCCGGGAGGCGGCTAGTTCGGAGTAGACCACCGGGCAGATGGCAAGCGCTTCCGACCCCACCTGATCGAGGAGTTGGAGCGCCTGGAGGTGGCAGGCATCCTCGGGATCGAAGGCGGCAAGGAGGACGTTCGTGTCAAGGCTGATCATCGCCCCACCGGAGCTTCCGGACGTACCTCACCGCATCCCCTCCAGTTTCCTCGTGGAGGGGCTGGAAGTCGAACTGCTCCAGGACGTCCCTGACGACAGCCGCGGGACTCGG
>JAVKKH010000019.1 GCA_031296405.1 Candidatus Tepidifontimicrobium thermophilum
GGACCTCCCGGGCCACCTGGAGGATCTGGTCGCGGCTTTCCACCGAGCAGGGGCCGGCGAAGACCAGCACCTCGGGGCCGCTGATGCGCACGTTTCCCACGGGGACCCCGGTGGTGTGAGGCTGGAACTCGCGGCTGACCAGCTTGTAGGGCTGCAGGACCTTGACCACCCGCTCCACCCCGTCCATGGCCTCCAGCATGGTGCGCAGCTGCTCCTTGGTGCGGTCGTCGCCGATGACGCCCACCACGGTGCGCATCACCCCCTGGGAGACGTGGGGAACGAGCCCCGCCTCCCGGATGCGCTGCAGCACCGCCTCCTGCTGCTCGGGAGTGCAGTGGGGTTGCAGCACCACGATCACCGCTTTTCCCTCCTCCGGGCCCCGGAAGGGCCCCAAAAAATTTGCCTCCCGTCCTCACGGGACGGGAGGCGGAGAACACCTCGCGCGGTACCACCCGGCTTCCCCGCCGCACGGCGTGCGGCAGGGCCCTCTCGGAACGGGACTTGCGTCCGATTCCGCCGGCCTGGGCAACGGGAGCCGGAACCCCGTCGGCGCCTACTGGGCCCTGCTGCCGTTCGGGCCGCCCCTCCCGGGTCCATTCCGCGGGCTGACGGCTACCGCGCTTCCACCGACCTCGCGGCTCTCTTAGAGCGTCCTTCCCGCGTACTCGTCCCGATCCTCGGGTTTGGCATGGATTTTAGCACCGAGGGTCAACCCCGCGCCAGCGGTTTGACGGGGACGGCTCGGGCGGTTAGGCTGGGCTCGGGCTGTTGGCCTGTTCCCCGAGGAGCGCGTCCAAACGCGTGACGCGGGGACGCGGACCGGTGCTTGCGAGGACGGTGCCGGTCCCGGCGGTGGACGAGCGTCGTGCAAACCCTCCTACTGGGGATCCCTTTGATTCCCCTGCTGGCCGCGCCGTGGGCCGCGGCCAGCAGGCGTGGGAGCTGGCTGGTCGCCCTGGGCGCGTGCGGGGCGGTGCTGCTAGCGCTGGTACCGGTAGCCCGGTGGGCCGCCACGGGCCTGGTGGCATCCGCGGAGCTGAGCTGGTTCTCTGCCCTCGGGGTCGGCTACCGCCTCCGCGCGGACGGCCTGAGTGCGCTGTTCGCCCTGCTCGTGGCCGGCGTGGGGGTGCTCATCGTCCTGTACGCGAGGGCCTACCTAGGGCACGAGCCCCGCGCGCCTGCCTTCTTCGCGTACCTGCTGCTGTTCGCCGGCTCCATGTTGGGGCTCGTGCTGGCGGATGACCTGCTGACCCTGTACGTGTTCTGGGAGGGCACCTCCCTCGCCTCCTTCTTTCTGATCGGGTTTCACGACGAGCGGTGGGAGGCCCGGCAGGCCTCCGTGCGGGCTCTGGTGGTCACCGTGGTGGGCGGCCTCGCCATGCTGGCGGGCTTCTTGCTGCTGGGACTGGAGGCGGGGACTTTCCGTGTGTCAGAGCTGGATCCGCGGACCGTACAGGGCTCTCCGCGCTACCCTTGGGTGCTGGGCTTGGTCCTGGCGGGGGCCTTCACCAAGTCCGCACAGATCCCCGTGCACTTCTGGCTCCCGGGCGCCATGGTGGCGCCCACGCCGGTAAGCGCGTACCTGCATTCCGCCACCATGGTGAAGGCGGGCGTCTTCCTCCTGCTGCGCCTGCTCCCGGTGCTGGGCGGGACGGAGCTCTGGCGCACCTGGATCCTGCCCGTGGGCCTAGGTACGTTCCTGTTCGGGGCGGTGGTGGCGGTCCTGCAGGACGACCTGAAGGCCCTGCTGGCCTACGGGACCGTGAGCGCCCTGGGTCTGGCCACCGCGCTCGCGGGGACCGGCACGGCGGTGGGGCGGGACGCCGCGGTCCTGTATCTCATAAACCACGCGGCCTATAAGGGCACGCTGTTCCTGGTGGCGGGGGCCGTGGAGCACGAAACCGGTACCCGGCAAATCCGCCACCTGCGGGGCCTCGCGCGGGCGATGCCCGCCACCGCGACGCTGGCCGCGTTGAGCGTGTTCTCCCTGGCGGCTCTTCCTGCGAGCGGCGGGTTCGTGGCCAAGGACCTGGCTGCGAAGGCGCTGGGGCACGGGCTGGAGGGGTGGCTGTGGGTTGGGGCGGTGGTCACCGCGGCGTTCGGAGCGCGCTTCCTGCAGGTGTTCTTTGGCTCAGGAGAGGCTGAACATCGGCACGAGCCCGCGGGGTTGTGGTTGCCCGCCTTACCCCTGGCGGTGCTGTGCGTGCTGTTCGGCACCTGGCGGCAGCTCCCGGAGGCGGTGGTGGACTGGCTCGGAGCTCCCCACAACGTCTGGCCCAAGTTCAGCTGGGGCAAGGTGGCCCCCGCGCTGCTGGCCGCGGTAGGTGGAGCGGGGGTGGCCTGGTTCGGCGGGACGGTGTCCTCGCGGTGGCCGGAAGCCCGGTGGAACGGGGATCGGATCTTCGACGCGCTGCAGGCTGCCCTGCTGCGCTTCGCGGACGCCCTCACGCACCTCAGCCTGACCGGGCGGCTGCGGGACTACCTGGTGGTGATCCTGGGAGTCGCCGCAGTGGGGGCGGGGCTCCCCGTGCTGGCCCACGCGCGGTGGCCGGAGGTGGGGCGGCTTTCCTTCGAGGCCGCGTTCGTGGGTATCGGGGTCGCTGCCGTGCTCGTGACCGTGCTTAGCCGGAGTCTGGTGGCGGCCGTGGTTGCGCTGGGTGCGGTGGGCTACAGCGTGGTGTTCCTGTTCATGGGGCTGCGGGCGCCAGACCTCGCTCTCACCCAGATGCTGGTGGAGACGGTGAGCCTGGTGCTGTTCCTCGCGGTGGTGACGCGCCTGCTGAGCGCCGACGTCCCCGACCGTCATCCCCTGGCGGGGCTGGACCTGCTGGTGTCCGTGGCGGTCGGGGTGGTGGCCGGCGCGCTGGCGTTCCAGCTCAGCACAGGACCCCCGTCCCAGCGCCTTGCGGAGTTCTTCGCGCGCAACGCGAAGCTGGCGGGCGGGACCAACCTGGTGAACCTGGTCGTGGTGGACTTCCGGGGGCTGGACACACTGGGGGAGATCACGGTGTTGGGTATCGCCGCGTTGGGGGTCCTGGCGCTGGCGAGGAGGCCTCGGTGAACAGCCTGGTGCTGAGGACGGTGGCACGGGTGGTGGCACCCGTGGTGGTGCTGTACGGCGTGCGGTTGCTCCTGGTAGGTCACAACTCGCCGGGCGGAGGCTTCGTGGGCGGCCTCGTCACGGCCCTGGCGGTGGTGTTGGGCTGGCTGGCTTTCGGCCCCCCTCCGCGGGCACGGCGGTGGGAGCGGGGCGTGGCGCTGGGGGTGGGGATTTCCGCGGTCACGGGCCTGGCTGCGGTGCTCCTGGGCCGGCCGTTCTTGACCCACGCCGTGCTGTACGCGGGGCCCGTGAAGCTGCCCACGTCCCTGTTCTTCGACGTGGGGGTATTCCTGGTGGTGGTGTCCGCGACGCTCGCGGCCGTCCGGACCCTGTGGGAGGCGGGCTCGTGAACCTGGTGCTGGCGGCCCTGGTGGGTCTGCTGTTCGCCGCAGGCACCTGGCTGCTGCTGGGACAGCGCATCCTCCGGCAGGTGATCGGCCTCGGGTTGATCGCGCACGGGGCGAACCTGACGGTGCTCCTAGCAGGCGGCCTGGTAGGCCGGCACGCGCCGCTGCTGGGGAACCCCGAGCCCCGGGCAGACCCGCTGCCGCAGGCGCTGATCCTGACCGCCATCGTGATCGGCTTCGGGATCACCGCATTCCTGCTGGCCCTGGGCTACCGCATGCACGCCCTTGAGGAGGACGAGGGGTGAACGCCGCCGCAGCCCCCGTGCTGATCCCGCTGCTGACGGGGCTTCTGTGCGTGGCCCTTCCCTCCCGCCGCCTCCGTTGGGGGGTGAGCGTGACGGGAGGTACGGCCTGCGTTGTCGCCAGCGTCTGGTTGGTGGCCCTGGCCCGGGCGCACACGGTCGTGATCCTGCGCTTCGGCAACTGGCCCGCGCCGTTCGGGATCGTGTTCGCCGCGGACCTCCTGGGAGCGCTCATGAGCGCCATCGGGAGCTGGGTCGCGCTGTGCACCCTCCTGGCCCTGCTGGCGCAGCCGCACCCTCGCCTGGACGGCTTCTTCCACGGCGGCTGGCACCTGATGCTCGCGGGAATGAACGGGGCGTTTTTGACCGGTGATCTGTTCAACCTGTACGTGTTCTTTGAGGTGCTGCTGGTGGCCTCGTACTTCCTGCTCACCCTGGGCAGCACCCGGCGCCAGGCGCGCGAGGCCTTCACCTACGTGGCTAGCAACCTGGTCGCGTCCACCCTGTTCCTTGTGGGAGTGGCGTTGCTGTACGCGGCCGTGGGCAGCGTCAACATGGCGGACCTGTCCGTGCGGATGCCGGACGCGTCCCCGGGTCTGGTGCGCCCCGCGGTGTTCCTGCTGGCGGTGGCGTTCGGGGTGAAGGCGGCGATTTTCCCCCTGTACGCGTGGCTGCCCCACGCCTACGTGCTCCCTCCAGGGCCGGTGGCAGCGTACTTCGGGGGTATGCTCACAAAGGTCGGCGTGTACGCCCTGTACCGCCTGTTCACCACCCTGAACCCCCTGCGGGGTCCGGAGCCCACCCTGGTGACGGTGGCAGTGCTGACCATGGTGTTCGGGGTGCTGGGAGCCCTGGCGCAAGAGGAGGTGCGGAGGATCCTGTCCTTCCACATCATCAGCCAGATCGGGTACATGGTGTTCGGGCTGGCGCTGGGCACGCCGCAGGCGTGGGCCGCGGGGCTGTTCTACGTCCTGCACCATATCGGCGTGAAGACGGCGCTGCTGCTCGTGAGCGCCGCGGTGGAGGCCAGCTACGGCACAGGCGCCCTGCGGGCGCTGTCGGGCTTGGCCCACGCCCACCCGTTTTTGGGCCTGTCCTTTGCGATCCCTGCCCTGTCCCTGGCCGGGATCCCGCCCTTGAGCGGCTTCTGGGCGAAGGTGTTCGTGGTGGAGGCGGGGCTCCGGGCCGGTGAGGCCTTCGCAGTGGGTGCGAGTCTTGCGGTGAGCCTGCTGACCCTGCTGTCCATGAGCAAGATCTTCACCGGTGCCTTCTGGGGGCCCTCTCCGGAACGGGAGGCGATCCCAGCGCTTCACTACCTCGCCATCGCGGGCGTGGGGGTGCTCACACTGGTGTGGGGGCTGGGAGGCGGGTGGCTGTGGGATCTGACCGCCACGGCGGCGGAGCGCCTGGCAGACCCCGGCGTCTACGCCCAAACGGTGCTGGGGGGTCGCTGAGGTGAGGCGGCTGGCGGCAGCGTTGCGCCTGGTGGCGGTCGGGGTGTGGGAGATCTCCCGGGCGAACCTGCGCCTGGCGACCCTGGTGCTCAATCCCAGGCGGGCCAACCGACCCCGCTTCATCCGGGTACCCATCCGCCTGCGCGGAGACGCCGCCATCACGGCCCTGGCGAACCTGATCACCCTGACGCCGGGCACCCTCACGGTGGACGTGGCGCCCGACCGCTCGAGTCTCCTGGTGCACGTCTTCGACCTGGAGGAGGAAGGCGCCGCGGTGGCAGAAATCCAGAACCGGTTGGAACGCGCGGTGGCGGAGGTGTTCGAGTGACAGCGGTAGCTCTGGCGCTGCTGGCCTGCGCGGCGGCCTTGTGCGCGGTCCGGCTGGCCACCGGACCCGGGTTCGTGGACCGCGTGGTGGCCGCAGACGCCCTGGCTATGGTGCTGCTCAACGTGGTCCTCACCGCGGGCGTGCTGTGGGACACCCGCGACTACCTGGACGTAGCTGTCGTGCTGGCTGCCCTGGCGTTCGTGGGCACGGTGGCGGCGGCGCGTTTCGTGTCCGGAGGAGGTCCCCTTGCGTGAGTGGAGTGCGGTGTTCCTGTTGGTGGGCGCCGCCTTCTCCCTGGTGGCGGGCGTGGGGATGGTCAGGTACCGGGACACCCTGAGCCGGCTGCACGTGGCGGGGAAGGTCACCACCTTCGGCGCCGCCGGCGCCCTGGTCGGATCCTTTTTGCACCACGGGGGAGGCTGGCAGGAGGTGGCGATCCTGGCTTTCCTGCTGCTCACCACCCCCGCGGGGTCCCACGCTCTGGCCCGGGCTCTCGCAAGACGCTTTCACGACCAATCGGGATGGCCGTCCTCCGAGGACTCCTGATCCGCGGCCTGCTGGTGACCGTACCCCTCCTGGTCACCTTCGCCCTCCTGCGGTGGGTGTTCCGGGTGCTGGACAGCGTGCTGCAGCCCGTGTTCCGGTGGCTGTTCGGCAACAACGTGCCGGGCGCAGGGCTCGTGGGCGGGCTGGTGGTGATCCTACTGGTGGGCCTGCTGGTCAGCACCTGGCCGGGGCGTGTGGCCCTGCACGCCCTGGAAGCCGTCCTGTTCCGGACCCCGCTTCTGCGGGTCATCTACGGCGGCACCAAGCAGGTGGTGGAGGTGGTGTTGGGCGGCCGGCAGGCTCCGTTCCGGCGGGTGGTGCTGGTGGAGTGGCCACGGAGGGGGGCGTACGCGCTGGGATTTGTGACGGGCGAGGAAGTGGTCTCTGAGGGTCGGTCGGTCCTCAAAGTGTTCGTCATCAGCTCGCCGAACCCGACCACGGGCTTCCTCATGCTGGTGCCCGAGGAGCAGACAGTACCGCTCCGGATGACCGTGGACGAGGCCCTGACCCTGGTGGTGTCCGGGGGGCTGGCGGGTTCGGCGCAGGTGGTGGCGCAGGCCCTGGCGGAGGCCCAGGCGGACGCGGAGGGAGGTAGCGCGTGACCGGGAAGATGGACGAGGAGGTCCTGGTGGTGCCTCGGGCGGTACTGCTCGCGAGCGGGCCTTTCACCGGGATGCGCGGGCCGGACGAGGCGGTGCTGCGTGTGATCCGCGACCGCGGGGTCTACCGCCGCCGGGCTGACGTGGAGGAGGATCCCTCGCTCAAGCAGGTGATCCCGTACGTGGTGGTCCGGCGGGGTACGGAGGTGTTCCTGTTCCGGCGGCTGGGACGGGGCAGCGAAGCACGGCTGCACGACCGGTACTCCATCGGGGTCGGCGGCCACATCCGCCGGGCGGACGGAGACGAGGGGGACCCCGTGCAGGCGGGGATGGTACGGGAGCTGGAGGAGGAACTCGTGTTCAGCGCCCCGTGGACCGCACGGTGGGTCGGTGTGCTCAACGACGAACGTAACCCGGTGAGCGCGGTGCACTTCGGGCTGGTGTACGAGGCCCAGACCACAGGGGAGGTCCGGGTCCGCGAGGAGGGAGTGCTGGCCGGCGGGTTCGTCCCCGTGCGGGAGGCGGTGCGGTACTACGACCGAATGGAGACCTGGTCGCAGCTGGTGATCGACGGGCTGGGCTGGTACCGTTCAGGGGACTGAGATGTCCGTGGGGGCCGCAGAGGCGAAGTACTGTCCGCGGTGTGGCGGGCCGCTAGCTCTCCGGCGGTTCCGCGGAGAGCGGGTGACCCATCCTGCCTGCCAGCGCTGTGGGTTCGTCCTGTGGCAGAACCCCAAGCCTGTGGTGGCGGCCCTCGTCACCCGACAGGACAGGGCCCAAGCCCAGGTACTGTTGGGACGGCGCGGGGTGGAACCTGGCCGTGGTCTGTGGCACGTGCCGGGCGGGTTCGTGGACCCTGACGAGACACCGGAAGAAGCCCTGGCGCGGGAGTGCGCGGAGGAACTGGGGGTGCAGGTGGAACCTGAGGAGTTTGTGGGTGGGTTTCCTGACCGGTACGGGGAGGAGCCCATCCTGGTCCTGGCGTATCGGTGCCGCCTGGTTGGGGGAGAACCGGAGGGCTCCACGGAGCTGGATCAGCCCACGTGGTTCCCGGTGAACCGGCCGCCGCAGCTGGCCTTCCGCAGCTGCCAGCTGGCCCTCCAGGTCCTGTGGAGGAAACTGCAGGGCGGCTAGCTAGCGGGCCGTCCGGCCGTGGCCCGAGGGCAGGGCAGCCGGTTCGCCGGCGTCCCCTTCCAGCAGCCCGAGCCGCTGGGCGGCCACCACCACCTCCACCCGGTTGTGGGCATCCAGCTTGGACAGCAGGGACTGCACGTAGTTCCGGGCGGTGTAGTAGCTGATGGACAGGCGCTCCGCGATGGCCCGCGTGGGGAGCCCCCGGGCCAGCAGGTGCAGCACCTGCTTTTCCCGCGTCGTCAGGGCTACGTTGTCTGCGTAGGCCGCAGCCTTGGCCAGCTGCAGCTCGTCCATCTCGTCCCTCAGGGCCTCTACCACCCGGCGCAGGAACCGGATGGAGATGACCTCCAGCGAAGCATCCCGGAGCCGGTGGAGCACGAGGGGACCGTTGGGGGTGGCCACGGGTTGGTGCAGCAGCGACCAGGCGCCCAGGGTGTGTTCGCGCCGCAGCACGCACACGGACCGTTCCCCCCTGGCGGCGGCGCGCAGGGGGTTGCAGTTCCGCGAACACGGCAGCGGGTCCCGCAGCCGCAGGCGGCGGAGGACCTGGAAGCACGGCCGGCCCAGGGCCTGCTGGGTGGCCAACCCCAGGATCTCTTCCATGCCCGAGCTCCAGCCCACGATGCGTTGGCGCCCGTCCACCAGGAAAAACCCCTCCGGGTGGCGGTCCCGGATGAGAGAGTCTGCAGCCAGGCCCAGTTTCCTCAGGATAGGTCCCCCCCAAACGCGACCCTACCCCTTCCGCGGGGTGCGGGTCAACCGCCCCACCCTGCGGGGTCGGGTTACGGCAACGCCTCCAGCAGATCCCGCACGGACGGCAGCACTAGGTCCGGTCTCTGCGCCTCCGGCAAACTGGGGACGTCCTCCTGGGTGGCGGTGCCCGTGAGGACGAGGACGGAGAAGGCACCCACCGCGCGGCCTGCCGCCACGTCCAGGGCGGGGTCGTCGCCCACGAAGGCACAGCGGTCCGGCGCAAAACCCGCGAGGCTCAGGCACACCTGGCTCGCCAGCGCACTGGGCTTGCCCAGCAGCAGAGGCTCTGTGTTGGCGGCGTACGCCAGAGCCGAGGTCAGGGCTCCCGTGCCAGGGACCGGCCCGTCCGGGGTGGGGATAGTGCGAGCCATGCTCGTCGTGACGAGTATCGCCCCTGCGCGCAGGGCCCGCAGCGCCGCGGTGAGCTGGGCGTAAGTGAACTCCGGAGTCCGGGCCACCAGCACCGCCTGGGCCTCCGTGGCCTCGCGAAGCTGCAGGACCTGCAGCCCGCGCCGCCGGATCTCCTCCGCCATGGCCTCGCTGCCCACCACCAGCACCCGCCCGCCTGGGAAGCGCCGTGCCAGCCAGTCCGCCGCCACCTCCCCTGCGGTGAGCACCCGCAGGTCCGGCCACCGGAAGCCCAGGTCCGCCACCTTGCGGGCCCACGCTGCGGGGGACAGCAAGCTGTCGTTGGTGAAGAGGATGAATCGGTAGCCGCGATCCCGCAGGGCTGCGAGGGTCTGTAGGGCGCCCGGGACCGGCGTGTTACCGATGGCCAGGCAGCCGTCGACGTCAAACACCAGCTCGCGGACCGAAGCCGGGAGGGTGGCCATGGCCTACAGGGTGACGAACCGCGACAGGCCCAGCTCCGACCAGCGGGACCGGACCTGCTGCTCCACGGCCGGGTCGAGCTGGATCTGGACGGGCTTGTCATTCCACTCGTACGGGACGGTGGCGTTGATGATCATCTTGGACGTGATCTCCCGTGCGTGGATGGGCAGCCCTGGATCCAGGGGCGTGGACCGGCCCCGCTTGATCAGCTCGCAGCGGTCAGGCGAAGAGCGGATGGCGATGGCGTACCAGACCTGCGTGAGGTCGTCCGCAGGGATGTCCCCGTCCACCAGGATCACGTACTTCACCCCGTAGTGGCCCGTCGTGGTGCCCAGCACCGCCATCCCCACCTGCTCCGCGTGCCCGGGGTACTTCTGGTCCACGGACACCACCGCGATGAACCGGCCCCCGCTCTCGGGCAGGCAGTACACGGACCGGATGCCCGCGATGCGCATGGCCTCCAGGTCGGACCACAGGGTGGCGGTCCGGTTGAGGGACTGGATCATATGGGTGTCGGTGATGGGCCGGCCCACCGTGGAGACCGGGAAGAGGGGGCCCTTGCGGAAGTGGAGGGCCTTGACGTCGATCCACACCTTGGGAGAAGGGGTCCCGGAGTAGTACCCTGTGTACTCCCCGAAGGGCCCTTCCAGGCGGAGCTCATCCTCCGCGATGACCAGGTCTCCCTCCACCACGTACTCCGCGTCCGCGGGGATCGGGAGACCCGTGTACGTGCCGGGGGTAACCTCCATGGGCTCGCCCCGCAGCGCCCCCACCATGTCGTACTCGCATACGCCCCGGCCGAAGAGGGTGCTGGCGGTGAGGAACAGGAGGGGGTCGCTCCCGAACACCAGGGCCACGGGCATCCGCCTCATCCCGCGCTTACGGGCGTTCTGGATGTGCAGGTCCGCGTCCTTCCCCTTGATGGGCTGCAGGCCCAGGGTCCGGCCGTCGAACACCTGGCTGCGGTAGGTCCCCACGTTCACCCAGCCGGTTTCGGGATCCTGGGTCACCACCGCCACGGCGGTGCCGATGAACCGGCCCCCATCCATGGGGTACAGCTTGGGCACTGGGACGAACCGCAACACGTCCGCCTCAGGGCCCGTTACCGAGTTCTCGTACACCGGCGCGCGCTCCGGCGGGACGGACACCGGGGGCACCGGGTGCTTGGTGCGGTCCACCCAGAAGCGCGCCAGCTGGCAGATGCTGTTGCGGTCAGGCGCGCCCAAGGCGATGGCCATGCGCTTCACCGTGGTGAACAGGCTGGCCAACACCGGCCGTCCCTCGTATCCCTTGACCCGTTCGAACAGGAGCAGGGGACCGCCCCGCTCCTCGCTCAGTTTGGCCACGTGGCCCAGCTCCAGGTCCCAGTCCACTTCCGCCTGGATCCGGGCTAGGTCACCGACCTCCTCCACCTGCCGCACGAACCACCGCAGGTCCGGCATCCCTCTTCCTCCTTCCCCTCGACCGGTTCACCCCCAGTAAGGCCGGGCCTTCGCCGGGCCGGCAAGGCGCGGGCGTACTGGTGCAATCGTACCGGGCGGTGCGTTCGAACCGGTGCGCTTGCCTCTTGCCGGCCGGGAGGGGAACGGGAACCGTAAGCATTAGACTCAGGGTCTTGTCAAGCCTTTTGGGGGGGTGAACAGCCATGGCAGCCCAGACGGTGGTGCACCGTTTCCCCAGCCCCTTCGAGGTCCCCACGCCGCCCGGTGCGGAGGGCTGGCAGCGCATGTACCCGTACTACCTCCTGTTCTCCGAGGAGAACCGGGCCTGGGAAGACGCCATGCTGTGGTACCAGGACGGGATCCACCACCCGGAGGTGTTGTTCCCCTTCGACACCATCTCCCACGAGGCCTGGCGGATCGCGTTGGGTCAGAACAACAGCCGGATCTTCGCCATCCCGCCCGCGTACGGGATCGAGCAGCGCATCCTCAACGGCTACCTGTACATCACCCCCGTCCCGGTCACGGACCCGAAGTGGGTAGAGGAGCGCGTGGCGGTGTTCATGAAACGGGCGGGCCACTACTACCAGAGCTGGAACCTGCTGTTCGACCGGTGGAAGGAGAAGATGACCCGGCTCATTGAGGAACTGGAGGCGCTCCCCGTCCCTCGCCTCGCCCGGCTGGACGACGAGGCAGTGGTCACGGAGGCCCGGGGCATGTCCACCGGGTGGAAGCTCCTGGAGGCGTACGGGCGGCTGATCGACAACTTCTTCGTAGCGTGGCAGCACCACTTCGAGATGTTGAACCTGGGCTACGCCGCGTACCTGAACCTGTACCAGTTCTGCAAGCAGGCCTTCCCCGGCATCGGGGACCAGACCATCGCACAGATGGTGGCGGGCTCGGAGTTGCTGTTCTTCCGGCCCGACGACGAGCTGAAGAAGCTGGCACGTCTGGCGCTGGACCTCGGCATCGCGGACCGCATCCGCCAACCGAAGAAGCCCGAGGACGTCGTAGCGGAGTTGCGCCAGGACCCCCGGGCGCGGCCGTGGGTGCAGGCCCTGGACGAGGCCTGGCGGCCGTGGTTTTACTTCTCCAACGGCGCGGGCTTCTACCACCACCACCGGAGCTGGGTGGACGACCTGACGGTGCCGTGGGCGGCTATGAAGGGGTACATGGAGCGCATGGAGCGCGGCGAGAACATCGAGCGACCCAAGGAGGAGATCCTGGAGCGCCGGGAGCGGTTGGCCCGGGAGTACCGGGAGCTGCTGAGCAGTGACCAGGACCGGGCCACCTTCGACCAGAACCTGGCCCTGGCCCGGACCGTGGCCACGTACATCGAGGACCACAACTTCTACGTGGAGCACTGGCACCACACCATCTTCTGGAACAAGATGCGGGAGGTCGGGGACCGCTTCGTGGAGGGCGGGTTCTTGGACGACCGGGAGGACGTGTTCTACCTGAACCGACACGAGGTGGCGCAGGCCCTGGCGGACCTAGTGGCCACGTGGGCCACGGGCGGCAGGAGCCGCGGTGCGGTGTACTGGAAGCGGGAGGTGGCGGACCGGAAGCGCATCCTGGGCGTTCTACGTAACTGGTCGCCGCTGCCGGCCCTGGGTCCGGTGCCCGCGGAGATCACGGAGCCGTTCACCGTGATGCTGTGGGGGGTCACCACGGAACGCGTGCGGGAGTGGCTGGGAGCGGCTGGAGCCCGCGCGGAGGACGAGATCCGGGGCTACGCGGGATCGCCCGGGGTTGCAGAGGGCGTCGCGCGGGTGATCCTGTCCGCCTCGCAGCTCTCGGAGGTCCAGCCGGGCGAGATCCTGGTGTGCCCCATCACCGCGCCCAGCTGGGGTCCGGTGTTCAACCGGATCGCGGCGGCGGTGTCGGACATCGGCGGCATCATGTCCCACGCGGCCATCGTGTCCCGGGAGTACGGCCTGCCGGCGGTGGTGGGGACCGGGGACGCCACCAAGCGCATCCGCACGGGCGACCGCATCCGGGTGGACGGGAACACGGGCGTGGTGAAGATCCTGAAGCGCGCGGCGAGCTGAGGCCATGGACTACGTCCTGCCCCTGGAGCACTGCGGGCGCTCGGTCCTGGACCGGGTGGGCGGGAAGGCGGTGGGGCTGTGGGAGCTGCTGCGCCGCGGACTCCCAGTACCTGCGGGCTTTGCTGTCACCACCCACGCGTACCGGGAGTTCGTCCGCTCCGAGCGGTTGGACCGGGAGATCCGCTGGTGGGTGGAGCGGGCACGGGAGTCGGTGGACGCGCAGCTGGAGGCCTCGCGGAGGATCGGGCAGCTGTTTACGGAGCGCCGTCCCCCCGCTTTCCTGACGGAGGAAGTGGCACGGGCGTACGGACAGCTGGGGGAGCCTCCCGTGGCGGTCCGCTCCTCCGCGGTGGGGGAGGACGCCCGGACGGCGTCGTTTGCCGGGGAGCACGAGAGCTACCTGTGGGTGTGCGGCTACGAGGAGGTGGCCGCCTCCGTGCTGCGGTGCTGGGCCAGCCTGTTCAGCCCGCAGGCCCTGAGCTACTTCGCGCACCTGGGGGCCGACCCCGCGGAGGCCGCCATGGGCGTCGTGGTCCAGCACATGGTGGACGCGCAGGTAGCGGGCGTGATGATCACCCTGGACCCCGTCACGGGGGATCCGTCCCAGGTCACGGTGGAGGCCAGCTACGGCCTGGGCCTCGCGGTGGTGGGGGGCGAAGTCACCCCGGACCGGTTCGCGGTGGACAAGGTCACCCTGGAGGCGCGTTCTAGCCGCGTGGGCCACAAGACCGTGGCGTACCGCTACGACCCTAGCCAGGGCCGCGTGGCGGCCTTTCCCGTACCGGAGGAAATGGCCGGCCAGCCGTGCCTGCGGCTGGAGCAGGTGCAGCAGCTGGCGCAGATGGGCAGGCAGCTGGAGCGGGAGCTCGGGAGGGCCCAGGACGTGGAGTGGGCTCTGGACGGCGACGGCCGGTTGTACCTGGTCCAGACCCGGCCCGAAACGGTCTGGAGCAACCGACCCCGAGCGCCTCTGTCGAACCCGGAGGAACCCATGCTGAGCCGCATCCTGCGCAGCATGCGGATCCCCATGCGGATCGCGGATTGATCCGTCTGTGGCCGGCGGCTGGCGGGTCTGGCTGTTCGACCTGGACAAGACCCTGGTCAACGTGGAGGACGGCGTGGACTACTGCGCGGCCCTCCACGCTTTGCGGGAGCGGTTCCCCCAGGCCCGCAGGAGAGAGGGACTACCACCTGTGGAGTTCACGCGGTGCGCGGTGGAGGTGCTGTCCGTCCTGGACGGCCTGTTCGGAGACCCCCCGCGGTGGCAGCTGGCCTCCGACACCGTGGAAGCGTACGAGCTGGCGGGTGTTGCGCGCTCCAGGCCCATGCCGGGCCTGGAGTCGTTGCGGAGCCTACGGGGCACGCGGCCGTGGGCGGTAGTGACGCTGCTGGGGCCCCGAGCGGCGCAGGAGGTGCTGCACCGCCACGGGCTGCAGCCGGACTGCCTGGTAGCCAGGCAGCCAGACGTCCGAATGAAGCCTGCTCCGGACCCGGTACTCCGTGCCCTCCAGCTGCTGGGAGCCCGACCCGAGGAGGCCGTGCTGGTGGGGGACAGTAGCTGGGACGAGCGCTCCGCGCGCGCGGCAGGCGTGGCGTTTGTAGGTCTCACGTGGGGCCGTGAACAGCCCTTCGGCCCCGGTGCCCGGGTGGCCCACGACCTGGAGGAGGTTACGCGTCTGCTCCTTCACTGGTGACACGCTCCCCCCGCCAGGGAAGCAGCCTTCTCCGCCGAACCTTCACCGACGTGACACGCTTTGCGGTAGGAACGCCCGAACACCGGGGCTCGGGCGCAGACCCCCGAGCCCCTGCAGCCTTCGTCCTGCGGATCCCCGGGTTGCACTTGGCCCGCACCCTCGGATGCGGCCAGGCTTTCCGGTGGAGCTGGCGCGGCGGGGTCGCAGAAGGTGTCGTCGGGCGCTCGGTGTGGCGGCTGCGGCCCACAGCCGGCGGTGTCCGTGGGGTGGCCGCTGGGGAGGCGGTGCGTCCGGACCGGTTGCGGGGCTACCTGCTGGGCTGGGGGCCGATAGGTCCGCTGGAGGCCGCTCTGGCCACGGATCCGGTGCTGGCACGGGCGCTGCGGCAGACCCGCGGGATCTCCATCCTGGCGCAGGACGCGTGGGAGGTGCTGGCCACGTTCCTCGTCTCTCAGAACAACAACATCCCGAAGATCGTCCGCAGCGTGCAGCACCTCTGCCGGGCCCTGGGTGAGCCCATCGGACAGCCGCCCCTGGCGTGGACGTTCCCGTCCCCGGCCGCGGTAGCGGAAGCACCGGACCGGATGCTAAGGGAGGCGCTGCTGGGCTACCGGGCAGCGTACCTGCGGGAGGTGGCGCGGCGCGTGGCCTGGGGCGACCTGGACCTGGATCGCCTGCGGACCATTCCCACGGAGGAGGCGCGAAGGGCGCTGTTGGACCTGCCCGGGGTTGGGGAGAAGGTGGCGGACTGTGTGTTGCTCTTCGGCCTGGGGCACCGGGCGACCTTCCCTGTGGACGTGTGGGTGAGGCGTGCGGTGGAGGAGCTATACTTCGGCGGGCGATCCAGGTCCGTACGGGACATCCGGGCGTGGGCCCTAGACCGCTTCGGGCAGCTGGCAGGCCTTGCGCAGCAGCACCTGTACCACTACGCCAGGACGTGCGGGATTGCTGGGTCGCGTCAGGACGACGGCGGCAGGGGCGGCACGGCAGGGCGCAGGACCTCCGCCTGCGGGTGACGTGCCTGCCGCCAGTTCCGGACTGCCAGCAGGGCCGCGCAGACCAGCCCGGCGACCTCCAGGGGCCACGAGAAAGCTGCCACCTGGCCGGTCTCGGGGGTGAGCACCGCGACCGCGCTGGCCGCCAACAACACGCGTTCCGGCAAGGAAAGGCGGGTAAACCAGTGGCCGACCAAGGAGGCCGCCAGCAACCACGTCCCCAGCACCGCCGTACCGGTGGCCAGCAGGATGGTGGCCATGCTTCCACGGCCGATGAGGGCCGGCTCGAGGGCGAACAGGAAGGGCACCAGGTAGGCCACGGCTGCCAGACGCATGCTGGCCCAGCCGGCGCGCCAGAAGTCGCACCCTCCGATGGCCGCGGCGGTGAAAGTGGCCAGGCACACCGGCGGGGTGATCATGGACAGCATCCCAAAGTAGAAGACAAACAGGTGCGCCGCGAGCGCCGGTACCCCCAGCTGGACCAACGCGGGAGCCACGAGGGTCGCCATGAGCACGTAGACCGCGACTGTGGGCATGCCCATGCCCAGCAGCATCGCCACAACGGCGGTCAGCAGCAGGAGCAGCGGGAGGTCCCCTCCAGCCAGCTGGGTGAGCAGCAGGGCCAAGCGGAAGCCCAGTCCGGTGTACTGCAGGACCCCGATGACCAGGCCCGCCACGCCGGTCACCGCCACCAGACCCAGCAGGGCGCGCCCGGTCTGCTCCAGGACACCCAGCACGCTCCAGCCCCGCACCCGCAGGACCAGCGCCACCAGCGCTGCCAGGGCCGCGGCCACCACACCCACGTGGTCCGCCTGCCACCGGAGGCCGTAGAGCCCGAGAATCACGGAGCCCAGGGCGACCGCGAACACGCTGCCGCGCGGGAGGACCCGCCGCAGCTGCGGGAGCTGGTCCGCGGGCAGGCCCCGCAGGCCGGCCCTGGCGGCCTCGAGGTCCACCTGGAAGAACAGGCAGACGTAGTAGAGGATCGCCGGGATCAGGGCCGCCGCCGCCACCTCCGCGTACCGGATGCCCAGGAACTCCGCCATGAGGAACGCGGCAGCGCCCATCACCGGCGGCATGATCTGCCCTCCCGTGGAGGCGGTGGCCTCCACCGCGGCGGCCACGTGGGCCGGGTAGCCTGCCCGTTTCATCATGGGGATGGTGATGGGGCCGTCCACGGCCACGTTGGCCACCGCGCTTCCCGAGATGTTGCCGAACAGAGACGACGCCACCACGGCCATCTTTGCCGGTCCGCCCCGAAAGCGGCCCACCAGGGCCAGGGCCAGGTCGCCCAGGAAGTCCGCACCGCCCGTGGCGAACAAAACCTGTCCCATGAGGACGAACCCGAGCACCACCGTGGAGGCGACCGCGAGGGGCGTGCCCAGGATCCCGTTGAGGTCCAGGTACAGGTAGGTAAACAGGCGCTCCCACCGCGCGGGCGTGCCAGCCAGCGGCCCGGGCAGCAGGTCGGCAAAGCGGCCGTACAGGAGGAACACCACCGCCACCCACAGGACCGCGGCTCCCGCGGTGCGCCGGACGGCCTCCAGCAGGAGCACCACCGCGGCGAGGCCGAGCAGCCACTTGTCGGGCGTGAGGATGGCCAAGCGGTCGGCCACAGAGGGGTAGTAGACAGCCACGTAGCCGCCCACCGCGACACCCGCACAGGCCAGGACCCAGTCGTGCCAAGGGATCCGGGCCCTCTCCCTTCCGCGGGCGGGGATCGACAGGAACACAGCCGGCAGCGCCAGGGCCAGCAGCACGCCCAGGTACTGTTCGCGGAACACCGGCACTCCCACCCGGGAGGGCACCTGGAGGATGAACAGCATCCCGGCTGCGGGGATGGCTACCAGTATCACCCGCAGCACAGCTCCGGCAGCTCCACCCGGGCGCGCAGCCGGCAGGTTCTCTGGGTCACGGGCCGTGGTGGGCTCGCTGGGCCGCACCGGGCGCGGCATCTACCGGGCAGCCTCCTGGAGCAGACGTCCCTGGGCCTGATCCATGGCCTGCGTCCACGCGCCCTTCTCCCGGTACAGCCGGATGGCTCCGGGGTGGTAGGGGACGGTCACGCCGGGATCCGCGTAGCGCCGCGTGGCCCACTCCTCGAAGGCGGAGTGCAGGGGCCACAGCCTCCGGTTGTGCTCCCACAGGGTCCGGGTGACGCGGTACACCACGTCCTCAGGGAGGTCCTTGTGGGTCAGTAGGTAGATGTCGTAGGCTTCCACCCAGACGTCCTCCACCACCCCTGCGGAACGGCCTGCCTTCAGGCGCACCGCGTAGTAGCCGGGCACCGCCTCCCGCAGCCGCCGCTGGCCCTGTTCGTCCCCGCAGATGGACAGAGCGCGCAACCCGATGGTGGCGTCCGCCTCCTGCACGTCCGCGGCGCCGAGGGCGTAGGCAGCGGAGTCTGCGCGGCCGGTCACGAGCGCCCGCATTCCCTCTCCCACGGTGGACACCGGCACCACCTGGACGTCGTTCCAGGAGAGCCCGCAGGAGGCCAGGTTGCCGTAGGTGTTGAACCAGACGGCCAAGTGGGCCGAGTACACGCCCGTCACCCGTCGGCCCCGCAGGTCCGCCACGGTGCGGAACGGGCTGTCCCGCCGGGCCCACTGCACCGCGTAGAGCGGGCCCCCGCGCACCACCAGGCGGATGTGGGGCGCGGGCTGGAACGGGTTCCTCCCGCCCACCTTCAGCCGGTCGGGACCCCGGTACGCCATCGCCACGTCCACCGCGTTGACCACGCCGAGCTGCAGCTCGCCCGCGTTGAGCAGCGGCAGGAAGGTGCTACTGCCGCTGTACGGCTGGACCACGGCCCGCAGGCCTGCGTAGTCCGTGAGGACACGGGCGACGCCGCTCCCAAGCGCGTAGAAGAGGGTGCCGGGTGGGTTGGTGCCGATGGTGAGGGTGCCCGGGGCCGGGCCCGCGGAGACACCCGCGCAGGCCACCAGCAACGCCAGAAACACCGCCATGCCGGGAACGCCGATCCGGACCATGCGAGCCCCCCCTTTCGCACGCTTTGCCTCCCTAACAGGTTGCCAGAGAGGGGTGGAGGAATCAAAGGTCAGGCGAGCGCCAGCAGGTCCCGGGCGTTCCGCCACAGGACCGCCTCCAGCCCCTCCGGATTCAGACCGGCCTCCTGCAAAGCCCGCACGCCGTCCTCGAGGTGGCCGATCACGTGCGGGAAGTCGGAGCCAAAGACCACCTTCTCAGGGCCCACGGTGTCCAGGAGGCACCGCAGAGCAGGCGGGTAGGTGTTCACGGTGTCGTAGTACACGCGCCGCAGAACCTCGCTGGGCGGGCGGGCGGCAGCGCACTCCGCGTACGCCCGGTAGCCGGTGTCCAAACGACCCAGCAGGTAGGGCACGGCGCCGCCCGCGTGGGGCGCCACCAGCTTCACGCGCGGGTATCGGTCGAAGAAGCCCGAGTACGCCATCCGCGCCAGCGCCACGGTGGTCTCCGCGGGGAAGCCGACCAGGGGAACGAGGCTGAAGTCCTGCAGGTGGGGCGAAGTGAGGCCCCCCATGGGGTGGAGGAGGACCACCAGGCCCAGCTCGTCCGCCCGCCTCCAGAAGGGCTGGAAGGCGGGGTCGTCCAGCGGCTTTTCGCCCACCGTGGTCCCCACCACCACGCCGTCCAGGCCCAGGAAGCGGACGGCGTAGTCCAGTTCCTCCACCTCCGCCCCCGTCCCCAGGGGTACGCTGGCCAAGCACCGGAACCGGTCCGGGTGGCGCCCCTTGACTTCGGCGTACACCCGGTTGACCAGACGCGCAGCCTGCACCGCCACGGGTTCAGGGAACGCGTACACGTTGGGGCTCGTGAGCGACAGCACCTGGACGGAGGCGCCCAGGTGGTCCATGATCCGCAAGCGCTCTTCGAGATCCACCATGGGCCGCGTGAGGGTGGCTAGACGGGCGCCGTGCTGCTCCAGGTAGCGACGGCCCTGGGCGTCCGTCCGGATCCGCACGCCGTGCGCTTGGTGCTCCAGGAGGGCCAGGTACGCCTCGGGGTAGAAGTGGGTGTGGAGGTCTACGAGCATCCTAGACGTCCAGGTACACCACCGCGGTCCAGCCGCCTGCGGAGGGTTCGACCCGGGCCTGGTGGTAGGTGGCGGACTTCACCTCGATCCCCCGGGGGTGACGGCCCGGGTCGAACCGTTCTCCCCACACCGTGGCGCGCAGCCGCCCTCCACCGACCTCGTGCACCGTGCAGCGTCGGGCCAACATCCCGTCCCGGGCGTGCAGGAACAGCAGCTCGTTCAGCCACTCCACCGCCAGGGCGGTGAGGTCGTCGGCCTGCACCTCCACCTGCCAGGCTTCGCGCTCCTGTACCGTCTGAGGGTCCGTGATCAGGCTGAACAGGCCCGCAGCCAGGTCCTCCAACAGACTCTCCAGAGCGCCCGCGCGGGCCCGCAGGCCGACCTCCGCGGTGTGCTCCAGGACCTCTACCGGCACGGCTCTGTCCCGGTGGCGTGCTCCGCAGACCCGGTCCTAACCGGCACCCACGTCCTCCGCGGCGACCCGGGCGAACTGCGGGTCACCCATCAGCTCCAGCAGCGCCCGCATGACGATGCTGACCCGCTTCTCCCGGTGGCGGACGCCCCACAGGGTCCGGGTGGGCCGGAAGTCCACGGCGTCCACCACCACCAGGTGCCCCTGCCGCAAGGCATCCTCCGCGGCCAGCCGGGAAATCACCCCTACGCCGAGCCCTGCGGCTACTGCCCGTACCACCGCCTCGTTCCCCTGCAGCTCCATCGCGGGGGTGGGTACGAGCCCGAGGCTGCGGAACGCCCGCTCCGCCGCCTCCCGGGTCCCGCTCCCCCGCTCCCGCATCACGAGCCGCTGCCGAACCAGCTCCGCCGCGGTCACGTCCCTGCGCTGCGCCAGGGGGTGGTCTGGGGACGCGATGACCACCAACTGGTCGGTGTAGTAGGGGAAGTGGACGATGGACTCGTGCCGCATGCCGTCCCCCACCACCCCCACGTCCAGCTCGTTGCGCAGCAGCTTCTCGTAAACCCGCCGGGTGGGCAGGATCTCCAGGGTGATCTCCGCCTCGGGCGCCTGCTCCCGCACCCGCGCCAGCAGGGGCGGGAGGAGGTACGTGCCCGCCGTGTTGTTGGCTCCCACGCGGAGGGAGCCGGCCGCCGCCCCCCGAAGGTCCCGGACGGCCTGCTCCGCCTCTTCCAGCAGGGAGAGGATCCGCACCGCGTACCCGTCCAGCACGCGCCCAGCTTCGGTGAGGAAGATGCGCTTGCCGATCTGCTCGAACAGCTCCACGCCGAGGGCCCGCTCCAGCTCCCGCACCTGGATGCTCACCGAGGGCTGGGTGATGCGCAGCTCCTCCGCGGCGCGAGAGAACGAACCTGCCCGCACCACGGTCCGGAAGATCTTGAGCTGGTGGACGTTCAGCATCCCTTCACTTCCCATTTCCACTATACCTCCCCGCCGGCCGGCGGCCCACGGGTGGCGTGTGAGTCCCAGCCCCTAGACAGGCCGGCACGCTGGTCCTATCGTTTGTAAACGAGACCGGCGAGGACGGAGGCAGCACCCCGTCTGCACCCTCAGCGAGCCGGCGGGCCGGTGGGAGCCGGCGGGCGGACGCGGTGGGCTCCACCTCCGGAGCCGCGGCGACAACGCCGCCGGGGAGCCCGATAGAGCCGGAGAGGTGCCGGCCCCTGAGGCCGGAATCAGAGTGGCACCGCGGGAAGCGGAAACCTCCCGTCTCTGAGACGCGGAGGTTTTTTGTTGGAGGTGTGAGGATGGACGAGCTGCTGCTGATCCCGGGACCGACCCCGGTCCCCTTGCCCGTGCGGGAGGCCGGGAGCCGGCCCATGACCAACCACCGCAGCGAGGCGTTCGCGCGGGTCCTGCGGACTGTGCTGGACGGGGTGCGGGAGCTGTACCGCACGCGCCAGCCAGTGATCCCGTACGCCAGCTCCGGGACCGGGGTGCTGGAGGCCGCGGTGGTGAACACCCTCTCGCCGGGAGACCGGGTGCTGGCGCTGTCGTGCGGCGCCTTTGGGAACCGGTTCAGCCGCATCGCTCGAGCTTACGGAGCGGAGGTCACCCACGTGGAGGTGGAGTGGGGCACGGGGGTCCCACCCGAGCTGTTGGAGGAACACCTGAAGAAGGCGGACTACCGCGCGGTGCTGGTCACCCACAACGAGACCTCCACGGGCGTGCAGAATGACTTGAGCGCCCTGGCCGGTGCGCGGGGAGACCGCCCGGCGCTGCTGTTGGTAGACGCGGTGAGCTCCCTGGGGGCCGTCCCCCTGGACATGGACGGGTGGGGGCTGGACGTGGTGGTCACCGCGTCCCAGAAGGCGCTGGGCTGCCCGCCCGGGGTGAGCTTCCTGGCCGCCAGCCAGCGCGCGTGGGAGGCGCACCGCGCGGCTCGGATGCCCCGCTACTACTGGGACATGGGCATGGTTCAAGACGCCCTGCGGCAGCCCCTGACGCAGACGCCCTTCACCCCGGCGGTTTCGGTGTTCTACAGCCTGGAGGTCTCCCTGGAGCTAATCCGGCAGGAGGGCTACGAGGCCGTATGCCAACGGCACCGGCTCCTCAGTGAGGCCGTCCGGGCAGGCGTCCGGGCCCTGGGCCTGCGACCCGTGGCGGACGAGCGTTGGGCTTCCTGGACGGTGACGGCGGTGTGGCTGCCGGAGGGCTTGTCCGCGGAGGCCCTGGTGGGCCGCGTGCGGGAGCGGTACGGGGTGATCCTGGCAGGGGGTCAGGGCAAGCTGGAAGGCAGGGTGTTCCGGATCGGTCACCTGGGCTACGTGTGGCCCCAGGACGTCCTGCGGTGCATGGAAGCGTTGGGGGCGGTGCTGCGGGAGCTGGGCGTGGCGGTGGACCCACAGGCGGGGGTGGAGGCGGCCCGGCGCGTGTTCGAGGGCCGGGCTGCACAGGCGGTGTAGGCGGCATGGCACTGGCCACGGACCGGCAGAAGGTTGAGGAGGTGGGCGTCCGGTACCGGGTGCTGGTGGCGGACGGCTTGGGCGAAGCGGGCCTGCGCCGGCTTCGGGAGTCCTGTGAGGTGCAGGTGTTTCGCGGGCTCTCCGAGGAGGAGCTGTGCGCCCGGCTGGAGGGCGTGCACGCCCTGATCGTGCGGAGCCGTACCAGGGTCACCCGGCGCGCCTTGGAAGCGGGCCGGGACCTGCGGGTGGTGGCGCGGGCGGGCGTCGGGGTCGACAACATCGACCTGGAGGCCGCCACCCGGGCAGGGGTGCTGGTGATCAACACGCCGGACAGCAGCGTCCGGGCCACCGCGGAACACACCCTAGCGATGCTGTTGGCCTGCTGCCGGAACCTGCCACAGGCCTACCAGTCCCTGCAGCGCGGGGAGTGGAACCGAGAGGCTTTCGTGGGCACCGAGGTGTACGGGAAGACCCTGGGGGTGGTGGGGCTGGGTCGCATCGGCAGCGAGGTAGCGCGTCTGGCCCGGGGTGTGGGGATGCGGGTGGTGGCCTACGACCCCTACGTGAGCGGGGAGCGCGCCGCGCACCTGGGCGCCGAGTTGGTGCCGTTCGAACGCCTGCTGGAGGAGGCAGACTTCATCACCCTCCACGTGCCCCTGTCGCCCCAGACCAGGGGCATGATCGGCCGGGCGGAGTTGCGTCGGATGAAGCGGGGGGTGCGGCTGGTCAACTGCGCCCGCGGGGGGCTGGTGGACGAGGAGGCGCTGCTGGAGTCCCTGGAAGAGGGGCACGTGGCGGCAGCGGCGCTGGACGTGTTCGCGGAGGAGCCCCCCCGGGACCTCCGGCTCGTCCGGCATCCCCGGGTGGTGGCGACCCCGCACCTGGGAGCGTCCACCCGGGAGGCGCAGGAGGCTATCGGCGTGGACGTGGCGGAGCAGGTGCTGCAGGCGCTGGCAGGCCGCCTGCCCCGCGGCGCGGTGAACGTGGCGGCCTTCCGCGGCGACGCCTGGGAGCGGCTCAGCCCCCACCTGGAACTGGGCCGCGTCCTGGGAGCCCTGCTGCGGCAGCTGAGCCCGGGCCCCATCCACGCGGTGGAGGTGCGGCTGGAAGGCGAGCTGAGCCACGTGGAGGCCTCGCCCCTGGTGGCCTCCGTGCTGGTGGGCGTGCTGAGCGGGGTGACCGACCAGGTGGTGAACGTGGTGAACGCCCACCTGCTGGCTGTCGAGCGGGGCATCCGGGTGGTGGAGTCGCGGCAGGAGACCAGCGAGGACTTTGCGAGCCTGATGGTGGTGACCGCGCGCACGCCCGGCGGCGACTTTCAGCTGGGCGGGACGCTGTTTGGCCGCAGCGAGCCGCGGATCGTGCGCATCGGACAGTACCGGATCGACCTGGACCCGGCTCCCTACATGCTGTTCGCGTGGAACACCGACCGGCCCGGGATGATCGGGCGAGTGGGGACCATCCTGGGCCGCCACAGCGTCAACATCGCGGGCATGCACCTGGGCCGCGAGAGCCCAGGAGGGGTGGCGGTGATGGTGTTGACCCTCGACGACCCGGTTCCTCCGGAGGCGGTGGCGGAGATCCGGTCCCTGGACGGGATCTACGACGTGAAGGTCGCGCAGTTGTGACGCGGGCTCCGATCCGCGCCTGGGGAGCAGGGAGGTAAACACGCCGGCCTTTGGGGGACAGCGGTGGTGGACCTGAGATCCCTCCGCGAGGACCCGCAGACGTTCCGGCAGGCGTTGCGGCGTCGGGGCCGGGATCCGTCCCTGGTGGACCAGGCCCTGGAGCTGGACCGCTCGTGGCGGGAGGCGCTGCAGGAGGTGGAGCGACTGCGGGCGCAGCAGAACCGCGCCAGCGAAGAGGTGGCGCGGCTGGCGCCGGAGGCGCGGGGGCAGAAGATCGCGGAGGTCCGGGAGCTGGCGGCGCGCCTGAGGGAACTGGAGCCCGAGGTGCGCCGCCGGCGGGAGGAGCTCGAGCGGGTCCTGCTCCTGTTCCCCAACACCCCGCACCCCACGGTCCCGGACGGCGTGGGGGAGCAGGACAACGTGGTGGTCCGGACATGGGGGACGCCGCCCCGGTTCGACTTCGAACCCAAGGACCACGTGGAGCTCGGCCTGCGACTGGGCATCCTGGACTTCGAACGGGCTGCCAAGGTCTCCGGCTCCCGTTTCTACTACCTCCTGGGCAAGGGCGCCCTGCTGGAGATGGCCCTCGTCCGGTACGCCCTGGACCGTCTGCTGGCCCACGGATTCGTGCCGGTGATCCCGCCGGTGCTGGTGCGGCCGGAGATCATCACGGGCGCGTGGGGCGGGGCCACCTTCGACCCGCAGCAGACGTACCGCGTGGCGGAGGACGACCTGGCCCTGATCGGGACATCGGAGCAGAGCCTGGCCGGTTTCTACCGAGACGAGGTCCTGGACGCGCAGCGTCTGCCGGTGCGGTTCGCGGGGATCTCCTGGTGCTTCCGCCGGGAGGCTGGCGCCCACGGCCGCGAGACCCGAGGCCTGTACCGGGTGCACCAGTTCGACAAGGTGGAGATGTTCTCGTTCGCGCACCCCGAGCGGTCGTGGGAGGAGCACGAGTTCCTGGTGAGCGTGGAGGAGGAGATCCTGCAGGGGCTCGGGATCCCGTACCGGGTGGTGCTTCTGTGCGCGGGGGACCTGGGCACCGCGTCCGCCAAGACCTACGACCTGGAGGCTTGGATGCCGGGCCGGGGGGCCTACGGGGAGGTGACCTCCTGCAGCAACACCACGGACTTCCAGGCGCGGCGGCTCAACGTGCGCTTCCGGGAGCGGGGCAGGACGGAGTTCGTCCACACCCTGAACGGGACCGCCCTGGCCACGTCGCGCGTGCTCATCGCCCTGCTGGAGAACTACCAGCAGCCGGACGGCAGCGTCCGAATCCCTGAAGCCCTCGTGCCCTACACGGGCTTCGACCGGGTGGAGCCTGCGGCGTGACGGGGCCGCCGTGGAGTCCTTCGAGGAACTCGTGAGGCGAGGCGAGGAGGCCCTCGCGCAGGGCGCGTGGCACCGCGCGGAGGAGTGCTTCCGGGAAGCCGTGGCGCTGCGCCCGACGTCCGCCCACGCCCACAGCAGGCTCGGGGTGGCCCTAGCCCGCCAGGGGCGGTACGAGGAGGCGCTGGCCAGCTTCCGGGAGGCCCTGCAGTTAGACCCCCTTTACGCACCCGCCTACTGCAACATCGGCACCGTCCACGGCGAGCGGGGCGACCTGGAGGAAGCGGTCCGGGCGTACCGGAAGGCCCTGGAGCTGGATCCCGACTACGCGGTGGCGCACCAGAACCTGGCCGCGGTGTACAAGCGGCTGGGCCGGTACGAGGAGTTCGTACGCCACATGAAGCGGGCCACGCGGCTGGCCGCACGGGGGCCCAGGGTCGCGGGCCGGCCGGGATGCCTGGTCACCCTCCTGGCAGTGGGAGCGGTCCTGTGGTGGGGTCGGTGAACGCCCCGGGAGGCCTACGCCCGCCAGTCACGGCCTGGGGGGCGGCAGCCTGCGTCGCGAAGGAGGGGTAGGGGAACGCGACTCCGCAGCGGCGCTGCAGTCGAAGGCGGACTGTGGGCCACTCGCTGTGCAGGAGGCGGTAGACGAGGGTGTCGTGCACGCGGCCGTCCCGCGCCACGTCCGCGGCGGCCTGGAACGCCTCCACAGAAGCCCCCAGCTTGTGGAGGGCGGCCCGAGCGGCCAGGTTGGCCACAGACGTCCTCCACCGTACGCGGGGCAGGCGGAGGTCGTCAAAGGCCAGACCCAGCAGCAGCAGCATCGTCTCGGGAAATACAACCCCTCCGCGGTAGGGGGGCAGCAGCAGGGTGCAGCACACCTCCCCGCACCGTTGCACGGGCCTCAGGTCCACGAGGCCCGTAATGCCGGCCGGTGCGAGGTTGCTCCTGAGCCGGATCACGTACGCCCGGATGCCCGGTCGGCGCAGCAACCGCCGTAGATACGCACGGGTCCCCTCCACCGTGCGGTCGTCCGGCCAGTCCAGCATGTTGCGGAACAGGGCAGGGCTCCACACGGAGGCGAGCTCCGCGGCGTCCGCGCTGGACAGGTTCTGCAACACCACCCACCGCCCCACCAACGGGAAAAGCAGGTCAGCCGGCAGGCGGCGGGCGGCGTGGGGTCCCACGGCCCTCAGTCGCGCAGCTCGGACCGCAGCCGGATCAGGTGCAACAGGTCGCTACGGGTGAGGATCCCCACCAGCTCGCCGCCTGCGTCCAGCACCAGGAGGCGGCCCACCCCCGCCTGCACCATCCGGGCGAGGGCGTCGTACGCGGGCGCCTCCGGCCGCACCGTTTGGGCCCGGTCGATGGGGGTCATGGCCTCGCGCACGCGGGTGGTGGACCACCTCTCCCGGGGCACCTGCTTCAGGTCGTGCAGGGTGAGGATGCCCAGCAGCCGATCCCCGTAGACGACCGGGTAGCCGCCGTGCTTGCGGGGCAGGAAGTAGCCGGCCACCGCTTCCTCCAGGGTAAGGTCGGCTTCCAGGGTGACGGGGTCAGGAGTCATGATGTCCCGTACCCGCACGCCCCGCAGGGCGTGTTGCAGGAGCATCTGCTGGTAAGAGGTCCCCGCGCCCTGGTCCAGGAACCAACCGATGAGGACGAGCCACAGGCCGTCGATGGGGCGGCCGGTGAAGATGGCCAGCACCCCCAGGGCGATGAAGGCCGCTGCGGTGGCGTGGCCGAGGGAGGTGCTGACGCGGGTGGCGCGCTCGAGGCCGAGGAAGGACCACAGGATCGCCCGCAGCACCCGCCCGCCGTCCAGGGGAAAGGCGGGCAGGAGGTTGAAGGCGGCCAGCAGGAGGTTCACGGAGGACAGGTACCCCATCAGGGCCGTGGCGGGCACCGGGTCTCCAGAAGGGGTGAGGAGCCGGAAGAGGCCGGCCAGCAACAGCGACGTGGCCGGACCTGCCAGAGCCACCCACAGCTCGTGCGCGGGCCGCTCGGGCTCCCGCGCGATCTGCGCCACCCCGCCGAAAAGGAACAAAGTAATGCTGCGGGTGGGGATGCGGAAGTGCCTGGCCACCAGGGCGTGGCCCAGCTCGTGGACCAGCACGGACGCGAAGAGCAGCAGCGCGCCAGCAAACCCCATGGTCCAGTAGGTCTCCACGGGCAGGCCGGGGATACGCTGCGGGAAAATCCCCCGGGCCAGGGACCAAGCGATGGCCCACACCGCCAGGAACCACGTGGCGTGCACCTGCACGGTGATCCCCAGTAGGCGGCCGACGCGAATCGAACCCGTCATCCCACGACCTCCGGAGCCGGGTGTTCAGCGGGGATTTCACCACGGGGGCCGGCGCTCCCTGCGGTTGTGCTAGCATCCTGGCGGGAATAGCGGGCCAGACGACACCGTTCCCATGACGCGAGGCCCGAAACCTGAAGCGGAGGAGGTTCAGCGACGATGGGCAAGCCCGTAGAGGTCACCGACGAGAGCTTCGAGCGCGAGGTGCTGGAGGCGCAGCTGCCCACGGTGGTGGACTTCTGGGCGGCGTGGTGCGGCCCCTGTCGCATGATCGCTCCCATCGTGGAGGAGCTAGCGCGGGAGTACGAGGGCCGGGTGAAGTTTGCCAAGCTGGACGTGGACCGCAACCCGTCCACCGCGGTGCGCTACAACATCCTGTCCATCCCCACCCTGGGCGTGTTCAAGGGCGGACAGCTGGTCGAGCGCATCATCGGGTACATGCCCAAGGCCGAGCTCAAGCGCCGGATCGAGGCCGCGGTGGGCGCTACCGTGTAGTGTCCGCGGCCCGGCGCGCCAGCTCCGAGACGGCCTCGTGGATCCGGAAGACCACCACCAGCGCCTCGAGGGCCAGCCGGAGGAGGGCACACCCCAGGAGGAACCCCAGGGGTGCCGTCACGAGGCCCAGCAGGGCGGGCGGGCCGCCCCGCACCAGGGCGGCCAGGAGGAAGGCCAGGGACCAGAAGGCCAGCAGGGCCACTCCGGCGGCGTAGACCCAGCGGGCCACCCGCAGGGTGACCATCCGTTCGAAGGAGAGGTCGAACAGGGACGCAAGGAAGGAGACTCCTTCCGGATCGCGCACAGCGGCCTCCGTTTTCGCGAAGGGTTCGGCGCGTGTGCGGGCACGTCCTCCGTCAGTCCTGCTGCGCCAGCCAGCGCTCCGCCTCGATGGCCGCCTGACACCCGTACCCCGCCGCGGTCACCGCCTGCCGGTAGGTGTGATCGTGCACGTCGCCTGCGGCGAATACCCCCTCCACGCTGGTCATCGTCCCCCGTTTGAGGACCACGTAGCCGGCGGCGTCCAGCTCCAGCTGGCCTCGGAACAGGTCGGTGTTGGGAATGTGACCGATGGCCACGAACACCCCGTCCGTGGCCAGCTCCCAGGTCTGCCCCGTCTGAGTGTGGCGCAGGCGCACCCCGGTCACGCGGGAGTCTTCCCCCAGGATCTCTTCCACCACGTGGTTCCACACGAACTCGATCTTGGGGTTGCGGAAGGCGCGGTCCTGCAGGATCCGGCTGGCGCGGAGCTGATCCCGTCGGTGCACGACCCGCACGGACTCCGCCAGGTTGGCCAGGTACAACGCTTCCTCCATGGCGGTGTCCCCGCCTCCTATCACCACCACCCGCTTGCCGCGGAAGAAGAACCCGTCGCAGGTGGCGCAGGTGCTCACGCCCCGGCCGAGGTACCGGGTCTCCGACGGCAGGCCCAGCATGCGGGCCCGCGCGCCCGTGGCCACGATGACGGCCCGGGCCTCGTACACTTCGCCGTTCCCCGCCTGGATCCGGAAGGGGCGGGTGCGGAAGTCCACCGCCACCGCGTCCTCCGGAACGAACTCCGCCCCCACCCGCTGGGCCTGGCGGCGCATCTGCTGCATGAGCTCCGGCCCCAGGATGGGCTCCGCAAATCCGGGGTAGTTCTCCACCTCGGTAGTGAGCATGAGCTGGCCCCCGGGCTGGGAGCCCTCCAGGACCAGGGGGTGCAGGTTCGCCCGGGCCGCGTAGATGGCCGCGGTCAGGCCCGCGGGCCCGGAACCCAGGATCACGAGATCACGCATCGCTGTGCCCTCCGCGTCGCCGGGTTAGCCGGACCGCACGGTGCAACGCTCCGGGGGTCCGGAGGATTCCCGAACTGGGGTATAAACCTAAGCAGGAACGGCCCGGGGGTCGGGATGTCGAACGCGCGCTTCCGCACCGACGTCGATTACTACGAGGTCCTACAGGTACACCCCAGCGCCCATCCTGCCGTCATCCGCAAAGTCTACCACGTGCTCATGCTGGAGCTGAAGCACCACCCGGACCTGGGCGGGGACGTGGAGCGGGCGCAGTTGATCAACGAGGCGTTCGCGGTGCTGTCGGACCCGCAGCGGCGGCAGGAGTACGATCGGTTCCGGGCGGAAGTGGGGCTGCGCACGGAATCGCCCGGGGCAGCCCGCACCGCCCCGGAGCAGGGAGCAGACCCGGACGTCCACGCGGCACTCCTGGAGCAGATCCAGGAGGCCATGACGGCTCTGTCCGCGTGGCCGCCCCGCAAGACGCCGCCGCCCTTCTGCCGCGGCCGCGCGGCAGGGGTCGAGGTGGGGCCGCTGTCCCGGGTGCATGGGTTCCGATACACGGGGTCCATCCGAAGCGCGCAGGAGAAGCTGGGCGAGGAGCTGGAGTTCCGCACGTACGCGCGGCCGTCGGGGGACCTGCGCATGGTGGTGGTCGCGGCCCGCGGGACGCTGGTGGCGGGCATGCTGTGCGGCGCACCGGAGCAGCTGGCCCCCGACGTGGTCCGGGCGTTCGCCGCGGAGGTCACTGGCGGCGAGGTGGATGTGGAGGCGGTGGCGCGCCTGCTGCACGCGGTGGAGTACCTGGACTCCGGAGACCGGCGACGGCGGACGCGGGCGCTGGACCTGTGGCTGGCCTGCGCGACCCGGGAGCCGCACCAGAGCTGCCTCGTGCTGAGCGCGTACCCGCTCTAGAGCGCCGGCGTGGCGGCCCGTCCCTCCGAAGGCTCTCAGGGGACCCTGCGGGAGGTCGCCCTGCTGTTCCTCAAGCTCGGCCTGGTCGGCTTCGGCGGGCCCGCGGCGCACATCGCTCTCATGCACGAAGACGTGGTCCGCCGGCGGCGGTGGGTCTCCGAGGCCGAGTTCCTGGACCTCGTGGGTGCGACGAACCTGATCCCCGGCCCCAACTCCACCGAGCTCGCCATCCACCTGGGGTACCGCCGGGCGGGCTGGCCAGGGTTGGTGGCCGCGGGCGGCTGCTTCATCCTGCCCGCTTTTCTGGCCGCGCTGGGCTGCGCCTGGGCGTACGTGCGGTACGGCAGCCTGCCGCAGGTGGCCTCCGCCCTGTACGGCGCGAAGCCGGCCATCGTGGCGGTGGTGGCCGTGGCTCTGTGGGGGCTGGGGCGGGCGGCTTTGAAGGACGGGCTCACTTTGGGGCTGGCGGGTGCGGTACTGGTGTTGTGGCTGCGGGGAGCTCACGAGCTGGCGCTCCTGTTCGGTGCGGGGATCGTCGCCATGGCCGCACGAGGGCGGACCGGGGGTGTGGTGGCGTTGCTGCCGCTGGCGGCGCCGGCGGCGACCGCCGCCCCCGCCGCGGTGCCCTTCCAGTTGGGCACCCTGTTCTTCACCTTCCTGAAGATCGGATCGGTCCTGTTCGGCAGCGGGTACGTGCTGCTGGCCTTTCTGCACGCGGACTTCGTGGTCCGGCTGGGCTGGCTTTCCGACGGGCAGCTGTTGGACGCGGTGGCGGTGGGGCAGGTGACGCCGGGCCCGGTGTTTACCACCGCCACGTTCGTGGGTTACCTGCTGGGAGGGCTTCCCGGCGCTGCGGTGGCCACGGCCGGGATCTTCCTGCCGGCCTTTGTGTTCGTGGCTGCTACGCACCCCCTGGTCCCCCGCATGCGACGCTTCAAATTCGCCTCCGGGTTCCTGGACGGCGCGAACGCGGCCTCGTGGGCGCTGATGGCGGGCGTGAGCCTGCGCCTGGCCCAGGCCTCGCTGACCGACGGGGTGACCGTGGTCCTGGCGGTCGGGGCCTTGCTGCTGCTGTGGCGGCGGGTAAACTCCGCGTGGGTGGTGCTGGGCTGCGGGGCCGTGGGAGTTCTCACGCGGGAGCTCGTGACACGGCTGTGAAACCGTCCCCGCATCCTGGGGGGTAGGCCGGGTGGAGGAGGTGAGGGCATGCGCAGGCTTTCCGCGGTGGTGGGTCTGGGGGTTTTCCTGACGCTGGCCTCCGCAGCGCTCGCGCAGTCCTACAAGGCCGGGGAGTACCAGGTAGGCGCGCCCGCGTCAGAGCCGAAGTGGAGGGTCCAGGCGCGGACGGGGGCCACCCACGCGGGATTTGCCGCCGCGGCGGCTGCTGCCTCGTCGGTGGACCAACACCTGGGCCACGCCTTGAACTGCATCGAGGGCTCCAGGGGCAAGAACTTCAACGCCAGCTGGGGACACGTCTGCCAGGGCCAGGGCGACGGCCTGCTGGTGGACCTGCGGGCAGACCGTGCGGGCGCGGCGTGGCTGCTGGTGGCGGAGGCCGCAGACCAGCTGGCCGTGGCCGGGATCCGGGCCCGCGACCTGGCACAGAAAAAGAACGCAAGCCGGGGCGTGGCGGAGCTGTTGCGCCTGATCGCGGAGAGCCGCTAGGCCGGGCGAAGGTATTGTTGAGAGCTCCCCGGAACCAGGCTACTGTAGTAGCGCGGTCCCGAGGGAGATCATGGAGCTACGCGTCCTCGCCCCGCGGCGGGCTCACCCGCCCGCGGGCCCCGCAAACCCCCAACGACTGCCCCGCGCCGCGGAGGGGGTGCAGTGAGCGAGCTCGGTGGGTCCGCCGCTGCCCTCGCGCTCGCGCTCTGTGCGTATGCGGCAGGGGCTAGCTTCCACGGCGCCCGCACGGGCAGCACACGCTGGGCGGACAGCGGGGCACGGGCTCTGTGGGCGGCGGGCGCTGCCCTGACCGTGTGCGTGGCGACGCTGCTGTACGCCCTGGTGACGTGGGACTTCCGGCTGAGCTACGTGGTCCGCAACACCAGCCTCGCGACACCCCTGCTGTACCGGGTGACCGCCCTGTGGGGCGCGCAGGCGGGATCCCTGCTGTTCTGGAGCTGGCTGCTGGCCCTGGTGGCCTCCGCCGCCGTGGCCGGGCAGCGCCGCCAGCACCCTCAGCTGTCCGCGTGGGCCTGCGCGGTGCTGAGCGCGGTGCTGGGGTTTTTCCTGTTCCTGGTGGTCCTGGAGCGTCCGTTCCGGACCCTGCCGTTCGCGCCCGCAGACGGGCGCGGGCTGAACCCCCTGCTGGAAGACCCCGGCATGGTGGCCCACCCGCCTTTGCTGTACCTGGGGTTCGTGGGGCTTGCCGTGCCCTACGCCTTCGCCATGGCCGCTTTAGTGACCCGGAGGCTGGACGCGGGCTGGGTCGCGGCCACCCGCCGCTGGACCGTGGCCAGCTGGCTCAGCCTGGGAGCCGGGCTGGTGGTGGGGGGGTGGTGGGCGTACCGGACCCTGGGCTGGGGCGGGTACTGGGGCTGGGACCCGGTGGAGAACGCGGCTTTGGTCCCCTGGCTGGTCGCCACCGCGTACCTTCACTCCGCGGTGGTGCAGGAGCGGCGCGGAGCCTTCGCCGCGTGGAACCTGACGCTGGTGGTGCTGGCGTTCGGCACCGCGGTCTTGGGCACCTTCCTCACGCGCACGGGGCTGGTGGTCTCCGTCCACAGCTTCGCGCGATCCGAGATCGGGCCGTACTTCCTCGGCTTCGTGGCGCTGCTGCTGGCGGCGCCCTTCGCCCTGGTGGCGTGGCGCTGGGACGACCTGCGGGGCAGCCCCCCGGTGGACGACCTGCGGTCGCGGGAGGGTGCTTTCCTGTTCAACAACGTGCTGTTTTTGAGCTTCGCGGGCGCGGTGCTGGTGGGCACCCTGTATCCGCTGGCGATCCAGGCGGCGGGAGGCCCGCAGGTGTTCGTGGGACCCCCGTACTTCCACGCGGTGGCCGCGCCCGTGGGCGTGGCGCTCCTCGTGCTGATGGGTGTCGCGGTGGGGCTGCCCTGGCGGCGCGCGGGTCCAGGTGTGGTGGCGCGTTTCCGCTACCCACTGTTCGCGGCGCTGATGGTGGCGATGGGATCCGGGGTGGTGCTGCGCCGTCCCGGCGTGGTGGCGGCCGCTGCGGCCCTGAGCTTCGCATTGTCCGCGACCCTGCAGGCGTTCCACGACGCGGGCCGGGCGGGCGCGCGGATCGGCCGGGGCTACCTCCAGGGCCTTCTGGAAGCGTTCCGGACGCAGCCCCGGCGCTACGGCGGCTACGTGGTGCACCTCGGGGTCCTGGTGATGGTGGTGGGCATCGTGGGGAGCCACGGGTACGTGCGGGAGCGCGAGGTGACGGTCCGCCCCGGTCAGACCTTCACCGTGGGCCCGTACGTTCTACGTTACCGGAGTTTGGAAGCGGGGGCCACGGCCCTGGCGGACGCACGCCGCGCCACGGTGGAGCTGAGGGAAGATGGACGCTCCCTGCTCCTGCAGCCGGTCCGGCTGTTCTACCCCAGGTGGGGGCAGGTGGTCAGCCGACCTGCGATCCGGTCCACCTGGCGGGAGGACGTGTATGTGGTGCTGTGGGCCTTCCAGCCGGACGGCTCCGCCACGTTCCGCGCCTGGGTGAACCCCTTGGTGCGCTGGGTGTGGTTGGGCGCCCTCCTGGCGGCGGTGGGCACGGTGGTGACCCTGGGGCCGCGGGGAGGCAGCAGGCGAGCGGTCTTCGCCTTGGGCCCCTGGCCGTTGCGGCAGCAGCCTGCGCGGGACGGGCACGGGGGGCGAGCGGTTCGGGAGGTGCTGCGGGCCCTGCGCGGCCCGAGGGCGGGCGGGGGACCGTGAGGTGGGCCGGCCTGTTGGCCGCAGTCCTGACGGCGCTGTGGTGCGCGGGGGCCTGGGCCTCCGGGGATCTGGACGAGCGGGTTCGCGCGGTCGCTTCGCGGCTGATGTGCCCTGTGTGCGAGGGCCGCACGGTGGCGGACTCCACCTCAGAGCTGGCGGCGCAGATGCGGGCGGTGATCCGGGAAAAGCTGGCCCAGGGCGAGACCGAGGACGCAGTGCTGGCGTACTTCGTGGAGCGGTACGGGCCGTCGGTGCTGGCGACCCCTCCCGCCGCCGGGTCCGGTTGGGTGCTGTGGCTCGCGCCCGCGGCGCTGGCGGCCGGCGGGGCCGGCTACGTGGTGTACCGGTTCGGACGCCGCAGCCCGTGGACGTGGGCGGATGACGGCGAGGGAGAGGGCTGAGGGGCAAGGCGGGCGGGGCCCTACCGGCCGGGTGGCCGTCCTGTTGGCTTGCGCCACGGCGCTGCTGACCACGGCCTCCGCGGCGGCGAGCCCGGTGGAGGGTGTGGTGGTGCACGGCGAAACGGGCCGACCCGTGGCCGGCGTGGAGGTGCGGGTGGTGGGGATGGAACCCGGGGAGCCACCCGTGGAGGTGGTCTCCCGCACGGACCGAGGGGGCCGCTTCCAGGCACGGCTGCAGCCGGTGCGGCGCACGTACGTGGTGCAGGCCACGTTTGACGGGGTGACCTACACGAGCGGACCGTACCCGGCCTCTGGGGCCCTGTCGGCGGTGACGCTCCGGGTGTTCGACGCCACCCGGGAACCTCCGGCGCTCCGGATCTCCCGGCGCGCACTGTTGCTGGATCGCGAGGGCCCGTGGTTTGTGGTGCGGGAGGTGACGGTCGTGCACAACCCGTCCCTACGCACCTACGTGGGAGCGGCGTCCAGCGCGGGGACGTGGCGGGTGCCGCTGCTGCGCGGCGCGCAGGACGTCCGGGTGGTCAGGGGGATGGTCCCCGCGGGCGTGGACCCGGATGGCGCCCTGGTGGACACCCTGCCGGTGCAGCCCGGCGAGCGGGCCGCGGTGGTGATGTACCGGGTGCGGGCGCGTGGGCCCTCCCTTCTGGAGCTGCCCACCGGGCTCGCCACCGAGTCCCTGGACGTGTTCGTAGCCGAACCCCTGCGGGTGGGGTCGGAGGTCCTGCGATTGCGGGAGGTCCGGCAGGTGGAGGGGATGCGGGTGGCGTGGCTGCAGGCGCGGGGTCTTCCGCCGGACGCAGTGGTCCCGCTGAGGGTGGAAGGCGTGCCCGAGGAGCCCCGTGGGGCGTCGCTCCTCCTGGCCGCGCTGCTGGCGGTGGGCTCCGCTACCTTCGTGGCCTGGCCCTGGTTGGCCCGGCGCGGTTGATGCAGTCCGCGGCACTGGTCTACACTAGGGCCAGCATGGGATGGCTGCACGCGCTGTACCTCCCGTTCGCGCCGCGGCAGTGCATCTGTCCTCCGCGGGGGCGGCGGGGTAGCTCCCGCCACGCCGACCCCCGCGTCGCCTGACCGCGCGCGGCCGCATCCTCACAGTTCCCGAGCAGTCCTAGACGTGTGCGGCCCGCGACCCCGGCCCGCCGCTGCGGGCAAGGTGGGTCCGTGGAGGGCCTGCCGGTGCGGCCGGGGTGGCTGAAGGACCCGGACGCAGGAGGTGACGGGATGCCGAGCAGGCACTTGGACCCGACGGAGCACTGCTGCCAGGAGCTGGCCGGGGACACAGCGCGGCTACCCCGGAGGCGGTTTTTGGCCTGGCTGGTGGCCGCGGGGCTGTCGGGGTGGCAGGCGCTGGCGCGCACCGGCTCTGCGCAGACCCGCCGCCGGGTGAGGTTGGGGTTCTGCGGGCAGCTGCTGTGCGTGGTCCCCTACGAGGTGGCCCGGCACCACGGCTACTTCGCGGAGCAGGGGCTGGACGTGGAACTGGTGTACTTCCGCGGCGGCGCGGCAGCCATGCAGGCCCTGGTGGCCGGCGCGGTGGACTACGCCGCCACGTCGTTCGACGTGGCGCTCGGGGCGCACGCGCGGGGCGCGCGCATCGTCCGCTTCTTCACCACCGGGAGGCTGCCGCTGTTCGCTCTGGTGACCGCGCCGGGCCAGGCGGATCGTATCCGGCGACTGGAGGACCTGGCGGGCCGGACGGTGGGGGTCTCAGGGCTCGGGAACGCTGACCACGTCCTGGCGCTGTACCTGGTTCGCCGGGCGGGGGTGGATCCCCAGCGGGTCCGGTTCGCGGTCTTGGGGCCTAACCTGTTCGACGCGCTGCGGGTGGGCCACGTGGACGCGGGGATGGTGCAGGAGCCCGCGCTGAGTCTTCTCAGCCGGAGCGGCGCGCGGGTGCTGGCGAACCTCATGGACTTGAAGCAGGCTGACCGCTTCCTGGGTGGTCCCTACGAGTTCATGGGGGTGGCGGTGCGCAGGGACGAGTGGCAGGCCCGCGAGGCGGAGATGCGGGCGCTGGCGCGGGCGCTCACGCGGGCCCTGCGCCTGATCCACTACGGGACCCCCCGGCTGGTGGTGCAGGCCCTCCCGCCGGAGCTGGTGGCGGGTGGAGATCGGGAACTGTTTGAGGCTGTGCTGGCGCGCCACCGTCGGTCCCTGTACCCGCAGTCAGGGCGCATCGACCTGACCGCCGCCCGTCGCGTCGCCGACCTGCAGGCCCAGGCGGGCGTACTGAGCCGGCCGGTGGATCCTGCGGAGCTGGTCAGCAACGCCATCGTGGAGGGGCTGTGAGCGCGCTGCGGATCCGCGGTCTGGAAGTCCGGTACGGATCTCACCGGGTCCTGGGCGGTGTGGACCTGGAGCTGGGCGAGGGCGAGTTTCTGGGTCTGGTGGGCCCCTCAGGTTGCGGGAAGAGCACCCTGCTGCGGTGCGTGGCCGGGCTGGTGCAGCCCGAGGCCGGGCACGTGGAGGTATTCGGGAATCCCGTGCGGGGTCCCAGCCCCGAGGTCGGGATCCTGTTCCAGGACGACGCGCTGCTCCCCTGGCGGACGGCGCGGGAGAACGTGGCGCTACCCCTGCGTTTCCGCGGCGCCTCCCCGCGGGAGGCGCAAGAGCAGGCGGACCGGTGGCTTCGCCGGGTCGGGCTGGAGGGGTTCGGCGACCACTACCCCTCGGAGCTGTCCGGCGGGATGCGCAAGCGGGTGGCGCTGGCGCAGGTGCTGGCCGTGCGGCCCCGGCTGCTCCTGATGGACGAGCCCTTCGCCAGTGTGGACGCCATCGTACGCCACGTGCTGGAAGTGGACTTCTGCCGCCTGGTGGCTGAGGCGGGGACGGCGGTGTTGCTCGTAACTCACGACCTGGAGGAGGCTATCAGCCTCTGCGACCGGGTAGCGGTGATGTCCGCGGGACCCGCCGCGCGCATCGTGGCCGTGTACCAGATCCCCTTCGGACGGCCTCGGAATCCCGTGACCGTTCGCGCGGAGAACGAGTTCGGGCCGCTGGTGCGCGCGGTGTGGGAGACCTTGCAGGTGGAGGTGGCACGCATGGGCTGGGAGCTGTCGGCATGAGCCGCGTGTTGGGCCTGACGCTGTTTCTGGGTGGCTGGGAGCTAGCCAGCCGTGCCCGCTGGCTGGATCCCTTCCTGTTCCCTCCCCCAAGCGGGGTAGGGTGGGTGATCTACGAGCTAGTCCGGTCAGGCCAGGTATGGCCCCACTTCCGGGTGACGGTCACGGAGGCGCTGGCAGGCCTCGTCCTGGGCACGGGCACTGGGGCGGCGTTGGGCCTGGTGTGCGCGGGCTTCCGCCCCCTGGCGGAGGTGGTGGAGCCTGCCATGGCGCTGCTGAACGCGATTCCGCGGGTGATCCTAGCCCCGCTCTTCGTGATCTGGTTGGGGATCGGGATGGCCTCCAAGGTGGCCCTCAGCTTCCTGCTCGTGATGGTGGTCATGTTCTTCGCCACCTACACCGGCATCCGGGAGGTGGACGGACGGCTGGTGGAGCGCGTCCGGACCCTGGGCGGGGGACGGCGCGAGGTGGTGCGGGAAGTGTACGTTCCGTCCGTGACCGCGTGGGTGGCCAGTGGCCTGAAGGTGGCGGTGGGCTTTGCCTTCACCGGCGCGGTGGTGGGTGAGTTCGTGGCTTCCAGCCAAGGCCTGGGGTACCTGCTGTCCTTTGCCCAGAGCACGTACAACGCGTCGCTAACGCTGGCGCTCATCGCGCTGGTGGTCGGGGTCATCCTGCTGCTCTTCTGGGGGTTCGGTTCGCTGGAGCGATGGTGGCTGCGGTGGAAGCCGGAGTACCGAAGCCGCCGGGCCTGCCCGAAGGCCCTCCCGCGGACCGTCCGACCGGCCGAGCAAGTCCCCTGACGCCGGAGCGCCCGGCGGCTTCGGAGAGGCTCAGGACGTGGGAGCTGGCTGCCGGCTGGCCTTAACTCCGAGCCCGCTCCCCAGCAGCACGGCCAGCACCACGCCCGACAGCACGGCGGGCTCCGCGGGCACCGACAGGCCCAGGTGGGGGTCCAGCGCGTAGGCGCCGGGCCCGGTCAGGCCGACACCTACGGCGACCGCGGCGTTGACCAGCGGGTACTCAAAGCCGCCGTTCTCGGCCCAAAGCCCGTGGCGGGCATGCACCAGGACGGTGGCCGCCGCCATCACCGGGACCAACAGGACCGGGGCCAGGGGCGTGAGCAAGCCCAGGGCCAGTAACGCACCGCCCACCAGCTCTGCTAGCCCTGCGGCCAGCGCCCACACCCAGCCCGGCCGGAGGCCCAGCGACTCCATCCAGGCTCCCGTCTGGGCCAGGCCCGCCCCGGAGGGCCAGCCGAACAGCTTCTGAGCCCCGTGCCCGACGAACAGGAGCCCGACCACCGACCGCACGATCAGCAAGCCCAGGTCCAGCATCGGACTCACCTCCTTTCGCCGTCACGGGTTGGCCTCACGGGACGATCTGTACGGAGCCCTCGCGGGCAGCGAGCTTTACTACGCTGTCCACTTCTGGGTAACGGACCCCCACCTCGCGAGCTATTCCCGGGGCCGGCCGGGGCCCCGACCCGGGACGGGCCGCGGCGTGGGTGGCGCGTACGGGATCGGCACGTACTCCACCGACGGCCGACGGGGCCCTGCTTGTGGGTACAGGGCCATGAGCCGGTGGACCTCCGGGGGCATGTCTGTGGACACACGCAGCCCCAGCTCCCGGGCCTCCTCCACGGTGATGGGGTAGTCGTGGGTCCACCTTCCGCAGCTCAGGGCGTCCGCCACGGCGTCCGCACGTTCAGGGGGCATTTTGTCCGCCAGCAGCTCCCGGACCGCCGTCCGGACCTGGCGCAGGGCCTTCTCCGCCACGTCGGCCAGGATCACCGTCTGGTCGTCCACCTCGTTGATGTTCTTGCGCTCCAGCACCTTGAGGACGGAGGCCGCGGGGTACTGGCCCAGCTGGGGATCCACGGGGCCCAGGACCGCGTGTGGGTCCATGACGATCTCGTCCGCGGCCAGGGCGATGAGGGTGCCGCCGGACATGGCGTAGTGGGGGACGAACACCGTGACCTTCCCCCGGTGGGCCTGGAGGGCCCGCGCGATCTGCTCCGCGGCCAGCACGAGACCTCCCGGGGTGTGCAGGATGAGGTCAATGGGCATCTCCGGAGGGGTGAAGCGCACCGCGCGCAGGACCGCCTCGGAGTCGTCGATGTCGATGTAGCGGACCAGGGGGAAACCCAGCAGGCTCATGGTCTCCTGCCGGTGGATCATGGCGATCACCCTCGAGCCGCGCGCGCGTTCCAGCTCATGGATCAGGCGCAGCCGCGCGGCCTCCAGCCAGCGCCGCTGCAGGACGGGCTGCAGGGCCGAAGCGATGAAGAAGAACCACAGGATGTCCAGAGCGGTCACGGTCCCTCCTCCTGTCAAGCAGTTCCTTTGATGGCCCCTGCGCCGACGTCGCCCGGGGGCGGGTGGGACGAGTATAGCGCGGATGGAGGAACGGGCAGCCCCGCGCCGGAGCTCCGAGGGGCTGGCGGGGGCCCTCCGCGGGCCGCGCGGGGACGCGCTACAATACGCCCGATGGGGTTCACGGTGACCGACCTGGCCGACCTGTTGCGGCTGCTGGAGGAGCGGCCGGAGTGGAAGAATGCCCTACGCACGGTCCTGCTGGGAGAAGAGTTCCTGCAGCTCCCGGAGCTCGTCCGGCGTCTTGCCGTGGGGCAGGAGCGGATCCAGCAGGAACTGGCGGCTCTCGCTGCGGAGGTGCGCGGTCTAGCGGAGGCGCAGCGGCGGACGGAGGAGCGGGTGGGGCGGCTGGAGCAGGCGCTGGCGGAGCTAGCGGAGGCGCAGCGGCGGACGGAGGAGCGGGTGGGGCGGCTGGAGCAGGCGCTGGCGGAGCTAGCGGAGGCGCAGCGGCGGACGGAGGAGCGGGTAGGGCGGCTGGAGCAGGCGCTGGCGGAGCTAGCGGAGGCGCAGCGGCGGACGGAGGAGCGGGTGGGGCGGCTGGAGCAGGCGCTGGCGGAGC
>JAVKKH010000002.1 GCA_031296405.1 Candidatus Tepidifontimicrobium thermophilum
ACTGGACCCGGGAGGAGCCCCTCGGGGCCGACCGGGTGGTGGGGGTGACGCTGGGCTTCGCCGGGGTGGTGGTGCTGGTGGGCGCAGACCCCGCCGCGGTCACCCGGGAGGACCTGGCGGGGGCGGGGGCAGTGGTCCTGGCCTCGGCCCTGTACGCGTGGGGGATCCTGTACGCCCGCCGCACCTTTCAGGGGATCGACCCGGTGGTGCTGGCCGCGGGGTCACTGCTGGGCGGGGCTGCGGGGCTAGTCCATGTTTGACAAGGGCAGGGCTGGAAGCGGCGTGGCCTGGGGGCTGAAGGGGGTCCGGCTCGTGACCTCCGACGCTCACGAAGGCCTGAAGCGGGCCATTGGGGAGGTCCTGGCGGGGGCTCAGTCTGGCAGCGGAGCCGGGTGCACTTTCTGCGCAACCTCCTGGCCGGGGTGCCCAAGCACGCGCAGTCCATGGCGGCGGCGCTGGTCCGCACATCTTTGCCCAGCCAGATCGCTCCCCGGCTTGTCGTCAGCTGGAGGAAGTGGCGTCCACCCTGCAACGGCGGTTTCCCCAGGTCGCCAGTCTACTGCGGGAGGCGGCGGAGGACGTGTTGGGCTACATGGACTTCCCCTCCGAGCACTGACGGGGGATCCACTCCACCAACATCGTAGAGCGGCTGAACCGGGAGCTAGCTCGGCGGTGCGACGTGGTGGGCATCTTCCCCAACCCCGCGGCTGTGCTGCGGCTCCTCGGCGCCCTGCTGGAGGAGCAGCAGGACGACTGGCTGGTGCAGCGGCGGTACTTCAGCCAGGAGTCCATGGCGAAGTTAGTGGCGGGTGACGGACAAGCACGTGATGTGGGGGCTACCCTGGCCTCCACCACAGCGTAGCCCGTGAAACCTGAAGGGATGCTTTTTACACCACTTGACGGGACGTGGTCTCAGAAGGAGACCCTGTCGGTCGCGATACCCCGTTTACCGCCCGGAATGGAGTTTGTCGAGTTACAGCGTTGTATTTTGGCTTGTCTCAGTTGGTTCCCCGGGACAGATGGGAACAGCTGCTCGGTTGTTCAGCTAAGGCAAACGTTCTTCCAGCAGCTCCACCACTGCCCGGGCGATCTCCTCCTTGCCCTCCGCCACCCGCAGCACCTGCCCGTCAGGGCCCACGAAGTAGCCCCGGTGCACGCCCCGGTCGATCTCCTCCAGGTCGTTCGCCACCATGACGTCCGCCCGGTTCCGCACCAGGGACTCGTGGGCGATGCGCACGAGTTCCTCCCGGGCCTTGCCCACCTCCAGCTTGAAGCCTACCAGGAACGTGCGGGGGCTCAGCTCCTTCACCAGCTGGATGGCTTTGGGGGTAGGCACCAGGCGGACCACCCACGCTTCCTCCGAGCCCACCTTCTCCCGCCGGACCTCCTCGGGCGCGAAGTCCAGGACCGCCATGGGATGGACCACTGCGTCGTAGCCGGTGGGAAGCTCCTCCCGGAACACGTTCACCAGGTCCTCCACCGTCTCGATCGGGATGAGGCGGAGGTGGTCGCGGCCGCGGGCGCGGATCTGGGGGAGCTGGGCCCCCCGACCGTACACGTAGGTGACGGAGGCCCCCGCCCGGAGGGCCAGCTCCGCCACCAGGGCGCCCGTGCGCCCGGAACCCTTGTTGCTGATGAACCGCACCGCGTCCAGGGGAGCCCGGGTGGGTCCCGAGGTCACCAGGATGCGCTTGCCCCGCAGCAAACCCGACCTCCTTGAGCCCGTGCGTCCCCTCTATGCTACCTCGGGCAGGGCCATCCGGGCGGAGCAAGACCCGGACCACGGGGCCAGCGGAAGCGGCGTCCCGTTTATCGCAGGGGACCGAACGCACCCGCGTTGACGGCCCTGGGGCCCGTCCCTACAATGCAAGCGGACTTCGGGAGCGGGGGTGTTGTACGGTCGCATGAGCACGAACCCGCAGCAAGCGGTGGAGGCAGGACAGATCGTCGAAGGGGTCGTGGCCAAGATCACCACCTACGGCGCCTTCGTGGATCTCCCGGACGGCCGCAGCGGGCTGGTGCACATCTCCGAGATCGCGGACACCTTCGTGCGGGACATCCGCGAGTACCTGCGGGAGGGACAGACCGTCCGGGTCAAGATCCTGGGCCTCAACGAACGTGGGAAGCTGGACCTGTCGGTGAAACAGGCGCTGACCCCGGAGGAGCGGGCCAACCGCCAGAAACAGCGCACCACCTTCGAGGAGAAGCTCAAGGCGTTTCTGAGGCAGAGCGAGGAGCGCCTGCTGGACCTCAAGCGCAACACCGAGGCCAAGCGCGGCGGCGGGCGCCGGCGCCGCTGAGCCGGACCCTACCACCGCTCCGGCTGGTCCCCACCGCTCAGCGTCGCCGGACGGACGCCCGCCACCTTACCATGGCCCCGTGGCCCGCTTCGCACAGGTCGACGCGCGGTTCGCACAGGTGGAGGGCAGACTGGCACAAGTCCGGGAAGACCTCCGGGAGATCCGCGGGATGCTCCAGGAGGCCCTCCGCGCTAGGGCCTCGTGGACTCCGATCCTACAGCACGCCCAACAGCGCCGCCACCCGCTCGAAGGTCTGCCACACGACCTCGTCCCGGGCCAGGGCACGGGACTCCGTTCGGAGTCCCTCCCGCGCCTCCAGGGCCTCCAGCTCCCGGTTCATGGCCCGCAGGGCCTCCGCCAGCTCCGGGAGGGGGGCCACCCTCCCGTCCTCGGGCAGCCGCGAGGCTAAGCGCTCCAGGGCCCGGCGCTCAGTCTCCCGGGCCATGCGGTCCAGCTCGGCCCCCGAAAGCCGGGTGAACGCCACCAGTCCCCGCCGCTCCGCGACCGCCTCCCGCACCAGGGCGCGGAGCTCTTCGATCAGGCGCCCTTCGTCCCTCATCCTCCGCCTCCCGCTCCAGACCTCGTCCAGCGCCGCTGGCCCGTCTGCAGCCGGTATAGCTTCGCGTACACGCCGTCCCGGGCCATCAGCTCGCGGTGCGTCCCTTCTTCCACCAGACGACCCCGGTGCAGGACCAGGATCCGGTCCACGGCCTGCACCGTGGCCAGGCGGTGCGCCACCACGATGGTGGTCCGCCCTCGCAGCGCGCCCCGCAGGGCCTCCAGCACCTGCTGCTCGGTCTCTGCGTCCACGCTGCTGGTGGCCTCGTCCAGGATCACCAGGACCTGGGGGTCGTGCACGAGGGCCCGGGCCAGGGCGATGAGCTGCCGCTGGCCCGCGGACAGCCGCACGCCCCGCTCGCCCACCTGGGTGTGGTAGCCCTGGGGCAAGCGCTCGATGAAGCCCTCCGCGCCCGCGCGCCGCGCGGCCTCCCGGACCCGCTCCATGGGGATCTGGGGATCCCACAGGCGGAGGTTGTCCAGGATCGTACCCGAGAACAGGAACACGTCCTGCAGCACCAGCCCCACGTGCCGCCGGAGGTCCTGCTGGCGGAACGCGCGCACGTCCACGCCGTCCAGCAGCACCCGGCCCCGCTGCGGGTCGTAGAACCGGCACAGCAGCTGCACCACGGAACTCTTCCCTGCGCCCGTGGGCCCCACCAGGGCGACCCGCTCGCCGGCCTCCACCCGGAAGGACACGCCCCGCAGCGCCCACCCGACGCCGTCCCGTTCTGCCCCCGCGGCGTCGTAGGCGAACCACACGCCCTGGAACTCCACCGTGCCCCGCACCCGCTGGAGGGGGAGCGGCTCGGCCGGGTCCTGCAGGGTCACGGGCTCGTCCAGCAGCCGGAAGATCCGCTCGCTGCTGGCCATGGCCTGCTGCAGGAGGTTGAACTTCTCCGCCAGTTCCCGGATGGGGTCGAACAGCCTTTCCGCGTACTGGATCATGGCCACCAGGACCCCCAGGGTCACCCAGCCCTGCACCGCACGGCCTCCGCCCACCCACAGGAGCAGGGCCACCGCCAGCGTCCCCATGACCTGCACTGCGGGGAAGAACCGGGCCATGTTGGACAACGAGGCCAGGTTGGCGCGCAGGTAGTCCTCGTTCAGGTCCCGGAAGCGCGCCCGCGCCCGCTCCTCCTGGTTGAACACCTGTACCACCGACATCCCCGTGATCTGCTCGTTCAGGTACGCGTTCAGCCGTGCCAGGCGCACCCGGACCGCCCGGTACGCTTCCAGGGCCCGTACCCGGAACTGCTCGGTGACCCCGTACACCAGAGGCAGGACCGCCAGCACCACCAGCGCCAGCCGCCAGTCCAGCCACAGCATGGCCGCCACGATCCCCACCAGAGTCACCAGGTCCCCGAACACCGCCACCAGGCCAGAGGTGAGCAGCTCGTTCAGGCTGTCCACGTCGTGCGTGACCCGGGTCACCAGTCGGCCCACGGGATTCCGGTGGAAGAAGGCCACGGGCAGGCGCTGCAGGTGCCCGAACAGGTCCGTGCGCAGGTCCGCCATGGCCTGCTGGCCGACGGCCTGCATCAGCACGTTCTGGGTCCAGCGGGCAGAAAACCCCAGCCCGAGCACCAGCAGGTACACCGCGGCCACCCAGGAAAGCCCCCACACGTCCGGAGCGCCCGCCCGGGGGGCGATGTACCGGTCGATGGCGATACGGTACAGCTGGGGACCGGCCAGTTCCGTGGCCGAGGCCACCAGCAACAATCCCACCGCCGCCAGCACCCGGAGCCGGTAGGGGCGCACGTAAGCCAGCAGCCGGGCTGCCGTCCGGCGGTCGAGTCCGCCGACCGCCTCCTCCTCGTAGGGCTGGGTCGTCACGGCGCCTCTAGCTCGAGAGCCTCCCGCAGGCGTTGCTGCTCGTACAGCTCGGCGTACAGCCCGCCGTTTCGGAGGAGGTCCCGGTGTGTGCCCTCCTCCACCACCCGCCCGGCGTCCAGGACCACGATCCAGTCCACCTCCTCCAGGGCCGCCAGCCGGTGGGTGATCACGATGGCCGTTCGGGAGCGCAGCACTGAGCGGAGCTCCGCCAGGATCTCGGCCTCCGTCTGCGCGTCCACGCTGCTCAAGGCGTCGTCCAGGATCAGAATCCGCGGGTCCCGGGCCAGGGCCCGTGCCAGGGCTGCCCGCTGCCGCTGCCCGCCCGAAAGGGTGACCCCCCGCTCCCCCACGAGGACGTGGTGGCCGCCCGGCAGCTGGTCCAGGTCCTTGGCCAGCCGTGCCATCCGGAACGCTTCCCGCACCCGGCGGTCGTCCTCACTCCCCAGGGCCACGTTGGCGTAAAGGGTGTCGCTGAACAGGAAGGGGTCCTGGGAGACGAATCCCACCGCGCCGCGCACGGTGCGAAGCGGCAGCTCCCGCAAATCCACCCCGTCCAGCCGCACGCTCCCCTGGGTCGGGTCGAACAGCCGGGGCACCAGGCTCACCAGGGTCGTCTTACCCGCCCCTGTGGGGCCGACCAAGGCCACCGTCCGGCCCGCGGGGATGTGGAGGTCCACGCCGCGGAGCACGGCTCGGCCGTCGTACCCGAACCACACCCCCGAGAACTGTAGGTCTCCGCGGACCGCAGGCAGGACCACGGGCGCTGGCGGGTCCTGCACCCGCGGCTTCGCCCGGAACACCTCCTCCAGCCGGGCCATGGACGCTCGACCCTGCTGCCACAGGTTCAGCACCCAACCCGCGGCGACCATGGGGAAGCTCAACCGCGCCAGGTAGTACGAGAACTGCACCAGCTGCCCGAGGGTCAGCTCGCCGGAGGCCACCAACCGCCCGCCCTCCCACAGCAGGGCCACCGCCGCGGTACCCAGCACTAGGCCCACTGCGGGCCACAGGGCTCCCTGGACCCGCGCCAGGCGCACCTGGGCCGCCGCGAGATCCTCCACCGCCGCGCGGAAGCGTCGGACCTCCGCGGCTTCTCGGGCGTAGGCCTTCACCACCCGGATGCCGCTGAAGTTCTCCTGGCTCAGCACCGACAGGTCGCTGAAGCGCTCCTGCACCACTTCGAAACGCCGGTGGATGCGCCGCCCCAGAGCCACGAACAGCACCGTGGCCGCGGGGAGGATGGCCATGGTGACCGCAGTGAGGCGCGGGCTGGTGGCCAGCATGAACGCCACCGAGCTGGCCACCATCACCACGGTGTGAAAGGAGCGCATCAGCCCCACGCCGGCGAACCGCTGCACTGCCCGCACGTCACTCACCGCGCGGGCCAAGAGGTCACCAGTACGCCAGCGGTGGAAGAAGCTCGCGTCCAGCCCCTGCAGATGTGCGAACAGCGCGTCCCGGAGCTCCGCCTCGATGTGGAACGCCGCCCCCAGGATCTGCCACCGCATGGCGTAGCTGAACGCCGCCTCCCCCAGGGCCAGCCCCAGCAGCGCCACGGCGAAGACCTCCACCCCCGGAGCCCCCCGCTGCACGCGGTCCACCGCCGCCCTCAGGACCCACGGGGCGACCTGCGCCGCGGCCACCGCGCACAGCGCCGCCGCGTACCCCAGCAGGTACGCCCGGAGGTGGCGCCGGATGAAGCTCCAGAACCTGCGACTGCCCATGGCGGGACCTCCAGCAGGGTACACCCGGCCGGGTAGGGCTGTCCTGGATCGGCCGGGTGCGGTCAGACCCCCGCCCGGGCTCGCTCCTCCTCCGCCAGGGCCCGCCGCAGCACCTTGCCGATGAGGGTCTTCGGGAGCTGCGGCCGCACCTCCACCGCGCGGGGGACCTTGTGGGGGGCTAGGTGCTGCCGGCAGAACTCCACCAGCTCGTGCTCGGTGGCGTGCTGCCCTTCCTTGAGGGCCACGAAGGCCTTCACCACCTCGCCCCGGACGGGATCCGGGACTCCGATGGCGGCCGCCTCGCGCACCGCGGGGTGCCGGTAAAGCACCTCCTCCACCTCCCGCGGGAAGACCTTCAGGCCGCCCACGTTGATCATCTCCTTTTTGCGGTCCACGATGTAGAAGAAGCCGTCCTCGTCCATGCGGGCCATGTCGCCGGTACGGAGCCACCCGTCGTGCAGCACCTGGGCGGTTTCGTCGGGCCGGTTCAGGTACCCGCGCATGACCTGCGGTCCCCGGACCTCCAGCTCCCCCACCTCCCCCGGCGGCAGCGGAGCTCCGGTCTCCGGGTCCACCACGCGGGCGTCGGTGTCCGGCACCGGGATGCCGATGCTGCCCTCCTTGCGTACCCCGTACAGGGGGTTGCAGTGGGTCACGGGGGAGGCCTCGGTGAGTCCGTAACCCTCCACCAGCCGTCCGCCCGTCACGGCTTCCCACTGCCGCTGGACCTCCCGCGGCAGCCCCATGGCACCGCTGATGCCTGCCCGCACGGACCGGAAGCTCACCCGTTTCAGCTCCGGCGTGTTCAGCAGCGCGATGTACATGGTGGGGACGCCGTGGAACAAGGTCGGCCGGTGACGCCGCACCGCGTCCAGCACCAGCTTGGGGTCGAAGCGGGGGACCAGGACCACCGTGGCCCCCAGCCACATGGAGAAGTTCAGCACCGACGTCATCCCGTAGCTGTGGAACAGCGGCAGCGCCGCCAGCGCCACCTCCTGGCCCGGCCGCAGCTGCGGGTCCCAGCTGGCTGCCTGGAGCAGGTTGGCCACCAGGTTGCGGTGGGTAAGGACCGCAGCCTTGGGCACGCCCGTGGTCCCACCCGTGTACAGGTACGCAGCAGGGTCCTCCGGGCTCACCGGCACGGGCTGCGGGGCCCCTTCGCGCAGCAGCTCCCCGAAGGGCCGCACACCCGGCTCCGGCCGGACGTCCACCCACTGTCCCTCCCGCCTCGCCTTGAGCGGGTACACCAGGCGCGCAACCGGTCCCATGAACTCGTGCAGGGCGGTGAACACCACCTCCCGGACGCGCGCCTGGCGCGCCGCGGCGGCCACCCGCGGGTAGAACAGGGTCAGGGTGACGGCCACCTCCGCGCCGCTGTCCAGGAGCTGGTGGGCGACCTCGGGCTCCGTGTACAGGGGGTTGTGGGGGACGACCACCCCACCGGCCCGCAGGATCCCGTAGTAGGCCACCACGAACTGCGGGCAGTTGGGCAAGTGCAGGGACACGGCCGTGCCCCTGCCCACTCCGAGCCGCTGCAGGCCCGCGGCGAACCGATCCACGAGGCGGTCCAGCTCCGCGAAGGAGATCCTGCGCCCGAAGAACACCAGGGCGGCGCGGCTCCCGTAGGTGCTCGCCGCCCGCCGCACGATCTCGTCCACCCGGATGTCCGGGACCTCGAGGTGCCTGGGCACCCCGGGGTCGTAGTGACGCAGCCAGGGCCGCTCCACCCGGACCTCGCTCATCCTCCACCCCCCTTCCCCGCCGCGCTACACGGGGTAGCCTCCCACCTGCGTCACCGCGTCTGCCACCGCCCGCTGCAGGGCCACCAGGTTGGCCGGGGTGTAGCGCAAAAAGCGGCGCAGGCCCGCCAGCTCCGTGCGCAGGCTGTCGCCCTCGTCCACCGCCGCCAGCGCGTGCCGTGCTGCGGACTCCACGCGGGGCAGGCCCTCGTACACGTAGGCCCGGGTGAGGGCCGCCAGCAGAGCGGCTTTCGGGTCCTGCCGTGCCGCCGCCTTCTGGGCCCGCAGGACGGCGCTCTCCGCGGCGAACACCTCGGTGGCGAGGTCCGCGATCCAGCCCAGGACCTCCTGCAACTCCTCCAGCCGGTCCAGCTGCTTCTGCACCGCCACGCCCGCCACGAGGAGCGTCGCCTTGCGCATGCCCTCCACCAGGCGCGCCTCCTCCCCCAGCGGGCCCTCGGGGAGTTCTGCGTCCGAGGCCGCGGCGGTGAGTTCCCCGGCGACCCGCTGGATAGCGGTCATGAGGTCCAGCCGGCCCCGCAGGGCGCGCTTGGTGAGCATGTCCACGATCAGCAGCCGGTTGATCTCGTTGGTGCCCTCCCAGATGCGGTTGATCCGCGCGTCCCGGTACCCTCGGGCCGCGGGGTACTCTTCGATGTAGCCGTAGCCCCCGTAGATCTGCAGCACCTCGTCCACCACGAAGTCCAGCATCTCGGTGGCGAACACCTTGTTCATGGACGACTCGATGGCGTACTCCTCCAGGGCCCGCAGGACCTCCTGGCCCGTCCGGATGCCGCCTACGGCCGCCTCCACCAGGCCGCCGGTACGGTAGACCATGCTCTCCACCGCGTACAGCCCGGCGGCCATCCGGGCCAGCTTCTGGCGGATCAGGCCGAACTCCGCGATGGGCTTTCCGAACTGCCGGCGCTCCCGGGCGTAGGCCACTGCGTGCCGGAGGGCTTTCTTCCCTGCCCCCAGGCACGCGGCACCGATCTTGAACCGTCCCAGGTTCAGGATGTTGAAGGCGATGCGGTGACCCTTCCCCACCTCCCCCAGCAGGTTCTCCACCGGCACTTTGGCGTTCTCCAGGAACACGCTGCGGGTGGACGAGCCCTTCACCCCCAGCTTGTGCTCCTCGTCGCCGAGGCTGAGCCCCTCGGTGTCACGGTCCACGATGAAGGCGGTGAAGTGCTCCCCGTCCACCTTCGCGTACACGGTGAACACGTCCGCGAAGGCGGCGTTGGTGATGAACTGCTTCTGGCCCGACAGCAGGTAGAACCGGCCGTCGGGGCTCAGGGTGGCCCGGGTCCGGATGGACAGGGCGTCTGAGCCCGCGGTGGGCTCCGTCAGGGCGTACGCCCCGATCTTCTCCCCCCGGGCCATGGCGGGCAGGTACCGACGTTTCTGGTCCTCGTTGCCGAAGAACGCGATGGGCAGCGTGCCGATGCCCACGTGGCCGCCGTAGCTTACGGAGAACGACGAACCGGACAGCTCCTCCGCCAGTACCAGGGACGTGAGGCTGTCCATACCGCCGCCCCCGTATTCCTCCGGCAGATCCGGGGCCAGAAACCCTAGCTCGCCCAGCTTGCGCAGCAGGGACCGGGTCAGTTCCCAGTCCTGCTTCTCCAGCTGGGCGTCGCGGGGCAGTACCTCCCGTTCCATGAAGTCCGCGGCCGCCTTGCGGACCATACGGTGGGACTCGTCCAGGTCCTCCGGCGTGAACACGTCCTCGGGGCTGGTGCGCGCCACCAAAAACCCCCCGCCAGGCAGCGCCGCCCGCTCCTTGGTCTCCATCGCCTCCGACCTCCTCTCCTCGAAAACCCACAGCCTACGGTCTCTCGAACACTCCCGCGGCTCCCATCCCGCCGCCCACGCACATGGTCACGACCCCGTACCGGGCGCTTCGCCGGCGCATCTCGTGCAGCAGGGTGGCGGTGAGCTTGGCCCCTGTGCAGCCCAGGGGGTGCCCCAGGGCGATGGCACCCCCGTTGGGGTTGACCCGCTCCGGGTCCAGCTCCAGCCGCCGGATCACCGCCAGGGTCTGGCTGGCAAAGGCCTCGTTCAGCTCCACCAGGTCCACGTCCTGCAGACGGACTCCGGCCAGCCGCAGGGCCTTCGGCACCGCCTCCACGGGCCCGATCCCCATGATCTCCGGGGGCACCCCCGCCACGGCAAAGGACCGGAACAGCCCGAGGGGCTTCAGGCCGAGTTGGGCCGCCTTGCGGTCGCTCATCACCACGCAGGCGGCAGCACCGTCGCTGGTCTGCGAGGAGTTGCCCGCGGTAACCGTGCCGTCCTTGGCGAAGGCGGGCTTCAGCCGGCCCAGCGCTTCCAAGGAGGTGTCGAACCGCACCCCCTCGTCCACTTCGAAGACCAGCTCCCGCGCGCGGGGCACAGGGCCGTCCTCCTCCCAACGTCGAACGCGGACAGGCACGATCTCCTCACGGAAGCGTCCCTCCCGGATGGCCGCGGCGGCCCGCTGGTGGCTGCGCAAGCTCCACTGGTCCTGGTCCTCTCGCGACACCTCGAACCGGCGGGCCACGATCTCCGCAGTGTTGCCCATGGACAGGTAGACGTCGGGCCACCGCTCCACCAAGTCCGGGTGGGGAGCGAACTTCCAGCCCGTCATGGGGATGAGGCTCATGCTCTCCACCCCTCCGGCCACCACCACGTCGGCCCAGCCCGCCAGGATCCGCTCCGCGGCCATGGCGATCGCCTGCAGGCCGGAGGCGCAGAACCGGTTCACCGTGACCCCGGGCACCGAGTCCGGCAGCCCCGCCCGCAGGGCCGCCACCCGGGCCACGTTCAGGCCCTGTTCGCCCTCGGGCATGGCGCAGCCGAGGATCACGTCGTCCACCTCCCGAGGGGCGAGGCCGGGAGTCCGCTCCAGGGCCTGCCGGATCACCTGGCTGGCCAGCTCGTCGGGCCGGGCGTCCTTGAGGGACCCCTTGGGCGCCTTACCTACCGCGGAGCGCACCGCGGTGACGATCACCGCCTCCCGCACCGCACACCTCCCCTACACGGACTCCACGCGCAGGCTCAAAAAGCCCTGTCCGACCTCCACCTGGAACCGGAAGTGCGGGCAGCACCGGCGCTCCAGCGTCAGCCACTCCGCCACCTTCATCACCCACGCGTCCTCCGGTGGGAACCGGAACACCTCGGGGGACTGGGGGTCCGGGCGAGCCACCTCGAAAAGCTCCTGGACCAGCCGGTCGTGCCGCGCCCGCTCCGCGGGCGTGAACACGCTGGGATCGCACACGTGCGCTTCCACGGCGCCCTCCTAGTTGCGGAGCGGCCGGCCCCGCTCCAGCATGTGGCGGATCCGTTCCTGCGTCCGCCGCTCGCCCAGCAGGCTCAAGAACACCTCCCGTTCCAGGTCCAGAAGGTGCTGCTCGTCCACCCGAGCGCCCTCGGGGACGTCGCCCCCGGTGAGCACGTACGCCAGCTTGCGGCCGACGTACTCGTCGTACTCCGTGATGTGCCCGGCCACCCGCAGGTTGTGCAGCCCCGCGTACAGGGCGGCCCGCACCCGTTCCCCGCCCACCCGGACCGGACGCCGCAGGGGCGGCCGGTAACCGGTGCGGACCAGGGACAAGGCCACTTCCTTGGCGTCCGCCACCAGGCGGTCCGGGTTCAGGGTGATCCCGTCGCCAGGACGCAAGAAGCCGAACTTGCGGCACTCCTCCGCGGAGGTAGCGACCCGGGCGGTGGCCACCAGCTCGAAGGCCCACCGCAGCAGGGGGAACAGGTCCCCAGCCACCTCTTCCGGGAAGCGCTCGGCCACCCGTGTGGCCGTCTCTTTAACCCCGCCGCCGGCGGGGATCAGCCCCACGGCCGTCTCCACCAGCCCCATGTAGGTCTCCATGGCCGCCTGCACCCGGCTCGCGTGCAGCACCAGTTCGCAGCCACCTCCCAGGGTGCGGCCGTGGGGCGCCACCACCACGGGCTTGGGGAAGTACTTGACGGCCTGGTTGAGCTGCTGGAAGGTCCGCACCGCCAGGTCCAGTTCCTCCCAGTTCCCCTCCTGGGCCTCCACCAGGAGCAGCACCAGGTTGGCGCCCGCGGAGAAGTCCGGGCCCTGGTTGGCCACCACCACTGCCTCGAACCCTCTCTCCGCCTCCCGCAGGGCCTGGTGGAGCATCCGGACGATGTCCTCGCCGATGGCGTTCATCTTGGTGTGGAACTCCACGCACAGGACCCCGTCCCCCAGGTCCACCAGGCTGGCGCCCGCGTTGTGGGCCACCACCCCTCCCTGGGCCTTGCGCTCCCGGAGCACGAGGACCCCTTCGGGCCACCGGACCGGGGCGTAGGCCCGGGCAGCGGGCTGGAACACCTCCAGGGTTCCGTCGGAGCGACGGTAGAAGGTCCCCCCGGAGTCCAGGACGTGCCGCACCAGGGGCGGCAAGTCCACGCCGTCGGCCTCCAGCCGCTGCGCCACCTCCCGGACGCCCAGGGCGTCCCACGTCTCGAAGGGGCCCATCTCCCACCCGAAGCCCCAACGCAGGGCGCGGTCCACGTTCACCAGGTCGTCGGAGATCTCGGGGATGCGGCGGGCCGCGTACACCAGTACCCCGGACAGCACCCGCCACAGGAACCGGCCTGCCCGGTCGCCCGCGTTCAGGACCGCCTTGACCCGGCGCGTCCAGTCCTCCAGGTTGCGGACCGCCTCCACGCCGGCTAGGCGCGGCCGCTGGCGGGGCCGGTACTCCAGGGTCCGGTAGTCGAGGGTCAGGACCTCACCGTCCGTGCGGCGGTAGAAACCGCCACCGGACTTGTCTCCTAGCCACCCGCGTTCCAGCATGGCCTGCACGAACGGGGGCAGCTGGAAGACCTCCCGCTGCTCGTCGTCCGCCAGCCGCTCGTAGGAGTTGCGGGCCACGTGGGCGAGGACGTCCAGCCCCACCAGGTCCGCGGTCCGGAAGGTCGCGGTCCGGGGACGGCCGAGGAAGGGACCCGTGAGCTCGTCCACCTCCTCGATGGTCAGCTCCTCCTCCACCATGACGCGCACCGTGTGGAGGAACCCGAAGGTCGCGATGCGGTTTGCGATGAAGTTGGGGGTGTCTTTGCAGAACACCACCCCCTTTCCCAGGACCCGGCCCGCCACGTCCTCCACCCACCGCACGACCGCCGGGTCGGTGTCGGGCAGGGGGATCAGCTCCAGCAGCCGCAGGTACCGGGGTGGGTTGAAGAAGTGGGTGCCGAGGAAGTGCCGGCGGAAAGCTTCGGACCGGCCGTGGGCGATCTCCCGCACAGGCAGACCCGAGGTGTTGGTGCTCACCACCACGCCGGGTCTCCAGAACCGCTCCAGCCGTTCCAGGAGTCCCTGTTTGACCTGGAGGTCCTCCACCACCGCCTCGATGATCCAGTCGCAGTCCGCGATCCGGTGCAGGTCGTCCTCCAGGTTCCCCACGGTCACCAGCTGGGCCCGCTCCGGGGCCGTGAACGCCGCGGGCCGCATCTGCAGAGCCCGTTCCAGGCCGGCCCGGCTCAGCCGGTTGCGGACTTCCGGGTGGCTCAGGGTGAGCTCCCGGCGCCGCTCCTCGTCGGTCAGCTCCGTGGGCACGATGTCCAGGAGTAAGACGGGCACGCCCGCGTTGGCCAGCAGCGCGGCCAGCTGGCACCCCATGGTTCCTGCTCCGAGGACCGCCGCGCGGCGGATGTTCCGGCTCGGCACCGCTAACCTCCCTGACGCTGGGGTGAACGCACCAACCCTTCTAGGAACAGGTCCGCGAACGCCCGGGCGAAGTCCGCGGCCGACAGGGGCCCCTCGGGGCGGAACCAGGTGGTGAACCAGTTGCACGCGCCCAGGATGGCCAGCCCCACGGTCTTCGGGTCCGCGGCCCTGAACTCGCCCGTCCGCACCCCTTCCTCCACCATCCGGCGGAACAGCCCTTCGTAGCGGTCCCGCAGGGCCAGCATGCGCTCGCGCCTGGCAGCCGAGAGGCTCTTCAGCTCCACATGCAGGACCACGAGTTCGTCCCGGTGCTCGGCGGCTACCGCCAGGTGGGCCTGCACGGCGCGCCGCAGCTTCTCCGACGCCGGAACGGAGGAGGCTGCCACGGGCTCCACCGCGTCCAGCAGCCGCCGCATGGCGCGATCCATGATGTCCCACAGGAGGTCTTCCTTGGCCTCGATGTAGTGGTACAGGCTGCCCCGCTGGATACCCACCGCCTCCGCCAGGTCCTGCATGGAGGTGTCGTGGTACCCCTTCTGTCGGAACATCCGCACCGCCGCGGCCAGCAGCTCTTCGTGCTTGGGACGGATCCCGGCTTCCGCCATGTGGCCTACCAAACGTTTGGTAGCCAGAGCGTACCACGGGGTCCCGGGCCGGTCAAGGAACCCGGCCCGCGGGGCGCAGGAGTAAACGGCTACGCGCCTGCTGCTCGACGGCTGCGCGCGACCACAAAAGGGGGTGGTACCGCCCCGACGCCCACAGGGGGAGCAGGTCCGCCCGGTGGGGGTGGCCCGGCAGCCCCGACTGCCCCGTGGTGTGTACCGCCACGGAGCGGTCCCACTCGCCGACATCCAGCACCATTCGCATGGACGCCACCACGGTCTGCCGGAAGGGTTGCAGGAGGGAGTAAGCCGCCTGGTTGACGGTCCAGCCGTCTCCGGGTGTGGGGACGGGGCCCGCGCTGAGCCACCGGCCCAACACAGGGACGGGCAGCAGTGCGTGGGCGAAGTGCACCTGGTGCAGGGCTCCCCACGTCCACCGGGACCGGTCGCGTCCCAGACGAGCTTCCAGGTACCGGACCGCCCTTCGCAGGATCTCGGAAGCGGCCCGGTCGCGGCCTCCCGGGCCCCACCAGGGGTCCGAAGGGCGTTCCCACAGGCGCAGGAACGCGGCCATGACGAACGGCCGCGACGCGTAACGTTCCCACAGCCCGTCGCCGAGCCGGGACCGGAACAGGTACTCCGCGGCCTGGACCAGAAACGCCTCGTACACCGCCCCCGCGCGGCTGTCCACGGACAGGGTCCCGTCCCACCGACGCAGGTCCTCCTGCACGGCCCGCACCGTTTCGTCGGGCGCCTCCACGCGGCTCAGGACCGGAGCCACGCGCCGGCCGGCCAACGACACGTGGTCGAACTGCAACCGCTGGAGATCCTCCAGGGTGTGGCGGCCGCGGGCGGTGAGCACCTGCGCGATCCGCTGGGCCCGTAGCCCCTCCGACCACTCGCTCCCCAGGAGGTAGCGAAAGCCGGCCGGTACGATGCGGTTGTTGGCGGTGGCAATCCAGCCCCTGGGCGGGTTGAATGCACTCGGCAGGGCCTCGTACGGGACCCAGCCCACCCACTCGTACTCCCCGGTCCAGCCGGGCACCGGAACGGTGCCGTCGCCCTTGGCCCGGACCGGAATGCGGCCCGGCAGCTGGTAGCCGATGTTCCCCTCCCGGTCCGCGTACACGAAGTTCTGGCTGGGCACGTGGAAGTACCGGAGCGCTTCCCGGAACTCCCGCCAGTTCCGGGCGCGGTTGATCCGCAGCACGCCCTCCGCCACGGTGGTGGGCACTAGCGCGGTCCACCGCAGCGCCACCACGTCGCGCAACCCCTCCACCACCCCGTTGAGGACGGGGCCGTGGTGAGTGCTGCGGACGACCCACTGCTCCGGGGCGCGGCCTCGGATCCGGATCTCCTCCCGCCGGACCTGTACCGGATGCCACCGGCCCCGGAACAGGTAGCGGGAAGGGTCCCGGGGGTGCAGACGCTCCACGAACAGGTCCTGCACGTCGGGGTTGGCGTTGGTGACTCCCCACGCGATCCACTCGTTGTGCCCGATCACGACCCCCGGCACACCGGGAAAGCTGAAGCCCGCGACCCGGTACCGGCCGCCCTCCAGGTGTACGGTGTACCAGGTGGAGGGGAGACCCGCCCGAAGGTGTGGGTCGTTGGCCAGATAGGGGCGGCCCGTGTCTGTGAGCTGCCCGCGCAGGACCCAGTTGTTGCTCCCTGACAGAGCCCCCGCGCCCGCTGCCGGCGCTCGATGCTGGCCGGATCCCGCCTCGGGGACGATCACGGGGGAGTCCGGCAGCTCACCGGGCAGCAGCCGCGCCACGGCTTCCGGCCCCAGCCTCCGCAGCAGCTCCGCCCGGAGCAGCTCCGTCTGCCAGTTCCCGCCCAGTTCGTACGCCATGAGTTTGCCGAAGCTCAGGCTGTCCAGCGGCGTCCACGGCTCCGGGGCGGTACGCAGGAGGACGAACTCCAGGGGCAGCCGGTGGCGGTTCTGCTGGAGGAAGGCGTTCACACCGGCCGCGTAGGCGCGCAGGGCCGCCCGCGTGTCCTCCGAGAGGAGCCCCCACTCCAGCGCCGCTGCCTGCCGCAGCCCCAGGGTCCGGAGGAAGCGGTCGGTGCGCAGGGTGCGCTCGCCGAAAAGCTCGGACAGCCGCCCGGTGGCGGTACGGCGGTTCAGCTCCATCTGCCACAGCCGGTCCTGCGCGTGCACGTAGCCCTGGGCGAAGAACAGGTCGTGTTCGGTGCGGGCGTACACGTGCGGGACACCCCAGGGGTCGCGGATCACTTCCACCGGCTGCTGCAGCCCCGCCACCACCAGGGTACCCTGCACCTGCGGGAACGCCCTGCGGACCAGGTACGCACCTGTCGCACCCGAGCCCACGGCCAGAAGTAACGCCGCGGCCAGGACCGCCCGGAGGAACCGCCTCACACCCAGCTTCCCATGGGGCGGACCCGCACGTGGGCCTCCTCCAGCGCCGCCCGCACCGCGGCGGCCAGCTCCGCCGCGCCGGGCGTGTCCCCGTGGATGCAAAGGGTCTCCGCCTCCACCACCACCTCACCGCCGTCCACGGTCTCGATGGGCTCCCCGTGGGCGATGCGCACCGCGCGCGATGCCACCTCGAAGGGCTCCACAAGCACCGCCCCCGGTTGATCCCGCGGCACCAGGCTGCCGTCCCTGCGGTACCCGCGGTCGCAGAAGGCCTCCCGCGCCACCCGCACGCCCAGACCTCGTGCGACCCGCTCACTGGTAGACCCGCTCAGCACCACCAGGATGGCTTCCGGCCAGGCCCGGCGCACGGCCTCCGCCACGGCCGCGGCGGTGGCCTCGTCCCGCGCGGCCACGTTGTACAACGCGCCGTGGGGCTTGACGTGCTGCAATCGCACGCCCTCGGCGCGCGCCACCGCCTCCAGGGCCCCGACCTGGGCCAGCAGGAAGGCGTACACCTCGTCCGGGGTCATGGGCAGGGCGCGGCGGCCGAACCCCCACAGGTCCGGATAGCCTGGGTGCGCCCCCACGGCCACGCCCCGCTCCCGGCACAGCTGGACCGTCTTCCGCATGACCAGCGGGTCGCCCGCGTGCATCCCGCAGGCCACGTTCGCGGAGGTCACGTACGCCAGCACCGCCTCGTCGTTGCCGAGCCGGTACGGGCCGAACGACTCGCCCAGGTCGCAGTTGAGGTCCACGTAGCGCACTGCTCCTCCAGCTTGCCAGGGCTCGGGGGCCTCCCGGAAGATACCCCTAAGATGCGTTCGCGCATCGGGCGCAGGATCCTGGCAGGGTACCTGGCGGTCTCCCTCCTCCTGGCGGCGTTGCTCGCCGCTTCCGCCTTCGCGGGCACGTGGATCGCGCAGGTAACCCGGCGCGTTTACCAGGCCGACCGGGCCAGCTTGCAGGTCCTCACCGCCCTGGGGTTGCTGGAGCGGCGGCTGTTCTACGTCCTTCGGCGCGCCCTGGACCCGTCCGCAAGCCCGGAGGAGAACCGGCTGCTGGCCTACCTGCTGAGCTCCCACCTGGAACGTCTGGCGCAGGACCCGCACCGCCTCCTAGGGGGAGCCGGTCCGGAGGCAGCGCGGGCGCGGGCCCTCGCTTTCACCTGCGACCGCGCCGCTCAGGCGTTCCTCGCGAACGGCGCTCGGATGCCGGACCGGCTGACCCCCCTCCTGCTCTGCCACGAGCAACTCCGGCTGGTTTTGCAACGCCACCTGGACCAGGCACAGCGGCAGGCGGTGGGGGGCGCCTCCCGGCTGAAGGCGCTGGAAGGCGCCGCGTGGCTTCCGGGTTTCCTGCGAAACCTGGCCCGCAACAGCGAGCGGGCCCGACGACTCAGCCAGGCCCTGCAGGTCACCCTGGAGTTCGAGTCCCGCTTCTACAGGCGGCTGTCCTCCGCCCTGGCCCGTGCGGTCGACTTGCGGGCCCCGCAAGCGGCCGCCCCGGCCCAGTCCGACCTGCGCCTGCTGGAAGAGCTCGAGCACCTGACCGCCGTCCCCGAGGCACGGGCCATGGCCGCTGCCGTGCGCGAGGCGGCTGCCCGCGCGGAGGGCCACTTGAGCCGGCTGCACGGCCCTGGCGCGGTCCGCGCCGTAGCGTGGGAGGCACAGCAGGTCACCTCGCGTCTGGAGACCCTGCGCCCGCTGCTGCAGGTGGAGCAGGATCGGGCCCTCGCGGACGTCGGGCTGGTCAACGCCTCCGTGGTCTCCTTCGTGCAGACCTTCTCCGCGGCCGCGGTGGTGGGGCTGCTGGGCGGTTTCCTCGTGCTGCTGGCCCTCACCCGGTCCATGACAGCGTCTCTGGAGGCCCTCCGGGAGGCCATGGAACGGGTGCGGGACGGACGCCTGGACGCGCGGGTGGAAGTGGGGCGTCGGCGGGACGAGACGGCGGAGATGGCGCGGGTGTTCAACCAGATGGCGGCGGAGCTGCAGGACTCGCGCCAGCGGCTCCAGGCGTACCAGGCCGACCTGCAGCGGCTGGTGGCGGAACGGACGCAGGCCCTGGAGCAAGCGCAAGCGCAGCTGGTGCAGGCGGAGAAGCTTTCCGCGGTGGGCGAGCTGGTGGCAGGCGTGGCCCACGAGCTCAACAACCCGCTCACGTCCGTGCTGGGGTACGCCCAGCTGCTGGAGTCCGACCCCGCGCTCCCGGAGGACCTGCGCGGGTACGCGGGGATCGTGGTCCGGGAGGCGGACCGGGCCCGGCAGATCATCCACAGCTTGCTGACGTTCGCGCGCCCGCAGCCTGTAGAGCGGGAGGTCCTGGACGTGAACCCGGTGGTGCGCAGGGCGCTGGAGGCCTTCCGTTGGGATGTGGGCGAGGTGGTGCTGGTCCCCCGCTTCTACCCGGACCCCTTGTGGGTGCGGGCGAACGCGGTGCAGCTGCAGCAGGTGTTCACCAACATCGTCCAGAACGCCCTGCAGGCCATGGGATCGGGACCGGGCACCCTCCGGGTCAGGACCGACCGCGTCGGCGACTGCGCTGTGGTGGAGTTCGCGGACACCGGCCCGGGCATCCCTCCCGAGTACCTCGGCCGGGTGTTCGACCCCTTCTTCACCACCAAGAAACTGGGCGAGGGGACGGGCCTGGGCCTGTCCATCTCGTACGGCATCGTCCGGGACCACGGAGGAACCATCCGGGCCCACAACCGCCCGGAGGGAGGCGCGTGCTTCACGGTGGAACTCCCGTTGTGCGAGCCGCCCGCTCCGGCCCCGTAGTCCGGTCGCGGACCACCACCTCCACACCCGCGGGGTCGACCAACCGCACCTGCCCGTCGGCGTGCCGGTGCGGGACCCCCCGCTCGTGCAGGTCCCCTGCCAGGGACGCCGCGGTGCCGGGTGGGGTGGACCACACGTACCGCACCAGCCCCGTGCTGCCCTCGGGAGCCGGACGGCGCGTCCCCCACACGTTGGCCCCCACGTGGTGGTGGTAGTCGCCCGCGGCGAAGAACAGGGCTCCGGGGTAGCTGCGCTGTGTCACCGCAAGGCCCAGCACGCCCGCGTAGAAGGCTTCCGCCTGTTCCAGGTCCGCCACCGACAGGTGCACGTGGCCCAGGCGGGTGCCCGGGTGCAGGGGTGCGGGGGAGCGAGCCTCGCGCAGCAGCGCCGCCACGTCCAGGGCCTTGGTCACCATGCGCAGCTCACCGCCCCGCCACGGCCACAGCTCGCGAGGCCGGTCGCGATACAGCTCCAGCCCGTTGCCCTCGGGATCGCTCAGGTAGAAAGCCTCCGACACCCCGTGGTCGCTCGCGCCCTCCAGAGGCCACTCCGCGTCCACCAGCCGCCGGACCACTTGCGCCAGAGCGGCACGGTCCGGGAGGAGGAGGGCGAAGTGGTAAAGGCCCACAGATCCCTGGGGCCGAGGGGACGCCTCCGACACGTGTTCCAGCTCCAGCGCAAATCCCCGCCCCGCCGGTACAAGCCGCACTCCGGCGGCGTCCTGTCCTTCCGGCTGCAACCCCAGCAGGTCCCCGTAAAACTCCAGGGCCCTGGCGAGGTCCCTCACCCGCAGCCGCAGCTCTACCAGCTGCGCATCCTGTGGCATCCGGAACACGTCCTCACCCCCGCGCGGCCAGCTGCTTCAGGAACGTCCGGACGGTGTCGCGGAACAGCCGCCTGCGCTCCGCGAACACCATGTGCCCTGCTTCCGGAACAACGACCAGGGTGGAGCCCCGGATTCCGGCGTGCAACTCGGCGGAAAGGGCCGGCGGGGTCATCACGTCCCGCTCCCCACACACCACCAGGGTCGGCAGGCGCACCTCCTCCAGTCGGCCGGTCACGTCGAAGGCGTTGCAGGCTTCCAGGTCCTGCCGCAGCACCTCCGGGCCCAGGTGCCGGGCAGACTCCAGCACCTTCGCCTTCACCCGTTCGGGCGCGTGGGGTCCGAAGCACAGCTCCACGAACCGGTCCAGGGTCGCGTGCGGAGTGTGCACGAGCCCCTGCAGGAACTTGGGGTTGACCCGGAGCCTCGGGCCCGTCCCCACCAGCACCAGGCCCGAAAGCTGCTGGGGTGCCGCCAGGGCCGCGTGCAGCGCCACCGCGCCCCCCATGGAGTGGCCCACCAGCACCGGATGCAAGGAGCCGGACGCACGCAGGTCGTCCAACAGCCACGCAGCGTACGCTTCTACGGTCGCAAGGAGCCGACCGGCGGGGTGTCCTGGGAGGTCAGGGGCGCGGCTTTGGGGAAAGTCCAGCAGCTGGCTCTGCCACACCCGGCCGGTCGCCCCGGCGCCGTGCACGAACACCAGGACAGGGCTCACCCCCCGGTGTCCCCGAGTCCCACCAGGAACGGGTTGCTGAGCCGCTCCCGGCCCACGGTGGTGGCCGGTCCGTGGCCCGGGTATAGGACAGTGTCGTCGGGCAACGTGAGGATCTTGGTCTTCAGGGTGTGTTCCAGCGTCTTCCAGTCCCCACCCGGGAGGTCGGTGCGTCCCACGCTGCCCGCAAAGACCACGTCGCCCACAAACGCCAGCCCGTCGCCCACCAGGATGACGTGGCCCGGGGTGTGGCCTGGCGCGTGTACCACCCGCAGCTCGAGCGAGCTCACCCGCAGCACGTCGCCGTCCCGCAGGAGGCCGTCGGGCGCTGGCGGAGGGTCGATGTACACCCCCATGAGCTGCGCGCGGGTGGCGGCCGCGCGAAGGTCCTCCACCTCGCCCTCCGGGACCAGGAACGGAGCCCCGGTGAGCTCCCGCAGGGCGCGGACCGCGCCCACGTGGTCCCAGTGCGCGTGGGTGATCACCAGGGCCTCCACGGTCAGCCCGTGGCCTCGGAGCACCTCGGCGATGACGTCGGGATCCTCCCCGGGGTCGATCACCCAGCCCCGGGCAGCCTGCGCGTCCCCGTACACGTAGCAGTTCGTCCCGATGGGGCCGGTGGGGATCTGCTCCAGCACCGGCACGGCGGTCACGGCTTCAGCACCTGCTGGAACCGCCGCACCCCCCGCGCGGCCAGGTCCACCCGCTCCTGGATCGGCACGAACTGCTCCAGGTAGCGGCGGGCTTTCGCCATGGGATCCCGCAGCTGGTCCTGCCACGCCTCGGACTCCACCCAGGCCGCGGGCATGTTGATCAGAGTGTGAGCCTGCTGCAGGCGCAGGACGTACTCGTAGCACGGGAAGGGCCCGGGCCGGAACGTCACGGTACGCGGATCCAGCGCCAACCCTGCTTCCTGAGCCGCACGCTGGAGGCGCCGCGCGGCTTCCGCCAGGGGGATCGGCGCGCTCACGCCACCTTCACCCTGGCCAGCAGATCTAGCAGCGCCCGGCAGAAGGCGGGCAGGTCCGCGGGCATGCGGGACGACACCAGGTTCCCGTCCACCACCACCTCCTGGTCCACCCAGCGCGCGCCGGCGTTGACCAGGTCGTCGCGGATGGAGGGGAAGCTGGTCACCGTCCGGCCCCGCACGATCCCCGCGGAGGCGGGGACCCAACCCGCGTGGCAGATGAAGGCCACGGGCTTGCCCGCCTCGTGCACGGCCCGGACGAACTCCACCATGGCCCGGTGGCGCCGCATGCGGTCCGGTGCGTACCCGCCCGGAATGACCACCGCGTCGAAGTCCTCCGGCCTCGCTTCCTCCATGCCCACGTCCGCCTTGACGGGGTAGCCGTTCTTGCTCTTGTACACCTCGCCCGCCCGGGGGCCCACGACGCGCACGTCCGCGCCCGCCTCCCGCAGCCGCAGCAGCGGGTACCACAGCTCCAGGTCCTCGTACAGGTCCTCCGCCAGCACCGCTACGCGCACGTCCTGCAGCGCCACCGCCGCACCTCCCGGCTCTAGGGTCTGCTCCTCCAGTATACCGCCAGGGATCCGCGGTCCCCGGGCCGAACCCCAAGGGGCGTGCGGCAGCGCTTCTCCGGCTACCTCCTGGTCCTGGCCGCTGCGGTGCTGTGGGGCAGCCTGGGCATCGCGGTGCGCTTCACGACCGCCGCAGGCGTGGGCGCCTTCGAGGCCTCCGTGTGGCGCGCGGGCCTGGCGTTCGCGGGAGCCCTCGTGGCCGCGTCCGCCACCCACCGGGAGCACCTAGCAGTGCGGCCCCGGGATCTCGTCCTGTTCTCGGGCTACGGATTCGTCAGCATCGCCCTGTTCTTCCTCGCGTACTTCACCGCCATCGAACGCACCACCGTGGCTACCGCGGCGGTGCTGCTGTACACGGCTCCCGCGTGGGTCACCGGCCTGAGCGCTGTCCTGTTCGGGGAGGAGCTGTCGCGGGCAAAGCTTCTCAGCCTCGGGCTCGCGTTCGGGGGCTGCGGCCTCGTGGTGAGGGCCTACGACCCGTCCGCGCTGCGCGCGGACCTGCCGGGGGTGCTGGCGGGCCTAGCTTCGGGTCTCACCTACGGCCTGTACAGCATCTTCGGCAAGCTAGCGCTCCGGCGGTACCCGCCCCTCGTGGTCCTGGTCTATGCGCTCGGCTTCGGCACGGTGTTCCTGGCGCTCATGGCCACCGCCGCGGGCGTGTCCCCGCACCGCCTCCTGCCGTCCGCGGTGACCCCGGCCCTGGCCCCCCTCCTGTACCTGGGGCTGGTGACCACGCTGCTCGCGCAGTGGCTTTACGTGGCCGGGCTGCGGACGGTGCAGGCCAGCCGGGCCAGTATCGTGGCCACGGTGGAGCCCGTGGTGGCGGGCCTGCTGGGCTATGCGGTGTTCCGGGAGACCCTGGAACCGCTGCAGCTGGTGGGGGCTGCCGCTGTGGTCGCCGGAGCCGTCCTGGCCCAGGTGAGGCGCTAGCGCCGTAGGCGGAGACCTGCGCGGGCCGCGGCCGCCGTGTGCGCGGCCTCCTCCCACCGGTCGTCCAAGGGCTGCAGCCGCACGTCCCCGTGCCGTCGCCGGAGGGCCAGGGTCAGGAGGTGGTCCGCGAGACGGGGGTTCTTCGGCAACACCGGGCCGTGCAGGTAGGTGCCGAACACCGTGCCGCACCACGCGCCTTCCGTCCCATCCTCCCCGTTGTTACCAAAGCCCACACGGACCCGGGCGAAAGGCTGCACCCCCGGGCCCAGACGCGTGCGGCCGCCGTGGTTCTCGAACCCCACCAGACTCCCCACGCCCGGTAGCGTGCAGCTCGCCACCACGTTTCCTACCAGCCGCCGGGCCCGGTGCCCCGGGTGCTCCGTGGTCACGTCCAGCAGCCCCAGGCCCGGTAGCTGGTGGCCGTCTGCGGCGCGATACCCGTGCCCCAACAGCTGGTAGCCCCCGCACACCCCCAGGATCACGGCACCACTTGCCACCGCCGCCCGCAGGGTGCCCGCGTGTTGCTGCAATGCCCGCGCCACCAGGGCCTGCTGGCGATCCTCCCCGCCGCCCAGGAGGTACAGGTCCCCGTCACCGGGCAGGTCGTCTTCCAGCCGCACCTCCTTCACCACCACGTGGATCCCGCGGTGCCGCGCCCGCTCCCGCAGCGCCACGAGGTTGCCGCGGTCGCCGTAGAGGTTCAACAGGTCCGGGAACAGGTGCACCAGAACGAGGTCCACTCAGTCCTCCCAAAACGGGGCCACCACGCCCCACCGGGACAGCACCCGGCGCAGCTCCAGCATGGCGGTGTAGGTGGGCAGGCAGAACAGCACTCCGCCCGCGGGCGTGCGGTCCCGCGCCCGGCGGAGGCCGCGCGCCAGATCCCGCTCCACCGTGGTACGCTCCTCCGGCCAGCCCGCGTACTTCAGCCGCAGGGCCATGTCCTCCGCCCGCAGCCCGCTCACCGTCACGTGGGCGGCCAGCCCCTGCAGCCGTTCGAACTCCACGTCCCACAGCCACGACACGTCGCGGCCGTCCGCGGTGCGGTCGTTGATGGCCAGCAGCAGGGACCGGGGCTGCTCCCGCACCACCAGGCGGAGTACCTCGTTGAAGCCCGCCGGGTTTTTCACCAGCAGGATCTGGAGCTCGATCCTGTCCCAGGTGAGCCGCTCGCCCCGTCCGAAAGCGGGCCGCACGGACTCCGCGGCCCGGCGCCAGACGTCAGCCGGCAGGTCCAGGGCCCGGCACGCGGCGGCGGCCGCCACCAGGTTGTAGACGTTGTACAGCCCGGGAAGCCCGCTGCGGACCACGAACCCCTCGCCGTCCCACCGGAGCAGCACCTCGGCACCCGAGGTCCCCACCAGCCTGACGCTCTCCGCGCGCACGGACGGTGCCGGCCGCGACCACCCGCACGCCGGGCAGGCGTAGTGGCCCGCGTGGGACAGGAACACCACGGAGTACCGGTACGCGACGCCGCACCGGTAGCAGAAGCGGGCGTCCGCGGCCTCCTCCAGAGCCTCCCGGCCGGCAGACGCGTCCTCGATCCCGAAAGGCAGCGCTGCGGGGGCTAGCCGTGCCACATCCGCCACCTGGGGGTCGTCCGCGTTGTAGCACACCACCGCGGTGGGCTCGAGGCTCGCGAGAGCCCGGCGCCAGCCCTCCGCCACCCGCTCCACCTCCGCGTACCGGTCCAGCTGGTCGCGGAACAGGTTCGTGAGGACCAGGACGCGCGGGCGCACGACCGGCAGGACCGCCGGAAGGGTCGCCTCGTCCACCTCGAACACGGCTGCCTGCGCCCGGGGCCTCCCGCGGAGGTCGCTAGCCAGCGCCACGGAGGCCACCAGTCCCGCTTGCAGGTTCGCGCCGGCACGGTTCGACACGGTCCGGAGCCCCGCAACCTCCAGCGCCCGGGCCACGAGGCGCGCGGTGGTGGTCTTCCCGTTCGTCCCGCTGACCACCACTACCGGATCCAGTGTCCCGGTCAGTTCCTCCAGCACCCGGGGGAACAGCCACCGGGCCACCCTGCCCGGGAGCACCGTCCCGCCGCCCAGGCGGAGTACACGGGTTGCGCCCGCCACAGCCTTCGCAGCGGCCACCGCACCGGCGAGCCTGAACGCGGACACAGCATGGATAATCCTACGCCCGAAGCTGCCGCCGCGCGACGCGGGGTGTCCGAGGGCTCAGAAGTACCGCCGGGCTCCGAGGTAGCGGGCGCTGTAGTAAGGCTTGCTCAGGGGGTCGATGCGGACGCCTCCCCCTGCGGACGAGGCGTGGATGAACTGCCCCCCGCCCATGTAGATCCCCGCGTGGGACGCGCCGGGCGCGTACGTGGTGAAGAACACCAAGTCACCGGGCTGCAGCTGCGCGCGGGGGACCGGTCGGCCCGACCGGAACATCTCAAAGGAGGTCCGCGGAAGCTGAACGCCCATCCGGCTGAACACCGTGTACAGGAAGCCGGAGCAGTCGAACCCTCCCGGGCCTGTGCCTCCCCACCGGTACGGGACACCCAGGAAGCGGCGCGCCAGGCTCACCAGGGCCAACCCACGGGACGAAACCGCACCGACCTGCCGGAGGCGCAGGGGCTGCTCCGGACCCGGGACCCGCAGCTCCTGCCCGACGCGGAGAACGTCCTCCTGTCCCATGCCGTTCGCGCGGGCCAGCTCCGCGGGGGTGGTCCCGTAACGTCGCGCCAGGCTCCACAAGGTGTCGCCGGGCTCCACCACGTGGACGCGGGCGGAGGCGGCCCCGCCTTGCCCTGGCCCGGGGACGGTAAGCCGGCGGCCCGCCTGAAGCCGGTGCGGGTCCGCAAGGCCGTTGAGCCTGACGAGCTCGTCCACCGTGGTCCCGAAACGCCGCGCGATGGAGTACAACGTGTCCCCTGGCTGGACCGTGTACTCGCGGGTCTGGGCCCCCGCGGCTGCTGCAACGCCCAGCACCGTCACGAAGGCCACCATCCACGCGGCCATGCGCTGGCGGGCCATCCGGATCCCTCCGAAAAACGCCGTCGGAAGTCCGGGCCCCTGCCCGGCAGCCAGAGGTATTTACCGCGGGATAGCCGCAATCCTGCCGGAATAGACTGCTGTTTTTGCGAACACGTGCTCGTGTAGGAGACACGCCCCGCTTCCCGAAAGAACTAGCCGTGGACTTTTCGGGCCGGACCGTACTCGTCACCGGTGCCAGCAGCGGGATCGGGGAGGCGTGTGCCGTGGCATTCGGGCGCCGCGGGGCAGCCGTGGTGGTGCACTACCGGTCCAACAGCTCCGGCGCGGAGCGCGTGGCGGCGCGGGTCGAGGAAGCCGGAGGCCGGGCCGCCGTCCTACAGGCGGACCTGCGGGAGGCAGCGGCCTGCGAGCGGCTGGTGGCCGAAACCGTAAGGACCTTCGGCCGGCTCGACGTGCTGGTGAACAACGCAGGGCTGGTGGACCGTACCGGGCTGTGGGAGGTCACGGAGGCCCTGTGGGACGAGCAGATGGACCTGCACGTGAAGGCCCCGTTTTTCCTCAGCCGCGCCGCGGCCCGGGTGATGCCGCAGGGGGGCTCCATCGTCAACGTGGGCTCCATGCGGGGCCTGCTGCCCGGTCCCGGTGCTCCCCACTACGCGGTCAGCAAGGCGGCGGTGCTCATGGTCACGCGATGCCTCGCCCACGCCTTGGCACCCAGGATCCGCGTCAACGCGGTGGCTCCCGGCTACACGGACACCCGCGTCCACGCCACCCGCAGCCCGGAGGACCGGCGACGGATCGAGGAGGAGATCCCCGTAGGGAGGTTCGCCACCCCCGAGGAGGTCGCCGAGGCGGTGGTATTCCTGGCCTCCGACGAGGCCGGCTACATCACCGGGCAGACCCTGGTGGTCACGGGCGGCCTGGCCCTGTGACCTAGTGCAGCGACTTCCGGAAGTCCGCGGGCTTCACGGTCTCGAGGAAGCGGCGCCACTCCTCCATCTCCTCGTCGTCCGTGCCCTTGAGGGGGATCGCGTGGGCCGCCACCTTCTCGTCCACGAAGATGGGCGCCTGCATCCGCAGCGCCAGCGCAATGGCGTCACTGGGCCGGGAGTCGATGGTGTGTTCTTTGCCCTCCCGCTTCAGGTGGATCTCCGCGTAGTAGGTCTGGTCCCGGACGTCACACACCACGATGCGGGTCAGGGACACCGACATCTCCTGCAGGATGGACCGCATCAGGTCATGGGTCATGGGCCGGGGCGGGGTGACCCCCTGCAGCTGCAGGGCGATGGCCTGGGCCTCCGCCGCCCCCACCCAGATGGGCAGGGCCATCCGCTCGTCGGTGTCCGTGAGCAGCACCACAGGGTTCATGTGCTGGTCCATCGCCACGCCCTTCACCTTCATCCGGATCACGGCGATACCCCCTTCTGCGCTGCTCCCCACCCGGCGCCCGCAAGTCGCGCCGTGGCCTAGGACTTCGGCCCCATTATAGCACCCGACCCCCGAAGCCCCCTCAAGCAGTGGACAGCCCGCGCCGGTCGAAGGTGTACAGCTTGCCGTTCGCCCGCAGCCGCACGGGGTGCTTCCACAGGCCGTGCACCGCCTTCAGGTACAGGGCGATGCGCCGGGGGTCCAGCTTGCGCCCTTCCTCCACGTGCACCAGGACCAGGTCCCGGGGGTGGTCGGGATCCTCCACCTCCACCCGCGGTTCGCCCCGGTACAGCTTCTGTTCGATGAGCATCTCCTTCACCGCGTCCACCTGGGTGTTCCGGCTGCGGTCCCGCGGGTCGTACACGAACAGGTCCAGCCGGTCCACCAGGTCCTGAGTCAAGGTCTCGTCGATGAGCCGGACGTCCTCGTAGTACCGCCGGGCCGCCAGGGCCCCCTCGAAACCCCTTCGGCGGCGGATCGCCCCGAACAGGGCGTAGCCGAGGGTGTAGGGCGTGGGGCGCGCGCACAGGTGCACGCAGACCTCCGCCCACTCCCGCGCGGTGAGGAGCTCCCGCAGGAGCGTGGCTTCCACGAAGGTCGCCCAACCCTCGTTGGTGATGTGGGTCCTCTGGATCAGGTCGAAGTACTCCGCCTCCTCTCGGATCGCCTGCAGCACCTCCCGCTCGTACGGCTCCAGGGGCGCGTGCTCCTCCAGGAAGTACACCAGCCGCTTACGCCGGCGGGCCGGATCCCGTTCGAACGCGTTCACGCTGGCGGCCACCGTCAGGCAGCTGTCCAACAGGGCCTCCACCGTCTCGCGCCCGTAGCGGGCCTCGTACGCCCGGAAGGTGCGGGCGTGGCGCTCCGCCTCGTTCAGCATGTTCTTGTTGGACTTCTGGAACCAGTGGTTGTTGGCGAAGAAGTCCGCGTGGCCGTACACGTGGGCGATCACCAACACGTTCTGCAGGTAGGTGTTGGACCGCCGCAGGAAGGCGTACGCGGGGCGGCTGTTCAGGACGAGCTCCAGGATGCTGAGCAGGGACTTGTCCTGCTGCAGCCGGATCTCCTTGTAGGCCCCGCCCCAGTACCAGTGCACGAACCGGTTCGGCAGCCCCATGCTGGCCACCTCGGCGATCTCCTCGGCCTCGCTCATCCGGAAGACCACCGGGTCCCAGCGCAGCCCCAGCTGGCGGGCTAGTTCCTCCACCCGCGCGATGACCGCCTCGTACTCCCGCACCCTCTGCCTCCCCCGTCCACCCGAGTGAGGAACTCCCGGAGGGCCTCCCGCACCGAGTCCAGATCCACCAGGTTTGCGAAGGTGGCGTTGGGCCGCCGCCGCGCCACCTCCTGCACGTACTCGCTGAACCCACCGACCCCCCGGCTGCCCGGGTTCACGTGCCCGTAGCACACCAGGTCGAACCGGTCCAGGGCCTCCTCGTACTTCCGCTTGGCCAGCTCGAAGTCCCCGCTGCTGGTCTCGCCGTCCGTGAACAGGAACAGGTAGGTGTCGTACTCCGACACCCCCTCCAGCATCTCCATGGCCTTCTCGAACCCCGACGAGATGTGGGTCCCCCCGCTGCTCTCCACCGAGAAGAACTCCTCCCGGGTCTTCTCCTCCGCCACGTCCTGGAAGACCACGTAGCGCCGGAGGTTGGTGGGGTACCGCCGTTCCAGGGCGTACCACAGGAGGAAGATGGTCTTGCGGACCAGCGCCAGGTAGTCCCCCCGCATGGACCCGGAGATGTCCAGCACGTAGACCTCCAGGGAGCGGTGGTTGCGGGCCGCCCGGGGGTCTTCGACGAAGTACCACCCGTCCTGCCGCACGTCCACGTCGTAGTCCAAGACCCCCCGCTCCCGCACGTTGCGCATCAGGCTCGCCAGCAACGTCTCCTCCAGGTTCAGGTCCGCGGACAGGCCGATCCGGTCCAGGTCGTCCAGCTCCGGCAGGTCCTCCGTCTCCACCTCCCCGCCCCGCGGGACCCGCTGGAGGGCCGGCAGCTCCAGTTCCTCCAGCAACACCTCCTGCGCCAGCCGCACGAACTCGTCGAAGTCCAGCTCTACCCGCACCTCCGGCCCGTGGTGGTCGCCGCCCAGCAAGCCCCCCACGGCCTGGGCCCCCTCGTCCCCGCCCCCGCCCCGACCGGACCCGCCCGCCCCCTGAGCCAGGTACGCTTCGTCGTCCCCGTATCGCAGGGTGGGCAGGTCCAGGGTGGACAGCTGGGTCTTCACCTTGCCGTCCACCACCAGCTCCTTCTGCTGGATCAGCTCGTGGAGGTTCTGCTTCAGGTACGTCCGGAGAAGCTCGTCGTGCTTGTGCTGGGCGATGCGCCCCCGGTGGATCCGCATGACCCCCTCACACGCTCCGCCCGAGGATCCGGAACAGGCTGCGGGCGCACACCTCGCAGTACCCGTGCTCCGAGAGCGCGCTGCGGTACAGCACCTCCAGCAGTTCCCGGCTGGTGGGGTCCAGGTCGTCCGTCTTGTCGTACAGCCGGAGGCAGTTCTTGATCTTGTTGAACACCACCTCGTTGATCACGGGGCGGAGGTGCTCGTTCTCCGTGTAGGGCATCTCCCACAGCTCCTCGTACCGCTCCGCCAGGACGTTCTGGAAGGCCACCCGCCCCTGCCGGCTGATCTGCCGCTTGTGGACCAGGATCCCCTCCACCTCGTCCACCAGCTCCTTCTCCCGCTCCGCCAGGGGCTCGCCCACCACGCTCCGGCGCACCGCGTCCAGGTAGTTCCGGTACAGGTTCTGGCCGTAGTCGAAGAAGTGCTCCGGTACGATCCGCTCCACGATCAGGCAGACCTTCTCGTGGACGAACTCCATCTTCGTCTCCTCGAACTGCCGGAGCAGTTCCTTCAGGTTCAGGTCCTTCAGGGACTGGTGCTCGAAGGTCCGCTCGATGGCCTCGCTCAGCACCTCCAGGTCCAGGCACCGGTCCGCCCGCACGTAGGCGGTGGAGAACGCGTCCTCGAAGAACCGCGGGCTCAGCCCCTTCATCCCGCCGGAGTCCGCGCGCGTCTTGAGGGCGTAGCGGGCTGCCAGCTCGTACACGTCCTGGGGCGCGTGCTTGCGTTCCCCCCGGACCCGGTTCGCCCGCTCCACCAGCTGCCGGTAGATCTCCATCTCCCCCGCCAGGTCCAGGTTGTACGGAAAGTCGATCTTGTGGATCCGGCCCCGGAGGGGTTCCATGATGTCCTCGGACAGGAACACGTTGTACTCCGGGTAGTTGGAGTGACCGATGACCACGCAGTCCACGTGAACCGTGGGGAAGTTGGCGAGGTCGATCCGCTTGGACTGGATGAGCTCCAGCAGCAGGGACAGTAGCTGGCGGCGGCTCTTGAACACCTCCGTCCAGTCCAGGATCCCCCGGTTGGCCCAGATGATCTTCCCCTCGAAGTCGTAGGCGTCGGGGTCGTAGGTGGACCCCCGCTCCTTCAGCATGGCGAAGTTGATGTTGCCCACGAAGTTCGTGATGTCCTCGCGGCGGAGGTCCGTGGGCGTGTGTTTGGCGATCCCCACCTTCTTCCGCGCGGACAGCTCGATCCGCTGCACCGGGACGTGCTCCCAGCCCCCGTGGCGATGGATGAGCCGGTCGCACACCGGACACGGCACGGCCTCCTCGTGCCAGTGGAAGCCCCGGGCCCGCAGCACCTCCTGGGGGACCAGGTCGAAGGGGTGCTGGTGGAACGGACACCCCTCCACCGCGTAGATGCGGCCCGCCTCCGTACGGGAGTACTCCTCCAACGCCCGCTTGAGCTTGTCCACGGTCATGCTCTTCCCGGACCCCTGGGGCCCCACCAGGAGCAGCAGCCGGCGTTCCATGGCCATGGAGTGGGCCCGGAAGAAGTTCACGATGTCCTCCAGCTGGCGGCGCATCCCGTAGATCCCCTCGAACACCTTCTCCGGGCCGAAGTACTCGAGCATGTCCGCGATGTAGTGGTGCGTGGTGCGGGTCAGGCGGTCGTCGTGCGCCGCCGCCTGCAGGTAGGCCCCCACGGTCCGGATCTCCATCGCCCTCGCGACTCCCCCAAACCCCTAGATCGGCAGGCCCTTGCGGTCCTTGAACCGGCACGGGCCACGTGCTTTGCCGCAAGTATGGGCGAGGGCGGTAGGGGTGTCAAAACGTCCCGCCGCGGGCTTCGGCGCCGGCTGCGCCGTGGGAGCGCGCTACAGGTCGCCCCGAAGGGGAGATCGCCCACCACGCCAGATCCCGCGCGCCGTTGACCCGCCAGGGGTCTGGGCCGGGCCCAAGTGCAGCGGTGGCTCCCATGGTGCACGGCATCGAAAGCGTGCGGTATCGTATTGGTGTTGCCTCGCCCGAGGGAGGGAGGGCACAGTCCGACGAGGCAGGAGGTTCATGGTGTCGTCCATCCTGGAGATGACGGTGGAGATCGTGAAGGCGCAGGCGGCGCAGCGGAGGATGGGGCCTCGGGAGATCGAGGAAGCCATCCGGCGTACCGCCGCGGCCCTGCGGGCGGTGGCGGACACGGGCCCTGTGACGCAGCCCCCGGCACCGGCTGAGGCCCCGGCCAACTGGATCCGCGCGGAGGAGGCCGCCCGGCGCCTCGGGGTGAGCCGCCTGACGGTGTACAAGTACATCCGGCAGGGTAAGCTGCCCGCCACGCGGCAGGGACGGTCCTACGCGGTCCGGACGGAGGACGTGGCGGCGCTCCGCAGGGGCCTGCGCCGCCGGGGGCGTCCGGCGGTGCGGGCCCGCCGCAGTCCCCGGCCTAGCGCATCCCGGCGGCGCCGGGCCGCGCGCCGTGCGTAAAGCCGCTCCCTAGCGCTCGGGGGATGCACATGGCCGAGCCCCGCGTGCACGGCTTCCTCTTCTACGAGGTGCCGCCCGGATACCGGACGTCCCAGCAGGCCGCCCGAGTGCGGGAGGCGGTGGAACGCGCCGCAGCGGTCTCCGGCGTGGCTGCCGTCTACACGTACGACCTGGTGGGGCTCCGCTCGGGCGTGGACCTCGGGCTGTGGGTCGCGGCCCAGGAGCTGGAGCCCTACCAGAGGGCGGCAGAGTCCCTTCTGGGTACTGACCTGCGCTGCGTGTGCGCCCTGTGGGGCTTCGTCCGCCCGTCCCAGTACACCGGACGCAGCGGCACGAGCGTCCAGGTCCCGGGTCCCCGCAAGCGCTACCTGGTGGTTTACCCCTTCAGCAAGACCCACGAGTGGTACCAGTTGCCCGCAGAGGACCGGCGGCAGATGATGCTGGAACACGCCCGGGTCGGGCACGGATTCGAAGGGATCGAACAGATCCTGCTGTACAGCACGGGACTGAGCGACTGGGAGTTCGTGGTGGGCTACGAGACGGACGACCCCGAGCGCTTCCTCGAACTCGTCACGAGCCTGCGGAGCACCGCGGCGCGGCCCTACACCCTGCGGGACACCCCGATCTTCACCGCGCGCCACGGGAGCCTGGAGGAGGTCGTTCGCCACGTCTTCCAGACGCCCTGAAGCGCCCGCGGACCTGCGGGCGGTGGACGTCTTCCGGCAGCTGCTGGAGGAGAACCGCGTCATGACCCTGGCCACGTGCTCGGCGGACGGGCCGTGGGCGGCTCCGGTGCTGTACGCCCTGCAACCCGGTCCCGAGCTGGTGTTCATGTCGCGGCTGAGTACGCGGCACGCAAGGGACCTTCTGGCCTGCCCTCGGGTGGCCGCGGCGATCCACCCGGACCAGACCCGGCCGCTGCGGGGGGTGCAGCTGGAGGGGATCGCGCGGCCGTTGGCTGGGCGCGAGGCGGTGCGCGCCATCCGGGTGTACCTGCAGCGTTTCCCCTCTGCCCGAGGGAGGTTCCCCCTGTGGCCTGCGATCCGGGGAACGGGCCAGATCCGGTTGTTCGCCCTACGGCCGGAGCGCGCGTACGTCCTGTCCGAGGAGGACTTCGGCTGGGGCGTACGCCGCCAGGTCCCCCTGGACGCCCTCCCGCAGGCGCCCCCATGACTGCCTACCGGCTCGCCGTGTTTTTGCACCTGCTGGCCGCCGCGGTGTGGGTGGGCGGATACGTGCTGTTCGCGTGGGCGGCCCCGGCCCTGCGCCGCCGTGGCCCGGAGGGCGCCCAGGCCTTCCGCGTGCTAGGGCTCCGTTTCCGCGGCCTGTCCTGGCTGGCGGTGGTGGTGCTGGTGGCAACGGGCACGGTCTTCCTGTTCTCCGGCTGGGATCCGGCCCAGCCGGTGCTGCGGGACAAGCTGGGCCTCGTGGCGCTGGCGGTGGCCCTCAAGGCCGCGCACGACTTCTGGGCCGCACCGGCGGCCGCGCGGGGGCGCCTGTCGCCCCGGTGGGCCACCGTCCTGGCGCGGGCGAACCTGGTGGTGCTGGTGTCGGTGCTGTACTTCGCCACGCTGCTGGGAGGCCGCCGGTGAGGGACCGCGTGTTGCGCGCCGCCCTGGGGCAGCCTGTGGACACCACGCCGGTGTGGTTCCTGCGGCAGGCGGGGCGTTACCTCCCGGAGTACCGGAGGCTCCGGGAGCGCTACTCCCTGGCGGAGCTGTGCCGCGAGCCGGAGCTGGCCGCACAGGTCACCCTGCAGCCTCTGCGCCGCATGGACGTGGACGCCGCCATCCTGTTCACCGACCTGCTGGTGCCCCTGTGGGGGATGGGCCTGGAGTTCGAGCTCGCGGAGGGCCGCGGCCCGGTCCTCCCCACGCCGGTCCCCGTCGACCGGCTGGCGCAGCTTCCCGAGCTCGACCTGGAAGCCGTGGAGTTCGTGCCGCAGACCGTGCGTCTGGTGAGAGCCGCCCTGGACCGCCCCCTGGTGGGGTTTGCGGGGGCGCCGTTCACCGTGGCCGCCTACCTGGTAGAAGGGGGACCGTCCCGAGACTGGCCGCGGACCCGGGCCCTGCTGCACAGCCGTCCCGAGGTGTGGCACGCCCTGGCCGCGCGTCTGACCACCAATCTTGCCGCGTACGTCCGGGCCCAGGTGCAGGCGGGCGCGCAGCTGGTCCAGCTGTTCGACTCGTGGGTGGGGGTCCTGTCCGCGGAGGACTTCCGGTGGGCGGTGCGGCCCTACCTGGTGCAGCTGCTGCGGACCTTGGACGGGGTCCCGCGGATCTACTTCGCCACGGGGTGCGCGCACCTGCTGGCGGAGTTCCGGGAGCTGCCCGCGGAGGTGGTCGGCGTGGACTGGCGGGTGCCGCTGTCCGAGGCCGCGGCCGTCCTGGGCGGGAAGGCCATCCAAGGAAACCTCGACCCCGCACGGCTGCTGGGAGACCGACAGGCCCTGCGCGCGGAGGCGTCCCGCATCGTGGCCCAGGGCCGGGTATTGCGCGGTCACATCTTCAACCTCGGCCACGGGGTGATGCCGGAAACCGACCCCGACCGGCTGGCGGAGCTGGTGGAGTGGGTGCACGAAAGGGGGAGACGCGCGTGACCGTCGGCGTGCTGCTCATGGCGTACGGGACTCCCCGAAACCTGGAGGAGGTGGAGGCGTACTTCACCCACATCCGGCGTGGACGGGCGCCCTCGCCCGAGGAGGTGGCCGACCTTCGCGAGCGCTACCGGAGGATCGGCGGCGCCTCGCCCCTGCGGGAGATCACCGAAGCACAGGCCCGCGGGCTCCAGGCGGTCCTGGACCGGCAGTCTCCCGGAACCTTCCGGGTCTACCTGGCGATGAAGCACAGCCCGCCGTTTGTCGGGGACGTGGCCGCACGGATGGTGCAGGACGGGCTGCGCGAAGTGGTGGCCCTGGTGCTGGCGCCGCACGAGTCCCGCATGATCGTGGACGAGTACCTGGACTACGCGCAGCCCGCCTTTCGGTCCGTCCCTGACCTGCGGCTGCGGGTCATCCGCTCCTGGCACCTGAACCCCGGTTACCTCGCCGCGGTGGAGCGCCGCATACGTTCCGGGCTCGCGCGCTTCCCCGACCCGGACCCCCCGGCCACAGAGGTGCTGTTCACGGCCCACAGCCTGCCGGAGCGCATCCTGGAGTGGAACGACCCGTACCCCCGCACGTTGCAGGAGACGGCGCAGGCCCTGGTGGACCGACTCCGGATTCCCCGCTGGAGGCTGTGTTACCAGAGCGCGGGACATACCCCCTTCCGGTGGCTGGGGCCCGACATCCTGGACGTGCTGGACGAGCTGGCCCAAGCCGGCCGCCGGCAGGTGCTGGCGGTACCCGTGGGATTCGTGGCCGACCACCTGGAGATCCTGTACGACCTGGACGTGGAGGCCGCCGAACGCGCGGCCAGCCTCGGCTTGGTCTTCGGGCGCACGGACTCCCTGAACACCGACCCAGAGTTCCTGGAAGGGCTGGGGCAGGAGGTGCTAGCCGCGGCCCGGGGGCTGTAGTTCAGTCCGCCGCCTCTCCCACCGGCCCGCCTGCGGATTCTGAAACCGGCCCTGCTGGGAACGCGCGGAGGGAAAGCAACGCCAACCCGCTCAGGACCAGGGACGCGGTAAACACCACCTCCAGCCCCGCCGCCAGGTGAACCCGCAGGGGCTCTAGCACCTCGGGTCCCAGCGCCAGCCGTTCCACGGGGTCCAGCAACCCCCGCAGCTGGCCCACCTCGACCCCTGCAGCCCACAACCGTCTGACCATCAGGCTGCCCAGCACGCTCACGCCCACCGCGCCGCCGATGCTGCGGAAGAACAGGGTCAGGGAGGTGGCCAGGCCCCGCTCCGTGTAGGGGACGGAGCTCTGTACCGCCAGCACCGTGACCAGGACCACCAGGCCCATGCCGGTCCCCAGGAGCGCCGTGGCCCACCGCACCGGGGCCGCGGACGCAGCCGCCGGCATTCCGACCAGCACCGTGAACCCCGCCACCAGCAGCACCCCGCCCGCCACGGCCACCCGCCGGAACCCGAACCGCAGGGCCAGCCGCCCACCCAGGCTGCTGGCCGCGGTCCACGCCAGCATGAGCGGGGTCAGGACCGCGCCCGCCTCCGTGGGCCCCCTGCCCTGCACCCCCTGCACGAACAGCGGCACGTAGTACAGGCTCCCGAACAACGCCGCGCCCACCAGAAAGCCGGTCACGGAAGCCGCGCTGACCAGCCGGTTCCGGAACAGACGCAAGGGGACGACCGGGTGGGGCGACCGGGACTCCCACGCCACGAAGGCGGCAGCCAGCAACCCGGACAGAACCAGACCCGGAGCGGAGGACGCGCGCTCCAGGCTCCACAGGCCCACCACCACGCACGCCACCAGCAGCGCTGCCCCCACCACGTCCACCCGGCCCTCGACCCGCACCGGCGGCTCCCGGTACTTCCGCGCCACCACCCACAGGGTCACCAGCCCCAGCGGCAGGTTGGCGTAGAAGATCCACCGCCACGACCCCCGGTCCACCAGGAACCCGCCCAGCAACGGTCCCACCACGCTCGCCACACCCCACACACCGCTGAACAGGCCCTGAACGCGGGCCCGCTCCTCCAGGCTGAACAGGTCGCCCACGATGGTGATGGCCACGGGCAGCAGCGCTCCGCCCCCGACACCCTGCACGGCGCGGAACAACACCAGCTCCGGCATCGACCGCGCGGCCCCGCACAGGGCCGAACCCGCGAGAAAAGTCGCCACCCCCAACAGGTACACCGGCCGCCGCCCGTACCGGTCTGCCAGACCGCCAAATAGCGGAGTGGCCGCGGTCAGGGTCAGCGAGTAGCTGGCGACCACCCACGCGTACAGCTCCAACCCGCCCAGCACCCGGGCGATGGTCGGCAGGGCCGTGGCCACGATGGTGGTGTCCAGGGCCGCCAGGAACATGCCCAGCATCACCGCCACCGTGACCACGCGGCGCTGTTCCACCCGGGACCTCCCCGCACGCCGTACAATCGGACCGAAGCTCTTGTGCCATTGTCTCAGACCGGCCCGTGGAGGTGGCCATGGACGAGCGGTGGGAGCGGTCCATCCTGGCAGTACCCGCCTCGGAGCCCCGCAAGGTGGAGAAGGCGGTGGCTTCGCAGGCGGACGCGGTCTTCCTGGACCTGGAGGACGCGGTCCCGCCGGACCTGAAGGACGCCGCGCGAGCGCACGCGGTGCGGGCGTTGCGGGAACTGGACTGGGGCGACAAGACCCGTATGGTCCGCATCAACGGTCTGGACACGCCGTGGGCGTACCGGGATCTGGTAGAGGTGTGCGAGGAGGCGGGCGACCACCTGGACTGCGTCATCGTGCCGAAGGTGAGCCGTCCGGAGGAAGTGAGCTTCGTGGACATCCTCATGGGGCAGATCGAGGCACGGGTGGGTCTGCGAAGGCGCATCGGGGTCCACGCCCTGGTGGAGACGGCCTCCGGCCTCGCCCGGGTAGAGCAGCTGGCCACCGCGAGCCCGCGCCTGCAGGCCCTGAGCTTTGGGCCGGGCGACTTCGCTGCCTCCGCGGGGATGCCGAGCTCTGCCATCGGGACCGAGGACCAGTGGGACGCAGTCTACCCAGGGCACCGCTGGCACTACCCCATGATGCGGGTGGTGGTGGCGGCCCGCGCAGCGGGGCTGCGCGCCTTCGACGGGCCTGCCGCGGAGTTCCGCGACCTGGAAGCCTTCCGCAGGCTGTGCCGGGTCGCCCGCAGTCTGGGCTTCGACGGAAAGTGGTGCATCCACCCCGCCCAGATCCCGGTCGTGCACGAGGTGTTCGCGCCCACGGAGGAGGAGGTGGAGTGGGCAAGGAAGGTGGTGGCGGCGTACGAGCAGGCTCAGGCCGCCGGCCGAGGGGCCATCACCGTGGACGGCAAGATGGTGGACGCGGCCTCCCTGCGTATGGCCCAGGCGACCCTGGCCCGCGCGCGGCCGTAAGCTTCGCCTCACGCGAGGCGCGGGAGGCCCTGCCCGCGGTAAGCCAGGTCCAGCACCTGGACCGTGTGGAGCACGGGGACCGGACGTCCCGCGGCCCGCAGGTGCGCTCGGATCTGCACCATGCAGCCCACGTTCCCGGTGACGACCACGTCCGGGTCCGTATCCAGCAGACCCCGCACCTTGCGCCGCCCCAGCTCCGCGGCCACGTCCGGGTGTTCCAGGCTGTACGTGCCCGCCGACCCGCAGCACAGCTCGGCCTCTGCGGGTTCCACCACCTCCAGGTTGCCCACCGCACCCAGCAGCCGGCGCGGCGCGTCCCGCACGCCCTGTGCGTGCAGGAGGTGACAGGCGTCCTGGTACACGGCCCGCGTAGGGGCGGGCAAGGGCGGAGGGGTTTCGATCCCGAGCCCGTTCAGGAACTCGCTCACGTCCTGCACCCGGGCCGCGAGCTTCCGGGCCTGTTCCTCCTCCGGCTGTCCGCTAAACAGCAGGCCGTACTCCTTCATGGCCGAGCCGCAGCCCGCGGCGTCGGTGATGACCGCGTCCACGTCCTCGGGGAACGCCAGTAGGTTCCGCCGCGCGAGCCGGCGGGCCCGCACCCCTTCCCCCACGTGCAGGGCCAGCGCCCCGCAGCAGCCCTGCTGGTCCGGAACCACCACCTCCACGCCGTTGCGCGCCAGTACCCGCACCGTGGCCTCGTGGATCTCCGGGTGCAGGACCCGCTGGACGCAGCCCACCAGCACGGCGACCCGGGCCCGGCGTGCCCCCGCTGCGGCGACCGTGGACGCAGGGCGGCGGGGGCGCGACAGGCGATCCGGGACGAGGCTCACCATGGCCCGCAACCGGGCCGGCAGGTAGGGCGCGGCGGGCCGGACCAGCCGCGCGAGCCCCAAGGCCGCCCGCAGGCGCGCGGGGTGCGGCAGCGTCTCCATCGCCAGCCAGCGGAGCAGCCGGTCCGGCCAGGGCCGGCGGACCTTTGCGGACGCGTACTCACGGTACGGAGTGAGGAGCTCCCCGTACGCCACCCCGGACGGACACGCGGTGACGCACCCGAAACACCCCAGGCACCGGTCTACGAACGGCGCAGCTTCCTGGGGCTGCAGGTGGCCTTCCAGGACCTCCTTCATGAGGAAGATGCGACCCCGGGGAGAGTCCATCTCCTCTCCCAGGACCCGGTACGTCGGGCACGCCGCCAGACAGAAGCCGCAGTGCACGCACGCCTCTACGGCCCCGGCCATCCGGCGGCCCACCGCGCCGTAGCGGTCGACGGGGATCTCGTGCAGCACCTCACACCTCCGGTCCCACGGTAGCCACCGACCGCTACGGGTACGGTCCGAACCGGCCCGCGGGATCCAGGGCCTGTTTGACGCGGCTAGAAAAGCCGTCGGAGTCCGCCCGCCCCAAAAAGGGCGGTCCCGGCGGCCCCAGCACCCGTAGGGCCCGCAGGCCCAGGCGGGCCAGCAAACCCGACAGCGCCGCGGGTTCCTCTGACCATGCCACCCAGGCCACGTTTCCTCCCACGGAGTACCGACGCAGGCTCGCGGTGGGCACCAGCTCCCGCTCCAGGTCCAGCACGCGGCGTGGCGTGACCGGAACTTTCACCAGCGTCCAGCCCGACGGCACCCAGCGGAACTCCCGAACCTCTTCCCAGATCCGGGAGTCGTCCTCCACCACCTCCCCGCCCTGGAGGAACGCCCGCAGGCGCTGCAACCGCGTCGAAAGGGACTCCGGCCGGCCCGCCACCCGCACCCACACCGTGCCCGGCGGCACCAGGTCCACCGCCTCAAGGTCGAAGGAGCTGGTGTACAGCGCCCGGAGCAGTCCCCACGCAGCCTCGAAGTCGGCCCGGTCCACACGCAGGCTGGCACACGCCCTGGGAGCGGGGAACACCTTGAAGGACACCTCCACCAACACCCCCAGCCGGCCAAGGCTGCCCGTCATGAGCTTGGCCAGGTCGAACCCCGCGGCGTTCTTCACCACCTTGCCGCCGGCCCGCACCAGCTCGCCCTGTCCGTCTACGAACCGCACGCCCAGCACGAAGTCCCGGACGCCGCCGTACCGGTACCGGCCGGGCCCACTCAGCCCGCTGGCCAGCGTGCCTCCCAGGGTGGCACCGGCGGCAGAAAGGGGCGGGTCGAAGGGCAGGTACTGGCCGTGTCGGGCCAGCAGCTGTTCCACGTCCCGCACGGGGGTACCCGCCAGGGCCGTGAAGGTGAACTCCGCGGGGTCGTAGTCGAGAACACCCCGGAGCTGCGACACCTCCACCACCACCGCACCCTCCGGAGGGCCGAGGGCGGTCTTGGTCCCGGCTCCCTTCGGCCACACGCGGGGCTGTTGGCGTACCGCCTCCCGCAGGGAATCCACGTCGGAGGGCTTGAGGACCGCGTCCGTGCGCACGTGCCTAGCTCGCGGCGGCGGCTTCCAGCTTCTGCGGTACAGGGAACATCTTGCCCCGGTTGGCGATCTCCCCGGGGTCCATGGCCCGACGGAGCCTGCGCATCACTTCCAGGTCCGGCTCGGAGAACATTTCGGCGAGGTACTGCCGCTTCTCCATCCCCACCCCGTGTTCGCCCGTGATCGATCCCCCCAGCCGGATGCACAGCCGCAGGATCTCCCCCGCCAGCTCCTCCGCCCGCTGCAGCTGGCCCGGCTGGCGGCCGTCGTACAGGATGAGGGGGTGGAGGTTGCCGTCCCCTGCGTGGAAGACGTTGGCCACCCGGAGCCCGTACCGCCGGCTCAGCCGCTCGATCTCCGCCAGCGCCGTGCCCAACTGTGTCCTAGGCACCACCCCGTCCTGCACCAGGTAGTCCGGGCTCAGGCGTCCCACCGCGGAGAAGGCGCCCTTCCGGCCCTTCCAGATCCTCTGGCGGTCGGCCTCGTCCCGGGCCAGCCGGACCTCGTAGGCCCCGGACGCCCGCACCACCTCCAGCAGCTCCGCCAGCTCCGCCTCCACCTCGGGCTCCTCCCCCTCCAGCTCCACGATGAGCAGGGCGGCCGCGTCCTCAGGGTAGCCCGCGTGTACCGCGGCCTCCGCGGCCTCGATGCTGAGGCGGTCCATGATCTCCACCGCGCCCGGCAACAGGCCTGAAGCCACCACCTGCGCTACGGCGTCCCCCGCGGCCTCCAGGCTGCGGTACGCGGCGAGCACTGTGCGGTACGCTTCCGGCTTGGGGACCAGCCGCAACGTGACCTCAAGCGCGATCCCGAACAGCCCCTCGGAGCCCACGAACAGGCCCACCAGGTCCGGCCCCACCCCCTCCAGGCTCTCGCCGCCGAAGCGCACCACCTCCCCGTCCGCCAGCACCACCTCCAGGGCCAGGACGTGGTTGCTGGTCATGCCGTACTTCAGGCAGTGGGCGCCTCCGGAGTTGAAGGCCACGTTGCCGCCGATGGTGCACACCGGCTGGCTGCTGGGGTCCGGGGCATAGTACAGCCCGAAGGGCGCGGCCGCGCGGGAGACGTCCAGGTTCACCACGCCGGGCTCCACCACCGCGATGCGCTCCTCGGGGTCCAGCCGGAGGATCCGGTTCAGCCGGTTGAGGGCGATGACGATCCCTTCGGGGACGGGCAGGGAGCCGCCCGACAGGCTGGTGCCGCTGCCGCGCGCCACAAACGGGATCCCGTGGCGGTGGCACCAGCGGACCGTCGCCACCACCTCCTCCCGCGTCTCCGGCAGCACCACCGCGAGCGGCCGCGCCCGGAAGGCGGTGAGGGCGTCGGACTCGTAGGCCGCCAGCTCCGCGGGCCGGGTCAGGATCCGGCTCTCCGGGTACAGGGTCCGCAGCCCCTGGAGGACGCGCGCGCGATCCACGGCGCTACTCGAGTCGGCCGTAAGCCACCAGCGTTAGGAAGTCCACGAACTCCTCCTGGAGGACCAGCTGGTCCAGGATCTCCGCGGCCTCCCTCAGCCGCGACCCGGGCTGGCCGCCCAGCCGCTGGAGCTCCTGGTCCCGCACTTTCCGGTACAGGTCCGCGTCCACCGGCCTCCCGTCGTCCATCTTCGCACCGTGGTGGATCCACTGCCACAGCTGCGCCCGACAGATCTCCGCGGTGGCGGTGTCCTCCATGAGGTTGTAGATGGCGGCCGCCCCCGTCCCCTGCAGCCAGGAGTCCAGGTACTGGAGCGCCACGCTGACGTTGTTCACCACGCCCGCCTCCGTGATGGTCCCGCCCGGGACCCGGACGTCCAGCAGGTGGCTGGCGAGGACCTGCACGTCCTCCCGGAGACGGTGCTTCTGGTGCGGCCGCCCCGCCAGGACCCGGGTGAAAGGTTCCAGCGCCACCGGCACCAGGTCGGGGTGTGCCACCCAGGTCCCGTCGAAACCGTCGGCGGACTCCCGCTCCTTGTCCTCCCGCACCTTGGCCAGGGCCCGCTCGTTCACCTCGGGGTCCTTGCGGCTGGGGATGAAGGCGGCCATGCCCCCGATGGCGTGCGCGCCCCGGCGGTGGCAGGTCTTCACCAGCAGCTCCGTGTACGCCCGCATGAAGGGCACGGTCATGGTGACCTGGGCCCGGTCCGGCAGTACGAAGTCCCCGCGGTGGCGGAACTTCTTGATGACGCTGAAGATGTAGTCCCACCGTCCCGCGTTCAGCCCGGAGGCGTGGTCCCGCAGCTCGTACAGGATCTCGTCCATCTCGAAAGCCGCCAGGATGGTCTCGATGAGGACGGTGGCGCGGATGGTGCCCCTCGGGATCCCCAGGGCGTCCTGCGCGTACTGGAACACGTGGTTCCACAGCCGCGCCTCCAGGTGGCTCTCCAGCTTCGGCAGGTAGAAATACGGACCCGTCCCGCGCTCCAAGAGCTCGCGGGCGTTGTGGAAGAAGTACAGCCCGAAGTCGAACAGGGCGCCCGAGACGGGCTGGCCGTCTACCCGGACGTGCCGCTCCACCAGGTGCCAGCCCCGTGGCCGGACCAGCAGGGTCGCCACCTGCTCGCCGAGCCGGTAGTGCTTCCCCTCCGGGCTCGTGTACTCGATGGTGCGCCGGACGGCGTCCATGAGGTTCTTCTGCCCCACCACCACGTTGCTCCACGTGGGGGACAGCGCGTCCTCGAAGTCCGCCATGAACACCTGGGCGCCGGAGTTGAGGGCGTTGATCATCATCTTGCGGTCCACCGGGCCCGTGATCTCCACCCTGCGGTCCTGCAGGTCCGCGGGGGCAGGGGCCACCTTCCACTCCGACTCCCGCACCCACCGGGTCTCCGGCAAAAAGTCGGGCATGGCACCCGCCAGCAGCTCCACCTGCCGCTGCGCCCGCCTGTCCAACAGGCTGCGCCGGGTGCTCTCGAACTCCCGGTGCAGCCCCGCCACGAACTCCAGCGCCTCCGGGGTGAGCACCTCAGCCTGCACCGGACCCGCGTCTGCCAGCACTTCCACCCCGCGTGCTGCAACTTCCATGGCCGTCACCTCCACTGAGCTGTCCTCGCGGGACCCGAGAAGGCCCCGGATGTCGTGGTCAGCGTCCTCGCCGCCAACGTAGCCGCCCGGCGAGGTGGTGTCAACGCACGGAAGGATTTTCTACAATGTGGAAAGATGCCGAGCGGAAGGAAGGCCCCCAGCTCCCACCGGAGGGGCGACGTCCACGTGCGAGCCCTGCTCCGGGGCCTTGCCGTCCTCGAGGTCCTGGCCCTGGGCCAGGACCTCAACCTGTCCGAAGTCGCCCGTAGGGCGCGCCTGCCCGTGAGCACCGCCCACCGCCTCCTGGAGACCCTGCGCCGCCGCGGCTTCGTGCAGCCCGTGGAGGACGGCCGCTACCGGATAGGCCTGCGGGCGTTCGAGGTGGGCATGGGATTCCTCCGCGCCCAGCGCCTGCCCGAGGTGGCGCGTCCGGTGATGCTGGAGTTGGTGAACCGGGTGGAGGAGACCGCCAACCTCGCGGTGCGGGACGGTGCGGAGGCCGTGTACGTCCTCCAGGTGGAGAGCCACCGCATGCTGCGGCTGTTCGCGCAGCCCGGGGCGCGACACCCCCTGTACTGCACCGGCGTGGGGAAGGTCCTCCTGGCCTGGGAACCGGAGGAGGAGGTCCGGAGGCTCCTGGGCGCCGGCCCTCTGCCCCGCTTCACTCCGCGTACCCTGACCGACCCCGACGCCGTGGTCCGCGAGCTGAGGGCGGTCCGCGCCCGCGGCTACGCGGTGGACCGGGAAGAGCGGGAGTCCGGTGTGCGCTGCGTCGCCGCCCCTGTGCGCGACGCCTCCGGACGCGTGGTAGCGGCCCTGTCCGTGTCCGCGCCCGCCAGCCGCCTGCCCCACCACCGGATCCCGCCCGTGGCGGGTACGGTGGTGTCCGCGGCGGAGGAGATCAGCCGCCGCCTGGGGTTTTCCACTGCGCGGATAAGCCCACCGCCGGCAGGGAACATCTAGGTTCCCTCCGAATCGTAGACACTGCCCCGTCGGGGCACCGGATTCTCGCCGACGGAAAGGGGGGATGGCAGAATCTGTCGGCGCCGGTCCCAAGTACCTCGAGCCCGAACGAAGGGGGGTTGGTATGGGCACCCGAACGAGGAAGGCCAGGAACGGGCAGAAGCCACGCCGGATCTCGCGGCGTACGTTCCTGAAGTCTGCGGTGGCGGCCGGCGCGTTCGCCGCCACGGCCACCCTCCCCCGGGTGAACGTGGCCCGCGCGCAGGCACCCATCGTGTGGAAGGTCCAGTCCACCTGGCCCACACGGGACATCTTCCACGAGGTCATCGTCAGCCTCGCCCAGCGCGTCAACGAGATGTCCGGGGGACGGCTGCGCTTCGACGTGCTGCCCGCGGGAGCCGTCGTCCCCGCGTTCGAGGTCCTCGACGCGGTGAACCGCGGGGTGCTGGACGGCGGTCACGGCGTCCCCGCGTACTGGTTCGGGAAACACGTGGCCGCCAGCCTGTTCGGAACCGGGCCCTCCTTCGGCATGGACGCCATTGACCTGCTGGCCTGGTTCTACTACGGCGGCGGGTTCGACATGTACCAGAACCTGCTGCAGAACGAGCTCAAGATGAACGTGGTCTCCTTCCTGCACGGTCCGATCCCCACGCAACCCCTGGGGTGGTTCCGCAACCCCGTCCTCCGTCCCGAGCAGCTCCAGCGGACCAAGTACCGGACGGTAGGCCTGTCTGCGGAGCTGTTCAAAGAGCTGGGGGCCAGCGTGGTGATCCTTCCCGGGGGGGAGATCGTCCCCGCCCTGGAACGGGGCGTCATCGACGGTGCGGAGTTCAACAACCCCACCTCCGACAAGCTCCTGGGGTTCCCCGACGTCCGGAAGGTGTACATGCTTCAGAGCTACCACCAGCCCGTGGAGTGCCTCGAGGTCCTGTTCAACAAGAGCAAGTGGGACGCGCTCCCCGCGGACCTGAAGGCCATCGTCCGGAACGCGATCCTGGCCGAGAGCGCGGACTTCCAGCACAAGATGATCGACCGCAACAGCAAGGACCTGGAGGAGCTGGAAACCCAGCGCAAGGTGCGGGTGTTCGTGACCCCGCGGCCCGTGTTGGAGGCACAGCTCAAGGCGTGGGACGTCCTCATCGACCGCCACAGCAAGGCGAACCGGACGTTCGCCCGCATCATCCAGAGCCAGCGGGCGTGGGCGCGCCGGGTGGTGTCGTGGAAGTTGCGGACCTACGTGGACAACCGCCCGGCCTTCGAGCACTGGTTCCGCCGGCGCTAGGACGTTCCCCGGCGGGTGGCCCCCGGCCGGGGGCCACCCGCCGCCTGCCAGAGGAGGACGACCATGGAAACGTGGATCCGGAGGCTGTCGGCTCTCTCCAACCTCGTGGGGGTCGTCGCGGCCTGGATGATCCTCCCCCTCACCTTCTCGCTGGGCTATGAGGTCTTCGCCCGGTACTTCTTCAGCGCCCCCACCACGTGGGCGTTCGACACCACCGTCATGCTGTACGGCGCCTACTTCATGCTGGGAGCCGCCTACACCCTCGCGCGGGACGCCCACGTCCGGGGCGACGTGTTCTACCGCCGCTTCTCCCCCCGAACGCAGGCCCTCATCGACCTGGTCCTGTACCTGGCGGTCTTCTTCCCCGCCATGTACGCTCTGACCTACGCGGGCTGGTCCTACTTCTGGCAGTCCTTCCTGGTCCGGGAAACCTCTCCCTTCAGTCCGTACGGCCGGCCCATCTACCCGTTGAAGTTCGTGATCCCCCTCACCGCGGTGCTGCTGGCCCTGCAGGGGGTGGCGCAGGTCCTCCGCTGCGTCGTCGCCGTCCGCACCAACCGCTGGCCGGGTGAGCCTCTCGAGCACGAGGTGGCTGCGTGAACCCCGAGACCCTGGGCGTCATCCAGCTGCTGGTCCTGACCCTGGCCATCTTCATCGGCTTCCCCACCGCCTTCACCCTTCTGGGCCTGGGGCTCGTGTTCGGGACCCTCGGCATCGGGTGGGGGCCGGAGCTTTTCAACCTCATGGCCATCCGGACGTTCCAGGTGATGACCAACGACGTCCTCATCTCCGTCGTTCTGTTTGTCTTCATGGGCTACGTGCTGGAGCGGTCCGGGGTCATGGACCGCTTGTTCCACGCCATCCTGGTGGCGTCGGGCCCACTTCCCGGGTCCCTGGCACTGGCGACGGTGATCACCTGCACCATCTTCGCCATGGCTACGGGCATCATCGGTGCGTCCGTGACCATCATGGGCCTGCTGGCTCTGCCGCCCATGTTGCGCCTCCGCTACGACAAGCGCCTCGCCACCGGCTCCGTGGCCGCGGGAGGCACTTTGGGCATCCTCATCCCCCCCAGCGTCCTCCTGATCCTCTACGCAGCCAACGCGGGGATCTCCATCGTGAAGCTGTACCTGGCGGCCTTCATTCCCGGGTTCCTCTTGGCAGGGCTGTACGTGGTCTACATCCTGGTCCGGGCCCTGCTCCGGCCGGACCTCAGCCCGCCCCTGCCCAAGGAGGAACGCACCTACGCCGTACCCCAGATCCTCGGCATGCTCGCCACCGGGGTCCTGCCCATCTCCCTGTTGATCCTGGCCGTGCTGGGCTCCATCGTCGCGGGCCTCGCGGCCCCCACGGAGGCCGCGGCCATGGGCGCGCTCGGGGCCCTCGCCCTCAGCGCCGCCTACCGCCGCCTGACCTGGCAGACCCTCCGGGAGTCGGTGTACCACTCCCTGCGGACGTCCAGCACCGTGCTGTTCCTGTTCGTAGGCAGCAACATCTTCTCCGCCGTGTTCGCCCGGCTCGGGGGTTCGCGGGTCATCGAACAGTTCATCACCGGCCTCGGACTCACAGGCCCGCAGTTCCTGTGGCTGATGCTGATCGTGGTGTTCCTGCTGGGCTGGCCCCTGGAGTGGACCGAGATCATCATCATCTTCATGCCCCTGTTCTGGCCGCTGGCCCAGGGCTACGGGATCGACCCCATCTGGCTGGGCGTGCTGGTGGCAGTGAACCTCCAGACCGCCTTCCTCAGCCCGCCCGTGGCCATGGCTGCCTTCTACATCAAGGGGGTGGCGCCGCCGGGCGTCCTCCTGTCTGACATCTGGTGGGGGATGATGCCGTTCCTGGCGTTGCAGGTCGCAGCGTTGCTGCTCGTGTACTTCTTCCCGCAGCTGGCCCTGTGGCTGCCCAGCGTCCTGATCCAGTAGCGGTCGGCTACTGCCCGCCGACCTCTCCGTGTACCTCCACCGGTTCCCGGACGGGCACCGGGACCTGCGAGGCCGGCCGCGCGGGGGCGTCCCGCAGGAACAGCGCGGCCTGCTCCGGGGGGACCACGTTGATGTAGAAACCTGTGCCCCACTCGAAGCCCGCCACCGAGGTCAGCCGGGGCATGATCTCGATGTGCCAGTGGTACAAGTGCTCAGGGAGCGGGTCGTAGGGGGCGCTGTGGACGATGAAGTTGTACGGGGGGTTGTCCAGCGCGGCGTGCAGCTTGTGCAGCGTGGCCCGTAAAGCGTCCGCCAGTTCCACGAGCTCCTCGTCCTCGAGGTGCCCGAAGGAAGCCTGGTGGAACTTGGGGATCACCCAGGTCTCGAAGGGGAACCGGGAAGCGTAGGGCTCGTAGGCCAGAAACGCGTCGTTCTCGTACACCACCCGTTCCCGCCGGTCCAGCTCCGCGGACACCACGTCACAGTACAGGCACCGGGCGTGGTCTGCGAAGTACCGCCGCGCCACGTCCAGCTCCTCCTCCGCCCGGCGGGGGATCACAGGCAGGGCGATGAGCTGCGAGTGGGGGTGCGAAAGGCTGGCCCCCGCGGTCCGTCCGTGGTTGCGGAACAGCAATGCGTACTGGAATCGCGGGTCCCGGTCCAGGTCCACGTACCGCTCCCGGTACGTGCGGAGGACGTCCGCCACGTGGTCGTCGGGCAGCAGGCCCAGGTGGGTGTCGTGTTCCGGGGTCTCCACGATCACCTCGTGGGCCCCCACGGCGTCCATCCGCTCGAACAGGGGCGCCCCCTCCGCGTACAGCTCCCCCTCGATGCGCAGGGCCGGGTACTTGTTCGGCACCACCCGGACCCGCCACCCCGGCCCGTCCCGCGGACCCTCCGGGCGCACGGCGTAGATCTCGGGCGGCGTCTCGTGCTCCCGTCCGGGGCAGAACGGACACCGGTCCCGGTCCGAGGGTGCCCACTCCCGTCCCTTCACGAAGTCCGTTGGCCGGGAAGCCCTCTCGGTGGCGATGATCACCCACCGACCGGAGACCACGTCCCGGCGCAGCTCAGGCACCTCGCTCCTCCCCGCGACCTGTCCGCACGCTCACGAGGGTACCGCACCCCGCTTGCGCCTGGCCAGTCGGTACAGGTCCAGGTAGCGGGCTGCCGTCCGTTCCCAGGAGAAGTCCGCGGCCATGCCCGCGCGCAGGAGCCTGCCCCAGGTCGCCGGGTCCCGGTATGCCGCCAGGGCACGCTGCACCGCACTCCAGAACGCCTCGGGGGAGTAGTCGTCAAACACGAAGCCGTTCGCCTGGCCGCGGGCCAGCGCCTCTGGCGTGGCGTCCACCACGCTGTCCGCCAGGCCGCCGGTCCTGCGCACCACGGGCACCGTGCCGTACCGGAGGCTGTACAGCTGGTTGAGGCCGGAGGGCTCGTAGCGGGACGGCATCAGGAAGGCGTCACACCCCGCCTCGATCCAGTGGGCCAGGCGCTCGTCGAACCCGATCCGCACCGCGACCCACCCCGGGTGGCGCTCGGCTGCCTGCTGGAGGACCTCCTCGTACGTGGGATCGCCGGTCCCGAGGATCACCAGCTCCGCCGCCGCGGCCGGGAACCGGTCGACGCAGGCGGCCACCAGGTCGACTCCCTTCTGCTCGACCAGCCGGGAAACCATACCGAACAGCGGGACACTCGGGTCTGTACGCAGGCCCATCTCCTCCTGCAGGGCTGCCTTGCAGACCCTCTTGCCCGAGAGGTCCTCCGGGCCGTAGCGAGCCGGAAGATACTGGTCGTTTCGGGGGTCCCAGACCGAGTAGTCCACGCCGTTCAGGATCCCGTACAGGTCCGCTGCTCTCTCGCGGAGCACCCCGTCCAGTCCGCAGCCCAGCTCCGGGGTCTGGATCTCCCGGGCGTACGTTTCGCTCACCGTACTGAGAACATCGGCGAACGCCAGTCCACCCTTGAGCAGGTTGACGCGGCCCCAGAATTCCAGGTAGCGGGGGCTGTACAGCTCCGGCGGGAGCCCGAGGTGAGGGTACTTCTCGGCCGGAAACAAGCCCTGGTAGGCGAGATTGTGGATCGTCAACAGGCAACCTACCGGGGCCCAGCGTGGGTCCGGCCAGGTCCTCAGGTACACGGGGATCAAAGCGGTCTGCCAGTCGTTGCAGTGGACCACGTCCGCCTGCCATCCGGAGACCTGGACCCAGGAAAGGGCGGCGTGGCAGAACAGCGCAAACCGCTCCAGGTTGTCAGGGTAGTCTCGCCCCGACTCTCCGTACAGCCCCGGCCGGTCGAAGCTCCCCGGGTGGTCGACGAACCACACGGCGACGTTGCCGCCTGGCACAGCACCTTCCCACACCACCACCCGTTCCCCGGGGAACGCGCCCGTGACCCGCACCTCGCCCGCGGGACGTAGGTGCCACGGCCCCTGCCGCACGCTCCGATACAGGGGCGTCACGATGCGGACATCCGCGCCCGCCCGCGCCAGAGCCGCAGGCAGCGCCCCGCTTACGTCAGCCAACCCACCCGTCTTGGAGAACGGCGCGACCTCCGAGGACACAAACAGGACGCGCACCGCCCGACCTCCGTCTTGTTTTGTCCGTGCGGGTGCTCCGAGAACGTGCGGGAAAATAAAACTTACTTGACAAAAACCCGCTGCTGCTGCGAACATCCCGCGCGAAGGCTGCCGCCGCGGTTGTCTCGCAGCCCGGTAGATCCCGCCTGGCGAGCTGCCTCGCCGGCATCTCGGTTGTCGTTGCACGGACACCCGTGCAACCGCGTATATACCCGGAACGTAGTTCCGGTAGACCTGCAGCCGCGCGGGCTGCGGTCGCCGGTGATGTTAGAGCAACATTTGTGCCAGGTCAAGCGATCGGAGGTTTTTCCGTGAACAAGTGGGGCTAAGATCCGGGCTTCTGGCCCGAAAAACCACAGAGGGAGGGGATCCAGATGAACAAGTGGGGCAAGCTGGTTCTGCTGCTGTCGACTCTGGCTTCGCTGCTGGTTTCTGCAGGCGCTCACGGAAAGTGGGGGTAGGTCGCATCCTGATCACGCCTGAGCTTTAAACACCGGAGAAGGGACGAGCCCGGACGGCATGCTTCTTGCTCTGTACCCCGGCAGGACCGGGTTGCCTGCCGCGGAGAGCAAGATGAGACGGTTCGGGCTCGCTCCTTTAGTCGTTTTCGGCCTCGTTCTTCTGGCCGCGGCGGCCGGGCACGCCATTTTCCACCTGGCGAAATCGTCTGCCCCATACTCACCGTTGCGCGTAGCTGTGTTTATGACCGCGACGTTCCTTGCAATTCTTCTCGAGCTCAAGCCGACTAGGCTCTCTATCGGCCGGGAAGTCTCCGAGATTGCTCTGAGCTCCGCCCTCTATCTGCCCATCCTGCTGGTGGCAGGTTGGCCCTTCGCGGTACTCTTAGCGCTATTTGCGAACCTCACATCCGATCTACAACTAGGGAAACCTTGGTACAAAGCCCTGTACAACTCCGCCAACGCCACATTCTCCCTGTGGATCGGAGGACTCTTATTCTCACAGATAACAGGGGGGCAGTCGGCAGCCCTTACACAACCTAGCGCAATGGGAGCAGCGCTAGTCAGTGGTTTCGTCTACACTTTGGCCAATATATGTCTAGTCGCCCTGCCGATCGCCTGGGTTCAGGACCTACCATACCGATCCATATTGGTCCCGTATCTACGAGCTGTCGCCCCATTCTTCGCGGGCGTCACCTCGGTCTCTGTAGCGGTTGCTGCTCTATGGCAACTTCATCCCGTATCGAGCTTGCTACTCTTTCCAGCTCTCCTGACAGCCAAACTCGCCTACGACAACTACGTCCGGCTCCGCGTTGAAACCGACAACTTCCTCCACGCCCTCGCAGACGCCGTAGACCTTCGGGATCCCTACACGGCGAAGCACTCCATTCGGGTGGCGGACCTGGCCCGGGCCCTGGGGGAGCGCCTGGGCCTTCAGGGAGAAGTGCTGTGGGGCCTGCACGCGGTGGCCCGGGTCCACGACGTGGGCAAGGTCACCATCCCTGACTCCGTCCTCCTGAAGGCCGGGCCCCTGAGCCCAGAGGAGTACGCGGAGATGAAGGGGCACGTGGAGGCCGGGGTCCGGATCCTGCAGAACATCAGCCTCTACCGCGACTCGCTAGATATCCTCGCCCAGCACCACGAACGCCTGGACGGGTCCGGCTATCCCCTGGGGCTGAAGGGCGACGAGATCATCTTCCCGGCCCGGGTGCTGGCGGTGGCGGACGCGTACGACGCCATGACCACTGACCGTCCGTACCGGCGCGCCAAGACTCCCGAGGAGGCCGTGCGGGAGCTCTACCGGGTCGCGGGCAAGGAGTATGATCTGACCGTGGTCCGGGCCCTGGAGGACGAGCTCATCGCGCGCGGCGTCCTGAAGGGCCCCGTGGTCCCTGCGGCCCTGGAGGCCGCCAGTTCAGGGGCGCAGGCCGGAGAAGGCGATGCTGCTGCTCGTACCGCTCGCGTTGTCCCTCTGCCTCGGGTGGGCTCGGGGCGGAAGCCTTCGTAACCTCCTGTCCGCAGACCTGCGCTCTCCGTGGGTCCCCCTGCTGGCCCTGGGCCTGCAGCTGGCTATCTTCGAACCCACGGGCCCGCTCCCGTTCCTCCGCGGCCGCGAGCTGGCCGTCCACGCCCTCTCTTACGGCGTCCTGGGCTCGTTCCTGTGGCTCAACCGGCACCTGCCGGGCATGTGGCTGGTCGCGCTGGGCTTCGCGTCCAACGCGGCCGCCATCCTGGCCAACGGGGGCCTCATGCCTGCCTCCGAGGAGGCGCTCCGGACTGCCGGCCGCTGGGCCCTGGTGGCGGAAGCCGGGAGGGTCTACAACAACTCCACGGTGATCGGACCGAGCACAAAGCTGTGGTTCCTGGGCGACGTGTTCGCGATTCCGGCGGGCCTGCCGCTGGCCAACGTGTTCAGCTTCGGCGACGTGCTCCTGGCCCTCGGGGCTGTGGTGCTGGTCCCCGCGTTGATGGGGGCGAGGCCCGCGAGGCCTCCCCTAAGAGCGGTGGGGCTAGCTGTGGCCGTCCTCCTCCTGGTGGCGCTGGCGGGCAGCCTGAAGGTTCCCGCCGCCCTGCGGACGGGCAGCGCACCCGGCGGTGCCGGGATCCCGCTGCTCACCGTGCCAGGATCAGAACCACGTCGTTGACGTTGGTCCCGGTGGGCCCCGTGCGGACGAGGTCGCCCAGGGCTTCGAAGAAGGCGTACGAGTCGTTGGCGGCCAGGTACCGGCGCGCGTCCAGGCCGCGGCTCCCACCGCGGGCCACAGTGCTGCCGTCCGCGAAAGCTCCCGCGGCCTCCGTGGGGCCGTCCGTGCCGTCGGTGGCGAAGCTGGCCACCAGCACGCCCTCAAGGCCGTCCAGACCAAGGGCCGCGGCCAGCGCCAGCTCCTGGTTCCGGCCCCCCCGTCCGGAGCCGCGCACCGTAACCGTAGTCTCCCCACCCAGTACCAGACACGCGGGCTTCGGGACCGGCCGGTCCTGCAGGGTTTCCTCCCTGGCCAGAGCGGCCACCACCCGCCCGACTTCTCGCGCCTCCCCTTCGAGCGAGGTGGTGAGCACTGACGTGTGGTAGCCCAGCCGCTCCGCCTCCGCTCGCGCCGCTTCCACCGCGTCCACTACGCTGGCCACCACCTGCAGACGCACCCTCTGGAACACCGGGTCGCCGGGTTTGGGGGTTTCCGGGACCTCCCCCGCGGCTCCCCGCTCGAGGCGCCGCCGCACCGTCGCCGGCACCTTTTCAACGAGCCCGTAACGCTCCAACACAGCGAGGGCATCCGCGTACGTGGTCGGGTCCGGGCTGAACGGGCCTGACGCGATGGCGTCCAGCCGGTTCCCCAGGACGTCGCTGACCACCAGCCCCACCACGCGGGCCGGATGGGCCACTCGGGCCAGCCAGCCGCCCTTCACCGCGGACAGGTGTTTCCGGACCGCGTTCACTTCTGCGATGGTGGCACCGCTGCGCAGTAGCAGGTCTGTCACCGCCACCTTGTCCTGCAGCGTCAGGCCCTCCGCGGGCAGGGGAAGGAGCGCCGACCCGCCCCCGGAGATGAGGCACAGTACCAGGTCGGGTTCACCCGCCGCCTGAAGCAGCTCCACCACCCGCCGGGCCGCGGTTTCACCCTCAGGGCCGGGCAGGGGGTGAGAAGCCTCCAGAACCTGAACCCGGCGGAGCGGGACCCCGTGGCCGTGCTTCGTGACCACCACCCCACCGTCCACCCGCTCGCCCAGCACCTCCTCCACCGCGAGGGCCATCTGTGCGGACGCCTTCCCGAAGCCCACCACCCACACGCGGGCGAACTCCGACAGGGCCACGCGCAAGTCGCCCACCTCCAGGCGGTCACCGTCCCGCCGCAGGGCCCGCCGCACGGACTCCGCCCCGTTTGCAGCCCGCAGGCCGGCCCGGAAGATCTGGAGGGCGTGTTGCCTCAGCTGGCCCCCGTCTCGCACTAGAGGCGTTCCCAGGCGGCCACCAGCCTGGTCTTCTCCTCCTCGAAGACCGCGGCCTGACGCTCCACTACGAGTTCCGCAGCTGCCGTGTCCAGCTCTCGGGTTTCCTCCGCGAACGCCGCCACCCGCCCGAAGTACACGGGCACCAGAGCCGCCACCACCGCATCCGGGTCCAGGTCGTCCCGGTGAAAGGCCACCGCGAAGTCGTACACCAGCCGGGCCCACCAGCGCTCGGTGAGGTAACCTGCCGGGCCCAGCTCAGCCGCCCGGTCCAGCTGCTCCCGCACGTCCGCGCCCAGGGCCCGGCCCCACACCCCGCCGTGCACCCGCTGACCTTCCCGGAACCGGTCCACCAGGGCAGAAACTGTGACAGGGACAGGCTCAGGCTCCGCTTCCACCGGGTCTCCCACTGTCGGCACCGGCTGGCTTCCCCGCACCTGCCGCCAGCGGAATGGGTACACCGCCAGCAGGGAGAACATCGTCCCGACGACTTGCTGGAACATGGGCCCGAGCCCCGCCGGGTCCCTGGGGTCGTGCACCTTAACACCCAGAGGTGCCTGCACGACCCGGGCCCCCTCGCAGAGAGCCGTGGTCGTCATCCAGATGTCTACCCCGAACCGCGCCACGTCGCTCTCCCACACGGGCTTTGCCAGAAGCCGGCCCGCCAGGGCCCCTGAGAGGCCGAACTCGCCGCCGATGGGTTGCCGGACCCTGGCGCCGTACAGGGCGCGGGTCAAAGGGTAGGCCAGGTTGTTGGTGATGGTGCCGTCGTACTTGTGCCGCACGTACAGCGGGACCACGTAGTCCGCCTGCCCGGCCAGCACCGGGCCCGCCAGCCGCTGCACCCACCAGGGTCCGACCGACCGGAGATCTGCGTCCACCAACACACAGCAGCGGGCGCCCACTAGCTGCGCGGCTTCCAGCACAGCCCGGACGGCACTGCCCTTTCCGCGGATGCCCTCGTAGCCCGTGCACACCACCCGCACCGGGTCGGGCACCCGTGCCGCCCCGGCAGCTTCGGGGGTGCCGTCCGCGGACCCTCCGTCCGCGTTCACCACCACCCCCCGCAGCCCCGGGAAGTAGCGAGTGACGCCCTCGGCCACCGTCTCCACCACGTGGCCGACGGTACGGGCGTTGTTGAAGCTGGGGATGCCCACCACCAGGTCTGCCCTCCCCAGCCGCCGGAGCTCCCTGCGGACCTCGCCGGGCAGCGCGTGCACTACCGCCTCCCCGCCAGCGGCACCTCGGAGCCCTCGTTGGGCCGGACCACCTGCACCTCCGCTGCAACCCCGTGCCGCTCCAGGGCGCCGGCCACCACGTCCCGGGCGAGGGGGGCCAGGTTGTTCACCTCGCTCACGTGCAGGAGGACGAAGCGCTGCGGCCGGCCCGCGTGCAGCCGGACTGCCGCGGCCGCCGCGCCGTCGTTGCTGAGGTGCCCGTACCGGCCCACGATGCGGTTCTTCACGAACCACGGGTACGGGCTGACGCCCAGCAGCCGCAGGTCGTAGTTGGCCTCCAGGAGCACCACGTCGCAGCCGAACGCCCGCTCCACGAGGGCCTGACCCACGTCGCCGAGGTCCGTGGCGACCGCCACCCGCGTCCCGGCCGCCTCCAGGACGAAGGCCACGGGGTCTGCGGCGTCGTGGGGGACCGGAACGGCCTCCACCGTCCATGCACCCACGCGGAAGGGCTGCAGGTTGGCGATCCGCTCGCACGGGGCGCTGCTGTCGAGCCCGCACGCGCGCAGCGTCGCCTCGTTGGCCAGCACCGGCGCACCCACCGCCCGGGCGAGAGCGGCTGCCCCCCGCGCGTGGTCGTCGTGCTCGTGGGTCAGCAGGACCGCCGCCAGGGCCTGGAGGGAGCAACCCGCCCGCGCCATCCGCCGCAACAGGGCCTCCCCAGATAGCCCGGCGTCCACCAGCACCGCGGTGCCTCCGGCCTCCAGCCACACCGCGTTGCCGGCGCTCCCCGAAGCCAGGACCACGATCCGGGGGTCAGCCACGCCCCCATTGTAGGCATCCCGGTCCGGTGGCAGCCGACAGGTCGTCCCCACGCGGCCCCCCTCACCCAGGGACGGCCGAGGCGCAAAGCCGCGCCACCAACGGGACCAGGCCCTCCCGGGCCACCTGCTCCCAGCCGAACTGCTCCACCACCCGGCGGCGCAGCCGGGCGGCCCGGTCCGAGGCCAACTCCTGCGCGATCCGCCGCGCCACCGACTCTGGCGGTTCTTCCACGTCGAAAAAGTGGGCGAGTTCTCCCGCTACCTCGGTGGCTGCGGCGATACGGGTGCAGAACACGGGGACACGCAGCAGCCCCGCCTCCGCCACCGGCAGCCCGAACCCCTCCAGGACGCTCGGAACCAGCACCGCGTCGCACAGCAGGTACAGTTCGCCCACCGTGCGCGGCGAGCACCGGATCCCCCGCTCCGCCAGGAACACCACGTGGTCTTCCACCGCGAGTGCGCGACGCAGCCCCCGCAGCTCGTCGAGGTAGCGCGCGTTCGCAGCCGTGTGCGCTCCCAGAGGCCCCGTAACGACCACCAGGGGACTCAGGTCTTGGTCCCGCAGGCACGCGGCGACGCGGACCGCCAGCTCCAGGTTCTTGCGCCGCGTGATCCGAACCGGGACCAGGAGGACCGGGTACCGATCCCCCCACGGCAGCTCGTGGAGGATCCTGCGGGTCTGCGGCCCCACCAGCCTCAAGCCCTCCAGGGAAACTCCAGGCGGTATGACCTCCACCCGGGACTCCTCCAGGCCCAGGTGTCGTGCCAGGGAGGACCGCACGGCCTGGCTGATGGCCACGTACGCCACCTCCGGCCTGGGGCGGCGGAGAAGTTCCCGCAACGGCCCGTCGGGCACCCGCCCGACCTCGGCCGGGTTGTCCCACGCCACGTCGTGCGTCCACGCCACCCACCGGCACTCGACCCCGGCGTCCAGGAGCTGGTGCAGCGCGGCCAGAAGGGGGAGGTTCTTGGCGAGGGTGAATACGTTGTGAACGATGCACACACGGCCGGTCAGGCGCGGAGCCAGTTCCGACGCGATCCGGTCCCGCACCCGCTCAAGGGGCCCTGTGTCGCCCCGCAGGGCAGCTGCCTGCGCCCGCCGGACCTCCGGGTGACGGCCGTACAGGAGGGGTAGGACCTCCACGTCCGGACCCGCTCCCTTGCCCGTCACGACGCGGACCCGGTACCCGGCCCGCCTCAGCCACCGGGCCTGCTGGGCCAGGACGGACTCCACGCCCCCCACCACGGGGGGCGCGGAGTAGTGGAGCAGCACGACTTCGTCCGGCACGGGTTCCCTACTTCGCCCTGGGCCGCCGGGGACCCTGGCGGGCGGGGACCTGGCGGGACCGTGGTAAAATAGCAGCGAGCGGGCGGGTGTAGCTCAGGGGTAGAGCATCGGCTTCCCAAGCCGAGGGCCGCGGGTTCGAATCCCGTCGCCCGCTCCAGCGTGCCACTTTGTAGACGATCCAGGAAGATTTGTGGCCTGTGGCGGCAACCCGGGGTCGGTGCCTGCAAGAGGCAAGAGGCCGACCCCCGGCGCCGGCGGGGTGTTACTGGAGGCGCTCCGCGAACTGCTTCGCAATAGCCTCCACGAGGGCGTCCGCGATGGTGAGGATGTGCTTGCGCATGTCGTGCCACACCCGGGCTTCCCCGGCCCAGTCTCGCTTGGCGGCGGACTCGATCTGGGCCACGTGGTGCGCCCAGTGACTGCCGAGCAGGTTCAGTACCGCACCCTGGGGCAGGTTCGGGTTCGCACCGCTCAGCAGAGCGTCCATGTCCCGGGCGTTCTTCACCGCCCGCTCGGAGGCAGCCTTTTTCGCGGCCGCACGTCCTGAGAGGGCCGCCTGCAGGTAGTCTTTTACCGCTCGGTTGTGAGCAGTGAACAGCCCCGCGAACTTCTGGCCGGCGTCCTTCCCAGCCCGGGTGGCCAGCACCAGCGTGCGGGACCAGTGGATCTGCTCTACCAGCAGGTCCCGCAGGGCCATCCGGAGCTCCGCCACTTTCTCCGGCTTCGGTACCGTCTGCGCCGGCGCCAGGCCGGCGAAGGCCACGAGCAGTACACCCAACACCCCTACTGCCCTCCGCATCCCTCAAACTCCCCGCCGGCGGCCGCCGCGGTGTCCTCCAGGCCCTCACCCCCTCAAACCGATTCCCCCCGCAGGACGTGGGCGACGTGCCGAAGCCAGGCCGGCGCACGCCTGCCGGCCCTGAGCCGTCCCAGGATCCTGTCCGGCCAAGCCATCCGGTCCCGAGCCACCCCGGCTTCCTCCAGCGCCCGTGCCAACGCGATGCTGTAGCGCATGTACCACGTCACCAGCTGGACGAACTACCCAGCGCGCCTCCTGTCAACCGAAGTGGAACCGGGCAGGTACCCTGAGACCGGATCGGTCCCGGAGCAGAGGAGGTGCGCGATGTCCCTCGAGTTCGACGACCTGCAGGAGGGAGCGGAGTTCGAAACCCCAGGGCGCACGGTCACGGAAGCAGACGTGGTGAACTTCGCCGGCGTGTCCGGTGACTTCAACCCGCTCCACGTGGACGCCACCTACGCGGCCGCCACCCCCTTCGGGCAGCGCGTGGCGCACGGGCTGTTGGTCCTCTCCATGGTCAGCGGGCTTCGCCAGCGCGCCGCCTCCGAAGTTGCAGTGCTCGCCCTGCTGGAAGTCCGTTCCTGGCGCTTTCTGAAGCCCGTATTCCTGGGCGACACCATCCGGGCGCGGACCCGGGTGGCGGAGAAGCGCGCCACCAAGGACCCGGGGCGTGGGGTCGTGGTCCACCGGGTCGAGGTCCTCAACCAGCGGGACGAGGTGGTCCAGTCCGGCGAGCTGGTCCTCCTGGTCCGCAGGTCCTCGCCCACCCGCGAGGGAGCGGGATGAGGGCGGGGTGCAGCCGCGCCGCGTATGATGGATGCGAAGCTCAGCCGGAACGGAGGTCACTGTCCGTGGAGCTAGTGTCGCGACTTACACACGTGCTGGGGACAGACCGGGTGTCCACGGTGGAGTCTGTCCTGGACAGCCACGGTCGGGACGAGGGCTATCCGGAGTCCCGTCGGCCCCTCGCGGTAGTCTTCGCCCAGACTGTGGAGGACGTCCGGGCGGTCCTGGCCGTGGCCCGGGAGTACCGCGTCCCGGTGATCCCCTACGGCGCGGGGAGCAGCCTCGAGGGAGCTTTGGTACCCCTGGGCCCTGCCATCAGCCTCGACCTGTCCCGCATGGACCGGATCCTGGAGGTGCGGCCCGAGGACTTCCTGGCCACCGTGGAGCCGGGGGTGACCCACGGCACGTTGAACCGGGCGGTGCGCCACCACGGGCTGTTCTTCCCCGTAGACCCGGGCGCGGACGCTTCCCTGGGGGGCATGGCGGCCACCAACGCCTCCGGCACCACCACGGTCCGCTACGGCGGCATGCGGCACAACGTCCTGGGCCTCCAGGTGGTGCTGGCGGACAGCCAGGTGCTGGAGCTGGGCCGCCCGGTGCGCAAGACCAGCTCCGGGTACGACCTGAAGGACCTGTTCATCGGCTCGGAGGGCACCCTGGGCGTGATCACGCGGCTGACGGTCCGCCTGCACCCGCTCCCCGCGCACGTGCACGCGGCCCGCGCCTTCTTCCCCTCTGTGGAGGCGGCGTCGGAGGCCGCTTACGAGATCATGGCCACAGGCCTGCCGGTGGCGCGCCTGGAGCTGGTGGACGACCTCAGCATGCGGGTCGTCAACGCCTTCCTGGATCGCCGGGACCCCGAACAGCCGGCCCTGTTCCTCGAGTTCCACTCGTCCACCCAGGAGGCCCTGCGGGCGGAGACGGAGGCGGTCCTCGGCGTCTGCCGGGACCACGGGGCCGGACTCGTCCAGATCGCCCACACCCCCGAGGAGCGCAGCGCCGTGTGGGAGGCCCGCCACAAGGTGTACTGGGCGGCGACCCACGCTTACCCCGCGCACGCGTTCCTGACCACGGACGTGGCGGTGCCCCTGTCGCGGCTGCCCGAGCTGGTAGCCTTCGCCCACCGGCTCCTCGACGAGATGCACCTCGTGGGCGGAATCGTGGGGCACGTGGGGGACGGCAACTTCCACGTATTCGTGGCCACCCCGCCCGACCAGTACTCCCGCGCGGAGGCGTACAGCGAGCGGCTCGTACACCGGGCCCTGGAGGTGGGCGGCACCGCTACCGGAGAGCACGGGGTGGGGCTGCGCAAGCGCAAGTTCCTGGCCGCCGAACACGGCCCCGCCCTGGAGTGGATGCGGCGGATCAAGGCCCTGCTGGACCCCGAGGGCATCCTGAACCCCGGCAAGGGCCCCGCCTAGCCGCCCGGTTGCCCCCCGCCGTCCCCCGCGTTACCTTCTGGGTTGCAAATCCCCAGGGGAGGTGAGTCCGATGAGGAAGCTGCTGGCGGCGGTCTGCGCGGTCGCGCTGGTCAGCGGGGTGGCCCTCGCCGCGGGCACCCTGGACGTGGTTCGCCAGCGGGGCGTTCTGGTGGTGGGCGTGAAGGCGGACTTCCCGCCCTTCGGCTTCGTGGACGAGCGCGGCCAGCTCCAGGGCTTCGACATCGACCTGAGCCGGGAGATCGCCCGCGTCGTGCTGGGCAGCCCCGACCGCGTCCGGCTGGTGACCGTGACCTCCGCGAACCGCATCCCCATGCTGCAAACCGAGCAGATCGACGCGGTGGTGGCCACCATGACCATCACCCGCGCCCGCAAGCAGGTGGTAGACTTCAGTGTGCCGTACTTCTGCTCCGGCCACCTGATCCTGGTGCGCCGCGACAACACCACCATCACCAAGTTCACGGACCTGAACGGCAAACGGGTGGCCACCGTCCAGGGCTCCACCGGTGACCGCGTGGTGGCGACCCTGGCGCCCCAGGCCCAGCGCATCACCTTCGGCCAGAACTCCGAGGCTCTGCTGGCTCTCAAGGACGGCCGCGCCGAGGCCTTCGTGCAGGACGACGTGCTGCTCCTGGCCTTCGCCAAGCAGGACAGCACCCTCAAGGTGGTAGGCTGGCCGCCGCAGATGCCCGGCCCGTACGGGATCGGCGTCCGCAAGGGCGACACGGACCTGCTGGCCGCCATCAACGTGGCCCTGGCCCGCCTGCGCGCCCAGGGCGTCCACGCCAAGCTAGTGGGCAAGTGGTTCGGGGAAGTCGCCGGGCAGCTGCTGCCGGCGACCAAGTGCCCGCTGGAGCTCCAGCTCTAGTCAGGCTCCGATGCCGGGCCCCGCGCAGTTCTGGGTCGACGCGCTACCCGCCCTCCTGCGCGGGGCCCTACTGACCCTCCAGGTCTCCGCCCTCGCCATCGCCCTGGCGGCTGCCGTGGGAGTCGGCGTAGCCGCCGCCCGCACGGCCCCCTTGCCCCCGCTGCGCTGGCTGGGGGCCGCCTACGTGGAGGTCTTCCGCAACACGCCCTTGCTGGTGCAGATTTTCTTCGTGTTCTTCGGCCTGCCCCGGGTGGGGCTGCGGCTGTCGCCCTTCCAGTCCGGCCTGCTGGCGCTTTCCCTCTACACCGCCGCCTACAACGCGGAGGTCTTCCGCGCGGGACTGGAGGCGGTCCCCCGGGGACTCCGGGAGGCCGCGGCGGCTCTGGGTCTGTCCGGATGGCAGCGCTTCCGCCACGTGGTGCTCCCCGTGGCGGCGCGCATCAGTCTCCCCGCCCTCGGCAACAACTTCGTGGCCCTGGTGAAGAACTCGTCCCTGGTGTCCGCCATCGGCATGGTGGAGCTCACCTTCGTGGCCCGCGACCTGGAAGCGTGGACGTTCCGCAGCTTCGAGGTCTACGGGATGGCCACCCTCCTGTACCTGGCCCTCGTCCTCCTGCTCGTCTGGGCCCTGCGGAACGTGGAGTCGCGAGCCCTCGCGTACCTGCGAGTAGGGGAGCGCTGATCGGCGATGCGCTGGACCGTCGTGGTCGCCAACCTGCCGTACCTCCTGGAAGGCCTGCAGGGTACCGTGCTGCTGGGCCTGCTGGTGATGGCCCTGGGTACAGTCCTGGGGTTTGCGGTGGGGCTCGCGCGTCTAGGGCGGGGCCTAGTGTACGCAGCGGCCACCGCCTTCGTGGAGCTGTTCCGGGACACCCCCCTGATCATGCAGATCTTCTTCATCTTCTTCGGTCTGCCGGCGGTGGGGATCCGGCTGAACGCGTTTGTCGCCGCCAGCGTGGCCATGACCTTCTTCGCCGCCGCCAACACCGCGGAGATCGTCCGGGGAGCCATCCAGTCCCTGCCCCGGGGCCAGTGGGAAGCGGCCCGGTCCTTAGGGCTGAGCTCCCTCCAGACGCTCCGCTGGGTCATCCTGCCCCAGGCCCTGCGGCGCACCCTGCCGCCCCTCATGGGGCTGTTCACCACCCTGCTGAAGGACACTTCCCTGGCCGCCATCGTGAACGTGTTCGAGCTGACCACCGCGGGGCGGCGCGTCGTGGAACGCACCCTCGCGTCCTTTGAGATCTGGCTCGTGGTGGCGGCGTTGTACTTCCTCTTGTGCTACCCGCTGTCCGTAGCCACCCAACGCCTGGAACGCCGGCTGGTAGCGGAGGTCCCGTGAGCCGCACAGACCCCATCATCCTCCTGCAGGGCGTGCACAAGTGGTTCGGGAGGCTTCACGTGCTCCGGGGCATCGACCTCGAGGTGTGGCCCGGGGAGGTCGTGGTGGTCTGCGGGCCGTCTGGGTCCGGGAAGTCCACCCTCATCCGGTGCATCAACCGGCTGGAGCGGCACGACCGGGGCCGCATCGTGGTGGACGGGATCGAGCTCACCGACGACCTCCGCCACGTGGACGCGGTCCGCCGGGAGGTCGGCATGGTCTTCCAGCAGTTCAACCTGTTCCCGCACCTGACGGTGCTGCAGAACATCACCCTCGCGCCGGTGCTGGTGCGCAAGTGGCCCCGCGAGCAGGCGGAGCGGGTGGCCCGGGAGCTGCTGGAACGCGTGGGGATCCCCGAGAAGGCGGACAGCTACCCGTCGCAGCTGTCGGGCGGGCAGCAGCAGCGCGTGGCCATCGCCCGAGCGCTGGCCATGCAGCCCAAGATCATGCTGTTCGACGAACCCACCTCCGCCCTGGACCCGGAGATGATCCAGGAGGTCCTGGACGTGATGCGGGACCTCGCCCGCCGGGGGATGACCATGGTGGTGGTGACCCACGAGATGGGATTTGCGCGGGAGGTGGCGGACCGCATCGTCTTCATGGACGAGGGCGGCATCGTGGAGGTGGCACCGCCCGAAACCTTCTTCACCCGGCCCCGCCACGAGCGCACCCGGGCCTTCCTGTCGAAGATCCTCCGTTGAGGACTCGCCCGCCGCCGGTCCCCTACAGGCCCCGGCGCTCAGACGTCCCGTCGTCCGCCTTCGGCGCTGCCTCCGCGTGCGTGTACACTGCCGCCGCCAGGTGCGCGTCCAGCCACACTTCCTGCCCGTCGCACCGCACCCGTAGGCCGCCGGGAGCCCGTTCCACCACCTCCAGGCGGACGCCCGGCCGCACCCCGCGCGCCTCCAGGGCCCGCAGGACCTCCGGGTCCTCGTCCTCCACCTCCCGGACCTCCACCCGCTCGCCCGGTGCGCGGTCCAGCAGTCGCACGGAGGGTACCGCCCCTGCGACCTCCGGGGGGATCGGTGACCCGTGGGGGTCCCGCCGGGGATGGCCGAGGGCCTCGTCCAGCCTCGCGGCCAGCTCCGTCGGGCTCAGGTGCTCGAGCCGCTCTGCCTCCGCGTGGACCTCCGCCCACGACAGGCCCGCCTGTTCCACCAGGTAGCGCTCCCACAGGCGGTGCGAACGGACCAGCTCCACCGCCCTCGCCCGTCCGGCGTCGGTCAGGCTCACCCGTGACCCGTCCCAGCGCGCCAGCCCCGCCCTCTGTAGCCTCCGCAGGAGCTGCCGGGCCTGGCGCGCCGGGAGGCCCACACGCTCCGCCACCCGTTCCAGTGCCAAGCCATCCGGGCCGAGCACGTAGGCCTGTTTGAGGAAGTCCTCCGCCACCCGCTCCTCCGCCAGGCGCCTACGCCGGGCCCACTCCCCCACCAGCCCCTCCCGGGGCCCGAGGAGCACCGCCAAGCAGAACAACACGCTCGCCACGAGGACCATGGTGGCACCGGAGGCCACGTTCAGGTAGTAGGAGAGGTACAGGCCCGTGACCGCGGACACCACCCCGACCGCCACCGCCAGCCCGAGCATCCGCGACATCCGGTCCGTCAGGAGGAAAGCCACCCCGCCGGGGGTGATCAACATGGCCACCACCAGCACGATCCCGACGGTTTGCAGGGACGCCACGATGGTCAGCGACAGCAGGAACATGAGGGTGTAGTGCAGCACCCCTGTGGGCAGTCCCATGGCCGCGGCGGCGACCGGGTCGAAAGTCCACAGGACCAGCTCCTTGTACAGCAGCAGCACCACGCCCAACACCACCGCGCCCGTGGCCGCGGTGAGCACGAGGTCGGAGTCCGAAACCCCCAGCACGTTCCCGAACAGGATGTGAAACAGGTCCACCGCCTTGCTGCGGATGCGGCTCACGAGGACGAAGCCCAGGGCAAACGCGCCCGTGAACACGATGCCCATGGCGGAGTCCTCCTTGATCCGGGTGTGCCGCTCCACCGCGGAGATCCCCAGGGCGGTCAGAATCCCCGTGGTCACCGCCCCCACGAAGAAGGGCAGGCCCAGCAGGTACGCCAGCGCGACCCCTGGCAGCACCGCGTGCGAGATGGCGTCCCCTAACAGCGCCCACCGCTTGACCAGCAAGAAGCAGCTGAGCACCGCGCAGATGCTGCCCACCAGCAGGGCGGCCATCAGGGCCCGCTGCATGAAGGTGTACTGCAGGGGTTCGAGTACCAGCTCCCACAGGCTCATGGCCGGATCGCCATCCGCTGGTCCGCCACCTCCAGGAGGGTGAGCCGGCCCCCATAGGTACGCTGGAGGAGCGCGGGCTGGAACACCTCCGCGGGCGGGCCGTAGGCCACCACGTGCTGGTTCAGCAAGAGCAGCCGGTCGAAAGCGGTCTGGGCGCGGCTCAGGTCGTGGGTGGCCACCACCACCGTCCGGCCTTCCTCCCGCAACCGGTCCAGCAGGCCGTAGATGGCCTCCTCGGTGGCCGCGTCCACCCCCACGAAGGGCTCGTCCAGCAGGAGCAGCCGGGCTTCCTGGGCCAGAGCCCTGGCCAGGAAAACCCGCTGCTGCTGGCCCCCGGACAGCTGCCCGATCTGGCGGTGCGCCAGCTCTTCCATCCCCACCTGCCGCAGGCACTCCCAGGCCACGCGGCGGTCCTCCGTCCGCGGCCGGCGCACCCAGCCCACGTGGGGGAAACGCCCCATGAGGACCACTTCCTCCGCCACCACGGGGTAGTCCCAGTCCACCTCGCTGCGCTGCGGGACGTACGCTACCAGCTTGCGCGCCTCCCGGACGGGCAGGCCGAACAGCTCCACCCGCCCGGTGTCCGGCACCAAAAGCCCCACCAGGGCCCGCAGCAGGGTGGACTTGCCCGCGCCGTTGGGGCCGATGAGTCCTACCCGCAGCCCTTGGGCCACGACAACGCTCACGTTCCGGATGGCCGGCTTGCCCCGGTAGGATACCGTCAGGTTCTCCACCCGGATGGCCGGAACGTCCCTCACCGCAGCGCCTCCACGATGGCCCGGACGTTGTGCCGCATCATCCCCACGTAGGTGTCCGCGCCGCTGCCCGGAGGCCCCAGGGAGTCCCCGTACAGCTTCTGGCCGATGCGGACCCCTGCTTCCCGCGCCACCCGTTCCATCAGTTTGGGGTTGATGGTGGTCTCCACGAACACCGCGGGGACTCCCTCTGCACGGATGCGGTCCACCAGGCGCGCGATCTCCTGCGCGGAGGGCTCGTCCTCGGTACTGATCCCCCAGATGGTGCCCACCACCTGGAACCCGTACCGCTGGCCGAAGTAGCGGAAGGCGTCGTGGGTGGTGACCAGCTTGCGGCGGTGAGCCGGGATACGGGTCACCTGTTCCCGGATCCAGCCGTGCAGGGCGTCCAGCTCCCGCAACGCGCGGGCTGCGTTGGCCTCGTAGGTGGACGCGCCGGCAGGGTCGAAGGACCGGAGCGCGTCCCGCGCGTTCAGGACGTACTGCTTGGCGAACACGGGGTCCATCCACAGGTGCGGGTCAGGGTCTCCCCGGTACCGCCCCTCCGTCTGCAGGGCGGGGCGCAGACCCCGGGTGAGTTCCACCGACAGCCGACGGCCGCCGGCGTTCTCGATGAGCTCCTCCAGCCACTTCTCCAGCCCCAGCCCGTTGTAGAAGACGACCTGGGCTTCCGCCACCTTCTGCACGTCCCGGGGTACCGGCTCGTAAGTGTGGGGGTCGCCGCCCACCGGGATCAGGCTCACCACCTCCACCCGGTCGCCCGCCACCTGCGAGACGAAGTCCGCGAGGATGTTGATGGTGGCCACCGCCTTGGGTCGGGTGGCCGAGGGAGCCGGGGCCGGCGCGCAGCCTGCGAGGATCAGGGCCACCACCGACACGAGCACCCCGGCGCCCCTCATTCCTGCACCTCCCGGACGAACACGCCCTCCGCGGCCTTCACCGGCAGCCGGTGGGTGGCTTCTGCCGTCTGCACGGTCAGCGACCCGCCCGACTTCCGCAGCACCCGCAGCTGTGCGCCGGGCAGCAGGGCTAGGCACGCAAGACGCCGGAGCCGATCCGGGTCGCTGTCGCTCACTCGTTCCACACGGAAGGTCCTGCCCGCCGGGGCCTCGGAAAGCCGGGGGTGCTGCTCCTCGTTCAGCTGCCCGGCCCGGCTGGGGATGGGGTCCCCGTGAGGGTCTGAGGTGGGATCTCCCAGCGCCCGCGCGATACGCTCTTCCAGGTCCTCCGACAGGGCGTGCTCCAGCCGCTCCGCCTCCGCGTGGGCCTGCTCGATGGGCAGCCCCAACTTGACCGTCAGGTACAGCTCCAGCAGCCGGTGGTGTCGGATCACCTCCAGGGCCGCCCGCTGGCCCGCCGCGGTCAGGCGCACACCGTGGTACGGCGTGTGCGTCACCAGCCCCTGCGCGCTCATCCGCTTCAGCATCTTGGTGACGGAGGCGGGTGCCACCTGCAGGTGAGCTGCGATGGCGTTGGTGGCCACCGGCACGCCAGACCGCCCCAGCTTGTAGATCGCCTTCAGGTAGTCCTCTACCGCGGCCGAGGTCACGCTCTTTAGCTCCAGCTAAATTGGTCTGGGCTAAAATTTAGCCTGCCTGCCGGTCTCTGTCAACAGGTGTGTCGCCGGGCGCGCGGCCGCTGCACAATGGACCTGACAGCAAAACAGAGGGGGTGCGCCATGGCGGACGTGGTGCGGCGCGTGGAGTACCAGTACGTGGTGGTGCCGGACCGGCCTGGCGAGGGGCTCCGGGTACTGGCCGCCCTGCAGCGGGCGGGGGTGAACCTGCTGGCGTACCTGGGGTTCCCCGTGGAGGGCGGGCGCGCCCAGCTGGACCTGGTGGCGGAGAATCCCGACGCACTGCGGCGGGTGGCCGCGCAGGAGGGCTGGCAGCTGAGCGCGCCCAAGCAAGCGTTCCTGGTACAGGGCGACGACCGGGTCGGGGCGGCCGGTGAGCACATCCGCAAGCTGAGCGAGGCGGGCATCAACATCACCGCGGCTGCCGCCACCGCCGCAGGGGCCGGCCGCTACGGCATGATCCTCTGGGTGAAAGCGGAGGACTACGAGCGGGCGGCCCAGATCCTGGGCGCCTAGGAGCTTGCCAGGTACCTCGCGAACCAGTCCGCGGCCAAGTCGGCTACACGCTCCAGGGCGCCCGGCTCTTCGAAAAGGTGGCCCGCTCCCGGGACCACCTCCAGGCGTTTCTCGCACGTTAGCAGCCGGAAGGCTTCCCGATTGAGCTGCAGGACTGGCTCGTCCGCCCCTCCGACGATCAACAGGGTGGGCGCCCTGACCAGAAGCAGGACTTCCCGTGCCAGGTCGGGCCTGCCGCCGCGGGACACCACCGCGGCTACCCCTTCGGGATCTGCCGCCGCTGCCCGCAGGGCCGCGGCCGCGCCCGTACTGGCCCCGAAAAGGCCCACCCGGAGCCCCCGGAGGTCGTCGTGGTTGGCCGTCCAGGCAACCGCCCGAAGCAGCCGGTCCGCCAGCAGGGTGACGTCGAACCGGTACCGGCCGGTCCCCGCATCCTCCTGTTCCTCCTGGGCAGTGAGGAGGTCCAGCAGCAGGGTGGCCAGCCCCCGCTCCTGGAGCCTCCGCGCCACGAACCGGTTGCGGGGGCTGAAGCGGCTGCTCCCGCTGCCGTGAGCGAACAGCACCAGCCCCTTCGCTCCCCGCGGGACCGAGAGGTCTCCGAACACCCCGGCCCCGTCCAGGGGTATCCGCACCGCCTGCTCCTCCACGGGACGTTTCCCCTCCCCTGCTATCATGGACCCGGAGGGAGCAGGACGCCATGCCGGTCTACGAGTACGTCTGCACCGAGTGCGGGGACCGCTTCGAACGCCTGGTAGGGCACGCGGACGCCGACGCTGTCTTCTGCGAGCGCTGTGGGTCCCGCAACGTCCGTCGTCTAGTGTCCCTGATCGCGGCTCCACGGCCGGCGCGCTCGTCCGCAGGTTGCGGCTGCGGCGGGGCCTGCAGCTGCGGGACCCACTAGGTCGCGCTCGCCTCCTCCCCAAGTCTAGGAGCCCGCCCGTCCGAATTGCCGAAAGCGACCGGCTCCCTCGTGAGGAGGACGCGAAACCAGCTCGTCCCGGATACCCCTGTCCGGCCACGGGCCCCTTGTCCGTCCGTGCGTTCTGGGCCTGCGAGAACTCCTTTAAGCCTTCGAGGGCATGGGGATTGGCGTCGTCATCCGACGCGACGACGGTGAACGCCAGCTGGAGCCCGCTGACCGCGAAGAGCGTGTGCCGACAGCTCCGGGCCCGCCCTCGACCAGCGGTGACGCGGTCTACCGGTAGGTCGCCAGGACCGGCTCCAGGTCCACCCCGGACAGCTCGTCCTCCCACAGGGGCAACCGGCGCTGGGGCCGCTTGGGTCGCGGGTTCCGGTACACCACGCCAAGCGGGATCTTGCCCCGCCGCGCGAACTCCCGCACCAACCGCCAGGCCGCGTCCCGGTCGGAGGGGTCGTGGTCCTCGGGCACGTGCTCCACCCGCTCCCGGAACCAGTCGTACGTGTTGAAGCGGTTGTACGTGACGCAGGGGGAGAAGTCGTTGATGAACGCGAAGCCGGGGTGCTGGATGGCCTCCACGATCATCCGCGCTGTGTGCTTGACGTCCCCGCTGAAGGACTGCGCCACGAAGGTGGCCTCGCTGGCCAACGCCAGCAGGAGGGCGTCCACCATGGGCGGGTGCTCCTCCCGGCTGCCCCGTTCGTCCGGCTGCCCCAGGCCTGCGGTGGGCGAGTCCTGTCCCTTGGTAAGCCCGTACACCCCGTTGTTCATCACCAGCAGCACCATGTCAGGGTCCCGCCGGCACACGTGCACGAAGTTCTCCACCCCGATGGCGAAGGTGTCGCCGTCCCCGGCCAGGCAGATGACCTTCAGGTCCGGGTTCGCCATCTTCGCGCCCAGCCCGTAGGCGAGGGCGCCCCCGTGGGTCCCGTGGAACGCGTTGCCGTTCAGGTAGTTGCGGATCTGGCCCGAGCAACCGATCCCGCCCACCAGGAGCAGCTCGTGCGGCATGACCTCCAGTTCCGTCAGGGCCTGCTTGAGGGCTGCCAGCACCCCGAAGTCCCCGCAGCCCGGGCACCACTGGATGCGGTGCTTGGGGACCGCGTTCTCCTCCCAGAGCTTAATCCCCTTCGTGTTCATTGCGGCCCACCTCCACCGGGACGGGCTGGCTGTCGCCCCCGATCCGTACCACCGCGCCCTCCCGCTGCAGGGCCTGCAGCACCGCCTCCGCCACCTCGGTGGGGTAGAGGGGCACACCGTTGTACTTGTTCACCCGACGGGTGGCGATCCGAAGCTCCCGCTGCAGCAGGTCTGCAAACTGACCGCTGAAGTTCTGCTCCACCACCACCACGGGGCCCGCGTCCGCGAACAGCGCCTCGAGCTTCCTGCGGTGCAACGGGAAGACGTGGGTGAAGTGCACCAGGGCCACCGGCACCCCACGGCGCTGCAGGAACAACCGCGCCTCCTCCAGCACGGGCCGGGTGTTCCCCCAGCCCACCACCACCGGGTTCCCCCGCACGGAGCCGAACACCTGCGGCGGTTTCCAGTCCTCCTGCAAGTAGGTGTCCAGCTTCCGCATGCGCTTCTCCACCATGGCCGCCCGCTTGCGCGGGTCGATGGACACGAACCCGAACTCGTCGTGTTCCGCCCCGCTCGCCTTGAAGATCGCCCCCGGGGTGCCGGGCACGCTGCGAGGGGAGATGCCGGAAGGGGTGACTTCGAACCGCCGGTACGGCTTCGCGCGGACGTCCTCCTCCCGCACGATCCCGTGCCGCACCACCTGGGGCCGCCGGAACACGTCTTCCAGAACGGTCTTCTTGCCCTCCGAGAGGTTCAGGTCTGTCAGGAAGAACACCGGGCACTGGTACTTGTCGGACAGCTCACACGCTTCCAGCATCAGGGTGTAGCACTCCTCCACGGTGCCCGGTGCCAGGACGATCCGCGGGAAGTCCCCGTGGCCTCCCCCGATCACCAGGTTCAGGTCGCCCTGTTCCGGACGCGTGGGCATGCCCGTGGAGGGCCCAGCCCGCTGCGCGTCCACCACGATCACGGGGGTCTCCGTGGCGCCGCTGACCCCGAACTCCTCCACCTTGAGGGAGATCCCCGGCCCGGAGCTGCCCACCATGGACCGCACGCCCGCCAGGGCGGCTCCCAGAGCCGCTCGGATGCTCTCCCGTTCGTTCTGGCCCTGCAGGGCGCGCCCGCCGTACTTGGGCAGCCACTGCTCCATGAACTCCAGGATGCTGCTGGCCGGCGTGATGGGGTAGCCCGCGTAGAAGCGCACCCCACCCGCGATGGCGCCCAGGCCGAGGCACTCGTTCCCAGAGATGTACACAGCCCGGTGCCGGCCCGGCCGCGGCTCCAGCCGCACAGGAAGCTGGTAGCCGTTCGCCTCCAGCACCCGCTCCACTTCCTGACGGCCCCGCCGCGCTGCCTGCAGGTTCAGGTCCACCACCTCGCGGCCCTTCCGCAGGAACCGTTCCTCCAGCAGCTGCCGCAGGTACGCCTCGTCGGAGTCGAACTGCAGCAGGCGGAACAAGGCCCCAGTCATCACCACGTTCTTCACGATCTCCCGCTTCAGCTCCGACTGCGCGATCCTCCGCGCAGGGATCGGGAAGACCTGGATGCCCCGGGCCTCCAGGGCTCCGGTGGGGATCTCGCCGGTGGACGAGTCGTACACCAGGACCCCGCCGTCCCGCAGCTTGCCGCCGTGCCGCAGCACGGTGTCGCGGTTGGGCTGCTCCGGGGCGTCCGGGTTACTGTCGTAGTCCAGGGCTACCAGCACGTCCACCTCGGGATCCCCGTAGGACACCGGGGGTTCCTCGGTCACCAGCATCGGGTCGAACTGGTGCGCCCCGTAGATGGTGGACGCGTAGCCCTTTTCCATGGCTACCGCGAACAGCCCCGCGCGGGTGAAGATCTTCCCGAGGATGTCGGTGACGGTGGTCACGCCGTCGCGGAGCTGAACCCCCCCGACCAGGAGCTTCACGTGGTTCACGCGCACGGCCTCTCCCTCCGGACCCAGCCGGGTCCCGCCTCCCGGCGGTCCCCGCACGCCCAACCTAGCACGCCCCGTGATCGCCTTCCAATCGATGCGCGCTATGCCACGGATAGCCGCCGTCTATGTCCGTGAAGTGAAGGCGCTCCCGCAGGAACCGCGGCGGCGTTCCGCGAAGCCACGGGGGGAGGGCATGCGCCGTTGGCTGGCGGGGGTACTGGGAACCGCGGTGGCGGTGGCCGTCGCCCACGGGGCGGCTCCGCCGACCTCGGCCGCGGTGCGGAACCTCATCGAGTCCTTCATCGGCGCGGGCACCGTGGCCTCCGTCTACCTGGACGCCTCGGGCCGGGAGGTGGACGTGCACGTGCGCATGGACGGCGTCCGGGCCCTGCCCGCCGACCGCGGGGACTGGGGGTGGTTCTTCCGGGACATGTCGGAGATCGCCACCAGTCGGGTGTTCTACCCGCCCCTGGCCCACGAGGGGCTGCGCCGTCTGGTGCGCATCCGGCTGTGGTACCGCCTGGGCGGTCGGCTGGTGGCCCGTGCCGCCCGGGACCGCGGGCAGGCGCTGCCCAGGGTGGTCCTGGTCCCCTGAGGGCCGGCCCATCCGTGCTATCCCCGTGCTATCCTAGGTGGTAGGCCATGGGTCTTGCCGAAACGCGCTGCGTGCCCTGCCGGGGAGGCGAGCCCTCCCTCACGGAGGCGGAGGTCGCCGAGCTGCGCCGCGAGGTCCCGGAGTGGACGGTGGTGGAGCGGGACGGTATCCCGCGTCTGGAGCGCACCTTCCCCTTCCCCAACTTCGCGGAGGCCCTGCGTTTCACCAACCGGGTAGGGGAGCTGGCAGAGGAGCAGGGACACCACCCGGCCCTGCTCACGGAGTGGGGCAAGGTCACCGTCAGCTGGTGGACGCACAAGATCCGGGGCCTGCACCGCAACGACTTCGTGATGGCGGCCAAGACCGACCGGGTGTACGAGGAGTTCCGGCGGGGCTAGCCCATGGCCGACGTACGGCGGCTCGCGTGGATCCGCGTCCCGGAGGAAGCTGAAGTCCCCCAAGCGGTCCGGGAGCTGGCGCGGGCGTCCGTGGACAAGCTGGGGATCTTCCCCAACGTCTTCCGCATCTTCGCGGCCCGGCCCGAGCACTGCGTCCGATGGTGGCAGTACTACGACTACCTGATGCGGGGCCCCTCGAACCTCACGAAGGTGCAGCGGGAGATGATCGCAGTGGTGGTTTCCTCCCTCAACCGCTGCCACTACTGTTCCACCAGCCACGGGGCAGCCCTGCGGTTGCTCACAGAGGATCCCGTGCTGGCCGACACCCTCGCCACCGACTACCGGCACGCCCCCCTGGACCGCAAGGACCGGGCGATGCTGGACTTCGCCGCCAAGCTCACCACCGAGCCGCACCGCATGACGGAGGCGGACGTACAGGCCCTGCGGGAGGCCGGCTGGGACGACGAGGACATCTTCGACATCGCCCAGGTGGCGGCGATGTTCAACTTCACCAACCGCCTGGCGAACGCTCTGGGCTGGCACCCGAATCCGGAGTACCACCGGGTGGGCCGCTAACACGGAACCCGCCCAGCTCCAGCTCCCACACCTCCTCCCACGGGTCCGCGGCGGAGCGCTCGAACCCCGCGCGGCGGTACAGGGCCTGTGCCCGCCCGTTCCACGGCTCCACGGTGAGCCACACGTGGCGGACGCCTCGGGCGCGTCCGAGTTCCAGCAGTGCCTGCAAGAGTCGGTTGCCGATCCCCGCGCCCTGGTAGTCCTGGTGCACGAAAATGGCCAGCTCATGAGACCCCGCCCGGTCGGGGACCAGCACCGCGTGGCCCACCACCCGGCCCTCGCACCTGGCCACCACGTTCACCCCCTCCTCCGTGAGGACCTCCAGCCAATCCGCCAGCCGCAGGGGGTGTAGGGGTGGGATCCCCTGGGCCCGCTGGTCGGGGTCGAAGGAGCGGTACATGGCCACCAGCAGTCCGCGGTCCTCCGGCCGGTACTCACCCACCTGCACCGGCCGGCCCCTCCGGTCCCGGAAAGCTCCAGCCGGCACGCTCAACTCACGGCTCCTTGGGGGACCGGTACACCACCACGGGGCCAGGGGCGTTGGTGAGCAGCCACACCAGCCCGGCTCCGAACACCACCTTGCGGGTCGCGGTCCGCCTCGGAGCCACCACCACCTCCGCTCCCTCCTCCCCGCCTGCCCGCCACACCTCCCACTCGGTGCGGCTTCCCGGTGGCGGGACGCGGACCTCCACGTCCACACCCCACGCCGCGCCCGCGGCCACCGCCCGATCCCGGTCCTGTGGCGAGACGGTGGGCTCGCACACCGCCACCAACCCCACCTGTCGGGCCCGGGCCAACTGAAGGGCGTAGCCCAGAGCCTCCCAGCTCCACGGGCTGTTGTCCAGCCACACCACAGGCCTCACGACAGGCCCCCCAGGATCTCCAGGACCCGGCGCGTGACCCGACGGGCGGTTTCCAGGTTGTGCGCCCGTACCACGGGCGGCGCGTCGGACGAGGGGTCCTCCCGCATCCGGCGCGGCAGGTCCACCGGTGCCCACGGCCGCCACCGCTGGCGCCACGCCTCCGGCACCTCGTCGGCTACGTCCTGGTGCGAGACCACCCCGTAGACCAGGGTCCAGGCTCGCGGTACCGTGAGCCAGATGTCGTACCCCCCGCCGCCCGTCGCCAGCCACCGACCCTCGCACAGCTCGTGGCTCAGCTCGTGCATCCTCCGGGCGAAGTACTCCGCCGTGTACACGGTGCACCCGAGGTCCGTGAGCGGGTCCCGGCGGTGCGTGTCGCACCCGTGCTGGGTCACCACCACGTCCGGACGGAACGCGCGGGCCACTGCAGGCACCACGCACTCGAAGCACTCCACCCACGAGGCGTCGTCCGTGAGCGGGAGCAGCGGCACGTTCACGCTGAAACCGTAGCCGCGCCCCTCGCCCAGCTCCTCGGGCTCCCCGGTGCCGGGGAATAAGTACCGGCCCGTCTCATGCAGGGAGACGGTCAGGACCTCGTCCGTGTCGTAGAAGAGGGCCTGGGTCCCGTCGCCGTGGTGGGCGTCCGCGTCCACGTACAGCACCCGCCACCCGCGACGCCGGAAGAACTCGCAGGCCACCGCCACGTCGTTGTACACGCAGAAACCGCTCGCCTGAGCCCGCTGCGCGTGGTGCAGCCCCCCGGAGATGTGGAAGGCGTGCAGGAACGCCCCGGACGCGATGCCCTCCGCGGCCACCAGGGCCCCTCCCACGATGGTGGCGGCGGCGTCGTGCATGCCCCGGAACGGCGGGTTGTCCCCCGGGCCGAACCCGTACAGGCGGCTCAACAGAGGGTGTTCCGGCCGCTCGCTCAGAGCGCGGACGGCCGCCACATACTCCGCGCTGTGCACCCAGCCCAGCTCTTCGTCCGACGCCACTCGGGGCGGCACCACGCCGTGGCGTTCCAGGAGCCCCAGCTCCCGCATGAGGTCGGTGGCAAGCTCCAGGCGCGTGGAGTTCAGGGGGTGCCCGCCGCCGAAGTCGTAGCGACGGCACTCGGGGCCATAGACCAAGGGGCACGTCATCCAATGTTGCTTTCTCCCTGTGCGGTGGCGTTCCTTGCCGGCCCGTTGACAAAGCCGGGGGGCTGGCCGATGATGGGCCTGTCCCGCGTTGCGCGGGCAGAACGGCACGGAGGCGTAGGATGCCCAGGGGAACCGTGAAGTGGTTCAGCCCGGAGAAGGGGTACGGGTTCATCACTCCCGACGACGGCAGCAAGGACGTGTTCGTACACTACACCGCCATCGTGGGGGAGGGGTACCGGAACCTCCAGGAAGGCCAGAAGGTGGAGTTCGAGGTCACGCAGGGTCAGAAGGGCCCCCAGGCCTCCAACGTCCGCGTCATCGGCTAACCCACCTGGCTTCGAGCTCGGACCGGCGCCGCCCGCGCGGCCGCGGCGCGCGGAGCTCCTGTCAGCGTGTGCCGCGTCGGGCGATGATCTGGAGCCAGTTGCGCGGCACCGCGGCCAGGGCTAGCTCCTGAAACGCCTGCCGGACGCCCAGCTTGAGGGCCTCGCACGCCTCCCGGAGCGGCACACCGGGCAGCGCGCCCTCGATGAACAGGGAGAACTCGCTGATGTCTTCCAGGCTCTGGCAGGACAGCTCCTGCCGCTGCAGGTGGACGCGTACGTCCCCGAACCCGTTCGCCCGCAGGAGCTCCTCGTACTCCTCCGGAGTCAGCCAGCGCATGGCGGTGGCCTTCACGCCCCGAGCGACCTCCAGGCCGCGTTCCTTCAGGTGCCGGACCGCCCGCAGCATCCACAGCTTGTAGAACCGGAGCGTCTCCGGGGGGTAGGCGCCCTCGAAGAAGGTGGTGTTGAAGCCAAACACGCCGCCCGGGCGCAGGACCGCAAGGGCTTCCCGCACCACCTGGACTTTGTCCTGCACCAGGTGGATGGCGTTGCAGAACAGGACCACGTCCGCGGCGGGCACCAGCTGGCTGAGGCGCTCCGCGGTGCCCTCCAGGAATCGCACCACGGCGGACCGGATGCGTTGGCGCGCGGTGTCCAGGGCGGAGGGTGAGGGGTCGATGGCGTAGACCACCGCGCCGGACTCGGGACTCACGTGCTCCAGGATGAGCTCCGTGACGGCGCCAGGCCCGCAGCCCAAGTCCACCACCGTGTCCCCCGGCCGGATACCGACGTGCTCCACCAACCAGCGGTTGACCTCACGGAAGAACCCGTGGCTGCTGAACTTCTCGAATCCGAACGTCCGGTCGTCCCCGGCCTGCCTCATGGTCGGGAGGAATTTCGAGGACCGGCCCGGCGGTTCCTGTGAGCCACATCGCCTCGGTGGATAAAAAAGTCGGGCCCGAGCTCGACCCCGGCCGCGCTATCCTGGTAACGCAGGAGACGGCTGGCATGCCACGGGTCGTGGACGGGTTCCACCGGGCCCTGCTGGTCCCCACCGTACAGAAGCTGGTGGAGGTCAGCCGGCAGGCCCGAGACGTCTTCCGTCGCGGGCTCACCCGAGAGGCCGCGGCGGAGGTCGCCCGCATGCTGCGCGAGGCCGTGGGCGCCGACGCCGTGGCCCTGGTGGGCCGGGCTCAGGTCCTGGCCTTCGTGGGCGCGGGGGAGGACCACCACGTACCGGGCCAGTCCGTCACCACGGAGTTCACCAAACGCGTCCTCCGCACCGGCCAGGTCCAGGTGGCGCACACCCGGGAGGAGATCGGCTGTCCGGAGCCCCGCTGCCCCCTCACGGCAGCCCTGGTGGTCCCCCTGCGGGTCCGGGGGATGGTCCCGGCGGCCCTCAAGTTCTACCGGACCGACGGCCGCCTCTTCCCGCAGGAGGTGGTGGAGGGGGCAGCCCTGGTGGGTGACCTGCTGGGCGCCCAGCTGGAGCTGGCACTCCTGGACGCGGAGGTGGAGCGGCTTACCCGGGAAGAGCTGCGGGCGCTGCGGGCGGAAATCTCCCCGCACTTCGTGTTCAACACCCTGCACTCTGTCGCCGCGGTGGTAGGCCGGGATCCCGAGCGGGCCCGCAGGCTGCTCACGGACTTCGCAGAGTTCCTGCGCCACGCCCTGCGCTCCCACGGGGAGTTCTGCACCTTGGAGGAAGAGCTCTGGTACGTCGAGCAGTACCTGGCCATCGAGCGGGCCCGTCTGGGGCCACGGCTGCGGGCGCAGGTGGACGTGCCCGGGGACCTGCTGGGCGAGCTGGTCCCCGTCCTGACCGTGCAGCCGTTGGTCGAAAACGCCGTGGTGCACGGGGTGGAGCCCAAGACGGGGTCCGGGACGGTCCGGGTCCAGGCCGGAGTGCGCGGGGACGACCTAGTCCTCGTGGTGGAGGACGACGGGGTGGGTATCCCGGAAGGCCGCTTGCAGGTGGTCACCGAGCGGGGAGTCGGCTCCGGGTTGGGGATCGGACTGTTCAACGTGCAGCGGAGGCTGCGGGCCATCTACGGGGAGGCTGCGGGCCTGCGGGTGGAGAGCGAGGAGGGCCGCGGTACCCGGGTAACGGTATGGCTGCCGCGGCGCGTGGAGGGAGGGCCGTGACCCGCCGGCTGCGCCTGCTGGTGGCCGACGACGACCCGGAAGCCCGCCGGTACCTGGAGGAGCTGCTCCGGGGAGAGGGGCAGGAGGACGTGGAGTCCGTGGACTCCGCGGAGGCGGCCCTGGAACGCCTGCGCCAGGGCCCCGTGGACGCCCTGTTCCTCGACATCCGGATGCCAGGGCTTTCCGGCCTCGACCTCCTGCGCAGCCTGGCTGCGTTGCCCCGCAAACCCCGGGTGGTGCTGGTCTCCGGGTTCGAGGACCACGCCCTGGAGGCCTTTGAAGCCGCAGCCTTCGACTACCTGCTCAAGCCCGTGGACCGCGCCCGGCTGCGCAAGACCCTGGAACGGCTCCTCCAGGAAGAGCCGGCCCAGGCTTCGCGCGTGGCGGTCCCCACCGCCGACCACGTGGTGCTCCTGGACCCCTCCGACATCCTGTACGTGCAGGCCCAGGGGGACGCCTGCCGGGTCGTCACGCGAAACGGGACTGTGGAGGCCAGCTGCAACGTGGGCCAGCTGCAGCGCCGGCTACCCCCTGCCCAGTTCGTTCGGGTGCACCGTAGCTACGTAGTGAACCTGGACTCCGTGCGGGAGGTCCACCCTTACTTTTCCGGGACCCTCCTGCTCAAGCTGGACGACGAGCGCGGGACCGAGATCCCCGTAAGCCGGTCGGCTGCCCGGACCCTCCGCCTGTTGCTCCACCTCTAGGGCCCTGACCGATCAACACTGTTTATCTGAGGCCCTTACGGAGTAGCCCGCTCATCACCGTTTTTGAACCGTTCACCCCACGCCCGGGGGAGTTGGTCGCCGGGCCGTGGAGGCCTCCGGGCCGGGCGCGCACAGTAGAAAGCGAGGTGACTGCCATGGCGACGTGCTGGTGTGGAAGGACGGTGCGCTGGTTCGAGGCGTGGACCTGCCAGAGCTGCGGCGCTCCCTGCTGCCCGAGCTGTGCGTACACCCCCGAGGGGACCGCGTACTGCGCGGCGTGCGCGGCGCTCGGGGAGCTGGAAGCGGAGCTGGCGGCCCTGCCGGAAGCGTCCTAGCCGCCCCCTTTCTCGGCCGACAACGAGTCTCAGACCAGGAGGGCGAGATGGAGAGTGCCCTGGAGCGGGAGGCGCGTGAGCTGGAGCACCGCTGGCAGACGGAGCCACGGTGGAGGGGAGTCCGCCGTCTGTACTCTGCGGCAGACGTGGTACGCCTGCGCGGCTCGGTCCGCGTAGAGTACAGCCTGGCCCGTCGGGGCGCCGAGCGCCTGTGGAGGGCGCTGCACCAGGAACCGTTCGTGGCGGCCCTGGGCGCCCTGTCCGGGATGCAGGCGGTGCAGATGGTCCGGGCAGGGCTACAGGCCATCTACCTCAGCGGGTGGCAGGTGGCTGCGGACAGCAACCTGGCGGAGACCACTTACCCGGACCTCGGGCTTTACCCCTGGACCAGCGGGCCGGCCCTAGTCCGCAGGATCAACAACGCCCTGCGCAGGGCGGACCAGATCGAGTGGGCAGAAGGACGGGTACGCCGGGACTGGCTCGTTCCCATCGTGGCCGACGCGGAGGCAGGATTCGGTGGCCCCCTCAGCGCGTTTGAGGTCACCCGCGCCTTCATCGAGGCGGGCGCCGCTGCGGTGCACTTCGAGGACCAGCTCGCCTCCGAAAAGAAGTGCGGGCACCTGGGCGGCAAGGTCCTGGTCCCCACCTCGCAGTTCGTGCGGGTCCTGCAGGCAGCCCGGCTGGCCGCGGACGTGTGCGACGTGCCCACGGTTCTCGTGGCCCGGACCGACGCCCGGGACGCCCGGCTGCTGACCAGCGACGCGGACCCCTACGACGCGACCTTCCTCACCGGCGAGCGTACCCCTGAGGGCTACCACGTGGTCCGGTCGGGCCTGGAGGCCGCCATTCACCGGGCTGTGGCCTACGCCCCGTATGCGGACCTCCTGTGGTTTGAGACCTCCCGGCCGGACCTGGAAGAGGCCGCGCGCTTCGCGGACGCCGTACACGCCCGCTTCCCGGGCAAGCTGCTGGCCTACAACTGTTCCCCCAGCTTCCACTGGCGCCGTCACCTGGACCCGCAGTCCATCGCGGACTTCCAGCGGCAGCTGGCGGCTCTGGGCTACCGTTTCCAGTTCGTGACCCTGGCGGGCTTCCACTCGCTATGCGCCTCCACCTTCGAGCTGGCCCGCGACTACGCGCGGCATGGGATGGCCGCCTACGTGGAGCTGCAGGAGCGGGAGTTCCAGCTGGAGCGGGAGGGGTACACCGCCACCCGGCACCAGAGGGAGGTGGGCACCGGCTACTTCGACACAGTGCTTCAGGTGCTGGGGGTCAGCTCCACCGTGGCCCTTGCGGGCTCCACGGAGACCGAACAGTTCACGCCGGCAGGGCACCTCCACGCCGCGGGGAGCGCCTAGACCCACCGCCTTTCGACGCGTCTAGAGTACGGGGGGCCGCAGGAGACGGTCCCGGGCCTGTGCCGCGGCCCGGGAGACCTCCGCCTGAGGCAGCTCCGCCAGCTGGTTGCAGACCTCCGCCGCCTGCAGGAGGATGCGCTGGAGGTCTCCCTCGGCTACGTCCAGCTCCCGGCAGAGGGCCGAGAAGTCCCCTCCCGCACACCACGCCTCAGCCGCCCACGCCCGGCGGTCCGCGCTGGATGGCAGCATCCTCCGCAGGGCTCGGTCCCACTGCTGGCGGAACTCCTCCACCAAGCCCTCCGGAGCTAGCCCCTCCTGGGCCTCCATCTCCGCCAGAACCGTCACCAGGCGGGCCAGTACGCCCAGACCGGCCTCCTGGCCGAGCCGGGGAGCTCGCTCCGTGCTCAGGGCCGCGGCGTAGCCGCACAGCCGGTACGGGTCCGTGGGAAGCAGGCCCCTGCGGACCAGCTCCGCCAGCACCAGACACCTGGGGTGCCGCAGCCGCGCGGCCCAGTTGCCTTCTGGGGTAGGTCGGTAGTTGGCGTCCAGGTATCCCAGGCGCTGGAGGACGCGGGCGCGCGCGTGAAACACGTCCTCCAGCTCCCCCTCTAGCTGCAGCAGCTCCCGGCGCAGCCGGGATCGCTGCTGCTCCAGCCGCCGCAGGGCGTCCAGGGACTCCACGCACCGTCTTTCCACGGGGCACGTGCGGCACGGCCAAGCCGCCAGGTCTGCCGCGTGAACTTCCGGCCGGTCTAGCATGCGCTCGTACCGTACCCGCGTGTACAGCCGGTCCCCACAGGGCCGCTCCACCAGAGGGTCCGGTGGGATCGACTCCAGGCGCCGGCGCAAGTTCTCCACCTGCCGCCTCCGCTGGTACGCGGCCAGGGAACGGCCCAGCTCTGCCACCGCGGCCTCCACGGGCCTCGTTCGCAGCAGGTTCAACACCAGGGGGTAGGTGGGGGCGAACGCGGACCGGATGGGTTCAGGGCTCGCACCCATCAGGGCCTCGGCCTGCGCGAGTTCGTCCGGGTCCAGAGCTGGCAGGACCACGAAGCCGACCGTGTCCTTGCCCCGGCGGCCGGCCCGTCCGGTCATCTGGTGGAACTCGGTGGCCGACAGGTAGACCATCCCCTCCGGGCTGTTCCGCACCAGGGTGGTCAGCACCACGGTCCGGGCGGGTACGTCCAGCCCCGCGGCCAGGGTGGTGGTGGCGCAGACCGCCCGCAACAGCCCCTTTTCCAGGAGGTCCTCCACCACCAGCCTCCAGGCGGTGGTGTGGCCCGCGTGGTGCGGCGCCACCCCTGCCCGCAGGAGGGGCGCACGGAACGGGTGCCCGCGCAGGTGCGGGAACTCTTGCTCCCACCGGCGCCACGCCTCCCGCCGATCCCCTTCGCCCCGAGCAGCCCGCCTGCCCAGCAGCTGCACCGCCTCGTCGCACAGCCGGCGCGCGGGAAAGAAGAAAATGGCGGGCAGCAGCCCCGCCTCCTCCAGCGCCGCCATCACATCCGCCACCCAGTCCCTGGGCCGGCGGCCTTGCGCCGTGGCCCGGTCCAGGGGCACCAGGCGGCCTTCAGCATCTGCGGCTAGGAACTCTAGGGGTACGGGCCGCACGCGCTCGGTGACCACCACGGGCCGGCGGCCGCGGACCTCTGCCATCCAGTCCGCGAGCTCGGTGGCGTTGGGCAGCGTAGCGGAGAGCAACAGCAGTCGGGTCGTGGGGGGCGCGTACAGGATCACCTCCTCCCACGCGGTCCCTCGCTCGGGGTCGCTGAGGTAGTGGGCCTCGTCCAAGACCACCAGGTCCGGCGCCTCCTGCGGGTCGTACAGGGTGTTGCGCAGCACCTCGGTGGTAGCCACCACCACCGGGGCTTCCGGCCGCACCCGCCGTTCCCCGGTTAGCAGCCCCACGTGCTCTTCCCCGTACAGCCCGCAGAACCGACGGTGTTTCTGGTTCGACAGGGCCTTGAGGGGCGTGGTGTACCAGGACCTGCGCCCTGAGCCCAGCGCCTCGCGGATCGCCTGCTCCGCGATCCACGTCTTCCCGCTCCCCGTGGGCGCCTCCACGAGGACGTCCGCCTCCCGCAGCGCCTCCAGCGCCTGCAGCTGAAACGGGGAAGGCTCGAAGGGCCCCGGCGTCGGTACCCCCGAGGCCCGCAGGAGCGGCCGCAGGGCAGGGTGTACCCGGGTCGTCCGAGGTGGAGAAGCCCGTGCCATCTCACCCATCATAGCCGGCCCGGCGGCGACGGACCGCCCGCTACGATGGAGGGGAGGGAGCCCCGATGCCGGCGAACCTGACACCCGAGTACCTGAGCGCGGAGCAGCGCTACCGCCAGGCAGCCTCCCCGCAGGAGCGGCTGGAGGCTCTCGAGGAGATGCTCCGCACCGTGCCCAAACACAAGGGCACGGAAAAGCTCCAGGCGGACATCAAGCGAAAGATCGCCCGGCTGCGCCAGGAGATGCAGACCCGCCGGGGAGGCGCCCGGGCCCAACCGTTCTTCCACATCCCCAGGGAAGGCGCCGGCCAGGTGGTCCTGGTGGGCCCGCCCAACTCCGGGAAGTCCAGCCTGCTGGCCGCCCTCACCAACGCCGCGCCGGAAGTCGCACCCTACCCCCTGACCACGCGGGTGCCCCAACCCGGCATGATGCACTTCGAGAACGTGCAGGTACAGCTGGTGGACACCCCGCCGGTGTGCCGGGAGTTCAGTGAGGGCTGGCTGTACGGCCTGATCCGGGGCGCCGACGCCGCGGTGCTGGTGTTGGACTGCAGCGACGACGGGATCCTGTACCTGGAGGACAGCCTGCGGCTGCTGCCGGACAACCGCGTGTTCCTGGTGGGCCAGGAAGCGGTCGTCCCAGACGACGCCTCCCTGCCTCGGGGAGCCTACAAGCGCACCGTGGTGGTGGCCAACAAGTGGGACCTGCCGGGAGCCCGGGAGAACCTGGCCGTGCTGGTGGAGCTACTGGGCGAGCGCCTGCCAGGCGAGCCCCTGCCGGTGTCCGCGGTGCGCGGGGACGGCCTGGAACAGCTGCGGAGTCGGATCTTCAGCGCCCTGCACAAGATCCGCGTATACAGCAAGCCCCCTGGCCAGAAGCCTGACCTGCAGGCTCCCTTCGTCCTGCCTCGGGGATCCACGGTGCGCGACGCCGCGGAGGTCATCCACAAGGAGCTGGCGGAGAGGCTGAAGTATGCCCGTCTGTGGGGCCGGGGCTACCACGGCCAGATGGTGGGACGCGACCACGTGCTGGAGGACGGGGACATCCTGGAGCTGCACGCGTAAGTCCCAGCCGGCACGCCACTTGCTCCGGGGGGACGGGGGATGTTCTGGCGGCGGAAAACCCACGTTGACGACCCCAGGGCGGCGGAAGCCTCCGAGCGCCTGGCGGCGGTGCTGCGGGCCGTCTCAGACGCGGTGCTGGAGGTGGACGAGCACGGCGTGGTGGTGGCCGCCAACCGCGCCGCGGCCGACCTGGTAGGTCTCGGGCCAGGATCCGTAGTGGGCCTGCCGTTCCGGGCGCTCACGGACGGCTCTGCGGAGGCCCTCCACGTGCTAGAGGAGTCGCGGCGGCGCAAGCGGTGGACCGGGGAGTTGAGCCTCCGCCGCGCTGACGGGAGCGTCGTCCAAGCGTCCGCCCGCGCCGAGGCCGCGGGCCGGTCCGTGGTTTGGTCCATCACGCCGCCGGGGGCGGTGGGAGGGCGGGAACTGGCTTCCCACGTCCGACAGGCCCTGCACGACTTCCCCCTGCCTGCACAGGCGCTCGACCTGGACGGCCGGGTCATCGCCACCAACCGCGCCTGGGTAGACCTGTTCGGCCAAGGGCCGCCCCCGTCGGGGGAGCCGCCCAACGCACTCCGGGGTGGCTCGGTGTTCGGCCCCCAGCACCGTAGCGCCCTGCAAGACGCGCTGCGGGGGCAGGCGGTCAGGCTGCAGAACTTCCCGTGGCCGCCGCCCGACGCCCGCCGCCCAGGACCCCCTTCCAGGACCCTGGAGGTGCTGCTGGCACCCATACGTGACCCCCAGGGACGCCTCCAGTTCGTGCTGGCCACCGCCCTGGACATCACCGAGCAGCGGCGCCTGGAAGAGGAGCTGCGGGAGTCGGAAGCGCGCTACCGCACCCTCATCGAGGAGTCACCCGACGGGGTGTTCCTCTTGGAGGACGGGCTGTTCCGGTTCGTCAACCGCCGGTTCCTGCAGATGTTCCGGACCACGTCCGCGGAGTGCGTGGACCGGCTCGGCCCCCTGGCGTTGTGCGCGCCCGAGGACCGCCCCAAGCTGGCCAACTACCTGCGGGAACGGCTCGCTTCCCCTTCCCCGGGGGAGGCAGTGGGCTTCGTGGGCCTCCGCCCCGACGGAAGCCGGCTGGAGTGCGAGCTACAGGCCAACCGGGTGGTCCTCCGGGGCAAACCCATGTTGCTGGGGACCGTGCGGGATCTTACAGAGCACCGGCGCGTGGCGGACATGCTGCACTTCCAGGCCAGCCTGCTGGAACAGGTGCAGGACGCCATCGTGGCCACGGACTGGGACGGGCGGGTGGTGTACTGGAACCGTGCCGCGGAGGCTCTGTACGGGTGGCTGGCCAGCGACGCCCTGGGCCGCGACTTCGACTCCCTGGTTCAGCCCGAGGCGCGGGACAGCCTCGCGCGCCTGCGCCAGCACCTCCTGCGGGACGGCACCTGGCGCGGGGAGCTGCGGCACCGCACCGCGGACGGCCAGGTCAGCTGGCTGTCCGCCTCCCTCTCAGTCCAGCGGGACGCTCAGGGGAGGCCGGTGGGCGTGCTCGGTGTGTACCGCGACATCACCGCCAACAAGCGCCTGGAAGAGGAACTCCTGCAGGCGCAGAAGATGGAGAGTATCGGTACCCTCGCAGGGGGCATCGCCCACGACTTCAACAACATCCTCGGGACCATCGTGGGCTACCTGGGGTTGCTGAAGGAGGAACTGCCCGGCACCCCGGAGTTGCAGCGCTACTTTGATGTCCTGGAGCGGTCAGCCCTGCGTGCCTCCGAGCTGACCCGCCAGCTGCTGGGCTTCGCCCGCAGGGGCAAGTTCGAGGTCCGTCCCCTGGACGTAGCCCGCCTGTGCTCCGAGGTCACGGAGCTGTTCCGCAGCACCCTGGACCCCCGCATCGAGCTGCGCACGCGCTTTCCCTCCGACCTGCCCATGGTGGAGGGGGACGCCAGCCAGCTGCACCAGGCGGTCCTCAACCTGTGCATGAACGCCCGCGACGCCATGCCCGACGGCGGGGTCCTCGAGCTGGTCCTGCAACCGGTCATCGCACCGGACCCCACCTCCGGGGAACCGCCCGTCCTGCGGCCGTACGTGTGCCTGACCGTGCGGGACACGGGTGTGGGGATGGACGAGCACGTCAAGGCCCGCATGTTCGAACCCTTCTTCACCACGAAGGGACCCGGAAAGGGGACCGGGCTCGGGCTGGCGATGGTGTACGGGATCGTCCGCAACCACGGGGGGTTTCTGGAGGTGGACAGCGAAGTGGGGAAGGGCACCGCGGTGCGGATGTACCTGCCGGTGGCAAGCGGCGCGGCGGAACCCGAGGAGGCGGGGGAGGCGGAGGTGGACGGAGGAGCGGGGGAGACCATCCTGGTGGTGGACGACGAGGAGCCCCTGTGCAACCTGCTTCGGGACGTGCTGACCCGCCGCGGCTACCGGGTGCTGGTGGCGACGGACGGGCAGGAAGCGCTGCGCCTGTACCAGGAGCACGCGGGCCGGATCGACCTAGTGATCCTGGACATGACCATGCCCGGCCTTTCCGGGACCCAGACCTTCGACGCCCTGCGGGCCCTGGACCCGCGCGTCCGGATCCTGCTCACCAGCGGCTACACGCAGGAGCGCGCCGCCCGCGACGCTGTGGCCCGGGGAGCGAAGGGCTTCCTGCAGAAGCCGTTCCTGATCAGCGAACTGGCGGCCCGGGTGCGGGAAGCCCTGCAGGACGACTGAACTGCTATGGGCCTGAGCCTGGTCGTCCTGGAAGGCGACCTCACGGGTCAGGAGCTGTTGGAGCAAGCCCTACGGCTGCTGGACCCCAGCGTGTGCGGCTTCCCCCTGCAGTTGGTACGGTTCGACCTGAGTCTCGCGCACCGCCGGGCGACCGGGAACCGCGTGGTCCACGAGGCCGCGGAAGCTCTGCGCCGGTACCGGGTCGGGCTCAAGGCGGCCACCACGACCCCGGAGGGGCCGGGCGACGTCGGCAGCCCCAACGCCCTGCTGCGTGAACTCATCGGCGCCCAGGTGATCCTCCGCACCGGCCGTCGGATCCCCGGGGTGCGGCCCCTGGCGGGGGTGGTGGCGCCCATCGCGGTGGTGCGGATGGCCGTGGAGGACGCCTACGGCGCGCGCGAATGGAGAGAGGGCGAGGGCCTGGAGGAGGTGGCGTACCGCACCACCCGGGTGAGCCGCCGGATCTGTCGCGTGGTGGCGGAGTTCAGCTTCCGGCACGCCCGCCGTATGGGGGCGAAGGTGTTCGGAGGGCCCAAGTACACCGTCAGCCCGACCTACGAAGGCCTGCTGAAGGAGGAGCTGGACGCTGCGGCCCGGCGTCACCCCGACGTCCCGTACGAGCCGCAGCTGATCGACGCGGTCTACGCGCTGCTGTTACAGACCACGGGGGAAGCGCTGGTCATTCCCGCCTTGAACCGGGACGGGGACACCCTGTCGGACCTCGTGCTGCAGATGTTCGGCAGCATCGCGGGCGCGGAGTCGGTGGTCCTGGCCCTGGACGACGACCTGCAGGTCCGGGTGGCGCTGGCGGAAGCGCCCCACGGGACAGCCCCGCGACTGTACGGTAAGAACTTAGCCAACCCCATGGCCATGATCCTGGCCACCGCGGCCGCTCTGTCGTACCTCGGAGACCCCGCGGCGTCCCGGGCCTCCCGCGCCATCTACGAAGCCACCTTCGAGGCCGTGCAGGACGGCGTCCGCACCCCGGACCTGGGCGGCGCCGCCACCACCACGGAGTTCACCGACGAGGTGATCCGGCGCGTACAGAGCAAGCTGGAGGCGTGGCGCACCTTCGGCCTGCTGGAACCTCCGAGCTAGGTCCGGCCCGCGCTCCTCTCGTGGCCGGCCTCGGTCTCGCCCGCAAGAGGGCCGGGGTCCGCGGCGTCCTCCAGCACGTGGGCGTCGGACCGTGTGTACGGGAGCACCACCCGGACCACCTCCGTGGCCACCACCTGCAGCGCCGCGGCCACCGGGATCGACAGCAGCACACCCACCGGCCCCATCAACGCCCCTCCCGCCAACAGGGCGAAGATGGCGAGGATGGGGGAAAGGCCCACCGCCCGGCTCATGATCCGCGGCACCAGCACGTTCTGCTCGATCTGCTGCGCCAGTACGAACAGCACCACCACCCCCACCAGCTTCCACGTGGGCTGGAACAGCGCCACCAGCACCGCGGGTACCGCGCCCAAAAACGGCCCCACCACGGGGATGAGCTCCGCGACGCCTGCTGCGAGCCCCAGGACGAAGGGATACGGCATGCCCAGGAGGATGAGTCCCACCGTGTCCATGACGAAGATGGAAAAGCCCATGAGGAAAGTGCCCCGCACCCAGCCGCTGAACTTGCCCGCGACCCCGTCCAGGACCTGGACCACCAGCGGCCGCTGGGAGGGTGGGAAGAGCCGCACGAACCCCTGCTTCAGCCGCGGCCCCTCGATGAGCATGTAGACCACCAGCACCAGGACCGTGGTGGCGGTGAACAGCCCGCCCACGAACCGACCGAACACGCCCGCGGCGGGACCGAAGTACTGCGCGAAGTTCTGCACTTCCTCCGGCAGCCGAGCCACCCAACGGCTGGCGTCGGGGACCCACGGATACCGCAACCGCAGCTGCCGCAGCCACTCCTCCGCCTCCCGTACGTACTCCGGCAGGCGGTCGAAGAACGCCCCCGCCTGCTGGACCAACGGGGTCACCAGCACGCTCACCATCAGGCCCACCGCCGCCAGGACTCCCAGCACCGTCAACCCGATGGCCCACGCGCGGCCCAGGCTGCGGCGCCCCACCCGCGTGCGTTCCAGGCGGGTGACGGTGGGCGCCAGTCCAGAGGCGAGGATAGCCGAGATGAGCACCAGGACCAGGATGTCGGTGATCCGGACCAGCAACCACAGGACGCCGTAGGTGGCCGCCACCACCAGGCTCGCCACCAGGGCGTTCGCCGCCACCTCCGACCGGCTCACGCACCTCACCTCCGTTCCCCGTTTGACACCGCACGGCGCCCCGCGTAAGATGGTGGCCGCGCCTAGCCACGCGTTCCGGCGTAGCTCAATGGTAGAGCACCTGGCTGTTAACCAGGGGGTTGTAGGTTCGAGTCCTACCGCCGGAGCCAACCCCTAAAGGCCACCTACCGAACACACGCCTTGCGCCTGCGCCGGCCCGCTAGAACCCTGCCGGCCGCCCGGGTGGCAAGGAACTTGCTACACCCACGTTGGCGAGCGACGTGGAGGTCTGACCCGTGGTACCCACCGGACACCGGCCCCTGGGGGAGATCCTCCTCCAGGCCCGTGTCATCAGTCCTCAGCAGCTGGAGCAGGCGGTGACCTTCCAGCTGCAGCACGGCATCCGCCTCGGCGAGGCCCTGGTCCGCCTCGGCTTCGCCACGGAGGACGATGTGGCCTGGGCCCTCAGCACCCAGCTGGGGTTGCCCTACGTACACCTGCGGCCCGACATGGTGGATCCGGAGGCTTTGCAGCTGCTGCCGGTGGACACCCAGCGCCGGCTCGGGGTCCTACCGCTCCTCGCAGGGCAGGGTGAGCTGGCGGTGGCCCTAGCGGACCCCACGGACCACCGGGTGCTGGCGGAGGTCCAGCGCCTCACGGGGATGCGGCCCTGTGCCGTGGTGGCCCTGGCCTCCAACATCCGGGAGGTCGTGGATGCACTGGCCGGGGCGCCACCTCCCGCACGGAACGGCGACCTGGCCTTGCGCCTCGTGCTCAGCAACGCGGCCCAGAAGGGAGCTACCCACGTGTACGTGGAGCCGCTCCCCGGGAGGGCGGTGCGGGTTCGCTACCGCACCCCAGCGGGCGTGTTCCCCGCGGACGGTCCCCAGGTCCCTTGGGAGTCCCTCGCTGCGCTCGCGGATCGCGCGGATCCCCGGGGCGTGCTCGCGTTTGAGGTGGTCCTCGCCGACAGGTCGGTGGAGGCGGCGCTGCGGCTCGTGCGGACGCGGTGGGGAGCAGGGCTGGCGGGCCCCCTCAGGCCGGTTCCCGCCGACCCGCTCCAGGACGAGGTGGGCCTGCCGGCGGAGGTGTGGGACTCCGCCCTCCAGGGTCTGCACGCGGGCGGGCTGCTGGCGGTAGCCTGCCCGGAGGCGGGGCTGCGGGCCCGCCTGCTGCGGTCCCTGGCCGCGCGGGTGGCCTCCCGATGGGGCGGGATCGTGGTCCTGGCTGGGGCCGGTGGGGTTCGCCCGGTCCCGGCCGTGGTGGAAAGCCCCGAAGCCGACGCCCCCCTGTGGCAGCAGGCGCGTCCGGACGCCCTGGTGGCGGACAGCACGGCGCCCAGCGTCTTGCGCCAGCTACTCCTGGGGTGGTGGCCGGGCCAGAGGCTCGTCCTGGGCCTGCCGGGTTACCGGGCCCGTCACGTCCACGCCGCTCTGGGTGCGGAAGTGGTGGTGCCCGTTCGCGGGGTCCTGGCCGCCGTGCCCGTGCCGGCCCTGTGCCGGTGCGCCACGGTGCACCACACCCCACCGGCGTGGCCGACCCCGAAGGTCCCCGCGCGGTGGGCTTCTCCCGGGGGCTGCGACAGTTGCCGGTACACGGGCTTTTCCGACCAGGCGGTGGCGTACGAGTGGGACCCCGCCCAGGGACAAGGGGTGCCCCTGGAGGCCTCCGCCCGCCGCCTCGTGGAGCAGCTGCGGGCAGCCCCTGAGTTCCTCGTACCGGTCCTGGAGGGATGACCTTGGACATCACGGAACTGCTGATCCTGGCAAAGCAGAAGGGCGCGTCCGACCTTCACCTCACCGTGGGAGTACCGCCCAAGCTCCGCGTGAACGGCGAGCTGGTGGACGTGGAGGGCTGGCCCTCCCTCTCCCGGGAAGACGTTCACGCCATGGTGTACGACATCCTCACGGACGCCCAGAAGGCCCGCTTTGAGGAACACCTGGACCTGGACTTCTCGGTGGAGCTCGCGAACCTCGGGCGGTTCCGGGTCAACGTGTTCCTCCAGCGGCTGGGCGAGGGGGCGGTGTTCCGCCTCATCCCCTCGCGCATCAAGACCATCCGGGAGCTCGGCCTGCCGCCGGTGCTGGAGGACCTAGCCCTGCGGGACCGGGGCCTCATCGTGGTCACCGGCCCGACGGGCTCCGGGAAATCCACCACCCTGGCGGCCATGGTGGACCTCATCAACGAGCGCCGTACTGCCCACATCATCACCCTGGAGGACCCCATCGAGTTCGTGCACGCGCACAAGCGCAGCGTCGTCAACCAGCGGGAAGTGGGCGTGCACGCCCGGTCCTTCGCCGCGGCCCTGCGGTCCGCCCTGCGAGAGGACCCGGACGTGATCCTGGTGGGAGAGATGCGGGATCTGGAGACCATTGCCCTGGCCCTGACCGCGGCGGAGACGGGCCACCTGGTGCTGAGTACCCTGCACACCAGCGGCGCCGCGCAGACCGTCAACCGCATCATCGACGTGTTCCCCAGCCACCAGCAGGAGCAGGTACGGGTGCAGCTGGCCGAGTCCCTGGTGGGCGTGGTCGCGCAGCTCCTGCTGCCCACCGCGGACGGCACCGGCCGCGTGCCTGCGGTGGAGGTCATGGTGGCCACCCCCGCCATCCGCAACCTGATCCGGGAGAACAAGGTCCACCAGATCCCCTCCGCCATCCAGACGGGGCTGAAGGACGGGATGCAGAGCCTGGACCAGAGCCTGCGACACCTGCTGAAGACGGGCCGGATCACCGCGGAGGTGGCCTACCGCTGGGCCGTGGACAAGCACGCCTTCGCCCGGGAAGCACCCACCGCGGCTTTGGCCTCCGCGTGGGGCACGCCGTGAGCGCGGCGGCCCCTACCGAACTCCGGGCTGCGGACCTGCTGCGGGGCATGGGCGAGCGGGACGCCAGCGACCTTTACGTGAAGGTGGGGTCCCCGCCCGCGTACCGGGTCCACGGCCGGCTGCAGCCCCTGGAGGTCCCCAAGGTCAGCCCCGCGGCGGTCGAAGCCCTGGTACGGGAGATCCTGGACGCGGACCAGCAGGAGCAGCTGCGCCGGGAGCACAGCGTGGACTTGGCGTACAGCCTGCCCGGCGTGGGCCGGTTCCGGGTCAACGTGTACCGGCAGCGGGGGACCTTAGCCCTCGTGGCGCGAAGGGTCCGCACGGACATCCCGTCCTTCGAAGACCTAGGGCTTCCGGAGGTCCTGAAGGACCTGGTCCTGCGCAGGCGGGGGCTGGTACTGGTCACAGGCCCCACGGGCTCCGGAAAGTCCACCACCCTGGCGGCCATGATCGACCACCGGAACACCCACGAGGACGGCCACATCGTGACCATCGAGGACCCCATCGAGTTCCTGCACCCCGACAAGCGCAGCCTCGTCAGCCAGCGGGAAGTGGCCACGGACACCCCTTCCTTCCACCACGCCCTGCGTGCCGCGCTCCGGCAGGCGCCGGACGTCCTCCTCATCGGGGAGATGCGGGATCGGGAGTCCGCGGACGCGGCCCTGTACTTTGCGGAGACCGGTCACCTGGTGCTCAGCACCCTGCACACCATGAACGCGGCCCAGGCGCTGGAACGGCTGCTGGCCTTCTTCCCGCCCGACCACACCCAGGAGATCCTGCACAGGCTGTCCATCACCCTGGAGGGCATCGTCTCCCAGCGGCTGGTCCCCCGGGCTGACGGGAACGGTCGGGTGGCCGCGCTGGAGGTCCTGGTGGCCACCCCCAGGATCCGGGAGCTGGTGCGGAGGGGCGACGTGGGCGCCGTCAAGCAGGCCATCCAGGCAGGCGCCCAGGAAGGGATGCAAACCTTCGACCAAGCTCTGTACGAGCTGGTCCAGCGCGGGCTCGTGACCGTCGAGGAGGCGCTGCGGCACGCGGACTCGCCCAACGACCTGAGGCTGCGGATCCGAGGCTTAGCCTGATTGGCTCTATGGATTTGACCTCTGCTCCCCTGAGCCGAGCCCGTGCCCGTCCTCTTGTGGGCTCTGGCCGAGCCCCAGAAGCTGAGCCCGAGAGGTCGTGACTGCATCAGCGGCCCGCTGAACGAGCGGGCGGTGCCTGCGCCCTCGCTTACGTAGGCTCCGGGCCACGGATCTTCCCAGCTCCTCCCGTACACCACCTTGGCAGGGGCTGCACCACAGCCACCGTGACCCCTTCGACCGCGTCCTCGCGACCCAGTCCGTCCTCCGGGGCCTCCCGGGGGTCTCCAACCACGCCGTTTTCGGCGGCCTGGGCGTCCCGCGCCTGTGGTGGCAAGCATGTGACCGGACTGTGACGCGGACGCTCCACCTTAACGGCGAAGCCCGAGGAGGTGGTGGCCAGATGCGCACGCTTGTCTGGACCGCGGCTTTGGTCCTTTGCCTGGGAGCCGTGGTGTGGGCAGACCCAGCAGGAGAGCCAGGAGGTGGAGTGGGCGAGGAGGCCCTGAGGTTCTACCAGCAGGGAGTGGAGTACTCCCGCCGCCAGCAGTGGGACCAGGCGGTCCGCGCCTATCTGCAGGCGGTCCGGCTTGACCCCCGGTTCGTTGAGGCGTGGACGAACCTGGGGTACGCGTACCGCAAGCTCCGTAACTACGCGCGCTCTGTAGAGGCGTACCGCCGCGCCTTGAGCGTCCGGCCCGACTACGCGCCCGCCCACGACTACCTGGCCCGGACGTACCTGGCCATGGGGGACCGCCAGAAGGCCACGGAGCACTATGAGATCCTCCGCCGCCTGGACCCTCAGTTGGCCGACCGCCTCCTTCGGGCCATCCAGGCCAACGACCCGGACCTGGAGAGTTCCGTGTACTGAACCCGGTGGGAAGGGACCTCGGCCTCCTGCTGGTCCGCGTGGCTCTAGTCGCCACATTCATACCCTACGGGTACGCGAAGTGGGCCGGGGGCATGGATCGCTTCGTGGGTCTGCTCATCGCTACGGGGTTCCCGGCCCCTGAGGCGCTGGCGCGCGCGGTGGCCGCGCTGGAGCTGGGAGGCGGAGTGCTGCTCCTGCTGGGGCTTGGGACCCGCCTAGTGGCGGCCCTGCTGGCCGCGGAGATGGCGGTGGCCATCCTGCGGGTGCTCTGGCCCCGCGGCTACCTGGGTGGCTTTGTCCTCGAGACGGTACTCTTGCTGTGTGCCCTCGCCCTGGTGGTGGCGGGAGGAGGCCGCTGGTCCCTCGGGTCCGGCCCCCTCTCCCGTTGAAGAGCGTCCACACTCGGCAAACCACCTCTGCTACCTTCCCGTAGCTCGCGGGCGTCGCGGGTACTAGAATCGTGCCGAAAGAGCTTCGCGGGGAGGCGCGTGACCATGGAGGAACGCCGCCTAGGAGGATTCCACGAGGAGCTTGCGGAAGAAGAGTTCGACGAACAGGGCGACCTGTCGTTGACGACGGACGAGGAGGCGGAGGACATGTACGGCGAGATGGAAGCGCCCGTGACGCCGGCGCCTGCGGAGCCTACACCCGCGGCGCCCGCGCCTGCGGCACCCAAGCGCCGGCCAGCGGCCCGCAAGCCCGCGAAGAAAGCCGCCCGGCCGGCCCGGAAGGCTGCCGCCAAAAAGCCTGCCCGTAAGCCCGCGCGCAAGACCGCGGCGAAAAAGGCCGCGCCCCGCCGGGCTGCGCGGAAGGCGGCCACGGCCCGTAAGACGGCTCCGCGGCGTACGGCCCGCCGCCCGGCGACGAAGCGCGGGGCCACGCGGCGCGGTTCCCGTCGGGGGGGCCGCCGGTAAGGCCTTTTCCGGCACAGGCGTGACCCGCCCGGACAGGTCCGTGGTCTAGGCGGCACGCCCGGACCGGTGTCCAGGCGACCGACGCAGGAGGCCGCCCGGAGGGCGGTCTTCTGTCTTTTGACGGTGACGTACTTCGACTGCGTGGGGTTCCAGCTCCAGCGAGGCTCGGACCTCGAGGCCCTCGCCGAGCAAGCGGCGCGGCTGGGCCAGCCTCTCGCCACGGAGCCGGGATTCGGCCTGCGGCGGTGGCAGGTGGGGGACGGGGTGGAGCTCTGGGCGGAGCTGGGGCCCGCCGGGCAGCCCCTGGGGCTGCTCCCCTTTTTTGAGACCGGCGTCCGTCACCGGGCTGCGGTCGTCGCTGTCGGCCATGACCCTCAAAACCCCGAGGAAGGGTGGGGGGAGGTGTGGCTGGACCCCACGGACCCCGCAGAGCCGTACAGCGGCCGGTTCCCCCTGGTTTGCGACCTCGTGGACTTCCTGTGCGTGGTGCAACACCTAGCTCCCCTGCCGGCCTTCGTGGACCTGGAGCTGGTGTGCTTCGCGGACGCGGTCGTGGGCTTCCGGGACATCCTGGACTGGGGCGAGAGCCAGCACGCCACGGGGTTCCGCCTGCCTCCCCGCACCTTCGCAAGCACGTGGCACACCAGCCTGGACGAGGGTGCCGACCGGGACAGACCCGAGGCCACCGCGTGGATCGCGGGCACCGTAGAGCGCGTGGAGCGCCGCACCAACCCGCTGACCCACCGGCGCTTCGTCAGCCTACAGGTAGACGTGGGAGGCGTCGTGGTGGACCTTGTGGCGCCAGAGGACCTCGCCGGCGGACTCGAGCCGGGGTGGCTGGTCCAGGCCGGGGCGTGGATCCTCGCCCGCATTCCCGGCCTGGAGCGGCCTGGGTAGGCTACGGCCTCCGGCGTCGGGCCTGTTCAGCTACCAAACAGGGCAGCCTCGTCAGCCCTGCGGTAGGCGTGGATCTCGTCCTCCCGGAACCAGAGCCGGACCTCGTACTCCGCCTCTTCCAGGGTCCCCGACGCGTGGACCAGGTTACGTACCGGCCGCTGCTCGAGGTTCGCGAGGGTGGGCGAGTCGGTGCTCCAGTCTCCTCGGATGGTGCCCGGGTCTGCGAACACGGGCAGGGTCTGCCCCACCAGCTTCCGAACCGCACTCACCGCGTGGACACCCTCCACCACCGCCGCCACCACGGGGCCGGACGCCATGAAGTCCACAAGCCACTCCCGCACCCGGCGGCCCACCTCCACGGGGTCCTCGGTGCCCATCCTCTCCCGGACGTCCAGCCCGTACGCCTCGAAGGCCTCCTTGGTCTTGCCTCCGATGGTGCGGAGGAACGTTTCGTCCGCGGGGTAGTGGCGCTCCAGAAGCTCCCGAGGCGCCCGCACCATCTTCAGGGCCACCAGTTTCAGCCCGGCCCGCTCGAACCGCGCCAGGATCTCCCCCACCAAGCCCCGCTGGACCCCGTCTGGTTTGACCAACACCAGGGTCCGCTCCCTCCTCGGGTCGCGCAACTCCCTCACCTCCGCCGAAGAAAGCCCGGTCGATTCTACGGTCACGGGCCGTAGGCCGCCTGCCGGCCCCTGCGGCCCCGTCGCGCAGCGCCCCTGGCAGGGGACGCCATCCAGGGCGGGAAGCCTCCGTAGGGCGCGGACGGACACAGCTGCCGCAGGGGGCAGGCGGGGCAGCGGGGATCCCGGGCCGTGCAGACCTCACGGCCGAAGTAGATGAGCCGCAGGGAAAAACGGGACCACTCGTCCGGGGGGACCAGCCGCACCAGGTCCCGCTCGATGGCCTCCGGGTCCACCTCCGCAGTCAGGCCGAGCCGCCGGCTCAACCGGGTCACGTGGGTGTCCACCACGATCCCGGTTCCGTCGGGACGGCTCCGGGTGTGGGGCCACCCAGGCCAGCGCTCGATCTCGGCGGCTGCGAACAGCACGTTGGCGGTCTTGCGGCCTACCCCCGGGAGCCGTACCAGGGCCTCCATGTCCGGGGGGACCTCCCCTCCGTGCTCGGCAACCAGCCTGCGGCTGCACTCCACGATGGCCCGGGCCTTCTGTCGAAAGAACCCGGTGGGCCGGATGAGCTCCTCCACGGCCGCCAGCTCCGCTTGGGCGAGGGCCTGCGGACCTGGGAACCGGCGGAACAGCTCGGGAGTCACGCGGTTGACGGTCTCGTCGGTGCACTGAGCCGAAAGGATGGTGGCGACCAAAAGTTCGAAGGCAGACCGGTGCGCCAGCGGGATCTGGGGGTCCGGGTAGCGAGCCTTGAGGGCTTTCAGGATCCCCTGGACCCGGCGTCGCCGCCTCGCTTCCGACTCCTGGGGAGCAGCCGTCCGTACAGGCATGGACGTGAGGAGAGTTCGACCGCCGTCCCCCGGTCCCTGCGGGGCGGTGCAGGAGAAGGGCCCGCCACAGCGCGTAATAAAATCGAGCAGAACACGCGGTCGGACGCACGCGTTTGTGGCCTACCGCTGTTCGACCCGGGAGGTGAGGCGGTGCGATTCGGACTCGCGCAGATCCGCTACCGGTGGGGCGAGAGCCGGTCCTGGGAGGAGGGGACCACCGACAACCTCGAGAAGGCGGTGGAGTTCATCCGCCGAGCAGGGCGGGAGGGTGCCGCGGTGGTGGCCTTCTCCGAGTACTTCCTGGGCAACGTCAAACCCATGCCCATCCCCTGCCCCATCACCGACCGTCTGAGCCAGGCGGCCCGGGAAGCGAACGTGTACGTGATCTGCGGGGCCACCCGGGAACTGGTGCCGAAGCCCAAGGGGTCCCGGAAAGCTCCCAAACCCCGCATCTGCTCGTTCGTCATCGCGCCCAACGGCAAGATCATCAGCAAGCACTACAAGCAGGTCTTCTACCCCACCGAGCGCGGCCTGTACGACCCGGGGCCCAACCGGCCCACCACCATCCACGGGGTGAAGGTGGGGATCCTGGGCGGCTACGAACTGTTGGTCCCGGAGATCGCCCGGAAGCTGGCCAACGCGGGGGCAGAGATCCTCGTGGTCCAGATGGTGGCGTCGTCCGACATGCCCTACATGCTGGAGACCATGCAGTCCGCGGTCCGGGCGCGGACCATGGAGCTGCTGATGCCGGTCCTGGCCGTGGGCCAGTACGGGGAGTTCTACGGCGGCATCATGATGCAGGGCGGCAGCATCGCGTACGTGCCGGAGCTGGGGAAGTTCCAGGGCAAGTGGGCACCCAACGGTGCCCGCCTGGTCACGCGGATGGGCGAGTACGAGAACCTGCTGCCCGTGGACATCGCGCCGGAGACCGCCCGGGAGGTCCGCAAGAAGTTCTCGTGGTGGTAGGTGCCGAGCCTGCAGCCCGCACGCCTTGAGCGCCTCCGGGGTCGGATGGCCGGCGCAGGCTGCGGCCTGGTGGCCCTGGGACCGGGGGACGACTTCCGCTACCTGTGCGGCTGGTCGCCGCTAGCGGACGAACGGCTGTGCCTGCTGCTGGTAACCGCAGACCGCCACGCGGTGGTCACTCCCCGGCTCAACCTGGAAGCGCTCCGGCAGACCGTAGGCGCACCTGTGTTCGCCTACGGCGACGCGGATGACCCCGCCTCGGCCCTACTGGACGCTCTCGCCTTCCTGGGAGGACCGCGGGAGTGCGTGGCCGTTTCGGACGACCTCCGGGCCGACCACCTGCTGCTGCTCCAGAAACACCTGCCGCACTCCCGGTGGCGTGCGGCCTCCACCCTCCTGGCACCCCTCCGGGCACGCAAGGACCCTTCCGAGGTGGAGGCCCTGCGCCGGGCCGCTCGGGTTGCGGACGAAGGGGTACAGGCGGCCCTGCGTGCGTGCCGGGTGGGAGCTTCGGAGGTGGAGGTCGCGGAAGCCGCCCGGGCCGCCATGGCGGCCTCCGGCGCCGAACAGGTACCGTTCGTGCTGGTGGCCTCCGGTCCGAACACCGCCCTGCCGCACCACACGCCCGGAGGCAGGCGGCTCCAGCCTGGAGAGCCGGTCCTGGTGGACCTGGGCGCGAGGGTGGACGGCTACTGCTCCGACGTGACCCGGATGGGGTTCTTGGGAGAGCCCACCCGGCGGTTCTTGGAGGTGTGGGAGGTAGTGGACCGGGCGCTGCGGGCGGCGCTGGCGGCCGTGCGGCCGGGTGTACCGGCTTCCGAGGTGGACCGAGCGGCCCGGCAAGTCATCGAAGCTGGGGGCTACGGCGCCCAGTTCGTGCACCGGACCGGCCACGGGCTGGGGCTTTCGGTACACGAGCCGCCGTCCCTCCACACCGACAACCCCGAAGTCCTCGAAGTGGGGATGGCCTTCACCGTGGAGCCAGGGGTCTACCTGCCCGGCGAGTTCGGCATCCGGCTGGAAGAGGCGGTGGTCCTGGGCCCTTCGGGGCCGGAGGTGCTGAGCCACCTGCCCAGGGAGGTGGCGATCCTCGGAGCGACCTCCTGAACTAGCCCCAGGGAGTTTGCCCCGGAGACCCCGCGGTCAGCGGGGGCGGTACACCATGACGAGCTCCACCCGCTGCCGGTCCTTGGGGATGGCGAAGGAGATGCCCAGGGCAGGGTAAGCCAGGATGAGGACAGTACGGTCCTCCTGGGCGTGGGAGGTGGGGCCGAAGGCCGCCAGGACCTCCTCCCGCGTACTCCCCACACCCACACCTTCCGCGGTCCGGTACTCCGGGCTGTCCACGAACACCGCGTCCACCCGTCCGTCCTGGTCCAGCCGCACGGTCAGCCCCCGACCGGGCCAGGACAGCTTAGCTCCTGCCTGAGCGCGGGCAGCGCCCGCGGGAGATCCGAGCTGCCGCACCACCTGCTGCGCGGTCATCCCCAGAACCACCGGGCCCACCGCCCGACCCGGGAGGATGAGGTTCCCCGGACGCGGCGCGGCACGCGCCGTACCCGCGGCCAGCAGCACCGCCAGCGCCGTGGACACCAGAGGAAGGGCTCTGCTAGAATTCACCCGGTCCCGCGCCCGTAGCTCAACTGGACAGAGCATCTGACTACGGATCAGAAGGTTGGGGGTTCGAGTCCCTCCGGGCGCGCCACAACCCATCCCACGAAAGATTTCACCCTCCGAGGGGCCCGGAAGCACCCGGAAGTCAGACGCTCATCCCCTGCATGATACGGCCGAAACCGTGGAGGCGTTCCACCTGACCAAGCGGCCAGGAGGCTGTGCGGAGGTACCGATCCCCGACGTGGTCGGGGGTGCTGAAGTTCTGGGCGCGCCCGATCGGCCGGACCCCGGTGGCTTTAGCCTCCGTGGCGCGCCTACCGATGCACCAGGCGACCTGTGACCAGGTGTCACCTGCCAGCTCAGCGCATGGCATGCCGGACCGCCGAGCTGGCGACCTGGGGCTGGTGCTTACCACGGTTCAGAGCCTCAGCGGCCGACCAGCTCCAGACCGTCCGATGGGACTGGGCCACCTTGTCCGGCGGCCTGGCGGGCCAGCTCAACCTCCGCAGGACTCGCGGGGAGGAACTCCACCTGCCTGTAAGTGTGGCTAAGGGCCCTCACCTGCACGAAATACCGGACGTGGCGGTCGGGGACCGGCGCGCGCCGACCCAGCCAGGAAGCCACCTCCGGCGGGTGAACGCACACCCGTACCCTGCGGCCGAACGAGCGGGCCACCCACAGCCCCTCCAGGACGGCACGGATCGCAGCAGCCGGTGCGCCCCCCTCCGTTTGCCAGCCGCCCCAGCTGCGGACGGTGGCACCGTCTGAGGCCACCACCGCGACCCCGTAGCGACTGCCCCGGGAGTGGGGGAACGCCCCGACAACCACGTACGACCACTTAGCCGCCACGCAGCACCGCCCCCGCACACAGGTACAGGACCGCCACCAGGGCGAGCTTCAGGCGCACAAACCGACGGTCGTCCTCCAAGGCCCGCCAAAGCTTCCCAGTGTCGCCCTTCCTCCGGATTCCCTCGACCACATACGCACGCGCGACCAACTCCGCACCTCGACCGTCTTCCTGCGCCCATTATGTCGAACGCGTATTCGCATGTCAAGGTGCCTCCCTCGCCCACCGCATGAGCAACCCGGGGTCCAGGTTACCGCCGCTTACCACCGCCAGCGCCCCCTCCGACGGTTCCCGGAGGCAGAAGGCCACCGCGGCTGCCCCTGAGGGCTCCGCCACCACCTTCCCCTCCTCGAACAGGCGCACCACCGCTCGCTGGATCTCCTCGTCGGTCACCGTCACGAAGCGGTCCACGTACTGCGAAGCACAGCTCCAGGTCAGCTCCCCCGGCTCCACCGCCCTGAGCCCGTCCGCCACGGTCTGTACCCGTTCCAGGCGCACCCGTCTTCCCGCGCTCCACGACGCGAAAAAGCACGCGGCCCCCTCCGGCTCCACCGCCACCACCTGGACGTCCGGCCGCAGGCTCTTCACCGCCAGGGCCACGCCTGAAAGCAGCCCGCCACCGCCGCACGGCACCGCCACGGTTCGCACCGCGGGGAACTGGTTGAGGACTTCCAGCCCCACCGTGCCCTGTCCGGCGATGACGTCCGGGTCGTCGAAGGGGGGCACGTAGTGCAGCCCCCGGGCCTGCGCCAGCTCCATGGCCGCGGCGATGCGGTCTGCGGTCGTGTGACCACACCGCACCACCTCAGCTCCCCACGCCCGGATGCTCCGCTCCTTCACCGCCACCACGTCCTCGGGCACCACCACCACCGCGGGCAGGCCCAGACAGCGGGCCGCGTAGGCCACGGCCTGGCCGTGGTTTCCGGAGGAGGCGGTCACAACCCCCTGCCCGCACCTGTCGCGGTGACGCAGGATGTGGTTAAACGCCCCCCGGGGCTTGAAGGACCCGGTGACCTGCAGGGACTCGAGTTTCAGGCAAATGCCCAGCGCCCAGGCGGACACCACGGGGGTCCGCAGCACCCAGGGCTGGATGCGCCGCTGCGCGTCCAGGACGTCCTGCAGGGTCGGTAAGGTCAACTCAGTTTCCCCCCAGCAGGTCCAGCAACATCTGTGCGTTCACCGCGGCCTGGCCCCGCTCGCAGTTGTTCATCATGAGGAACAGCCGGTCCACGTCCGCGGCCAGCCGCCGCGCCCGCAGTGCCCAGGGACGCAGCTCCTCCTCGGTGTACAGGTAGTCGAAGCGCTCCTTCACGTCCGCGCCGCGGGCGGACCAAGCCTCCGCGTTGCGGCCGTGGAAGCGCACCACCGACCAGTCCGAGGTTACCGCCACCTCCGGCGGGACGGTCCACTCCAGCTGCGGCTCGTCCGGCACCACGTACACGATGCCCCGCTCCCGCAGGGCGCTCCAAACCCGATCCCGTACCGAGGGCTCCACCCACGACCCGTGACGGAACTCCACCGCCAGCCGGTAGCCGGCGGTCATGCGGACGAGGTAGTCCAGCCTGCGGAAGAACCGCTCCGAGTAGGTGACCCAACGCGGGAACTGGAACAGCAGGTAGCCGAGCTTGCCCGCCTCCCGGAGCGGCCGGCAGAAGTCCAGGAACAGTTCCCAACACAACGTCTCCACCTCTTCCGGGAGGTCGCGGTCCACCACGCGCCGGCGGGTCCGCAGAGCACCCGGCAGGAGCGCCCGGACCACCTCCGGCAGCCGCGCGACCTCTGCGCCCTGGCCTGTAAACAACCCGAACGCCTTCACGTTTAGCAAAAACCCTGGCGGCGTCCACGCCACGTACTTCCGGGCGGTGTCCGCGGGGAGCAGGGCGTAGTACGTGGCGTCCACCTCCACCGTGGGGAACACCGTGGCGTAGTACCGCAGGCGCGCCTCCGGGCGACTGCGGAAGCCCCGAGGGTAGAAGGTCTCGAAACCGCGCGTCCACGAGCACGTGCCCACGTACACCTCCGCCCGGCCCAGCCGCAGCGGCCGCGCCGGTGCCCGTTCGAACAGACCCGCCTGAGAATTCCGCGCCTGAGAATTCCGCACCGAACCCTCCTGCGGTTGCTTCGCGGGGCCGGCTCCCAGCTCCTGGCGGTGCTATACTCGGGGCGCGGCCGTGCTAGGCGGGGAGCTGGCGGTTCCCTGTACCCCCGATCCGCCACAGGGGGGCTGAACCCCCGCCCGAGGCGGCGCGGCTACGGGTCCGGTCCGCGGTCCCCGGTGAGGACGGCTGGGTCCTGCGCGACGGGAACCTGCGAACCCCGCCAGGTCCGGAAGGAAGCAACGGTAAGCAGACCCTCCCGGGCGCCGCAGGGGCACCTAGCCGGAGCCGGTACGCGGGGGCCGCCGCGGTCGCGGCGTCGACGGCGGGTGCACGGCCGCTCGGACCCGCAAACCCCGCGGGCTACCGCTGCGTGTAGGCCACCACGAGGGCCACCAGGTTGTTGACTGCGTGCATCGCCACCGCGGGGACGAGGCTGCCGGTGCGCTCCACCGCCACCGCGAACGCCCACCCCAGTACCGCGATGGGCAGGAAGTTGACCACCTGCAGGTGCACCGCGGCGAAGGCCAACGCCACGAGCCCCGCAGCCCACCCCGGATGGAGCCTCCGCCGGGCCGCCTGGTAAGCCAGCCCCCGGAAGAAAACCTCCTCCGCCAGCGGCACGAGCCCGCACACCAGCGCCGCGAACAGGGCCACCGCGGACCAGTCGCTGAGGGGGGGCATGGCCTGTACGAGGGGATTGGACCACTGCTCCAGCTCCGCCAGGGTCCGGGCGCGCTCCTGCCCCATCACCAGTCCCAGCAGGTACACCGCGGCGGGCTGCACCGCGTAGTGCACCGCCGCCACGAGAGGAATCCCCGCCGCCACTCCCACCGCCACCCCTCGCGGAGCGTGCGCCCAACCCAGACCCAGCCCGGACCACGTCCGGCGGTACCTCCGAAGTACCTGCCAGCAGCCTGCCAGTAGCGCCGCGCTCTGCGCCACCACCGCGGTGGCCACGGCCCCCAAGCCCTCCCACGGGTCCACCAGCACGCTGGCGGCCAGGGGGACGGTGAGCAATCCGAAGCTCGCCACCGCGAGGACCTCTGCGGCACCCCACTCCCCGTCCGGCGGCCGGAACAGCAGCACGTACGCGGGGAAGGTCACCGGCCCGCCTGCGGCCACCAGCAGACCCCACCACCACGCCGCCCTGGACCACCGCCTGGCGTCCTGGTACACCCACAGGGCCGCAGTCACCTGCAGGGCCAGCAGGCTTACCCGTGTTGCCAGATGCAAGCTCTCCGGTCCCACTTCAGGTAGAATACCAGTGTCGGCAGGCCCGCTCCGGACCCATGGCGCACCTCTCTCTGTACCGCAAGTGGAGGCCCCAGACCTTCGGCGACGTGGTGGGGCAGGAGCCGGTGACCCGTACCCTGCGGGGCGCCCTCGCCACCGGCCGGATCAGCCACGCGTACCTGTTCAGCGGCCACCGCGGGACCGGGAAGACCACCACCGCCCGGATCCTCGCCAAGGCCCTCAACTGCGAGCAGGGGCCCACGCCGGACCCTTGCAACCGCTGCGCGGCGTGTCGGGCCATCGCGGAGGGCAGCTCCCTGGACGTCATCGAGCTGGACGCCGCCAGCAACCGGGGCATCGACGAGATCCGGGAGATCCGCGAGCGGGTGCGCCTGGCGCCCGCGGCGAGCCGGTACAAGGTGTACATCCTCGACGAGGCCCACATGCTCACCACGGAGGCGGAAAACGCGCTGCTGAAGACCCTGGAGGAGCCGCCCCCGCACGTGGTGTTCGTGTTGGTGACCACCGAACCCCACCGGTTGCCCACCACCATCCTTTCCCGGTGCCAGCGGTTCGAGTTCCGACGGATCCCCACCCCCCTGGTGGTGGAACGGCTGTCCCGCATCGCGCAGGAGGAGGGACTGCAGATCGCTCCAGGTGCCCTGCACCTGATCGCGCGGTCCGCGGACGGGGCGCTGCGGGATGCCGAGAGCGTCCTCGACCAGCTCGCGAGCAGCGTGGAAGGGCCCATCCAGGAAGCGGACGTGGTCCGCCTGTTGGGCCTGCTGGAGGACGAGCTGGTGGACGCGGTCACCGACGCGGTTCAGAACTCCGACGCCGCGGCCGCGCTGCGGCTGGCCGCGCGGGTGGCGGAAAGCGGCCGGGACCCACGCGCGGTGCTGCGGCGTCTGGTGTCCCACTTCCGGGACCTGTTGCTCCTGCGCACCGCCCCGGACCTCCGGGACCTGGTGGATGCGCCCCCGGACCGGGTCGCCCGGCTGCTCCAGCAGGCCCACAGCTTCCCTCCAGAGGAGCTGCTGCGCGCGATCTCCGTCCTGGCGGCCGCGGAGAACGAGGCCCGGTGGAGTACCCAGCCCCGGCTCAGCCTGGAGCTGGCCCTGCTGCGCCTCGCGCGGCCCGACGTGGACCCGACCCTGGAAGGCCTGCGTGGCCGCGTGCTCAGGCTGGAGCGGATGCTCCAGGCGACGGAACCCGACCAACCTGCCGAGCCGACGCGCGCGGAGCTGCCATCCCGCCGGCCCGCGGAGGCGGACGGACCTGTGGTCCAGTCCGCCCTGCCCGTAGAACCCGAGCTGGACTGGGAGTCCGTGGTCGCGCGGTGGCCGCGCGTCCTCGAGGAGGTCAAGGCCAAGCGCGCCTACACCTTCGCCCTGCTGGCGGACGCCAGACCCGCCGCGTTGGACGCGGACGAGCTTGTGGTGGAGTTCCCCGTGGGCGGGGAGTTTGCGGCCAGCACCCTGCAGGACCCGCGGCACCGGGGTCTAGTCGAACAGGCTTTCCAGCAGGCCCTCGGCCGGCGTCTGCGGCTGCGCGTCGTGGTGGCAGACACCACACCCCCTCCACCCCGGGACCCGCCCAGGGACCCCCTGGTGGACCAAGCCACGCACCTCCTGGGGCCTGCAGTGGCCTTCCGGCCGCTCGAGGCACCGGAGGAGTAGCGCAAAGAGGTGAGCCGTGCGGGACATGAGCAAGGTGCTCCGGCAGGTCCAGAAGGTTCAGGAGGAGTTCGCCCGTGTGCAGGAGGAGCTGGCCCAGGAACGCGTGGAGGCCAGTGCGGGTGGCGGCACCGTCCGGGTGGTGGTGGACGGGCATGGCCGCGTGCTGGAGGTCCACATCGCGCCGGAAGTGGTGGACCCCGGGGACGTGGAGACCTTGGAGGACCTGGTGCTGGCGGCCCTTCACCACGCCCAGGAGCAGGCCCGCGCACAAGCGGAGCAGCGCCTGAAGGGGATCGCCGGCGGCTTCGGCCTGCCGGGTCTGGCGTAAGGGGATGCTGCCCGAGGCCCTGGCCCGTCTGGTCGAGCACCTGTCGCGGCTGCCCACGGTGGGGCCGAAAACTGCCCAGCGCCTGGCGCTGCACGTCCTCCGGATGTCCGAGGACGAGGTCCGGCAGCTGGCCGAGGCTCTGCTGGAAGCCAAGGCGCGGGTGAAGCCGTGCTCGGTCTGCTTCCACCTCACGGAGGTGGACCCGTGCGCCATCTGCACCAGCCCCACCCGCGACCCTTCTGTCCTGTGCGTGGTGGAGGACTCCCGGGACGTGCTGGCCATTGAACGGGCCCGGGAGTTCCGGGGCCGTTACCACGTGCTCGGGGGCGCCATCTCGCCCCTGGACGGGGTCGGCCCGGAGGACCTACGGATCCGCGAGCTGCTGGACCGCCTGCGCGGTGGCGAGGTGCGCGAGGTCATCGTGGCCACCAACCCCCGCGTGGAGGGAGACGCCACCGCCCTCTACCTCGCCCGGCTCATCCGTCCCCTGGGGATCCGGGTGACGCGGCTGGCGCACGGCCTGCCCGTGGGCGGGGACCTGGAGTACGCAGACGAGGTGACCCTCGCCAGGGCCCTCGAGGGCCGGCGCGAGCTGTAGGCCCGGCCCGTGGAAGGAACCCGTGGGCCGGCCTATACTGGCCTGGGAGTCCGCCATGGAGTACGTAAGCCCCACCCTGGGGCGCATGACGTTCGACGAGATGTTCCGCCACGTGGTGGCGTTCGTGGAGGAGCAGCCCGAGCGGCCTTACCACCTGATCGTGGGCACAGACTCTCTCGTCTCGGACCACACCTGCTTCGTGACCGCCATCGTCATCCACCGGGTCGGGCAGGGCGGCCGGTACTTTTACCGGAAGCACTACACCCGCAAGATAGACAGCCTCCGCCAGCGGATCCTGTACGAGGTCTCCCTGAGCCTGGAGGTGGCCTCCCGCCTCTCCGCGGGGCTGGCCCGCAACGGCCACGCTCAGCTACCGGTGGAGATCCACGTGGACGTCGGCGACCGGGGCGAGACCAAGTCCATCATCCGAGAGGTGGTGGGCATGGTCACGGGTTCCGGGTACGCGGCCAAGACCAAGCCGGAAGCGTACGGGGCCACGAAGGTGGCCGACAAGCACTCTAAGTGAGCCGCTAGCCTGCCTCTGCTTTTTGCCCGTCCAGCAGGCGCAAAAACGCGGCCACCACTTCCGGGTCGAACTGGCGTCCGGCCTGCTCCTGGAGGTAGGCTCGGGCTTTGTCCTGCGGCCAAGCGGGCCGGTAGGGCCGAGGGTTGGAAAGAGCGTCCCAGACGTCCACCACCGCGAAGATCCGGGCCGCCAGAGGGATCTCCTCTCCCCGCAGGCCGCGGGGGTAGCCGCTACCGTCCCACCGCTCGTGGTGGCAGTAGGGGATGTCCAGGGCCGGTCGCAGGTAACGGATGGGCCACAGGAGCTCGTACGCGTACTGGGGGTGGCGCCGCATCACCGCCATCTCCTCCGCCGTGAGGGGCCCCGGCTTGTGGAGGATTTCGTCGGGGATGGCCATCTTGCCGATGTCGTGCAACAGGGCCCCCCGGCGCACGTGCACCACCTGATCCTCGGGCACGCCCATGGCGCGGGCCAGTTCCACCGCCAGGGCTGCCACCCGCAGGGTGTGTCCCCGGGTCTCGCGATCCCTGAGGTCCAGGGCCCTGGACCACCCCTCCAGGGTAGTGTCGTAGGCCGCGGCCAGCTCCGCCTCCCGCGCCCGGAGGGCTTCCACCATCTCGTCGAAGGCGGAGGCGAGGGAGCCCAGCTCGGTGCCGTCGTACGCCAGCCCCGTACGGGCCCCCAGGTCCCCGCTGCGGACCCGCTCCGCCGCCCGCACGAGAGCCTCTACGGGCCGCAGCACCAGCCACCGGCTCGCCGCCCACACCACCACCGCGGCGCAGACCGCCGCAAACCCCAGCGCCAGCCAGCTGTTCCGGGCCGCGGCCCGCAGGTCCGCGAACGCCACGTCTTCGGACACCGCCCACACCGCCACCACCGCACCGTCCGCCACGGCCACGTGGGCCACCGCGTGGCCCCTAGTCCGCCGGAAGGCCGCAGCGGAAGTCCAGCCGGCTAATGCTACTCCGTCCGACGTGCCGTCGCGCCAGTCCCAGACCGCCCACGGCCTTCCCGGAACGGCAGCGCCTTCTGGCCAGGCAGCCAGCACCCGCCCACGCGGGTCCAGCACAGCCCAGGTCTCCCCCACCACGGCCGGCCGGCCGCGTACGAGGCCCTGCAGGCGGTCTGGGTGTACGGCGGCCAGCAGGGTGCCTAGGGTCGTCCGGTACCTGGCGTCCGGCACCGGCACGGCCACCGCGAGGCCCAACGTGTTGCCTCCCTCCACGAGCGCACCCACCGAGAACCTTGCGGTCCGCGCGAGCGCGCGGCTGGTGGGCTGTCGCGCCCAGCCCATGGCGGCCATCGGATGGGAAGCGCAGACCGGCCGGCCCCTGCGGTCGACCCTCAGGATCCCTGCGAACAGATGGCCGTCCGCCACGGTGCGGGTGAGGCGCTGGTTGCATCCCTCCGGTTCGCCGTCGCGCACCGCTGCCACCAGACTCAGGCGCACCAGTTCCCTCCGGACGTCCTCCAGCAGACGGGCTGTGTCCGCGGCGAGCAGCTCCGCGGACCGCCGCGCCCGATCCTCCACGAGGACCAGCTGCCTTGCTCGCTCCCGGCGGTAGGTGTAGCCGAGGCTCAGGGCCACGGGGACCACGGCCAGCAGGGTGACCGCGACGAGCCGGCTCGAAAGGGTCACGACGACCTCCCCGCCTGCGGTAGGAGCAATCCCGCGGCCAGCTCGTCTGTGTTTGGGGGGTCAGATGGACAGGCTGAGGCGCCGGACAGCCCCCTCGTCCACTTCCACCCCCAGGCCAGGAGCCACGGGGACCCTGGCGTATCCCCCCTCCACCTGGACCGTCTGCACCGCGTAGGGGCTCTCCAGGAACTGCCGCCCGTTCAGGTCGGCGGGGTGGCGGAGGCCGAAACCGCCGAACAGGTGCAGGGAGGCAGCCAGCCCGAGGTCGGAGTCGGTCAGCCCGGATCCCATAAGGTCGAGCCCGGACTCCTCCACCAGCTCGCAGAGCCTCCACGACAACCACAGGCCCGCGTTCCGCTGGACCTTTGCGATGGCCACGTCCAGACACCCAAGCCGAACCGCGGTCAGCAGGTCCTGCGGGTGTCGCAGGGTCTCGTCCAGGGCGACGGGGATCGGTGACCGCTCCCTCAGCCAGGCGAGGCCGAACAGGTCGTTGCTCCTCAAGGGCTGTTCGAAAACCGCCACGTCCAGCTCCGAAAGCCGACGCGCTACCCGCAGCGCTTCCTGGGGTCGGTAAGCCTGGTTGGCGTCCACCCACAGGAACGCGGACCCCGCACGTTTGCGGACAGCGCGGACGATGGCCACGTCCTCGTCCTCCGTGTGCAGGCCGATTTTGACCTTGAACGCCCGGTAGCCCGCAGCCCGTCCTTCCTCCACGCTGGCCTCCGCCGCCGCCACGCTTTCAGGCGACACCACCCAAGCCAACTCGATCTCCTCCCGCCGCCGGGACCCGCGCCACACACCCACGGGCACCCGCAGACGTCGACCCACGAGGTCGTGGACGGCCACGTCCAGGGCAGCCTTCGCCAGCGGGGCACCGATGGAGAAACCACGCTGGATGACGCGGTCGAACGTCCGATGGAGCCCGTCCAGATCCCATAGTGGATGGCCCTGAACCGCGGGAGCCAGATAGCCGCGCAGCGTCCCCACGATGGACTCGGTGGTCTCGTACGTCCACGAAGGCAGCGGGGTCGCCTCACCCCAGCCGCACGCGCCGTCCGTGTCTGTCACCTTGACCAGCACCCGCACCGCGGGTTCCCCCACACGGGTCACGGCCCCTCCAGAGATGGCGAAGGCCCGCCGGACCGGGAGACCCACCACGTACACGTCCACCCGATCGATCCGCGCCTGCAGGTCTGCCCCCACCTCTGCTAAGCCCCCTTCGGCGGAGCCGTGCTTTCCCTCGGGATCACCACCGCGGGGAAGAACGCCACACGGAGGTCTTCGCCGGGGCTCTCCAGGGCCAGCTCCATGGCCCGGACCCCCATCTCCTCCATGGGGATGCGGACGGTGGTCAGCGTCGGTGTGACGTCCCGGGCGATCGCCATATCGTCGAAGCCCGCTAGCGAGACATCGTCAGGGACCCGAAACCCAGCCCGCCGAAGCGTCGCCAGGGCTCCCACAGCCATCTGGTCGTTCAAGGCGAAGATGGCCGTCACGCGCAGCCCTCGCCGGAGGAGCTGTTCCGCCGCGGCCTCTCCGCTATCTCGGCTGAAGTCACCGGGCAGCACCCATGTGGGGTCCAGGCGGATGCCTTTCTCCGACAGCCCCTGGCGGAAGCCCTCTACCCGATCCCGCGTGGTTGTCAGCTGAGGGGGTCCCGCGATCATCGCCACCCTCCGATGCCCCAGATCCGCCAGGTAGTGGGCCAGGGCTCTGGCTCCCCCGAAGTTGTCGGGCAGCACCGCGTCGCCGGGTAAATGGTGACGGCTGATCACCACCAGCCGCCCCCCGGTGGCCAGGTAAGCCTCCACGGCCGCCAACATCTTCTGCCCGTAGCTACGGTCGTCGCGCCCGCTGCCAGCCAACACGATGGCCTCCACCCGCTGGGCGTGGAGGAGCCGCACGTACTCCACTTCTCGGTCTGGGTCGCGGTAAGTGTTGCAGATGATGGTCAGCCGTCCTGCCCGACTGGCGACCCGCTGTGCGCCCCGAACGATCTCTGCGAAGTACGGGTCACTGACGTCGTGGGCGACCACCCCGACCACGTGGGTGCGTGCCCGCACCAGGGCCTGCGCGTGCGCGTTGGGGACATAGTTCAGGCTCCGGGCGGCGGCCAGCACCCTCCGCCTGAGCTCCGGCCGGACCCGGTAGCCACTACCGCTCAAGACGCGGCTGGCCGTCGCCAGGGACACCCCCGCCGTCCTCGCTACTTCCGCCAGGGTGGCCATAGAAACGCCTTTCAGATCCTAGGTTAACGGTACTGTCAACAGCGCCGTCCAGCGGTCAGGCGCGGTGACAAATTCAGGAGGACGGCCACAGGCAGCGGGAGGAAAGGAGAGGCCCCGTGGAGAAAACCCTTTCTATGATTCGTACCGTGCGGATCCTCATGAACGGGGTTACCGGCCGGATGGGACGTAACCAGCACCTAGTCCGATCCATCCTGGCCATCCAGCAACAGGGGGGCGTCCGCCTGCCAGACGGAACCGTAGTGGTCCCCGAGCCCGTGCTGGTGGGCCGTGACCCCGAAAAGCTGCAGGCCCTGGCGCAAGCGCACGGGGTCCACCACTGGACCACTTCCCTGGACGACGCCCTCTCGGACCCCGACGCACCCCTCTACTTCGACGCGCAGGTTACCGCAGCCCGAGCCGAGGCTCTCCGACGCGCCATCGCCGCGGGCAAACACGTGTACTGCGAGAAGCCCGTCGCCTCGGATTTCGCGTCCGCTCTGGAGCTGGCACGCCTCGCGCGGCAGAAGGGAGTAGCAAACGGGGTGGTGCAGGACAAGCTCTTCCTGCCGGGGATTCGCAAGTTGAAGAGGCTGGTGGACTCCGCCTTCTTCGGCCAGGTGCTGTCCATCCAGATGCAGTTCGGCTACTGGGTGTTCGAGGGCGACTGGCAACCGGCCCAGCGGCCGTCGTGGAACTACCGCCGAGAGGACGGCGGTGGCATCGTCCTGGACATGTTCTGCCACTGGCAGTACGTTCTAGAGAACCTGTTCGGGCGCATCCGATCCCTCGTGTGTCTGGGGGCCACCCACGTTCCACAGCGCTACGACGAGCGCGGGCGCCCCTACACCTGCACCGCGGAGGACGCGGCGTACGCCATTCTGCAGCTGGACGGAGGGGTCGTCGCCCACGTCCTCTCCTCGTGGACCATCCGCGTCCGACGGGACGACCTGCTGCAGATCCAGGTGGACGGGACCCACGGGAGCGCGGTGGCGGGACTTCGGGACTGTTACGTGCAACACCGCGCGTGCACCCCCCGGGCGGTGTGGAACCCCGACATCCCCAAGGGCCACGACTACTACGCGGACTGGGCTCCAGTCCCCGACAACGAGACCTTCGACAACGCCTTCAAGGTGCAGTGGGAACTCTTCCTGCAGCATGCCCTGGGCGGGGCCCCCTACCGCTGGGACTTCCTGGAGGGCGCCCGAGGTCTCCAGGTGGTGGAAGCGGCCTACACCTCCTGGCGGGAGCGGTGCTGGGTGGACCTGCCGGACCTGGAGCTCTAGCCGTGGCGGTGGAGGTGCTCCTGCCCCAGCCGGACCGCTCGCTGGCGTGGTACCGACTCGGGCCTCCCCGGAGTTTCTCCCGCCCCCTGCACCCGATCCGCTCCCGGGTCGCCTACGCCGCCGCCCATGTGGTGGCAGACCCCTGGCGCGAGCCGGAGGAAGGGCAGTGTCATCTGGACTGGGAGGCTACACTAGCGTACCGAGCCTACCTGTGGTCCTGGGGGCTCGGCGTAGCGGAGGCCATGGACACCGCGCAACGGGGGATGGGCCTCGACCCTGCCACGGCCATGGAACTCTGCCGTCGGACGGCTGAGATCGCGCATCCCTCTGACGCGCCGGTCGTCTGCGGCGTGAACACCGACGACCTCACCCCCGGCCAAGCTAGCCTCGACGAGGTGGAAGCCAGTTACCGCCGGCAGCTGGAGTGGGTCGAGGCGCAAGGGGCCCAGGCGGTCATCATGAGCAGCCGGGCCCTGTGCGCGGCAGCCCGGGAGCCTCGGGATTACCTCAGGATCTACGACCGGCTCTTTCGGTCCGCGAGCCGCCGCGTATTGGTCCACTGGCTGGGTGAGCCCTTCGACCCCTCGCTCCGCGGCTACTGGGGGTACCGGGATCCCCGCGACGCGCTGGAGTTCTTCGTCGATCTCGTGGCCGAGCACGCGGATCGCGTGGACGGAGTCAAGGTCTCCCTCCTCGATCCCGAGGTGGAAGTTCAGCTCCGGCGCCGCCTGCCTCCATCTGTGCGGGTGTACACCGGGGACGACTTCCACTTCGTGGAACTGATCCGGGGAGACGGCCAGCATATCAGCCACGCACTTTTGGGGATCTTCGATGCCATCGCGCCTGCGGCCTCTGCGGCGCTGCAGGCGCTCGACCGGGGCGACGCGGCCGCTTACGAGGAGATTCTGGCACCTTGTGTCCCACTCAGCCGCCACATCTTCGGTCCTCCCACCTACCGGTACAAGACTGGCTTGGTCTTCCTCGCCTACCTCAACGGACACCAGGATCACTTCCGGATGGTCGCAGGGATGGAGAGCGCCCGATCCGTCCTCCATCTGGTGGAGGTGTTCGTCCTGGCAGACCGCGCGGGACTCTTCCACGATCCGGAGCTCGCGGCCCACCGCATGCGGGCCTTCCTCAGGCTGGCCGGGGTGGACGCCTGAATCACTGTCGGAACCCGGCCGGGCTCGTTCGCAGCTCCTCCAGGAGCCGGCGGAGGTGGCTTCCAGCCTGACGGACCGTTTCTTCAGGGCTCGGACGCTGCAAGCACTCTACCGTGACCCAGCCTGTGTAACCCACCGCCGCCAGGATCGCCAGCACGTCCCTAAGGGGGAGGTGCCCCCACCCCGGGGCGAGCCGGTTGCTGTCGCACACGTGTACGTGCGCCAGGACTCCAGCGGCCCACGCAGTCACGAAGGCTGCCGGTACAGACACGTCCGCAAGGTGCACGTGATACAGGTCCAGCATCAAACGCAGCCCCTCCTCGTTGACCTGGCGGACCCACGAGATCCCCTCCGAGGTGGTGTTGACCAAGTCCAGCTCATGGTGGTTCACAGGTTCCAGGACCAAGTAAGTCCCCCGGCCCTGCGCGTAGGTCGCCAGCTCGGCCAGTGCGTCCAGCGCACGGCGCGCTGCCTCGGGGTCCCCGGCCGCGGGACCGCGCAGCCGTCCGACGTTCACCGGCACCCGCAGGGCGGCCGCGAAGTCGATGATGGCTCGGCTCCGCGCCATCGCCGCCCTCCGTACCTCCCCGTCCCGGGCAGACAGGTACAACCGGTCACGCCCGTAGACTTCACCCGTGCACACGGCTGCCGCGCTCAGCCCCGCATCCCCGAGCTGTCCCGCCAACCGCACCGGGTCCAGCCGCCCAGGGTCCACCACGTACAGTTCCACCCCCTCGAACCCGGCCGCCCGCACCCTCTCCAGGACAGCCTCCAGCGGCCCGCACCACGCCAAGGGCGGGGCGCCGCCGTCGGGAGCCGCTACGGCGTACGCGAGGCGCATCCCTAACCCCCTCCTGTCGAGAGGGACGCTTCCCCGCGTGCCCCGCGTCGCAGGACCCGCGACGTCACCAGCGTCCGGCCGACGACCGTGAAGACGATGAGGCTCACCAGGATCGCGGAGATCGGCCGTGTGAAGAACGGTGCCGGATCACCGCCCCCCAGGGACAGCCCGCGACGCAGGTTGTCGTCGGCCATCGGCCCCAGGATGAATCCCAGAACAAGCGGCGCCACCGGGAACCCGGCCTCCCTCAGGGCAAACCCCAGCAGGCCGAACCCCAACATCACCCAAACGTCGAAGATTCGACCGGAAATGGCGAAGCTGCCCACCACGCACAGCACGTAGACCACGGGCATCAGCGCTTCCCGTGGGATCAACAGGATCCGGACCATAGGGCGCACCAGGGTCAGGCTGAGCACGAACACGGCCAGCGTCGCCAGAAGGAACAGCGCCACCACCTGCCACACGGTCTCCGGGTGCTGGAGCACCAACAGCGGGCCCGGTTTCAGCCCGTGGATCGTGAGGGCGGCGAGCAGCACAGCAGCCGGCGCGCTTCCCGGTACCCCGAGCGTCAGAACCGGAACGCACGCACCCCCGATACACGCGTTGTCCCCCGTCTCTGCCGCGATCAGTCCCTCGATGGATCCCTTGCCGAACAGCTGCGGGCTCCGGCTCGTCCTGCGGGCCACGTCGTAGGAAACCCACGAAGCGATATCCTCACCGACCCCCGGGATGATCCCCACGAACGTCCCGATGAGTCCGGACCTCAGGATGTGCCATCGGTGCCGAAACACTTCCTTGAAACGCGGCAGGACCCGGTCCAGCCGCGTGTGCACCACCGCGCGCTCACTCCGCCGCAGAACTGTCAGGATCTCTGACATCCCGTACGCACCCACCAGGACCGGGATCAGCGCGAACCCCCCCTGAAGTTCCACCCGGCCTAGGGTGAACCGGGGATAGGCGTGGATCCCGTCCTGGCCGACGGTGGCCAGCAGGAGCCCCAGGGTCCCGGCCATCCACCCCTTCAGGGAGTCCTGCCCGCCGGTCAGGCTCCCGGCGATCACGACGCCGAACACCGCAAGCCAGAAGAACTCCCACGTACCGAACTGGAGGGCCACCTGACCCAAGAGCGGCGCGAACAGGGCCAGCATGGCGACGCCAAACAGGGTCCCCAGGGTAGAAGCCGTCACCGAAAGCCCGATGGCCTCTGCCGCGCGGCCCTGCATCGCCAGCGGGAACCCGTCGAGGCACACCGCGGCCTGAGCTGGAGTCCCTGGGATGTTGAGGAGGACCGCAGACCGGCTTCCCCCCGTGATCGCACCCACGTACGCTCCCAGCAGCACTGCTACCGCTTGACTTGCCGGCAGCGAGAAGGTCAGGCCAGTCAGCAGCGACATGGCCATGGTGGCGGTCAACCCCGGCAGCATGCCAAAGACGATGCCCACCTGGGCGCCGACGACCACCAGCAAGACCGTCACAGGGTCCGTGGCCAGCCGCGCCAGTTCCGACAGGAACGCGAGCGCGTTCATGGCAGCGGCACGAAAAACAGCCGGCCGAATACCAGAACGACCGCGACCGCAGTCAGCACCGCCAGAACGGCCGCCCGGGGTGGGTCCGTCCCTCGGAAGGCCACCGTCATGGCGAACACCAGCGCCGCCACCAGCACCCCGAAGGGCAGCCGCCCCATGAGAGCCACAAACGCCACGCAGAAGGCCAAGGCCACCAGGACGCGTCCTGCGCCCCACGAGCGGGCCCCCTCGAGCCCATTCGATCCACGGATCCCTCTTCCCAGCCCCGGTAAAGACCTCGCCAGGAGGAGCAGCGACTGGAGCAAGAGGCCAGCCGCCAGCAGGGAAGGTGTCAGACCCGGGGAGTCGTACCAGGCCCACAGGGCCGTGGGAGTGGGGATGTCCAGCGCGGCCTTGAGGAACCCCAGAGCCACCCCTGCCAGTCCGGCGGCAGCAGCCGCGTCTGCAAGGGAAGCCCGCGTCGGCCGCCCTCCCGTCACATCCGCCTCCCGCCCTTCAAGGTCTGGGAATCCCCAGCTCCGTAGGCGACTTTTTCGCCAGCCCCGCCTCGAACAGCGTCCAGGCCACCCGCCGCGCTTTCTGCTCGGTGACTTCCGTAGCCTGTCGGCCCGACAGGCTCACCGCCACCACTCCGTTCTGGCGCGCAAACAGACGCACCGCGGGAGCTTCCGAGGCGGGGCGGAAAGCGGCTTCCACCGTTGCGACGACGTCGGCCGGCATGTCTTTCGGCAGCATCAGCCCGAAGTACGAACCGGTCTCCGGGAAGTTAGGTAGCACCTGGGTGATGGGAGGAATCACCCCGTACCCCTCCATGGTCAGCGGACTACGGGACATCACCGCGAGTGCCCGGAGACGCCCTGCCCGGAGCATCTCCGCTACTTCCATGGAAAGTTGCATGACCGCTTCCACCTCACCCTGGACCGCCGCCACCACCGCGGGTGCGCCCCCCGCGTACGCCACGTGGCGGTAGGTAGCGCCCACAGCGAGCCGGAACGTCTCCGCCCCCAGGTGCCCAGAGCTGCCCGCGCCAGCGGAGGAAACGCGAATGGCCCCGGGTCGAGCCCGCATGGCGTCTGCCAGGTCCCTGGCGGTCCGGAATGGCGAGTTGGCCGGAACGGCGATGACGTTGGGGGCATACAGCACGTAGAAGTACAGCCAGTCACGGTGGGTGACCTCCAGCTGACCGAGTACAGGGTAGCTGATGACCGCCGTGCTGGAGTTCGCTGCCCACGTGTAACCGTCCCGCGGCCGGTCCCAGGCTTCCTTCATCCCGATAGCCCCGCCGGCCCCCGGTGTGTTCACGATCACGATCCGTTGCCCGAGGAAGCGTTCCATCTGGCTGGCGAGTACCCGCGCCGTCATGTCTGTGGAGCCGCCGGCGGGCCAGGGCACGATGACCGTAACAGGACGGGCCGGTCGCCAGCCCGGGGCCGCGTAGGCCAGCCCCGCGGTGGCCAGCAGGGCTACGACCAGCAAGAGAACCGACCGCTTCCTCATGTCCTCGTTCCTCCTTCCTGTCGTTCTTCACTCCAGTGGGAGACCAACGTGGCCGGTGAGTACACGAACAGCAGGATCACGTCCTCCTCCCCCGCGTTCGTCAGCCCGTGCGGAACGTTGGGCGGCAGGTAGACCGCGGTGCCCTCCGACACCTCAAACGTCTCGTCCCCGACCGTCATGCGGGCTCGACCCTTCAGGACCAGGTAGACCTCCTCGTTCTCGTGGGCGTGTCGGGGGATTCCGCCACCGGGGTAGATCTGGCTCTGGCCCATGACGAAGTTCCGTGTGGGTAGTCCTGCCACGCCCGCGAAGACACGCGTCCGACGGCCCGCGGGGAACTCCCACCCCTCCACGTCCACCACCCGGATCCGCGCGGGCTTCAGTTCCAAGCGGCACCTCCCCGACAACCCCGGTTCTTAGAAAGCGCTTTCTACAACCCGTCTGGGATTCCTGCCTCTCGGCCCCGGAACTTCAGGCAGGCTTCCACCGGAGGTCCGGGGAGCGGGCCGCCCGCACCTCGTCCAGCCGGCCTACCGCGGTGGTGTGGGGGGCGGTGCGCACCTTCTCCGGATCCTCCTGGCACTCCCGGTCGATGGCCACCATGGCGTCCACGAACGCGTCCAGCGTCTGCAGGCTCTCCGTTTCCGTGGGCTCGATCATGATGGCCTCTTCCACGATCAAGGGGAAGTACACGGTGGGGGCGTGAAACCCGTAGTCCAGGAGACGCTTGGCGATATCCCGGGTGGTGACCCCGTCCCTCCGCTTCTGCCGTACGCCCGACGCTACGAACTCGTGTTTGCAGATCCGGTCGTAGGGGATCTCGTAGTACGGTGCCAGCCGGACGCGCAGGTAGTTGGCGTGCAGGACCGCGTGTTCTGCCACCGCCCGCAGCCCCTCGGCTCCCACGGTCCGGAGGTACGCGTACGCCCGTACGAGGTTCGCGAAGTTCCCGTAGAAGGCCCGCACCCGGCCCACGGACTGCGGCCGGTCGAAGTCCAGCCGGTAGCGATCCCCTTCCCGGACCACCACGGGGACAGGCAGGAAGGGTTCCAGGTGGGACTTCACCGCCACCACCCCGGCTCCAGGACCGCCGCCGCCGTGCGGGGTAGAGAAGGTCTTGTGCAGGTTCATGTGCATCACGTCGAACCCCTGGTCACCGGGCCGGGTGATCCCCACCATGGCGTTGAAGTTGGCCCCGTCCAGGTACATCTGCGCGCCCGCTGCGTGCACGCGCTCCGCGATCCGGTCCACCTGCTCTTCAAACAGCCCGAGGGTGTTGGGGTTGGTCAGCATCACCGCCGCGGTGCGCTCGTCCAGGTGTTCCTCCAGGGCCACCAGGTCCAGATTGCCCCGGGCGTCGGACCGCACGGTGACCACCTCGTAGCCCACCATGGCTGCGGTGGCCGGGTTGGTGCCGTGCGCGGAGTCCGGAACGATGACCCGGGTGCGCTTCTCGCCCCGGGAAGCGAAGTAGGCACGGATCACCAGCAGGCCCACCAGCTCACCGTGGGCCCCGGCTGCGGGCTGGAAGGTCACCGCGTCCATCCCCGCCAGCTCCCGCAGCTCCTCCCCGAGTTCCCACAGCAGCTGCAGCGCGCCCTGGGCGAGCTCCTCGGGCGTGTAGGGATGGAGGCGGGCAAAGCCCGGAAGCCGCGCCACCTCCTCGTGCAGCTTGGGGTTGTACTTCATGGTGCAGGAGCCCAGCGGGTAGAACCCCTCGTCGATGGAGAAGTTGCGGTGGCTGAGCCGGGTGTAGTGGCGGACCACGTCCAGCTCGCTCACCTCCGGGAGCGCGGGCGGGCGCCTCCGCAAGGCCTGCTGCGGGACGAGCTCCTCCAGGGGTCGGGCGGGCACGTCCGGATCCGGCAACCCGAACCCGCGACGGCCCGACACGCTCTGCTCGAAGATCAAGGGGAAGTCCCTCACAGCACCCGACCTCCCACCGCCTGCCGCCCGCGCCGGCAGGCGCGCTCCAGGGCCTCCACGAACCGGTCCATCTCCTCCCGGGTCCGGGTCTCCGTGACGGCCACCAGCAGGCAGTCCCGCATGCCCCGGTAAAACCTGCCTAGCGGCAGGCCGGCCAAGAAGCCCTCGCGGATCAGGGCCCGGACGAGAGCCTCCGCGGGCCTGGGCGTCCGCACCACGAACTCGTGGAATGTGGGCGCGCGGAACGGCAGCTGGAAGCCTGGCAGCTCCGCCACCCGGGACTTCAAGTAGTCCGCCTTGCGCAGGCACAGCTCCGCCACCTGCCGGACCCCCTGAGGGCCCAGCAGGCTCAGGTACACCGCCGCCGCCAGCGCGTTGAGGGCCTCGTTGGTGCAGATGTTGCTGGTGGCCTTTTCCCGCCGGATGTGCTGCTCGCGGGTCTGGAGGGTCAGCACAAAGCCCCGGCGGCCGTGACGGTCCACGGTGGCGCCCACCAGACGCCCCGGCATGCGCCGCACGAACTCCTGCCGGGTGGCAATGATCCCCAGGTACGGACCGCCGAAGTTCAACGGGTTCCCCAGCGGCTGGCCCTCCGCGGCGATGATGTCCGCCCCGAGAGCTCCCGGCGGCTCCAGCAGGCCAAACGCCAGGGGGTCTGAGCAGGCCACCACCAGGAGAGCGCCCGCCCCGTGCGCGGCCTCCGCCCAGCCGCGCACGTCCTCCAGGCAGCCGAAGAAGTTGGGGTGCTGGACCACCACGGCCGCGGTACGCCCGTTCAGCTCCCGCGGGCCCGGCGGCGTGGTGCCTGCCTCGTGCGGCAGCTCCACCACCCGGATCCCCAGCGGCTCGGTGTACGTGCGCAGCACCTGCCGGTACTCCGGGTGGACCGCCCGGCTCACCACCACCCGGTCCCGTTTCGTGAGGTCCCGCGCCATCACCGCGGCTTCGCCGAGGGCGGAGGCCCCGTCGTACATGGAGGCGTTCGCGACCTCCATCCCCAGCAGCTCGCACACCATGGTCTGGTACTCATAGGTCGCCTGCAGCTCGCCCTGCATGATCTCGGCCTGGTAGGGGGTGTAAGCGGTCAGGAACTCGCCCCGGCCGACCAGCTGCCACACCGCGGGCGGCACGAAGTGGTCGTAGGCCCCCGCGCCCACAAAGCAGGTCAGGCGGTCCGCGTGCGCGTTCCGGTTCGCCAGGGCACCCAGGTACCGGAGCACCTCCGGGTCGCTGAGGGCGGGCCGCAGGCGCAGGGGCCGGCGCAGCCGGACGCTGTCGGGGACGTCCGCGAACAGGTCCTCCACGGAGCGGACGCCGATCAGCCGCAGCATGTACTCGCGCTCTTCCGGGGTCGTGGGAATGTAGCGCACCTAAGCCTCCCCGATGTGCTGGCGGTACGCCTGGGCGTCCATGAGCCGGTCCAGCTCGGAGGGGTCGGTGGCTTCCACCACGATCATCCACCCCTCGCCGTGGGGGTCCTCGTTCACCAGCTCGGGGTGGTCCCGCAGCCGCTCGTTGACCTCCACCACCCGCCCGGAGACCGGCGCGTACAGCTCGCTGGCCGCCTTCACAGACTCCACCACCCCGAAGGGCTGCATGAAACGCACCTCCGAGCCCACCTGGGGCAGCTCCACGTACACCACGTCCGTGAGCCGGTCTGCGGCAAACCGGGTGATCCCCACCCGCACCCTGCCGTTCTCTCTCTTCGCCCACTCGTGCTCGGTGCTGTAGCGGTAGTCCTCCGGATACACGTCTGCCTCCCTCCCTGCAACTTCCGCCCGACAGCCCCACTATATCCCACCGCCCGAAGCCCTCCGGTAAAAGGGCAGGCTGGCCACCTCTGCGCCGACCCGCTGGCCCCTCACCTCCACCTCCACCCGCGTGCCGGCCGCAGCCAGCTCCGCGGGGAGGTAGGCGAGGGCGATGCTGCGCTGCACCCACGGGCCGAACGTGCCGCTGGTCACCCGCCCGACCACCTCCCCGTCCCGGAGGACCGCGCAGCCCGACCGCGCAATGGCCCTCCCCTCCAGCACGAGCCCGCACAGACGCCGCCGCACCCCCTCGGCTTTCTGCCGGCGCAGGGCGTCGGCGCCCACGAACTCCCGGCCCTCCAGCTTCACGGTCCAGCCCAGCCCGGCCTCCAGCGGCGTGGTGGACTCATCCATGTCCTGGCCGTACAGCAGGTAGCCCGCCTCCAGCCGCAGGGTGTCGCGGGCGCCCAGCCCGCAGGGGGTTGCCCCCAGGTCCACCAGGGCGTCCCACACCGGAAGGGCGTCGAGCCAGTCCGTGAGGATTTCGAAACCGTCCTCGCCCGTATACCCGGTCCGCGACACCACAGCCCGGACCCCGGCCACCCCGATTGGCGGCGTCAGGCGGAAGCGCGGCAGGCTGGACAGGTCGAACTCGGTGAGGCGCTGCAGCAGCTCCTGGGCCCTCGGGCCCTGCAGCGCCACCAGTGAGGTGAAGAAGGAGACGTCCCGGACGCGGCAGTCCCGCGCGTGGTCCCGTACCCACTGGCTGTCCTGCTCCCGCCGGCTGGCGTTCACCACCAGCAGGTACCGGTCCTCGCCCAGCCGACACACCACCAGGTCGTCCAGCACCCCGCCGTTCGGGCCGCACATGGGCGTGTACAGGGCCTGGCCCACTGCAAGCCGCCGGGGATCGTTGCACAACAGTCGGTCGAGGGTCGAAAGCGCGCCGGGCCCCCAGATGCGGACCTCGCCCATGTGGGAGACGTCGAACAGCCCTGCCGTGGTCCGGACTGCGCGGTGTTCCGCCACGATCCCCCCGTACTGCACAGGCATCTCCCAGCCCGCGAACGGCACCATGCGCGCCCCGAGCTGCACGTGCCGTCGGTACAGGGCCGTACGGAGCAGCCGCTGCCGCGGAACTTCGACCCCGCGCCGCGCCGCCCACGCCCGCAACCGCTCCGTGTGCGAGACGTAGTCCTGCGCCAGCGCGCCAGCAGTCCGCAGCACGGTCACGGGCCGGTCCCGGTGTCGGACCCCGAAGTCCCGGTCCCACAGCTCCGGGGCTAGCGAGGTCAAAAACGCCAGCAGCTCCGCCAGAGAGGCCTCTAGCTCGGCCAGAAGCGCGCGCCGGTCCAGTCCGCCCCACCGCGCCACCGACTCCGCGTTCAGCTCCGCGTAGTCCTGCTGGGCCTGGGGGAGGTAGGAGGGCGCCTGCCCCCGGACCAACTGTTGGAGGCCACGGGCCACGTGGTGGTTCCAGCCCACGAGGTGTGCGGCCACGTCCAGCGGGGTCCACCGCTCCAGGGGCTCCCGCAGAAGCCCGTCCGGCAGGGCCTCCAGCAGCCTTCCCAGCTCGGCCGCGGCCTCCCTCAGCCGGTCCAGCACCTCGTCACGGTCCACCGCCCGCCTCCTTCTTCTGCCAGAACTCCTGCAGCAGGGCCTGGACCTCCTCGTCAGAGACCTGCGTGAAGTCCTCGTAAAACTGGCCCACCGCCACGAACAGGGGTTCCTCTCGGACGCAGAGGACCTCGCACCCCTCTGCCCGCAGGCGCCTGACGGCCTCCGGAGGAGCCACGGGGACCGCCACCACCACCCGGGCCGCGCCCCTGCGGCGGACGGAGCGCACCGCCGCCACCATGGTGGAACCGGTCGCGATGCCGTCGTCCACCAGCACCACCGTGCGCCCCGAAACCTGCGGGGCGGGCCGGTCCTGGCGGTAGGCCTGTAGCCGTCGGCGGATCTCCTCCAGCTGGAAGGCCACCTCCTGTTGCAGGTACTCCGGAGGCACCCGCAGGGAGGTCGTGACCCGCTCGTCCACGTACACGCTACCGTCCTCCGCCACCGCGCCCACCGCGAGCTCGGGGTTGTACGGCGCCCGCAGCTTCCGGGGCACTGCCAGGTCCAGCTCTGCGCCCAAGGCCCTCGCCACCTCAGAGGCCACCACCACGCCTCCCCGCGGGATGCCGAGGACCAACGCGGTGGCACCGTCCGCGGACAGGTGCCGTCGCACCAGGTCCCCGAGGACTCGGCCCGCGTGACGGCGATCCCGGAACAGCGAAGCCACCTCCTGTACCCGCGGCGACTCAGCCTCCCATGGCCTGAGCCACCGCCTGGCGTTCTTCCTCCGAGAGGGGGTGGGAGGGCTTGCCGTCCCGGAGGGCCTTGGCGTACGCGTACGAGCCGTCCCGGCCGTGCAGCACGCTCAGGACCACCCCGTCACCCCGCCCGTCCAGCAACGCCAGGCTGAACGACAGCCGGCCCCCGGACTCCTGGAAGGCGTCGTAGCGGACCATGCCCACCCGCTGCACGCACCGCGCCAACTGCTCCGCCAGATGCACCTGCTCCGCCCGGGCCGCGTCCAGGTCCGCCCGGAGCCTCTGCAGGGCACGGGCCTGATCCTCCGAGGACCGGTCCGTGTCCGCCCCGCGCGCCAGGTGTACGGTCCGGCGGCCCAGCACGGCCACCGCGGCCGCCAGCACCCCGACCGCACACACCAGAGCCCAGTCCAACACCCGAAGCCCTTCCACGGTCTACCCCTCCCGCGGGACCGGTCTACCGCAGGCCCTGCAGCTTCCGCGCCTGTTCCTGGAGCAGCTCCCAGCACCGGCGCACGTGCCGGAGCTGGGTGCGCAGGTTGCCGACCGCCAGCCGGAGGACATACCGGCCGCGCAGGACCGTGTGCGACAGGTACGCCTCGCCGGTAGCGTTGACCGCCTCCAACAGCCGCTCGTTGAACCGGTTCGCCTCCTCTGCGGCCAGTCCGGGAGCCCGGTGCCGGAAGCACACGGTGGAAAAGGGGACCGGTGCCACCCGCTCGAACTCCTCGGACGCGTCCACCCAGTCCGCGAACTGCCGGGCCAGCTCCAGGTGGCCGCGCAACGCCTCCTGCAGCCCCCGCACCCCGAACATGCGGATGACCATCCACAGCTTCAGAGCGCGGAACCGGCGTCCCAGCTGGATCCCGTAGTCCATGAAGTTCACCGCGTCCGCTACGGGCGTCTGCAGGTAAGCGGGCACCAGGCTGAACGCACCGCGCAGGACGTCCGGGCGCCGGGTGTAGAAGGCGGTGCAGTCGATGGGGGTGAACAGCCACTTGTGGGGGTTCACGAGGAAGGAGTCGGCCCGCTCGCAGCCCCGCAGCACCCACCGCATCTCCGGCAGGATCGCGGCCGCGCCGCCGTAGGCCGCGTCCACGTGCAACCACACCCCGTACCGTTCGCACACCGCGGCGATCTCGTCCACCGGGTCCACGCTGGTGGTGGAGGTGGTACCCACCGTGGCCACCACGCACACTGGCCGCCACCCGGCGCGGACATCCTCCCGGATGGCGTCTTCCAGGGCGTCCGGCCGCATGCGGTAGTCCTCATCCGTGGGGACCTTGCGGACGCCTTCCTGGCCCAGACCCAGCACGATGGCTGCCTTCTCCACGCTGGAGTGCGCTTGCTCGGAGGTATAAAGGCGCAGCCGCGGGAGGTCCGGCCGCCCCGCCATTCCGCGCGTGCGGATGTCGAGGCCCAGGGCTTCCCGCGCCGCGGCCACCGCGCACAGGGTGGCCACCGAGGCGGTGTCCATGATCACCCCGAACTGTTCGGGCAGGCCCAGCATCTGCCGGAGCCAGTCCAGCGCCACCTGCTCCAGCTCGGTGGCCGCCGGGCAGGTCCTCCAGAGCATCCCGTTCACGTTCAGGGCCGCGGACAGCATCTCACCCAGCACGCCTGGCGCGGACCCGGTGATGGCGAAGTACGCGAAGAAGGCGGGGTGGTTCCAGTGGGTCACGGCGGGCAGCACCACGCGCTGGAAGTCCTCCCACACCGCCTCGAAGGGCTCGGGTTCGAAGGGGGGTGAAGCTGGCAGCGCGGAGCGCAGCTGTCCGGGCTGCGCTCGGGACAGCACCGGGTAGCGCTCCGCGTCCTCGAAGTACCCCTGGATCCAGTCCACCACTCGCGCTGCAGAGGATGCGAACTGACGTTCGACTTCCAAGGGTGTTCTCATGGATGGCTCCTCGCTTGCTCCATCTCGGTGGGGGACGCCTGGGGGCGAACCCCACACGGGAGGTTTGCCGTTGGCCACGACCGTGGTCCCTCGGTCTAGCGTTGCGCGGCCCGGCGCGTATCGAGTGTACACCCTCGCGTGGGCCGGAGCGGGGGTGGTGTTGGTGTTGCTGTCCGCGCCCGCACTCCCGCGCTTCCCTCCCGAGTACCTGCTGTTCGCCGCGATCTCCCTGTCCGGACACGTGTTCTTCGTCCTGGACCTGCCCGGCGGCCTGCGCTTGAGCCTTCAGGCCATCCTGGCACCGGTGTGGCTGTACGGCTGGAAAGCCGCACCACCCCTGTTCCTGCTCACCCTGCCCCTCGTGCTGCGCAACAGCCGCGGGGATCCGCTCCGTGCGCTCCTGTACTTCGGAAACGGCTGCGTGTGGGCCGCTACCGCCGGCAACCTTTTCGCGCTCCTCCGGCCCGGCCCTTCCCCGCAGCCCACCTGGTCCGAGCTAGCCTCCGTGCTGGTCTCCGGCGGGGTGTTCACTGTGGGCAACTTCCTCGTGGCCGCCTTCGGCCGCTACCTGGCCACCGGGGACGCCCGGGTCCTGCAGCTCCGTCAGGCCCTCGAGGGGCTCACCCTGGTCTTCTCCGGGTACGTGCTGCTCGCCTACCTTCTGCTCCTCGCCCTGCAGACCGGACCGGCAGCTGCCTTTCTGGCGGTAGGCGTGTGGCTGCTGACCGCAGTGGCCATGAAGGGGCTGGCGGAGACCCGGCGGGCCAACGAGCGCCTGCAGGAAGCCTTGCGGGAACTGGAGCGCCTCACCGTCACAGACCCCATGACGGGGCTGTGGAACCGCAGGCACTTCGTGCAGGTCCTCCCGAAGGAGCTGCACAGGCACGCCCGGACCGGCCGGCCCCTCAGCCTTCTGGTGGTGGACCTCCGCAGCCTCAAGCACGTCAACGACACCTACGGGCACGAAGCGGGCGACCGGGCTCTGCAGCGCGCCGCCGAGGTATTCCGGGATCGGCTGCGCGGCTCCGACCTGGCGTTCCGCATCGGCGGGGACGAGTTCGCCCTGCTGCTTCCGGACACCGACACCCAGGGGGCCCTGACCGTGGCAGAGGCCATTACCGACCTCCTGGCCGGGACCCGGCTGGACTCCGCGCCCGGTGCGCGCCTGGAGGCCACCGTTGGGGTAGCCACGTTCCCTGACCACGGCCGGGACCCGGACGCGCTGGTGGCCGCCGCGGACGCCGCCCTGTACCGGGCCAGGGAAAAGGGACTCCCGGTGGCCGCAGCTGAGGGGTGACTAAGCAAGCTCCAGGGCCTCCCCGACGCCCCGCATGGCCTCCAGCACGGTGCTCACGTGGTCCTCGAAGGGTACCCCCAGCTCCTCCGCGCCCCGCACCAAGTCTTCCCGACTCACCGCCCGCGCGAACGCTTTGTCCTTCATCTTGCGCTTGACAGACTCCACGTCCACGTTCCGGAGGGACCGGCCCTTCACCAGGGCTACTGCCACCACGAACCCCGTGATCTCGTCGCACGCGAACAGCGCCTTCTCCATGGGGGTCTGGCGCGGCACCCCGCTGTAGTCCGCGTGGGAGAGGATCGCCCTGCACCAGTGCTCGGGCACCCCGCGCCGGCGCAGCTCCTCCACGCCCACGAAGGGGTGTCCGCCCGGTCCCGCGTAGGGGTAGCGCTCGTAGTCGAGGTCGTGCAGCAGGCCTACGGTCCCCCACTCGTCCTCGTCAGCCCCGAACCGGCGCGCGTACGCCCGCATGCAGGCCTCCACCGCCAGAAGGTGCTTGCGCAGGTTCGGGTTCCCGATCCACTCGCACACCAGGGCGTAAGCCTCGTCCCGCTTCACCAAGCTCCCTCCCGAGTTTTGTCCGTATCCTGGCACTGAAGTTGCCTAGTGCCCCACCGGAGGACACGAATGGGAACCACCCTGCCTCCGACCCGTGCCGGGCCCCCCCGGGTGTACCTGGCCTACGCCCTTAGTTGGCTGGCGGTGGGCCTGGTCCTGCTGGGCGCCGCCCTCCCGCACCTGGCCCGGATCCCAGACGCGCGGACGTTCCTCGTCTTCGCTGCCCTCACGGCCGTGGGCAACGCCGTGGTCATCCGCTTCCCCTCGGGGGTGATCCTCGGCATGCAGGCCCCCTTCGTCTTCGGCGCCGTGTGGCTGCTGGGCTGGACGGCCGCGCCGCCTCTGTACGCCCTCTGCGCCCTGGTTCTGCCGCTAGTCCACCGCGTCAGCCCCCAGCGAGCGGCGGTGTTCTTCGGAAACACGTCCCTTGCCATGTTTCTGGCCGGCGGCCTCCTCTGGCGGCTGTGGGGTGGCCCCTTGCCCGAGCTACCCGCCCCTCGTGACGTGGCCGCTCTCCTGGCCGCGGGGCTGGTGCACGGCCTCATCAACACCCCTGCCGCCGCCGTGGCGCGGTTTTTCGAGTCTAAAGACCCGGCCACCCTGCAGCCGGGTGTTCTGGGCCCGATGCTCGGCGTCAGCGTCGCGGTGTACGCGCCCATGTCGGCGCTGCTTGTTATGGCGTACCGGAGTGGGGTGCCCGTTTTCGCCCTCACCGTTTCCGTGTGGCTGTTGGTGGGCCTGACCCTCCAGGCCTACCGGGCCAGCCGGGACCTCCACGCACGCCTGGAGCAGGCCACGCGGGAGCTGGAACGCCTGAGCACCACCGACCCCCTCACGGACCTTTTGAACCGCCGCATGTTCGTGGAAATCGGGCAGCGGGAGCTGGCCCGGCACCGCCGCTACGGGGACCCCGTGAGCTTGGTGTTGCTGGACTTGCGTCACTTCAAACGGGTCAACGACACCCTGGGCCACCAGGCCGGCGACGCAGTACTGCAGTGGGTGGCCCACGTCCTGCGCCGGCGCATGCGCCGGACCGACTACGCGTTCCGCCTCGGGGGGGACGAGTTCGCTCTCCTGCTGCCGGGTACGGGGTCTTCTGGAGCCCTGGCGCTGGCGGAGTCTCTGTACCAGGCCCTGCGGTCCGGCGACGGGCTCCGGGGCGCGGACGTCACCGTGGGGGTAGCCAGCTGCCCCGAGCACGGGGCCACTGTGGACGACTTGCTTCGGGCGGCCGACCGCGCCCTCTACAAGGCGCGGGAAGAGGAGAAGTGGTTGGGCGCTGCCCAGACTTAGGACCTAAGCACTAGGTCCATGGGGTAACCGCCCAAATTTACCGCCCCGTCCTCCGTGATCGCCCACACGTCCTCCAGCCTGACCCCTATACCCTGATCCGGATAGTACAGGCCCGGCTCCACCGTCACCACCACACCCGGCCGCAAAACCGCCTCATTGCCGGGGTGGTCCGAAAGCCGGGGCTCCTCGTGCACGTCCAGCCCCAGGCCGTGCCCGAGACTGTGAACGTAGCCCACCTGGGCGGTAGGGTCTGAACAGACCGTGGGGTGTCCCCGCGACTCGAAGAACTCACACGCCATCCTTTGCAGGTCCGCACACCGGACCCCCGGGCGCAGGGCCTCTGTCACCCGCGCGTAGCACTCGTACACGTCCCGGTACACCTGCAGCGCTTCCGCCGAGGGGTTTCCCACACACCAGGTGCGGGTCATGTCGAAGTGGTACCCGCCGCCTGAGGGCCTGGGGAAGATGTCGAACACCACGGGCACCCCCGCGGTCACCGGAGCCCGGTCGTCGCCTCTGGAGTGGGGGAGCCCGGCGTCCCGACCTTGAGAGAAGATGGTGCCGGAATCCTCCAGCCCTTCTTCAGCGAGCCAGACCCGGACCCTGGCCTTCACGTCCCCGACGGTCAGCACGCTACCGTCCGGTTTGTGCAGGAGGCCGTCCCTGGCGGGGCAGGAGCGGAGGAACTGCTCGGTTTTCTGCACCACCCGCTGGGTGGCGGCCCCCACTTCCCGAATCTTCTCCAGCTCGTCTGGGTCCTTGGTCTCCCGGGCCACGGCCAGCACGCTGCGGCCGTACTCCCCCACGACTTCAATACCTTCCAGGCAGGCGGCGAGCCTGCCGAGGAACCGGTACGCGACCCCTTGGTCCACCTCGCCGTAGAAGGCCACCCTCCCCCGCACGTCCTCGTCTTGGAAAACGCGCTGGAAGAGCAGCACCCTGGCCTCCAGGGGGTCGCCTCCGGCCTTCTGCAAGAGCTCCTTCCAGTCGTACAGCCCTAGGTTGCGGGTCCGCAGCCCAGTCCTTTCGGCCTCCCCCCGCTCCATAGTCCCGTGGCACAGCACCCCGGGATGGCCGCGCTTTTTCACGTAGATCGCCCCCGGGATGGCCACCCCGCGCAGGACGTACAGCATGTTCGCCTCGTCCGCCCTGCCCGCCACCACCAGGGCGTCCAGGCCCCTTTCCTCCATCAGCCTGTCGAGGTCGGACCTCACGGCTATTTCTCGAGAAATACAGGTCAGGGCAGGGGGCCGCCCAGGACCAGCTCGCAGATCCTGGAAAGGTCGTCGTCGGAGTAGAACTCGATCTCCACCACCCCGCGTCCGCGGCCGGTCCGCACCCGTACCCGGGTCCCGAGGCGCTGGCTTAAAGCCTCCTCCAGAGCCACAAGGTCAGGGCTGGACGGCCCTGCGCGCCGCGCGCGCGCAGGGCCGCTCTTCGGACGCACCAGCCGTCCCAGCTCCCTGGTGGTCAGCCTGCGCGCCACCGCCAGGCGCGCCAGCTCCACCCGGCGCCCGGGGTCCTCCACCTCCAGGAGCAGGCGGGCGTGGGCCTCGGAAAGCTGACCCTCTTCCACCGCCTGCAGAACCTCCTGGGGCAGGGACAGCAGCCGCAGGGTGTTGGCCACCGCGGGCTGGCTGCGGCCCACCAGGCGCGCGATCTCCTGCTGGGAAAGGCCGAACTCCTGCACAAGCCTCCGGTAGGCCCTTGCCCGCTCCACGGGGTTGAGATCCTGTCGCTGCAGGTTCTCCACCAGGGCCAGGGCCAGGCTTTCCAGCTCGCCCACCTGACGGACCACCGCGGGCACAGTAGCCAGGCCCGCCAGGACCGCCGCCCGCCACCTGCGCTCACCCGCCACGATCTCGTAGCCGTCCCCGGAAGGCCTCACCACGATCGGTTGCAGGATCCCGTGCACCCGAACGGACGCTGCGAGCTCCTCCAGCTCCTCCACGGGGAGGGAACTCCTGGGCTGGTTTTTGCCGGGCCTTACCCGGTCCAGCGGGAGGTACTCGATCCGTTCCTCGCGCGCGAGAACTTCAGCCCCTGGGATCAGGGCTGCAAGTCCCCTGCCCAGGCCACGCGGCCGGTGCGGGCTCACCGCACCCCCCCTGCGACCCCTGCTACGGGACGCAGCTTGGTCCCCAGCTCCTCCGCCAGGGCCTCGTACGCCCGGGCGCCCTTTGAGTGGGGGTCGTACAGCATCACGGGCTTTCCGTGGCTCGGTGCCTCGGCCAGCCGCACGCTCCGGGGAATGACCGTCCTGGCCACGCAGCTCCCGAAGTAGCGCCGGACCTCCTCGGCGACCTGCTCGCTCAGGTTCGTGCGAGGGTCGTACATGGTCAGGACCACCGCGGCCACGTGCAGTCTGGGGTTGAGGGTCCTTTTGACCAGTTCCACGGTGTGTACCAGCTGCGCCAGGCCCTCCAGAGCGTAGAACTCACACTGGATGGGCACAAGGACCCCGTCCGCGGCGGCCAGGGCGTTCACGGTCAAAAGACCGAGGGAAGGCGGGCAGTCCACGAGGATCCAGTCGTAGCTCCCCTTCACGGGTTCCAGGGCGTCCCTGACGCGTGTCTCCCTCGACGGGGCGTCCACCAGCTCAACCTCCGCGCCTGCCAGGTCTACGCTGCTGGGGAGTAGGTCCAACCCATCAAGCTCGGTAGGGAGGGCGGCCTGCTTGACGGAGGCACCTCGGAGCAAGCAGTCGTAGGTGGACAGCCTCACGTAGTCCCGGTGTACCCCCAGTCCGCTTGTGGCGTTACCCTGCGGGTCCAGGTCCACGAGGAGCACCCTCCAGCGCCCCCTGGCCAGGTAGGCGCCCAGGTTCACCGCGGTGGTGGTCTTACCGACCCCGCCCTTCTGGTTGGCTAGCGCCAAGATCACGACTTGGTTTTTCTGCTGCCGGGCCCCTGGGTCCTCTAAGAGGGCTCGAAGAGGGCTCGCCCGCCGTCTCTATTTCCCGGGAAATAATGGTCAGGCCATCAGGCCACAGCGACCGCCACCCTGCGCGTCCTCCCGGGCTCCCATGGCACGGGCCGACGCACCTCCCGGAACGGAGGCAGGATCTCCGTGTCGGGCCCCACAGGCACTGCCACCACCCCTCCCGGCCTGACCAACCCGCCTGCCAGATGCAGAAACCTCTGAGGCCCGGCCACCGCCCGGGCCACCACCACGTGGAACCGCCGCGCGTACTGCGGGTTTGCGGCCGCACGCTCCGCCCGGACTGGCTCCACCTGCACGTTTGCTAGTTTCAACTCGAGCGTCACACGCTCCAGGAAGGCCGCCCGCTTCCGCCTGGGCTCCAGCAGCAATACCCACAGGTCCGGCCTGGCCACCGCCCACACCACTCCAGGCAGTCCCGCACCGCTACCCACGTCCGCCACGGCCCCCCCTTGCGGGGGCTGGATCATAGCCAGCAGCAGGAGGCTGTCCAGCACGTGGGCCCTGAGCAGCTGGTCCGGAGCCGCAGGGGCTACCAAATCCAGCTTGCGGTTCCACTGCACGAGGAGGTCCAGGTAACGCCGCAAGACGGCCAGCTGACTTTCCGGAAGCTGAAGGCCTAAAGCCCGACAGGCCTCCTCAAGGTCCACGGCGCTGCTGCCAGGCGCGCCCGACCGGCTTCCTCTGGGGCCTTCTAGCGTGCTGCTGGCCCGCCGCGGGCTCCACCACCACGTGCCGGCTGTCGCCTGTGCCCTCGCTGCGGGTGGTCACCTTGGGGTCGCCGGCCAGCTCGGAGTGGACCACGCGCCTTTCACGGGAGTCCATGGGCGGCAGGTGCACCGGCTTGCCCTGCGCCACAGCCCTCCTGGCCGCCCGTCGGGCCAGCTCCGCCAAGTGCTGCCGCCGCCGGGCGCGGTAACCCCCGATGTCCACCTCCACTTCCGCGCGAGACCCCGTGGCCTGGTGCACCATCGCCGTCAGGACCGTCTCCACGGCCTCGATGCCCTGACCCCTGCGTCCGATCAGCAGGCCCAGGTCCTCCCCCCGGACGTCCACGAACAGCCCCCGTTCGGTGGCATGGGCCAGCACCGACGCGGAAAACCCCATCTTGCTGACCAGGGTGCGGGCCATCTCCGTGGCCGCCGCCAGGGTCTGGGCGTCCGCTGGTTCCTCACGCAACTGCGAGCGGGGCACCACCCGCACTCGGGCTTCCCGCGCTCCCAAGCCGAACACCCCCCGGGATCCCTCGTCCAGCACGTGGATCTCCGCCTCCTCGCGCGTCAGCCCCGCCCGCTCCAGCGCCGCGGCGATGGCCTCCTCCACGGTACGTCCCGACGCTACCACCTCTCTCACGCCCTCTCCACCTCCGCCGCCTTCGCCCCGCTCCGCCGCCTGCCTCTCGCAGGGGAGTCCACCGGCTGGCGCCTGGGCAGACCCACCACGCTCAGGTACTCCGCCACGTACGCGAGGGTGGACGCAAACCAGTACAGGGACAGCCCCACCGCGAAGTTCAGGCTGAACCAGGCGATCAGAAACGGCATGAACACGAACATCCGCGCCTGCTGGGGGTCCGTCACGGAGACCCTCTGCTGCAGGTACGTGGACGCCCCGATCAGCACCGGCACCAGCGCGTATGCCGCCGCGGCTCCCCAGCCGTACCTGGCCGGGTCGCTCAGCACCGCGACAGGGTGCACGAGGAGGTCCCAGGGTCCAAACGGAACGGTCTTGAGGACCTCTCCGCTCCGGGACACGAAGTGCGAGGGGTCGCTGAGGACCCGGTACAGGGCGAACAGCACCGGCATCTGCAGCAGCATCGGGAGGCAACCGCCGAAGGGGTTCACGCCGTGCGCCCGGTACAGGTCCATGATCTCCTTGTTCAGCCGCTGGGGGTCGTCCTTGTACTTGCGCTGTAACGCCTGCAGGTGCGGCTGCAGCTTCTGCATCTCCTTCATGGATCGCAGCTGGCGCCGCGTGAGAGGGTGGAGGACCAGCTTGACCACCACCGTGAGCGCGATGATGGCCCACCCGTAGGAGCCCGTCACCTCGTACAGGAAACGCAGCAGGGCCGCCAGCTGCGCCACAAGCCATGCGAACAAGCTGTCGCCTCCGATTCCTGCCTTACGGCACCGGGTCGTAGCCCCCTGCCGCGAACGGGTGGCAGCGGACCAGCCGCCGTAGCGCCAGCCAGCTGCCCCGCAGCGCTCCGTACCGGGCGATGGCCTGCGCCGCGTACTCCGAGCACGTGGGCCAGTACCGGCACACCCGGGGAGTCCACCGGGAGACCCGCTGGTACACCCGGATCGTCCCTACCAGGACCCGTGCGGCTACCCCACGCCCTCGCCCCGCAGCGCCCCCAGCTCCTGCAGCAGGCCCCACAGCTCCTCCCGCAGCTCCCAGAACGAAGCGCCCGCCGCCTGCGGCCGCGCGCTGACCACCAGGTCCTGAGCCCCAGCCAGGGGGAGCTGGCGCACAATCTCCCGCAACCGCCTGCGGATCCGGTTGCGTGCCACCGCCTTGCCGACCCTGCGGCCCACCACCACCCCCACCCGCAGCGCGCCCTCTGCCGGGCACCGGTACACCACCAGCAGCTTGCCGGCCTTCCGTGCACCCTCCGCGTACACCCGCTGGAAGTCCCGGGCCGAGCGCAGACGGTGTGGCTTCAAGGATTGTGGGGACAGCGGCTCTCAAACCGTCAGCCGTCTCCGTCCCGCCTGCCGCCGCCTACGGAGCACGTTCCGCCCGCCGGCGGTCCGCATGCGGGCCCGGAATCCGTGCGTCCGCTTCCTGTGGCGCCGCTTCGGCTGGTAGGTCCTCTTCACGCTCCCTCCTCCGGCCGGCCGCTAGTATACCAGCCCCTCCCCGGTCTCGCCACCCTGCGGCTGTGGACAACCTGTCCGTAACTCCCCCTCCTGTCCACAAATCCCACCCACCACGGGTTACTGCCCAGGCCACCTCTCGAACCATCTCCTCCTCGGCCCACCGGAATCCACAGGTTTTTCAGCTCCTGTGGATAACCGTCTGCCCTCTCCCACACCGCCCGCGCTGTCACCTCACGGTACGTGTACCCAGTTCCTCCTGTCGATCGGGATCCCGGACATGCTTTTCACTGCTTGCCACGGCGGCGGCAACTTTCCGAAGAAATCGGTGAAAAACCGCTGCCCCGGCCGCCTCCAGCAGGAGTATGCTGCTCCTTGGACCAACAGCTCGCCAGCGGGGGCGGGGAATGTCGCTGCGCGACCTCCTGACCCAGATCCTGGAGGAGCGGGAGGGCCGGCGAGAGCCCGAAGGCCCGCCCGAGGTGCGACTCGCTGTGTACGACTCGCCGCTGGCGGAACCCCGTGTGATCTCGCTGTCCAGCGACGACTTCCACGACCTCGTGGGCAAGCTGGCCGCCGCCACCTTCGACCACGCCCAGCGGCGTGGCGGCCGCATCCCGTACGTGGTGATCCGGGAGATCGTGGAGAACCTGATCCACGCGTACTTCCGCAGCGCCGTCATCAGCATCAGCGACGACGGCAACACCATCCGCATCTCCGACCAGGGCCCCGGCATCCCGGACAAGGAACGCGCCCTGCAACCCGGGTTCACCACCGCGACCCCCACCATGCGGCGGCTCATCCGGGGCGTCGGCTCCGGGCTACCGGTGGCGCGGGAGCAACTGAGCTTCCTGGGCGGGGCCATCACCATCGAGGACAATCTCAGCGGCGGCACCGTGGTGACCCTTCGACTGCACCCCGAGCGGGCCGCGGCACCCGCGGCCGCCCGAGCCACCCGGCCTGGCGTCACCGAACGCCAGCGCCGGGTGCTGCTGCTGGTCGCGGAGATGGGCTCCGCGGGACCCACCGCGGTGGCACGGGAGCTCAGCATCAGCCTGTCCACCGCGTACCGGGAGCTCGCGGCGCTGGAGAGTCTGGGTCTGGTCCGCGCGCAGCCGCGCGGCCAACGCACGCTCACCGAGCAGGGCGTCCGGTTCGTGGACGAACTGTTCCGTCCCCCGAAACCGTGATCGCTTCCCCTCGACGGATCACTGGTGTACTGTAGGGGCCGTCCAGCCAGGAGGAGTCACCCATGGAGCGTCTGTCCCCCGCGACACCGTCGTCGGCGCAGGACGTGTGGCACCAGGCTCTGCTCCGCCTGCAGGAGCGCCTGGGCCGGCCCGGGCTGGGAGTCGAGATGTTCCTGAAGAGCGCCCGGGCCGTGAACCTGGACCACAACGGCCTGCTGTTGGCGGTACCGAACCTCATGGCGAAGCAGTGGGTGGAGGAGCGCTACCTCGCGGCTCTCCGGGAGGAGCTGTACCGCGTGCTCGGCCGCCCCCTGGAAGTCCGGGTCGTGGTCGCTGACGACCCGACCCCGGAGGAACGCCCCGCGCCCTCGCGGCCGGCGCCGACGGTGGACGGCATGCACCTCTCTCCCCGTTACACCTTCGACACCTTCGTGGTGGGATCGGGCAACCGGTTCGCGCACGCCGCGGCGGTGGCCGTGGCGGAGGCGCCCGCCCGCGCATACAACCCCCTCTTCATCTACGGCGGCGTGGGCCTGGGGAAAACCCACCTCCTGCAGGCCATCGCCCACCGCCTCCTGGCCCACCCCGTACCCGTCCGCATCTTCTACTGCACCGGTGAGCGGTTCACCAACGAGGTCATCAGCGCCATCCAGAGCGGGCGCACCGAGGACCTCCGCCGGAAGTACCGCACCGTGGACGTCCTCCTCATCGACGACATCCAGTTCATCGCGGGCAAGCCCAGCACCCAAGAGGAGTTCTTCCACACCTTCAACGCCCTGCACGAAGCCGGCAAGCAGATCATTCTGGCGTCCGACCGTCCCCCCAAGGAGATCCCCACCCTCGAGGACCGGCTGAGGTCGCGCTTCGAGTGGGGGTTGATCGCGGACGTCCAGCCCCCCGATTACGAGACCCGGGTCGCCATCCTCCGGAAGAAGGCAGAGCTCGACCGGATGAACGTGCCCTCCGAGGTGGCGGAGTTCATCGCGCAGCACTTCCAGTCCAACATCCGGGAGCTTGAAGGGGCCCTGGTACGGGTGGTGGCCTATGCCACCCTGACCCGTGTCCCCCTCTCCGCGGACCTAGCCCGCGAGGTGCTGCGGGACATCCTGCCCCAGCACCGGCCCCAGCCCATCACCATCCAGGCCATCCAGAAGGCCGTGGCAGAACACTTCGGCCTGCGGGTCGAAGACATGAAGGCCAAGCGGCGGACCAAGGGCGTGGCCTTCCCACGACAGGTAGCCATGTACCTGGCCCGCGAACTCACGGACTCCTCCCTACCCCGGATCGGCGAGGAATTCGGCGGGCGCGACCACACCACCGTGATCCACGCCTGCGAGCGGGTGCGCGCCGAGATGCAGCGGGACCCCCACCTCGCGGCTACCCTCCACGCCCTCGTCCAGCAGCTCCGTAGGACCGGTTCGTAACCTGCGGACGCCTGTGGGCTGCGCGGTGCTCCCCCGCCCGCTTCCTGCCGCAACTCCCCGGTGCCCACACTCCATCCCCTGGCCGTCCACGGCGTTCTCCCCAGCCGGCCTTCCCGTCGTACAATGGCCGAGGGGATTTTCCCCGTTGTACACACTCCCTATGGCGGCTCCGACGGACTGCTTCGATTTCCAATAAAGACCGGAGCCGTCTGGGGCGGATGGTGGGAGGCTGTGGATGAGGATCCGGTGCGCGCAGGAGGACCTGAGTCGGGCGATGAGCGCGGTGGGCAGGGCCACGTCCGCGCGCACCACCATGCCCATCCTGGCCAACGTGCTGCTAGAGACCGCCGCGGACAGCTTGCGGGTGACGGCCACGGACCTGGAGGTGACGGTGCGGGTGCAGATCCCCGCCCAGGTGGAGCGGGGGGGACTGGTGACCCTTCCCTCCCGCCTCCTGGCGGAGATCACCTCGCACCTGCCGCCGGCTCCGGTGGAGGTGCGGGTGGAGGAGGGGACCTCGGTCGCGGAGATCACCTGCGAGCGGTCCAGCTTCGAGGTGGTGGGCCTGCCGGCCTCGGACTTCCCCCGAGTACCGGAGGGAGAGGTGGAGCGGGTCTGCACGCTTCCGGGCCCGCTTCTTCGTACGATGATCCGGCAGACCCTGTTTGCGGCCAGCACGGACGACACACGGCCTTTCCTGACCGGGGTGTTCGTGACCGGCGAGGGGGACGTTTTGCGGTTCGTGGCCACCGACGGGGGCAGGCTGGCCTTGCGCAGCGCCCGGGTGGCCCTGGACCGCCCGGTGAGCGCCATCGTGCCCAGCAAGACCATGCACGAGCTGGTGCGGCTGTGCGGCGCGGTGGAAGGGGACGTGGAGGTCGGGCTGGTGGACAACCAGATGGTGTTCTCTGCGGGTGACGTGCGGGTCTTCACCCGCCTGGTGGGGGGCCAGTTCCCCAACTACCAGCAGGTGATCCCGAAGGAATTCAAGCAGCGGGTGCGGGTGGGGACGGAGCGGCTGTACGCGGCGCTGCGGAGGGTGGCCATCACCGCGCGGGACTCGGCGACGGTGGTGCGCCTAGCGGCTCAGGAGGGCACCCTGCGCCTGAGCTCCAGCACCCCGGAAGTGGGACGGGCACGGGAGGAGCTGGACGTGGACGCCGCCGGGGAGCCCATGGAGGTGGCCTTCAACGCCCGGTTCCTGCTGGACGCGCTGGCGGTGGTGGAGACGGACGAGGTGGCGTTGGAGCTGACGGGGCCGCTGTCGCCCGGTGCGCTGAGGCCCGTGGGCAGCGAGGAGTACGTGTACGTGGTGGCGCCGGTGCGGGTCTACGGGTGAGCGAGGCGCGGATCCCGATCCGTGGGGAGTGGATCGAGCTGGGGAAGTTCCTGAAGCTGGTGCGCGCGGTGCCTTCCGGAGGCGCTGCGAAGCGGGTGGTCCAGGCGGGACTCGTGAGGGTGAACGGGCGGGTGGAGACCCGGCGGGCGGCGAAGCTGCGTCCCGGCGACGTGGTGGAGCTGGAGGGCCGGCGTTGGGTGGTGGGGGCTACGGGGTGAGGGCGCTCTGGCTGCTGCTGGTACAGTTCCGGAACCACGGCCGGCTGGAGGCCCGCTTCGAAGCGGGCGTCAACGCGGTGGTGGGGCCCAACGGCGCGGGGAAGACCAACCTCCTGGAGGCGCTGGACATGGCCGTCACGGGCCGCAGCCACAGGGCCCGCAGGGAAGCAGAGGTGGTCCAGTTCGGAGCGGAGTGGGCGCTTGTGAGGGCCGCGCTACAGGGAGCGGGGCGGGAGCACCGGTTGGAGGTGCGGGTGGACCGGACCGGGCTCAAGCACCTGCGCGCGGACGGGGTGCCCACCTCGCGTACCGGTTTTCTCGGCCGGGCGGTTACCCTGTGGAGCGGCCCGGAGGACACCCAGGTGGTCGCAGGTCCTGGGGCCGAGCGGAGGCACCTGCTGGACGGGCTTCTGTGCCAGCTCAGCCCCTCGTACTATGACACCCTGCTCCGGTACCACCGGGTGGTCCGGCACCGGAATCGCCTGCTGCGTGCCCAGGCTCCCCCGCAGGTGTTGGAGGTTTGGGACGATCAGCTGGTGGACCTCGGAACCCGGGTGGTGGAGCGGCGGGCGGGGCTGGTGGACCGCATCGGACGGCCCGCGGCGCAGTGGGCCGATCGGCTGGGCTGCGGGGCCGTGGAGGTGCGGTACGTTCCCGGATGTCCGCCGGACCCCCAGCTGGCTCGGGAGCGCCTGGTGAGGCTGCGGCGGGAGGAGTACCGTCGTGGCGTCACGCTGGTGGGGCCGCACCGGGACGAGCTGGAGATCCGGCTGGACGGCTCAGACGCGAGGACGTTCGCCTCTCGGGGCCAGCAGAGGGGAGTCGTCCTGGCCCTGCGCCTAGCGGAGCGGGAGGTGGTACGGGAGGAGCTGGGCGAAGACCCGGTGCTGTTGCTGGACGACGTGGTGGCAGACCTGGACCGCGAGCGCGCCCGCAGCCTGATGCGGGCGCTGGAGGGAGGACCCCAGGTGGTGGCCACCGCCACCGACCGGTTGGAATTTCCCTGCGACCACGTGGTGGCCCTGGGGAGCGGGGTGGCCTGTTGAGATCGCTGCGGGAGCTGCTGGAGCGTGCGGCACCGCCCGGCGTCCTGGAAGCGGCTCGGGTGCTGCAGGCGTGGGAGAAGGTGGCGGGCGAGGAGGGCCTCCGGGCCGACGCGGAGTACCGGTCAGGCCGTCTGGTGCTGTCCGCCTCCACCAGTGCGGCCGCGCAGGAGCTCGCCTTACGTAGCGAAAGCCTCAGGCGACGCGTGAACCAGCACCTGGGGGCGGAGGTGGTCCGAGAGCTGCGCGTGCGGTCCGGCACCGCGAGGTGAGCGTCGTGTACCTGCACTTGGGGGATGACCGGGTGGTGAGAATGGCAGAGGTCGTGGCCATCCTGGACGCGCGGCTGCTACGAGCTTCGGAGGCAAACCAGCGGTTCTTCGAGCGGGCGGCGGCGGCTGGGCAGGTGCTGGGTCACAACCTGGCCGGGGCCCGCTCCGTGGTGGTGACCGTCCGCGGACTGTATCCCTCGCCCATCTCGGCGGCGACCCTGGCGCGGAGGGCCCGAGCTGGGCTGAAGTCGATCCCCCGCTAGCCCTGAGAGGCCTTCACGCCCGGGCTCCGGGCGTTGACCGCCTGCGGACCCCCTGATATCCTTTCATCTGTTATAGTCCGGTCTGGAGGCTCCGACGGATGGACGAACGCGAATACGGCGCACACCAGATCCAGGTGCTCGAGGGGCTGGAGGCGGTCCGGCGCAGGCCCGGTATGTACGTGGGCAGCACGGGGTCCGCCGGGCTGCACCACCTCCTCTACGAGGTGGTGGACAACAGCGTGGACGAGGCTCTGGCCGGCCGGGCCACCCGCATCGAGGTGGTGCTGCACCGGGACGGCAGCGCCACCGTGGTCGACGACGGGGGCGGGATCCCCGTGGAGGTCCACCCCCAGACCGGCAGGTCCACCGTAGAGACCGTGCTCACCATCCTGCACGCGGGCGGGAAGTTCGGCGGCGGCGCGTACAAGGTCTCCGGGGGACTGCACGGGGTAGGCGTGTCGGTGGTGAACGCCCTTTCGGAGTGGCTGGAGGTGGAGGTGCGCCGGGGTGGCCGGCGCTGGCGCCAGCGGTACAGCCGCGGGAAGCCCACCACCGAGCTGGAGTGCGTGGGGGAGGCGCAGGGGACCGGCACCCGCGTCAGCTTCCTGCCCGACCGCGAGATCTTCGTCGAGACGGAGTTCCACTACGACACGGTACGGCAGCGGCTGCAGGAGCTGGCGTACCTGGTGGCGGGCCTGCGCATCACCCTGGTGGACGAGCGGACCGGCCAGCGGGAGGAATTCCGGTTCGAGGGGGGCGTGCGGGAGCTGGTGCGGGCCGCGAACCGCCACCGCAAGGTCCTGAACGACCCTCCGTTCCACGCGCGCCGGGAGCGGGACGGTGTGGACGTAGAGGTGGCCATCCAGTACAACGAGGGCTACGTGGAGCACGTGCTCTCCTTCGTCAACACCATCCCCACCACGGAGGGCGGCATGCACGTGGTGGGCTTCCGATCCGCGCTGACCCGCGTGGTGAACGACTACGCGCGCCGGCAGGGGCTGCTGAAGGATCAGGACGGCCCGCTGGCGGGGGAGGACGTGCGGGAGGGGTTGACGGCGGTCGTCAGCCTCAAGATGACGGACCCCCAGTTCGAGGGGCAGACCAAGACGAAGCTGGGCAACACCGAGGTCAAGGGCATCGTGGAATCCGTGGTGGGCGAGACCTTCGGGGACTACCTGGAGACCCACCCCACGGAGGCCCGGCGGGTCGTGGCCAAGGCCATCCAGGCCATGCGGGCCCGGGAGGCGGCCAAGCAGGCCCGAGACCTGGTCCGGCGGAAGAGCGCCCTGGAGGTCAGCACGCTGCCGGGAAAGCTGGCCGACTGCGCGGAGCGGGACCCCCTGCGCAGCGAGCTGTTCATCGTGGAGGGGGACTCCGCGGGTGGGTCTGCCAAGCAGGGGCGGGACCGCCGGTTCCAGGCCATCCTCCCCATTCAGGGCAAGATCCTGAACGTGGAGAAGGCCCGGATGGACCGCATGCTCCACCACGAGGAGATCCGGGCCATCATCACCGCCCTGGGCACGGGCATCGGGCCGGAGTTCGACCTGAGCAAGCGCCGGTACGACAAGGTGATCCTGATGACGGACGCGGACGTGGACGGCGCCCACATCCGAACCCTGCTGCTGACCTTCTTCTACCGGTACATGCGGGAGCTCATCGAGCACGGGAAGGTGTACGTGGCGGTCCCGCCCCTGTACCTGGTCCGCAACGGCAAGCGCAAGCGGTACGCGTACTCCGACGAGGAACTGGCCGCGGCGCTCAAGGAGTTCGGGGAGGGCAGCGAGGTCCAGCGGTACAAGGGGTTGGGGGAGATGAACCCCGAGCAGCTCTGGGAGACCACCATGGACCCCGCGCGCCGGACCCTCATCCGTGTGGAGCTGGAGGACGCGGAGGAGGCGGACCGCATCTTCCGGACGCTGATGGGCGAGGAGGTAGAGCCGCGCCGGCAGTTCATCGTGCGGTACGCCCGCGAGGTGCGCAACCTGGACATCTGAGAGCCTGAGGGGGCGTCATGGAGGAACGGGTCGTCCCGAAGCCCGTGGAGCGCGAGATGCAGGAGGCGTACCTGGACTACGCCATGTCGGTGATCGTGTCCAGGGCGCTGCCCGACGTGCGGGACGGCCTCAAGCCCGTCCAGCGGCGGGTCCTGGTGGCGATGAACGACCTGGGCCTGGCGCCGAACCGGCCGTACCGCAAGTGCGCCAAGATCTGCGGCGACACCTCGGGCAACTACCACCCCCACGGGGAGGCGGTGATCTATCCGACCCTGGTGCGGCTGGCCCAGCCGTGGGTGATGCGCTACCCCCTGGTGGACGGGCAGGGGAACTTCGGCAGCGTGGACGACGACCCCCCGGCCGCCATGCGGTACTGCGTCGTCGGCGACACGCTGGTGGTGACCGACAGGGGCTTGGTGCGCATCGACCAGCTCTCCTCGGAGGGCGGCGAGGACATCGCGGTCCGCGTGCTCTCCAGGGGGGGTGTCGTGAACCGTGCCAGCAAGTGGTTCGACTGCGGCGTTTTCCCGACCCGTCGGGTGGTGACTCGGCGCGGCTACGAGGTCGCCGGGACGACAAACCACCCGCTCCTGGTGTGCGTTCCGGACGAACAGGGTCGGCCGGCGTTCACCTGGAAGACCATACAGGAGATCGTCCCCGGCGACTGGCTCGTCCTGGACCGTAGCGACGCCCTTTGGCCCGGCGAGCTGGTGGACCTCCGCCCGTACCATCCGGACCCGCCAGCAGGATCGCGGGCCGAAGGGCACGCCCTGCCGGAACGGCTCACGGAGGGCCTGGCATTCCTTTTGGGCGCGCTGGCGGCGGAGGGCACGTTCCGTGAGAACGTGGTCGAATTCACGAACACCGCCGGTGAGTTCGCCAACGCGTTTGAGGAAGTGTGGTGCCGGGAATTCCCCACGTGCCGGCTGCACAGGTTCCTGCGGAAACCGGTGGGTTCCGGGAAGAAGCCTTTCTGGCAGATGCAGGTGACAAGCCAGCAGGTGGTCGCATTTCTGAAGAACATCGGCCTGTGTGGCAAGTCGGGCGAGCGGGGCATTCCCGCGGTCGTGCTGCAGTCGCCCCAGAAGGTCGTGGCGGCCTTCCTCCGCGGGCTCTACGAGGGCGACGGGGCCGTAGAGCGGTGGGGTCGCAGCCCGCTCCGAGTGGGGCTGGCCTCCAAAAGCCGCGTGTTCCTCCGCCAGGTGCAGACGGTCCTCTTGCGTTTCGGGATCGTATCCACGTTGTACCACGACCCGCGGGAGAACTACCGGCTCATCGTCGCCGGTCGGACGAACCTGGAGCGGTTCGCCCGCCACATCGGTTTCGTTTCGGCGGCCAAACGCCGCAGACTGCTGGCGGCGCTCACTGTTCATTCGGGGCGGGCCCTGTCGCGCACCGGGTTCGTTCCGTCTCTGGCCGAGGATGTCGGGTGGAACGCCGCCCGGGGCCAGCGGGAACGGCTGGCCAAGCACAACTTCGACCGACCCGAGCGCCTGGTGGCGACGCTGCCGGGGTTCGCGCAGGTCCTGCCGGCGGAGGGCGCGGCCCATCTAGCGAGCGTGGCTCGCAGCGACTACTTTTTCGACCAGGTGGTGAGGGTCGAAGACGCCGGTGACCAACGGGTCTACTCCATCCGGGTGGACAGCCCCTGTCACTCGTTTGTGGCCAACGGGTTCGTCAACCACAACACGGAAGCGCGGCTGACCCCCGTGGCGATGGAGATGCTGGCGGACCTGGACAAGGACACCGTGGACTTCGTGCCCAACTTCGACCAGACGCGGCGGGAGCCGGTGGTCCTGCCGGCCCGGATCCCGAACCTGCTGGTCAACGGGGCCTCGGGGATCGCGGTGGGGATGGCCACGAACATCCCGCCCCACAACCTGGGCGAGGTGGTGGACGCCCTGGTGGCCCTCATCGACGACCCGGACCTGCCCACGGAGGAGCTCCTGCGGATCGTCAAGGGTCCGGACTTCCCCACGGGGGGCCTGGTCCTGGGACGCGACGGGATCCGGGAAGCCTACACCACGGGCCGGGGCTCCATCCTCATGAGGGCCAAGGCCACGGTGGAGGAGCTGCGGGGCGGGCGCACCGCCATCGTGGTGACGGAGCTGCCCTACATGGTCAACAAGGCAGCCCTGATCGCGCGGATCGCGGAGCTGGTCCGGGACAAGAAGGTGCAGGGGATCAGCGACCTACGGGACGAGAGCGACCGGGAGGGCATGCGGGTGGTGATCGAGCTGCGGCGGGAGGCCAACCCGCAGGTGGTCCTCAACCAGCTGTACAAGCACACCCAGATGCAGACCAGCTTCGGAGCCATCCTCCTGGCCCTGGTGGGGGGGGTGCCCCGCCAGCTCACCCTCCGGGATCTGCTCACCCACTACCTGGACCACCGGCGGGAGATCGTCACCCGCAGGACGCGGTTCGAGCTGGCGCGGGCGGAGGAGCGGGCGCACGTGCTGGAGGGCCTCAAGGTGGCGCTGGACCACCTAGACGCGGTGATCCAGCTGATCCGGTCGTCCAGGGACGTGGCCGCCGCCCGGGACGGTCTGGTGCAGAGGTTCGGGCTGTCCGAGCGTCAGGCGGACGCCATCCTCGAGATGCGCTTGGCCCGGCTCACGGCCCTGGAGCGCAGCAAGGTGGAGGAGGAGTACCGGGAGCTTCTGAAAGCCATCGCCTACTACCAGGACGTGCTGCGCGACCCCAGGAAGGTGGCCGCCATCGTGCGCGAGGAGCTCCTGGAGATCAAGGCCAAGTACGCCGACCCCCGCCGCACCCGCATCACGTCGGGCAAGGAGGCGGTGCTGGAGGAGGAGGACCTGGTCCCCGACACCGAGGTGGTGATCACCCTCACCCGCCACGGGTACGTGAAGAGGGTCCCCCTCGAGACCTACCGGGCCCAGCGCAGGGGAGGCAAGGGGATCGTGGGCGCTACCGCCCGGGAGGAGGACTTCGTTGAGCACGTGGTGGTGACCCACAACCACGCGTACCTGCTGTTCTTCACCAACCGGGGCAGGGTGTACCGGGTGCGGGCCTTCGAGGTACCGGAGTCCGGCCGTACGGCCCGCGGCACCGGCCTCATGAACCTGGTCGGGATGGCCGTGAACGAGCGGGTCAACGCCCTGATCCCCATCCGGTCCTTCGAGGACGCGGGCTACCTGTTCATGGCCACGCGGCGGGGGATGGTGAAGCGCACGGGGCTCATGGAGTTCGTGAACGCCAGGCGGGCGGGGATCGTGGCCCTGCACCTGCAGGAGGGCGACGAGCTGGTCGGGGTGCGCCTCACCGACGGCCGGCAGGAGGTCATCCTGGCTACCCGGCAGGGCCAGAGCATCCGGTTCAAGGAATCAGGAGTCCGGGAGATGGGCCGCACCGCGGCCGGGGTCGTGGGCATCCGGCTCCGGCCAGGAGATGAGGTGGTCGGCCTCGCGGTGGCCAGCGAAAAACCGGAGTTGCTGACGGTGACGGACCTGGGCTACGGGAAGCGGACGCCGGTCTCCCAGTACAGGCTGCAGGCCCGGGGCGGCTACGGGGTCCGGAACATCCGCCTGTCCGCCAAGAACGGCAGGGTGGTGGCGGTCCGCGCGGTGGCGGAGGACGACGAGGTGCTGCTGGCCACGGAGTCCGGCCAGATCCTGCGGACTTTGGTCCGGGAGATCAGCACGGTCGGCCGCTCCGCCCAGGGCGTGCGGGTCATCCGCCTGGAGCCAGAAGACCGGGTGTCGGCCGTGGCGGTGGTGGAGGGGGAGCGGTAGCAGGGGCCCGGAACCCTCCGCTGGTGCGGGTTTCCGCTCTCGGGCAAGAGGAGTTGGCGCCGGGCCCGTAGAATCCGAAGGCCCGGACCACACACCCGACGGAGGGGAGGAGCCCATGAACAAGGAGCAGCTGATCGAGCGGGTGGCCAGCAGGACGGGCCTGAGCAAGAAGGACGCCAACGCGGCCCTGGACGCCATCCTGGACGGGATCACCAGCGCCCTCAAGAAGGGCGAAAAGGTGACCCTGGTGGGGTTCGGGACTTTCACCGTCCGGCGCCGGAAGGCGCGGGAGGGCCGGAACCCCCAGACGGGCGAGAAGATCAAGATCCCGGCCAGGAAGGTGCCGGCGTTCACCGCGGGCAAGGAGCTGAAGGCCCAGGTTAAGTAAGACCCCACAGGAGGGAGGCGAGGGGCGCCCAGGGGGTGAGTTTCCCCGGGGCGCTTTTTTTGTGGACGTGCGCGAGCCCACCCACGAAGAGTTGGCCCAGCTGGCCGGCTGGCCTGACGTCACGTTGCCGCCCGAGTGGCTGGCGTGGGCCGACGAGCCCCACCGGGTGCTGGCGGCATTCGAGGACGGCCGGGTGGTAGGGGCGGTCAACCTGGCGGTGGTGGGGCAGGGGGAAGGCTGGATCGAGGGGGTGAGGGCGGAGCCGGACGAGGTCGGCGCGGTGGCGGACCGGCTTGTGGCCGCGGCCGTAGAGGTGTTGCATGGATACGGGGCGGTCGTAGTGCGGACGGCTTCCCCCTGGGGCGCCCGGCCGGGCTGGATGGACCGGGCGGGTTTCGCAGAGAAGGCGCAGTTCGCGGTCCGGCTGGTTCCGCCGGGGCCTCCTCCTGCAGCGGGCGCGGTGCGGCCGGCTACGCCTCGGGAAGCAGGACAGGTGGCCGGACGGCTCGGCGCACGGCTCCGCGAGCGGGCCGCGGGCTTGGTGCCCCTGGGCTGGCGGTGGCGGTCTTTCCGGACGGAGATGGCTGCGGCCGCGGCAAGGGAGGGGAGGCTGCTGGTGGACGGGGAAGGAGGCGCAGCTCTCGTGCTCCGGCGGGGTGGCGACCGGCTGGTGGCGGCCCTGGCGGCGGAGTGGCCCGAAGGGCTGGTCGGCGCGGTGCGGGCCGAGCTCACGGAGGGCGGCAGGCTCGCCTGCTTCCTGCCGGCCTCCTCGCCCGAGGCGGTGGCCTTGGAGGGCTGGCCTGCCCACCCCTGGTGTCCGGAGGGCGTTGTGGTGTACGAGTTGACCGGAGGTCGCGGTTAGGAGGGGAATCCATGGGACAGGGCGCGCGGCTGGCCCGGCACCTAGACGACCTGAGGCGTGCGGTGGTCGAGATCGTGCAGTCCATGGACCACGACCGGCTGAACGCCAAGCCCGCGGGGCTGTCCAACACCCCGGGGATCCTGGTCCGGCACCTGTTGGGGTCAGAGCGGTACTGGATCCACCAAGTGGTGGGCGGCGAGGAGGTGCACAGGGACCGTCAGGCAGAGTTCGATCCCACAGTGCCCGTGCGGCGGGAGGAGCTCCTCCAGCGGGTGGAGGAGGTAGCGCGCAGGACCCACGAGATCCTCGATAGCCTGCCGGACGAGAGGCTGGGCGACCCTGTGGAGGCGCGGGTGGGCGACCGGACGCTGCGCTTGGAGCGCGGCGACGCCGTGTTGCGGGCGCTGGCGCACTGGGCGTACCACCACGGGCAGCTCCAGCTCATGCGCAGACTGCTGGGCGAGGGATGAGGGCGGCCGTCGCCTTCTTCTGGGTCGTGGCCGCGGCCGTGGAGGTGTACCGGAGGCTGGGCGGAACCGTGCCCGGACCCCTGGCGTTTCTGGGACCGTACCTGACGCTGGCGGCCACCCTGGGACCGGCGGTGGAAGCGGTCCGGGAGTTCCGGGCGGGTGAGCTGGTGGAGGGGATCAAGTCCCTGCTGTGGGCCGGGCCCGGCGTCATCACCCTTCTGGCCGGGCCGCCGTGGTTGAGGTTCGGGGGCGGGTAGGGCGCGCGGAAGGGTATGCGGTGGGAGCCGGCTCCAGACCTGCACGCCCGGATGGCCCGGATCGTGAAGGCTCTGGCGTTTTCGCACGTGGACCCTGCGCGGGTCCACTGCCTGCGGGTGTACGGGGCCCGGGCCAACGCCTGGGCCCGCATCTGGGGCCTGCCCCGCGTGTTCCAGCAGGCGCTGCGGGTGCCGGCCTCGTACGTGGTGGAGTTCCTCTGTCCGGGATTTGACCGCTTGCCACAGGACGAGCAGGACCGCGTCATCATCCACGAGCTGCTCCACATCCCCACCACCTTCAGCGGTGGCGTGCGGCCAGAGCGGTCCCGCGGGCTGCGGATCGACCGGCGGACGGTGGAGCGGTACTACCGCCGGTACCGGCAGGTGGCCGCCTCCGCTGCCGAGGCTCCTTGAAGCCGCCCAGGGTGGTATGACCGCGCCGTCCCGCGCCCTGGAGGGTGTCGTGACGCGGGCTGTCGGAGCGTTCGCGTTCGTGTACTGCGGGGGTCGGACCTACCGGTGTGTAATGCGGGGTCGGTTGCGGAGGGCGGGTGGGGTCCGGGTGGTTCCGGGCGACCGGGTGGTGTTCGTGGCCACGGGCCCGGAGGAAGGGGTCGTGGAGTCCGTGCTGCCCAGGAAGTCGGAGCTCACCAAGCCCTCGGCACGGGACCCCGGACGTCTCCAGGTCCTGGCCGCCAACGTGGACCAGGCCTGCGTGGTGTTCGCGACCGCTAGCCCCGACCCGGACCCGCTGGCGATGGACCGCTTTCTGGCGCTGGCGGAAGTTTCCGGGCTGGTACCCCTGTTGTGTTTCAACAAGGCAGACCTGGGGGATCCGCGCGAGCTGCGGGCCCTGTACGAGGGGGTCGGGTACCGGGTCCTGTGGGTGAGCGCGCGGACGGGGCAGGGACTGGAAGAGCTCCGCCGCAGCCTGGCGGGCCGCCTGACGGTGCTGGTGGGGCCGTCGGGCGTGGGCAAGAGTACCCTCATCAACGCCCTCAATCCCCAGGCCCGGCGACGGGTCGGGGAGGTGGGCCGCAGGGGCCGCGGCCGGCACACCACCACGGACGCTCAGCTGATCCCGGTGGAAGCAGAGGGCTTCGTGGTGGACACCCCGGGCGTACAGGTCCTGGACTTCGTGCACCTGGAGCCGGACGCGGTAAAGGCGGCCTTCCCGGAGATCGCGAGGATCGCCGCGGCATGCCAGTTCCCGGACTGCTCTCACCGGCAGGAGCCGGGCTGCGCGGTGCGGCAGGCGGTGGCCCGAGGTGAGGTGGCGGCCTCGCGCATGCGGAGCTACCTGGCGCTGTTGGAGGAGGCGGAGGAGGCCTGGCGTAGCCGATACCGGACGCGGAGGGATGGATGACGCGGGTGTACCTGATCCGGCACGGTCAGACCACCTGGAACGCCGAGCGGCGGTACCAGGGGCGCAAGGACGCGCCCCTCACGGAGCTTGGGCGCAGCCAGATGCGCCGCCTGGCCGCAGCCCTGGCGTCCGAGCCGGTGCGGGCGGTGTACACCAGCCCCCTCGGTCGCTGCCGGTGGGGCGCGGAGCGGATCGCGGCCCAGCACGGCCTGGAGCCCGTCGTGGAGCCCGACCTCGTGGAGCTGGATCACGGGATCCTGGACGGTCTGCGGGTGGACGAGATGGAGGAGCACGTCGGCCGGCTGGTCCGGAGGTGGTGGGAGGATCCCGCCGGGGTGCACCTCCCGGGCGGGGAGACGCTGGAGCAGGCTCGAACGAGGGCGTACGGGGCGTTCCGCCGGATCGTGCACCGGCACCCGGGCGAGACCGTGGTGGTGGTGGCGCACGGGGGAGTGAACAAGCTCATCCTCCTGACGCTCTTGCAGGCTCCCCTGGACAGCTACTTCCGCATCCAGCAGCACAACGGAGCGGTGAACCTGGTGGAAGTACCCCCCGAGGGTAGCCCTCGGATCGTGGCCATCAACGACACCTGCTACCTCCGGTTGCCCTCGCAGGACCCCGGGGTGGTGGGTCAGGAGTAGCGCAGCCTGCGGAAGGCCCACAGGCCCGAGAGCACCAGAACAGCCGCGCACGCGGGGATCAGGCGAAGCCCGAGGTCCGCTCCCGGTCCGTACCCCAAGCGCAGCAGCAGCCCGACGGCGAAGGCTGCGGCGGCGTTCGCCAGGTTCAGCACGAGCCCCTGGACCCCAAAGTGCAAGGCGGGCAAGCCCTGGCGCGCCGCCAGGTGGGCCAGCACGGCGTTGGGCAGCGCGTACAGGGCCGCCAGGGGTAGCCCGCTGAGGGCCACCAGTCCGTAACCCAGCACCTGCGGGCTAACTGGCAGCCGGCCGACGAGGGACACCGCGGGGAGGAAGGCTGCGGCCACCCACAGGCACGCTTCCAGGGTCCGTTGGGCGCCGGCCCGCTGGGCCCACGCCGCCACCACCGGCAGGCACGCGGCGGTGGACAGGAGCGCCGCCGCCAACACGCCGGGTACCGCGGAGGTCGGCAGGTCCATGAGCACCGTCACCAGGAACACCAGCACCAGACTCACCATGCTGAGACCCACCCAGGCCAGGGCGAGGCCAGCCAGGTAGGCGCGCAGGGCCCCGCTGTGAACCAGGGAAGCCAGCGCGGCGGCGAGCGGCGTTCCAGCAGGCCGGGTGTGGCCTTCCCGGACGGCGGCCGCGCACGCCCACAGGCAGGCCAGAGAAGCGGTGGCAAACACTGCGGCCATGGAGGGGAAGCCCCAGCGCATGTGCAAGGGGCCGGACAGGACGTAGGCCAGGGCGGTCCCCACGAGGTTGCCGGCGGCCTGCCAGGCCGCGGCGGTCACCCGCCTCGGGCCGGGAAGCTGGAGGTCCGCCAGGAGGGCCAGGTAGGGGTTGACCACCGTGGCGAACAGGGCGAAAAAAGCCGCGAGGACCGCGGCCAGGTACACATCGGTGCCCTGCCGCGGCGGCACCCACACGAGGACGAAGCACACCGCCAGCAAGGGGCTCGCAGCCACGAGGAAAGGCCTGCGGCGGCCCCAGGGGGAGGTCAGGACGTCGCTCCACCGGGCCACCAGGATATCGCCCACGGAGTTGGAGAGCCTGCCTGCGGCCAGCGCCAGGCCCACCTGTTGGGGCGGCAGGTGAGGGCCGGAGGGGCCCGTGTAGAACGGGAAAAGCCACAGGGTCAGGGTCTGGACCAGCAGGGAGGCGCCAACAGCGCCGAGCGCGTAAAGAGGCCCCGACACCCTAGCGGGTGAACACCGGCAGGGTGGCGAGGTGGATGAGTTCGGGGTCGTGGTACGCGTCGCCCTGGAGGATCACCGCGGCTTTAGCGGCGATGCGGGCCTCCAGGCGCTGCATCAGCAGGCTGGCAGCCCGCAGGGTGCCGCCGGTGCTCACCACGTCGTCCACCACCGCGACCCGGCGGCCGCGGATCCGGTCCGCATCCTCACCGTTGAGGACGAGAGGGTGGACGGAGGCGTCCGTGATGGACTGGACGTCCACCACCACCGGGTCCCGCATGTACTTCTTGACCGCCCTGCGGCACGCGACGTACGGGAAGAACTGGCCGTGGCGGGGCTCAGAGAGGTACGTGGCGATCATGTGCACGAGGGGGACCGACTTGGCGGTGAGGGACACTAAGGCGTCGAACTCCCGAAGCCGCAGCTCGCTGGCCAGGGCTCGGGCGCAGGCGTTGGTGAGCTCCACGTCGCCCCAGAGCCGGAAGAAAGGGATCCACACCCCCTCCTGCACCTGTTCCACGGGCAGGGAGCGCCGGACCCCCGCCACGCGGATCTCGTACCAGGTCTGTCCCTCGTACCGCATGGTGGGTCCCTTGAGAAACCCTGTTTTTACCGGCTACTGTAGCACAGCGCGGGGAGCCTGCGTAGCCTCCCTTAGCGCAAGGTAGAATGGCGTCAAAACCCCCGGAGGCGCGGATTGGAGATCCCTCCACACACCCGGCTGGTAGCGCTGTTAGGCGACCCGGTCTCGCACAGCCTGTCGCCCCGCATGCACGCGGCGGCGTTCCGGGAGCGGGGGCTACGGTGGGCGTACGTGGCCTTCCGGGTCCGGCCGGAGGACCTGGGCGCCGCGGTGGCCGGGCTGCGGGCCCTGGGTTTCGCGGGCGCCAACGTGACCCTGCCCCACAAGGTAGCCGTCTGCCAGCTGGCCGACGAGCTGGACGGGTCTGCCGCGCGGTGCGGGGCGGCAAACACCCTGGTCTTCTCGGAAGGGCGGGTGTTGGCCTTCAACACGGACGTGGCCGGAGTGCGCAGGGCCCTGGACGAGGAGGGTGTGGCGGCCCGGGGGCTCCGCGTGGCGGTCCTGGGCGCGGGGGGGGCGGCCCGGGCGGCGTGTGTGGCGTTGGGGGAGGCTGGTGCGGGGCTCGTGACGGTGGTGGCCCGCAGGACCCCCGCGGGACAGGCCCTGTGCGACCGCATGCGGGAGGAGTTCCCCGAAACGCGCTTTGAAGCACGTCCCTTCGAGGACGCAGCCCTCCGGGAGGTGCTGCGGGAGGCGGACATGGTGGTGAACGCGACTCCCGTGGGCATGCACCCCCGGGAGGACGAAAGTCCGGTGCGCGAGGGTGCCTGGCTGCGGCAGGGGCAGGTGGTGTTCGACATGGTGTACAACCCCCCTGAGACGCGTCTAGTGCGGCTGGCGCAGCAGGCGGGGGCGAGGACCGTGGGCGGGCTCTCCATGCTGGTGCACCAGGGAGCTGCGTCCTTCGAGCTGTGGACCGGGAGTCCGGCTCCCATAGACGCGATGAAGAGGGCCGTCGGTCTGCTCCCGGCGGGGGTGTGAGGTGGCGCTGCGGCTGGTGACCGCTGGGGAGTCGCACGGCCGGGGGCTGGTGGCGGTGGTGGAGGGCCTGCCGGCAGGCCTCCGGGTGGACGAGGAGTACATCGACCGGCAGCTGTGGCGACGCCAACTGGGCTACGGCCGCGGCGGCCGCATGCAGATCGAGCAGGACCGGGCGGAGATCCTGTCCGGTATCGTGGACGGCGCCACCATCGGGGCCCCGGTGGCGGTGCTGGTCTGGAACCGCGACTGGAGGACGGAGGAAGCACCCATCACGCGGCCCAGGCCCGGCCATGCGGACCTGGTGGGGGTGCAGAAGTACGGGTTCGACGACGTCCGGTACGCCCTGGAGCGCGCCAGCGCCCGGGAGACCGCAGCGAGGGTGGCGGGCGGGAGCCTGGCGCGGCGGCTGCTGGAGGAGTTCGGGATCGAGGTCTTCAGCCACGTGGTGGAGCTGGGCGGGGTGCGGGTAGAGGAGCTCCCGGAGCGGTGGGAGGAGGTCCGGGAGCGGGCGGAGGCTTCGGACGTGCGGTGCGCGGACCCGGCCGCCGCGCAGCGCATGCGGGAGGCAGTGGACGCGGCCAGGGAGCGCGGGGACACCCTGGGCGGCGTGGTGGAGGTGGTAGCTTTGGGCGTGCCACCTGGCCTGGGCTCGTACGTGCACTGGGACCGCAAGCTGGACGGACGGCTCGCGCAGGCGGTGATGAGCGTGCACGCCATCAAGGGCGTGGCTATCGGCGACGCGTTCGCCATCGCCGCTACCCCTGGCCACCGAGCCCACGACGAGATCTTCTACGAGCCGGAGCGGGGTTTCTACCGGCTCACCAACCGGGCGGGCGGCCTGGAAGGGGGAGTTACCAACGGCATGCCGGTGGTGCTGAGGGCGGCGATGAAGCCACTTTCTACCCTCCGGCAGCCCCTCATGTCCGCGGACATCCGGACCGGCGAGCCGGCACCGGGAGCGGTGGTGCGTTCCGACGTGACCGCGGTCCCCGCCGCCGGGGTCGTCTGCGAAGCCATGGTGGCCCTGGTGCTGGCGGACGCCCTGTGCGAGAAGCTGGGGGCCGACTCCCTGGAGGACATGCGGCAGGCCTACCGCCGGTACGTGGGGCGCGCCCGGTGGACACCCTCCCCGCCGGTGAGGAGCGGGCCGTGAAGAACGTGGTCTTGTACGGATTCATGGGTGCTGGCAAGACGGCAGTCGGCGAGGAGTTGAGCCGACGCCTGGGCTGGCCGTTCCTGGACACCGACCGCATGGTGGAAAGCCGGGCGGGTAAGTCGGTGGCGCGCATCTTCGACGAGGACGGGGAAGCTGTCTTCCGGGCTCTGGAGCGTGAGGCCGTGGGGGAGGCGGCTCGGGTGCGGCCCGCGGTGGTGGCCTGCGGGGGAGGTGCGGTCCTGGACCCGCACAACGCGTGCGCGCTGAAGGCGTCCGGCCACATGGTGTGGCTGCGGGCCAGCCTGGACTCGGTGCTGAGCCGGGCCCGCGAAGGCCAGCGGCCTCTCTTGAGGGGCGACGCCAGGGGTAGGGCGGCAGTGCTGCTGGAGGAGCGGACCCCGCGCTACCGGGAGCTGGCGGACGTGGTGGTGGACACCGACGGGCTTTCCGTCCGAGAGGTAGCAGAGCGCGTGCTGACGGAGCTGTTGGCCCGGGAAGCGCAGACGGTGACGGTGGCCTTGCCCGCCGGGGCCTATCCGGTGCGGGTGGGGGACGGCGTGCTTCCCCTGGTGGGTGTGGAGCTGTCGCGCCTGGGGGTGCGCAGGTGCGCGGTGCTGACCCACCCGCGGCTGTGGCGTCTTTACGGGGCCGGCCTGGCCGAGGTCCTTCGGGCGGGCGGCGTGGAGGTCGTGCCCGTGCTGGTCCCACCGGGGGAGCGCAGCAAGTCTCTAGGGGCTGCCCGGAAGGTGTACGCGCAGATGGCCGCCGCAGAGCTGGACCGGGCGTGCGCGGTTGTCGGGCTGGGCGGCGGCGTAGTGGGGGACCTAGCCGGGTTCGTGGCAGGGACCTACATGCGGGGCGTGCGGTTGCTGCAGCTGCCCACCACCCTGCTGGCGCAGGTGGACGCCAGCGTGGGCGGCAAGGCCGCGGTGAACGTGTCCGTCGGAAAGGCGCAGGGACCGGTGAGGAACCTGGTAGGGGTCTTCTGGCAGCCACAGGCGGTGGTGGCGGACGTGGCCACCCTGCGTACCCTCCCGCTCCGGGAGCTGCGGGCGGGCCTCGCGGAGTGCGTCAAGCACGGCGCGGTGAGGGACGCACGCCTGCTGGAGTGGGTGGACCGGGAGCTAGTTAACCTGCTGCGCCGCAGGACGGACCGGCTCGCGGAGCTGGTGGCGCGCAACGTGGCGGTGAAGGCCGAGGTGGTCCGGCAGGACGAGCGCGAGACGGGCGGGCTGCGGGAGGTGCTGAACTTCGGCCACACGGTGGCGCACGCCCTGGAGGCGGCCACGGGGTACCGCGTGTACCTGCACGGGGAGGCGGTGGCGATAGGGATGGTGGTGGAGGCGGAGCTGGGGCGGCGGGAGGGCGTCACGGAGGGCTCCGTGGCGGAAGCCCTGCGGTCGGTGCTGCGGCGCGCGGGCCTGCCAACCCGGGTTCCGCCCGTCTCCGCGCAGGCGCTGGTGGGCTTTATGCGGCTGGACAAGAAAAACCGCAGCGGGAGGTTACGGTTCGCCCTCGTGGAGCGGCTCGGGCAGGCCCGGACCGGCGTGGAAGTCCCGGAGGAAGCCGTGGCCTCCGTCCTGCGGGAGACGGGGGCGAGTCCGTGAGGATCCTGGTGCTCTCGGGTCCGAACCTGAACCTGCTGGGCGAGCGGGAGCCGGAGGTGTACGGCCACCACACCCTGGCGGACGTGGAGCGGATGGTGCGGGAAAAGGCGGAGGAGCTGGGCGTGGAGGTGCGTTTTGTACAGTCCAACCACGAGGGAGTGATGCTGGACGAGCTGCACCGGGCGCGGTTGGACTGTGACGCGGTGGTCCTGAACCCCGGAGCGTTCACCCACACTTCCATCGCCCTGCGGGACGCCGTCGCGGCCATCCGCATCCCCGTGGTGGAGGTCCACCTGTCCAACGTGCACGCCCGGGAGGCCTTCCGACGGCGCATGGTGCTGGCACCCGTGGTGCGGGGCCAGGTCCTGGGCTTCGGCCCGTACAGTTACGTGCTGGGCCTGGAGGCTGCAGTTCACCTGGCACGGGGAGGGTCCCGGTGAAGGTCCGGGGCATCCGCGGGGCCGTGCAGGTGGAGGCCAACACCCCCGAGGCCATTCTGGACGCGGCCCGCCGGTTGATCACGGAGATGGTCCGGGCCAACGGCGTGGAGCCGGACGACGTGGCGGCGGTGATCTTCACGTGCACCTCGGACCTGGACGCCACCTTCCCCGCGGAGGCTGCCCGGGCCCTGGGCTGGGACCGTGTGCCTCTGCTGTGCTCCCGGGAGATGGACGTGCCGGGGTCCATGCCGCGGGTGGTCCGCGTCCTGATGCTGGTGAACACCACCCTGACCCAGGACGAGGTGGTCCACGTGTACCTGGGCGGGGCCGAGCGCCTGCGGCCAGACCTGCGCAGCGCCCAGTAGGATGGCGACCCTCCAGGTTCAGCCTGCACGCCTCGGCGGTCGCTTCCGGCCGCCTGGCGACAAGTCCGTCAGCCACCGCGCGGTCCTGCTGGGGGCTCTCGCGTCCGGGGTGACGGTGGCCCGCAACTTTCTGGAGGCCGAGGACACGTTGCGGAGCGTGGGCTGCTTGCGTGCTTTGGGGGTGCCCGTGGAGCTGGAGGGCGGCGTGCTGCGCGTTCACGGGCGCCGCCGGTGGTCGCAACCCGGCCACGTGCTCGACGCCGGGAACTCCGGGACCACCATCCGCCTGCTGTGCGGGCTTGTAAGTGGCCAGCCGGTGGAGGCGGTCCTGGACGGTGACGAATCCCTGCGGCGCCGGCCCATGGACCGGGTGGTGGAGCCCCTGCGCCGCATGGGCGCGGACATCCAGGCCAAGGACGGGCGGTTCGCTCCGGTACGGGTGCGCGGGGGCACGTTGCGGCCTGCCCGGCACGAGCTCCCGGTGGCAAGCGCTCAAGTCAAGAGCGCGCTGCTGCTGGCAGGGCTGTACGCGGAGGGCAGGACCGTGGTGGTGGAGCCTGCGGCCAGCCGGGACCACACGGAGCGCCTGTTGAAGGCCATGGGGGTCCAGGTGCGGAGCCGGGCGCTGGACGGCGGGGGGGTGGAGGCAGTGGTGGAAGGGCCCGCGCGTCCGGAGGCGGTGGAGGTGGAAGTCCCCGGCGACTTTTCGTCCGCGGCGTTTTTCGTCGCGGCGGCTGCCGCGCAGCCGGGTGCGGAGCTGGTGGTGGAGCACGTGGGCTTGAACCCCACCCGCACGGGGCTGCTGGAGGTGCTGCGGGACATGGGTGCGGAGGTGCTGGTGGAGGACCTGCGGGAGGTGGCCGGCGAACCAGTGGGCACCCTTCTGGTCCGGGGCAAGCAACTCCGAGGGGTGCGGGTAGGCGGGGGGCTGATCCCGCGGCTCATCGACGAAATCCCGGCTCTCGCGGTGGCCGCAGCAGTGGCGGAGGGGGAGACGGTGGTGCGGGACGCCGCGGAGCTGCGGGTGAAGGAGTCTGACCGGATCCGGACGGTGGTTCGTGCCCTTCAGGCAGTAGGGGTGGACGCCGAGGAGCTCCCCGACGGCATGGTCGTACGGGGTGGCAGCATCCGTGGGGGCGAGGTGGATCCCGGAGGCGACCACCGGATCGCCATGGCGTTCGCGGTGGCGGGCCTGCTCTCCCGGGAGGGGGTCAAAGTGGTGGGCACCGAGTGTGCAGCGGTGTCTTTTCCCCAGTTTGAGCGCTGGCTTCGCGTGCTGGCTGCACGTTGAACTCTTCTGTACACCCCACCGTGGTGTTGCTGCACGGCGCGGGGGCGGACTGTGCGGGGCTCAGCTGGAAGCACGTGGCGCCCCGGCTGGCCCGGAAGTTCGCGGTGCTGGCCCCCGATCTGCCGGGCCACGGCGGGACCCAGGAGCTGCCCCGACCCACCACCGAGGCGTACCTGGACTGGCTGTGCCGCTGGATGGACGGGGCAGGGGTCGAGCGGGCGAGCCTGGTGGGCCTGTCCTTAGGAGGGGCTCTGGCCGTGGGCTACGCCCTGCGCAGGCCGGAACGTGTGGACCGCCTGGTCCTGGTCGCCAGCTACGGGCTTTCGCCCCGGGTGCCCTACCACGGACTCCTGTGGTTCTTGCTCCGGTCGCCGTTGCAGCGGCTGCTGCGGGCTCCCGGCCTGCGCCGGGGCCCTGGCCTGTGGTTGAGCGTGCGGTTCCTGGTGGGCGACCCCGGGTCGGTGGACGCCGAACTCCTGGGCGACGTCCGCGCCGCGCTGCGCGGCACCAGCCCCGGACTGTTCTGGCGGTGGCTACAGACCGAGGTCGGGAGGGCCCGCGTACGTACCTACTACGGCGACCGCCTCCGCGACCTGCGCTGCCCCGTTCTGCTCATCCACGGCGACCGCGACCGGCTGGTGCCGCTGGCCCACGCGGAGCAGGCCGCACGCAGGATCCCGCAGGCCCAGCTGGTCATCCTGCGGGGCTGCGGCCACTGGCCGCCGCGGGAGCGGCCGGAAGGGTTCTGGTCGGCCCTGGAGGCCTTTCTGCTGGACGTACATAATTTTCGCAGATAGCGGGCAGGTCTGAAGGATTTTTTCGCATCTCCCTCGAAGCTATAACGCGTGGGCGCCCCACCGGTGGCTGGTGGCTGCTGGCTGCGGCTTCGGGAGCTGGCTTCCTCCCTGGCGGAGGCGGAGCGGCGGGTGGCCGACTACGTGGTCCGCGAGGGTCGACGCGTGCCGGCCCTGTCCATCACGGAGCTGGCGGAGCGATGCGGCGTCAGCGAGGCCACCGTGGTCCGGGTGTGCAAGCGCCTGGGGCTTCGCGGCTACCAGGAGCTGCGGATCCGGCTGAGCGCAGAGTTGGCCGCGGAGCAGCCCCAGATCGTCGGCGAAGTCCGCCGTGGGGACGGCGTGGAGGAGGCTTGCCGGAAGCTGTTCGCGGGCATGGTGGCGGCGTTGGAAGACACCCTCCGGGTGCTGGACTGGTCCGTGCTGGAGCACGTGGTAGCCCGGGTGGCCACCGCCCGCCGGGTGGACCTGTATGGGGTGGGGGCGTCGGGGGTGGTGGCGACGGACGCCGCCTTGAAGCTGCTCCGCATCGGAGTTCAGGCGCAGGCCTTTACCGACCCGCACCTGCAGGCCACCTCCGCGGCCCTGCTGGGTCACCGGGACGTGGCCATCGGGGTCTCCCACTCTGGCAGCACCCGGGACACGGTGGAGGCCCTCCGGCTGGCCCGCGCCGCCGGCGCGTTCACCGTGGCGGTGACGCAGGTAGGGCCCTCGCCCATCACCCGGGTAGCGGACGCGGTGCTGAATACCGTGGCCCGCGAACCGCTTTTGCGGGAGGCGGCTGTCGGCTCCCGCATGGCCGCCATGGCGGTTCTGGACGGCGTGTTCGCGGGGGTGCTCCTGCGGCGGTACGCGAGCTCGGTGCGGGCGCTGGACCGCACCCGGGAGGCCCTGGTGGGGAGGAAGTACTGACGTGGCGTCTTCCGCGCCCGTCCGGATCCGTGCCGCGCGGTCCGCGGACGTGACGGCATGCGCCCGCATCGTGGCGAGCGAGCCGCTCTGGCAGCGCTACGGGATCTCACAGCGCCGGGCGGCGGCCATGATCCGGGCGGCGGTCAGGGCGGGGGAACCGGTGCTCGTGGCGGTGCGGGGGGCGGAGGTTTTGGGGTTCGTGTGGTTCCAGCTCCGCGGGACCTTCGTCCACTCCGGGTACGTCCGGTGGATCGCCACCGCTCGGTCGGCTCGGGGTCAGGGCGTGGGCCGCCTTCTCCTCCGGACGGCGGAGGAACGGATCCTCCGGCACGGCCCGAACGTGTTCCTCCTCGTGTCGCGCTTCAACCGGCGTGCCCAGCGGTTCTACCGGATGATGGGGTACGAGCGGGTCGGAATGCTGCGGGACTACGTGCGGCAAGGGCTGGACGAATGGATCTACCGGAAGACCACAGGACCCCTGGTTTCGGGAACGGGCGGCAGAGATCCCAGTCCTGGGAGGTGATGCGGAGATGCGAGCGCTCGTGATGGCCGCGTTGGCACTGGCCTTGGTGGCCAGCGGATGGGCGGTGCAGGCGGGGCCGGCGCCCGTCCGGTTCACCCTCGGCGTGGACCAGGAGGTGGTCGGCCTGGATCCCCACATCGTCACCGCGTTCTCGTCCTTCCGGAGGTTGGACCTCCTGTACAACAAGCTCGTCCGGTACAACGACCAGCTCCGGATTGAGCCGGACCTCGCGGAGTCGTGGGAGACGCCGGACGCACGGACGTACGTGTTCCGCCTCCGCAGGGGCGTTCGCTTCCACAGCGGCGCGGAGTTGACCAGCGAGGACGTGAAGTTCAGCCTGGAACGGGTTCTGGACCCGGCGACACGGTCCCCGGGGCGCTCGTACATCGACGTGATCGAGTCCGTGGAGACCCCCGACCGCTACACCGTGCGGATCCGGCTCCGCCACCCCCTCGCGTCCCTGCTGTCCGGGCTGGCGTCGGGGAACCTCGCGATCGTGGAGAAGGCGGCGGTCCTGCAGCACGGGAATCTCCAGCGGGTGGTGGCCGGCACGGGTCCCTTCATGCTGGCGGAGTGGGTCCCCGACAACTACATGCGGCTGGTTCGGAACCCCCGTTACTTCCGGAGGGGGCTGCCGCGGGTGGACGAGGTGGTGTTCCGTGTGATCCCGGACCAGGCGTCGCTGTTGGCAGGGGTGCGGAGCGGCGCGCTGGATATGGCGACCATCAACCAGGGGAGCGTCGTCGTACAGGCGAAGCGGGAGCCCGGCGTGGTGGTCCTGCAGAAGCCGGGGATCAACCTGCGGATCTTCTCGTTCAACACCACCCGTCCACCGTTCCAGAACCCGGCCGTTCGGTACGCGCTGAGCTTCGCCATCGACCGGGACGCCATCGTCCAGACGGCGGAGATGGGCTTTGCGGAGGTGTCCGGTCCGGTGCCGGCCTCCGTTCGGACCTACGCGCTTCCGGTGAGCCAGTTCCCGTCGTACCGGCGGGACGTGGCGCGGGCCCGGCGGATGTTGGCGGAAGCGGGCTACCCCAACGGGTTCAGCACGCGGATCGTGACGTCCCCCACCTACGAGGGGGGGATCGCGGTGGCACAGGTGATCCAGGCCCAGCTCCGAGAGGTGGGGGTGTTGGCCACGCTGGAGCAGGTGGAATGGGGAACGTACATCGACCGGTGGGTGAAACGGGACTTCGACACCATGGTGGAGCTGCGGGGCGGTGACCCGGACCCCGACCGCTTCCTGTACCGGACCTTCCACAGCACGGGGGCGGTGAACAACTTCCTGTTCAAGGACGAAGCGGTGGATCGGCTCCTGGAACGGGGGCGGGTGAACCTGGATCCGGAGCGCCGGAAGCCGATCTACGCGGAGCTGCAGACGCTGCTGGTAGAACGGGCGCCCGCGCTGTTCCTGTACGTCCCCTACGAGACGCAGGTCCTGCGCCCGGCGGTGCGGGGCTTCCGCTTGGTGGGGAACGGGTCCTTGTACTACCTGGAGGAAGTACAGAAGTAGCCTGTGGGGATGTCCCGCTACCTCGGCCGGCGCCTCCTGGGGGCGGTTCCGGTCCTCTGGGGGGTCGTAACGCTGGTCTTCCTCATCATCCGCCTGGTTCCGGGGGATGCCCTCCAGCTGTTCCTCGGGACGCAGGTGGAGATGACTCCGGAGCAGATGGCAGAGCTGCGACGGGTGTTCGGCCTCGATCGCCCCCTGTGGGCGCAGTACCTGGACTACCTGGGTCGGGTGGTGCAGGGGGACCTGGGCGTCTCCCTGCGGACGGCGCGGTCCGTCCGCGGTGAGATCGCCAGCCGGCTGCCGGTGACGGTACAGCTGGCCGTCCTGGCTGTGGGAATCGCTGCGGCGGTAGCCGTCCCCGCCGGCGTGGCCGCGGCGGTGAGCCGGCGGGCGTGGGTCCAGGCGTGCCTGCGGGTGGCGGCGCTGGCGGGACTGTCGATCCCCAGCTTCTGGCTGGCGACCATGCTGGTTCTAGGAGCGTCGCGGGTCGGGGTGCGGGTGCTCGGCACGTACGTCCCCGTGTGGCAGGACCCGTGGCGCAGTTTGGAAACACTGCTGTTGCCTGCGGTGGCGTTGGGCACAGGACTGGCGGCGGCCCTGATGCGGTACGTTCGTGCGTCCGTGCTGGAGGTCCTCGGCCAGGACTACGTGCGCACCGCCTGGGCCAAGGGACTCCCCGCCCGGGCGGTGTTCAGGCGCCACGTGCTCCGGAACGCCCTCATCCCCGTGGTGACCGTGGCGGGATTCCAGCTGGGCTACCTGCTGGGAGGCGCGGTGGTGGTAGAAGAGGTGTTCGGCCTGCCGGGCATGGGGCGACTGGCGCTGGGCGCGATCCTCCAGCGGGACTACGCGATGCTCCAGGGCGTCGTCCTGGTGACGGCGACGCTGTTCGTCCTGACGAACCTCCTGACGGACCTGGCATACGGGTGGATCGACCCGCGCATCCGGTATGACTGAGCGAGGCGCCGCCCGCGGGAGCCATTCGGCGGCCGCAGCCTCGGGGGCACCGCGGGCGTGGCAGGTTCGCTGGAACCGCATGCCGCCTGAGCGACGGTGGCTGACGGTGGTGGGCGGAGCCGTCGTGTTGACTGCGGTTGTCGTGGCGGCGGTGGGACCTGCGCTGTGGATGGAGTCCGCGTTGGTCATGCGGACGGAAAGACTCCTGGAGGGGCCCTCGTGGAGGCATCCGCTGGGGACCGACCAGTTTGGTCGGGACCTTTTGAGCCGGTTGCTGGTCGGTGCGCGGCCGTCGGTGGTGGTGGCGTTCGGAGCGGTGGGCTGCGCCACGCTGGCAGGGACCACGGTGGGCGTGGTAGTGGGCTCGGTCGGGGGGCTGGCGGACCAGGTCGCGATGCGGGTGGCGGACGTCCTCTTCGCCTTCCCGGGCCTGCTCCTGGCCATGGCGGTCATGGCCGTGGTGGGCCCGTCCCTGAGGAACCTCGTTCTCGTGTTGGGCTTGGTGTACACGCCCCAGTTCATGCGTGTGGCGCGGGCGTCCGCGCTTGCGGTCCGGAGGGAGCAGTACGTGGAAGCCGCAGAGGCGTTGGGTGCGAGCCGCTGGCGGATCGTGGCACGCCATGTGGCGCCGAACGCCATGGCGCCCGTCCTCGTGCAGATCTCTTTGGGGCTGTCGCTGGCGGTGCTGGCGGAGTCCGCTTTGAGCTTCCTCGGCCTCGGCATCCAACCACCAGTTCCCTCCTGGGGCAACATGCTGAGCGAGGGACGGCAGTTCATGGAGATCGCCCCGTGGAACGCCATCGCCCCCGGGCTGGCCATCGCCCTGGTAGTTTTGGGGTTCAACCTCCTGGGCGACGGGCTGCAGGAGCTGTTGGACCCCCGAATGCGGCCGGAGGGGCTTTGAGGGGCCGGGAACTGGGGACGCTGTTGAGGCGAGGGGTGGAGTCGGGCGTCTTCCCCGGCGCGGTGGCGGTGGTGTGTGCGGGCGGGCAGACGGTGTTCCAGGATGCAGTGGGCCATGCCCAGGTACAGCCAGAGCGGCGTGTGATGAGTCCGGGCGCCTTGTTCGACCTCGCGTCCCTCACCAAAGTGTTGTGCACGGTTCCCGTGATTTTGCGCCTGTGCGCGGACGGGCGGGTGGACCTGGACGAGCCCCTGCGGCGCTGGTTACCGGAACTGGAGGGCGCGTCCGCAGGGCAGGCTACCCTGCGGCAGGCGCTGGCCCACACCACGGGACTTCCGGCGTGGCGGCCGCTGTACCTGCACGCGCACGGCAGGGAGGCGGTCGTGCGGGCGATCGCCGCCGTGCCCTTGGAAGCCGTCCCCGGGAGCCGGGTGCTGTACTCGGACCTCGGGATGCTCCTCGCGGGCTTTGCGGCCGAGCGAGCGGCCGGTGTGCGCGTGGACGTGCTGTTCCAGGAGCACGTGGCAGCGCCCCTCGGTCTTCGGGAGGCCGGATTCCGGCTGCCTCCGGACGGTCGCAACCGCTGCGCTGCCACGGAGGAGGGGAACGCGTACGAGCGCGGGATGGCTGGTGAGGCGGGCCGGTCGTTCCGCTGGCGCGAGGGCGTCATCGTGGGAGAGGTACACGACGGTAACGCGTACTACGCGTTGGACGGCGTGGCACCCCACGCGGGACTGTTCTCCCCGGCGTCGGAGGTGGTGCGGGCGGGGGTCGCGTGGCTGCGGCCCGGCAGGTGGCTGCCGGAGGGCTGGGTGGCGGAGGCGCTGCGGGACCAGCGCCGGGGTGCCCGGGGCGAGCCGCGGGGCCTGGGCTGGGTGCTGCACCATCGCGAGGCGTTCTTCGCCGCTTTTGGCCCCCGCTCTTTCGGCCACACCGGGTTCACGGGGACCGCGGTGGCGGCGGACCCGGACCGGGAGCTCGTCGCGGTCCTCCTGACCAACCGGGTCCACCCGTACGTTCGAGAGGGGATCGAGGGGTTCCGCCGTGCTTTCTTCGACGCGGTGGCGGAGATGGTGTGAGGAGGTTGACGTGAGCGGGACGCTGGACGACCTGGAAACAGAACAGCCCAACCCCCGTAGCTTGGAGCTGGACCGGCTGCCCGTGGCGGAGGTGGTGCGGCTCATCAACGAGGAGGACGCCACCGTGGCCGGGGCCGTCCGGGAGGCGCTGCCGGCGGTGGCGCGCGCCGCGGAGCTGGTGGCGGACCGCTTGGCACGCGGGGGACGCGTGTTCTACGTAGGCGCAGGCACCAGCGGCCGGATCGGCTGGCTGGATGCGGTAGAGTGGGTGCCCACCTTCGGGGTGGAACCCGGCTCCGTCCAGGTGGTGGTGGCGGGCGGGATCAACTCCACGGTGGAGGCGAGCTCCGAGCTGGAGGACGACGCAGAACTCGGCGCGGAGGACCTGCGGGCCCACGCCCCGTCGGCTCGCGACGTCGTGGTGGGGCTCGCCGCCAGCGGCCGGACTCCTTACGTGCTGGGGGCCCTGCGCGCGGCCCGGGAGGCGGGCTGCGCGGTCGTCGCGGTGTGCAACAACCCCCGTTCGCCCATGGAGGCGCTGGCGGACGTAGCGGTGGTCGTCCGGACCGGTCCGGAGGTGGTGGCCGGCTCGACGCGGATGAAGGCGGGGACTGCTCAGAAGATGGTGCTGAACATGCTGAGCACGGCGGCCATGGTGCGGCTGGGCAAGGTCTACCGGAACCTCATGGTGGACGTCCGGCCCCTGAACCGCAAGCTGGTGGCGCGGGCCAGCCGGATCGTGGCGCAGGCGGCAGGGGTGTCCGCGCGCGAGGCAGAGGAGTGGCTGGAGCGGGCGGGCCGCAACGTGAAGGTGGCCATCGTCATGGCCCGGACGGGCTGTGGGCCGGAGGAAGCCGAGGCCAGGCTCCAGGCCGCCGGCGGGCAGGTCCGCGTGGCGTTGGGGGAGACGTGACGGACTTCCGCTGGCCGCACCCGGAGTCGGCCCTGTGCGTGGTCGGGGTCATGTCCGGTACCTCCTGCGACGGCGTGGACGTGGCGGTGGTCGAGGTACAGCGGGCCGAGCGGCTGCGCGTGCGCACGCTGTTTGCGTGGACCCAGCCGTACAGCGACACGGTGCGGGAAGCTCTGCTGCGCCTGGCGAGTCCCGGGACCAGCCCCGAGGAGGTCTGCCGGTGGAACTTCGAGGTGGGCGAGCAGCTGGCGGAGGCGGTGCTGGCGGCCCTGGCCCGCGCACGGGTGCAGCCCCAGCGCTGCCACCTGATCGGGTCCCACGGACACACGGTCTGGCACGTGCCGGGACACAGCACGCTCCAGATCGGGGAGGCGGCGGTGATCGCGGAGCGCACGGGGCTGCCCGTGGTGAGCAACTTCCGGGCCCGCGACGTGGCCGCGGGCGGACAGGGGGCGCCGTTGGTCCCCTACGTGGACTGGCTGCTGTTCAGCCACCCGCACCGCAGCCGGGCGGTGCAGAACCTGGGCGGCATCAGCAACGTGACCTGGCTCCCCGCAGGCGGTGGGCCCGACGGGGTGCTGGCCTTCGACACCGGCCCCGGGAACATGGTGGTGGACGGCGTGGTCCGCCTGCTCACGGGTGCCCGGTACGATGAGGGCGGGCGCATGGCGGCGGCGGGGACTCCGCACCTCGGCCTCGTGGAGGAGCTGGTCGGCCACCCTTACTTCCGGCAGCCGCCCCCAAAGAGCACCGGCCGGGAAGTCTTCGGGCTTGACTACGCGCGCGGCTTGGTGGAGCGCGGGCGCCAGCGGGGGCTGTCCGACGCAGACCTGGTGGCTACTGCCACCTACCTGACCGCGCGGACGGTGGCGGACGCGTACCGCTTCCTCGGGAAGGTGGATGAGGTGCTGCTGAGTGGGGGCGGAGTGCACAACCGGACCCTCGTGCGCTGGATCCAGGAGGCGCTGGCTCCCGTCCCCGTGCGGACCACGGCGGAAGAGGGGGTGGATCCGGACTTCAAGGAGGCCGTGGCGTTTGCCGTACTGGCGGCCATGACCGCATGGGGGATGCCGGGGAACCTCCCCTCCGCCACGGGGGCGCGCAGGCCCGTCATCCTGGGAGACCTGACCCTCCCTTGAAGCAGCCAGGCCGCTGGATGCGCGCGGAGATCCAGGAGCAGCCCGCGGTCCTGGAGCGGCTGTGGGACGACGTCCGACCGCTGGCGCGGCGGCTGGCGGCGCGGTGGCGGCTGGATCCCCCCGGGCTTGTGGTCTTCGTGGCCCGCGGATCGTCCGACAACGCGGCCCTGTATGGACGGTACCTGTGGGAGGCGACCCTGGGCGTGCCGGTCAGCCTCGCAGCCCCGTCCGTGGTCACGTTGTACAGGGGACGGTTGCGCCTGCGGGGCAGTTGGGTGGTCGGCCTGTCCCAGTCCGGCCGGTCCCCCGACGTGGTGACGTTCCTCCGGCGCGGGCGTCAGGGCGGGGCGTTCACGGTGGCGGTGACGAACGACCCTGACTCCCCCCTCGCCCGGGAGAGCCACGAGGTTCTGCCCCTGTACGCGGGCCGCGAACGCAGCGTGGCCGCGACGAAGACGTACGTGGCGGAACTGTTCGTGCTCAGCGTGCTGGCAGCCGAAGCTGCAAAAGACCGGCGGCTAGTGAGCGCGCACGAACGACTCCCCGGCCAGGTGGCCGCCGCGCTGAGGGTGGAGGACGCGGCGTCGGACCTCGCGCGGCGGTGGGAGGGCGCGGCCGCGTGCGTGGTCACGGGGCGCGGGTACAACTACGCCACCGCTCGGGAGGCGGCCCTGAAGCTGAAGGAAGCCGCGTACCTGCCCGCGGAGGCCCTGTCGTCCGCGGACTTCCTGCACGGCCCCGTGGCGCTGGTGGGGCCGGGGTTCCCGGTGCTGGTGGTCGCCTCACCGGGTCGGGCCCGGAGACACCTCCAGGACGTGGTGCGTATGCTGGGCCGGCGGGGAGCCCAGGTGGCGGTGGTGTCCTCCGACCCTGCGGTGTTGGGCTGCGTGCAGCACGGGCTGGAGGTGCCGGCGGGGACCCCGGAGGAACTCACCCCCCACGTCTACGCGGTAGCGGTCCAGCTGTTCAGCTACCACCTCGGCGTGCGGCGGGGGACCGACCCGGACCGGCCTCGCGGATTGCGGAAGGTCACCCGGGTGCTGTAGGGCCGACGGCGGGACCGAGTCGGCCGCGGTCAGGGCAGGAGGGTCAGGAGTTCGGACAGGGTGTCCACCGTGTGGTGGGGCCGCCCGGCCGCGTCGCCCGGGTGGTGCCGGCGCCGCACCCACACCGCGGTCATGCCCGCCGCGAGGGCCCCGGCCACGTCCGCGTGCAGCAGGTCGCCCACCATCCAGCACCGATGGGGCTCTGCGCCCGCGCGTCGGGCGGCCTCCACGAACACCGCGGGGTCGGGCTTACTGCGGCCCAGCTCCTGGCTGGTCACCACCGGGTCCAGGAGTTCGCTCAGTCCCGTGGCGTCCAGTTTCCACTGCTGGAGGGCGGTCTCGCCGTTCGTGATGAGACCCGTCTGGTAGCCGCGTCGGCGCAGCTCCAGCAGGACAGGCTTCGCGTCCGGGAAAGTCCGCACCTGGCCGTCCCGGAGGGCGGTGTAGCGCTGCAGGAAGGGGTCTACGGGCCCGCGGAAACCCAGGCGGCGCAGGGCCTCCTCCCACGTCCAGCGTCGCATGAGGGGAATGGTGACCCCGGGTTGGGCCGGGGTCACACGCTTCCACAGCTCCAGGGACGCTTCCAGGTAGGCACGGACCATCAGGTCCGCGGGCAGGAAGGGGTAGACCTCCTGCAGCTCCTCCGCCACCTGGCGGACGCAGTCCGACATCAGTCCAGTCTCGTCCACCAGGGTGTCGTCCAGGTCGAAGAAGACGGCCTGTGGTCGCACGGCGCCTCGAGTGTCGTGGCGGAGGGGGTGGGATTTGAACCCACGAGGCGGGTTTTAGCCCGCCTACGCGCTCTCCAGGCGCGCCGGATCAGCCGGACTCCCGCACCCCTCCGGCCGCAACCTTTAGGATACCAGGGCCGGCCGCGGTTGAGCGCCTCGGCCGGGATGGCCTATCTTGGCGGGGGTGCGGATTGCCATCACGGGGGCCACAGGACTGCTCGGGCGGTCGCTGGCGGAACGCCTGAGGGAGGCGGGCCACGCGGTCGTGCCCGTCAGCCGGAAACCGGGTCCCGGTGTTGTGCGGTGGGATCCGGCCCGCGGGCAGCTCGAGGCCGCAGCGCTGGAAGGCTGCGACGCCGTGGTGAACCTGGCCGGCGCCCGCATCGCGCCCGCCCGCTGGACCGAAGCGCACAAGCGCGAGCTGCGCACCAGCCGGGTGGACGCGACCCGGCTGGTGAGCGAGGCCCTCAGCGGGCTCGCGCAACCGCCCAGGGTGTTCCTTTCGGCCTCGGCCACGGGGTACTACGGTCGCCGGCCTTTCGAGGAGGCGGTCGACGAAACCGCGCTGCCGGGGCGGGGCTTCCTCGCGTCGCTGTGCGTGGACTGGGAGGCGGCCACGGAGCCGGCACGGCGGGCGGGGATTCGCACCGTGCTGCTGCGCACGGGCCCTGTTCTGAGCGGCCGGGGGGGCTTCCTGGCACCTCTTCTGCCCGTGTTCCGTCTGGGCCTGGGCGGGCCGGTGGGCGACGGGCGTCAGGGCGTGAGCTGGATCGCCCTGGAGGACTGGCTGCGCGGGGTGGAGTTCGTCTTGAACACGCCGTCGGTGGAAGGCCCGGTCAACCTGACCGCGCCCGGCGCGGTGACGTTCGCGGAGTTCGCGCGCACCCTGGGACGGGTGCTCCGCCGGCCGGCGTTCTTGCGGGTGCCCGCCTTCGCGGTGCGCTGGGTCCTGGGGCGTGAGATGGCGGACGAGGTGTTGCTGTCCGGTCAGCGGGCGATCCCCCGGCGCCTGCTGGAGGCGGGATTCGAGTTCCGCTACCCGGAGCTGGAGCCGGCACTGCGGTCGGCCCTGGGGGAGAGGTAGTTGAAGCTCCAACGGCTGGAGCGGGTGGTCCGGCTTCGGGCATCTCTGGACGACGTCTGGGAATTCTTCGCGGACCCGCGGAACCTCCGCGAGATCACGCCACCGTGGCTGGACCTGCAAATCGTGTCACCTGTGCCTGATCGGATGTACCCTGGATTGCTCATCGAGTACCGGGTGCGACCGTTCCCAGGCCCTGCGTGGGTGTGGGTGACGGAGATCACCCACGTCCAGGAGGGGGTCCGGTTTGTGGACGAGCAGCGCATCGGGCCCTACCGCCTGTGGCACCACGAACACCACTTCCGTGCCTCAGGGCACGGAGTGGAGGTGCGGGACCTAGTGGTGTCTACCTGCTCCCCGGAGGCCGGGCCGGGCACGTGGCGGTCGGACGGGCCGTGCGCTCGCGGCTTCAGGCGATCTTCGACTACCGGGAGCGCGTGGTCTTGAAGCGGTTTGGACAATAGACGGGGTGCGTGCGGGTGCCACGCGACCGGTCGCTGCCGCCCGTGGTCATTCCCGGGGTCTGCGCAATCCACCTTATCCCGATTGATCAGCATCCTGGCGTTGCCGGTCCCGGAGATAGGCAAGGACGCGGTCTGCGTCACGCAGAGGGTTCACGCGGCGCCAGATCCGTTCCACCCGGCCGTAGCGGTTCACGAGGACGGTGTCCCGGCTGAGCACGCCCAAGAACCGCCGGACCCCGTAAGCCCGGGCGAGAGCCCCCTCGGGGTCCGGCAGCATCGTGAGGCCGGTGCGCTCCGCGAAAGCACACTGCGCCGGGGCTGGGTCCGGACTCACGCCCACCGGGGTGGCGCCGAGCCTCCGGAACTCTTCCTCCAGAGCCCTGTACCTGCGGGCCTGCAGGGAGCATCCGGGCGAGCCGGCCTTGGGGTAGAAGAACAGGACGAGCCAGCCACGGTGCGCGAGCTCTGCCAGGTCGAGCCGGCGGCCGAAAGCGTCCTGGACCACCGGCAGGTAGGCCCGTCCGCCCTCTTCCACGACCCGATTCTACCGTGAGGGATCCCGGGCGCGCCTGTAGCGATCCACAGCCCGGTCTCGGGAAGCGCGGAGATCCACGACCGGAGCGGGGTAATCCCGCCCCACCCGGCACCGACAGGCCACCTGGTCGTCTCTGGGCAGGGTCCACGGAGCGTGGACGTATGGTGCCGGGACCCTTGATAACTCAGGCAACCAACGCCGGACGTAGCGGCCGTCCGGGTCGAAACGGTGGCCCTGGAGGACGGGGTTGAACACCCGGAAATACGGTGCCGCATCCGCACCCATCCCCGCCACCCACTGCCAGTTGCCGGTATTGGAGGCCGGATCGCCGTCCGCGAGCTGCCGGAAGAAGTACGCCTCGCCCCACCGCCAGTCCACCAGCAGGTTCTTCACCAGGAAGGAGGCGGCGACCATGCGGGCACGGTTGGGAATCCAGCCCGTCTCGTTGAGCTGCCGCATGGCAGCGTCGACCAGAGGGTAACCCGTGCGGCCCTCACACCAGGCCCGGAAGAGCCGCTCGTCGTTGTCCCACACGGGCTCGCGGGCTCCCGGGCGGAGGGGCCGGTTTCGGGCGTGCGGGGAGTGGAACAGCGCGTGAGCGAAGAACTCGCGCCACAGCAGTTCGTCGCGCCACCGCTGAGCTCCGCGGCGGGATTCCGGGTCCGGTGCCGCTTCAGCAGCCTCCCCCGCGGTACGGAGGACCACCCGGGGCGAGAGGACTCCGAAACGCAGGTAGGCGGAGAGCTGGGAAGTCCCCTCCACGTCCAGCCGGTCCCGGTCCCGGTGGTAGCGGAAGACGGCTCCGCCGACGAACCGACGCAGGCGTTGGCGGGCTTCCGCTTCGCCGTCCGAGTGGGCGACCGGGCTCTGCGGAAGGGGCTCCGAGGGGAGCCCGTGGGGCCGGAGGTGCACGGGCGCAGGCAGGAGCGGCCCGCTCAGAGGTTGCCCCAGCACCCGTCGGCGGTAGTGGGCGTAAACGGTGTACCCCCTTCCTGCTGCGGTCCGGACCGCGTCCGGCGGGAAGGCGGTGGGCCAGCCCACCAACTCCAGCTGGACGCTGCGCGCCACTTCAGCCTCCAGGCGCCGGGCCAGAGGCGACACGTCGGCATGCGCGTACACGACGCGGGCGCCCGAGGTCTGAACCAGGGCGCGCAGGACCTCGGAAGGCCGGCCTCTCCGGAGTACCAGGGAGCTACCGATTTCTCGGAGCGAGCGGTCCAGGGCTCGTAGGTAAGCCACCAGCAGTTCGGTGCGCCGGCGGCTCACCGACGTCAGGACCGGGTCCAGCACGAAGACGGGAACGACCGTGCCGGCCCGCAGGGCTGCCTGGAGAGCAGGGTTGTCGTGCAGGCGCAGGTCCCTGCGGACCCACCAGACGGCGACGGAATCGCGTCCTCGGACGCGCACCGCAAGGTCCAACCGCCGGGGACCGTGCGTCAGGTACGCACGTGCCCGTCTCCCAGGGCCACGAACTTCGTGGTGGTGAGCTCGCGGACGCCCATCGGCCCGTACGCGTGCAGCTTGCTGGTGCTGATGCCGATCTCCGCACCCAGTCCGAGCTGGAAGCCGTCGTTGAACCGCGTGCTGGCGTTCACGAGGACGAGCGAGGCGTCCACCTCCCGCAGGAAACGCAGCGCCCGGGCGTGGTCGCGGGTGACGATGGCCTCCGTGTGGTTGGAGCCGTAGCGGGCGATGTGGGCCAGCGCTTCGTCCATGGAGTCCACCACCTTCACCGCCAGGATCAGGTCCAGGTACTCGGCTTCCCAGTCCGCTTCCGTGGCCGGTCGGATCTGGGGCAGGTGCTCCAGGGTGCGGGCGCACCCGCGAAGTTCCACACCCGCCTCTGCCATGGCCCGCGCCAGCAGGGGGAGGAAGTCGGGCGCGACGGATTGGTGGACGAGCACCTTCTCCAGTGCGTTGCAGGTGGCCGGCCGCTGGGCCTTCGCGTTCACCGCGACGCGGACCGCCATCTGGAGGTCCGCGCTTTCGTCCACGTACAGGTGGTTGACGCCCCTCGCGTGCGCCAGGACGGGCATCCGCGCGTGCTCCTGGACGAAGCGGATGAGCTCCTCCCCGCCCCGCGGGATGAGGACGTCCAGGTAGCCCGCGAGGCGGCACATCTCCACCACCGCCTGGCGGTCCGTGTGGGGGACCAGTTGCACCGCGTCCTCCGGAAGGCCGGCTTCCTTCAGCGACCGACGGAACAGCGCCACCAGGGCCCGGTTGCTGCGCAGGGCCTCCTTGCCGCCCCGGAGGAGGATGGCGTTGCCGGCCTTCACCGCGAGGCTGCTGGCCTCCACGGTGGCGCCGGGCCGTGCCTCGTACACCATCCCGATGACGCCCAGGGGCACCCGCATCCGGCCCACGCGCAGTCCGTTGGGCCGGACGGACAGGGACTCGATCTCGCCCACCGGGTCTGGCATGTGGGCCACCTGCCGCAGGCCCTCCACCAGGTCGTCCCGGACCCTCTGGTCCAGCCGCAGCCGGTCCAGCTTCGCCCGGGACAGCCCCGCGGCGGCTGCCTCCTCCAGGTCCGCACGATTGGCCTCGGCCACCTCCGGCCAGGAGTCCACCAGCAACTGTGCCAGCCCCAGCAACGCGTCCCGTTTGGCCGCGGGAGGTGCCGACGCCATGGCCCGGGCTGCCTGCCGGGCGCGGACGGCCATCTCACGGATCTGGCTCGTGACGTCGATCATACCGACCCCCGTACCGCGTGCTCTTCCGCCTCCAGCTCACTGGCCAGGGCGAAGTGGTCCCGGTGGATGACCTCGTCGGAGTGCTTGTACCCCAGACGCGATTCGATGTCGCGGGTGTGCAGGCCCTTGATGAGGTCGATCTCCGCCGCACTGTAGTTCACCAGCCCCACGCCCACCAGGCGGCCGTCGGGGTCCAGGCACCGGACCGGGTCGCCTACCCCGAACTGTCCCCGGACCCCGCGGACGCCTGCCGGCAACAGGGAAGCTCCGCCCTTCCGCAGCGCCCGTGCGGCGCCGTGATCCAAGAGCAGCTCTCCCGCGGGCTTGGGGAGCTGGTACAGCCACAGCTTGCGGCCCGCGTACCGCCGGCTGCCACCCCAGAACAGCGTGCCGACGGGTTCGCCAGACAGCGCGGCGCGCAGGGCCCCCGCCCGACGGCCTGGCAGCAGCAGCAGCGGCATCCCCGCGGCCAGGGCCTTTTCCGCGGCCAGCAGCTTGCTGCGCATCCCGCCGCTGCCGACCTCGTTGGGAGCCTCTCCGGCGGACTCCAGCAGGGTCCGGTCGACCCGCTCCACCCACGGAATGGGGCGGGCCTGGGGGTGGGTACGGGGATCCCGGTCGAACAACGCCTCCACGTCCGACAGCAGCACCAAAAGGTCCGCGCCCACCAGGGTGGCGATGAGGACGGACAGCCGGTCGTTGTCCCCGAACTGGACCTCCTCCACCACCACGGTGTCGTTCTCGTTCACCACGGGCACCACGCCCCACCTGAGCAGCGTCTGCAGGGTGTGGCGGGCGTGGAGGAAGCGGGAGCGGTCCGCCAGGTCCGGGGCGGTGAGGAGCACCTGGGCCACCGACACCCCGTGGCGCCCGAACGCCTGCTCCCACGCGCGCACCAGCAGCGGCTGGCCCACCGCGGCGGCCGCCTGCTTGGCGGGGATGGTGGCGGGCCGTTCCACAAGCCCCAGGTGGGCGACTCCGGCGGCCACCGCTCCGGAGGAGACCACCACCACCTCCCGTCCCTCGGCCCTCAGCCCCGCCAGCTCGTCCGCCAGCCGGTCCAGCACGGGCTGGTCCAGGCCGTGCGGGCCGGCCAGCACCGCGCTGCCCACCTTGACCACCAGGCGTCGGTAGGTCTGCGGGTCCGCGAATGAAGGCCGCTGCCGCGCCGCGTGCGTCATACTTAGCATGATACGGCGGTGGCGGGCCTCCGGACGACCGAGGAGCGCTCCGCAGAACCGTCGAAGCCCGGGTGGGAGTCCGGTCTGAGGAGGTCACCCATGGCAAGGGAACCGGTGTTCGCAGACCCCGACGAGGAGCGTCGGTACCTCGAGCAGGTCAAGCAGGAGCTCGACGCGGCTCGGACCAAGGAGGAGGTGGTGGAGGTGTGGCGCCGCCACTACCTGAAGATCGGCCACCGCAAGCTGGGACGGCTGCTGCTGGGGCGTCCGGTGGCGGAGCTCTTGCGGTCCAGGGAGTAGGAGCCAGTCCGATGCAGTACACGCGCCTGGCGCAGGCGTACCAGAGGCTCGAGGAGACCTCTGCCCGGCTGAAGCTCATCGAGGTCCTGGCGGAGCTGTTCGGGGAAACGCCCAAGCCCCTGCTGCGCAAGGTGGTGTACCTGTGTCAGGGCAAGATCGCGCCGGACTTCGCGGGAGTGGAGATCGGCCTGGCGGAGAAGCTGGCCGCCCGGTCGGTGGCGGAGGCCGCGGGTGTGGCGGAGGACCGGGTGCAGTCGCTGCTGCGGCGCCGAGGCGACCTGGGCACGGTGGCGGAGGAGCTGCTGGCCGAAAGAGGGGCCCGCCGGTCCCACCTGACCGTGCAGGAGGTGTTCGACCATCTCGAGGCCATCGCCCAGGCATCCGGCAAGGGGGCCCAGACCCAGAAGATCTCCTCCCTAGCCGACCTCCTGCGCCGCGCCACGCCGCTGGAGGCCCGCTACCTGGTCCGCACGGTCACGGGCAAGCTGCGGTTGGGCGTCGGGGATGCCTCCATCCTGGACGCCCTGGCGGAGGTGTACGCGGGAGGCCGGGCCAACCGGGCGCCTTTGGAGCGAGCGTACAACATCTGCTCGGACCTGGGGCTGGTGGCCGATACCCTGGTGCGCGGCGGGGTGGCGGCGGTGGAGGCCATGGAGGTCCGTCCCGGCCACCCGGTGCGGCCCATGCTGGCGCAGCGGCTGGCCACCGGCGAGGAGATCCTGGCAAAGCTGGGCGGGGTGTGCGCCGCGGAGTACAAGTACGACGGCGAGCGGGTGCAGGCCCACCGCCTGGACGGGAAGGTGGTGCTGTTCTCGCGGCGCCTGGAGAACATCACGGAGCAGTTCCCGGACGCGGTGGAGTTGCTGCAGCACGGGCTGCGACCCAAGCGGGCCATCCTGGAGGCGGAGATCGTGGCCGTGGACCCCGAGTCCGGAGAGCTGCGGCCGTTCCAGGAACTCATGCAGCGGCGCCGCAAGTACGGGATCGAGGAGGCGGCAAGGCGCATCCCGGTGGGCCTGTTCTGTTTCGACCTGCTGTACGGAGAGGGGGGCGACCTGACCCGTCGGCCGTACCTGGAGCGGCGACGGGCCCTGGAGCGGGCTATCAAGCCCGGGGACCGGCTGCAGCTGGCCACCTGGAAGCTGGTGCGCAGTGTGGAGGAGCTGGACGCGTTCTTCGAGCAGGCCGTGGCGGACGGCTGTGAGGGGGTTCTGTGCAAGTCGGTGGCCGAGGACGCCGTCTACCAGGCCGGCGCCCGCGGCTGGCTGTGGATCAAGCACAAGAGGGAGTACCGCACCGAGCTTCAGGACACCCTGGACCTGGTGGTGGTGGGGGCCTTCTACGGACGCGGCCGCCGCAGCGGGACGTACGGGGCCCTGCTGGTGGCGGCCTACGACCCGTCCGAGGACACCTTCCGGACTTTCTGCAAGGTGGGTAGCGGGTTTTCCGACGAGGATCTGGCGCAGCTGCCCCAGCGGCTCCGCCCTTACCAGGTCGACCGCAGGCCGCCGCGGGTGGACTCCAAGCTGGAGCCAGACGTGTGGTTCCACCCGGCCCTGGTGCTCGAGGTGGTGGGAGCGGAGATCACCCTGTCGCCCACCCACACCGTGGCATGGAGCCGGGTGAAGGAAGGCGCGGGGCTGGCGTTGCGCTTCCCCCGTTTCACCGGACGGTACCGGGACGACAAGCGGCCCGAGGACGCCACTACGGTGGACGAGATCTGGGAGCTGTACCAGCGTGCCCGCCGCCGGGCCGTCCGGGTGGGAGAGGGGGAAGGATAGGAACCGCTCCCTGGCAGGAGAACTGCGAAACGGGTGGTGACCATAGACGTCGGGACGTTGGCTACACCCCGGGCAAGCTTCCGGGGGGGGCACTTCGCCGCGGAACGGCAATCCCGGGGCAGCTCGCGGCACAACGCGGCCAGCCGGCGACGATCCTCGAGGAAAGAACTAGCGGACCACCACGATGACGCGTCGCTCGCGGGGCCCGTCGAACTCCGCCAGCATCACCGCCTGCCACCGGCCCAGGGCCAGCCGCCCCTGGTGGACCGGGATCACCTGGCCCGGGCCGGTGAGGGCTGCTTTCAGGTGCGCGCTGGCGTTGTTGTCGACCCGGTCGTGCCGCCACACGCCGTCTGGGAACAGCTTGGCCAGCGCGTCCAGCAGGTCCTCGCACACCTGCGGGTCGGCGTTCTCGTTCACCACGACACCCGCGGTCGCGTGGGGTACGTACACGCAACAGATTCCTTCCTGGGCCCCGGAGGCGCGCACCGCCTGCTCCACCCGGTCGGTGATGTCCACCAGTTCGCGCTTCCGGCGGGTGCGGACCGTGAACTCCGTCATGGCCTGCGACCTCCCTCCCCCAGGGTAGCGCGGAGGGCGAAAACGTGTCGGGGGACCTCCTACGGCGCGCCTGGGCGGTGACCGGCTACGCGGTGGCCATGGGGTACGCGGAGGCCGCGGTGGTGGCGTACCTGCGCCGGCTGTACGGAATCACGGATCTCCTGCGGGACGTGCCCACGAAGCCGGATCCCCTGGGGTGGGTGGAGCTGGGCCGGGAGGCGGCGACCCTGGCGATGCTGTTCGCCGTGGGGCAGGCGGCGGGGCGGAGCCGGCCTGCCCGGTGGGGAGCGTTCCTGTACGCGTGGGGCCTGTGGGACCTGGCGTACTACGTGTGGCTGAGCCTTCTGGTGGGCTTCCCGCGGTCCTTTCAGGACTGGGACCTCCTGTTCCTGATCCCCCTGCCGTGGTGGGCGCCCGTGTGGGCCCCGGTGCTGGCAGCGATTTTGCTCGCGGTGTTCGGTGCGACCGTGGCGGTCCGTGGCGAGTCCGGAGCTGCCGTGCGGGTGGATCCGCTGAGCGTGGTCCTGGCCTGCGTGGGATCTGCTGCGGCCCTGGGGGCGGTGATGGCTCCGGCCCTGAGCCGGCTGGGCGACGGATGGCAGGCGGCGGTGGCCGCCCGGCCCCAGACCTTCCCCTGGCTCCTGTACCTGGCGGGCTGGGCCGGGGTAGCGTGGGCAGCGTGGAGGGTCGCCTCCGGGCGGGCAGGCAGAGCCGATCGCTTGCGGGCCGGTCGCCGGCGCGGGACGCTATAGGCAAGTACGGAGGAGGAGGGTGGTATGGCTCGGGTGAGCTGGGTGGCGGTGGCAGCGGCAGTGGCCCTAGCAGGACCCCTTGCGGCGCAGACGGGCCTCGGGGAGATCGTGCCCGGGGAGGCCATCGGCGCGGCCCGCATCGGGATGGCCATGGACGAAGCGGCGCAGGTGGCGGCGGGGTTCGGGCAGACCCGGGACCAGGCCCGGGACGCCGGCCGCGAGGTGTGCAACGTGGACGACGGGGTGGGGATCTGCGCGTACGACTACTACTTCTACGAGGACGAGCGGGAGCCCACCAAGACGCCCGGCCTGGTCATCGCGGTGGTCACCGACGACCCTCGGTTCCGGCTCAAGGGCAGCGTGGGCGTGGGCAGCACGCTGTTGGAGTTCCTGGGCGCGTACGGAACGAACCCGGAGTGGCTGGGCGGCGGCTACCTGGAGTGGACGAGCAAGGGTCTTCTGGTGGGGCTGCGCCGGGGCTCCCGGGGTGCCGAGGTTGCCATTGTCGGGGTGTTCAAGCCCCGTCCGTCCGGCACCCGGGCGGAAGGCAGAACCCTGCGGCGCCGCGCAGCGTACCTCTAGGCAAGACGCACCCCGACACTCCACGGGAGGGAGCCCATGCGGCGGATTCGGGTGGTAGCTCTGACCCTGGCGGCGCTGGTGGCGCTGGCCGGGGTCGCCCACGCGCAGGACATCCTGCAGCTGGTGAAGGTGTTCGGGATCGGCTACGCGGTGCGCACCTTCGGGCCGCAGATCAACGACTTCATCAACTCCCTGCTGCTGTCCCGCGACGCCGCGACCCGGCAGACCACCAAGGTGGTGCCCATCCTCAGCGTGTCCATCGGCCTGAGTGCACCGGGCCGGGCGGCCATCGGGGCCGCCCAGGTGGCGGGGCCCAGGGCCGCCGTGCAGCGGGTGGAGGCGGTGGCGGCCCTGGACGCCAACTACCAGGGGGTGTTCCAGATCCGCGCCCTCATCCCCGTGGACAGCCTGGAGCCGTGGAAGGGACTGCGGCGGGTGGTGGGGGTCGGGGTCTCGGCCATCATCGACCTGAAGATCTGACCGGTCAGCGCCGGGGAGCCACCAGCAGGGTCCCGGTGTAGTGCACGCTCATCGGGTGCAGGTGGCAGTAGATGGTGTGGGCGCCCCGGCGCACGCCGCGGATCCGGATCGTCTTGGTCTCCTTAGGCTGGAGGACCTCCTTGACCCCGAAGGCGTCGATGGCGAACCCTTCCGGAATGGGGCTCTCGTTGCGGACCACGAACTCCACTGTCTCCCCCTCGTAGGCAAACGCGTCCGCGGGGAGGTTCGTGACCGCGATGGTAGGGACGCCCGCCACCGTGGCCTTCCAGAATTTCATCGTCACGTGGTAGCGGCGCACGGGGGCGGACTCCGCCGGGGCAGGCGCGGGGACGGTGGCCACGGCCAGGGCGAGGACGGCAGCAGCCGCGAGCAGGGCGACAGGACGGACCGTCATAGCCCACCTCCTATTTGATTTGGACTGCGAACTATGTACCATGGAGGGCAGGAGGCGTCAAGGGAGGGGACGGTGGCGAACGCAGGGAGAAGCGGCGGGCCGTTCGGAGACCGAGAGCGGACCGCGGAGCGTGTGGCCCAGGCCCTGGTGCGGATCGGCACGGCGTTGCGCAGCGAGGCGTGGGAGGGAGCCCTGGCGCGGGGCCTCACGCCCACGCAGGCGCAGATCCTGAGCTACCTGCGGTTCCGCGGGAGGCAGGGCGCCCGGGTCTCCGAAGTAGCAGAAGCCCTGGCGGTAACCCCTGCCACCGCCAGCGAGTCCACGGACTCCCTGGTCCGCAAGGGGCTGGTCCGGAAGGTCCGGGCCGCGGAGGACGGTCGAGCCCGACAGGTGGTGCTCACCGCCGCGGGCCGGCGGGAGGCCGACCGGGTGGCCGGCTGGTCCGACTTCCTCCTGCGGGCGGTACGGTCCCTCCCCGAGGCGGAGCAGGCGACCCTGCTCCGGGTGCTGTTGAAGACCATCCGGGAGCTGCAGCGCGCCGGCCGCATCCCCGTCTCGCGCATGTGCGTGACGTGCCGCTACTTCCGGCCGTACGCCCACCCGGACCCCGCGGCTCCCCACCATTGCGACTTCGTGGACGCCCCCTTCGGGGACGGCCTTCTGCGGGTGGACTGCCCCGACCACGTACCTGCAGAACCCGAAATGCAGGAGGAGAACTGGCGCCGGTTCGCGGGGGCCTGAAGCCAGGTTAGAGCGGGCCGGGAGGCGAGACCGAGCACCGGGTTGTACCGTTTCGCGGCATGGAATATTATGTTTCACCCCGTGAATGAATTTGCGCTGCCCGTCACCTGCAGGGCAGGCTGCTGCTACACCTTCGAACGATGGCTGCGGTGGTGGTGACGGGTGCGCGGCAAACGGGCGAGAGTACCCTGGTGCGGGCGCTGATACCTGGCCCTCGCCGGTTCCACTCCCTGGCGGGCGGTCTGGTTCGAGGGCTACGTGCGGACCTACCTCGAGCGCGACCTCCTGCAGCTGTCGGCGGTTTCGTCCCTGCCGGATTTCCGGCGGCTCATGCAGGCGGCCTGCCTGCGGGTGGGGCAGCTGCTGAACCAGGCTGAGCTGGCCCGGGACGTGGCCCTCCCCTAGGCCACCGCCCACAGGTACCTCAACCTCCTGGAGGTGTCCTTCCTCCTTATCCGTGTTCCCGCCTACGCGGTGAGCCGGACCCGTCGTCTGATGAAACGGCCGAAGCTGTACTGGGGCGACGTGGGGCTGGCGCTGCACCTCAGCGGGAGTCCCGAGCCTTCGGGGGCCTTCCTGGAGAACCTGGTGCTCCTGGACCTGCTGGTGTGGCGAGACGGGCGGCAGGAACGTGGCGAGGTCCTGCACTGGCGGACCGCTACGGGGAGGAGGTGGACTTCGTCGTAGAGACCCCTCAGGGGCTGCTGCCCGTCGAGGTGAAGGCCACCCCGAGGCTGCGACCGTCGCACGTGGAAGCCCTGCGCGCGTTCCGAAAGGAGTACGGCCGGCGCTGCCGTGCCGGGCTGCTTCTTCACACGGGGGAGGAGCTGACTTGGCTCGTGGAGGACGTGCTTGCGATGGCGGAGGGGGTGGGACTCGAACCCACAAGGCCCCGAGGGCCACCGGTTTTCGAGACCGGCCCCTTAGCCAGTTCGGTGCACCCCTCCGGCCCACTGTCATTGTACCGTGGGGGGATCCCGGCGGCGGGTACACTGGCGCCAGAGCTGGACAGGACACTCAGGGACTCCTGCGGGAGAACTGGCGACGGGCCATGCCCCTACGGGCATCTCGGCCGCGCGGCGTCCGCGCAAGGCCGCGGGAGGAAGGGGAGCGGCTGGCCCGCTGGGTGGCGTACCGGCAGGCCCGGCGTGCGTTCTCGACCTGGACCCGCAAGGAGGGCCCCCGGGCCTACCGCCTCGTGGCCGGGAACCTGCCTTGAGTCCCCAGGAGCTGCGTGAGGCCCACGGCCAGGGCGGAGGAAGAAGGGGTGGAGAAAGCCCTCGAGGAGGTGCGGCGCGGGGCGGAGGCACTGCGCGCGGAGGCGGAAGGGGCCGCGGATTAGGCTTCTGCCTCCCGCAGCCCCCGGAAGAAACGCTGCAGGAGGGCCTGCGCTTCCGCCTCCAGCACCCCCGCGGTGACCTCCACGCGGTGATTGAGCCGCGGGTCGTCCGCGATGCGGTAGAGGGTCCGGACCGCGCCGCTTTTGGGGCTTGGGGCTCCGTACACCAGCCTGTGGACCCGTGCCAGGACCAGAGCGCCCGCGCACATGGGACAGGGTTCTGTGGTCACGTACACCGTGCACCCTTCCAGGCGCCAGCTGCCCACCGCGCGTGCGGCCTCACGCAGGGCCAGGATCTCCGCGTGGGCGGTTGGGTCGCGCAGGGACTCGCGCCGGTCGTGGGCCCTGGCCAGCAGCCGGTCGCCCAGTACCACCACGCAGCCCACGGGGACCTCGCCGTAGCCGGCTCCCCGCTCGGCCTCTTCCAGGGCCACCCTCATCCACACCTCGTCGTTCACCGGTCCTCCTCCGCCAGCCGCCTGGCCTTCCGGAACACCGCCTCCAGCATGCGCGCGGTGAGCTTGCCCGTCTGCGTGTTCTGGCGGCTGGGGTGGTACGTGCAGAGCACGGCCGGCACCGGCCGTCCGGCCACGGTCCCTGCGAACCGGTACACCGTTCCGTGCACGAACGGCGGCCTGGGGCGCGGCAGCTGCACCCCCAGGTGTGCGAACGTCTTGAGGACTGCCTGGAACGCCACAGCCCCCAGCGCCACCACCACCCGCACCCGTGGCAGGGTTACGAGCTCCCGCACCAGAAACGGCAGGCAGTTTTCCAGCTCCGCCGGCGTGGGGCGGTTCTGCGGAGGCGCGCACCGGACCGCGGCGGTGACGTACGCGTCGTGCAGGCGCAGCCCGTCGTCCCGGTGCAGACTGGTGGGCTGGTTGGCGAAGCCCGTCCGGTACAAGGTGCGGACCAGCCACACGGACGCTCCGTTGGGCAGGTCCCCGGTGAACATGCGGCCGGTGCGGTTGGCCCCGTGGGCCGCGGGCGCGAGGCCCACCACCAGCACCCGGGCCTGCGGGTCTCCGAAGCCCGGCACCGGCCTGCCCCAGTACGCCCAGTCCCGGTACTCCCGCTTCTTCTCCCGGGCCACCTGCTCACGGTAGGCCACCAGGCGGGGGCACCGGCGGCAGGCTACCACCTCGGCTTCCAGCGCCGCGAGGGCCCGCTCCACAGGAGCAGGGATCGTACGCTCCACGCGGCGAGCATAGCGCTCGCCCGGGCTTCGGGGTCAAGGGCGGAGGAAGGGGAGCCCGCGGCGGCAAAACCTGGGATCGGGGGTGTTGCGCATGGAGACGACGGTGCTGGGCGGCGAGGTGGTGTGGCGTCCGAGCCCGGAGGTGGTGGAGCGCAGCCGGATCTTCCGGTTCATGCGGCGGCACCGCCTGCCTTCCTACGACGAACTGTACCGGAAGTCGGTGGAGGAACCGGTCTGGTTCTGGCCGGCGGCGCTGGAGGAGATGGACGTCCGGTGGTACCGGCCCTATGACCAGGTGTACGACGACCGCCGGGGGATCGAGTGGACGGAGTGGTTCTGCGGGGGTGAGCTGAATCTGGTCCACAACGCAGTGGAGAAGTACCGGGGCACGCCGGCAGCGTCCCGGGTGGCGCTGTGGTGGGAGGGGGAGGACGGGGCGCAGCGGTGCCTCACGTACGCGGAGCTGGACGCGGAGGTATCCCGGGCCGCTTCCGCGCTGGGGCAGCTTGGGGTGGGACGGGGCGACCGCGTGGCCCTCTACCTCCCGATGGTTCCCGAGGTGGCGGTAGCGCTGCTGGCGTGCGCGAAGGTGGGCGCGGTAGTGACGCCGGTGTTTTCCGGGTTCGCCCCGGAGGCGGTGGCCACGCGGGTTCGGGACTGCGAGGCGAAGGTCATCATCACCGCGGACGGGTTCTACCGCCGGGGGCAGGTGGTCCCCCTGTGGCGGCAGGCGGACGAGGCGGCGCGTGAGTCGCCGAGCGTGGAGCACCTCCTGGTGGTCCGCCGGGTGGGCCGGACGGACGGGTGGCAAGCCGGACGGGACGTGTGGTGGCACGAGGCCACCGCCGGCCAGCCCCCCGAGGCTCCTACAGAGCCCATGGGTTCCATGGACCCCTTCATGATCATCTACACATCGGGGACCACCGGGCGCCCGAAGGGGACGGTGCACGTGCACGCGGGGTTCCCCATCAAGGGCAGCTGTGACATGGCATTCCACTTCGACGTGCAGCCCGGAGACGTGGTGTTCTGGCTCACCGACATGGGCTGGATGATGGGACCGTGGCTGGTCTTAGGCGTGCTCAGCCTGGGTGCCAGCATGGTTCTGTACGAGGGCGTGCCGGACCACCCCCACCCCGGGCGTCTGTGGGAGCTGGTGGACCGATACGGGATCACGGTGTTCGGGATCGCGCCCACCGCGGTCCGTGCCCTCATGCGGCACGGGGAGGACTGGCCCGCCCGCTACCGGCTGGACAGCCTGCGGGTGCTGGGTTCCACGGGCGAGCCGTGGAACCCGGACCCCTACCTCTGGTACTTCCGGCACGTGGGCCGGGGGCGGTGCCCCATCGTGAACTACTCGGGAGGCACGGAGGTCTCGGGCGGGATCGTCTGCGGCACCGTGGTCCACCCCTGCAAGCCGTGCTCGTTCGCGGGGCCGTGCCTGGGGATGGCCGCGGACGTGTACGACGCGGAGGGCAGGCCCGCCCGGCCGGGCGAGGTGGGCGAGCTGGTGGTCACCAGACCCTGGCCCGGTATGACCAAGGGGTTCTGGAAGGATCCCCAGCGCTACCTGGAGACCTATTGGTCCCGGTGGCCGGGGGTGTGGGTGCACGGTGACTGGGCGGCACGGGATGAGGAAGGCTTCTGGTACATCCTGGGCCGTTCGGACGACACCCTGAAGGTGGCGGGCAAACGCGTGGGGCCCGCGGAGGTGGAGTCCGCGCTGGTCACACACCCCGCGGTGAGCGAGGCCGCGGCGGTGGGCATCCCCCACGAGGTCAAGGGGGAGGCGGTGGCCTGCTTCGTGGTGCTCAAGCCGGGCCACCAGCCCAGCGAGCTGCTGGCGCAGGAGCTTCAGGACCTGGTGGCGCAGCGGTTGGGCAGGGCTTTGCGGCCCGAGGTGGTGGAGTTCGTCCCCGACCTGCCGAAGACCCGCAACGCCAAGATCATGCGGCGGGTGATCCGGGCCGCCTACCTCGGGCAGGACCCGGGGGACCTGAGCGCCCTGGAGAACCCGGGGGCGGTAGCGGCCATCAGCCGCCGGCGCTAGGCGCGGGGCCTGGCTCAGACGCCGCGGACAGGGTGCGGGTGGCTTGCCCGAGGGCGTCCGCGCCGTTCTCCAGGGTGGCGTGGGCGGTCCGCAGCCGGAGCAGCAGACCGGGGTAGCGGACGGGCCGGTAGTGTTGTGCCTCGGCGTGGATGCGGTCGGTGATGGACTGCACCCGCTGCCGGTCCCCGTTGTCCAGCAGCGCCGCCAGGATTCCGTGGCCCAGGTGGGCCACCGCGTCGGTGCTGCGGACCGCTCCGCGCAGCGCGCCCGCCGCGTGCTGCAGCATCCCCTCCAGCGCCTCAGCACCGTACGCTGCCTGCACCCGGGGGACGTCCAGCACCTGCACCACCAGCACCGTGAACCGCTCTCCGAACAGACGGCTGCGGGCCCTGCGTTCCTCGTACAGCCTCCGGAAAGCCGCGGGGCTGAGGAGGCCCGTCGTGGGGTCCACATCGGTCTCTGCCAGCTCGCGCAGGCTCCGGCGCAGTAGTGCGTGCTCCACCGCGTGACGCACCAGCTCCCGGCTCGGCGGGCCGTCGTTGAAGAGGAACTCGTCGGCCCCCGCGTCCAGGGCGAGGGCCACCGTCTCCCGCAGCGCGCGGGGTGCCAGCAGCAGGATGGGGGTCTGGCGGTACGCCCGGAGCGCGCGTACCGCGTCGGGCGCGGGGCGGCCGCAGGACTCCGTGTCGAGAACGATCAGGTCGTAGTGGTCCGTGCGCAGCAGCTCCAGGGCGTCCGCAAGCGGTGCCGCTTCTGCGCGGCAGCCTGAGCCGAGGCCGTCCGCAAGCCACGGGGGCACGGAGTTGCCCACCACGAGGGCGCTGGGCACGGCCGGTCCCTCAGCGGACGTACCGGGGTCTGGGCTGGCCGCAGGTGGAAGGGACTGCTGGAGGGCCTGACGCCACTGCTCCAGACGTTTCCACCACGAGGGCCTGCTGCTCACGGCCACCAGTGTAGCGCGGCGGCGGATCTCAGCGGCACGACCTTCACCGGCGGGTGAGGGAGAACGGGACGCCGCCTTCGTGCAGGGTCCGGGCGAAGGCGAGGGCGGCCCGCTCGTCCAACGGTCCCACGACCACCGCGTAGGAAGGGGTCCTCACAGGGTGCACCACGGCGCTGTAGCCGCGGGCCCGCACCGCCCGTGCCGTTCGCCGCGCAGCGGCTCCGTCCCGGAACTCGCCGAAGTCGAGGAGGTAGCTGCCGTCCGGCTGCGCCCGCACGTCGCACGGAAGCCCTACCGCCGCCAGCAGCCTGCAGCGTTCCTCTGCGGCCCTGCGGGCCCGAAGGGCCGCGGAGGTGACGCGGAACGACCGCACGGTCCACTCCGTCTGCACGCGCCCGACGACCCCGTGGCGTTCCAGCACCCGGTCCGCCAGGTTACCCAGCTGCTGCAGGTCCGCGACGGGGCCGAGCCGGACCCAGTAGGCCCGTGCGAGAGCGGGCTCCGTGAGGGCGGGTGGCGCGACGGTGGGCCGGGTCTGAGGGGGCACGTGCTGGCCCACGACCGCGGGGGGCTTCGTGGGCGGACCGGGCCTGGCGGAGGCCCACAGCCCTGCGACCAGCACCAGGGCCGCGGTGGCCCACAGCGCCACGCCGAGCCGGCTTCGAGAGCTAGACCGGTCCCCCCGTGCGACCACAGTTCGGACTCCGAAGGTCCCTTTTCCCGGACTGACCGTCACCGTCGCTCCGCAATCCTGTTTACCCCCGAAGCCGGTAGAATAGACTCCGAACGCCTGTTGGAGGTCGCGGATGGCTGAGGGCACGCAGTGGATGGGACGACGGCTCCGCCGCGTGGAGGACCCCAAGCTGCTTCAGGGGCGCGGCGCGTTCGTGGAAGACGTGGCGTTGGACGGCACGCTGCACGTGGCGCTGGTCCGCAGCCCCCACGCCCACGCCCGGGTGGTTACCGTCGACACGCGAAGTGCGGAGAGGGTCGCCGGGGTGGTGGAAGTCCTCACCGGGGAAGACGTGGACCTACCGGGGGTCCCCGCCGAGGGCCTGCGGGGCGCCAAGCTGGCCCTGCACCCGGTCCTGGCCCGCGGGACGGTGCGGTACGTGGGGGAACCGGTTGCGGCGGTGGTGGCTACCACCCGCGCTCAGGCGGAGGACGCCGCGGCGGCGGTGGAGGTGAGCTACGAGCCGCTGGAGGCGGTCACGGACCCCGCGCAGGCGCTGGAAGGTCGGGTGCTGGTGCACCCTGAGCTGCACACGAACGTGGCCTACCGTCGCCAGGTGCGGGCCGGTGACCCGGACGGGGCTTTGGCGCGGGCCCACCGGGTGGTGCAGGCCACGATCCGCCAGCAGCGGGTGGCCGCCATCCCCCTGGAGCCTCGCGCGGTGCTGGCCTCGTGGGACGGGGCGCGGGGACTGCTGACCGTGTGGTCGTCCACACAGGTCCCCCACGACCTGAGGGATGCGCTGGCCGACGTCCTGGGCCTGCGGCTCAACCAGATCCGCGTGGTGGCACCGGACGTGGGCGGAGGGTTCGGCGCGAAGCTGAACACGTATCCCGAGGAGGTGTTGGTGGCGTACCTGAGCCGGCGGCTCCGTCGGCCTGTGAAGTGGGTGGAGACCCGCAGGGAGAACCTGCTGGCCACCGCCCAGGGCCGGTCCCAGACCGGCCGCTTCGAGGTGGCCTGCGACGCCCGGGGCAGGGTGCTGGCCCTCCGGGCGCACCTGTTGGCGGACATCGGTGCCTACACCCTGTCGACCACCGTGGACATCCCGGCCCTGACGGTGCGGGTGCTCACCGGCCCGTACGCCATCGAGCACGTGCAGGCGGAGGTCGTGGAGGTATACACGCACAAGACGCCCACGGGCGCGTACCGGGGCGCCGGGCGGCCTGAGGCCACCTTCTATCTCGAACGACTGATGGACCTGGTAGCCGCGGAGCTGGGACTGGACCCGGCCGTGGTGCGGCGCCGCAACCTGCTGCCCAAAAGCGCGTTCCCGTACAAGGCGCCCACCGGCGCGCGGTACGACACAGGGGACTACCGGAGGGCGTTGCGGGTACTGCTGGACCGCGCGGGGTACGCGGAGCTGCGCCGCCGGCAGGCGGAGGAACGGGCGCGGGGCCGCTATTTGGGGATCGGGCTGTCCTGCTACGTGGAGGTGTGCACCTACGGGTGGGAGACGGCCCGCGTGCGCGTGGCACCGGACGGGAGCGCGGTGGTGCTCACCGGGACCTCGCCCCACGGGCAAGGGGGGGCTACGGGGTTCGCGCAGATCGTGGCGGACCGGCTGGGGATCCCGCCGGACCGCGTCCACGTGATCTCAGGGGACACCCTGGCGATCCCCTCCGGCATGGGGACCGCGGGGAGCCGGACCCTGGTGGTGGGCGGCTCCGCGGTACTGCGGGCCGCAGAGAAGGTGCGGCGGAAGATGCTGCGGGTGGCAGCCCACCTGCTGGAGGCTTCCCCGAGGGACGTCGAGCTGCGGGACGGCAAGGTGGCAGTGCGAGGCTCGGACCGCGCGGTCACCGTGGAGGAGGTGGCGGAGGCCGCCTATCAGGCCAACCGGCTGCCCAGCGGGCTGAGCCCCGGCTTGGACGAGGAGGGCAGCTTCGTGGTCGAGCAGGCCACGGCTCCCTTCGGCGCGCACCTGTGCGTGGTGGAGGTGGACCCGGAGACCGGACAGGTGCGGGTCTTGCGGTACGTGAGCGTGGACGACTGCGGGGTGGTCGTCAACCCGCTCCTGGTGGAAGGTCAGATCCAGGGCGGGATCGTGCAGGCGATGGGCCAGGCCCTGATGGAGGAGGTGGTGTACGACGCGGCAGGCCAGCCCCTGACGGTGACCCTGGCGGACTATCCGGTGCCGCGGGCGGCGCACGCCCCCGCGGTCGAGATGCACCGGACGGTGACGCCGTCTCCCACCAACCCGCTGGGGGCCAAGGGCGTGGGCGAGGCGGGGACCATCGGTGCCACGCCGGCGTTCGCGAACGCGGTGCTGGACGCCTTGCGGCCCTTCGGGGTCCGGCACCTGGACACCCCCCTTCGGGCCGAGCGGATCTGGCGGGCCGTCCGGGAGAGCCAAACCGTGACACGTCCGTGAAGGGGCCCTCCCACCATGGACGGGTAGCGAAGCGGTGGGAGGCCATCATGGGACGGATCTCAGTCCGGGTAGCGGTGCTGGCGGCGCTGCTGGGAACTGCGGCCGCGGCCAGGGCGCAAGGTGCCAACGTGTTCGTGGCGCACCTGTGGGGCAGGGAGCAGGTCCCCACGGTGGCGACCCCGGCGCTGGGGGTGGCCACGTTCGAGGTGGCGGCGGACGGGAACAGCATCCGCTACCGGCTCGAAGTGTCGCGGGCGGTGAACGTGCAGATGGCACACATCCACGTGGCTCCGCCCGGGCAGAACGGGCCCGTGGTGGTGTGGCTGTACCCGTCCGCGCCGCCGCCGCAGCTCAGGCCCGGCCGGTTCGACGGCGAGCTGGCTTCTGGCGTCATCACCGCCGCCAGCCTGGTCGGGCCCCTGGCCCGGCAACCCCTTTCGGCGCTGCTGGAACGCGTCCGCGTGGGCGAGGCGTACGTGAACGTGCACACCGTCGCCCACCCGGGCGGCGAGATCCGGGGCCAGATCCTCCCACGCTGACGCGGCGGCCTAGGCGGGGGACGCCTGCTGCGGCCCTCGCATGGCCCGCAGGGCAGCCACCAGCACCTCCAGCGCCTGCGCCACCTCCGGGCTGCGGAGCACCTGCCAGGCCTCCCCAAGGCTCAGAGGCCGGGTACGCGGCCGGGCCAGCTTCTCGTTGGCGGCCTGAGCCGCGTACAGGGCCAGCCGGAACAGGGGCTCGTACCGCACCTGGCCCAGGGCGCCCAGGAGCATCATGAGGTTGGCGAGCAGGGTCATGAGCTCCGGACGGGTAGCGGCGCTGAACTGCTCGTCGAACTCCGCCAGCACGCCGTCCAGGGCGGCCAGCAGACCGCTGCGCTGCAGCCGTCCCACTACGTCCAGGAGCTGCTCCACCGCGTCCGCGTGCTCGGCCAGCTTGGCCAGCAGCCGGTCCATGGCCTCCCGGTCCGGTTGACGTGCGCTCACCTCGGTCACGGCGTCCCCTCCTCCTCACCGTCCGAACAGGCTCGCAAACCACAGGCGCTCGAACCCGACCTTCACGGACCGGAACAGCCGCATCCCCCCCAGCAGGCGGCAGTCGGGGTAGGGGGCGCGTCCGTAGAGTTTGTCGGTGAAGTCGCACCACACCGCGGCGCCCATGTAGCCCGTGTCCATCACGCACACGCCCACCATGTTGTACAGCTCGCCCAGGTAGGCCCCCCGGACCCGGTCCAGGATCTGGGTGACCACGTGGTCCGCCTGGAAGTGGGCAAAGACGCCGGCCATGCCGAGCCCGATGGTGGGCGCTACCACGTCGCCGATCCCGTACACCTCCGGGTACCGCGGGGAGGCCATGCTGGGGAGGACGACGTCCATGTAACCGCCCGCAGCGGCCAGGGGCGAGTTGCGGACGGGCTCTGGGGGCGCGTGGGGCGGGATCAGGATGGCCAGGTCGTACTCCAGGGCGCGGCCGTCCCCAGAACGCAGCCCGCGCGAGTCGGGGTCGTGGGAGGCCAGCTGGAAGCCGCCCTGGAACTCTACCCGGAACTGCTGCAAAAACGCCCGGAACCCTTCCACCATGAGGGGGCCGAAGGTCTCCATGGGCTCCTGCCACGGGTGGAAGACCGTGATGCGGGTGCGGTCGGAGACGTGGCGCTGGTCTGCCAGGTAGCGCATCATGAAGGCCACCTCGAAGGGCGCGGGCGGACAGCGGTAGGGCCACTCCACGGGGCCCACCACCACGTGCCCACCTCGGAACTCCCTCAGCGCTTCCCGCAACCGCACCGCGTGCTCCAGCTCCCACGGCCCCTCGAAGCCCTCCGTGCGGGGATCCTGCCGCAGCAGGGCGCCCAGAGCCACGATCAGGAAGTCGTAGTCCAGCGAGCCCGCGTCCGTGTCCACCCGCCGGGCCTCCGGGTCGATGCGGGTGACGGTGGCCCGCACCACCCTCGTGCCGTACCGCGCCTCCAGAAGCTTCAGCGGGCGCCGGACCTCGTCAGGCTCGCGCTTGCCCGTCATCACCCACAGGTAGCTGGGCCGGTACTCGTGCCAGGGGCTCCGGTCCACCAGGACCACCTCCACCTCGCCGGGCCGGGACCACTCCCCCAGCCGCTTGGCCGCCACCACGCCGCCACTCCCTCCTCCCAGGATCACCACGCGGTGCATCGCGCTCGCCTCCTTTCCTCCTGGAGCGTAGCGGACCGCGGAGCCGCGGACCATCCGACGGCGGCCCGAGGGCGGTCATCGGTCGTTTACCCTACCCTGTAGGGTATCAACGGGTAGCCACACCTCCGCGGGCCACGGGGGTGGCTTGTGCCCCCTGCCGCCGGGGTGGTAGACGGCCCGCAGGCCCCACAGGAAGAACCGCACCAGGTGCCACCAAAAGGTGCGGGGGAGGGGCCGGACCTCGAACCCCAGCCGGCGGGCGGCTTCCCCGAAGAGGGTCACACCGTGGGCGGCCACGGCACCGTCCCGGACCAGGAGCTGGCGGAGGGAGGCGAGGTCTTCCCGCAGCGTGGCCAGGTGGGGCCAGGGGGAGTCCGTGGCACGCTCGGGGAAAGCGGAGTTGCGCAGGTGCAGCTCGACCACCCGGTCCCCGCGGCGCACCACGGTCCCCTCGCGCAGCCGGACGGTGGGGCCCTTCCACCGGTGCACCGAGTACAGGAGCAGGCCCCCCGTCCGGACGGGCCGCAGGCGCCACCACCACGTGGTGAGCCGCTCCCACCACAGCCACACCCGCAGGGGCCCTGCCGCGCGTCCCCGCCCGCTTCGGTGGAACCCCAGAAGGCGCTGCCAGGCCCGCACGGCACCTCAGTAGGGCCACCGGCGGCCGATCCCCACGTGGGCCAGGGCCCACCGGCAGAAGGTGTGCAACATGCCCAGGCGCAGCGGCAGGGCCCGCAGCCGGCGGCACGAGGTGGCGATGTGCGCTTCGGTCACGTGGCAGGTCGATACGCCCGCGGCCTGCACCCGACGCAGGAACTCCAGGTCTTCCGCGATCTCCAGGTCCTCACGGAAGCCTCCGAGCCGCTCGAAGAGGTCCCGGCGACAGTAGAACATCTGGGCGCGGATGCCGAAACGCTGCTTGCCGAACTCCAGAAGGGCGAAGAAGCCCCGGTCCAGCGGGTCCTGGGAGTCCGCCACCACCCGGATGCTGCCCGCGGGGAAGCCTGCCTCCGCGCGGCGGAGCACCGCGTGGACGAGGCCGGGGCTTGCAACGGAGTCCGCGTCCAGGAACACCAGCCACAAGCCCCGGGCCGCCCGGACCCCGGCGTTCTTGGCCCGGCCGCGCCCCCGCACGGGTTCCGTGACCAGCCGCACCGCCAGCTCCGGGTGCCGGGCCGCGAACGCCTCCACCACCCGGGCCGTGCCGTCCCGGGAACCGTTGTCCACCACCACGGCCTCCAGCTCCGCCGCGGGCCAGTCCTGGGCAGCCACGGAGGCCAGGGCACGGGCCACGTAGGGCGCTTCGTCACGGGCCGGGATCACGAAGGAGACCACGTGTTCACGCATCCAGCAACCGGCCGTAGGTGACGCACCGCCGGCCCCGCAGCGCGCGGCGCAGGCGGGCCAGCTGAGGACCCCAGGTCTCCGGCCGCTGAGGGTGGAAGAAGGCCTTCACCACCGGGTAGCCGGTCCGGCTCAGCCAGGCGCCTGCAAACCCACCCAAGTGGACCAGCAGCTCGTGCACCCCTCCGGCACCCACCGCGCCGAACCACGGCGTGGGCACGCGCCGGCCTGTGGCGAGGTCGTGCACGGAGCCCATGGTGACGTGGTACCGGAAGCCCAGGCGGCGCAGGAGGTCCGCGGTGCACGGCGGTGCGAGCCAGGCGGGCGCGCAGAAGCCGGCCGCCTTCAGGCCGCAGGCCGCGAGCTCTTCCAGGCCCGCCCGCAGCCGGCTGTCCGCCTCCTCCGGGGAGAGGCTCAGGAACTCCGCGTCCTGAGGCGCGAACCAGCGGGCGCGCACGCGGGCAGCCAGGCCGCCGGAAAGCGGGCCCGCGGTGCGGTGCGTGTAGCCGTGGAGCACCAGCTCGGAGCCCGCGGCCACCTCGACATGCAGGAGCTGCACGAGTTCTGGGCTTGCCCGCAAAGGCCTGCTGCCCGCGTAGTTCGGGACGACCTTCAGCACCCGGGGGAATGCGCCGATCCCGTCCAGGGCGCGGAGGAGGGCTCGTAACCCGTCCAGGTGGGGCGGTGCGCAGTCGTGCAGCGAGACCACCACGGAGGGCACGGGAAGAACATTCGCCAGGCCAGGCCGGTCCCCTACGCAGCCCGTGTTAGACTGGTCGTGTTGACGGCCTCGGTCGCACCCCACCTCGGGCCCACCGTCCGGCGGCACATGCGCCTGCTGGCCGCCTCGCAGGCGCTTTCCACCGCCACCTTCCAGCTGGTCCCGGCCCTCGGCGGGGTGATGTTCCTCCACCTGACGGGCGACGTGGCGCTCACGGGCCTGGCGTTGAGCCTGAGCGGCCTGGGCCAGCTCCTCACGGCCTACCCTGGAGGCCGGCTGATGGACCGACTGGGCCGCGGGCCGGTGTTCGCCGGCAGCGCGGCCCTGGCGGCCGTGGCGGCGGCCCTGGTGGCGTGGGCCTTCCGCCTGCACGTCACCTGGGGCGTGGCCGCGGCGATCCTGTTCCTCAGCGCGGTGGCGGCTCCCCTGAGGCAGCTGTCCGTGGCCGCTGCGGACATGCACCCCCCGGAACAGCGGGGCCGCGCGGTGGGGCTCCTGTTCTTCGCCAGCGCCCTGGGAGCTCTGATCTCGCCGGTGGTGTCCTCGGTGAGCGCCCGACTGTCCGGCGGTGACGTGGCGGCCATCACGTGGACGTGGGTGGTGGCGGCCCTGCTGCAGGCGGCGATCGTGCCGCTGATGCGGGCGCTGCGGCCGGACCCCATGGAGCTGGGGAGGCTCGTGCGGGCCGAGGCGGACAGCCGTGCCGGAAAGGCCGAATCCGCAAGCCTCTCGCTGCTTCCTGCCGCGATAGCCACGTACGCGGCCAACTGGGGCGTGATGACCCTGTCCATGGCGGTGGCACCGGTGGCCATGCGGGCACACGGCCACGGGGTCTCAGACATCGTCTGGGCCATCGCGGTCCACAGCATCGGGATGTTCGCGTTCTCCGTCCCCCTGGGCTCGCTGGCGGACCGGGTGGGGCGCGTGCCCGTAATGTTCGGGTCGCTGGTGGCTTCAGGGCTCTCCGCGTATGGTTCCGTAGCCTTTCCCGCCTTCTGGAGCGCCACCGCCTTCCTGTTCCTCGTCGGCGTGGGTTGGTCCGCGGGGGTGGTGGCGTCCACCGCGCTGCTGTCGGACCTGTCGTCGGTGGCGGACCGGGGCCGGAGGTTTGGAGTGGCGGAGTTCGTGGCCCGGGGTGCGGTACTGGGCTACCCGGTCCTCGGCAGCGTGCTGGCTGGCCGCCTGGGGCTGGCGGGGGTTGCGGCGGTACTTTTGGCCAGCGTGGCGGTCCCTGCGTGGCTGATCGTCCGGGGCGCGGCCAGGGCGCGACAGACGTGGAGCCCTGCGGCGGCGGAGCCGGGTTCGTAGGGCGGTGCGAGGTCGCCTTTGCGGCGGTGGTAAAATCCTGCCGGACGCGCCCGTAGCTCAGTGGATAGAGCAGGGGACTCCTAAGCCTCTGGTCGGGGGTTCGATTCCCTCCGGGCGCGCCACGCTCCTGGCTCCCTCGGCTGCGCCGTGCCCGGCTGCCCGGCGCCGCGTACAATAGACCGGGAACGCGCTCGGCGGTCCACACTTGGCGTGAGGTGATGCCCCTTGAGCCAGCACGACCCCTTCGGTGCACGCGCGGTTCTGCCCGGCGCGGGGATCGCGTACTACCGCTTGGCCGCTCTGGACGGGCAGCTGGCCCTGCCCCTGGACCGGGTCCCCTTCACCGTGAAGGTCCTCCTGGAAAACGTGCTGCGGCACGCGGGGACTGAACCCTTCCGCGAGGAGGACGTGCAGAGGCTGGCACGCTGGAGGCCTGGGGAGGCGGGTTGGGAAGTGCCGTTCCTCCCCGCGAGGGTGCTTCTGCAGGACTTCACGGGCGTGCCCGCGGTGGTGGACCTCGCGGCCATGCGGTCCGCCATGGCCCGCCTGGGCGGCGACCCGAAGCGCATCAACCCTCTGGTACCCGTGGACCTGGTGATCGACCACTCGGTGCAGGTGGACGCCTTCGGGTCGGCTGTGGCCTTCCGGTTCAACGTGGAGAAGGAGTACGAGCGGAACCAGGAGCGCTACGCGTTGCTCCGCTGGGCGCAGAAGGCGTTCCGCAACTTCCGGGTGGTACCGCCGGGCACCGGGATCGTCCACCAGGTGAACCTGGAGTACCTGGCCACCGTGGTGGCCACCCAGGAGCAGCACGGTCAAAAGGTGGCGTTCCCCGACAGCCTGGTAGGAACCGACTCCCACACCACCATGGTCAACGGCCTCGGGGTCCTGGGCTGGGGCGTTGGGGGCATCGAGGCGGAGGCGGTGATGCTGGGTCAGCCCATCTACCTGGCGGCCCCGGAGGTGGTGGGTTTCCGGCTGCACGGCACCCCTCCCGAAGGGGTGACCGCCACGGACCTGGTGCTGACGGTGACCCAGATCCTCCGGAGGGTAGGGGTCGTGGACAAGTTCGTGGAGTTCTTCGGGCCCAGCCTGCACCACCTGCCCCTTCCGGACCGCGCCACCATCGCCAACATGGCGCCCGAGTACGGCGCCACCGCGGCCCTGTTCCCCATCGACGACGAGACCCTGCGCTACCTGCGGCTGACGGGCCGCGACCCGGACCACGTGGCCCTGGTGGAGCGCTACGCGAAAGAGCAGGGCCTGTTCTGGGAGGCGGACGCGACCCCCTCTTACAACCAGGTGGTGGAGCTGGACCTCGGGACCCTGGAGCCCAGCGTCGCAGGGCCCCGCCGGCCTCAGGACCGGGTGCCCCTGCGGGAGGTCGGACGGAGCTTCTACGCCGCCTTCGGGGACCGGATGGGCGCCTCCGCCGACAACCAGGTGGCCACGGGCCGGCTGGAATCGGAGGGCGGCCGGCCCGCGAGCGGAGGGGGCGTGGCTGTGGCGGCCAGGCCCAAAACGGTGGACGTCCGCCTGGACGGCGTGCACGCGGAGCTCCGACACGGGTCCGTGGTGATTGCGGCCATCACCAGCTGCACCAACACCAGCAACCCGTCGGTGATGCTGGCTGCCGGGCTCGTGGCCAAGAAGGCGGTGGAACGCGGGCTGGGGGTGAGCCCCGCGGTGAAGACGAGCCTCGCGCCCGGGTCCGCGGTGGTCACGGAGTACCTCCGGCGGGCCGGCCTGATGCCCTACCTGGAGGCGCTGCGGTTCCACCTGGTGGGCTACGGCTGCACCACCTGCATCGGGAACAGCGGGCCGCTGCCCGAGCCCGTGGCCCGGGCGGTCCAGGAGCACGACCTGGTGGTGGCGGCGGTGCTGAGCGGCAACCGCAACTTCGAGGGGCGCATCCATCCACTGGTGCGGGCCGCGTACCTCGCGAGCCCGCCCCTGGTGGTGGCCTTCGCGCTTGCGGGGACCGTGGACGTGGACCTGACCAGGGATCCCGTGGGCTACGACCCCAACGGGAACCCCGTGTACCTGCGGGACCTCTGGCCCACCACCCAGGAGGTCCAGGAGCTGATCGAGCGCCACGTCACTCCCGAACTGTTCCGCGAGCGCTACCGGGACGTTTTCACCGGGGACGAGACGTGGCGGACCCTGCCGGTACCGGAGGGTGACCTGTACGCGTGGGACCCCGAGTCCACCTACGTGCAGGAACCGCCCTTCTTCCGCGACCTGCCCCCGGAGCCCGCACCCCTGCAGGACATCCACGGCGCGCGGGTCCTGGCGGTGCTGGGCGACTCCGTCACCACCGACCACATCTCGCCCGCAGGCAGCATCCCCAAGGACAGCCCCGCGGGCCGCTACCTGATCGAGCGTGGGGTGCCCCCTGCGGAGTTCAACAGCTACGGGGCACGGCGGGGCAACCACGAGGTGATGATGCGGGGGACGTTCGCCAACATCCGGCTGCGCAACGCCCTCGCGGGCGGCCGCGAGGGCGGGTGGACCGTGCACCTGCCCAGCGGAGAGCTTCTTCCCATCTACGAGGCGGCCGTGCGCTACCGGGGAGAAGGGGTGCCGCTGCTGGTGCTGGCGGGCAAGGAGTACGGTGCGGGCAGCTCCCGGGACTGGGCGGCTAAGGGCCCCATGCTGCTGGGTGTGCGGGCCGTGATCGCGGAGAGCTACGAGCGGATCCACCGATCCAACCTGGTGGGGATGGGGGTCCTGCCTTTGCAGTTCGTGGACGGCCAGAACGCGCAGCGGTTGGGCCTGGACGGGCGGGAGGTGTACGACGTGGAGGGCGTGCGGGACCTGGCCCCGCAGGCCCGGGTGCGTGTGCGGGCGCGCCGGGAGGACGGGAGCGAGGTCACCTTCGAGGCCCTGGCCCGCGTGGACACCCCCACCGAGCTGGAGTACTACCGGCACGGCGGCATCCTGCCCATGGTGCTGCGCCGGCTGCTCGGGGGCGCGTAGCCGCAGAGAAAAGCGGGGAGGGCGGACCGCCCTCCCCGCCACTCCCTCCGGGCGGGTCAGGGACGCGCCAGCTCCTGCGCGCCCGGACGGTACACCCGCAGCCGGGCCCGCATGTACGGGTGGATGGCGCAGATGTACTCGTACTCGCCTGTCCGGCTGGCCTGGAAGGTGAACCGGTCCGCGTGCTTCAGGAGCGGCGAGGCCAGCCGGGTAGGGCCCCGCAGAGCCGTCACGTTGTGCATGCCTGTGCGCTCGCCCTCCAGCAGGTCGAACACGTCCTCGTTCACCCACGTGACCCGCGTGCCCAGCGGAACCTCCAGGACCTTGGGCCAGTAGCTGTTGCCCACCATGCGGACGAACACCGCATCACCTGGCCGCGTGCGCACGGGCACGTCCAGGTCCGAGGAGCCCACCCCGAAGGGATCGACCACCCGTTTGGGCCTGGCCGGCAGCGGCAGGTTCGGACCCTCGGGACGCACCGCGCCCACCCTGGGCGCGTCCTTGTTGGCACTGAGCACGCCCACCGCGCCCTTCATGGCCTGGGTGCCGAACGCGTGGGTGACCAGCAGGAACGGCCCCTCCGCGGGAACGCGCCACTCGATGACCCAGGAGTCCGTGGGTGCTGCGATGGTGGTCTGCAGGCCGCGGGTGACGTTACTGGGATTGCCGCCCGCGTACGCGTACTCCCAGACCGCCCCCACCGCGTGGAAGCTGCCCACGAGGTTCGGCCCCACGTTCAAGTAGTAGAAGCGCACGTAGTCCCCGGGACGCGCGGGGATGGGCTGGTTCACGTACCGGAAGTTGTACCCGTTGAACATCACGTACAGGGCCCGGCCGTCCGAGAAGTCCTTACCGCTCGCGTAGACCTCGTGCTGCACCACGTAGACCCGCAGGTCCGGAGCCCGGCCCAGCTCCTCCTCCAACCGGTACTTGGTACGCTTGGGCTCCACCACCACCATGCCGAACATCCCGCCCATGGTGTGAGCCAGGATCCCGTGGCCTCCCGGCGCGCAGTGGTACATGTACACACCCGGGAAGTCGGCGCGGAAACGCAGGGTGCGGCTCTGCCCCGCGGGGATGTTGCCCACCACCAGCGACGTCTGCGTGTTGGCGGCGTGGATGGAGAGCCCGTGCGTGATGGTGTCCACGTTCCGTACCGTGATCTCCACCTCGTCGCCCTCCTCCACCACCAGGAGCGGCCCCGGTACCCGGCCGTTAAACGTGAACGCGCGCCACACCACCCCCTCGTCCACGACGAGGGTCTTGCGGGTGGCCACCAGCTCGAACTTCTTGGTCTGCGCGGCGGCCGGAGGCCCCAGGAACAGAACCCCGGCCGCCACCACCCCCACCAGAGCCAGAAGCGCCAGCCGCCGCATGGACCTCACCCCCTTTCACTCCACCACCAGGGTCCCGGTCATACCTGCCTCCTTGTGCCCGGGCACGCTGCAGTAGATCCCGTACCGCCCCTTGGCCTTGGGCGTGAAGGTCAGCTCCGCGGTCTTGCCGGGCTGGATCGTGGCGGTCTTCACGCCGAGCTTGTCGAACACGATGTCGTGCTCGATGACGCCCTTGTTTTCCAGAACCAGCTTCACGGGCTGACCGGCTTTCACCTTGACCTCCTTGGGCTCGAAGGCGAACTCCTTGGCGGTCACCTTGACCACCGCGGGCGCGGCTCCCGCGAGTCCCACACCCACCGCCACAGCCACCGCCAGCACGGTCAGGGCCAGGCTCGTCCACCTCTTCATCCCGCTCACCTCCCGGTAGGTTTTTCCGACTTTCCCGACGTTTCTTACACGCGTGAAAAAATGCCCGGCCGCCCACCCCTCCGTGAGCGCCGGGCTTTTCGGACCCGACGGGTCCGCTGACATCCTAACCTGCGTGTGAAGTCCAGGCGCCATCGGGTGGGCGACCGATTTTGGCGGTCGGCCGCCCGCCCGACTGGGCGGGACTGCGGCACCGTCTGTGCAAGTACCTCCGGCTGGGAAAGTCGGAACGCGGGAGGTCAGCATGCTCCGGGCCTTGCGGGCCGCAGCTTCCGCCATGTCTGCGGAGCAGCTGCGGGCGGAACTGGTGGCGCACAACCTGGCCAACTCCGAAACCGACGGTTTCCACAGGCTGCTGGTGGCGGTGCGGCCGGGCGAGCCCCAGGCGGTGTTCCGGCGGGACAACGCCGCACCGCTGGGCTCGCTGGCTTCAGGGCCGGGCCCCGCTCAGGCCGCGGTGGACGTGCGCTCGGGAGCTCTGGTCCCCACCGGGGATCCACGCGACCTGGCTGTGGACGGCCGCGGCTTCGTGTTGCTGGAAGGGGGGCGCCTGGCCAGTTCCGGCCGGCTGGAGGTGGACGCCCAGGGCTACCTCACCCTCCGGGGAGTACGGGTGCAGGGCGCTGAGGGTCCGATCCGGGTAGGCGGGCAGGAGTTCCGGGTCCGGCCGGACGGCGCGGTCGAAATCAAGGGACAGGTGGCAGGCCGGCTGCGGGTGGTGGACGTGCCGGTACAGGCGGTTTCCGTGGTCGGGCCAGGCGTTTACGCGGCGCCGGAAAGCGAGCTGAGGGAAGTTCGGGCACGGGTGCGGCCGGGCTTCCAGCAGCGCGGCTCGGTGAACCCCGTGGAGGAGCTGGTGCAGCTCGTCGCGGGCCTGCGGGCGTACGAGGCCGCGGCGCGCTGCGTGCAGGTGGCGGACGAGACCGCGGCGCGCCTCGCGGATGTGGCGCGCGCGTAGGGAGGTGCACAGGTGATTCGGGCTCTTTGGACCGCAGCCACCGGGATGGTGGCCAAGCAGACGGAGATCGACGTCATCGCACACAACCTGGCCAACGTGAACACCACCGGGTTCAAGAAGGCCCGGGCGGAGTTCCAGGACCTGATGTCCCTGGGGTTCCGCGCCGCGGGCGCGCCCTCGGACAACGCGGGCGTAGTACCCACCTCGGGCCAGGTGGGGCTGGGGACCCGTGTGGCGGCCGTGCAGCGGCTGTTCAGCCAGGGGGACTTCCAATACACGGGGAACCCCCTGGACCTGGCGATTGAGGGAGACGGGTTCTTCCAGGTGCGGCTGCCGGACGGGACCGTGGCGTACACCCGGGACGGGACCTTCAAGCTGGACGCCGAAGGCCGGCTGGTGACCAGCGACGGACTCCTCCTGGAGCCCAACGTCACCATCCCGCCGGGCGCTTCGAAGATCACCGTGAGCGCCAACGGGATCGTGTCCGCGGTCCTGCCCGGCGAGTCCGCGCCGACTGAGCTGGGCCGCATCGAGCTGGCCCGGTTCACTAACCCCGCAGGCCTGGAGGCCATCGGCCGCAACCTGTTCGTCCCCACACCCGCGTCGGGCGAGGCGGTCACCGGGCAGCCGGGCTCCGAGGGGATGGGGACCCTGGCCCAGGGTTTCCTGGAGTCCTCCAATGTGCAGGTGGTGGAGGAGATGGTGCGCATGATCGCGGCCCAGCGGGCCTACGAGGCGGTGAGCAAAGTGGTGAGCACCGCGGACGAGATGATGGCCCAGGCCAACAACATGCGGAGGTAGCCGTGCGAGCCCTCATGGCGCTCGTGCTGGTGGCGGTCGTTGCAGCAGCCGCGTCCGCGGGCGGCGCGGTGGTCCGGCTGCGGTCCGCGGCGCGGGTGGAGGCCGCGGAGGTGACCCTCGGGCAGGTGGCTTCGGTGTCAGGCCCGGACCGCGCGGTGCGAGCCCTGCAGGCGGTGGTGGTGGCGGAGGGCCTCCGTCCGGGCGGGGTCGTACGGATCACCTCGGAAGACGTCCGGGTGGCCCTGAGGGAAGCCGGGTTCGACCCCGGGGCGGTGACCGTCACGGGGGCGCGGGAGGTTGTGGTGCGGCGGGAAGAGGGCAGCGCCGCGGTCCGCCGTGGAGCCTCGGTGCGGGTGGTGGCCGCGGTGGGCGCGGTGCGGGTGAGCGCGGGCGGCGTGGCGCTGGAAGCCGGCGACGCGGGCGACGTGGTGCGGGTCCGGGTGCTTGCGACCCGGAAGGAGGTGCTGGCCCGGGTGGTGCAGCCCGGGCTGGTGGCGGTGGTTTTCTGACGGAGGCCGGGCCGTGTGGAGGTGGCTGGCAAGTCTGGCGGTGGCGATCCTGGTGGGCTCGCCCGGCGCAGCGCAGTCCCTGTGGCCGCAGGACGGCCGTTCCCTGTTTACGGACCACAAGGCCTCCGAGGTGGGCGACCTGGTCACGGTGGTGGTGAACGAGGCTGTCGCCGCCCAGACGCAGAGCCGGACCAGTCAGGCGCGGTCGGTCCAGCTGGACCTGGGCGGCGGGAGCGGCTTTCTGAGCCTGCTCCCGGGCGCAGGGTTTGAGTCCGGGCAGGACGCCAGCTCCAGCCGCGCGGTGGGCAGCACCGTCCTGGTTCAGGCCCGGGTCACCCTGCGGGTTGCGGAGGTGCTCCCGAACGGCGTCCTGAGGCTGGAGGGGGATCGGACGCTGCTGCTCCGGGACGAGCCGTACCGGCTGCGGGTGAGCGGCCTGGTGCGCCGGCTGGACGTGCAGGCGGACAACACGGTGAGCTCTGACCGGCTGGCGGACGTGCGCATCGTGCTGGAGGGGCCGCGTCGCCCGTTCACAGGTAACAACCCCCTGCAGTGGGTGCTGGACGGCTTCGGCGCCCTCCTGCGCTTTCTGTTCTCCTGGTTGGAGTGAGGAGGTGGTGTGGTGAGGCCCTGGGCGAGGTGGCTGGGACTGGCGGTGGTGGTGGCCGCGGTGGCCCTTCCGGGCGGCGCGCAGGTGCCCGAGGTACGGGTGAAGGACATCGCGCGGATCTCCGGCGTGCGCGCCAACCAGCTGTTCGGCTACGGGCTGGTAGTGGGGCTGGCGGGCACGGGGGACAGTTCCGGCGCGTTCTTCACCGTGCAGTCCGTGGCGAACATGCTGGCGCGGCTCGGCGTCACGGTCCCGGCCAGCAGGCTTCGGGTGCGCAACGTGGCCGCGGTCATGGCCACCGCGGAGCTGGGCACCTTCGCCCGAGAAGGCGACCGGCTGGACGTGACCCTCTCCTCCCTGGGCGACGCCCGCAGCCTCGTGGGGGGCGTGCTGCTGCAGACACCCCTCCAGGCGGCGGACGGCAAGGTGTACGCGGTCGCTCAGGGGCCCGTGGTGGTGGGGGGCGCGGGAGAGCAGGCCGGCGGCAGCAAGGCGCAGATCAACCACCTGACCGTGGGCCGGATCCCCGGCGGGGCCATTGTGGAACGCGGCGTCCCCACCCCTGCGGGCGAGGCGTCGGTGGTGAGCCTGGTGCTGCTGCAACCGGACTACTCCACCGCCACCCGCGTGGCCGAGGCGGTCAACCGTGCGCTGGGCGGCTCCCCGGCCACCGCGGTGGACGCCGCGCGCGTGGACGTCGCTGTACCTCCCGACTACCCGGGGGGCCTCGCGGCGTTCGTGGCCCGCGTGGAGGCGGTGACCCTCCGCCCCGACGCACCCGCCCGCGTGGTGGTGAACGAGCGGACCGGGACCGTGGTCATCGGCGGGGCGGTCCGGATCTTGCCTGTGGTCATCGCCCACGGCAACCTGCGCATCGAGGTCCGTAGCGAGCCGCAGGTCTCCCAACCCCCTCCGTTTTCGCCGGGCCAGACCCAGGTGGTCCCGCGCACTCAGGTCACCGTCACACCGGAGCCCGGCGCTCTGGTCCCGATCCCCGGGACCAACTCGGTGCAGGACCTGGCGCGGGCCCTGAACGCCCTGGGCGTGGGCCCCAGAGACCTGGTGGCGATCCTGCAGGCCCTCAAGGCCGCGGGTGCCCTGCAGGGCGAGCTGGTGGTGCAGTGACGGGCGTCCCGCGGGTACCGCTCCGGGAATCCGTCGGGCGTCCCGAGGATGCCCGGGAGCTCGTTCGGCTGCGGAAGGTCAGTCAGGAGTTCGAGGCGCTGTTGCTGGCTCAGATGCTGAAGTCCATGCGCCGGGCCACGGAGGCCTGGGATACCGGGCAGTCCTTCGCCGGCCGGAGCGTGTGGCGGGAGTTGCTGGACGAACAGCTGGCCCTGGCGGTGGCGCACGCTGGAGGTCTGGGGCTCGCCCGGTTCCTCGAACAGGCGTTGGAGCGCCGGGCACGGTAGAGGGGAACGACGCGCATGCAGCCCGCACGGGACTCGTCTGGCAGGCTTTCCGGTCGCACCGGCGGGGGCTGGGATGCGGTGGTCAACTGCCCCCTCTGTGGCCGGCTGGCCACGGTGCTGGTCCGTGGGCAGTGCGCCCAGTGCCTGCGCGAGGAGCACGCCCAGCTGCGGCGGGTGCAGGAGTTCATCAGGGAGCACGGGTCCGCTACCGCGGAGGAGGTCGCGTCGCAGACGGGGGTACCTGTGGAGCGGGTGCTCCGGTGGCTGCGGGAGGGAAGGCTGGTGGTGGCCGGAGAGGCCGTCCGGTGCCGGCGGTGCGGACGGCCGGTGCGGCTCGGGGTACTGTGCGCGGTGTGCCGGGTGGAGCTGGCGGTGGCCGTCCGCCAGCTGCAGGAGGCGCTCCGCTCCGGGCCCCAGCCCGTGCCTCAGCCGAAGCGGCGGCGGGTCCGCAGGGAGCCGGTGCCCGGCCGGTTCGACCTGTGGTAGGAGGACTCAAGTGAGGACTTCCGGAGCCGATAACGGGGACGTGAATCGACCCAGCAGGAGGGTGCCGTGAGGATCGACCCCCTGGGGCCTCCGGGCGTACCGCCGGACCGCCCCTCCGGTGCCTCCGCGCCGCGCGGTGCGCCCGCGCCGCCCGCGGAGGACCGTGTCGAACTTTCCAGCTCCGACCCGCACCGGAATGTGGACGAGCGCCAGCTGCGGCTGGAGGCCCTGCGGGAGGCCATCCTGCAGGGCCGGTACCACGTGACGGAAGAGGCCCTGGCACGGGCCATCCTGCGGGCGGCGGGGGCACGCCATGACCGACGTGTTTGAGAGCGTGGTGGGGCTGCTGCAGGAAGAGACGGAGGCCCACCGCCGGCTGCTGGACCTGGCCCGGGAAGAGCAGCGGGCCCTGGTGCGCGGCGACGTGCAGAGCCTGCAGCGCCTGGTGGCCGAGCAGGAACAGGTCGTCGGCCAGGTCCGCGGCCTGGAACGGGCACGGCTGCAGCTGCTGGAGCTGGTGGCCGAGCGCCTGGGGAGGTCCGTGCAGGAGCTGAGCCTGCGGGAGCTGGTGGCCGCCAGCCCGCCGGACGTGGGCCGCCGCCTGGAGGCGCAGAGGCACGAGCTGACCGGAGTCCTCCGGGAGCTGGCCGACGTCAACAAGGCCAACGCCCTGCTGGTCCGGGCACACATGGAGTACGTCCGCCACCTCGTGGGGATCTTGACCCGGAGTGCGGACGGCCCCGCGAGCCTCGTAGTGGACCGGTGGACGTGAGGAGGGAGCGTGTCCACCTTCTCCGCCATCGAGCTGCTGCGCCGGGCCCTGGCCTCCCACCAGAGGTCCATGGACGTCGTCGGTCACAACATCGCCAACGTGAACACCCCCGGCTACACACGCCAGGAGGCGGTGCTCTCCTCCCTTCCCCCTCCCGGCAGCCTGTCGCGGTTCGGAGCCCCGCTGCTGGTGGGCGGGGGAGTTCGGGTGGCCTCACTCCGTCAGGCCCGCGACGAGTTCCTGGACCGCCAGCTCCGCCAGGCCCGCCAGAGCTCCGCGGAGTGGAGGGCCCGCGCGGACTTCTGGTCGCAGGTGGAGGCGGTGTTCCCCGAGCCCTCCGACGTGGGGCTCGGGGAGCTTTTGGCACGGTTCTGGAACGCCTGGCAGGAGGTCAGTCTGAACCCGGAGTCCCTGGCCGCCCGCGCCTCCCTGGTCCAGCAGGCGCAGGTGCTCACGGACGCCCTCCGCCAGGCCGCCGGCCGGCTCGACCAGGTGCGGCAGCACCTGGACGCGGTGGCCACGGGCCACGTCCACCGCGTCAACCAGATCGCCCACGAGCTCGCCAACGTGAACACCCAGATCGCCCGCCTGGAGGTTTCCGGCCAGCGGGCCCTGGACCTGCGGGACCACCGGGAGCAGCTCCTGGCCGAGCTGGAGGAGCTGGCGGACGTCACGTACACGCAGACGGATTCCGGGGAGCTGCTGGTGTACCTGCAGGGCCGGGAGCTGGTGGGGCCCGGAGGCCGGACCACGGCCGTCCAGATCGAGACTCCCACGCCCGGTGGGGTACACGAGTTCAAGTGGCCGGACGGGAAGGCTCTGGCGGTCCGGCGCGGGGCCCTGGCCGCGGTGCTGCGGGCCAGGGATGCGGATGTGCAGGCCCTTCAGGAACGCCTGGACACGCTGGCCCGCAACCTCGTGCAGCTCGTGAACGACCTGCACGACGACGGCTACGACCTCGACGGAAACCCGGGAGGGCCGTTCTTCGAGGGGACCGACGCGCGCACCGTCCGCGTGGCGGGCGCGATCCTCGGCGACCCCCGGAGGATCGCGGCGGCCGGCAGCTGGACCGGAGACGGGGAACCCGGAAACGGAGAAGTGGCGCTGCGGATCGCGCAGCTGAGGGGCGCTGAGCAGGTGGACGGTGCGTACCGGTCCCTGGTGGCGGAGCTGGGCGTCCGGGCCCAGGAGGCCAGCCGGCAGGTGGCTTACCAGGACTTGCTGCGGGACCAGGTCCGCCTGCGGCGGGAGGCCACCAGCGGCGTCTCCCTGGACGAGGAGATGACCGACATGATCCGGTTCCAGCACGCCTACGAAGCCGCAGCCCGGACGGTCCGGACGGTGGACGACATGCTCCGAACCCTTCTGGACATGGTGGGACGCTGATGCGGGTCACCCTGGGCAGCCTCACGCTGAACTTCCTCCGGAACCTCAACGCCGGGCTGGAGCGCCTGAGTCGGCTGCAGGAGCAGCTGGCCACGGGCAGGCGCATGCACCGGCCGTCCGACGACCCGCCGAACCTCCCGCCCGTGCTGGTGATGCGGGACGCGGTGAACGCCGTCCAGCAGTACGCCCGGAACCTGCAGGACACCAGAACCCTCCTGGACGCGGGCCAACGGGCCCTGCAGGACGCGGTGCAGGTGCTGCAGCGGCTCCGGGAGCTGGCAGTCCAGGGAGCCAACGGGACGCTTTCATCCTCCGACATGCAGGCCCTGGCCACGGAGGTGGAAGCGCTGGGCGGGGAACTGGTGGCCCTCGGCAACACCCAGGTGGCGGGCAAGTACGTCTTCGGAGGGACCCGGACCACCGCGGAGCCGTTCGCAGCGGACGGGACGTACCTGGGCAACGCGGGCCGCGTGAGCCGCGAGGTGGACCGGGGCATCGTGCTGGAGGCCACGGTGCCCGGCGACTCGGCGTTCTCCGGGGCGATCTCCGCGGCGCAGACGCTGGAGGCGGCTCTGGAGTCGGCCGACCACGACGGGGTGCGGGCTACCCTCCCGCAGCTGGACGCTGCTCTGGAAGACCTGCTGACGGCCCAGGCGGAGCTCGGGGCGCGCGCCAGCCGGGCGGAGACGGTGCAAGCGCGGCTGGGCGAGTTCGAGGTGCAGCTGCGCGAGCTCGTGAGCGTGCGCGAGGACGTGGACATCGCGGAGGTGGTGATGAACCTGCGGGTGCAGGAGAACGTCTACCAGGCGGCTCTGGCCGCAGGCGCGCGCCTCATCCAGCCGTCGCTGGTGGACTTTTTGAGGTGAGCATGGAGGTCCGGACCCGGTACTGGGGCGTGGTGGAGGTGGAGGAGGACCGGGTGGTCCACTTCCCCGAGGGGATCCCGGGCTTCCCGGAGGCCCGGCGGTTCGCGCTCCTGGGAGAGCCGGGAGGGGTGTTCCTGTGGCTGCAGTCGGTGGACTGCCCGGAGGTGGCGCTGCCCGTGGCCGACCCCTTCACCCTGTTCGAGAACTACGAGGTGCCCCTCGACCCCGAGGACGTGGAGCTGCTGTCGGTGACAAGCCCTCAGGAGGTGGCGGTCCTGGTGGTGGTGACGGTCCGGTCGGACCCCCTGCAGGCTACCGCGAACCTGGCGGCGCCGATCCTGGTGAACACCAACCGCCGGCTGGGCCGACAGAAGGTGCTGGCGGACGCCTCCTACTCCGTCCGCCACCCGCTGTTCACCACGGCGTAGGAGGGCGCGGGGTGCTGGTGCTGACCCGCAAGCCCAACCAGGCGGTCCGCATCGGGCCGGACGTGGAGGTCCGGGTCCTGGAGATCTCCGACGGGCAGGTGCGGCTGGGCATCACCGCGCCCCGTTGGGTCCCCGTGCACCGGGACGAGGTGTACCGGGAGATCCAGGAAGCGAACCTCCAGGCGGCCTGCACGGCCCCGGACGACGTGGCGGCCGCCCGGCGCGCGCTCTCCAAAGACGGCGCAGGCCGCGTGCTCCAGGAAGAACCCCACACAAAGCCTCAAGGGTAGCCGCCTGCCTGCCGATACCCGGAGTCGGAACAGACTCCGAGGAAAGGCAGGTGGGGCGTAGCGGAACGCTGCGACGGAAACCCTCAAGGCGGCGCCGGCCCGCCTGCAGAAAGCCGGCGAATCCACACGGGCAAGGAGGCCCGGAAAACACAGTTCAAGGAGGAACGAAGCCATGGGACTGAGGATCAACCAGAACATCGCGGCCCTGAACGCCCACCGCAACCTGGTGGCCACCGACAACGCCCTGAGCAAGTCGCTGGAGCGCCTTTCGAGCGGCTTCCGCATCAACCGCGCCGCGGACGACGCGGCGGGGCTCGCCATCAGCGAGAAGCTGCGGGCGCAGGTGCGGGGGCTCGCACAGGCCATCCGCAACGCCCAGGACGGCATCTCCATGATCCAGACCGCAGAGGGCGCCCTCAACGAGGTCCACGCCATGCTGCAGCGGATGCGGGAGCTGGCCCTGCAGGCCGCCAACGACACCCTTTCCGCGGAGGACCGGCAGGCCATCAACCAGGAGATCCAGCAGCTGCGCGCGGAGATCGACAACGTGAGCGGTCGCACCACCTTCAACGGCAAGAAGCTGCTGGACGGCTCTCTGGTCACGTCCCTGGACACCTCCAGTGAGCTTCGGGACAACCTGGCCGTCACGGGTGGCGGGGAGTCCGCGTTTGTGACCAAAGTGGACGTGAGTGCAGCGAGGCCGGGGACCACCTACACGCTGACGGGCAGTGGCACCTCGCTCACCCTGACGCGGGCCGATGGGGCCGCCCAGACGATCACAGTGGGCCCGATTTCGGCGGGCGGAAGCCAGGTGCTGGACTTCAGCCAGCTGGGCGTGAAGATTACCGTGGCGAGCAGCGGCGGAATCACGGGTGCGAACCTGGTGACAGCCCTGACCGCGACGGCGAACGACACTATCACTACGGCCACGGGCTCGGGCAGCGCGAACTTCCAGGTGGGCCCTGCGGCCGGAGATTCCATCAGCGTGTCCTTCGCGAAGGTCGACGTGGCCGCGCTCGGCCTCACGGCGGCTCTGGACAACTTCAACAGCAGCCAGACTGTGACGAACGCCCAGGCCCTGGTGACGGCGGTGGATTCGGCGGTGAACACGGTCTCCACGCAGCGGGGGAAGTACGGAGCGGCCCAGAACCGGCTCGAGCACACCGTGGCGAGCCTGGGCGTGGCCCAGGAGAACATGACGGCCGCGGAGTCCCGGATCCGGGACGCGGACATGGCCCAGGAGATGGTGGTGTTCACCCGCAACCAGATCCTCCTGCAGGCCGGGACTGCCATGCTGGCGCAGGCCAACGCCGCGCCGCAGGTGGTCCTGCAGCTGCTGCGGTAAGGCGGAGGCCTGGGGGCGGGGCCGGTGCGGGCCCCGCCCCCAGGCGGGGAGGTGGTGACGATGCAGGTGCCTCCGCCCGGGTCGATCAGTCCGAAGAAGCCCGAGGCAGCCGAGCCGCAGCCCGCACGGGAAAAGGGGGTGCGCGGGAACGGCCAGGGTCCGAGGGTGGACCGGCCTCAGCCCGCTCCTTCGGCCCTGGACGTGGCGGCTCAGTTCATCGTGGACGAGCGGACAGGCCGGGTTCTCGTGCGGATCTACGACACCCGCACGGGCGAGACCATCCGGACCATCCCGCCCAACCAGGTGGTGGAGTTCCTGCTGGGAGCCGGCGGGGTGGACGTGCGGGTGTAGCGGCACAGAGTTTGCGTGTCCTTCGTGGAAGGCCCGGACCCCACGAGGGAGGGGCCAGAGGAGGGGAAGGTGTCCACCTTCAGCGTCGACGGACTGATCTCGGGGCTCAACACCACGGACGTCATCAACAAGCTCCTGGAGGTCGAGCGGGCACCGGTCCGCAAGCTCGAAGCCCGCAAGAGTGAAGCCAATTTACGTCTTGCGGCCTGGCGGACCCTCAACACCAAGTTGAGCAACCTGGAGGACCGGGCTGCCGCCCTGGCCCGCTCCCTCACCTACCAGGCTGCGAAGGCCAGCAGCAGCGACACCCGGGTCCTGGTGGCCTCGGCTTCCCCGGGCGCCCCCTCGGGGACCTACACGCTCACCCTGAACCGCCTGGCCTCCGCCCACCAGATCAGCACCGACACCTATGCGGACAAGGACGCCCAGGTGTTCGGCACCGGGACGGTCACCGTCACCGTGAACGGGCAGGCTACGGACGTCACCATCACAAGCGGCCAGAACTCCCTGGCAGGGATCGCCGCAGCCGTCAACGCCGCCGGTGCAGGGGTGTACGCGGCGGTCGTGCAGGTGGACGGGGGCTGGCGGCTCCTGCTGACCTCCCGGACCTCCGGGGCTGCGGGCGCCATCGCGGTGGACACGGGCGGGCTTGCGGGCGGCACCGAGATCCTCAGTTTTCCGAACGAGGTCAGCCCCGCGCAGGACGCGGAGGTAGTGCTCGGGACCGGGGCGGGCGCGGTGACCGTGCGCCGGCCGTCCAACGTGGTCACCGACCTGCTGCCCGGGGTCACCCTGGCCCTGGCCGGCACGGGGACCGTGACGGTCGCCGTGGAACAGGACGTGGAGGCCGTCAAAAAGGCGGTGCGGGACTTCGTGGCCGCCTACAACGACGTGGTAGACAGCCTCAGCCAGTACGGGCGGTACGACCCGGAAAGCCGGCAGCGCGGGGCCCTGCAGGGCGACGGGACCCTCCAGCGGATCCAAGCACAGCTTCCCGACGCGGTCCTGCGCACCGAGGTCGCAGGTCAGACCCTCAAGCGCCTGAGCGACCTGGGGGTGCGCGTGGGCCGGGACGGCAGGCTGACCCTGGACGAGTCGAAGCTCGCCGACGCCCTGCAGGGCCGCTTCGACGAGGCGCGACGGGTGCTGGAGGCCTCCGGCGCGAAGGTGCGGGACATGGCGGACGGACTTGTGAAGACCGGCGGGCCGGTCTGGCTCGCGGTGGACGCCCTCAACAACCGCATCCGTACCTACGACCAGCAGATCGGTCGATGGGAGGACCGGGTGGAGCGCAAGCGGGACCAGCTCGTGCGGATGTTCACGGAGCTGGAGAAGAGCCTCGGGCAGCTCCGGAGCCAGGGGGACTGGCTCGCCATGCAGATCCGGAGGCTCGGGGGGAACAATCCGTGAGCCAGGCCGCGCTCGCGTACCGGTCCTTCCACGCGTCCACCGCTTCCGCGGGCCAGCTGGTGGTGATGCTGTACGACGGTGCGGTGCGCTTCCTGGAAGAGGCGGCCCGCGCCTACCGGTCGGGGGACGCGCAAGCCGGGGGGCGCTGCGTCACCCGGGCCGAGCGGGTACTGCTGGAACTCATGGGTTCGCTGGACCTGCGGTACGACGTGGCCCGCAGCCTCCTCGCCCTCTACCGGTTCATGTTCGAGCGGCTGGCGGACGCCCGGCGCCGCCAGGACCCGGCGGAGCTGGAGCAAGTGCGGGCCTGGCTGGTGCAGTTGCGGGACGCCTGGCAGGAGGCGGAGCGGCAGCTCCGGGCGGGAGGGAAGGTCTCGTGAACCCAGTGGAGCGGTACGTGGAGGCCTGCCGGGAGGTCCTGCGGTGCACGAGCGAGGTGGCGCGGGCCGCGGACCGTGGACAGTGGGAGGCGGTGCTGGCTCACCTGGTGGCCCGGCAGCGGGCCATGGACGCCGCGGACCGGCTGCCTTTTCCCTCGAGGCCGGAGCTGCAAGACCTGCGGGCACAGGCGCTGGTGCTGCTGGAGGAGGCCGCGCGGCTGAACCAGCGGGTCACCGACCGTCTCCGCCGGCTTCGGGACCTGCTCCGGCCCGTGGTGGCTCCAGCCGAGCCGCACTTCCTGGACACGTACCGGTAGCCGGGCGGTCTGGTTCGAGATCCGGGCGGCGCTCCGGCACGGAGGTTGCAGGCGCTGCGCGTGGAGGTGAGCGGCGGATGAAGCGCTGGCGTCGTGTGGCGGACTGGCCCGTGCGGTGGAAGCTCCTGGTGGCCCTGAGCTTGCTGGGCGCGGTGGCTCTGGTCGGCGGCTGGATGGGGATCCGGGCGGTGGACCGCGTGCGGGCAGAGTTGGCGGCGGTGCAGCGGGAGCTGGCCGCCCTGGACCACGTCCTGCAGGCGGACCGAGACGCTTACCAGGCCCTGTCGGCCTTCTACGCTCTGCTGGGCACGGACCCCAACCACCGCACCCGGTACCAGGAGCTGAGCCAGTTCATGGACGAGAACCTGAAGCAGGCGGTGGACCGAGCGACCAAGGCGCAGGAGTTCCTGCAGGAGGAACGGGACCGGTTGCTGGCCGCGGGGTTCGCCAGCGGCGTGCGGACCTGGGGCGACGAGATCCGAGCCCTGCGGTCCCAGTACGAACAGGGGCTGCTGACCTCCGGGGACGCGCTGGAGCAGGGGCGTCAGAAGGTCCGCGGGACCTTCGACCCGGCCCGGGAGCAACTGGACCAGCTGCAGGACCAGCTCGAGCAGGCAGCCAGGGTCCGCGAGCAGCGGGTCGCCGCACTCGGCGTGGAGCTGCGGCGGAACATCGCAGGCGTGCTGCTGCTCGGCCTGGTGATCGCGGGCACCTTCGGGTGGGCCACCACGCGGCGGCTCACCGCGCAGGTACGGGCTGTGGAGGAGGCGGTGGCTGCACTCAGCCGGGGAGACCTGACGCACCGCGTGGCGGTCTACGGCCAGGACGAACTGGGACGCATGGCCGCGGGCCTTCAGGCGGCCACCGACGCGCTGCGGGAGATGGTCCAGCAGCTGCGGGACAGCGCCGGTGAGGTGGCGGGCGCCTCGCGGCAGGTGGCGGCCACCAGCGACCAGGTGGCCCGCAGCGCCGGGGAGATCGCCCGGGCGGTGCAGGAGGTCGCGAGCGGCGCGGAGCTGCAGGCCCGCAGCGTGCACGAGACCACCCAGACGGTCCAGCAGGTCAGCCAGGGGCTCGAGGAGGTGGCGGGCAACACCAGCCAGACCGCGCAGGCCGCGCAGCAGGCCAACGAGGCGGCCTCCGAGGGCGCGGCGCGGGTGGAGCGGGTCGTACAGGCCATGGGGGAGATCCGCCGCGCCGCGGAGGAGATGGCCCAGGTGGTGTCCGTGCTGGGAGAGAAGGGCAAGAACATCGGGCGCATCGTGGGACTCATCACGGAGATCGCGTCCCAGACCAACCTGCTGGCCCTGAACGCGGCCATCGAGGCGGCCCGGGCCGGAGACCAGGGGAGGGGCTTCGCGGTGGTGGCTGAGGAGGTCCGCAAGCTGGCCCAGGAGTCCGCCCAGGCCGCGGAGCAGATCGCGGACATCGTTCGGGAGATCCAGGAGGAGACGCAGCGGGCGGTGCGGGCCATGGAGCGCGGCAGCCAGGAGGTGCAGACGGGCGTACGGCTGGCGGACGAAGCGGGCGAGGCGTTCCAGCGCATCCGCCGGAGCGTGGCCGATGTGACCGGCCGCACGGAGGGGGTGTCGGCGGCCACCCAGCAGCTGTCCGCCAGCGCCCAGCAGATCGAGGCCACGGTGCGCAAGCTGCTCGAGACCGCCCAGCAGAACTCCGCGTCCGCGGAGGAGGTGGGCGCCGCGGTGGAGGAGATCTCCGCCAGCACCCAGGAGATGTCCGGTGGCGCCCAGCGGCTGGCGCGGGTGGCGGAGGACCTGGAGCGGGTGGTGGCCCGGTTCCAGGTGTAGTGGCACGGATCTTGCAGTGACGCCTCGCGGGTCCCGAGGGACCCATCGGGGGGAGCCGTGGACGGCGGACTGAGTCCGCTCGTCCCGACTCCCCAATTTCTTCGGATCCGGGGAGCCATGGGGAAGACAGTTCAGCTACACCCGGAACGTCTGGCAGAAGCCTCGCCCGGTACGGTCCTCTTCCTCGAACCCCTGGATGGCCTCGGGGAGGAGCTCGCCCGAGAGTTGAGGCGTGCGGGCGTGGGGGTGACGGTGGTACCGGAAGGCGCACCTCTCCCCCGCCCAGAGGACCTCGCCGCGGTGGTGGTGGGCCGTACGGAGGGCGTCGCTGCGGTGCGGGTCAGGGCGCCCGAGTTGCCCGTGGTGGTCGCCCTACTGTCGCCCACGGTCTCGGAGGTGGTCGCCGCGGTGCGCGCGGGTGCCACGGACGTGGTGGCTGGGTCCGAGGGCCTGGAGGTGGCGGCTGAAAGGATCCGCCAGCTCGTGAGGCTGCGCGGCGAGCGGGACGAACGGGCGCGGTGGCAGGCGGACTTGGCGCGGGCCTACCGCTTCGACGGAGTCGTGGGGAGCTCGCCCGCCCTGCTCGAGGTGCTGCGGGTGGCCTCCATCGTCGCGCCCACGGACGCGACGGTGCTGCTCACGGGGGAGTCGGGGACCGGGAAAGAGCTGGTGGCCCGTTCCATCCACCTGCAGAGCCGCCGCGCCTCCGGACCGCTGGTGGTGCTGCACTGCGGGGCGGTGCCGGAGACCCTGCTGGAGACGGAGCTGTTCGGTCACGAGAAGGGCGCGTACACCCACGCGGTGGGCTCCCGCCCCGGCAAGTTCGAGCAGGCCCAGGGCGGCACGCTGTTCCTGGACGAGGTGGGCGACATGTCGCCCCGCATGCAGGTCAAGCTGCTGCGGGTGCTCCAGGAACGCGTCGTGGAACGGGTCGGCGGCAGTCGGCCGGTGCGGGTGGACTGTCGCATCGTGGCGGCCACCAACCGGGACCTGCGGCAGATGGTCCGGGAGGGCACGTTCCGGGAGGACCTGTACTACCGGCTGAACGTGGTGTCGCTGCACCTGCCGCCCCTGCGGGAGCGGCTGGAGGACCTCCCGCTGCTGGTGGAGTTCTTCGTGCAGAAGTACCGCCGGCAGACCGGCAGACCCGTGCGGGGGTTCACGGAAGCCGCGCTGCACAAGCTCCGGCAGTACGCCTGGCCGGGGAACGTGCGGGAGCTGGAGGCAGTAGTACACCGCGCGGTGATCCTGGCGCAGGGGGAGTGGGTGGACGCGGGGGACGTCGTGGTGGACGGATGGCTGGGTGCCCGTGGCGCGTGACGGCACGGACTTTGCAACGCTGCTGCGCGGGAGCGCGGCCGTCGTGGAAATGCTTCGGTGCGTGGTGGTGGGCAGCGTGGCGTTGGGGGGGAGCCACGCGGGCGTCCAGTTCCGTCACGTCCCCTCGGTGTGCGGGTCGGAGGCGGCGGCGCTGATGTGGGAGGCGGACGCGGTGGTGGTGGACGTGGACGAAGTGCCCGCAGAGGACGCGTCCCGGCTGGTGACCCGTTACCCACACGTCCCCGTGGTGGCGGTGGCGCCTCCGGAACGGGTACCCGAAGCCGTTCGGTGGGGTGCTGCCGGCGTGGTGGCGCGGCCCCTGGATCCGGAGACCCTGGCCGGCGAAGTGCGCCGGGCAGTCGTGCACCTCCGCCGCCTCCGCGAGGCCGCCCGGAGGGAGGTGCTCCAGCCGCTGCTGCGCCTGCGGGAGCTCGTGCCCGCGGACAGCAGCCCGGAAGCGGTCCTGCGGAGGCTGGCGGAGATCGCGCGGGTGACGGTGGGTGCGGACCGCGCAGCTGCGGTCACCCTGTGTCCCGAGGCGACCGACCTGGCGGTGGCGATGGCGGAGCGACGGGGCTCCCAGACTGCAGAGGGGTTCTGGACCGTGGTCCCGGTGAGCCTGGCGCAGGCACCCGTCGGCCCCGAGGCGGAGGAGTCCCACGTGGCCAGCGTACCCCTGGCCACCGCGGACCGTACCCTGGGAGCCCTCACGGTGGTGCGGGACGCGCACCGGCAGCCCTTCGGCCCGGAAGAGCGGGAGCTACTGGACGTGCTGGGGATCGTGGGGGCTCTTCCCCTGGTTCAGGTGGACCTGCTCCGCAGGCTGCAGCACGGCCACCGGCGGCTGGTGGAGGCTCTGGCGTACGCGTGCGAGCTGCACGAGGCTTCGCTGCGGGGGCACGGCGAGCGCTTGGCCTCCTACGCGGTGGCCGTGGGCCGCCGGCTGGGGTTCTCGGAGCGGGACCTGGAAGACCTGTGGGTGGCGGGGATGCTGCACGACGTGGGCAAGATCGGCATCAGCGACACCATCCTGCTCAAGCCAGGCCCGCTCACCCCGGAGGAGTACCAGATCGTCCAGCGCCACACCGTCATGGGGGCGGAGATCCTGTCCGCGGCGGGTTTCGGAGAGAACGTGGTGCGATGGGTGCTGCACCACCACGAGCGGTGGGACGGCCGCGGGTACCCCATGGGCCTGACCGGTACGGACATCCCCGCGGGCGCCCGGATCCTGGCGGTGGCGGACGCCTACGAGGTGATGACCACGGGCCGGGTGTACCGGGGCCCGGTCCTGCCGGGCCAGGCGCTGGAGGAGCTGCACCGGCAGCGGGGCGTGCAGTTCGACCCGGAAGTGGTGTCGGCTTTCGCGGACAGTCTGGCCTCCGGGGAGCTGGGCCGGGAAGCCGAGCGGTGGCAGGCACGACAGCCGTGGAGGTGAGGGATGAACGCGCAGCGCGGGGAGACCAAGGAACAGCAGCTGGTGGTGGTGCGCCTGGACCGGGAACGGTACGGGGTGCCCATCGAGCACGTACACGAGATCATCCGGATGCAGGAGGTGACCCGGATCCCCCGGGCGCCCAGCTTCGTGGAGGGGGTCATCAACCTGCGGGGCCAGGTGATCCCCGTGATCGACCTGCGGCGCCGGTTCGGACTGGCGGCGGGGGAGCGGAACGGGGCCTCGCGCATCGTGGTGGTGGAGATGAACGGCAGCCGGGTGGGGATGGTGGTGGACGCGGTCCTGGAGGTGATGCGGCTGCCGGACAGCGCGGTGGTGCCGCCGGAGGAACTGCTGGCGGCCTCGGAGGTGGCCTTCCTGCGGGGCGTGGCGAAGCAGGGGGACGATCTGATCCTGCTGCTGGACCTGCAGCGGGTGCTGGAGGTCCACGAGCAGCGCGAGCTGGCCGAGCTGCAGACCGCCTAGGGACGATGCAGCTGCAGCGCCTGCTACCGGTCTTCCTCTCCGAGGCGGACGAGCACCTGCAGGCTCTGGAGGAAGGAGTCCTCCAGCTGGAGCGGCAGGGCCCCAACCCCGAGCTGGTGGCCGGCCTGTTCCGCAGCGCCCATACCCTCAAGGGCTCCGCGGGCGCCCTGGGCTTCCAGCGGATGGCGGAGCTGGCCCACGCCTTGGAGGAGGTGCTGGAGGCCCTGCGGGCGGGCCGCGGCGGGGACGGGCTCGCGGACCTCCTGCTGGAGTGCGTGGACACCCTGCGGGCGCTCCGTCAGGAAGTGTCCGACGGCGGCGAGCGCACGGACGTGCAGGCGCTGGTGGAGCGCCTCCGGGCGTGGAAGGAGGGCGGCGCAGAGGACGGGCTCCCGGTGGACGTGCGGGTGCGGCTGCGGGAGGACTGTCCCATGCGCGCGGCGCGGGCCCTGGCACTACTTCGGGTGCTGCGGGAGCACGCGGAGGTCGAGCAGGTGGCCCCACCGGAGGAGGCCATCGCCCAGGGCCAGCTGGAGCTGGAGTTCACCGCGCGCGTGCGGGCCCGGGAGCCCGAAGCGCTGCAGGAGCTGCTGGCCGGGCCCGAGGTGGAGTCCGTGCGGGTCATGCCCGCGGGGGAGGCGCGGGACGAGCGGTGGCTGGACCTGGGCCCTCAGGCCCGGGGCAAGCTGCCCGACGACCCCGAACTCACTCGCCGGGCGTCCCTGCGCACCGTGCGGGTGGACGTGGAGCGCCTGGACCGGTTGATGAACCTCGTGGGCGAGCTGGTGGTGGACCGCATCCGGTTCCAGCAGATCGCGGAGCGGCTGCGGAGGCTGGATGGCGCCAACGGGCTGGCGCAGGAGCTGGCGGAAGCTGCAGGTCACCTGGGCCGGGTGGCGAGCGACCTGCAGGCGCAGGTCCTCAAAGCCCGCATGCTCCCCATCGAGCACCTGTTCAGCCGGTTCCCGCGCTACGTCCGCGACCTGGCGCAGCGGGCCGGCAAGCGGGTGGAGGTGGTCGTGGAGGGACAGGACACCGAGCTGGACCGGTCGGTGATCGAGCAGATCGGCGGTCCGCTGATGCACCTGGTGCGCAACGCGGTGGACCACGGTATCGAGCCGCCCGAGGAACGCCAGCGGCTGGGCAAGCCAACCGCAGGCCGTCTGCGTCTGGCCGCGGTGCAGGAAGAGGAAGGGATCCTGGTGGTGGTGGAGGACGACGGCCGCGGGATCGACACCGACCGGGTGCGGGAGAAGGCGGTGGGTCTGGGGCTGCTGACCGCGGAGGCGGCAGCACGGCTGTCGGAGGAGGAGGCGGTGGAGCTGATCTTCCACCCGGGCCTCAGTACCGCCAGCCAGGTCACGGACGTCTCCGGGCGCGGGGTAGGCATGGACGCGGTGCGGGCCGGGGTGCAGGCCCTGGGCGGGTCCGTGGAGGTGGAAACCCAGCGCGGCCGCGGGACGCGCTTTACCCTGCGCCTGCCCCTGACCCTGGCCATCGTGCGGGCGCTTCTGGTGTCTTGCGGGGGCGAACGGTACGCCATCCCGCTGGCGGGGGTGCAGGAGATCGTGGAGGTGCCCGCGGATCGCGTGCACCGGCTGGGCTCGTACCGCGCCACCGTCCTGCGGGGGAACGCGTTGCCCGTGGTGTCGGTCCACGAGGCGCTGGGTCTGCCGGCCCCTGAAAACCCCGGGCGGTTGCTGTGCGTGGTCACGGGCGGCCGCCGCCGGGTGGGGCTTTGGGTGGACCGGGTTCTGGGTGAAGGCGAGATCGTGGTCAAGCCCCTGGGCAGCTACCTGGGCCAGGTGGACGGTGTTTCCGGCGCCACCATCCTGGGGGACGGGCGGGTGGCTCTGATCCTGGACCCCTCGGCCCTGGTGCGGCTGGCCCTGCGGGAGGAGGAGCTGGCGCATGTCGGCTAGGGTGCTGGTGGTGGACGACGCCCTGTTCATGCGGGCCATGATCCGGGAGGCCCTCACCAACAGCGGCTTCCAGGTGGTGGCGGAGGCCAGCAACGGCGAAGAGGCCGTCGCCCGCTACGAGGAGGCAAAACCCGACGTGGTCACCATGGACATCACCATGCCGCAGATGGACGGGGTGCAGGCGGTACGGGAGATCCTGCGCCGCGACCCGTCCGCGCGGATCGTGATGGTCAGCGCCATGGGACAGCAGGCGCTGGTGGTGGAGGCCATCCAGGCCGGCGCGCGGGACTTCGTGGTCAAGCCCTTCGACCAGACGCGGCTCGTGGAGGCGATCCGGAGGGCTCTGCGCTAGCAGGCCCGGCAGGGCCGCACCGGCACCGAGGGGGGCGGGCCGGCGCAGGCAGAAACCGGCGCACGGAGGGGTGACATGGTCGGAGCAGAGGTGCGTGCCGTTTGCGTCCCCGCGGTCGAGGCGAGGACCCTGCAGACCATCCTCGCGGTGAACGCCATCCTTCCCCTGACGGTGACGGAGCTGCTGGCCCGGGTAGAGCAGGAGCTGGAGGAAAACCCCGTGCTGGAGCGGGTGCCGGTGCCCTGCCCTCACTGCGGGCACCCGGTGGAAGGGGTGACCTGCAGCCGGTGCGGGGAGTTCGCCTTCGGCGGCTGGCGGAGCTGGGCGAACAGGTGGCATGGGCACGAACGGCCCGAGGAGCGGCCGTCTGCCCTCGACCGGGCGGCGGCTCCCGCCAACCTGCTGGACTCCCTGGAAGCGCAGTTGCGGGTGAACGTGAGGGACCCCGCGGTCCTGCGGGTGGCCCTGCACCTGGTGGGCTACGTGGACGGCCGCGGCTACCTGGACGTGGACCTGGCGTACGTCGCGGCAGAGCTGCGGGTGCCGCTGGACCTGGTGGAGCGCGCCCTGCAGGCCCTGCAGGCGTGCGAGCCCGCTGGGGTGGGTGCGCGGGACGTGCGGGAATGTTTGCTGCTCCAGCTGGAACGGCTGCCGGACTGCCCGCTGCGCCGTGTGGCGCGGGCCGCGGTGGCGGGTTACCTGGAGGCCCTGGGCCGGGGCCAGTACGGTACGGTAGCCGCGGGGTTGGGGGTTCGGGCGGAAGACGTGCACGCCGCGGTGCGGTACATCCGGCGGCACCTGGTCGCCTACCCTGCGGAGGCGTTCCACATGGACCACGGCGGGGACGGGGTCCGGCCCGAGGAGCTGGCGGTGCCGGACGTGGCCATCCACCGGACGGAGGACGGATACCGGGTGGAACTGGTGGGTGCTGCAGTGACGCAGCTGAGGATCCACCCCCTGATCCGCCAGGCGTTCCTGCAGGGCCAGCTGACCTCGGAGGAGCGGGAGCGGCTACGGGCGCAGGTCCGCAAGGGCCGGCTGTTCATCGAGGCAGTGCGGCGTAGGAACGCGATGCTGCAGCGGTGCGCGGAGTACCTGGTCCGCTACCAGCGGGGGTTTTTGGACCACGGGCCCGCGCACCTGAAGCCCTTGACCCTGAGCCGCCTGGCAGAGGCTCTGGGGGTCTGGGAGTCCACGGTGAGCCGGGCCCTGAGCGGGAAGTTCGTGCAGATGCCCGACGGCCGGGTGGTGCCCTTCGAGGTGTTCTTCGACAGCAGCCTTCCCGTGCGGGAGCGGATCCGGCAGCTGGTGGCGGGCGAGGACCCGCTAGCGCCCCTCACGGACGAGGAGCTGGCGGCCCGGCTGAGGGCGGAGGGGTTTGCGGTGGCCCGGCGGACGGTCACCAAGTACCGGGAGATGGCGCGGATCCCCTCCGCCCGGGCGCGGCGCCGTGCCGCGGCGTTGTCCGAGGCCGCGGTGTAGAGGAGCCGCGCCGCGGCACCGATTGTGCAACGCCCTCCGGTGGCATGGCCAACGTCCTGGACGCTACCGGCCAGTACCTGCTGGCATCGTTGAGGGCCCTGGCCCGGCGGCACGCGGTGCTGGCGGGCAACCTGGCCAATGCCCACACCCCCGGCTACGCGCGGGTCGACGTGGACTTCGGGGCTACCCTCCGGGCGCTGTACGAGGAGGCCGCAGGCGAACAAATCCCCGCTCCGGGGGTCGCGTTCCTGCGGTCGGACGGCACCGAGCCGGACCCCGAGCTAGAGGCTGCGGAACTGAGCCGCACCGCACTGCAGGCCATGGCCCTGACCAACCTGCTGGCAGCCAAGCTGGAGTTACTGCGCTCCGCCATCCTGGAGGGGCGCCGCTAGAGGAGGAGGAAGGGTGTCGCTGTTCCGCGCCCTGGCCACCAGCGCTTCGGCCCTGACCGCAGAGCGCGTGCGGATGGAGGTGGCCACTTCCAACCTGGCCAACGCCCATACCACCCGAACCCCGGAGGGCGGGCCGTACCGGCGTCGCGTGGTGTTCTTCGCGCCCCTCGTGGAACGGCTGGCGGCGTCGCTGGGAGGGGACGCGCTTTCCGACAGCCGCGGCGTCGTGGTGGCGGGCATCGTGGAGGATCCCTCGCCGCCGCGGCGCGTGTACGACCCCGGTCACCCCGACGCGGACCGCGAGGGCTTCGTGGCCCTGCCCAACGTGGACCCCGTCATGGAGATGGCCGACCTGATGGCCTCGGCCCGGAACTACGAGCTGAACGCGGTGGCCTTCAACACCGTCAAGCAGGTCATCCTCAAAGCCCTGGAGCTCGGAAGGAGGTGAAGGCGTGGAGGTGCGCGGGATCGCCCCCCTACGCCCGCCGCAGACGTCGCCTTTGCAGCAGACCCTCTCCGCGTTCGCGGAGGCTCTGGAGCGGGCGGTGCGCAGCGCGGACGAGCTGCAACGCCGCGCGGACGCTGCCGCGGCCGCCCTGGCGGACGGTCGGACCGACGACGTGCACGCGGTGATGGTGGCCATGGAAGAGGCCGGCCTGGCCCTCCAGCTGGCCATCCAGGTGCGGAACCGGCTGCTGGAGTCGTACCAGGAGCTGGTGCGCATGCAGGTGTAGCGCGCGGGGGGCTTGCGGGTGCTGCAGGCGTGGTCGGGTTGGTCTCCTGCGCGGAAGCGCGTGGTGGCGCTGGTGGCCGCGGGGGCGGCGGTGGCGCTGGCGGCGTGGAGCTGGCTTGCGCGCCCGCAGTTCGTGCCCCTGTACAGCCGGCTGGACGTGCAGGAGGCGGCGCGCGTGGTGGAAGCCCTTCAGCAGATGGGCGTGCCCTACCGCCTCACCGGCGCGGGCACCACCGTGGAGGTCCCGCGGGAGCGCGTGTACGCCGCGCGCCTGCAGCTGGCCGCGCAGGGACTCCCCCGCTCCGGTGGGGTGGGGTTCGAGCTGTTCGACCGCAGCAGCTTCGGGGCCAGTGAACTGGTGCAGCGGGTGAACCTGCAGCGGGCCGTGGCGGGCGAGTTGGTGCGCAGTATCGAGACCCTGGACGCAGTGGAGTCCGCCCGGGTGCACCTGGCGATCCCTGAGGACCGGCTGTTCCGCGATGAGGCCAGTTCTCCCAGCGCCTCGGTGGTGGTGGCGCTGAGGCCCGGCGCAGGCCTGAGCGCCGGGCAGGTGCGGGCCATCCGGCACCTCGTGGCCAGCAGCGTGGAAGGGCTTTCGCCCGAGCGGGTGACGGTGGTGGACACCCGGGGCCGGCTCCTCTCCGCGGGCCAGGAGGACCCGTCCGGTGTGAACACCGTGCAGTTGGGAGAGCGGGAGCAGGTGGAGGCCGCCCTCCAGCAGCGGGTGCAGAGCATGCTGGACGAGGTGCTGGGACCGGGGAAGGCCCTGGCCCGGGTCAGTGCGGAGGTGGACTTCAGCCGCCGGCAGGTGGAGCAGGAGAGCTTCCTACCGGACCAGCGCGCCCCCACCTCCGAGGTCACGGTGGAGGAGTCGTACGCGGGGAGGGGCGGGCTCCCACCGGGTGGGCCCGCCACGGTGTCCGTGCCTTCGTACGCGCAGGCACCGGCGACAGCGTCCGGTTCCGAGTACCGGCGCAGGGAGTCGCGCACCACTTACCAGGTCACGCGGCGGGTGGAGCGGGCGGTCTCCACGGGCGGCATCCGGCGGCTCTCGGTGGCCGTCCTAGTGGACCGCCGCGTTCCGCAGGCGGCGGTGCAGGCCCTGGAGGCCGCGGTGGCTGCCGGCCTCGGCCTGGACCGACGCAGGGGCGACGTGCTGGTGGTGCAGGCCGTGGACTTCCCCGCCGCCAGTGAGTCCCCCGCCCCGCGGGCGGAGGCGCCGACGGCAAACGGGCGACGGGGCGTGCCCCTGTGGCTGGTGGCTGCGGCCGGCGGTACCGGCTTGCTGACCCTGCTCGCGGTGGTGCTGGTGCTCCTGCGCCGGCGCCGGGCCGCGCCGGTGAAGGTGGAGACCCTGCAGCCGGTCCCGGTGGCGCCTGCTGCCCCGCCGGCCGAGGAGGACGAGGAGGAGCGCATCCTGCGGGCCCTGCGGGAACGCGAGGAAGGCCAGCAGGCCGTGGTGCGGCGTGAGCTACAGCGCATGGCGCAGGAGCGGCCCGCGGACATCGCCGCGGTGATCAAGAGCTGGATACAGGAGAAGTAGCTGTGGCGACCCGACAGGCCATCAGCGGACGTCAGAAGGCGGCCATGCTTCTGGTGTCTTTGGGCCCCGAGCTGGCGGCGTCGGTGCTGCGCCACCTGGGGGAGGAGGAGATCGAGGCCCTCACCTTCGAGATCGCCAACCTGCCCAGGGTCACCGCCCAGGAGCGGGAGGAAGTGGTGCAGGAGTGCTACCAGATGGCCCTGGCCCGGGAGTACGTGTCCGTGGGCGGGCTGCAGTACGCCCGGGAACTCCTGGAGCGGTCCGTGGGGCCGCAGCGGGCCGCGGAGATCCTCGAACGGCTGACCACATCGCTACAGGTGAGCCCGTTCGACGCTTTCCGCCGGATGGACCCCGCCCAGCTGGCGAGCCTCCTGCAGCAGGAGCACCCGCAGACCATCGCCCTGGTGGTGGCGTACCTGAAGCCCGCGCAGGCCGCGGCGGTGCTGGCGAGCCTACCGCGGGAGCTGCAGGTGGAGGTGGCCATGCGGGTGGCGGTGATGGACCGCACCACCCCCGAGACGATCCGGGAGGTGGAGGCGGCGCTGGAGAGCAAGTTGGTCAACCTGCCCACCCAGGAGTTCACCGCGGTGGGCGGCGTCCAGGCCCTGGTGTCTATCATCAACGAGTCGGACCGCGCCACCGAGCGGGTGATCCTGGAGGCGCTGGAGGAGAAGGACCCCGAGCTGGCGGCCCAGGTGAAGAAGCTCATGTTCGTGTTCGAGGACCTGTTGAGCCTGGACGACCGCTCGGTACAGATCGTGCTGCGCAACGTGGACAGCAAGGACCTGGCCCTGGCCCTGAAGGGCGCCAGCGAGGAGCTGCGGGAGAAGATCTTCCGGAACATGAGCCAGCGGGCGGCGGAGGGGCTGCGGGAGGACCTGCAGCTGATGGGCCCCGTGCGGCGGCGGGACGTGGAGGAGGCCCAGGGCCGCATCGTCAACGTGGTGCGCCAGCTGGAGGAGTCGGGTCAAATCGTCATCGCCCGCGGCGGCCAGGAGGAAGTGCTGGTGTAGGGGGGCGCGGTGGCCGGCGACGTGCGCGCGGTCATCAAGGGGGCACCCCGGGACGAGGTGATCGCCCGGATCACCACCACCATGGCGCCCGCTCCGCGACCGGAGGCGGGCCAGGCCGCGGAGGTCCTGCGGACCGCGTACGAAGCCGCGCGGCGGCTGCAGGAGGCGGCGCAGGTGGAGGCAGCCCGGGCGGTGGCCGAGGCCCAGGCGCGGGCGCGCGCGGAGCTGGAGGCGGCGTGGGGCGAACGGCTGCGGCGGCTGGACCGTCTGCTGGACGACCTCAGCCGACAGGCCGCGGCGTCGCTGGCGGAGCAGTTCGCGCCCGCGGTGGTGACCCTGGCACTGGAGGTGGCCCGCAAGGTCATCCGGCGTGCGGTGGAGTGCGACCCCGCGCTGTTGCTGGGGTGGGTACGGGAGGCCGCGGAGCGGCTGCACACCTCCGGCGCGCTGGTGGTGCGGGTGAACCCGCAGGACCTGGAGCGGCTTCGGTCGTCCGGCGTGGACCTGGAGCGCGCCGGCGTGCGGCTGCGCTGGGTCGCGGACCCCTCGGTGGACGGCGGGTGCGTGGTGGAGTCCGACTCCGGGGTGGTGGACGCCACCGTGGCGACCCAGCTGCGGACCCTGCAGGAGCGGCTGGAGGAGGTCTCCGGTGCGTGAGCCCGCGCCCTTGCCCCTGGAGGCGTGGCTGGAGGCGGTGCGCCGGACGGACCCGGTAAAGGTCACGGGCCGTGTGGTGCAGGTGGTGGGGCTGGTGGCGGAAGCCCGGGGCCCCCGCGTGCACGTGGGTGAGTGGTGCACGGTGCAGACCGCGGACGGCGAACTCCCCGCGGAGGTGGTGGGCTTCCGCGACGACCGTTTCCTGATGATGCCGCTCGGACCTTTGAGCGGGCTCAGTCCGGGCAGCGAGGTGGTCCCCTCCGGCCGGGCCATGCGGGTGCCCGCAGGTCCTGCGCTCCTGGGGCGCGTGGTGGACGGCCTGGGCTGCCCGCTGGACGGCCGGCCCCTGGAGGTGCGGGAGTGGAGGCCGCTACACGCGGACCCGCCCAACCCCCTGCACCGCCCTCGGATCACGGAACCGCTGCCCACGGGCGTACGGGTCATCGACGGGCTGCTGACCCTAGGCCGCGGCCAGCGGGTGGGTATCTTTGCGGGCAGCGGCGTGGGCAAGAGCACCCTGCTGGGGATGATCGCCCGACACAGCAGCGCGGACGCCAACGTGATCGCTCTCGTGGGGGAGCGTGGACGCGAGGTGCTGGACTTCATCGAGAACGACCTGGGGGAAGGCCTGGAACGGTCCGTGGTGGTGGTGGCCACCTCGGACCAGCCCCCCCTGGTGCGGGCGCGGGCGCCGTTCGTCGCCACGGCCATCGCGGAAGCCTTCCGCGACCACGGCATGCACGTGATGCTCATGATGGACTCCGTCACACGCTTCTGCATGGCCCAGCGGGAGATCGGTCTCGCGGTGGGCGAACCGCCCACCACCCGCGGCTACACGCCCTCCGTGTTCGCCCTGCTCCCGCAGCTGATGGAGCGTGCGGGCACCGCCCGCCGGGGCTCCATCACCGCCCTGTACACGGTGCTCGTGGAGGGCGACGACCTCATGGAGCCGGTGGCCGACCACGCCCGCAGCATCCTGGACGGCCACATCGTGCTGTCGAGGGGTCTCGCCTCACAGGGCCACTACCCGCCGGTGGAGGTCCTAGAGTCCACCAGCCGCCTGATGCCGTCCGTGGTGAGCCCGGACCACCTGCGGTGGGCACAGGCCGTGCGGGCGCACCTGGCCACCTACCGCGAGGTGGAGGACCTAGTGAACCTGGGCGCGTACACGCGGGGCAGCAACCCGCGGGTGGACGCCGCCCTGGACCGCATCGAGGCCATCCGCGCCTTCCTCCGCCAGCTGCCGGCCGAACGCAGCGGCTTCCAGGAGACCCTCGGGCGGCTGGCGCAGCTGGCGGAAGGACCGTGAAGCGCTTCCGCTTCCGGCTGGAGGGGCTGCTTCGGCTGCGCCGGTTGCGGGAGCGGCAGGCGCGGCGCCAGCTGGCGGACGCGCTGCGCGCCCTCCGGCAGGCGGAGGCCCGGTGCCACCTGGCCCGCCGCGCCGTCCGGGAGGCTGAAGAGCGGGTGCTACACGCCCAGGACGCCCGGGAGCTGCGGGGGTGGGCCGAGGCGATGGAACGGCGGCGGGAGGAACTGGCGGCGGTAGAACGGGCCCGCGCAGAGGCTTCCCGGCACGTGGAGGAGCTGTGGGCACGCTTTTTGCAGCTCCGCCGTGACCGGAAGGTGGTGGAGCAGGTGCGGGAGCGGCGCTGGCGGCTGCACCAGAGGGAACAGGCGAGGCGAGAGCAGGCGCAGCTGGACGAGCTAGCGGTGCTCCGCCGGAGGAGGCGGGTATGATCCCGGGGATGCTCACCACCCTGGCGCGGATCCGGTGGATCGAAGCACAGCTGGACTCGGGCACCGGGGTCCCACGCACCCGGAGGGAGGGCGCGGGGCAGTTCCGCGACCTGGTAGAGCAGGCCGCGCGGCGGTACGGGCTGGACCCCGCCCTGGTGGACGCGGTGGTGCGGGCGGAGTCCGGCTACGACCCGCAGGCGACCTCCCCCGCGGGTGCCGCGGGCCTGATGCAGCTCATGCCCGCCACGGCCCGCGCGCTGGGGGTCGCAGACCCGTACGACCCCGCCCAGAACGTGGAGGGCGGCGTGCGATACCTGCGGGGGTTGCTGGACCGGTTCGGAGACGTGGCGCTGGCCCTGGCCGCCTACAACGCGGGGCCCGGCGCGGTGGTCCGGTTCGGCGGCGTTCCTCCGTACCGCGAGACGCGGGCGTACGTGGAGCGCGTGTTGAGCACCTGGCAGAGGCTGCGGGCAGGAGGTGACCGGTGAACCTACCCGCTGTCTGGCCGTGCGGGTCCCCCGAGGCGGTGGAAGTCCGCGCTCAACTGGGCCTGGCGGACGCGCAGTTCGCGGCGCTGCTGGCCCTGGTGGTGCCCCAGGCGAGGTGTCCTGAGCCCGAGGGGCGGGCAGAGCCCGCGGGACCTCCGGAACGCGCCGACGGCTCGATCCAGCAAGAGGCAGAGCACGACGCGGTGCCCGAGGGCGAAACAGGCGAGAGCTCCAGGGCGGGTGCACAGGGAGTTGCCCTCCCTGGTCCGGTCGGGTTGACGGCGCCGGGTGCGCGCGTGCGCGCACCAGTTCTGGACGCCCGGACCTCCGAGATGCTCGAAGCCCCTGCCACCGACGCCCCCAGACCCGCGCGCGGTGCCGGGCTGTCCACCGGCCCGCGCAGGCAGCTCGGGATCGCAGGGTCCGCCCGACCCACGCCTCCGGGGCTACCCGTGGCGATGCAGGTCGTCGCGGCCGATGCAAGCCTCGAGGCTGGCGCGCGACGCGAGTCCCGGGCGCCGGCTGCCTCGCCCGCGCCGGCCACCCGCGCGCCGCGGTCGGAGGTGGAGCCCGGAGGAGCTGACCCCGTACCCCTTCCACCACAGTTTCACGGGGCCGAGCTGGAGCTGCCCCGACTGGCCGCAGGGAGGCCGCACGCGGCGGGGCTGGTAGTGCTCCCCGGAACCAGGCAGGAGCACCACTCCGACCTCGTGACCGCGGCCCCGTCCTCCGAGCCCCTCGTTTCACCCGGTCACCCAGGGCCCACGGAGGTCCCCTCGTCCGTCCCCTCGTCCGAGCTGCCGCGTGGTTCCGGTCAGGGCCAAGAGGGGAAGCCGCGGAGTGAGTCAGGTGCTGCGGCCTCGGTGGATGGGCTCAGGGAGCTGCGGGGGTGGAGACCCGAGCCGGGACCTGCTTCCACACCCGGGAGCGGGCGGCTTTCGGACGCGGGAGCCCCGAACGTCGCCGGGCCAGGGGTGTCGGTCGGCCAGGCCGATTTGCCCGAGGGACTCGAGCCGCGCGGGCAGAGCGAGCCGGGTCCGGAGGCTCAGCTTACCGTGGCGGAGACGCCTGCGCGGGCGGCCGGAGTCAGGCTCCGGGAGCCTGGGATGCAGGCCGCGCCGAGCGGCGATTCAGCGGGGGCCCCTCTGGAGGCGTCACCCGACGAGGAGGCGGCGAGGCGGGAGCCAGGTCTCGGGCGATTCGAGGAGCGCGCCAAGCGAACGCTCGAAGTGGCGCAACGGACAGGTCGTGCCGCGTGGACGGCTCCAGAAGCGCACGGAGCGAGGGAGGAGGGAGCTCCCCGAGAGCCCGGCGCAGCCGCTCCGGTGCCGCCGGAGGCGCCGTCACAGACCTCCGCGCCGCAGCGGCTACGGCTGGAGCTTCGGGACACACGTGGAGAGCCGGTCCGGCTCGAGGTGCGGGCACGGTCGGACACCGTGTGGGCCCGGGTGGAGGCCAGCCCCGAGGTGGCGCAGGCGGTCCGCGACGAGGCGGCCGGCCTGCACCAGGCGCTGGGAGGGCGGGGTCTGTCCCTCGCGGGCCTTGAGGTGGACATCCTGCCGCGGGGTCGCGGTAGGGGACCAGAAGAACCGGTCCCCGTTGGACCGTCCGGCCGCGTCCGGACGCAGCGCCGCGTGGACCAAGTCCGAATGGCCGCGGGCTCGGTGGACTACGTGGTGTGAGGAGGTGGTGGCGGTGCAGGTGCAGCAGGTGCAGGCAGGCGGGCAGGCAGCTGCGGGGCCACGGGTGCTCGGCAAGGACGACTTCCTGAAGCTGCTGGTCGCGCAGCTGCGCCACCAGGACCCCCTGCAACCGGTCAGCGACCGCGAGTTCGTAGCGCAGCTGGCGCAGTTCAGCGCCCTGGAGCAGATGACCAACGTCTCCCAGGCGGTGCTGGAGCTGGCCCGTCGGCAGGAGGCGGCAGCGGCTTTCGGCCTCGTGGGCCGCCGGGTGAAAGTACAGGCGGAGGACGGTTCCACGGTGGAGGGGACGGTCTCCTCAGTGCGGCGGCAGCACGGGACATTCGTGCTGGTGGTGGGGGACCGAGCCTACACCCTGGACCAGCTGGTGGAGGTGGTGGCTTGATCCGCAGGGTGGCCGGGCCGGAGGCCGCGGGGCAGGTGCCGGCGGGGCCGCAGGCGCCGGGTGCTAACTTCCAGCGGGCGTTGGCGGAGGCGCTACGGCTCTCGCACCACGCCCAGCAGCGCTTCCAGAGCCGCGCGGTGGCCGTGAGCCCGGAGCAGGTGGAGCGCCTGACTGCGGCGGTGGAGGCGGCGCGGCAGAAAGGGTGCCGCAACGCGGTGGTCCTGGTGGACGGCCACGCGTTCGTCGTGAGCGTGCCCGCCAGCACCGTGGTGACGGTGATACCCGCGGACCGCCTGCGGGTCTTCACCAACATCGACGGCGCGGTGATCGCGTAGAGCACACTCGGGGCCGGTCCTCGTGCGAGGGGGCCCCCAAAACCGGAGGGGAAAGATGCTGAGGTCGCTGTTTTCCGGTGTGTCCGGCCTGCGGAACCACCAGGTCCGCATGGACGTGATCGGCAACAACATCGCCAACGTGAACACGGTGGGCTTCAAGGCCAGCCGGGTCAACTTCGCGGAAGCCCTGAGCCAGACCATCCGGGGCGCCCAGGCGCCCTCGGAGGCGCGGGGCGGGATGAACGCCATGCAGGTGGGGCTGGGCGTCCAGGTGGGCAGCATCGACACCCTGTTCACCCAGGGGAACCTGCAGTACACGGGCAACCTCACCGACCTGGCGATCCAGGGAGACGGCTTCCTGGTGGTGGGGGACGGACTGCGGCGGTTCTACACCCGCGACGGGGCCATCGTCATGGACGCAGACGGCAACCTGGTCCATGCCAGCAGCGGCCTGCGGCTCATGGGCTGGCAGGCGGACGCCGCAGGGTCCGTGGACCCCGCAGGGCCGCTGTCCCCCCTGAGGATCCCCGTGGGCACCCACATTCCGCCCCGCGCCACGGGCAACGTGACCTTCGGCGGCAACCTGGATGCGGCTGCGGACGTGGGCGCCACCTGGACCACCACCGTCACGGTGTTCGACTCCCTGGGCAACGCCGTGCAGCTCGTGGTGGAGTTCGAGAAGACCGGGACGAACGAGTGGACGTGGACCGCGCGCTACGATGGCACCGACGTGGGGACGGGCACCGTGACGTTCGGCGCCGACGGAACGGTCGCGGGCGGTGGGACCGCCGCGCTGACCTTCGACCCCGCGACCGGGGCGGATCCCCTGAGCCTGACCCTGGGCTTCAGCGGGTTGACGCAGTACGGGGGCGCTTCCACCGTCTCCCTCCAGCACCAGGACGGCTACGCCACGGGCAGCCTGGAGTCGTTCGCCATCGACGGCAACGGGGTGATCACCGGCCTGTACTCCAACGGCCGGACACAGGTCATCGGCCAGGTGGCCCTGGCGCTGTTCGCCAACCCCGGGGGGTTGCTGAAGGCGGGGAGCAACCTGTACGCGGAGTCGTCGAACTCCGGCCCCGTTGCGGTAGGGGAGGCGGGGACCGGGGGACGGGGGGCGCTGACGGCGGGGGCCCTGGAGATGTCCAACGTGGACCTGGCCCAGGAGTTCACCAGCATGATCACGGCCCAGCGGGGCTTCCAGGCCAACGCCCGGGTCATCACCACCTCCGACGAGCTCCTTCAAGAGTTGATCTCCCTCCGCCGATAACCGGCTCGGGAGCGGCGGGGCCCGCGCTTCCGCGGGCCCCGCCGGCCGGAGCCGATGATCAAGGTGACACGCCTCAACGGAACCGAGACGGTCATCAACGCGGACCTCATCGAGTCCGTGGAGGCGACCCCCGACACCGTCATCTCGCTCACCACCGGGCACAAGTACGTGGTGCACGAGTCGGTGGACGAGGTGGTGGCCCGGGTGCTGGCCTACCGGCTGGCGTGCCGCCGCGGCCCAGAACAGGGCGAATCCGAAGAAAGCCGGTGAGCGATGGATCTGGCAACCCTCCTCGGCCTCGTGGTCGGGTGGGCCAGCGTGGGCGCGGGCGCCATCCTGAAGGGAGGCAAGCCCGAGTACTACGTCA